>CAWGLT010000018.1:0-75013 GCA_963823445.1 uncultured Acidobacteriota bacterium
ATCGTCTGGTCGGATCGAGATCTCATGGTCGTCGACAAACCGCCCCACCTCCCGGTCACCCCGGGCGGGCGCTGGGTTCGCGGGTGTCTCCTCCACCTCCTCCTCGAGGCCACCGGCAACGACCGGATTGCGCCGCTCCACCGTCTCGACCGGCTGACATCCGGCCTGGTGCTCCTCTCCCTCGACCCCGCGACGCGTCCGCACTTCAGCCGGCTCTTCCAGCCGCACCCGCTGGCGGAGAAGGACTACACCGCGGTCTGCGAGCTGCGCCGCGATCCCCCACCCCGACGATTCACTCTCAGCGACCACATCGTCCGCAGTGAAACCGAGTACTGGCGCCAGGTGGTGCGGCCCGAGCTGCCGCCCAACGCGCGGTGCGACGTCGAGGTTCTAGCGACGGCGAACGAGCTCGTTCTCGTTCGGGTGCGCCCGCTCACCGGCCGCAAACACCAGATCCGGATCCAGCTCGCTCACGCAGGCCTGCCGATCCTCGGCGATCCTCTCTACGGCACCAACCCCTCGCACGACCCCGCGGATCTCTCACAGCGTCTGTGGCTCGACGCGCACCGGCTCGCCGTCACCGACTTCCCGCGTCCCGGTGCCACCGAACCGCTGACCGCGGAGTGGATCTCGTCCCGACCGCCCATGGAGTTCTTCCAGCGCGCCGCGCGCTGAGGGTCGCGGCTCATCCTGCGGTACGGGCAATTCCGCCCGCCAGACCATGCGCCAGGAGACCAGACCATACGCGAGGAGACCAGACCATGCGCGAGGAGACCAGCAAGCCGGAGCCGGTGATCGTCCGGATCAGGCCCGCGATGTACAACTGGACTTGTGCCGGGCGCGATTTGAACTCGTCGACGCAGCCCTCAGCCCGCACTTCTCACCGGGTTTCGTAGCGAGACCGGCGAGGTGCAGTGCCAAGTTGGATTTTCGATCCAAGGGGCGCGGAGGCGCACTTGACAGTACGTCGAGCACCCCGAGGTGAGAAGACCCAACTGGGTGCTGTGCATCGCCGGCCGCAGCAGGTAGCTGGTGAGAAGAGCGGGTTAGGGACCCGACCTTCGCAAATCAACTAAAGACCTTATTGAATAACGTTTTCAACCAATCCCAGAAACCGCCCGCCCCTTCCCCTTCGTCAACGACCAGCGTGATCTCGGCTCTGGGCTCCACGAATTCGGCCATCCCTTCCTCCACGGAAGCGGGCGCCGGTTGCCCGCTGTCAAGCTTCGCAACCAGGCGGATTTCTCTCCCGACCTCTAAGGAGCCAGGAATGTCGATCTCGTACTCAGCCAGAATCGAAGCGCCGCTGGCGATTCCTGGCACCATCGTCGTTGTCCTCACAATTCCGGGCTCCGGGTAGTAAACGGGATCCCAGTTGTCAGGGGCGCTGTTGTCGTTTCGATACAGACGGATCGCGAGCGCGCCCACTTCATTCGTCGAACTGGAATTCGCCACGGTGACATCGATCTTCGTCGTCTCACCCCTGGGAACATTCAGCGTGACCGGGGCACCGGCGAAAATTCCCACAGTTGAGGCTGCCGCAGAGAAGGAAACGACGCTGGCGGCACGTTCACTCGTATTCCAGGCGCCGTGGACCGGGATAGGGTTCGCGGGATCCGGGACCCAAAGCCCGATTTCCCTTGGAAGCAGCGGGTTGTTCGCCAACAGGGTCAGGTCTTGTTTTTTCGCATACTCCGCCGCCGCCTCGAAGGTCAAAGAGGCGCCGCCCAAAGCACGACTCGACTGGGTGCCATACGCCTCAATGTAGCCCCAGATGGTCTCGCTACCTGCGTCGGCAGGGTTCGGATCCTGGACCTCTGTTCCCTCGGGAGAATCGAGGGGTTCGTCGATATCTCTGTATGACGGTCCCCACTCCCCTGCCGAGGTGAGGATTCGCCTTTGTCCCGCTCCATTTGCATAAAGCACCTTGCCCACCGATCCGCTCCTGCAAGCCTCGATCACGATCGTGATCACGAGCTCCGTGGGGCTTGCACCGTCCGCCTTCCAGATATTTTCAAGCTGTTCCAAACGCTCGCTGAGTTCGCAGGCTTTAACTTCGTTTTGAGATCCGTCCGCGAGGTTGCAGAAAAGCGTCTCGTCCGTACCGTGCGAACTCCAGAAGAGCAGGAAGTGGGGCGCCTTGCCGCCCAGATGGCCTTGGCAAGGCTCCATCAGGTCCTCGGTGGTTTCGAACGCCTTCCAGAGCGCCGTCCTCGACGCACCAATCGGGTTCGGTACCCCGACCAGGGGGATCGGGCTGAGAACCTGAATGTGATCATCTGGCACCTCAAAACCGCGGAGGACGTTGTACATTCCGCTCACGTCTTCGTCAAAGCTGTTTCCTTTGTCGTTGAAACCGTCAACGAGAATCGCCCAAACCGGTTCGGCGCTGGCGTCGCACGTGATTGTGGTCGAAAGGCCGGGTGATCCAGGTACCGGCGTGGGTGTCGGGTATGGCTCGAAGGGGTCGACATTTCCCGACGGTTTTGAACCGGTGCTAGAAATTTGGATGACTGTGGATTCGGAATTCGGCATCGAAAAGGGAATATCCAAGTTCGCCCTGGATTCCTCCTAGGTGAAGGATCTTGCTCACGTCTTCGATCTCGGATACGGTGTTGAAGACCGACATTGGGTAGGGCCACGAAGACTCGAAGATCGTCGGCCACCATTCGGTGGGGCGAAAAACGGTAATGGGTCTCCGCCGGTCGTCCGGCTTCGAATCGAACACCAGAATACGGGTTGGGTGGGCGTAGTGGGCGTACGGGTCAAGATCGAGGAAGAACAGTACGCACCAACCCCGGCACGAATAGGTTTCCATGTCTCCGGTGCTTTTTACGTCCATGCTCGAGATGGTTGTGTCTGCATCCAGCCGCATCCAGTGCAGGCGCCAGTTCCTTCCCTTGTTCACCGTTCCGGCCAGAACCTCCTCCACAAACGGTCGAACCGCCTTCTTCGCCGCACTGGTCCCCGGACACTGGTTCGCCTGAAGCAATACGACTAGGAGAAGCAACACAGGCACCGTCAGAATTGACTGCCATCGCGGCTTTTTCCTGGTCATGGCAATACTCCTTTCAGCCTCTGGCCGGCCTTTGGACCAACGCCGGACGCGGATCAAGATGGATCGATGCCGCGTGAAACGGTCGCTTAGGGTTCGACAATCATGTCCGGGCCACCATGGTCATTTGTCGTCCTGATGTTGAACTGAACCAGCTGCCCCTTGACATCCACCTCGAAGACACCCTTTTCCCCGGGCGCGAGCTTGATCGGCGCGGGCGCCTTCAGCGACTTGAAATGGTCGATCTCAACGGACTTGTCGGAGTAATTGACGAACCCGATTTTGTCGCCCTTCGCAACCGAGAGGCAGGAAGGGAGGATAGGCGATCGTATCCCCCGGCATCGGAGGCTCGCAGGTCTGGTTTCCACCCTGGTAACCGGCCTTATTGTGGATCACGATCCAGTGGTCCGGTTTGCAGCCGGTCAGGCCGAGTACAGTAATTGCCAAAAGCAGAACAGTGGCAGCCAATCGCCCTCGAGTGGATTTCTTGCTTCTCATGTTTCGAATCCCCTTTCCAGTCGATCTCGGTTTTCGATCTCAGTGGCCCTGCGGGTCGATGCCGGAGCCCAGGTCCCTCACCATCTCTTGATAGCGGTCGTCGGCAACCAATTCTCGCAGCGACGGGTGGTTCTCGATCTGGCCGCGACGCCTGCCCTGCCGCAGGGCCCCGGCGATCCAGTCGAGAGCGCGGTCGCGGTCGCCCAGATCTTCGAGGGACTCTCCGATCGAAGCCATCACGCCCGGATCGGTGGGCGCGACGGCGATCGCACGTTCGATCAGCTCGAACCCTCGGTCGTGGTGGCCGAGCATGGCGTGGTACCCGGCGAGCTTCGCCAACAGATCCGGGTTGTCGGGTCCGCGGACCAGCTCCTTCTCGGCGAGCTCCACCGCGCGCTCGAAGGGCTCGGTGGCACGGGCCGGATCGGCTCCCGCCGCGTACGACCACGCGAGATAGCCCCAGATCCGAAAGTCCTCGTCGTTGACGCCGAGAGCCTGGTGAAATATCGCCACGGCCTCCGCGTAACGACCCGCCTCGAAGTACAGGGTCCCGAGGTTTGAGAGCGCCACGTAGTTGCCGGTGTCGCTGAGCTCGATGGCGCGCTGGAACATCGGCGTGGCCTCATCGGGGCGGTCGAGGTAATGGAACACGGCCCCGAGGTTCGAAAAGAGGCTGGACCGTTCGGGTGCACACCGAGTGGCGGCTCGCCATGCATTGGCCGTGGCCTCGTAATGCCCACGTACATAGTCCAGATAGCCGAGATAGTAGTACCCCTCCCAGTAATCGGGTCGGAGATCGACCGCTCGCTGTAACGCGTTCTCTGCGGCGTCGAAATCGCCGATCGACAGCAGGTCCTGCGCGAGCCGCAGCTGGATCTCGGCGTCGTCCGCACGCAGATCCACGGCCCGCTGCATCGACGCGGCGGCCGACTGGTCATCACCCTTTGCGCGGTGTACCGCCGCCGCCGCCGCCCAGACTTCGGCGGAGGCCCGGTCTGCAGCGGCCGGAATCCAGGTCGCGCATCTCGCCGTTCCCGCGGCGGCCCCCGACACCCTGATCGCGGCCGCGCAGGACCTAAGGAGAGCGGCTCGGGCCGGCTCGAAGGTGGGGTCCATTCCCACCGCCTCCTCGAGGTTATCGTAGGCGGCTGCCACGCCCTCGCTGGTCTCGGCCCGCACGAGGCGGCCGAGCCCCGTCAGGTACGAAGCCAGCGCGGGTACGACCTTTGTGGACGATCGTTCGAGGTCCGCCAAAACCTGCTGCGCCGGGTCGATCTCGAGCATCGACGCCACCTGAAGCAACGGAGCCTTCTGGAACGGGACGACGTTGTCGATCAGGTCCTCGACCATCGTGGTGCGCAGCGGCCTTCTCGCTCCCGGCGCCCGAAGCTCGAGCTCGAGCCTGAGCCTGTCGCCGACCGAACTCAGCCTGCCCGAGAGGCCGAGAGTGATGCCGTGCGCCTTCGCCACCGAGTCGAGGGTCCAGGCTTCACCTGGTTTGCGGTGACGCCTCGGAACAACCCAAAAGGCTCCATGGGTTTGCCGTTCGAGCGTCCGCAGACTCTCCGAAACGGTTTCAGTGAGGCCGTCGGCGAGAGCGGTCAGGTCCGGATCTCCCCCCGGCACCTCAAAGTCGATCACCGCGATGTGTTTCTGTTCGGGCAGATCGGGGATGAACGGCAGCCAACCCTCCACGATCTTCCACCCGATGAGCGCGGCAACCACCACCGCTGCGCCCACCAACGCGGCGCGGAGATTGCGGCTCAGCTTCTGGAATTTGATCGCGCGCACAGGACGCGACGAGACCCGGTCGTCGCTGAGCGCCTCCAGGGCGAACGCAACGTCTCTCGCCGACTCGAATCGCTCGCCGGGTTCCTTCTCGAGGCAGCGCTGAACCAGGAGGTCGAGGGCGTAGGGCACGTCCGGCCGCAGCGCCGCGATGGGAGTCGGATCCTTGCTGACGACGGCCACCAATGTCTCGTTGGGAGTCGCACAGTCGAATGCCCGTTTCCCGGTGAGCATTTCGTAGAGCACGCAGCCGAGAGAGAAGATGTCGCTGCGTGAATCGGCGGGTCGTCCGGCGACCTGCTCGGGCGACATGTAGGCGGTCGTCCCGATCATCTGACCCGTCCTGGTCAGGGTCCTGGTCGGGCTCCCGGAATCCGCGGCATCGTCACCATCACCGCTCCTGAGCCCGGCGATCCCGAAGTCGAGGATTTTGACCTGACCGGTCTTGGTGATGAAGATGTTGGCGGGTTTGATGTCGCGGTGGACGATGCCCTTGCCGTGCGCCGCGGCGAGGCCCTCGGCAACCGACCGGCCGATCTTCTGAACCTTGGAGATGGGCAGTGCCTCGCCGGCGAGTCGATCGCGGAGATCGCTGCCGTCGAGCAGCTCGGTGACCGAATAGAACACCCCGTTTTCGGTGCCGAAGTCGTGGATGTTGAGGATGTTCGGGTGGGACAGCTGGGCGACGGCGCGCGCTTCGCGCTTGAACCGCTCGAGTCGATTGGCGTCCTTCGCGGTCTCCGCCGCCAGCACCTTGACGGCGACATCCCGGCCGAGCTCGGTGTCGCGGGCGCGGAAGACCTCCCCCATCCCGCCCCTGCCGACAAAGTCGATGATCTCGTACCGCCCGAGCGTCTGCCCGACGAGCCCACCCATGTTGTTGGTCTCCCCGTTTGGAGGAATAGTACCTCAAATTGAGAGAACATAGGATCTCATGCAGAAAATTGAAACATCGTCAAAGCTCTCCGGTCACGCCGCGATGGCTCTGTACTCGAGCGGGCCGGGAATCTCCATACAACCTTCTTCAACCGGAAAATTCTACCGTCGGCGGGATGATCGCCGGCCTGCAAAGGACCTACGGCGCCGCGCTCCCCCACCGGCTTGTGTCGCCGCTCTCGAAACCATCCGCGAAGATCACGGGATTGGTATCGACATCGGTGATCCACAGGGTGGTGTCGGCGATCGTCGAGTTGCCGTCGACATCCTCCGCGATGATCCGAATGCCGACCTGGTGCGGCAGGGTGAAGTGCGAGTACCAGGTGTTCCAGGTCACCGGGTCGGTCTTGCGGGTGGCGATGGCGTCAAAGGTAAACACCCCGTCGGCGGGAGTCACATCGCCGTGGGTGCCGTCGTCATAGAGCCAGGTCGAGCCCGGATCGCCGGCAGGAAAGGCCAGCGGTTCGCGCGGCATGCTCCAGATCGGCTCCTCTTCGCCCTCGACGAGCACGGCCAGCGTGACGGTGGCGATGTTGGCGAGCCCCTGGCTGTCGCTGACCCGCACCGTGACGCCGATCTGGGCCGAATCGTCGTGCCAGAGATAGGGGTGGGTGAAGGCGATCTCGATGACGTTCGGCGACTCGGAAAAGTCGCCCCCAGTCCCGACGGCCATGTCCACGCGCTGCAGATCATAGCGGTTGGTAATGAAGTAGGTCCCGTCATCATTGGTGATGTTGCTGAACTCGCGTCCCACCGCGGGCAGATGGTAGGACCACGTATCCCGGTTTCGGTCCCGCTGGAGGTCCTTCATGGTGAGGTAGTACTGCTGGCCGGCATCACCCTTCCTGCCCGAGAGCATGACGAAGTCTCCGCTGCGGGTGATGAAGGCCGCGACGGGGTTGAGGTCGGTGGTCCAGCTCAGTTCGGTGGAGGCTCCGGTTGAGACATCGACGAGATCGGTGATCTTGGGATCGCCGCTCCGGTGCCGGTACTGATACAGGGCCTTGCTGCCGCTGTCGTCGCTCACGCCGCGCCAGTCGCCCTGCCACACCCAGTAATGGTCATCGACCGTCAGCTTCGCGACCGCGCCGCCGATGGTCGAAACCCATTGCGCCGAACGGTTGTCCGGGTGGCCGTTCCCGAGATAGTCGCTCATCCAGGAGAAAATGGCGCGGTTGCCGTCGGCGCTCCCACCGAGTTGAGAAGCCATGTTGAGGTTGTTGCAACTTCCGTTGCAGGGCAGGTCCTCGTAGATGTCGACATACTGGACAATGGTCGAATCGTGATCCGCCCAGTACATACCGCGAACGTTGCGTCCGAGCATCGGGTCCCATCCCTCGTCGAACTTGCCGACAAAAAACCGCGACGCCTCGTCGTCGATGGCGAACCAATCAAACGCGCTCGGCCACCACCAGTGGTCGACCGCAAGGTCGGTCACGCCGGTCGCGACGTTGTACCGGTGGATGTAGGCCTTGCCGTCGTTGAGCTGCGCCTTGATAAAGACCTTCGAAGCGTCGTCGTTGATCCTGAGGTTGCCCCAACTCCATCCCGTGCTCACGAGATCCGGTGTGAAAATGGCCGAAATATCCTCGAGTCCGGTCCCGCCCGCCCCGATCAGGAAGAGGCGACAGCCTTCACCCCCGCTGTTGAGATCACAGACCTGAAAGACGGCCTTCGAGCCATCGCCGCTCGCGGCGACTCGGGAGAACTCCCGCCACAGGGTCGTCCCCGGCGGCAACGGCCAAACCGAGAGGGTGCCCTGGTCGTCGATCAGGGTGGTGACGGTTTCCTTGTACTCGATCTGGGCCGGGTACGGCGCCATGGATTGCGCCGCGACCGGCGCCGTGGCGAGCACGGACACGATGGTCGATGCAAGCACGACTCGCGGCGCGATGGGCGGGATGGTTCTCATGATTCAACTCCTTGTACGGGCCGGACTCGGCCGGTCGGCAATCCTCCGCAAAAGGTTTCAGGAATGTGATCAATTCTCAAATATATCTTCCGATTTAACTCACGATTCCCAAAATGATACCCGATTCCCGATCTACCTGGGACACTCATCTCGAACGATCAGGAGATCGCCCGATCGCGTGTTAATCTCATTTCAAATGGCGAACCCGTGGTTCTATCAACCGGGGAGCATGGTCGATCACTTTCAGATTGTGCGGCCGATCGACCGCGGCGGCATGGCCGAGGTTTATCTCGCCCGGGATACGACCCTCGGTCGCAGGGTCGCGCTCAAAGTCATCCAGCAGGGTGCTTTCGAATCCAGCGACGCCGCCGAGAGGTTTCTCTTCGAGGCGAGGACCACCGCACAGTTCAACCACCCGAACATCGTGACGATCCACACCGTCGGGCAGCATCAGGGGCAACCGTATCTCGCCCTCGAGTTTCTCGAAGGCGAGACGCTGCGCGAACGGATGCGCCAGGGTGATCTCGGCCCGGCCGAGTGCCTCCGTTGGGTCTCCGCCATCGCCGATGCGCTCTCCGAGGCCCACGCTGCCGGGGTGCTGCACCGCGATCTCAAACCCGAGAACATCCTCCTGGCCAAGGACGGTCGTCTGCGGGTTCTCGATTTCGGGCTCGCCCGCCCCCTGGCTCCACTGCCGGACGATCTGGATCTGGAATACGACTCGGCCGAGACGATCACGACCGGCAATCGCGGTATCCAGCCTGCCACCGTCGGGTCCGAACCCGAGTCAGGCGTCGAGTCGAGAGGAATGGCCGTTGCCATCGATACCGCGGGGACCAGCGGCACACCCGCTTACATGGCCCCCGAGCAGTGGTTTGGAGGCGACCTCACCGGTGCCGCGGATGTCTGGGCCCTCGGGGTCATCCTCTATGAACTGCTCGTCGGTCACAGGCCGTACGCCGGTTCGGGGGTTCTCGACGAGGTTCGGCTGGTCCGCCGTCCGGAACCGGTGACCACGCCCGAGTTACCGGCAGCGGTACCCGACGATGTCGTTGATTTGATGATGCGGTGCCTCGAGAAGGAGGCCTCCAAAAGGCCCGCCGCCGTCGAGGTCAGGTCGATCCTGGTCGGTGCAGTGGACGTGCAGCGCAGCCTCAGCGGAAAGGAGGAGAATCCCTTCCGCGGTCTGCTTCCCTTCAACGAGAGTCACCGCCACATCTTTTTCGGCCGGGACGGCGAGATCGGCGCCTTTGTCGAGAGGCTCCGCGATGTTCCGGTTCTCGCCGTCGTCGGGTCGTCGGGCGCCGGGAAGAGTTCCTTCGTCCGTGCGGGCGTCGTCCCCCGCCTTCGTGAAGGCTCTTCGGTCTCCCTGGTCGAGCTCAGGCCGGGCGCGAGACCGTTCCACGCCCTTGCCCGCCGCCTCATCGCGGTCCAACGAAATCAGTCGAGCAACGCGAAGACCTCGGCATCGATCATCGATACCGGCGCGGTCGACGAACTCGCCCACGTACTCGAAGCCCAGCCGGGACGGCTCGCTCTCCTCGCAGCCAATCTCGCGGAGGAACGATCCACGCGAGTGGTCTTTTTCATCGATCAGATGGAGGAGCTCTACACTCTGGCCGCGGATCCGGCCGTACGAGGTCGTTTCCTGCAGGCCCTCGTCGGCGCGGCGGATGACCCCGAGGGACCGGTTCGGGTTGTCTTCACGGTCCGGGAAGAATTTCTCAGCCGCCTCGCCGAAGGCCCCGAACTCCGAGAGGCTCTGGCTCACATCACCATCCTCCGCAGCCCCGACGGCGGCCAACTCCGTGAGATTCTCTCCCGCTCGGTTGCGAGAATCGGCTACGGCTACGATGATCCGGAACTCGTTGATCGGATGGTGGACGAGGTCGCCGACGAACCCTCATCCCTGCCGTTGCTCCAGTTCGCCGGTCAGAAGCTCTGGGAGGGACGGGATCGGGATCGCCGGCTGCTCCTCGAAACGGTGTACGAAGAGATGGGCGGTGTAGCCGGTGCGCTCGCGACCCACGCGGATGGAGTGCTCGCGGTGTTGACCGATCGCCAGGTCGGACTCGCGCGCACCATCCTGCTGCGGCTCGTGACGCCGGACGAGACCCGTCGAATCTCAACCCGATCCCAGGTCCTCCACGATCTGCCAGAGACCGCCGGCGAGGTTCTCGATCGCCTGGTCGGAGCTCGGCTCATCAGCGTTCGCCGCTCCTCGGCCGGTGACGCCGCCGAACTCGAACTCGTCCACGAGTCGCTCCTGTTTGCCTGGAAGCGCTTCGCCCGGTGGCTCGAGGGAAGCCAGGAGGAACGCGAGTTTCGCGAAGAGATCGATCGCGCCGCCGGTCTCTGGCGCCGGCGGGAGCGCCGCAGCGACGAACTCTGGCAGGGGGAGGCCCTGAGGGAGGCGGAGGCGACGGTCAAACGGCTCGAAATGGAGCTGCCCGCGACCGCGCGGTCCTTCCTCGACGAGAGCCGCCGGCGAGAAAACCAGCGAGGACGACGACGACGCTGGCTCATCGCCGGAACCCTCGCGGTCCTCAGCGCGATCTCGGTGATGCTCGGGATCCAGCGCCACGAGGCGCGCTCGGAGCGCGATCGCGCCCAACGCGGCGAGGCCGAGGCGCTGCTCGAGGGATCGCGATCGGCGGCCCTTCAAGGCGATATCTTCGAAGCGCGAACCAAGCTCAGGCGATCGCTCGAGATCCTCGACTCCACGGCGGGCCGAGCACTCTGGTGGCGGTTCGAAGGTGATCCGCTTCGGTGGCGCGATCCCAGCGAGAAACTTCATTTCCAGGTCACCTTCGCCGACGACGGGCTCAGGATTGCAACTTCGGGCTCTCCCGTCACCGTCTTTGACGCCCGAACCCGCGAAGCGCAACACTTCGAAGGCAACGGCGAGCCCTCGCTCGGGGTGGCATTCTCCCCCGGTGGTCGGTTGCTGGCGGCAGGCAGCTATGGCGGCGACGTCATCGTCTGGACGCTCGCGGACGGCCAGTTCCGGACGCTTTCCGGTCATCGGTCGGTGCCCTGGTATCTCGAGTTCTCAGCCGACGGCACTGAGCTCATTTCGGCGAGCTATGACGGAACGATTCGGATCTGGGATGTGACAACCGGGGCAACACGGGCGGTCCTCCAGGGCCACGACGGGCGGATCCGCAGGGTCCGTTCGTCCCCCGACGGACGCACTCTGGCATCGGGCGGTCATGACGGCACAATCAGGCTTTGGGATTTCGCGTCCGGATCGCTCATCAAGACCCTCGAGGCCGGGTACGAGGTGCTGGCGCTGGCGTGGAGCAAGGATGGAGGGCAACTGGCGTCGGGTGGTCTGGGCGGTTCCGGAATCCAGTTCTGGGATGTCGGCCTGGGCGAGTTGACCGCCACCCTCGATGTCGGTCACACCGGACCCATCGAAAGCCTCGATTTCAGCCCCGACGGCCTCTATCTTGCCTCCGGCTCACGCGACTGGACGGTTCGGGTGTGGGATCTCGGACACGGCGACCTCCACCGCGTCTTTGACGGTCACGAAGGCGAAATCCACGTCGCCCGATTCAGCCCGGACGGGACGTTTCTCGCAGTCACCAGCGCCGACAAGGGGTTGCGGCTGTGGAACCTCGATCCACCAGCTCGAACGGCCCCGATTTCGGGCCACCGCGACAAGGCATACGGGGCCGCCTTCAGCCCCGATGGAACAACCGTCGCGACCTCGAGCGAGGACGAATCCGTTCGGCTGTGGGATGTGGGTTCAGGCGATGTGATTCGGGTGATCGCCGGGCACCACACCGATCTCTACGGACTTGCCTTTTCACCCGACGGGCGCGTCCTCGCCACCACCGGCGCCGACCGCACCACCCACCTTTGGAACGCCGAATCCGGTGAATTGCTTACCGTCCTGCGAGGCCACCAACGTGAGGTTCTCGCGGCGGCCTTCGCTCCGGACGGCCGCCTCGCCACCGCCGGCGTCGACGGAACCATCATCCTCTGGAACCCGGAAACCTGGACGATCTCAAAGACCGTCGACCACGAAGCACCTGTTATCGACCTCGATTTCAGCTCGGACGGGCACCTCCTCGCCTCAGCCGGGTATGACCACCAGATCAAGTTGTGGACGACGTCCACTTGGGAGGAGATTCAGACTCTCGAGGGGCACGAGGGCAACGTCCACGGCGTCCGTTTCTCTCCTGACGGCCGCCATCTCCTCTCCACCAGCCTCGATAACACCATGCGCCGTTGGAACACCTCTACCGGTCAATCCAGGGTGCTCCAGCGTTTTGCCGCGACTCCCTATTTCCATGATATCGACCCGGCCGGTCGTCTCGCAGCGATCCCTCTCACCACCGGAAAGATCATCCTGCTCGATCTCGTCGGTGGTGAGTGCAAGACTCTCGGCGATCACAAAAAGGGCGCCACAGAAGCCACTTTCAGCCCAAACGGTGAGATTGTCGCCGTCACCGAGGGCGACGGAACCCTGTTCACGATCGAGGTCGCCAATGGCCGCCCCCTGTGGCGCGCACCGGCTCTCCTGACCCACCCTCCCCTGCTCCTCAGCCACCGAGGTTGGGATGAGGTCGCACCGGGAGAGCCCGACCGGCTCCCGCCCCACGCCGGGTGGCGGACGGCCGTTGAAAACACCGCGCGGCTGGCTTCGCAGTCGGAGGACGGAGATCTCCTCTGCGTCGTGACATGGGACGGCGTCTTCGAGCTCTGGAACACAGCCGATGACGTGGTGCTCTTCACCGACAGCCCCCCCGAAATCTCGCGGCTTTATGCCGTGAACGGGGGATGCGTCACCCACAATGCCGACAAAGAGGTTCGGATCGTCCGCACCGGCACAGGGTTTGATGTCCTCGCCGAGGAGGCTGACGCCATTGGTTTCGGGGATGAGGAAATCCTTGTCGCGACCGGGAATCTCGTCACTGTGTTCGACCTCGGCGGCGTACAGTTGACGACGTTCGAAGCCGAAGCTCCCTTGTCGGCGATCGCCAATGTCAACGATCAACTGGTCGCCGCAGACTCGACCGGGGCGCTCCTGGTTTACGGACACCTCGACGACAACGCACCGCGGCTCGCCATGCGGGCGGTTCCTTCGTCGCCCGTGACCCGGATCGTCGCCGGTCCGGCGGGAACCGTGGCGGCAGGCTTCGCCAATGGTGAGGTCGGCCTCTGGGACACGGAAACCGGCGCCATGCTGATCAGCGCCCGGCTGCACGGCAGCATTGCCCATCTTCGATCGAGTCCATCGGGTCTCATCGCCGTCTCCGAACTCGGGCAGTTCCTCAACTGGGATCTCTCGGCCCTCGTCGAGCCCCGGGGCGAATTCATGAATGGTGTCCGGTCAGCCGTACCCGCGGTGTGGGAAAACGGCCGCGCCGTTGTACGAGACTAGCCGGTTTCCGTCCGGAAACTCTGGGCGGGGGTGGCGTTGTGGGAAGATTCCACGAGCGGCCGACTGGTCGCGACGGAATGGAGAGGTGCATCATGAGGAGTTGGGCGATCAGAGTCGCGTTGAGCGTCGGATTGGTCATCGGCTTGGCTTCGGCAGTATCGGCCCAACGAGACGCTGAGGACCCGGAGCGCGAGGAGTACATCCGGTCGCACTACACGAAGTTCGAACACCGGATCCCCATGCGCGATGGCAAGAGACTCTTCACCTCGGTCTATGTGCCCAATGACACCTCCGAGTCCTATCCGATCCTGCTCGTCCGCACCCCCTACTCGGTGGGACCCTACGGCGCCGACCGGTACAAGACCCAGCTCGGACCCACCGCCGACTTCGAGCGTGACGGCTACATCTTCGTCTTCCAGGATGTCCGGGGCCGCTTCATGTCCGAGGGCGAGTTCGTCAATATGCGACCGCACAACCCGTCGAAATCCGGAACCACGGACATCGACGAGAGCACCGACACCTACGACACCATCGACTGGCTGGTCGCAAACCTGGACCACAACAACGGCAGCGTCGGCCTCTGGGGCGTTTCCTACCCGGGGTTCTACACCTCCGCCGGGATGATCGACTCGCACCCGGCGCTCAAGGCCGCCTCGCCGCAGGCGCCCATCGCCGACTGGTACTTCGACGACATGCACCACCACGGCGCTTTCACCCTGTCCATGAGCTTCGGTTTTTTCTCGACCTTCGGGCAGGCCCGTGAGGGGCTTGTCACCGAATGGCCCGAGCGCTTCGATTACGGCACCCCCGACGGCTACCGGTTCTTCCTCGATCTCGGCCCGCTCGGCAATGCCAACGAGGACTACCTGCACGGCGAGATCGCCTTCTGGAACGAGCTTGCCGCCCACCCCGACTATGACGAGTTCTGGCAGGCGAGAAACATCCTGCCTCACCTAAAAGGCGTCACGTGTGCGGTCATGACCGTGGGCGGCTGGTTCGACGCCGAGGATCTCTATGGCCCGCTCCACACCTATGCGGCGGTCGAGGCGGCCAACCCGGGAATCAGCAATGTGTTGGTGATGGGGCCGTGGCGCCACGGAGGGTGGATCTGGACCGAGGGCGATTCGCTGGCCGTCGCCGATTTCGGCTTCAAGACCTCCGAGACGTTCCAGGAGAAGGCGCTGTCGCCGTTCTTCCGCCACCACCTCAAAGGCGAGGGCGAGATCGAACTGCCGGAAGCGTGGGTCTTCGAGACCGGCGCCAACCGCTGGCGCGAGTTTCCGACATGGCCGCCGGAGAATCTCAGAGGCGAACGGCTCTTTCTCCACGAAGACGGCGTCCTCGCCTTCGCCGCACCGACCGCGGGAAACGAGACCTTCGACGAATACCTCTCGGATCCCGCCAAACCGGTGCCCTACACCCCCGAGATCTCGACCGGTTGGCACTCCGAGTACATGGCCGAGGACCAGCGCTTCGCCGCCTGGCGCCCCGATGTCCTGGTCTACCGATCAGAGGCCCTCGAAGAGGATCTGACCCTCGCCGGTCCCCTGACGGCCGAGCTCTGGGTCTCCACCACCGGCGGCGACGCCGACTGGGTGGTCAAGCTCATCGACGAGTATCCCGACCGGCTGCCGGGCTGGCAGAAGGACTCCGAGGAACCCGATCTCGGCGGAACCCAGCAGATGGTGCGGTCGGAGACCCTGCGCGGTCGCTACCGGTTGAGTTACAGCGAGCCCGAACCCTTCACGCCCGGGGAAATCACTCCGGTAAAGGTCGAGCTCCAGGACGTACTCCACACCTTCAAACGCGGCCACCGGATCATGGTCCAGATCCAGAGCAGCCTCTTCCCGCTCATCGATCGCAACCCGCAGGGCTGGGTCGGGAACATCTTCGAGGCCGAAGAGGGTGACTTCGTCAAAGCCACGCACCGGGTCTATCGATCGGCCGAACACCCCTCATCCATCGTGGTGGGAGTCCTGGATTGACCCTCGACGGCAAGGCGTCACCAATGTCTGACCCTGAACCTCTCCTGACTTCGGTCGGATGACACGACCCACTGATGGTCAAGAGGTCGCGACGTCGAGGTCGTAGTCCACTCCGGGCATTTCGAAACCGTGGTGCCTGAGAAACTCGGTTCGGAATCCGTCGATCTCGGCCACCGGTCGTGACGGGTCGTCGAAGATCTTCTTCCACAACGCAGCGACCTCGCGCTGCACGTCCTCGCGCATCTCCCAATCATCCAGCCGGATCCTGCCGTCGCTGTCGAGGGGCTTCGGATCGGGGGAGTAGAAGTAGTCGCGATAGAGGCGGACCATCTGCTGAATACAGCCCTCGTGGATCCCCTTCCTCTTCATGACCGAATAGAGCAGCGAGATATAGAGCGTCACGGTGGGGATCACCGCGCTGGCGCGAGTGACCAGAGCCTTGTTGACGGAGATCACCGCCCGCAGATCCTGATTCGCGAAGCGCCGGTTGATCTCCTCGGCGGTGGCCTCCAGGTGGCGCTTGGCCAGACCCATGGTTCCGTCGCGATAGATCGGCGCGGTGATCTCGGGCCCGACGTACGAAAGAGCCGCGGTCACCGCGCCCCTGGCGAGCACGCCCCCATCACTCAATGCCGAGATCCAGTCCATCCAATCCTCGCCGCCCATGACCTTGACGGTCTCGGCGATCTCGTCATCGGTGGCGGGTTCGGCGACCATGTCCTTCATGGCGCCGGTGCTGATGTCGACGGTCTTGCCGGTAAAGGCGCTGCCGATGGGCTTGACGACTGACGAATAGATCTGACCGGTTGCCGCATCGATCCGCCGCGGCGCAGCGATGCTGTAGATCACGCAGTCGACGGGACCCATTTCGTCGCGGATTCGTTGAACGATCTCGCCCTTGACCTCATCCGAAAAGGAGTCCCCGTTGACGCTGAAGGCGGTCAGACCGGATCTGCGCGCCTCCTCCTCGAAGGCGAGGTTGTTGTACCAGCCGACGGTCGCTGTCCGGGTTTCGGTGCCGGGGCGCTCGAGGAACACACCCGCGGTGGCGGCCCCGCACGAGAAGGCCGAGACGATCCGCGCCGCCAGGCCGTATCCGTTCGAGGCGCCGACGATCAGGACGCGATTGGGTCCTTTGATGGATGGCTGGCTGCAAACAAAGTCGATCTGCTCGCGCACCTGCTCCCGGCAGCCGTCGGGATGAGCCGTGAGACAGATGTTCTGGCGAATCTTCGGTACGATCTTCATGAATCCCCCGCCGTCGTCTCGAGTCCAAGAACCACACCCGCTCCCGGCCCGGGAATCCCATCATGGTTCTTCCTGTGGTGGATCAGGACAAGAGATGCGGTCGCGTTCTCCATGGGTAACGCTTGAAGCGCCGCTTCGATTTCGCTCCGGTCACCATGGCACCGCGAGCAGCCGCCGAAGGCGAACGGGGTCCGGATCGGCTACGGTGTCACCGCCGCCCAGAGATCGGTGTTCCCGGCCTCGAATCCATCGACGAAGAAAATCGCGTCGAAGGCCGCCGCGGCGGTCACCGCCTCACCCTCGACCTCGGTGTTTTCGTCGCCGCCGGGATACTGTGGGAAACCTCCATCCGGCAACTGAAGCGAGACGATCCAGTCACGGGCCGCCTCGGTCGCCGCCTGATAATCCCACGCCGTCATGATATTGACCTCGATGAGCGCCAACAGGGCGTACGCGGTCGTCTGGACATCCTCGTCGCCGACGGCAGGAGCCGCCAGATTGGAGTGCCAGTACCAGGACCCGTCGGGATTCTGAAACGACCCGAGATAGGCGGCGAGCTCTTCGAGAGAGTCGATCCCGTTGACTCCGGGATGCAGGGGCGCCACGATCGCCGGAAAGCTGTACCGCCGGGCCGCGGCCAGACCGCGAACCGCGCCCGCGAGACCGATGACATCGGAGTAGACATTGTCGGGATCGCTGTTGTCGAGGGTGTTGAGCCCGTCGAGAACGCCCTGTTCGAAAAGCGCGCTCTGGCCGGGCTGGCCGAGAACCCCGGCGACGTTGATGAGCGCGGAGAACTCCCACGGTCTCAGGTTGACCCACGCACCGGTGCGGCCGGTCTCGATACTCGCGATCCACCCCGCGGTGTCGAGATCGTCGGGGCCATAGGTCCCGGCGGCGAGCTCGTCGAAGAGCTCGGTCGCGACATGGGTCGAAAACGTCGTGTTCCGCGAGGCCCGCGCGAGGACGTCGAGGAACATCGGAGTGAACGAACCGAAACGAGACTCGCCGTTGCTGAACTCATAGGTCAGGTCAAAGGCGCCTCCGTTGACCGGACCCACGAGGAAGCTGTCGTTGCGAGTGTGGTAGAAGGCGCCGAGAGAGCCGAGGAGGATCGGGCCGGTGATGTTGTGGTAGGTCGCCGAACAGTCCGCGTGAGGCCAGCCGAATCCGCCGTTGTGACACTGTTGGTCGAGGATGTGATCGGCGCCCATCACCAGATGATCGATGGGAATCGCCGCCCTTTCCCGGTCGACGGGAAACGACCATTCGCCGGTCTCGAATCCGTCGCCGTACGGCTGCGCGATCGGACGGGGCTCGCCGGCCTGTGCCACCAGACAAACACCCACCACGAGACCGCAGAACAGCGAAGCCACAACCACCTTCTTCATCACCGCACCTCCTTCACGCATCGACTCCTTCGAGCCTAGCAAATCCACCGTCTCAAAATGGTGCGGCCCATCACGCCGGGGCGTCGGTTCGGTCCGGCAGATCTCGAGCCCTGAGCGGCTTGGATCCCTTCACCCCTGCTTCGGTTCGTGGATCCTCCGGGTGAAGAACATGGTGACCGTCAACGCGACGACCAGGAGAAGCGTCCCGCCGAGAAGGGCGAAGTCCTCGGCCTGGAGAATGAGAAAGAGGATGCCGTAGATCGCCGTCAGCACCGCGCCGACAATGGCCGAGATCGACGTCCGTCTGAGGATCGCGGCGCAGTAGAGGGTGTTGATCAGGACCACCGTGGACGACGCCAGGAGATAGGCGGTGGTGAATCCCATGTGCTCGGCCAGCGCGATGAGGATGAGGAAGAACAGGGCGAGGGCGACCCCGATGAGAAGAAACTGAACCAGGCTCAGCCGCACGGCCGTGACGTGCTCAATGAGTCCGAGCGACAAAAAGGTCAGCGCGATGAAGAGCAACCCGTACTTGACCGCCCGGGTGACCAGGTCATACAGCGCCACCGGCTCGAAGAGACGCACTCCGGCCTCGATCTCATCGATGGCGACGTTCGATCCGGCGCGCCACACCTGGGGGTAGGAACGGTTGAGCAACGGGATCGTCCACTCGGCGGAGAATCCAGCGTCCGAGATCTCCCGGGTGGTCGGGAGCACTTTGCCGACAAAACTCGGGTGCGGCCAGTCGGATCGGATCACGGCGTCGGTGGTCTCGCCAAACGGCAGAAACTGAAACCCGCCGCTTCCCCGAAGCACCATCGGCAGTTTGAACTCGAGGGTGTCGGAGATCGCGCCGCCGACCGCCATGTGGAATCCGCTCGGAAGGAGCTCGTCAACCGTGGTGCCCGGCCTTGGCTGCACCGCGTGACCGTTGCACTCGAATCCATCGACCTGAACCAGGCCGCGAGGATCGGAAACCCCGAATCCCACCACAGCGTTCTCCCAGTCGATGCCTTCCAGCCGCTCACCGGCGACGAGGGAGGCGATCGCCGCTTCCAGATTCGAAAAAGTGCCGCTCACCAGGAGATCCGCCGTGTAGACCTGCACCTGGTAGATCCCCCGGTGCCGCATTTCGGGAGCGAGGCTGCCCTCGTACCTCAGGCGATCCGGCAGGATGATCGCCCGCCGCTCACGGGTTTCCCACCGTTGACTGATCTTCTTCTCACCCGCGGGGGTGATGAATTCATCGCGGACCACGACGCTCTCGGAATAGGGAACGATGAGAACCGGCCCAGCCACACGCTGATCGCCGCTCCACGATCCCGAGATGTCGAGAACCACCGATTGGTAGGTGGCGTGCCGTTCCCGCACCACCGACCGCACCATATCGAGCGGAATGAGCAGGATGACGGCGAGGAACGCAACCGCGATCAACCGCGCCGGCCGGCCGAGTTTCGAGATCAGATTCTGTCCCACTGTCACGCTGTCGTTGGTCATGGGTCTGCCTCCATTGACCCCACTGTGAAGGGCAAGAAGGACACGCGAGGGGCTCAATCAAGGCAAACCGGGTTCACAATGCGGCGAATCGGTGTCCTTTGCCGCCCGGGTCGTCCTGCCGAGGGTCGACCGAGTACCCGGACCGCTCGAAGTGTGCAACACTGGGACCGAGGTAACAGCGATGCCAAAATTGAGAATCCCCCGGTGGTCCCTGGCCCTGGCCCTCATCCTTGGAACCGCTCCCGCCTTGTTCGGTGATGATCTCGATTCCCGACCAGGCAGCGTGTTGACCGACCTGGCGCAGCCTCGACATCCTTCGGGGCGGCTGATTCCCTGCGGCGACGTCGACGGCGACGGGTTCATCGCCACCGAGTGCGGTGGAGACGACTGCGACGACACCGATCCCGAGGTCTATCCGGGTGCCATCGACTGGTGCGGCGACGGCATCGACCAGGATTGCAGCGGCGCCGATCTCAACTGCGCCACCGACCACGCCGAACTCGATTGGCGGGGACCCGGCACCTGCGTCGCCTGTCACGAAAACGAGGCGATGGATGTCCACGCATCGGTGATGTACCAGTGGCAGGGCGATGCGCCGTTGATGACCAACGGCGGCCCGCGGCAGGGAAAGGACCGCGGCGGCGTCAACAGCTACTGCGTCCACATCCTCGGCAATTGGCCGGGTTGCGGATCCTGCCACATCGGGCTCGGGGCGCTGCCGAGGGCCGAGCCGGACCTCGACCAGCTCGTCAACATCGATTGCCTCTTGTGTCATCAGCAGGAGTACCGCCGGAAACGGGAGGGCGACGTCTGGGTCCCCGACGCCGACACCATGGCCATCAGCATGGACGAGGCGGTGCAAACCGTGCACCGGCCGCTTCGCTCGAACTGCCTTCAGTGTCACGCCAGATCCGGTGGCGGCGACGCGGTCAAACGAGGCGACCTCGCCCTCGCCCAGATCGACACCACGGATCGTCGCTTCGACCGCCACATGGCCACCACCGGCGCCGATCTCAAGTGCCAGGCCTGTCACCGGTTCACCGGTCATCGCGTCGAGGGCAAGGGTTCCGATCTCCGGCCGTCGGACACCACCACAACCGTTGAGTGCACGCGGTGTCATCCCAACATGGGCACAACCTGGGGCCACGGCGACGAGGAGATCGGTTGGCACATCGATCGGGTCGCCTGCCAGACCTGCCACATTCCCTTCTTCGCGAAGAACGCGATCGATACCGCCGCCACCGAAGCGACCGAGATTCATCGGACCTGGCTGGAGACGAACGGATCGACCCCACCGATCCATCCCGCTTCGATCAAGGCCAACAACCTGATCCCCGCCTACCGTCACTGGAACCGAACCAGCTGGAACGCCATCCTCGAGATCCCTGTTCCCCTTGATTCCGCAACCGGGCGTTACCCCACATCACGACCTGAAGGTTCGGTCGCCGATCCTGCCGCCATGCTGTACCCGTTCAAATACAAGACCGCAGTCCAACCCATGATCGACTCCACGGGCAAGCTCCTCGCCCTCGACACCAGCGTCTTCTTCGCGACGGGCGATGCCGGGGCCGCGGTCCGTCAAGGCCTCGTCAACCAGGGACTGGACCCCGATCAAGGGGTGAGCTGGGTCGAAACCGACACGTTCCAGCTGCTCAACCACCAGGTCGGAGATGAGGATGCCGCGCTGGTGTGCAACGACTGCCACGAATCCACGGCGCGGATGGATCTCCAGGGTGAACTGGGCTACGAGCTCAAGGGACCGCGATCGGTTGTCTGCACCCAGTGCCACGGCTACGAAAACGAGGACAACTTCTACGAAATCCACGAAGAACACGTGCGAGATCGCGGCATCGATTGCGCGCGGTGCCACAACTTCAGCAGGGACTGACGACACTGAAACCACCATGAGAGCGCGACCGTAAGAGACTCCATCGAATCGATCCGGGGACCCGACATGACGCTTGGAATGGTCGACGGGCTCAGCCGGATCGACGATGGATTCGTCATGGTGCAGAACAGTCGGCACGTCAACTTTCGGGTCGTTCGAGTCGGCCTCGGTCACGATGAGACCGTTGCGGAAAATCTCGAAGTTCTCGATTGCGGTCTCCCCGATGGCCTGATTCCCTATACCTGCGCGGTTCACGACGGGACGGTCTTCGTCGTCGCGGGCGCTGATTTCGGTTTGATGGATCAAGTCGAGGCGCCGCCCGCTCCCGCGGTTGTGCGGATACCGCTGACTTCCCAGCCCGATTGAGAAGCTCCCCCGGTGTGACGCGCAACACCCGCTGACATCGTCCCCGGCGATACGATGTTTCCGGCAGTCGCCGGGAGGAAGCGGTGGATTCAAGTAAATACGTCTTCGCGCTCGGGCTTTTCGTCCTCTTGTCGGGATCGCCGATTGCCGACGCCGAGGATCTCGAGAGCTCGCTCGGCGATCCGGTCATCCGAATGACCCACGATCAGGTCGAGACCGTCGGGTCCGCCAAGAACGCTCGGGCGGTGGCGGTCGACACATGGAGCCGTTCCGCGGTGGCGAGCTACTACTACAATGAGCAGGTTCCACCGCTCAGCGTACCCATGCAGTGGTCGGGGAACGTGGCAACGTGCAATGCCGGCACGACCTCGCAGGCCTATTTGAACGCCACCTTCCAGATGATCAACTTCTACCGCGGCATGGTCGGCCTGCCGGCCGCGACGAATGCCGCCGGCTACAACTCAAACGCCCAACAGGCGGCGCTGATGATGTCGGCCAACGGCGCCTTGAGTCACAGTCCACCGTCGTCCTGGACCTGCTGGACCCAAGGGGGCGCATCGGCCGCCGGATCGTCGAATCTCGCCCTCGGGAACGCGGGTCCCGCCGCCATCGTCGCCTATATCAAAGACGCCGGGTCGGGAAACTATTTTGTCGGCCACCGGCGTTGGATCCTCTATCCGATCCGCGACCAATTCGGCACCGGTTCGGTCGGGGAGACGACACAATCGGCCAACGCCCTCGTCGTGTTCACGAACACCGTCGCACGCCCTCCGACCCCGGCCAAGGTGGCTTGGCCCCCCGAGGGCTATGTCCCCTACCAGGTCGTCTACCCGCGCTGGTCGATGGCGCTCAACACCAACTCCTCGGTGAGCTTCGCCGCCGCCAGTGTCACGATGACCGAGGGCGGGAACCCGGTCTCGTTGAGCGTCGTGTCACGCACCAACAACGGCTACGGAGACAACACCATCGTCTGGGAGCCCTCCGGTCTCAGTTTCTCTGCCGGAATGCAGGACCGCCGGTTCACCGTGACCGTCAGCGGCATCAGCGCCCCCCAGACGACGGTGAGCTACGACGTCGTGGTCATGGATCCGGCCGTCGTCACCGATCTGATTTTCGGCGACGGTTTTGCCTCAGGCACGACCAGCTCGTGGTCGCTGACCGTTCCGTAGCCGCGGGTTTCCACAGCTCGCTCGGCAAGAACGGCGGCTCCGACCGGGCGACGCCTCCGCCTGCGTGGTTGTCGCAACGCACGCCGACCCCTGTATCATCCGTTCCATGCTTCGACGCAAGACCAAGATCGTCTGCACGCTCGGACCGGCCACCGACTCGGCCGAGGGCATCGCTGCGCTCATTGACGCCGGGATGAATGTCGTCAGACTTAATTTCTCGCACGGCGACCGCGACGACCACCGCAGAACAATCCGGCGGATCCGCGAGGTCGCTAAGGGTCGGGGTCGCGAAGTCGGCATCCTGCAGGATCTCGGCGGGCCGAAGATCCGCCTCGGCGTGCTGCCCGATGAGGGTGTTCAGCTCGAGGCAAAACAAACGGTCGAGTTGGCCGTCGACGACGGCCAGGCGCCGCCGGGGACGCTTCCGGTCGGCTATCCATACCTCCTCGAGGACGTAGCCGCCGGCGAGACGATTCTGCTCGCGGATGGAGCGGCCGAGCTCGAGGTCACCGAGGTTCTGCGCGACAGGTTGCGCTGCCGGGTGGTCAACGGGGCGCTCCTGACCTCACGAAAGGGAGTCAACCTGCCGCAGGCGAATCTGCGGATCCCGGCGGTCACGGAAAAGGACCTCCTGGATCTCGAGGTCGGTCTCGACGAGGGGGTCGACTTTGTCGCCCTTTCGTTCGTACGCCACGAGGACGACCTGGCGACCGTTCGCGAGAGGCTCATCGGCATGGAGCACCCACCGCTGCTTATCGCCAAGATCGAGAAGCCTCAGGCGGTCGACCGCATCGGGCCCATCATCGAAGCCGTGGATGGAATCATGGTGGCTCGCGGCGATCTCGGGGTCGAGATGCCTCCCGAGCAGGTTCCGGTGATCCAGAAGAAGATCATCGAAGCCGCCCGTCGGGCCGGACGCCCGGTGATCACGGCGACCCAGATGCTGAGATCCATGGTCGACAGCCCCAGACCCCTGCGCGCCGAGGCGTCGGATGTCGCCAACGCCGTCTTCGACGGCACCGATGCCCTGATGCTCTCCGAGGAGACCGCCATCGGCAGCTACCCCTACGAGGCGGTTCAGATGCTCCATCGAGTCGCCATGGAAGCCGAGGCCTATATCGGTCACAAGTCCTGGACCACAGAGTCGATCTCGTCCACGGTGCCCGATATCACCGGTGCCGTCAGTCGGGCCGCATGCAAGCTGGCGGATGAGATCGGCGCCGCGGCCATCGTCACCGCCACGACCTCGGGAAACACCGCTCGGCTCATCGCTCGCCATCGCCCCGGTCCTCCGGTGCTCGGCATGACCAACTCCGTCGCCGTTGCTCGACAGCTCAGCCTTTCCTGGGGGGTCGTCCCGGCAACGACGCCGGAGACCTCCGATCTCGCCGCCCTCGGCAACGCTCTCGTGAGCGAACTCAGTTCGCAGAAGTTGGCCATTCGAGGCGACCACGTGGTCATCGCGGCCGGTCTGCCGCTCGGATTCTCGGATTCGGCCAATGTCCTCCGGATCCATCAACTCGAGTAGTTTCGCCGGGTCATCGCCCTCAGATCCGGCCGTCATGCCTTACAATCGAATCGCCCAACCGTTGAAGGAGGTCCCATGAAACGCCTGCTCAAACAACTCGTCGTACTCCTCGTTCTGGCGGGCGGCGCCTACTTCGTCTGGAACCAGCGTTATCGGGTCGCGGAGCTGGCCAACAACAACTTCAAGATCCAGGGAACGTGGTACCAGGTCGAGTACGATCGCAAGGGGCTCACGGCCTATCATTTCGACGAGCGCTTCATCACGGTGAATGGGACCGAGTGGGGCTCCTACAGTCTCTACAGGAACACCGAACTCGAGGTCATGGTCGGCGATGAGCTGACGCTGTACCACCTCAGTTTTCCCGACGACGAGAACATGCTCTGGTCGGTCGAGGAGGACGGCAAGTTGGTTCCGGCGATCAGGTGGCGCGAGTAGTCGCTCGACCCTGCCGAGGTCAGTTGTCGGCCGCGGCCCTCGCCTCCTTCTTTCTCTTGAGTTCCAGTGCGGTTTTCAGCCCCTTCTTGCGAATGGTGTGGACCGCCAGCTTGACCGGAGTCATCCGGTAGAACCTCGTTCCGTATCGGCGGAGTTTCTTGGGGTCGATCCTGAGCCCGAGGCCCGGATCCTGCGGGATGACGACGGTGCCGTCGCTCGCGACCGCGATGGGCTCATCGAGGATCGCATCGCGTCCCTCGGGGACCCACCCGGGTGGTTCAAACGGGTACTCGAGCAGCTGACGGTTGGGAAAGGCCGCAAACGCGTGGAGATTGACGATGAAACCGATCCCGTTCGTCCAGGTGTGAGGGGTGAACTCGAGGCCCCGTTCAAGGCACGCCTCGGAGATCGCCTTGGAAGTCGCGAGACCGCCGCAGAAGGTCGCATCGGGCTGGTAGACGTCGAAGCTCCCCTTGTCGAGAAAGATCTTGGCCTCGGACCAACCGGCGTTGAGCTCGCACCCGGCGATCTTGAGAGTCGACATGCGCCGACGGAGCTCGGCCAGTTCATCGTAGGCGTGCATATCCAGGGGCTCTTCGAGCCAACGAACCCCGAGATCCTGGCACGCCAGCCCGAACTCGGTCGCACGATCCAGATCCCACAACGGCGCATCGTCGATGAGGGTGACCCGCCAGCCCTGGTTGGCATCGACGCCGATGACGAAATCACTGCCGACGTGCCGGCGGGCCGCCTCGATGATCGCGACGTCCTGCCGGATGTCGAAATCGTGGACCCGGAGCTTGGTCGCGGTGAATCCCATTTCTCGGATGCGATCGAGATAGGCAAGCCGCTCGCCCACCGGTTTGACCGATCCCGATGACGCATAGACCCGAGCCTCGGTCACCGGCTCCGGGAGATCGGGGTTGAGCAGTTGATAGACCGGTTTGCCCTCGATCTTGCCCTTGATGTCCCAGCATGCCGCCTCGATCCACGGGTTGTGCCAGCCGAGGAACGATGACTCGCGCAGAAGCTGCCGGACCCGCGAGATGTCGGTGGGGTCGATGCCGATGAGATAGGGGCCGAGCAGGCTCCCCAGGCCTTCACGTTCATTCTCGAAAGCGTTGCCGGCGGCATAGCCCTCTACACCGTCCTCGGTCGTCATTCTGAGCAGGGTGAACCGACTCTCGGTCTGCGGATAACCCGGGATCCATGAGGGGTAGAACGGCGCCGCCAGAGGAACCGTGACGTGATAAAGCTCGATCCTCTCGATTTTGCTCATGACTCGCGCCTCCCCCTTTGAGTTTGCAGTCCCACTGTAGCCGGAATCGAGCCCGGCAGGGAATGCTGATCTCAGCAACGGCCACGGCGAAATCCGACATCCCGACCGCGCAGAACGAGAACCCGCGGTTCCCCATCCGAAGTCCCCGGATGGGATCGCCGGGCTATCCTTCGGAGCGGGGCGGACGGTAGAGGCCGGCCTCGTTGACGCCCAGCATGCCGGCTTTCAGGCTGCGCCCGTCGACCGGGCTCAGGAAACGTTCCATCTCCTCCGTGAGCAACGGAAAGTGGCGGATGGAGTCGAGGCGGTCGGCGATGACGTCCATTGTCTCGTCCACGGTCTCCCAGTGAAGTCCGTCGAAACGCTCGAGGCGCACCGGCAGCGAGTACGCGCGCAGACTCTTCTCTCCCTCGACATTGAAGAACATCTCAAAATACGACATGACGAGCTCGCGCAAGCTGCGGAACACGGGCTCCCGGAAACGGATCCCGGTGAAGTTCGACTTGGCGACGGCGCCGAAGCACCCGTTGTTGCGGAACAGGGCGAGGACGTGATCATCGTCGCGCACCGCTCGCTGGTCGAGAAGCAACGGCGGGTGTCCGAGCCGGCGCAGGGCAGCCGCAGCGAAAACGGCACCGTCGAAGCAATGCGCCTTGCGATCCCGCAGGACGCTCCGCGGGCAACGGTAGATCTCGTCGCCGCTGTAAGGGATCGAGTCGAGAAATTGCTGCACCTTGAATGGCGTATCGAGGGAGGCGAACTGCGCCTCTTCCGCCGCCGAGAAGCTCCCAGCATGCATGGTTCACTCCGTTCCCGTAGAGGGGGGTACCGAACCGCCCGCCCGTGAGTCCTCCTGACCACCGCCGAAACGCGCGCAATTGACTGCTCCGGCCCGGGTCCTCCCGATCGGCAAGGGCGCCCGACACCCTCCCATCTTACGTCAGCTCGGATCTCCGCCATCGGTCGATCGGCGTCAATCGGGGATCGACCTCACACCACAATTTCCGGCGTAGGGTGTAGAGTGTCAATTCCCGGGGATTGTCGGCCGCAGGGCCAATGCTCGAATCGCTGGGCAGGGAGGCAACCAAATGGCCAAGGGACAGGTCAAAAAAGAGAAATCCAACAAACCCAAACTCTCTCCCAAAGAGAAGAAACAGGCCAAGGCCTCAAAAAAGGCCGCCAAGGCAGCGAAGTAACCACCTGCCGCTTCGAAAAAATCGTGCTGCGGGGCGAAAACCGCACAGGCGGCACCATCATCACCACCATCTCCTGTATCATGAAAGGAATCGGGGTGCCCTCGAGGATCTCTCGAACCCATCGCGGGCATTCAATCTACCGGGGGAAACGGTGAAGATGAAACGGTGCAGGCTCCTGTTATTCGTCTTTTTGTTGACCGGTCTCGCACCCGTCGTGGAGGCGGCTGACTTCAAGGTCGTGGTCAATGCTTCGAACCCGATCAACTCCATCACCGCAAAGGAGCTCTCCGGGATCTTCTTGAAGAAAGACCTGACCTGGCCGGTCGGGCAGACCGTGACCGCGGTCGATCTCAAACCCGATTCGCCGATTCGTGAGGAGTTCACGGCCGTCATCCACGAGAAAAAAGTCAGCGCCATCAAGAGTTACTGGCAACGGCAGATCTTTCAAGGAAAGGCCGTTCCACCCATGGAACGATCGACCGAGGCCGAGGTTCTGGCGTTTGTCGCGGCGGACCCTTGGGCCGTCGGCTATGTTTCAAAGGGGCTGCCTCTGAATCCCAAGGTCAAAGAACTCGCGGTGGAGAACTGAACCAATGAAAGTGGTCCACAAGATCGCCCTCATGCCCGCCCTGGCGGTCGCCGCGCTGCTCGTGATCTTCGTGGTCGTCCAGATGACCCGCTCGGCCAACGAAAACCTCAACCGCCGGATCGAAACCGGGTACGTGCCCGCCGTGGCCATGAGTCAGAACCTCGTCGAACAGCTCGCGGCGCTGCAGCGCGGCCTGCAGGACGCCGTGGCGTCGTCGGACATGGCGCTGCTCGAGGAGACCGACGCCCTCCACCGCCAGTTTCTCGAGACGGTGAACCAGGCGAGCGAGAACGCGACCCTCGATGCCGATCAGATCCAGGCTCTCGGTGGAGACTTCAAAAGGTACTACGAGCTCGCCAGGCAGACGTCGAGCCGGCTCATCAACATGGAAATCGGCTCGGATCTCCAACAGGCGATCCAGGACCAGATCACCCGTTACAACCTCATCAAGGAAACCCTCGACACCATCGCCGAAACATCGAGGGAGAACATCTCGGAGGCCTTTGACCGATCGCGGGCCAATCAGACCAAGGCCACCGTTCTCTATGTCGTCGTCTTGAGCCTGAGCATCATCGCCCTCATCACGCTCTCGATTTCGGTGGTCCGCTCGATCTCGCTTTCCATGGACCGGGTCGTCGCCGTCGCGGCGGGCGTCGCCGATGGAGAATTGACGCGACGGATCGAGATCGCCAGCGCCGACGAACTCGGCACCATGGGCGCGTCCATCAACCGCGCCCTCGACCGGATGCGCGACGCCGTGGCGATCTTCGGCGACAATGCCGGCGCGTTGGCCGACGCGTCGGACGACCTCAGCGGGATCAGCCTCCGGATGGCGGGCGGCGCCGACACCAACTCCGAACAGGCGACGATGGCCTCGAGCGCGGCCGAACAGGTCAGCATGAGCGTCGAGGCGGTCGCAACCGGTATCGAGCAGATGACCGCCAGCATCCACGAGATCGCGCGAAACTCACAGGAGGCCGCACGGGTCGCTGCGGATGCCGTCGCGTCGGCACGAAACACCAACCAGCTCATCACCCATCTCGGGGAACGTTCGAACGAGATCAGCGGCGTCGCCAAGGTGATCAGTGAAATCGCTCAACAGACGAATCTGCTCGCGCTCAACGCCACCATCGAGGCGGCGCGAGCCGGCGAGTCGGGGCGCGGTTTTGCCGTGGTTGCGGATGAGGTCAAGGAGCTCGCCCGTGGAACCGCGGCCGCCACCGAGGACATCTCGAGCAAAATGGTGTCGATCCAAGACGATATCAACGGCGCCGTCCGCGCCATCGGTGAGATCGCCGAGGTGGTCGATCGGATCTCGGAAATCCAGACCAGCATCGCCCTCGCCGTCGAAGAGCAGACGGCGACCGCCAGCGAGATCAGCCGGAGCATCAACGAGGCGGCGCACGGCACCTCGGAGATCGCCGAACACGCGCTGCAGGTCGCCCAATCGGCGCAGGTGACAGCCGACGGCGCCGGCGCGACGCGCCGGGCCGCGGAGAATCTCTCGAGCATGGCCGACGAACTCAAAAAACTGGTCGCCGAGTTCAACTACCGAAAATAGGCCCGGCGCCGGGTCAGCGGCAAAAACACCGCAGTCGACCTCCTCCGGCTGGCATGGGCCCCTTCCGTTTCCCCCACCAGACCCAGGTAGACTGAGAGCGCCCGTGGATGGAAGCGATCCCAATCCGGAAATTCGGGAGGAAGTCATGTTGCGTTTGACTGTGGCCGCCGCCGTGATGACCGTTCTTGTCGCACCCGTCTTCGCTCTGGACTCCGAAACCGCACCCGTGAGCCTTTTCGGCGATCAGGGGGTCGAGGACGCCATCGCGGCCTGGGAGGTCTGGATCGAGTACCAGCTCGCCATCGAGCGGATCCCCGCCGCGTCGATCGCCGTCGTCCACGATCAGGAGCTGCTCATGGCTCGGGGCATCGGTTTCGCGAATCCGGCCACGGGCGCACCGGCAACCGCCGACACGATCTACTCGATCTGCTCGATCTCGAAACTCTTCACCTCGGTTGCGTTGATGCAGCTCAGCGACGAGGGCCGGGTCCGCCTCGACGCGCCGGTGGCCGACTACCTCGACTGGTACTCGCTGAAGGACGCCCACCCCAACGACGAGCCGATCACGGTCCGCCGGCTCTTGACCCATTCCTCGGGTCTGCCCCGCGAATCCGACTACCCGTACTGGTCGGATCCGGATTTCGTCTTCCCGACCCACGAACAGATCGTCGAACGACTCTCCGAACAGGAGACGCTCTACCCGGCGTCGCGGTACTTCCAGTACTCGAATCTCGCGCTCACCCTGGCGGGAGAGATCGTCATCGAGGTCTCGGGAGAGGACTTCGACACCCGGATCCACAGCGAGATTCTCGATCCGTTGGGGATGACCAAGACCTTCACCGACATCCCCGCCGACGAGTGGGGGGCCAGCATGGCCCTCGGCCACAGCAACTTGAAACGCGACGGCACGCGCAGGCCCATCCCCCTGTTCAAGGCGAACGGCATCGCGCCCGCCGCCGGGTTCGCCTCGACGGTCACCGACCTGGCCGAGTTCGCCAAGTGGCAGTTCCGCCTGCTCGGCGGCGACACCACCGAAATCATCCGTTCCTCGACCCTCCGCGAGATGCAGCGGGTCCAGTGGATGGATCTCGACCGGGAGATCACCCGCGGCCTCGGCTTCGGGACCTGGAAGAGCGGCGGCCACGTTTTTGTCGGTCACGGCGGCGCCTGCCCGGGCTACTACAGCCAGTTTCTTCTCGTGCCGAAGAACAAGCTCGGCGTCATCGTCCTGACCAGCGCCATGGGCAGCCCGGTCGGTTTCTACGCCGAAAAGGCCGCCGATCTTCTCGTTCCGGCCATCGTTTCCGCGACCGGCGAAAAGGAAGACCCCCCCGAGCGAGATCCGGAGCTCGACCAATTTGTCGGCATCTACGACTCGTCCTGGGGTCAGGCGGCGGTGATCCGCTGGCAGGGCGGGGTCGCGATCATGGATCTCGATTCCCGCGACCCCAAGGAGAGCATCTCCAAGCTCTCGAAGACCGGCGAGAACACCTTCCGCCGGGTCCGCAAGGACGACGAGTCACTTGGTGAAGAGTTCGTCTTCGAGGTCGGCGAAGGCGGCGGCGTCACCCGGTACATGAGCCACAGCAACTGGATGACCAAGGTGCAATGACGATGCCTACCACCGACGACCGAACCGTTGATTGTCCGCACCGCGAAACCTGCGGCGCCTGCTCGTTTTTGGGCCAACGCTACTTCACCCAGCTCGAGCGCAAGCGGCAACGGCTTTTTGACGTGCTCGGCGAGACCCTGCGTCTGGACAAACGTCAGGTTCTGCCCACCGTGCCGTCGCCGCGGGTCGAGGGTTACCGGAACCGGGCCAAGATGACGATCTCCAGCGACCGCGAACGCAAATCCGCGCTCGGCTATTTTCAGCGCAAGAGCCGGACCGTCGTGGATGCCCCGGATTGCGGAATCCTGGTTCCCGAGCTGCTCGAGACCACCCGCCGGTTCCGCCGGCTGCTCAACGAATCCAAGAAGTTCCCTTTCAATCTGCGCCACATCGATTTGCGGTGCGGCACGAACGCGACCCGCCAGCACCTGACCCTGGTCGTCAAGTCAGCGACCATGCCCCGTCTTCCCATCGAGGAGATCGCCGAAGCCTGCCCCCACGTTGTCGGCATTGGGATCAACCTCAACCCCGACGGTGGCGCTCAGGTCATCAAGGGCCCGATCGAACCGTTGTACGGCGCGCGCGAGATCTTTGTCGAGTCGGCCGGGATGTCGCTTCGGGTCTCGCCCGGTTCGTTCTTCCAGGTCAATCTCGGGCTCCTGCCGGAGATCCACTCGCGGATGGGCGAGTTCTTCGGCAAGGGCGATCTGCTCGTCGATCTCTACGCCGGGGTCGGGACCCACGGTCTCGCCCTGCGCCGGCTCTTCCGTCAGGTCCTCTGTGTCGAAGGGGTCCGAGGATCGGTGGCCGACGCCCGCGCATCCATCAAGACAGGCAAGGTCAACAACGTCGAGATCCTCGCCAACCCGATCCACCGCACCCTGAACCGCCTGGCAGCGGAGAAACCCGACGCCATCATTCTCAACCCATCCGCGGTCGGTGCAGACCCCCCTGCGCTCGACGGGGTCCTCTCCTCGACGGCGCGCTTCATCGCCTATCTTTCCTGCGATCCGGAGACCCTCGGCCGCGACCTGGCAGTGCTCGTGGAAGGCGGGTTCACTCTCGTCTCCGTGCAGGGCATCGACATGATGCCCCAGACCCGGCAGGTGGAGTCCCTCGCGCTGCTCCGGCGGTAGTCCGGAGCCCCGTCGAAATCCATGTCACCGCCCGCGGGATCCGCCACTCCGATCCCTCCATGCCCGACAACGATTTCTGAGCCGGGTTGCCGCAGGCCGACTTTCCGGTGATCTCGTCCGCTGGTACGCTCGCCGTCCTGTGAAAGTCGATTACCCGAAGATCATTCAGGGCGGCATGGGCGTCGCGATCTCGGACTGGCGTCTCGCGCGGACCGTTTCGAAGCTGGGCCAGCTCGGCGTTGTCTCCGGCGTCGCCCTCGAGATCGTGATGGCCAGGCGTCTCCAGGATGGGGATACGGGCGGCCATGTCCGCCGGGCACTGCAGGCATTCCCCTTTCCCGAGATGGCGCGACGCGCTGTCGAGAAGTTCTACATCCCCGGCGGCAAGGCAGATGACCAGCCGTATGCCAATGTTCCGCTGCATAAGATGGTCGGGACAAAAAACCTCCACGAACTGTGCATTCTTGGAAACTTCGTCGAGGTGTTCCTGGCCCGCGACGGTCACGAGAACGCCGTCGGCATCAATTATCTCGAGAAGATCCAACTCCCCCACCTTCCGTCGATCTACGGCGCCATGCTGGCCGGCGTCGCGTACGTGATCATGGGCGCCGGGATTCCGACCTCGATTCCGGGAGTCCTCGACGGTCTTTCTCGCCACGAAGCGGTTTCATACGGCATCAACGTCGCAGGGTCGAAACCCGATGACGACACCCTCACGCGGTTTGATCCGCGGGACTTCATGGACTGCGATCACCCACCCCTCACCCGCCCCAGGTTCCTCCCGATCATCGCCTCCAACGTACTGGCGGTGACCATGCTGAGGCGTTCCAACGGCAAGGTCGACGGATTCGTCATCGAAGGTCCGACCGCCGGGGGGCACAATGCGCCGCCGCGCGGGGCGCTCCAGGTCAACGAGCGTGACGAACCGGTCTACGGCGAGAAGGATGTGGTGAATCTCGAGAAGATCCGGGAGCTGGGACTCCCGTTCTGGGTGGCCGGAGGCGCCGCCTCGGCCGAGAGACTACAAGAGGTCCTCGAAGCGGGCGGCGCCGGGATCCAAGTCGGAACCGCGTTCGCGCTCTGCGACGAATCCGGGCTGGTCGACGAGTACCGACGGGGCCTTCTCGAGGAAGCGATCGCCGGAACAGCCAGGGTGATCACCGATCGTCGCGCCTCACCGACCGGATTCCCGTTCAAGGTGGCTCACTTGGATGGGAGCTTCTCTGATGAGAGCACCTATCTATTGCGGAACCGCGTCTGCGATCTCGGCTATCTACGCGAGGTTTATCGGAAGGACGACGGCTCGCTCGGCTACCGCTGCGCCTCCGAGCCCGTCGCGACCTTTATCGCCAAGGGCGGGGTGGAATCGGACACCATCGGCCGGAAGTGCATCTGTAACGCGTTGGTGGCCAATGCAGGCCACCCGCAGATTCAGAGAAACGGTGCAATCGAGAAATCACTGCTCACTGCGGGAGATGATCTGGCGGAGATCGCACGCTTCATCCCCGAAGGGCAGAGGTCGTACACCGCAAGAGACGTCATCGATCGGCTGCTCTCGATTCAAAGTTAGCCCGCACTTCTCACCGGCTTTCTGCTGTGGCCGGCGATGCACGGCACCCAGCTGGGCTTTCTCACCTCCGGGTGCTCCAGCCCACGCTGACCCCTGCGGGGTCTCCCGACTCCGTCGGGTCCGCCCTCGCGGGCGGTGCGCGAGGTCCCTACGTACTGTCAAGTACGCCTGCGCGCCCCTCGGATCGAAAACCCAGCTGGGCACAACACCTCGCCGACCTCGCAACGAAACCCGGTGAGAAGTGCGGGCTGGGCGCGGGAAGGGAAAAGACCTTCTCCTGCTCGGTCCGCGATACCGTCGAGCGCTACCGGAAGTTCTTCAATCGAAGGACGGTTCTCGTAGTCCACCTCCCGGCGGAGGTACCGGAGGACACCACCGGAATCGCCGATGACATCGGTCGGGTGCATTCGTTCGGTGACCGCTCACCATGGCCGAGGTCTCTCCGCATACCGGTCTGTTTGAGGCCGGACACATCAAAAAATATTTGAAACAGTTCCTATTATGTGGTTCCGGGTCACAAAAATCGAAGAAACCCTCGCGTAGGTTGATCAAAGAAACAAGATTTCGGCAACCCCGATCCACGAAAGCGAGGCGGCCATGAAAACCACCGATCTTCTCCGCATGAGCCTGATCGTCTGCGGGCTCGTTTTGATTGGGACCCCCGCAGCTCGAGGCTACGACAGGTGGAGCATCAACGACGATGCGACGAACTGCGGCTACTGCCACGGCGACTTCCGCAACAGCAACTACGTGTCCCCGGTTGACGGCCAGAACTGGGGCAACCTGCACAACATCCACCGGACCAACATGCTCAACGGCGATTGCGCCACCTGCCACTACGGCGCCGGCAGCGGCGAGTTTCCGGTTCTTCTGAACGCATCCGGTGGTGGAAACGGGCTCGCCCCCATCAGTTGCATGGGCTGCCACGGCGTCGACCCGCAAGACCCCATGCACCCAAACGGCTGGGGCGCAGGTCTCCGCGCCCATCACTTCAACGCCGGCGTCGGGCCGGACAACAACGGCAAGACCTGTGCGTCCGCGGGGTGCCACCCCAACGACCCGGCGCCGCGGCCCGAAGACACGCTGCCGGCGTACTACCTCAACCCCGGTACCAACCACCCCAACATGCCGACGGATTCGTGCAACCCGGCGTCGGCGGGCTACCCCGAGAGCTTCGCCGGCGCAAACCTGGGTCTCGACAACGACGGCGACCTGATCCACGACGAGGCCGATCCCGACTGCGCGGGCCCGACCCCGACGCCGACCTCGACACCGACAAACACCCCGACCTCGACACCACCGCCGCCAACGCCGACGTTCACCGCGACCGCGACACCGCCGCCCCCCACGCCGACATTCACCGCGACATCAACGCCCACTCCCACACCCCCTCTCACGGATCACATCTTCAGCGACGGCTTCGAGTCCGGCAATACATCCATGTGGAGCGCGGGCTCCCAAGCCTTCTTCGCGGGTCTGGATCAGGCTCGACGGCTGGCCCGAAAACCGCTCATGAAGTCAACGGCGTTCCTGGTCATGTTTGCCGGATTGGCCCTTGTCAGCCTGCCTGGAATCAGGGAGCGCCGCCGCCGGCGAAAAGACCGACGCTGAAGGACCCGTGGAGGCATCGAGGCTCACCGCTCGGCGAGATATGCTTCCGCACAATGCAGCCCGTCGATGGCCGCCGAGACGATGCCGCCGGCGAAGCCCGCGCCTTCACCCATGGGATAAAGGCCCGCGGACGATGGCGACTGGAGGGTCTCTCGGTCGCGAATGATCCGCACCGGACACGAACTGCGCGACTCCGGACCGACGATAACGGCCTCCGGGTGACGCAGGATCGGGAGGCGCTTGCACAGGGCGGAGAGACCTGCGCGGAGAGGACCGAGCACCGACGGCGGTAGAAACTCCTCGAACGGGGCAATCGTCAGCGGCATGGGATAGCTCGTCTCGGGCAACGCGCCGCGGGTCAGGTCACCGGCGAGGAAATCGACGAGACGCAGCGCGGGCGCGCCAAAGGCGTGTTCGGCGAGAGCGGCGGCCCGCGCTTCGATCTTCTCCTGAAGCTCGATCCCGGCGAGGACTCCCCCGCCGGGGAAACGATCCGGCTCGAGGGTCACCACAAACCCCGAGTTGGCAAAGCGGCCGCGCCGACCGAGGGGCGATGCGCCGTTGACGCAGATAAAGCCCGGCTTTTCGGTGGCGGGAAGGATCTCCCCTCCGGGGCACATGCAGAAACTGAAGAGATCGCCGCCGGGGATCTTGGCCACCAGCCGGTAGTCGGCCGCCGGGAGCCTGGGATGGTCGCAGTACGACCCGTACTGCATTTGATTGACGACCCGCTGCGGGTGTTCGATGCGGGCGCCGAGCTGGAACGGCTTGCGTTCCATGGCGACGCCGTCCCGGTGGAGCCGGCGGATGGTCTCACGGGCGGAGTGGCCGAGTCCGAGGAAGACCGCATCGGTTTCGAGAACCCCGCCCGGCTCGAGCTCGACGCCGCGGACGCGACCTCCCTCTGAGACCAGGCTCGTCATGCGGGTCGAGAAACGAAACTCGGCGCCGCCCTCGACCATGCGCCGGCGCATCCGTCGCACGACCGACGGCAACAGATTGCTGCCGATGTGCGGCTTCGCGTCATAGAGAATCGACCCAGGCGCGCCGCAGGCGGCCAGGACTTCGAGAACCTCGCCGACCCGGAAATCTCGGATCCGCGTATAGAGCTTGCCATCGGAGTAGGCGCCGGCGCCGCCCTCACCGAAGAGCAGGTTGCTCTCGGGGTCGAAGGCGTCGCCGCGAAGAAAGCGACTCCACCGCCGGGTGCGCTCGGTGACATCGGGGCCGCGTTCGATGACGATGGGGGCGAGTCCGGCCTGAACGAGCCGCCAGGCGGCGAAGAGACCCGCGGGGCCGGCGCCGACGACCACCGGAGGCCGGCCGCGGCTGCCGGCCGGGTGCTCTCTCACCTCGACACGGGACGGTGGCTCGTAGATCTCGACCGGCGGCGGGTTTCGGTCGAGCAAACCAGCCTCGGTGGCGGGATCGAGCTCGAGGGCAAGGGTGTAGAGAAACTGCGGCTCGCGTCGCCGGCGAGCGTCGAGCGATTTCCTGACGATGGCGTGAAGGGTCAGCTCCCCGACGCCGATGCCGAGAGCAGCCGCAGCGGCGGGCACAAGATCAACCTCTTCGTGGTCGAGGGGCAGCCTGAGGTTGCGCAGGAGAACGGTCATGGTCGTTGTTGTCCGCCGATTCTGGTTCCCAGCATACGCCCATTCATTTGCCTGGGTCCGAAACGAAGATCTGCGAAATCCGTTGCGTCGAGGTCGAAGGTCGCCGACTGTCCCATCGCAAATGGGACACGGATCGACACGGATCGATACGGATGAACACGGATAGCACGGATTCTATCGAGAGTGGGTCCTTGGTACTCGATCGCGGTACAACTTCGTTCAAGCGGGATCGCGAGCCTTCACGATGTGGTTTTTGATTCGAAACGGATTTCCACGGAGCGTTCTTGTTCAGTTTATCGTTGAACCACAACCCGGTTCCGTGAAATCCGTCTCAGATCCAAAACGACAAACCGTCGGATTCCAACACGGCACCACGAAGTTGACACTCCCACCGGAGGCCGGACGTCAGCCATAAGAAAAATCCGTGCCGATCCGTGTTCATCCGTGTCCCATTCCGTTGCGATGTCGTGGTGATCCCTATTCGGCGACCACACCTCCCCTCTCCTCGCTCCACGTGGTACCGTTTTGGAATGCAGGTGGAGGGATTTCTTGCGGGTTGCCGAAGAGCGGTGAGCTCACTCGCGGCTGCCGTTGATGAGATCGATCGCACAATTCCCACCGAGATGATCGCGAACGCGGTTGGCCGCTGTGTGTTCAGGCCGCAGGAGGAAGCGGTGCTCCTCGCCTGGTTCGCGAGGTTTCTCACCATCCGATCGGAGCTCTGGGAGGTCATCGGCGATGTTTCCGCGCCGGTCGGCGGCCGGGTGGAGGGCATCTTCGACAACGAGGAGTGGCGGTGCTTCGTCCTCGGCTACACCGCGGCGTGCCTCGTCGTCCGCCTCGACCGGACGCTGCTCGAGACCGTGGCTCAGGCCTCGGTCACCCAGCGCAAGCTCAATGAGGGCTCGGTTGCTCATCGCATCCCGCGCAAGCAGTACACCGAGATCTTCGAGTCCTTCACCGACCCCACTCAGGCTCGGCAGATGGAGAAGGCCATGCGCCTGGCGCGCAACCAGCGGCGGCTGTTGCACGCCATGAGCAACGACCCCGTCGTCGGCGAGTTCGTGGTTCGCCTCCGCGAGCGCGAGAGGGTCCTCGAACCCAGCCGCCGGCGTTATCTCAAGCTCCTGATGAGCTACCTCGTTCACACCTTCCGGCGTCGCGGCGCGTCGGCCCGCCAGCAGACCGTCTTCGCAACCCTCGAAACCGGCGGCCGCCTGGCTTCGGAACTCCGCGACCGGTGGTCGCCCTGTCGCGTCGATGACGAGCTGCGCTCCCGAATCCAGGCCCTTCTGCAGCCCGGGGACGTCTTGATCAGCCGGCACGAACGCGCATTGACCAACCTCTTTCTGCCCGGATTCTGGCCCCACGCCGCCCTCTACATCGGCTCCGAGGACGACCGCCGGAGACTGGAAATCACCATCGACGAAGATCGGGCGCGCCGCTGGTGCGGCGATCGACAGGTCCTCGAGGCGCTCAAGGACGGCGTCTTGTTCCGGCCTCTCGAGGAGACCCTGGCAGTCGACGCGGTGGCGGTGATCCGACCGCAGCTCGGTCCATCCGATCTCGCCCAGGGGATCGCCCGGGTCATCGCTCACGAGGGCAAGCTCTACAACTTCGATTTCGACTTCTTCCGCTCCGACCGGCTGGTCTGCACCGAGGTCGTCTACCGCGCATACGACGGACTCGGCGCCATCGAGATCCCGCTCCGGGAACGCTCGGGCCGGCCCACGTTGTCGGCCGAAGATCTCCTCGATCTCGCCTTCGCCGGCGCCGGCTTCGAACCGGTGGCGGTCTTCGGAGGGCCGAGCTGTCCCGACCGTCTGGTCCTGGGCGAAGAGGCCCGCGCAGCCATCAGCGCCGCCAACCGGCAACCGCCCGCTTTCACCGCCGATCATGTCGAGAGTAATGAAGCCCGGGTCCTTCGGTGGTTGGGCGCCCTCGTCGCCGCCGCAAACCTGCGCCTCGGTGTGCTCGGCGACAGACACGACGCTGTTCGCCGAGGTCGTGGCCGTTCTGTCGCGGCCTATGTCGGCGGCCGCATGCGGGGATCCTCACCGGTCTCTTCGTCGAAGCAGGTTGCACCGATGTCGCCACCTGCATCCAGACCGGCGATGTCATCTATCGGACGCGACAACCTGGCGGCCCACATTCCGGAGTTGATTACCGACAGCATCGCTGAACGCTTCGGTCGACGGGTGCCGGTGGTGACTCGATCGGCCGCTGAGCTCGAAGCTGTTGTCGCCGGCAACCCCTATCTCGGAATCGAGCCGGACTTCACCAAGCTCCACGTGGTTTTTCTCGCCGACCATCCGACCGAGGTAGCAAGCGCCGCTTTCGATCCGGATCGTTCACCGCCGGATTCGTTCCAATTCCGAGGCGGTGAGATCTATCTCCATCTGCCGAACGGAGCCGCGAGAACCAAGCTCAGCAACGCCTACTTCGATGCCAAACTCGGCACCACGAGCACGGCGCGCAACTGGAGGACGGTGCTCAAGCTCCACGAACTAATGGGGGTGCTGCCGGCGTAGGGTGGGCTTGAGCCCACCTTCAGTATCGTTCACGGTTATGTGGAGCCCGATGCGAAACCATGGTTACCCTTTTCGGGAGCCTCAGACTCCGTGACATGCCAGAAGTGCGTCATGGGCTCTGAAGGTGGGCCCAGGCCCACCCTACGCCGAACCCGGATCTGGTCCCGGAAACACCGGGACCAGCGTCATCCCTCTTGATCTCAGGTGAGGACACCCTTCGCGCACATGGCTCTCGCGTAGAAGAACAGCGCGAAAGCGACCACCCAGATGACGACCGAGAAAATGAATCCTCCCGTGCCCATCATCTCGAGGCCGTTTGAGAGAATGTAGCTGTAGACGGAGTTGAGAATCATCCCGACTATGGAGATACCGAAGGCCCACATCGACCAACACTTGCGCAGTAGCAGACCGACTGAGCCGGCAAATGCGAACCAGACGGCGATGGCCCAACCGGCCGATGGCCCACGAAGGGATTCCGTAGAAGTACTCGAGCATCTCCGGTTCGAATTGCCCCATGTAGAACTCGAGCTTGAGCTGTGAGGCCAGATAGTCGAACGCGCCCATCGAGTTCCACAACAACGACAGGATTCCGACGATCCACAGGTGAACCGGAGCCTTCATCGCGACACCACCGTTCGAAACCGCAGCAACCATGGTTCCTCCTCGTTTTCGCATCCCTAGCTGTTGCCGATAAGATACCACGTCGCAATTGATCACCTCGAGAAGATCGGCAGACAACCCCATTCCGAGTCGCTCCCGCTGCCTGCCCCCTGTTACATGGAGTCGGCAACCCCGCAATCCCGGCCATCAACGGAAGACTCCATCGTGTTGTCGATAGAGGATCGGAGAGATATCCTGGTCTTCTGAAGCTCTCGCGCCGAATGAGAAAACCACCACGTCCCGTATCGCCTTCCGGCGACGGGACAAAGCTCGTGACGGGGGGCACCATGGGAGAGCGAAGCTACCAGGGAGCGATTGCACGAGGGCTGACCGAGGCACTCGGGAGGGCGAAAAGGCTCGACTGGGATCTCGACGAGACGCGCCTGATCGTCTTTTCTGACCTCCATCGCGGCCAACGAAACCACGCCGACGACTTTCGCCACTGCGAAGAGACATTCAGACGGGCGCTGGGGTTCTACTTCGAGGCCGGCTACACCCTGGTGGTGCTCGGCGACGCCGAAGAGCTTTGGGAGGGCTGGCCGGGGAAGGTCGTTCCGGCTTACGAGAGCTCCCTCGCACTCGAAGGCGAGTTCCACCGGACGAACACCAACCGCTACTTCAGAGTATGGGGCAACCACGACGACCTCTGGCAGTACCCGAGCCGGGTGAGCAAGCACCTGGGCTCCATCTTCGGCGCGCTTCCTGTTCCAGAGGGCCTCGACGTCACCTTGCACAGGAACGGCGGGAGGGTCGGAAGGGTCTTTCTGGTCCACGGTCACCAGGGGACGCCCGGCAGCGACAAGTGGGCCAGGCTCAGCCGCCATTTCGTGCGCTGGGTGTGGCGGCCGATCCAACGCCTGACAAAGATCAGCTTGACCACACCGGCGGAAAACTGGGAGCTCCGCGGCAAGCACGATCGGGCCATGTACGACTGGGCCGCGGAACGAAACGATCTCGTTCTGATCGCGGGCCACACTCACAACCCGGTCTTTGTTTCCAAGCCGCACGTCGCGACCCTCGAACGACTCGAGGGGAAGGTCGCCGGCGAGTCCTTCGAGGCGGTGATTCCCGAGCAGACCGGGCAGCGAAACCACATCGAGGAGGAAATCGCATGGGCAAAGGTCGAATCGAGCGTGGTTGGGTCGGAGACCGCCGGAACGGGCCGTGACCGCTCGTGCTACTTCAACGCCGGCTGCTGTTCCTTCTCCAACGGCGACATTACCGGGATCGAGATCGTGGAGGGCCGGATCCGCCTCGTGCGATGGTCGAAGGATCTCGACCAACCTGCTCACCGAGTGCTCGAGGCTCAAGACCTGACCGGTGTTTTCGCCGCCCTGAGTTCCTGAGGAGTCGACAATGGAAATCAGCGACACTGCACGTCGTCTTCACTCTGACTCCCTCGTCATCGACGCCCACGTCCACCCGTCGCTCAAGACCTATCTGTTCAAAATGAAACTCTGGAAGGCGCATCGCAGTGGAAGCGCCTTCAATCCGATCACCATGCGGGTGGATCTGCCGAAGAGCATCGCGGGTGGTGTCGACACCGTGGCATTCGGTTCGGACTTCGACGGATTCACGGATCCACCCGATGACATCAAGGATGTGTCACAGATGCCCCGGTTGACCGCAGCGTTGCTCGACGCGGGCCTCGGCGAGCCGGATGTCGAAAAGGTCCTCGGAAAGAACATGAAACGAGTTCTGAGGGCGGGTTGGCGCTAGCGCGATCTTCGTCTGCTTCCGGGCGATCACCCTCCGGCGCCAGGTCGAGCAACCCCCGCTCCCTCCATCATTTCAACCGTCGGTCCAGGCCAGCCCACGCTCGGTTTCTGGTCTCCGTTGCCATCCCGTATTGGGTGATTCAACTGCCGAACTGTCGCCACCGTCACATCTAACAGGGTCCAGGGTTGCCTCGTGTGCTAGATTCCATCGAGGAGATCGCATGGATTTTTCCCCGTCGCCGCGTGTCGTCTCGATCACCACGCTCGTCCGCGAGTTCCTCGCCAAAGAGGTTCACCCTCTCGAACAAGGATTCCTCCAGGACGGCTTTGTCGCGGTGCTTCCTGAACTCGCGAAACGGCGGGCCCGGGCGCGGGAGACCGGTCTCTGGGCAGCGTTCGTTCCCGAGGAGTTCGGCGGCGCCGGGTTGTCGTTGACCGAGTTCGCCATCATGTCCGAGGAGCTCGGGAGAAGCCCCCTCGGCCACTATGTCTTCAACTGCCAGGCGCCGGATGTCGGCAACATGGAACTGCTCATGGAGTTCGGCACCCGCGAGCAGCAGGAACGCTACCTCACGCCCCTGGTTCGTGGCGAGATCCGCAGCTGCTTCACCATGACCGAGCCCGAGTTCCCCGGGTCGAACCCGGTGTGGATGGGGACCACCGCCATCAGGGACGGAGATGACTACGTCATCCGCGGTCACAAGTGGTTCGCCACCGGCGCCGACGGCGCCGCCTTCGCCATCTGCATGGCGCTCACCGAACCCGAGCACGAGGACCGCTACCGCCGGGCGAGCATGCTCATCGTCCCCACCGACACCGAGGGCTACGAGCTCATCGGCAACCTCTCGATCATGGGTCACCGCGGCGGCGACTGGGCGAGCCACGGCGAGGTCGCCTACCACGGCGCCCGGGTCCCGCGCGGCAAACCTGCTCGGCGGCGAGGGCATGGGATTCGCCCTCGCCCAGAGCCGCCTCGGGCCCGGCCGGATCCACCACTGCATGCGCTGGATCGGGGTCTCGGAACGCGCCTTCGAGATCATGTGCCGACACGCGGTCGACCGCGAGCTGGCGCCGGGCAAACCGCTCGGGACAAAGCAGACGATCCAGGAGTGGATCGCCGAAAGCCGCGCCGAGATCGACGCCGCGCGGCTGATGGTGCTGCACGCAGCGTGGCGGATCGAGAACGAAGGCGCTCACGCCGCGCGCGAGGAGATCTCGCTCATCAAGTTCTCGGTCGCGGGCACCCTCCAGCGGGTCCTCGACCGGGCCGTTCAGACCCTCGGCGGACTCGGCATGACCGACGACACCCCCCTCGCACTGTGGTGGGCGCACGAACGCGCGGCGCGGATCTACGACGGCGCCGACGAGGTTCACAAACAGGTGGTTGCGCGCCGGATCCTGCGTTCCTACGGGCTCGACACGAGATCGTGAGCGAGCGACCTTCGACCGTACCCGATGCGGGCGTCGTCCGCCCCGGCGAGGAGCTCGATCTCGAGGCTTTGGGCAGGTGGCTCAAGGCCACGCTTCCCCAGATCGAAGGCATCCCTCGAGTCAGTCAGTATTCCGGGGGCGCCTCCAACTGGACCTACCGGCTCGAGTACCCGGATCACGATCTGGTGCTGCGTCGACCCCCGGCCGGAACCAAGGCGAAGTCGGCGCACGACATGGGTCGCGAGTCTCTGATCCAGCGGGCGCTCCGGCCGGTCTATCCCCTCGTTCCCGAGGTCCTCGCCTATTGCGCCGACCCTTCGGTCCTGGGCGCCGAGTTCTACCTCATGCGCCGCGTGCCCGGGATCGTTCTCCACCGCCACCCACCGGACGGCGTTCTCCTCGATGAAACAACCGCCCGCCGGCTCTGCCTCAATGCGGTCGACGCGCTCATCGCGCTCCACGCCATCGATCCAACCGGCAGCGATCTCGAGAAGATCGGCAAAGGCCGGGGCTACGCCAAACGCCAGATCGACGGTTGGTGCGACCGCTACGTCAAAGCCCGCACCTGGAACGTCCCGAGTTGCCGGCGGGTGCGCCGGTGGCTGACCGCCAACACTCCCGAGGATGTCGCCACCTGCGTCATCCACGGTGACTTCAGGCTCGACAACCTGGTTCTCGATGCGGAGGATCCCGCATCGATTCGGGCGGTTCTCGACTGGGAGATGGCCACCCTCGGCGATCCGCTCATGGATCTGGGGAACAGTCTCGCCTACTGGGTCGAGGCCGAGGACGACCGCATCGCCAAGTCAACCCGGCGGCAGCCGACCCACCTGCCGGGGATGCTGACCCGCCGAGAGCTCGTCGATGCCTACTTCCAGCGATCGGGCCGGAGCCGACCGGAAAACTGGGTTTTCTACGAGGTTTACGGCATCTTCCGGCTTGCGGTCATCGTGCAGCAGATCTACTACCGCTACCACCACCGCCAAACCCGCAATCCGGAATTCAAGCGCTTCTGGTTCCTCGTCTGGTACCTCGATCGGCGCTGCCGTCAGTTGATCCGCTCGGGGCGTCGGTTCTGACCAATCCCCCGGGGTCTACGAAGCCGCAGGTGAAACACATTTGAGACATGAGACACTGCACCTTCCGGACGCGTGATGAGCTCGGGACCACTCGAAACCGCCGGGCCGCAGCCGACCCACGGGCCCTCGATCAAGAACCTCGAAGTCTGTGACGATCCGTCATAAAATACTGTCATAGAATAACTTATAATGCTCGATCGCACGCCTTCAAACCCGTGCCGCAAACGCGCCAAAAGCGACCGAGCTCGGCATTCAGGGTCACGCCTGTACACCAATTGAACACCCATCGCTCATTGACAGCACAACAGCCTTCGTGATACACATCACACTATCAAATCCGACCAGAAAATCCCGTGGAGGGCCGGGGAGCTGGCGGATCAGGGCGACGCCGGGAAGAGGATGAACCAATGATGACCTTCGACCCGCTCTCGGAAATGACGAAATCGCCGGATTTCCTACGGACGCTCTTCGACGCGATCCCGTGCGGGGTCGTCGTGGTCGATGAGAACCGTCGAATCGTCGCTGCCAATCGGATCTTCGAAAACGCGGTCGGTCTCGAACAGGGCCAGGCTGTCGGTTCCTGCGAAGGTGAAGCCATCGGTTGCCTCAACGCCGGGAAGACCCACAACCACTTTCTTCCAGTTGTCGATGATCCATGTCAGACCTGCGGCGCCCGCCACCTCGCCATCAAGGCCCTCAAGATGGGTGGCGTCCAGAAGGGTCGTGCCCACTTTCAGATCAAGGTCCTCAACCGGATCGAGGAGATCACGTTGGCCCTCAGCGCGGCACCGTTTGACGGTCCGAATGGTCGATTCGCGATCGTGATCATCGAGGATATTTCCAGGCTCCGGGGGCTCAAGACCCCCGCCGGAGATTCGACGACCCTCGGGATGGTCGGGTCTGATCCTCAAATGATCGACCTCTACGAAACGGTTCGGCAGGTCGGCCCACTCGATGTGCCGGTTCTGATCCAGGGCGAGAGCGGCACCGGGAAAGAGCTCGTCGCGAACGCTCTCCACGAAACCAGCCGGCGAACCGACGGGCTTCTCGTGCCGGTCAACTGCGGCGCCCTGCCCGACGGCCTGCTCGAAAGCGAGCTCTTCGGGCACGTCAAGGGTTCCTTCACCGGCGCAGTGAGAGACAAGAAGGGCCGATTCCAACTCGCCGACGGCGGGACGATCTTCCTCGACGAGATCGGTGAATTGAGCCCACAGATGCAGGTCAAGTTCCTGCGGGTCCTTCAGAACGGGACCTTCGAGCGGGTCGGTGACGAACACACCCTCCAGGTCAACGCACGGGTGATCTGCGCCACCAACCGGGATCTCGAGTCCGAGGTCGAGGCCGGGCGATTCAGGGCCGATCTCTTCTACCGATTGTGCGTGGTGCCGATCACCGTACCTCCGCTTCGCGAACGCACCAGCGACATCGCCACGCTCGCGGAGTACTTTCTCAACAAGGTGTCGCGCGAGGCGGATCGGCTGCATCCCGGAATCAGCGATGAGGCCATCGAGACCCTGAGAAAACACCACTGGCCCGGCAACGTGCGGGAGCTCGAGAACGCCATTCGTTTTGCGGCGATCAAATCCCAGGGCATGCCGATTCTCAGCAAACACCTTCCGCCCCAGGTGTCCTCCTACGCGCCGGCAAAATCGGTTCCCGTTCGAAACCGCAAGCTCGACGAAGAGGTGGTGAAGGATGCTCTCAAGATCACCAAGGGCAACAAGAGTGAAGCCGCTCGCCACCTCGGTGTCTCTCGAGCCACGCTCTACCGTTTTCTGAGCGATTTCAGCATTTCAATCTGAGGAGTCGGCACCGGATCGATCTCTCGGCCAAACGACGCATCGCAGCCTCCTCTGAGTCGTTACAAAACTGGCGCCAAGTGAAAAACTGTCGCAGAGACACTGTGTGTCATGTGACACACCTGTCTCAGAGCGCTCGTTCGCTCGATCCCCAACGAAGAACAACCGCGAGCGGGTTTGTCCTCATTCGTGGGTTGACGATTCGGGTTTTCCTCGGGTGTTCATCGTGAATGAGATCGGCGGCTGAGGGTTGACGGTTGGACAAATCGAATAGTAACAACAACCTACGGTCGTACGGCGCCACCTGAGCAGAGTTCCGACCTGCGTGAGCCATCGACAAACGCGGTTGATTCGTGATTGCAGTTACAAAATCCGAAAGGGTGGCGCTCGTAACCTGACGTTGGCATGAGGATTGCTTTACTAACGGTGAAAGCAAACGACTCGATTTGCGTTCGCGCGACGGAGGGCTGAATGCAGTGCAAGAGCAGCGTCAGACGGATCGAAGAAATCTGCGAAGAACTCATGGAGCTCATCGATGAATCACGTGCACATGATGACAACGACGAGTGCGAGCTTCTCTGCTGCGTTGTTCACGACTCTGTCCAGAAAATGCGCCGGACCATGGCGCGATTGAAGGCTGATGAATCGACCAGCGGCAGTGCCCCGTGCACCGAACCGCCAACCCGGTCCGACCGCATCAATTGACCTCCCGTTCCGAGGCGAGCGGCGCCGCGAAAACACCGCCGCCGAAAGTCCTGCTGAGAGGACCTCGCGTCGACTATACTTGCGGGAGCGCTTTGGAGTGATCTCGAATGGTTCGAGTCCGGGGAAGATCCCGGGTTAGGCTGGTTGAACTGATGTTTGGGAATCCTGGCTCTCGTCCGATCTTGTCGCGCCTGCTCACAGCTCTGTGCGTCGTTTCCATCCCACTGGTCTCGGCGGATCTTCGCGCCATCGAAAGGACGGCGCAGGCCTGGACCGAACGATCCGGAGCCGTGCCGGCGCCGGCCGTCCCGCCGCAATCGGCCATCAAGTCGTTCGATCCGAAGACGACCTCGGTCTTCACCGACAGAGATTCCTTTCTTGACACCGCGACCTGCAGGACGATTTCCCTCGAGAGCTTCGAAGATCTCGCGGCATTCAACCAAATCAACAGCTCGGCAATCTCGGTCGCCGATTTCACGATCACAACCGACAATCCACCTCGCCTCGGGATTTGGAACCAGCGATACCAAGGCGCTTTTGCCACCGACGGCAACCAGTGGATGGGGATCGAGGAGAATCAACTCATCGTCCCCCAGGTCACGACCCTGAGTTTTGACGTCCTCATCAACCATTTCGGACTCTATGTGACCGACTACGGCGATTTTGGCGATGGGAACCTCATCTTCGCCAATGATGCCGGGGATGAGGCAACCGCGGCTTTCTCTGGAGAACCGAGTTCGAATCGTCAGTTCTTCGGCTTCATCAACAGCAGCAAGGGATTCAGAACCGTCACCCTCACTCACTCCCTCGCGGGCGAGTTCTTCGGGGTCGACGAGATCTACTACTGCTGGTCCGCCGGTTCACCCGACACCCCGATCAGTCGTCGGTCCTCGGGGCGAGTCGTTCCCGACTGAATCGCTCCTTCCAGCTGCTCCAGCCCGGGCCGTCTCTTGCCGGGCAGCCGGTCTTCCCCCTCACCACGCCGATGTGTCGCCGCTCTCGAACCCGTCGCCGAAGATGATGCCCGGGATGAACTCGAAGGCTCCGATATCGCTCTCGGCGGCGCCGTCGAGATTGCCGTCGATCGGCCGAGCGACCCCACGCTGGTCGGTTACAGGACCGCCGACGATTTCACCCGCATCGATCGCCGGGCTCACATCGGTGACGGCGTGGGTCGGCGAAGACCCGCCGTTGAAACCAAGCGGCGTCAGCAGTGGATCGACACCGATGAGATCGCCGGCGCCGATCTCCAGACCGCAGGTGTCCGCATCCTCGAGGTTGTGACCGAGAGTCACGACCGAAAAGTCGCAGTTCGCGATCGTGTGGCCGGCGACGATGGAGCCGCGAAGCGAGATCGTCCCGCCCACCCTGATGCCGAGGGTGCCGTTGGCCGCCACCGTCGAATAGTGCATCTCGAGCGTCGCTCCCGGGTGGTTTTCGATGCCGCTCCCGTTGCCGGAGATCGTCGAGTTGCTGATTTGGAGATCGCCGGCGTTGGACAACCCGCCCACCGCGTCACCGAGGTTGGCCGTCATGGCCACTCGGTCGATCGATGCCGTTCCCAGATTCGAGAGGCCTCCGAAGCTCGCCGGCGAGCCATCGCCGTTGTCGTGGATCCAGCTGTCGCCGAGGGTGAGATCTCCCTCATTGGCGATGCCGCCGATGGCGCCGCCCGTGATCTCGAGGTAACTCATGATCACCGTTGTCGCTGGTAAAATCTCGATCACGACACCGGACCCGCCGCCGTCGATGACCGTTCCCTTCCGGAACTCGCCGGCGAGGGTGAGATCGACCCCGAGCACGAGGTGCTCGGGATAGACACCGCGGGCGACGTTGACGAGATCGCCCGCGGTCGCTCGCGAAACGGCTTCTGAAATCGTCAGGCACGCTGTTGTCGTGGTGAGACAGTCGTTGGCATCATTGCCGTCGGTCGCGACGAACCAGATCCACGGATCGTTGTCGGCGCTGATGGTCACCGTGTCGGCGACGCTGAACAGCACCCCATCCGAGACGATGAGCTCGACGACATAGTCGCCGGGCAGATCGACGACAAAGGTCGGCATCACCGCGGTCAGGCTCGAGAGCGTCGCGGTGCTCCCCACCGGCACCGAGAAGAACGACCAGGCGTAGGTCACCGTGTCACCATCGACATCGGAGGAGCCGCTGCCGTCGAGGGTCACCGTGTCGGTCACGAAGACCGTCTGATCCGGTCCCGCATCGGCCACCGGCGCGTCGTTGACCGGGGTGACCGTGATCGAGACCGTGGCGATCGTGGAGATCAGCACTCCATCGGTCGTGGTGAAGGTGAAGCTGTCCGGACCGTGGTAGTCCGCATCGGGGGTGTAGGTCACGCTCGGCGGCGTCCCGGTGAGCGCTCCGTGCGTCGGACCGGCGCCGATGACAAAGGTCAGGGCATCGCCGTCGACATCGCCGCCGGTGAGCGTGATCGCCTTGGCCGTGTCCTCGGGGTCGAGACCGACTGATCGTCCGCGGTCGGCCGGTCGTTGACCGGGGTGACCGTGATCGACACCGTCGCCGGCGCCGAGGTCAGCGCACCGTCGCTCGCGGTGAAGGTGAAGCTGTCCGGACCGAAGTAGTTCGGTCCCGGTGTGTAGGTCACACTCGGCGGCGTCCCCGTCACCGTGCCGTGCGTCGGACCCGTGGCGACGGCAAAGCTGATCGCGTCGCCATCCGGGTCGGAGCCCGTCAGCGTGATCCCCAGCCCCGTGTCCTCCGCCGTCGAGACCGACTGCGGGTCCGCCGTCGGCGCCGAGTTGCCGGTCGTGATCGAGACCGTGTCCGGCGCGCTCGAAACCGTGCCGTCGTGGACGATGAGCTGGACCACATAGGTCCCCGGCAGATCGATCACAAACGTCGGCATCTCCGCCGTCGTGTCCGAGAGCATCGCAGTGCTCCCCGCCGGCGCCGACGAGAAAGACCACGCATAGCTCAGGGGATCGCCGTCCGCATCGGAAGATCCGCTGCCGTCGAGGGTCACCGTATCGGTCACGAAGGCCGTCTGATCCGGACCCGCATCCGCCACCGGCGCCGTGTTCTCGGTGCTGATGGCGACCGTGTCCGGCGCGCTCGAGACCGTGCCGTCGTTGACGATGAGCTCGACCACATAGGTCCCCGGCAGATCGATCACAAACGTCGGCATCTCCGCCGTCGTGTCCGAGAGCACCGCAGCGCTCCCCGCCGGGACCGAGAAGAACGACCAGGCGTAGGTCAGGGGATCGCCGTCGACGTCGGATGATCCGGTGCCGTCGAGAAAGACCGTATCCGTCACGAAGACCGACTGATCCGGACCCGCATCCGCCACCGGCGCCGAGTTCGTCGGTGCTGATCGTCACCGTGTCGGCGACGCTGAACAGCACCCCATCCGAGACGATGAGCTCGACGACATAGTCGCCGGGCAGATCGACGACAAAGGTCGGCATCACCGCGGTCAGGCTCGAGAGCGTCGCGGTGCTCCCCACCGGCACCGAGAAGAACGACCAGGCGTAGGTCAACGTGTCACCATCGACATCGGAGGAGCCGCTGCCGTCGAGGGTCACCGTGTCGGTGACGAAGACCGTCTGGTCCGGTCCCGCATCGGCCACCGGCGCGTCGTTGACCGGGGTGACCGTCATCGACACCGTCGCCGTGCTCGTCTGGAGATCGAGATCGGTGATCGTGTAGGTGAAGCTGTCGAGACCGTTGGTGTTCGGATTCGGGGTGTAGGTCACCGATGTCGCGCCCGGATCGATCGCCACCGAGCCCCTCGTCCCCTGGGTCACCGCCGTGATCGTCGTCGGCGGGTCGCCGAGGGCGTCGTTCGTCAGCACCGAGATGCTGATCGCGACGTCCTCGTCCGTCGTGGCGCTGTCGGCCGCCGCCAGCGGCGCGTCGTTGACCGGGGTGACCGTGATCGAGACCGTCGCCGGCGCCGAGGTCAGCGCACCGTCGCTCGCGGTGTAGGTGAAGCTGTCCGGACCGTGGTAGTCCGCATCGGGGGTGTAGGTCACGCTCGGCGGCGTCCCGGTGAGCGCTCCGTGCGTCGGACCGCTGCCGATGACAAAGGTCAGGGCATCGCCGTCGACATCGCCGCCGGTGAGGATGATCCCCAGCGCGGTGTCCTCGGGGGTCGACACCGACTGGTCGTCCGCGGTCGGCCGGTCATTGACCGGCGTCACCGTGATCGACACCGTCGCCGGCAACGAGGTCAGGACGCCGTCGGTCGCGGTAAAGGTGAAGCTGTCGGGGCCGAAGTAGTTCGGTCCCGGTGTGTAGGTCATACTCGGTGGCGTCCCGGTAAGGACGCCGTGGGTCGGACCCGTGGCAATGGCGAAGCTCATCGGATCACCATCGGGATCGGAGCCCGTCAGGTTGATCCCGAGCCCGGTGTCCTCGGCGGTCGAGACCGACTGCGGATCCGCCGTGGGCGCCGAGTTATCGGTACTGATCGAGACCGTGTCCGGCGCGCTCGAAACCGTGCCGTCGTGGACGATGAGCTGGACCACATAGGTCCCCGGCAGATCGATCACAAACGTCGGCATCTCCGCCGTCGTGTCCGAGAGCATCGCAATGCTCCCCGCCGGCACCGACGAGAAAGACCACGCATAGCTCAGGGGATCGCCGTCCGCATCGGAAGATCCGCTGCCGTCGAGGGTCACCGTATCGGTCACGAAGGCCGTCTGATCCGGACCCGCATCCGCCACCGGCGCCGTGTTCTCGGTGCTGATGGCGACCGTGTCCGGCGCGCTCGAGACCGTGCCGTCGTTGACGATGAGCTCGACCACATAGGTCCCCGGCAGATCGATCACAAACGTCGGCATCTCCGCCGTCGTGTCCGAGAGCACCGCAGCGCTCCCCGCCGGGATCGAGAAGAACGACCAGGCGTAGGTCAGGGGATCGCCGTCGACGTCGGATGATCCGGTGCCGTCGAGAAAGACCGTATCCGTCACGAAGACCGACTGATCCGGACCCGCATCGGCCACCGGGGGCGAGTTGTCGGTGCTGATGGTCACCGTGTCGGCGAGGCTGAAGAGCACACCGTCCGAAACGATGAGTTCGACGACATAGTCGCCGGGAAGATCGACCACAAAGGTCGGCATCACCGCGGCCAGGCTCGAGAGTGTCGCCGTGCTGCCCAGCGGCACCGACGAGAAGGCCCACGCATAGGTCAACGTGATCACCATCGACATCGGTCGATCCGCTGCCGTCGAGGGTCACCGTGTCGGTGACGAAGACCGTCTGATTCGGTCCCGCCTCTGCCACCGGCGCGTCGTTGACCGGGGTGACCGTCATCGACACCGTCGCCGTGCTGGTCTGGAGATCGAGATCGGTGATCGTGTAGGTGAAGCTGTCGAGACCGTTGGTGTTCGGATCCGGGGTGTAGGTCACCGATGTCGCGCCGGGATCGATCGCCACCGAGCCCCTCGTCCCCTGGGTCACCGCCGTGATCGTCGTCGGCTCGTCGCCGAGCGCGTCGTTCGAAAGCACCGAAATGCTGATCGCGACGTCCTCGTCGGTCGTGGCGCTGTCGGCCGCCGCCAGCGGGATGTCGTTGACCGGGGTGACCGTGATCGAGACCGTGGCGATCATGGAGATCAGCACGCCATCGGTCGTGGTGAAAGTGAAGCCGTCCGGACCGTGGTAGTCCGCATCGGGGGTGTAGGTCACGCTCGGCGGCGTCCCGGTGAGCGCTCCGTGCGTCGGACCGCTGCCGATGACAAAGGTCAGGGCATCGCCGTCGACATCGCCGCCGGTGAGCGTGATCGCCTTGGCCGTGTCCTCGGCCGTCGAGACCGACTGATCGTCCGCGGTCGGCCGGTCGTTGACCGGCGTCACCGTGATCGACACCGTCGCCGGCGACGAGGTCAGCGCGCCGTCGGTCGCGGTAAAGGTGAAGCTGTCCGGACCGAAGTAGTTCGGTCCCGGTGTGTAGGTCACACTCGGCGGCGTCCCCGTCACCGTGCCGTGCGTCGGACCCGTGGCGACGGCAAAGCTGATCGCATCGCCATCCGGGTCGGAGCCCGTCAGCGTGATCCCCAGCCCCGTGTCCTCCGCCGTCGATACCGACTGTGGGTCCGCCGTCGGCGGGTGGTTCACCGGCGCCGTGATTTCGAAGTTTCGGACGAAGTCGTCGCCGCCGGTCCCGTTGCCGTCGCCGTCGAGTATGTTGCCCGCCCAGTCGACGATGGAGGTCGTTCCGCAAACCAGGAGACGGTAAACACCCACCGGCAGTTCCAGACCACCGTTCACCTCGAGCCAGGTCTCGGATGGGTCCCCGGAGGTATAGCTCCAGACCGTGACCGGAATCTGGTTGTCTCCAACCGCGACTCCGCCGGCGCAGTTGACGGTGTCGAAGCCGTCACCCCCGTCTTCGAACAAGAGGTAGTTGGCCGGGTTGGTGACGTCGTCCGGGTCGGTGTCGCCGGCAAGGTCCTGCACTGTCTCACTGAACCGCACCCTCAACTCGGTCATGAGGACCTCGGTGACCTCGCCCTCGGACAGGACGCCGTCGCCGGTGTCCTCCCACGAACTGATCTCGACGACCCGCGGCGGCGTCGAATCAACCCCCGACTGGACGATCGAGAAGTCGTCGCCCAGAACAAAGAACGGTTGGCCAACCGTGCCGTCGGTCTCCACGACCTCGAATGAGGTGAAACCGGCGGTGTCGATGAAACCGAAAAACTTGTGGCTGTAGTCAAGGGTGTGGTCCGGAAAATTGGCCGTGGTCGTCGCGCCGCCGTCGTAGCTGACAATGAGGTCCGACCGAAGAACCGATCTGGCTGCCCACCAGCCAACCGCCGACTCCGAGCAGCGCGTCCGGGCTCGACGCGGTCCCGGTGAAGCCGTCATGAATGGGAGTCCCGAACGGCCCGGACTGGTCGCCGTGCGGGAGCGAGTACACGCCCCAGTCGCCGCTGTGCGCAGCTCCGAAGCCTGTCGTGATGTCGTTGAAGGAGAAGTTGGATGCCCAGGTGATCCCCCGGCTGAGCACGCTCGGCATGGTGGCAGGCGCGCGCGCAGCCCCCCACGCCACGTCGTCCTCGAAGCCCTCTGAAAAGGTGCTGAGACCGAGCTCCGCCACCTTGGCGAGGTAGGACTGTTCTGCCCAGCACACCCACTGGGTCGGTGCGACCCCCGCTTCGCAGCCGTCGACGGTGAGGGTGACCGTCGCGATGTTGCTTGTTCCCGAACCGTCAACAAAGGAGTAGCTGAAGGTGTCGACCCCGACAAACCCCACGTTGGAGGTGTAGTCGAACGAGCCGTCGCCGTTGAACACCAGCACGCCGAAACTCACGTCGGAGGCAAGGGTCGCCATTGCGTCGGCCGGTGGTGGCGGTTCTGCGCCGAAGTCGAAGTCGTTCTCCAGCACGCCCGGTGCTTCGACCTGGAGGAGGATCCCGGACCTCGCGGTGTAGGCGTCGTTCGCCGCGACCGGAGCTTGTGCGAACACAGGCTGGACGATGGCCGTCAGGATTACGAGCACGAGTGTCGCGCGTACCAGGGCCGCGAGAAGGGGCCTCGGCCTCGAGAAAGCGTCCTGCGGTTCGGTGGCGATCGTGCTTGCCACTCTCAGTTCCAGGTCGAGGTGTCGCCGCTCTCGAATCCATCGTCGAAAACGGCTCCGGAGCGGAGTTCATAAGCGCCGATGTCGCCGACCGGGGTGCCGTCGAGATCACCGTCGAGAGGCCGGGCAACGCCGCGCTGATCGGTGGCGGGCGGGCCCATGCTTTCGCCGGAATCAACAGCCGGGCTCGCGGTTGCGAGGGCCATGGTCGGCGACGAGCCGCCGTGGTGGCCGAGCGGCTCCAGAATCGGGTCGGTGTTGCGCAGATCGTTAGCGGCAGGCTGGAGCCCGCAGGTGTTGAGATTCTCGAGGTTGTGGCCCAGGGTGACGACGGCACCGTCACAGTTCGCCGTCGTGTGTTCTGCAACGATGGTGCCCCGCAGCGACGTCGACCCTGGATCGCCGACACTGATGCCGAGGCTTCCGTTGGCCGCCACCGTCGAATAAACGAGATCGAGGCTCGCTCCCGCGAGGTTGTCGACTCCGAGTCCGCCACCGCTCCCGTTCTCTGCGACGGTCGAGTTCACGATGGTGAGCTGGCCCGAGTTGGACACGCCATCGGCGGTACCGCCCATATTGTTGCTGATGGCGACCCTATCGATGAGGGTCGTCCCCTGGTTGTCAATGCCTCCGAAGCTCGAGGGCGAGCCGTCGCCGTTGCCGTGAACCCAGCTGTCCTCGAGGGTGAGATCACCCTGGTTGGCGATGCCGCCGGTGGCGCCGTTGCGAATCTCGAAGCCCTGCATGGTCACGGAGGCGGCCGGGCCGATGGTGACCACCGTCCCGGTGCCGCCGCCGTCGATCACCGTTCCCTTCGGCAGCTCGCCCATGAGAGTCAGGTCCACATCGAGCACGAGGTGCTCGGCGTAGGTTCCGCGGGCGACGTTGATCTGATCACCGGCAGCCGCACGCGAAACCGCCTCCGAGATGGTCAGACACGCGGTCGCCGCGGTCAGACAGTCGTTGGCGTCATTGCCGGCGGGGGACACGAACCAGGTCCAGGCGTCGTCGTCGACGATGGTGCCGGCTCCGCTCGGATCGCCCATGGTGGCGTTGACCGGCGCGGTCAGCTCGACGGTGTAGGTCTCGTCGGCCTCCGGCTCGAGATCACCGACCACGAGCACGGTGATCGTTTGCGTCAGCGTCTGCGGCGGGAAAACCGCGGTACCGCCGGCCGGAAGATAGTCGACACCTGAGGTGGCCGTTCCCGCGGCAGTCGCGAAACTGACCGAGACTTGGGAGTCCGACGTGGTGGAGAGCGAGATGGTAAAGACGGCGTCGGTGGTGCCGACATCGCCCTCGACCACCGCGACGTCGCCGATGGAGATCACCGGCACGGCGGCCGAGGCAACCGAAAAATTGCGCACGAAATCGTCGCCGCCGGTGCCGTTGCCGTTTCCGTCGAGGACATTGCCGGCCCAGTCGACGATCGAGGTCGTACCGCAGACCAGCAGCCGGTACGAGCCGCCGGGAAGTTCGAAGCCGGCGTTGACGCCGAGCCAGGTCTCGGACGGATCGCCGCTGAGATACTCCCAGACCTCGACGGCGATCGGGCTGTCGCCCGCCGCGATCCCGCCCGCGCAGTCGATGGTGTCGAAACCATCCCCGCCGTCGTCGAAAAGCAGGTAGTTGGCCGGGTTGGTGACGTCGTCCGGGTCGGTGTCGCCGGGCAGGTCCTGCACCGTCTCGCTGAAGCGAACCATCAACTCGGTGATGAGGACATCGGTGATCTCGCCCTCGGACAGGATCCCGTCCCCGGTGTCCTCCCACGAACCGATCGAAAGCACCCTCGGCGGTGTCGTGTCGGTGCCCGACACGGCGAAGGAGAAGTCGTCGCCGAAGATGAAGTACGGCTGGTTCACCGTCCCGTCGACCTCGACGAATTCGAAGGCGGTGAAACCGGCGGTATCGATAAAACCGAAGAACCTGTGGCTGTAGTCCAGGGAGTGGTCCGGGAAACCGGCCGTGACGGTCGTGCCGCCGTCGTAGCTGACGATGAGATCGGCCCGAGCGCCGATCTGGCTGGCCACGAGCCATCCGCCGATCCCGAGCAGCGAGTCCGGGCTCGCCGCGGTTCCGGTGAAGCCATCGTAGATCCGGTCCCCGGGCGCCCCCGACTGGTCGCCGTGCGGCAGCGAGTAGATGCCCCAGTCACCGCTGCGCGCCGCTCCAAACCCGGTGGTGATGTTGTTGAAGGAGAAGTTGGACGCCCACGTGACGGTTTGGCTGGTGACGCTCGGCACCGTGACCGGCGCCCTCGCCAGGGCCCAGGTCAGATCATTTTCGAAGCCTTCCACGAAGGTGCTCAGGCCGATCTCGGCCGCCTTGGCGAGATATGACTGCTCGACCCAGCACACCCACTGGGTCGGGGCTACACCCGGCTTGCAGCCGTCTACGGTGATGGTCACCGTCGCCGTGTTGCTCGTCCCGGTGGCGTCGACAAAGTAATAACCGAAGGTGTCGACCCCGACAAACCCCACGTCGGACGTGTAGTCGAAGGATCCGTCGCCGTTGAAAAACAACGCGCCATGGGTCACGTCGGAAGCGAGCGTCGCCATCGCCGACGGCGGGGGCGGCGGGCCACCACCAAAATCGTAATCGTTCTCCATCACCCCCGGCGCCTCGACCTGGAGGAGGACACCCGAGCGCGCGTTGTAGAAATCATCGACCGCCACGGGGGGAATCGCGGCGACCGTGCCGGCCGAGAAGAGCACCGCACAGGCGATGACGACCGGAATCAATGCTGTGGTCGAGGTTCTCCGGTTCATCAGTCACCTCCGGTTTGAGTGGGCAGGCTCGCGGCCTGCCGATTGCGCGCTTTGAAAGGCCCAGGTCCCGTGGGCGGTCTTTGCGACCCTCATCGCCACCGACGCCGACGAGACGTCGGCGCTACAACGGACGATTGCGATGTTGTAGCGCCCACGTCCCGTGGGCGACTTCCCGTTCCTCACCGCCACCGACGCCGACGAGACGTCGGCGCTACAACGGACGATTGCGATGTTGTAGCGCCCACGTCCCGTGGGCGACTTCGCGTTCCTCATCGCCACCGACGCCGACGAGACGTCGGCGCTACAAGCGATTGAGCGCCCTTGTTGAATAGGCTTCAAGGCGGTCACGGCAGCACCTCGGCCCGGATCAATCTTCCGTCGTTGGTTCCGGCGAGGGTGTTGCCGTTGACCTCGGAAACCATGGCGTCGACGCCACCGGTTTCACCCGGGATCGCCTGATCGAGGACATCGACCAGCAAGGCCCCCGCCTCGAGCGGCGCGACTCCGTAGTTGTCGAGGAATCGGTTGTCCTGCCGGTACTCACCGGGTTGAAGTGCGTACTCCTGGATGTGGACGGGCTGACCGTTCGAGTCCAGGACCTGAATCCGTACCGTGCTGGCCAGATACTCGCCGTCGGCCGATCTCGTGTTCTGCAGGATCAGATTGCTTCGGGTATCCGCGTTGTGGCTGAAGCCGTAGATCCGGCCCTCGACGGCGGAAGTGACCATGGCCTCCTGGCGGCGCGGGCCGATGGCCTGGCCGTAGGTTCGCGTCGTCCCGCCGGCAACCGGTTCCTCGGTGTAGGTGCGCATCCACACCAGGCCGCCGGAGGCGAGGGGCGAGATCGTGCGCAGGCTGCCGACCGCCGGCGGCTGGTAGGCGAAGAGGCCGCCGAGGATGTCCTCCTCGACCGCACTTTCATCCGGACCCAGCACCACGGCCTCGGTGTCGACGGATCCGGCGGGGTTGGCGCCGGGACCGAAGAAACCGAAAGTGGTGGAATCGGCGCCGCCGCCCACGTGCATCACGATCACGTCGCTGCGCCACCTGCTGTCGTTGGCGCCGCTGATCTTGGCCGCACCAGGAAGCCATGAGAACTGTGACCCGGCGGCCGGCACCTGGCCGAGCATGTAACTGCCGTCGCTGGTCTGGTTGTCGATGATGCTGGTGTAGGCCACCACGCGGCCGTTCTCCCCAACCACTTCGAAGCGGTGGACGCTCTCGGCGACGGTCACTGCATCGGGATCGCCGATGAGACCGGGGAACACGTTGCGGAAGATTCCGTTGAGCTGGATCCAGGTCAGGGGCTGGACGTCGAGAACCCTCGTTGCGACCTGAAGCCCGATCCGGTCGTAGCCGCGGATGGTGACCGTGGTGCAGGTCTCGTCCGTCGCGAAACCGAGATTGGTCCGGTAGGGACCCGCCAGGGCCGGCAGCCAGATCGACGTCCCTTCCGGCGAGACATCGCTCCAACGAACGCCCGGGATCTGTTGCCCGTAGCTGTGGGTCGCATCCACCCGGTTGTAGGTGTTGGCCGAGACCAGCAGACCGGCGGCGTCTCCGGACACCACCGACCACTGAATCGCACCGCTTCCGGTCTTGCTGAAGACGGTGTCGACCACGTCTTCGAGGGCCGCGGTCCGGTTGGGCAGGACGGTCACCGCCACCGGATCGCCCGGCGTACCGTTCGCCGGACTGAAAGAGAGCTGCAGCGAGACGGCTGCGGACGTCGAGTTGTGGAGAAAGAGGTCGGTGTGCCAATCGCTGCCGAAAGCGCCTGGGTAGTTCGCGACCCCGGCGACGACTCCGGTCGGCGCCGCCGGCTGATCGACCACCGTGACGAGACGGGTGTCCGGCGTCGGATCGGTCAACCCGTGCGTGTCGGTGGCGGTGAAGCTCACCATGTAGGAACCCGACGCCGGGTAGTTGTGGTTGCCCGGAGCGAGCGCCGTCGAGCTCGACCCGTCGCCGAAGTCCCAGAGCACGGTCACGGAATCGCCGTCGGGATCGCTCGCCGAGCCCGCGAAGAAGACCGACCCGCCGACATCGATCGTGACGTTTCCGGCCGGTTGCAGAATGGTGCCCACCGGCGGCCGGTTGACGCCGCCCGCGGTCACGCCGATGGTGATGTCGTCGACAAAGATCAGCTTCGGGTCCTCGACCGTGCCTTCGGTCTCGCGGAACTCGAAGGCGCTGAAGCTGCCGTCGACCACCGCGCCGAGAAATCCGTGCGTCACGCCGACCGGTCCGAGATCGACCGGGTTCGCCTCGTCTCCATCGAGGATGAGCGCCACCCGCCCGCCTGCGGTGCTGACGAACCAACCGCCGACCGCGGTCATCGGTGCCGTGCCCGAGCCCGCGACAGCCATCCATGATGAAATCGTTGGGCTGCGTCGCCGTCTGGTCGCCGTGCGGCAGCGAGTAGAGCCCCCAGTTGCCGGTCCGGGCGGCGCCGAAACCGGTGGTGACGCCGTTGCCGGGGTGATTGGAGGTCCAGGTCACACCCTGGCTCGTGACGCTCGCGGCGCTCGCCGGAATGCGCGCCGTGGCCCACGCGGCATCGTCCTCGAAACCTTCGCTGATGGTGCTCTGACCGGAGAGCGCCGCGAGAAACGCCCCTTCGTTGGTGTAGACCGTGGCGGCGGCGGTGCCGACCAAGGCGGCGAGTACATCCTCGGCCTTGGCGATGTCGAGACGCCCATGGCCGGAATCGTGGTCGGGACCGTCCGGCCCGAGATCCTCGGCGCCGGCAAGCAGCGCCTGCTCGAGCTGGTCAAGGCTCGCCTGCGGATGTGCGCTTAGCAGGAGCGCCATGGCGCCGGCGACGTGGGGCGCGGCGAATGAGGTCCCGAGGACCTGGGTGGTGGCGTCCGGGAAGGTGCCACCGAGGGTCAGGTCCGTGGTGCGGACCCCATCCCCCGGCGCCACGAGAGCGGGAAAAATTCTGCCGTCGCAGGCGGAGGGACCCCGGCCCGAACTGTTCATCACCTCTTCGTCTTCATCGACGCCTCCGACGGCGAAGGCGCCCGGGTTGTTGGCCGGGCTCATGCTCGTTGCGGTGTTCGGGCCGGCGTTGCCGGCCGAAAAGACCACGGCGATGCCGGCCGCCCTCAACACCTGGATATCGTCTGCGAATTCGTGAACGCACTCGCCCGGGCAGATCGCGAAATCCCCAGGAGTTGTTGACGATGTGCGGGGCGTCGTCGGTGGCGGGATCGCCGTCGGGGTCGAGGAGCCACTGGAAGATCTCGTGCGTCGCACTGGCGGATGCCTGCCCGCTGTCATCGAATGCCTTGCCACCGATCCACCGGGCGCCGGGGGCGACGCCGATGGCGGTGCCTGTGGCGTCACCTCCGACGATGAGCCCTGCAACCTGGGTGCCGTGGCTGTCGGCGTCATAAGGGGTCATGTGTTCACCGTAAGGGTCGAACCACCCGTTCATCCCGCCCCTCCAGCGTGGACCGAGGTCCGCGTGGGCTGCATCGACCCCTGAGTCGACAACCGCGACGACGATTCCGTCACCGCGGATCCCGTCTTCCCAGAGATCGGGGGCGCCTACCATCTCGAGATTCCAGTCGCCATCGGCCAGGACTCTGAGCGCAGACTCCGGCATCCTGAAGACGCGGTCGAGACGGACGTTGGCGACAGCCGGAAGCTCAGCGAGATCGGAAACAGCGTCGGCCCGGAGTTCCGCGGCGAGACCACCGATCGCCCACAGTGACTTCACTTTGGTCGCACCCCGGTCGTCGAGAAAGCTCCGAATGAGCGTCTCAGCCGTGGCGGCCTTGTTCTTCAGCACGGCGGCGACCTCGCGCCGACGCGCGGAAGCGGCCGGGAACGAGTAGGCCCCGACGTCGAGACGGTCGGCCAACTCGACAAGGACGCTGATCCTGGACTCGGGGGCGGAGGATCGCACGACCGCTTCGAGCTCTGGCGTGACGACGCCTGCGCCGGCAAACCCGGCGTTGAAGGCGATGAATGCTCCGAGAATGATCGCTACTGAACGGAATCTCAAGAATGTGCGCATATCTACTCCACAACGATGTCGGCTTCGAATTCGCCGATCTTGACGGTGACTTCATCACCCGAATGGACCACACCGGGGTTGGAGAAAAACATGAAATAGATCCGTCCCGCCTCGGGAGGGTTGGTCGGGCGCAGCGGGCCGGTCTTGGCCGGACGAGGCACCTCGAGTCTGGCCCCACTGGGGTGGTGAATCAGCACTGGTTTGTTGGCGCGTTCGAAGAGTTCCGCCGCCTTCTCGGGATTGAGCACCTTGTAGCGGAAGTCGAGCATGTAGTTCGCGCCCGTCAGCCGCAGCGCGACGACCTCGACACCCCACTGTTCTTCCAGACTCGGAGCCGCCTCGGCGACCGCCGCCTCCGGATCCACCGCCGATTCGTCGATGTTCGAGCTCGCGCAGCCGAAGATCGCCAGCCCGACCGTGATGAGCAAGACCTGGAGACCGACCGATGCCCTACCCAGTCCCGCCCGTCGTACGATTTTCTTTTTGGTCATCTCGATTCCTTCCGAGCGGAGGTCATGGCAACACCGTTGTTCGCTCCGGTTGAGACTCGTTCCGCGGTCGTTACAACAATTTCGCGAGAGCCTGTATTTCGAAAGAACGGGCGCCTTCCCTCCGGAAGGCGCCCGATCGCGCAAAAGAGGCGGCGGGCGATCCGGAGATCGCCCGCCGACGACGGTTGATTAGTTGTTGTTCGGAGGCTTGATGACGTTCACTTGGACCTGCGCTTCGGAGCATGCTCCTTGGTTATCGCAGATCGAGTAGGTAAAGAAGTCGGTTCCCTTGAAGTTTCTCTTCGGCGAGTAGATGACGACGTAGGTCCCGGAACCTGTGGGGTACTCGGTCGGGACCGCAGACGCACCCCTCATCGGGTCGGTCACGATCGACAGGCTCGCCTGGTTGATGGCGCCGTCGGGATCGCTGTCGTTGACAAGCACGTAGAGCGGGTTCGGGGTGTAGTCCGAACTCCTGAAGACCTGGAAGAAGTCGGCGACTGCATCGGGAGGTTGGTTGACGTGGACGGAGGCCGTCGCGGTCATGGTGTCCATGCCGGTCAATTCTCCGTCGTTGACGGTCAACGCGACGGTATAGGTCCCCGTCTGATCGGCGATGAACGAAGTCAGGGCTCCGCTCAGCGGGAAGGACGAGCCATCCGGCGCCGTCACCGCCCAGTCATAGCCCTGGATCGTGTCGACCGAGTCCGGATCGTAAGAGAGGCTGCCGTCGAGGTTGACCACCGCGCCGACATCCACCGCCTGATCGGCGCCGGCCTTGGCCACCGGCGGCAGGTTGGTGAAGACGTTGACGGTATCGGGGGCGCCCGAGAACCCGGCGTCGTCGGTGACCACCAGGCGAGCGGTATAGGTGCCGGGAACGTCGGGGGTGATGGTGACGATGCTCGGATCGACGCCATCGGGGACGAGGGTCGCGGCGCTCCCGGTCGGGAAGCCGACGAGGGACCAGTTCCAACCGACATAGGTTCCCGATCCGCCAGTGGCCGAACCGTCAAAGGTGATGATGGTCCCCAGAGCCACGTGAGAGGAGTCGGCCCCGGCATTGGCGATCGGAACGTTGACGTATCCCGAGTCGAGGAAGGCGCGCAGGCCGCCGTTGGCATAGCCGTTTGAAGTCATGTGCAGCCGACGGTCGTAGAGTGCGTGGCGATCCACCGTGGTCGGAACCCAGATCGCGTCCATGGTCTTGCCGGCCGCCAGCAGCGCGCTGTAAGACAGGCGGGCGTAAGGGTAGGTGTTGCCGTCCTCGGCCACCCACTCGAGATCCTCGCCGAGCAGGGCCGGAACGTAGCTGAGGAGACCGGCGTTGACAAAGCGCAGGAGCACCCGGGAATCGATGTCGGCGGCCGGATTGGTCAGGACACTGTTACCGGCCGGATTGCCGTTGATAAGAAAGAACTTGGGTTTGTAGTTGAGCGCTTTGGCCGCCTTGGACCCCGCGTTGTTGTGCAGGTCCGGGTCGACCTCGCTGTAGATGACAACGATGTCGCGGTCATAGCAGACGCCGGGGTAGGCGGCGAGACCGCTGTCGCAGCCCGTCGCGTCGGCATCGACCACCAGCGCGCCGTAGAGGCCCATGTGGACCTGCTCGGCGGGGTGGCTGCCGCTGGAATAGAGATAGGTGCCGGGATTGAGCTCCCCGGCAGCCCACGAATAGCTTGCGGATCCGGTGAAAGGCCCCGCTTCGGTTGTGAACGCGGTGACCCGGCCCCCGGTCATCACCGGCGAACCGGTGAGCTTCTGACCCTGGACCACAATGGAGGTACTTTCTGCGAGGTTGTTGGTGAGGTTGATGGTCAGACTCTGCCCGGCAGGCACGTAGATGATCGGGCCGGGGACCATGACGGAGTCGGTTCCGGACTGGAGACCATTACCATCCTCCAGGTCATACGAGACCAGCGCGTAACCCCACATATCGGTGGCCGTCCCGAGATTCATGCTTGAGGCGCCGGCCCTGAGATTATACGTTGCCGCCGAGGCGGATCCGACCACCAGTGCCAGCATCGCCGCCACCAGTACCGATCGCCGCAGCAGAGTTGTCATGTTTGCGTGTTTCATTGTCTACTCCCCTGCTCAGTCGATCACTGTGCCGGGGGGCTCGACGATGAGCATCGTCAGCATGCCGCCCGGGAAGATGTCGTTGTTGGTGAGCTCCTTCTCGGTGTGGGAGTGCCACATGAAGGTGTAGCCCGAGTTCGGGTTGAGGCCGCCCTCACCGGGAGGAAGGGCGCCGGCCGCGCCCATAAACGGGCTGCCGCTCCAGAACCCGCCGAATGCGAGGTCCAGGTTGTCCGGGAGGTGCACCGGCAGCGGCTTGCCGTGGTCGGGGCAGTACTCGTGGGTGTCCGGGTCGAAGCCCGGAGACGGCGTCGTCAGACCGTTGCAGGTGTGCGCCGGCATCCCGTCGGCGGGGGTGCCGTAGATGTCCCAGTTCATGTTCTCGCCGGTCCAGGTGAAGGTGGCGTCATAGGTCTCGCCCGGGATCGACTGGATGGTGAAGACCTCATAGCCGAGATCGGGACCCTGACCGGGTGCGCTTTCAAGCATCCGGCCGTCGCGGGCGACGATGAGGGCATGGTTGCCGTGGTGGTGGAAGGGGTGGGCGTCGCGGCCCGCGACAACGACGCGGATGAGCACCGTCTCGCCGGGGGTCATCCGCGGCAGGGTGTTGTACGGCTGGGTCGGCAACCACGGCACCCCGGCCTCGGACAACGTGTCGGGGGCGGTGCGGCCGTTCATGAACCAGTAATTGGAGAAGTAGTCTCCGAGATACTCGGTGCCGGCGAGGCTGTCTCCGAACTCCATGGCGTTGTGGATCCGCGAGTCCATCTCCGAGAGGATGAACAGGTACTCGCGGTCGTAGCTGGTCTTGGGGTGGCCGTAGGCCGTCGGGTTGAGCTCGTCAAAACCGTAGGGCCGGACGATGATCGCACCGAAGAGACCCATCTCCGACTGCAGCGCCGGCATCGTGCCGCTGTGGTAGAGGTAGGTGCCGGCGTTTTCGGCCGGGAACTCGTAGGTCGCGGAGCCGGCGGCCGGCGCCTCGCAGGTAATGCGCCAGGAGGTGTCGCCGGGCGCCGGCGCGGGCAGCCCCGAGGTGTCCGTGCAGAGTCCCGCCCCGGCCACATCGTGACCCGGGAAGATGAGCGAGGTCGAGGCCACGAGCTCGTTGTTGAGGGTGATGTGGATGGTCTCACCCTGGTTGACGATCAGGGTCGGCGCCGGGTACTGGGCTCGGGCGCCGTCGGTCAGACCCCAGATCAGGAGGCTGGCGCCGTCGGCGCTGGTGACGTAGTCGGCCTTCGCCGTCAGGACAAAGGAACGGGTGTTGGTTCCGGCGTCGAAGCTGCCGTCGATGCCCGGGATGGCGGCCGCTGCCGGCGCTGCGCTCAGCGCCAGGAGCGCCGCGACGCCGAGGACGACGGGAACCGCTGCTTTATGTCTCATGAAGTGTTTCATCGTCATCCTCCTCAATTGAGCATCATGGCCGGAGCCCCGCCGATGCGGATCTCGGTCATCATGCCTCCGAACTCCTCGTCGCCGTTGCTGAGGTAGTTCAGATTGCTGGTGTACAGGAAATACGTGTCACCGATGTTCGCATCGGCCGGAATCTCGATGATCACGTCGTTGGTCTCGCCGCCGCCGAGGCTCACCGAGTTGGTCTGGTAGTAGAGGTTCTTGCCGGGGGTGGTCCCGCCATCGGGGCTCGGGCCGCGGAGCAGCTTGGCGTCGCGGCCGACCACGGTCATCGGGAGCCCCAGCGTCTGCAGGGTGAAGTAGCGGGTGATCGAGATGTTGGAGATCCGGAGCAGGACCTTCTGGCCCGGCAGCGCGGTGACGAGCGCGTTTTCGAACTGCGATGTCTTGCCGCCATTTTCTGCCGGTGCGGGCAGCGCTGCGTTGACAACCGTATCCGGGTAGCCACGGCCGTTGAGCATGGGATAGTCGTCGCGCATGAGCGCGAAAGGCAGAGGCTGGACGCTCTCCGAGGCGTCGTGGAAGGCGCTGTCGAAGGAGCTCATCTGGATCGGGACCTCGACGTCGTAGCCGGTGGAACCGTCGCCGTCGTTGTAGGCGAACTTGGTGTAGACCTTGCCCGAGCCCGAGGGGTACTCGTGCGGGGTGCCGTTCTGCGCCGGTCGCACGTAGAGGTTGCCGAGCATGCCCATCTGCATGTGCTCGGTGGCCTCGACGTGGCAGTGGTACATGTAGGTGCCGGGATCCTGGACGTTGTAGTAGTAGGTCAGGGTGGCGCCCATGTTGATCGAGAGCGCCCGACTCGGGCAGACCGTCGAAGACCGACGACGCCTGCGGGAAGCCGTGCCAGTGGACGGTGTGCGGATCGAAGAGATCGGGCCGCACGAGCATGCCGACGTTGGACAGGCTGAGGTAGAACTCGTCGCCCTCGTCGAGCGCGATGATCGGACCGGGGTAGGCCGCGGCGAGAATGCCGTCGGTCATGACGTTGGCGGGATCCCAGCCGGTGGCGTCGGCGAAGCCGAAGATGTACATCACCCGTCCGTCGGCCATGGTGACGTAGCCGTCACCCGAGGTGAGGTGCATGCACTTCGCGTTCGGGTAAGCCGGATCCGGGACATCGATGATGGCGTCTCCGTTGAGGTCGCCGGGGCATTGGACGTCGATGTGGCTGGCGGTTGCCGGAGCTGCGACCAGCACCAGCGCGACCGCTACCACCATCAGCGTTGTGTAGAGCCATTTGCGTTCCATGGTTCACTCCTTGGTAGGTCAAGCACCCCCGCCGGGTCTCTCCGGCGGGAATGGGTTGCTGGTTGCTGTTACTCCACGAGGCTTTCGTCGAGCTCGAGGTCGGTGTTGGCGGTGTAGCTGCCGGCTTCTCGCTGGACCTTGAGCGCACCGGGAGGATTGACTTCATCGGCGCCGATGTCCGGCAGGGTCCTTTTGCCCGATTCGGGGCGCGGTTCGCCGTCGAAGTCATAGTTGGGCTGGGTGGTGCCGGCCGTATCGACCGCCGGAGATCCACCCTGGATGTGGTAATCGCCGAAGAGCTCTCCGGTCGGTGGTGTCCCACCGGGTCAGCGGTCCGAAGCGGAGGCGGATGTAGTTGCCGCCCTCGTCGAAGGCCGCCGGCACGAAGATGGTCTGCTGCTCCGGCTGGTTGATGGTCGGAATCCGGCTGCCGGTGGGGTACTCGGAGACGAAGAGCGGATCGGCGTCACCGGTCACGATGCAGTTGCTGCACGTCAGGCCTCCCGCCGTGCCGAGCACCGCGAGGTCACTGTAGTAGGCCGTGTTACCGGACCAGTCACCGACCGTTGCCGCGTCGCAGTTTGCCGCGTCGCCGCCGACGGCCGGGCAGAGACCGAACCACGTCGTTCCGAGGTTCGGGTCGACGGTGGTCCCGGTTCCGGTGAAGCGGAAGCTCCGGTTGTGCCAGACGATGTTGTCGGCCAGCTCCCTCGGCTGGGAGAGATGCCCGTGCCCAGAGGAATCCCCATTGCGGTCTCGAGCGCCGCGCTGTGACTGCGCACGGCGATGCCCGCACCGAGCTGTCCGTCCGAGAGGGTCGGGGACCCGAGGGGGAAGGCGTTGCCGGTGGTCGCGGTGCTGTCGTTGTTGGCGATCGTGTTGTGACGGATGGTCACCCTGGTGGCGTCCGCCGAGCAGATGCCGCCACCGGCGAGGGCCGACAGGTTGTTGACGACCATGTTGTTGACGATTTCGATGGAGTGCCACCGGTTTTCGTTTCTCGGACTGGCCGCGACATCCATGCCGTTGACCTGACGCAGGCTGATCCCGCCGCCGTCACCGGCTTCGGCCGCGTTGCCGATAAAGAGGTTGCTGTCGACGTCGACATTCCCGGTTCCTCGGCTCAAGGGTTCACCGACCAGTGCGGGCTGACCGGCAATGAGCAGACCACCGCCCGCCGGCGCAGACCCGGGGGTCTGGAGGAAGCTGTCGTTGAAGGCGATCACGTTGCGCGCGATCACATTCTGGTCTGCGCTGTCGGAGAAGCCGAAGTGGGCCACGCCGCCGCCCTGCTCGAGGTTGAAGTTGCCGCAAATGTAGTTGTCGGTGAGTTCGTAGTTCTGCGAACCGGTGCACAACGACACGCCGCCGCCGGCGCCGTTCATGCCGCCGTTCTGGCCGATGTAGTTATGCGTGATCACGATGTTGTCGTTCTGGGCGTCGGGGTAGCAGAGGTCGACGCCGTTGCCGCAGGCGGCGGCGCCTTCTGCGATGAGCGTCGGATGGCCGAGGCGGATGCCGCCGCCGTATTGGCCAGCGTTGTTGATGACGCGAGTGTTGGAGATCTGCATTCTCTCGGCGAAACCGTTGACGATGACGCCGCCGCCAGTGTCGGCACCGGAGATCGTGAAACCGTCGATACGTGCGCCCCTGTTGCGAGCTGGGCTATTAAACGCCCCGGCCCTGGCGAGCACGAGAATTCCTGCGCCCTCCTCGGTCCAAAGCGCGGCCGGCTCGACACCGCCGAAGGCGGCCTCCTGGCCGGGAACGAGGGTCACGGTGTAACCGGGCGGGTTGGCCGGAGGATAGTTCCCCTCGACGAGGCCCCGGACCGCGTCGCGCCAGGTCTGGAGCGATTCGGGCGGGTTTTTGACCGCGTCGATCTGGGTTCCCTCGCCCCAGCCCTGAAGCTGGACGGGCTTCCACATGATGACCATCTCGGTGTAGGTCCCGGGAGCGACCAGGATGAGATCGTTGATTCCGGCGGCGTCGATGGCCGCCTGAATCGTCGGATACTGTCCCGGCACCGTCCTGAGGGTCGCCTGGCTGCGCAGCCCGCGCTGGACGAAGACCGAGTTGATCGACGAGACGCCATTGTCGTTGCGGGTCACCACGAGCTGGCCGCCGCTGCCTGCGCCGTTGACCTTTCCGGTGACGGTTTCGCGGCCGTTGCCGTCCACGCCGCAGGTGAGACCGGTCATGGCGACGCCGTTGACGGTCACGGTTGGAACCGTGGGACAGCCGAAACCGTAGTCGCGGGTGATGGTCTTGGGCACCGTCGGCGGACCGTTGACCCCCTGGTACTCGGGGTTGGGAACCTCGACGGGTCCTATGGAAGTGACCACGAAGTTGTTGCGGGAGACGTGGTTGGCGTTTCCGGTAAACCAAGGACCCTGGCCGGCGGCGTTGGTCGCCGAGTAGATGCGCGGAGTGCCGTCTGCGTACTCGCAGTCGAGCGGGAACTGGTCGGAGCCGGTGAAGGCCGAAACCGGCACCACCGGGGTGTCGAGGTAGACCGTCGAGCCCGGCATGTACTGGAAGGTGTAGCAGAACTGGGAGTACTGCGGATTGTGTAGCGGATCGGGCGTGCCGTCCGGCCGCAGGCGATCGTTCATGCAGGTCGTCAGCATGTTCGGCGACATCCCGCTCGGCTGCGGCAGGCTGTTGGTCCAGGTCGACGGCGCGACGAAATTGTAGCGGCCGTAGGCGTCGGAGAAGGTGCGGCCGATCTCGCGGCCGGTCCAGTCGCGGATCGACACCGGCAGGAAGGGCGGCGCGTACTTCTCGCCGAACTGCGGCGAGTTCGGGTCGAACTCGTTGGCGGTGTCATCGAGGATGAAGCCGGTCGCGTGCGCCGCGATCGGCACCTGGGTGAAGAGGAAGAAGTCGGCCGCGGCGTTGTTGCCGCCCGACACCGCGACCTTCTTACGGTCGCAGAGGTTGAGGGTCTGACCCCAGAGCGAGGCCTCGACCTTGTCAGCCGCGGCCACCGAGGGCCGGTCGTTGAGCGACAGGTACTGGGGCACGGTATAGGTGTCACCAACGCACTCGGCGGGCAGCAGGAGGGGGCTCGTGACGTACTCGTCGCCGAAGTCGACGTTCTTGTCCTGCGACTTGACGATCTGGTAGCCCGCAGGCGGGACCACTTCGACCACGTATCGGCCGCTCGGAATCGGGCTCACCGTGGCTCCGGAGCACGACCCGTCGGAAAGGACGGTTCCGCTGGCAGATCTCGTCGAAGGCGTAACCACCGTCGAAGACGCCGGGCCGCATCTGATTCCAGTTGCGGAGGCCGTCGTAGCAATCGATTTCGGTGCCGTTGTAAATGAAGGGGATGCTGCTGCCGATCTGGCAGTTCTCCGGCGGGGTCGCGTCCCAGCTGTCGGTGGTGGTGGTCGCGAGCAGGGTCGCACCGGTTGCGTCGTAGAGGTTGACGGTGACACCGGGAATGCCCGGCTCCCACGGCTCGGCGCCGCCGTAGCGCGGGTCGTCCTCGGCGCGGGTCACCGAGTAGAAGACGATACCGCTGATGCCGCCGTTCTCACCGGGGCCGTAGGGCGCCTTGCCCCACTCGATGACGTTGGTCTGGCCGAGAAAAGCCTGGAAGGCCTGGGTGAGAACGACTCCCTGCTCGGTGCGCGCGTCGCCATCATTGCCGCCGTACCCGTTGTGAATCCACATCCCCGGATCAGCCGGGTCGCCCTGGGACTGCGGATTGAGGTTGCTGTCCCAGGAGTTGGGGTTCAGGGGGTCGATCGGGCCGCCGTCGTCGGTGTAGAAGGTAGCGCCGGTGGCGTTGAAGCGGGCGAAGTCGACCTCGGCGACGAGCCAGCTAAAGAACGGGAAGGTCTCGTCGAAGGGCACGAAGCCGGTGAGGTCGGTCGCGAAGCTCTGGTACATGGTGCCGTCGCGCCAGCGGAGGTTGACCGCCTGCTCGGGGATGCCGACCTCGTCGCCCGCGGCAAGGCTGTTGCAGGCTTCGGTCATGCACTGGCGACGGCCGTCGCCGTTGGTGTCGTTGAAGACCCAGTTTTCCATGCGGGCGAACCACTGCCGGGTCGGAACCAATCCGAGATCGCAGGTGTTGCGGTCGTTGCAGCTGCCGTCGGCGTTGACGGTCAGAGCCATCGAGTTGAAGACGAGATCGAGGTTGTCGTCCCAGACGACCAGCTGGTACCGGCCGGGAGGCACGCTGGGAATCGTGAAGAAGCCGTTGTCGCTGCAAGGCTGGGCGTAGAGACCCTCGAGCGGCACGCCGGTCGAGAAGTCGTTGATCCCGATCCAGCAGTTGGTGTGCGGGAAGGGACCACCGGCGTACATGGCGAACTCGGGCGGCCGCGACATGTGGAGATTGACAACTTGGCCCGAGACATTCGGCCCGCTGGGACCGGTCAGGGCGTTGAACGGCTCGACGAAACTGACGAAGACGTGCGGACCCGGGGGGCCGAACTCGGCGAAGAACGGAGGCTCGTTGGCCTTGACCCATGCGTCGATGACCTTCTTGCCTTCGATGGTCGCGGTCTGGACCCAGTTGGTGTTGGGCGGCGGCACGACGATGATGCCGTACTTGCCGGGGGCGAGGTTCTTGATGTAGGCCATGCCGTTGGCATCGGTGTCGATGCCGGAGCCGAGTTGGTCGACGGTGCCGACGTTGTCGAGGTAGGTCGTCCCGAGCGGGTTGCCCCAGATGTCATAGCTCTGGACGCCGGCCGACATGCCATAGCGGCCGCCGCCGTCCTCGAGGATGATCTTGAAGCCCTGGAGGGGCTGCTCGCCCGGATCGCAGACGTTGTTGATCGGGGCCTTGTCCTCGCAGACCTGGACCACGATCTGCGCGGTTGGGATCGGGTGCGGGTTGACGTAGACTGTGACTTCGGTGTCACCGGGCGCGATCTGGGCGCCGCCGATGCTGTAACCGGAGTCGGGAAGAACCGACACGAAGTAGTACTTGTCGGGATCGCGGACAAACGAGAACCCGCCTTCGCTGGTGCCCTCGGCGACCAACGGCATGTAGCTGCGGTGGAAGCTGAGCGACTGCATGTCGTTCTCGGGCACCGGGTTGCCGCTGGCGTCGAACGGCACGTGGTAGGTCAGATCCTCTTCCACCACCCACTGATAATTGGCGATCGAGACCGCCTCGTTCGACCCGTCCACCACGGTGAGGGTCTGGGCCGAGGCCGGCGAGGCCGCAAACGCCAGGGCCAGAAACAGCACCGGCGCGAGCAAAGCGATGGTCGCTTTCGGCGCGGGCGCTCTCCAACAACATACTCTCGTTTTCATGAGTTCTCCTCCTGAATTTTTCGTTGACCGATGTCTCCAGCGAACCCGGGAATGGCTTCGTGGACAAAGATCCGGTTGCGTCGTTGCCCTGCGGCTTGTCGTAGTTTCGATTTCTTGGTCACGCTCACGTCCAGTTCCTTTTCAGTCGTTCGTCGTTCACGTTTCGCACGTTTTTGACTCGCGTGCCAACTCCGTAAGCAATATGAATGCCAGGTTCGCAGAAAATCAGAAAATATTTTTTTAAAATACTGATTTTAAAGACTTTATATTTGTTTCAGGCAACGAGAGTCGGTCACTGCCCGGCTCTCCTTTTGTGACGTGAGACACATGTTCCCGTCATGCGGACCTCGGTTGAGGCAGGCCTCCACCGCAGAGACGATTCGGTTAAACTTCTGATGGGATTGGCACTTGAGGTCGAGATCGGACCTGTCGGATCACTGTCTCATGAGTGTCTCACTTGCTTAATGAGACACAATATCGGGGGATCAGGTGGATCAGAAACTGTCTCACGAGAACTGTGGCGGTTCGCTCAACCGAAAACCAGAGACACGTCATCCCGAGCACGCTGAGGTCTTCCGGCCTTCGTCACCGTCAGGCCGGCGAGACGCCGGCCCCACAGTGGAACTCGGCCCTTTGGAGTGCCGGCGTCTCGCCGGCACAGAGACCGCAGAGCACGAAGATCAGCGGGGTTGTGTCCGAGGCTGAAATGACCTGTATCGGCTGCCACCGTCATTCCGGAATCAGCCGCCTCGCGACGGTCAGTGAACGACCCAGCCGCTCCTCTTCTCGAGGCTCGGTTCGGGTCCGGCCGTGAGCGCGGTGAGATAGCAGCCCTTGGAGGCGTAGCGCTGGCCGGGTCCGAAGCTCAATCTCTCGTAAACCCCGACGGCGTAGTCCTGGTCCCGCATCATGTCCATGATGTCGAGAAAACGGTCGCGGTAGAACTCGTTTCGCATCATCTTGACGAGGCCGGCGAGGTCCCAACCGACGAAGTACATCTTCGCCTGGATGTCGTAGTTCGTAAGCGGGATCTCTCGAATCTCGAGCCAGCGCTCGATGGCGAGACGGGTGCGGGTTTTGTCTTCGGGAAATGCCGTTGGGTGGGTGAAAAGGGTGAAGCTGCGAAGGCCCTCGGGCAGCCCCGCGAGCGAGTCGCCGAGCAGCGGCGCGGACAGAAAGGCCGCTACCGGTCGAGGGCCCTTTTCGAAGGCGGCCAGGGCTTCGAGGTCATCGGCGTCGATCCAAAGTGCGAGGACAACGGCTGGATTTTGGGCTGCGATCTTTTTCAATACCTTCTCGTTCAGGGCCTCGTCCACCGCGAGCACGACGTCGGTGGGCGGTGACATTCCGATCGACTCCCGGGTCTCGCGCAACCCGCGCGCAAAGGCCTGCCCTCGGGGGGTGTCGGGGAAGACCTGCACGACCGGCGCCGTCTTGAGATCGTCGTCGGCGCGACGGAGATAGCGAGCCACCGCCTCGCCCTCCTGGTAGATAGCCCTTCGAGAAGTAGACCGTGTACCAGTCGGTTTCGGAGATCACCGGCAGCTCGGTCAGCGGGAAGAGGTTTGGAATCTTATGCACTTCACAGTACTCGTGGATCGGACGCCACGATCCGTTGCTGATCCCGCCCAGGAGGGCGAAGACCGGTTGCTTCTCGTAGTACTCGTCGAGCTGGCGGGACCAAGTGTCGGGGGCGCCGTGCAGACGCCACACATCGAGCTGCCACCGTCTGTAGGGCTCCCACTTCTCCTGTTTGTAGAAGGGCCCGCGGCGCCGGCGCTCGTCCTCGTGGCGAACCTGTGAGTTGTGGTCGCGGACATGCGCCTGGAGAACCGACACCATCGCCTTCTCATCGTCTTCGCTGACCCCATCGGTTACCACCGTGGCGAAATGGATCATCGCGTCGGTCACACCGGGCGAGTACTCTGCCGAAAGCCGCTTGAGGTAGCTGATGAGGGTGTCCATCTCGCTCTTGTCGAGCGCGTACCTGGGCATGACCAGGTTGAAGACGCGGCCGTTCGGGTCCCTGCCCATTCGGATCGCTCTGGCCAACGAGGCATCGTCGTAGGCGGGTCGGAACTCGCCGCGCTTCAGCGGTTTCGGCAGCCGCTCACGAGCGGTCTCGGACATGTCGGCGCCCACCAGTGGCCGACTCAGGTAGCCCCAGTTGGTCGGCAGGGTGATCACCGTGCCCTCGAGCGACCCGATGCCGCTGTGAAGGTGGCAGCTGACGCAGGTGAACATGGTGCCGTCCACCGGGATATCGCCCTGGACCGTGGCCCGCATGGGCTCGCCATCGGGATTGATGCCCTCGTGGTACATTCGCCAACCTGGGTCGTGAGACACTACCGGCGTGACTGCCGCGGTCGGTTCTTCGGCCGATACCGGTACGGCGGAGAGCGCCACGGCCGAAATGAGAAGAAGAAGACCGACCCATCGGTTGATTCTATTCATCACTCACCTCCGCGGATCTTCTCGAGCTCGGCGATGAGGTCCGCGGTGGAGACGAGCCCGTCGATCCTTACCCATTGGTTCGGAGCCTTCCCCTTGATGAAGGTCAACGGCTGGTGCGACATCTTGTTCGGGATATAGGCGTCGAAGGCGTGCATGATCGTGTCGATGTCGTCGCGGTCGCCGGTGAGGAAGGACCAACCGGGCTGCGCCCGATACCGTTTCAGATACGTGGTCATGATTTCCGGGGTGTCGTGTTCGGGATCGATGGAGAAGGAAATCAGAACCGGTCCCCCGGGCCCTGATCCCATCCGGCGCTGGAGGTTGGAGAACCCGGCCGAGAGGATCGGACAGATGGTGGTGCAGGTGCCGAAGATGAAGTCCACCATCACGACGTCGTTCCCCTCGACGAGATCCGGCAGCTTGACGAGCTGCGCGTCCTGGTCGACGAGGGTGACATCGGGGAGCTCGATGGTGAGGATGCTCGTCGTATACGGAGGCGCCG
>CAWGLT010000019.1:0-214742 GCA_963823445.1 uncultured Acidobacteriota bacterium
GGGCCGAGGTGCCGGCGAAAAGACGATCGTGTTCGGAATCCTCAAACGTGGTGATCGAGTATGGACCCAGATCGTGCCAGACGCCAAGAAACGAACTCTCCAAAGGGTTATCAGGGAAAGGTGAGTTTGGATTCCGTCATTCACAGTGATGGCTGGATCGGCGACGACGGACTGGTCGATGTCGGATACGCGAAACACTTTAGAGTCCGTCATGCTGAAAACGAATTCGCTCGTCACAGCAACCACATCAACGGAATCGAGTCCTTCTGGAGTTTTGCCAAGCACCGACTGGCCCAGTTCAAAGGTGTGCCCAAACACACCTTCTACCTTCACCTCAAGGAATCGGAGTTTCGCTTCAACCATCGAAAGGAAAATCCCTATAAACTCTTGTTGCGGATCCTCCGCGAGGACCCGCTATGATCGATTTGCTTCCTAAGACCCTTAAGAATTCAAAATTGAAAACTAAAGCAGCGACTCGATCTCCTTCGCGAGGTTGTCCTCGTCCCCGGCTTCGAAACCGAGGTGCGAGTACATGACCCGGCCCTGACGATCGATGAGGAACGAGGTCGGGAAGCTCTGAACCATGAAGATGTTCTTGACGACTTCGGCTCGTCTTCGCCGTTTTCGAGCGCGGTGTAGGTCAGGCCGTTCTTCTCGATGAACTTCGTCGCGAGATCGGTCATGCGCTTGCCGTCGACGACGACGACGTTGAACCCCTGGTCCTTGTAGGTGTCGTAGAGAGGCTGCAGGCGTGGCAACTCCACGCGGCAACCGCCTCAAGTGGGGAACCAGAACGCCAACAGCGTCACCTTGCCGTCGGCCAGAGCCGCGAAGTCCTGGGGATTGCCCTCGTAGTCGGCCAGAGTGAAGGTGTCGACTTTCTTTCGCGAGGCCTTCGCGCCGGGACCGCGATCCACTCGTCGAATCCTGTTTCGCTGCCCATCTCGGCGATATACGCCTCACGAAGGGCCGCCATGGCTTCATCATCCGAACCCATGATCGCGCCGGGAGCCAGCAGATCCATCGCCATGCCCGCTTCGCCGCCGGCCAGCATGACTTTGCCCTGGTAGAGATCGATGGGGGTGTCCGCCGCGCCGAGATAGTTGACGGTCTTCAGCGGAGCGGCTTCTGCGAAGGCCGCCATGGCCTCTTCGGTCCGATCCAGATTCCACAGTGCCCACCCGATGTTGGCCAGGCCCATGACCTTGCGCCGATCGGCCTTGGCGGCTGCCTGTTCGGCGGTGAAGTCGTCGTCAGGGTAGTCGGCGAGGAAGGCCTCGGGCGTCGCCCTTTCGAGGGCGGCCGTGGAGTAGGTTGCGCCGAGTTCCCACTGATCGTGCGCGAGAGCCAGATCGGCGACGTCGATCATCTCGCTGAAGCTGAGGGCACGGGTGGCCGCCAACTCCTCGGCTACGACACCGAGATCCATGGTCTCACCGAGCTCCATCGCAAGCGGGAACATCGATGTCCCGATGTCGTACCGGGCCTCGGGGTCGGTGTTCTGGGCGAGGGTCTCGGCGAGGATCGCGTAGGCGCCCGCCGGGTCATCGAGCTCTTCGCCGCGATAGTAGGCCACGGCGCTCGCGAGTCTGCCGGCATGGGCGGTGTTCGGAAACTCGCGCATGAAACTCTCGAAGAGTTCGGTCTTTTCCTGCGCCGTCTCGAGGTCGTTGTAGGTCTCGTTCATCGTCTGCCACGCCTGCTCGACAGGGTCGACGGTTTCCACCGGCGCTTCCTTCGCGCAGCTGCCGAGCAAGCCGAGCGCGAGCAGGAGCCCGACGGCGATCAGAATCTTCTTCATCGGTCCTCCATTTCTTCGCGCTCGGTCCGAAGAGACCTCTCCAATGGTTGCGCGTGCGAGGAAGTATACGGATGCTCCGTGCCGAAAGATATGCTCCTCTGCCTCGATCTCGACCGGCCGTTTCGAGCGGAGCGCCGGTCGAAATCGAGTATCCTCTCAGCATGCGGATAGGATCAACGTGGTGTCGAACGATCTGGTTGGCCGATGACGGTCGCTCGGTCGATGTCATCGACCAGCGGGCCCTGCCCACCTCCTTTGAAATCATGAGGCTGACGACGGTGGAGCAGGCTGCCTACGCCACGTCAGGGAGATGGTCGTCAGGGGCGCCCCGCTGGTCGGCGCGACCGCGGCCTACGGCCTCTGCCTGGCGCTGGACGAGGACCCGAGCGAGGCCGCCTCGAGGCCGCGCGATGCGACGCCTGATCCGGACCCGGCCCGACCGCGGTCAATCTGCGCTGGGCGCTCGACGAGATGGTCCAGGCCGTCCGCGACTGCCGCCGGGGCGAGCGGGTCGCGGCGGCCTACGCCCGCGCGGCGGCGATCTGTGACGACGACGTCGCCATCTGCCGAGCATCGGCGACCATGGCCTCGCGCTGATCCGCGAGTTGCCGCGGAGAAGGCGCCGGGCGAGCCGGTCAACGTCCTGACCCACTGCAACGCCGGCTGGCTGGCGACCGTCGACTGGGGCACCGCGACCGCGCCGATCTACCTGGCCCAGACGGCGGGCATCCCGGTCCACGTCTGGGTCGACGAGACCCGGCCGCGCAACCAGGGTGCCTCGCTCACCGCCTTCGAGCTCGGTCAGCACGGCGTGCCGCACACCGTGATCGTCGACAACGCGGGCGGCCATCTGATGCAGCACGGCCTGGTCGACCTCGTGCATCGTCGGCACCGACCGGACCACCGGCAGCCGGCGACGTCGCCAACAAGATCGGCACCTACCTCAAGGCCCTGGCGGCCCGCGACAACGAGGTGCCGTTCTACGTCGCGCTGCCCTCGACCACCATCGACTGGACGATCGCCGGACGGCGTCGGCGAGATCCCGATCGAGCAGCGTGACGCTCGTGAGGTGACCGCACATGAGCGGCAAGACCGCCGACGGCCGGGTGATCACGGTTCAGATCACGCCCGACGGCAGCCCGGCCGCCAACTACGCCTTCGACGTCACGCCGGCCCGCCTGGTCACCGGCCTGATCACCGAGCGCGGCCTCTGCGAGGCCTCGCTCGCGGGGCTTCTGGGTCTCTTCCCGGAATGGGAGTCGGATGTCGTTGAGAGGAGGACGAAATGAAGCTCATCAACCGGTGCGCACGAACCTCCATCTGGGGCGGTCGTCGCCGCCCTCGGAATCGCCGGCGCTCTCGGATGCAGTTCCACCCGACCGGACCCGGGGGAGACGCGAACCGAGCCCTGGGATGTGGGTCGAGCCGTCAATCTCGCCTGGCAGTCCGACGACGTGAACTTCGCTCAGGACCGGGCCCTCGAGACATCCGGACTCGCCTTCACCGACGAGGCTATGGTGGCCCCGTCCGAGAAGTACGGCCGTCTTCTTTTCTTCAACCCCGAGCTGGAAGCGCGAGTGGTGGAGCTCGGCGTCCCTCGTCACGCCGAGCTCGAAGGCGTCGCCTGGCACGATGGATCGCTCTACCTGTGTGATGAGGCCCACGCGCGCGGTCTATCGCGTCGGTTGGGTGACGAGACGCGCCTGCTACCGAAATTGGCGGCGATCGAGCTGGCCATCGAGGGGATCGATGTCGCCGGCGGCAAGATCGGCGTCGAGGGAATCGAGGTTGCCGCCGATGGTCGATACATCCACCTGCTCCTCGAGCGTTCGGGCGATCCCTCGACCGGGTGCGTGTCGCGATTGTGGTTGCTCCGAATCGATGGCGATCGCCTGATTGCCGAAGGAGAACCCGTCGACATCCCCCTCGAAGACTGCAACTGGCGGCTCACCGGTCTCGCCTGGATGGACGGACGTCTGCTCGGGCTCAAGACCCAGTACCCCGGGCGAGCGTTACGAGGTCGTCGAGATCGATCGGATGAGCGGTGAAATCGAGCTCGTTCAGGATCTCACCGAGTATCTCCGAGGCGTCCGCGCCGCGGGGTGGGGCAACAACGTCGAGGGCATCGCCATCGATCAAGACGGCGCCCTCTGGCTCATCGGTGACAACGCGGTGTCCGGGGTGATCGATGACCCGTACCCACCAGAGACCGATGAGCGGGCGTTGCTGGTGAGGATTCCGAGGCGGAGTGAGGAGTGAGGGGTTAGGAGTGAAGAGTGAAGGGATAATCTCTGCGTAACTCCTAACTCCTAACTCCTAACCTCTAACGATCCACACTTTTCTCAACCGTTCCGGCGCATCAAAATGCTGCGACAACGTCTCGCCGACAAGCCTTGTGGCAATTTTCACATTGCGCTATCATGAGCCCGCGCTCGAGCGTCCCGAACCAGGTTGATCGAACCCGGCGGGAGCGCCCGGACGGACCCGACACGAGGCGACCATGGCCAACATTCCCAGCCCGATCCACCCCGACAACCTCAAGGCCGTCAACAAAATCGCCGAACTCTCGGGGCAGAATGTCCACGAGTGCATGCAGTGCGGCACCTGCTCCGCGGTCTGCCCGATGGTTGATTCCATGGGTTTCACCACCCGGATGGGGATCCATTACCTGCAGTTCGGCGAGATCGAGCCCGTCATCAAGGCCCAGATCGGTGAGTACTGCGCCTCGTGCCACACCTGCGTCGTGCGCTGTCCTCGCGGCATCGATGTACCAAAGGTCTTCGAGGCGGTTCGTCAGCTCGTCCTGCGGACCAACACCGATCTCGTCAACCTGGCTGAGATTCCCAAGGAAACCATGGCCGAGGCGCCGCAGATCGCCTTTGTCTCGACCTTCCGCAAGCTCACCTCGTGAGGAAGAACATGAAGATCGGTTACTACCCCGGTTGTACGCTCAAGACCAAGGCCGCGAACCTCGAGAAGGCGGCCATGGCCGCCCTCGACCACCTCGGGGTCGAATACAAGGAACTCAGCCGCTGGAACTGCTGCGGCGCGGTCTTCTCGCTCAGCGATGACGATCTCATCCACCAGGTGGCGCCGGTGCGCAATCTCATCCGCGCGGCTCAGGAAGGCTGCACCACGGTCGTCACCATCTGCTCCCAGTGCTACAACACCCTCGCCCGCGCCAACAAGCTCGTGCGCGACAACGAGGAGAAACGCGACACCCTCAACCGTTTCATGGATGAGGAACCGGATTACAACGGCGAGGTCGAGGTGGTCCACTACCTCAGCCTGCTCCGTGATCAGGTGGGCTGGGAGAAGCTGCGCGAGGCGGTGACCAATCCTCTCGAGGGCCTCAAGGTGGCGCCGTTCTACGGCTGCACCCTGGTTCGTCCTCAGGAAGTGGCCATCGACGCCGTCGATGACGAGATCCTCGAGGGATTCATCAGAGCACTCGGGGCGGAACCGACCTCGTTCAGCGCGTCGCGCGAATGCTGCGGTTCGTACCAGATGATCGCCCACCCGGCGGAGGGGATGAACCGCGCGGCCAAGGTCATCGCGGCGGCCAACCGGTCGGCGGCGGACGCGCTCGTCCTGAGCTGTCCCATGTGCGAGTACAACCTCGGCACCCGCCAAGCAGACGTGGTCGAGTTCCACGACGGCCTCGATCCGGTCCCGACTTTCTATTTCACCCAGCTCCTCGGGGTCGCCCTGGGGCTGGATCCCGAACTCTGCCGGCTGGATCTCAATGGCCCGGCAGCGCAAGAACTACTTGTCGACAGGAAATTCATCGCGGCGGCGACCGCCTGACCGGCCGGCCGAAGGAGACAGGGGCATGGACACAGCAACACTGACCGACGAGGTGGCGGCGAAAACGATCCCCATCTACATCATGGGCAAGAAGTACGAGGTCCCGGAGACCCTGACCATCATGAAGGCCATGGAGTACTCGGGTTACCAGTACATCCGCGGCTGCGGCTGTCGCGGCGGCGTCTGTGGCGCCTGCGCCACGGTTTTCCGGAGAGCGGGGGACTACAAGATCTACACCGGTCTCGCCTGCCAGACGGTGGTCGAACCCGAGATGTACCTGACCCAGATCCCGTTCTATCCGGCCAACCGGGCGACCTACGATTTCGAAAGCGCGGAACCAACCGCCGAGACCGTCTACAAGCTCTACCCCGAGCTCTTCCGTTGCGTCGCGTGCAACGCGTGCACCAAGGTCTGCCCGATGGATGTCGAGGTCCTGGACTACATCTCGGCGCTCAAGCGCGGCGATCTGACCGCAGCCGCCGAGATCTCCTTCGACTGCATCCAGTGCGGACTCTGCGCCTCGCGGTGCATGGGCGAGATGGCCCAGTACCACATGGCGCAGGTGGCGCGCCGGATCCAGGGCGGCAAGATCGCTCCCAAAGCGGAGCACCTTGAAAAGATGTGCGGCGATATCGACGCCGGTACCTTCACTTCATTGCTCGATGAGGCCAAGGCCATGACGGTGGACGAACTCAAGAAGGTCTATATCGAACGAGAAATGGAGCCCCACATGGGCGCCGACGAATGGATCCCGGCCTCCAATTACGGCCTGGCCTGAGAGGTTTGAGATGCCTTATACACCCGAACTCAAAGAGTTGATCAAGATCGTCGAGAAGACCCGTCCGGAGCGGGTGGCGAAGAAACGCAACGGCGAGGAGATCCCGTTCCTCAGCCTCGACGAGCGCAAGAAACGGCTCGATTTCCACCCCGACTTCAAGGAAGAAGGCCGGCGCGAACTCAAGGTCGGTCCGTCCAAGGGCTATGGCATCGCCCACGAGATCGCCGATCTCCTCGAGGCCACCAGCCGGGTCGCTCCGGAAAAGGTCGATCTCTCGAAGCCCGCGTACGAAACCGATGTCCTCGTCATCGGCGGCGGCGGCGCCGGGACCTCGGCGGCGATCCTTGCCGCGCAGCACGGCGCCAAGGTCATCGTGGCGACCAAGCTTCGGCACGGCGACGCCAACACCATGATGGCCGAGGGCGGGATCCAGGCGGCATCCAAGGGCCACAAGGATTCACCGTATTACCACTATCTCGATGTCATGGGCGGCGGTCACTTCACCAACGTCCCCGAGCTCGCCGAGACTCTGGTGACCCAAGCTCCCGACGCCATCCGCTGGCTCGAGCACCAGGGCGTCAACTTCACCAAGAAGGCCGACGGCACCCTCGAGACCATCCATGGCGGCGGCACCTCGCGCAAACGCATGCATTACGCCGCCGATATCACCGGCGCCGAGATCATGCGCACCATCCGCGACGAGGCGCGCAACATGGCGGACAAGATCCAGGTGCTGGAGTTTTCGCCCGCCGTCGAACTCGTGCTCAACGAGCACGGCCACTGCGCCGGCGCGCTGCTCTACAACATGGAGACCCAGGAGTACTTCGTCGTCAAGGCCAAGGCGGTGGTCCTCGCCACCGGCGGCTGCGGCCGGCTCCACATCCAGGGCTTCATGACCACCAACCACTACGGCGCCACCGCCGACGGCATCGTCCTCGGCTACCGCGCCGGGGTGCCGGTGTGCTTCCTCCACACCGTCCAGTACCACCCGACGGGGATCGTCTTCCCCGAGCAGGCCGAGGGCATTCTCATCACCGAGAAGTTCCGCGGCTCGGGCGCCAATCTCGTCAACGTCGAGGGCAACCAGTTCGTCAACGAGCGCGAACCCCGCGATATCGAGGCCGCCTCGATCATCAAAGAGTGCGTCAACGACGGGCTCGGCGTCCCGACGCCCACCGGCCGGCTCGGGATCTGGCTCGACTCGCCCATGATCGAGGACCTCGCCGGCGAGGGCACCGTCAAACGCGAGTTCCCCGGCAAGTACATCCTCTACAAGCGCTTCGACATCGACATCTCGAAAGAGCCCATGCTCATCTACCCGACGCTGCACTATCAAAACGGCGGGCTCGAGTTCCAGGCCACGGGTGAGACCCGGGTGCCCGGACTCTTCGTGGCCGGCGAGGTCGGTGGCGGGATCCACGGCGCCAACCGCCTCATGGGCAACTCGCTGCTCGACATCATCGTCTTCGGCCGCATCGCCGGCACCAGCGCCTCGCAGTACATCCAGGAAGGCGTCAAGGACGGCAAGCTCACCCTCGAGCACGTGGCCAAGTACAACGACGAGGTCGCCAAGGCCGGGCATCACCGACGGCCGCGTCGCCCCGGCCATCATCCCCGACTACACCGAAGCCGAGGTCCGCTCACGCCAGCTCACTTCCAACTACGTCGGCAACGTGCGGTAGACCGAAAGACAGATCGCGATCCATCACCGGCGGGGGCTTCGGCCCTCGCCGGATCATATTGTGGGGCTACGAAGAGGTTCCTCAGTCGTCCAGGCTGTGAGCGCGTGTCGCCTGTGCTTCTTCGTATGACCTGAACCTCACCACTCCGCGCGGGTACTTCCGAGGGGCCAGCTTCCAGAACCTCGCGCAGTGCCTCAGAAAACGCTCGACTGGGTGCCAGGTCCGCAGTTCCGCAGTTGAAATCGTGACTACGGTTCTGCGGACCTTCAGTGAGTAGGCCGGTGCTGTCAAGGTCTTCAATGCCTCCTGCGGTGGCTCCTTCCCGTCTTTGGCTGAAATGCGATGATGGGTGCAACCCTTCGCATTCACGCATTGTCGTAGAACGGAATCGCCACAGTGCAACAGTGCGGTACGTGGCACCGATCCGTGCCACCCATCGATCCGTGGCACCCATACCCATTTGAATCCGTCGTGATGCTTTTCCCGGCCGTTCTACGTATCTTTGAGTGAAGGGGATGACCTTTCAATATCTGGCCGCGGAGGAAGCTGTGCGAAATTGGATGCTCATTCGGATCGCCGTCGGAACCATGCTGCTGACCGTGAATCTCGCCCAATCTGCGCCACCGTCAGAGGTTGGAACCCCCAATCCCGGTTTGGTGAAGTCGATCGAAGACCAACTGCCCGGGTTTCCCATCGAGTTTCCCTTCGACAACCTGTTCTACGCACCGTGGAACATGCGCGGCGTGGTTCTGGCGGATCTCGGCGGTACGCCGGGCCTCGAAGTCATCTACTCCTACCAGAATCGTTTTCCACCCCATGCGTCCGAGGGATTCGTGGCGGCGTGGGATCAGAGCGGACACGAGGTCGACGGGTTCCCGGTGAGCACGATGGGTGGCGCATTCTTCGCGCCGAGCGTTGGCGATCTCGACAACGACGGAACACAAGAGATCGTCCAGGTCACCGTCGACGACGCGTACCAGGCCCGGATCTACGTCATCGAGCATGACGGCACGGTGAGACCCGGGTTCCCGGTGACCGCGGGGATCGCGAGCATCGCGGATGGTGCGACCCTCTACGATCTCGATGGTGACTCCATGCTCGAGGTGGTCTACATCTCGGACCAGGATGCCCACGTCTTCGAGGCTGATGGTACCGAGTGGACCTCCGGGTGGCCGGTGCCGTTGACCGAGTCGGCGCACGGGACTCCGGCGGTGGGCGATGTCGATCGCGACGGCAGGCCGGAGATCTTCCTCACCGAGCGGAACCTCATGCACCTGCTCGACGTCGACGGCAACGAGCTCCCGGGTTGGCCCCTCGGAATCGACGGCGCCCGGTTCGCGGTGCTCTCGTCGGCCGCGTTGGCCGACCTGGACAACGACCGCGATCTGGAGATCGTCGTGCCGGCGCTGAGAGACGATTCGCTGACCGTCACCAGGACCGAGGTCTATGTCTTCCAACACGACGGCACGATCGTTCCTGGTTGGCCCCAGCAGGAACGGATCGAGAACACCGAATGCCCGCCCATCGTGACGGATCTCGAAGGAGACGGAACGCCCGAGATCCTCATCGGATCGGAGTTGATCTCCGTTGAAGGCAACCCGCCCGTCACGGTGCACAACGCCCGGGTTTACGCGTGGGATGCCGCCGGCAACACCAAGTCGGGATTTCCGTGGACCACCGATCGCTACACCTCGGCCGTCACCATGCTGACCGCCGCCGACATGGATGGAGACGGCTCGATCGAGATCTTTGCCGACGCCGGTTTGGACGAGGGCGGGCGGGGTTTTGTCTTCGGGTTGGACGCTGAAGGTCAGGAGCTGTCCGGCTTCCCATTGCGCCCGTCCGGAGAGACGACGCTGAACGGCGCCGTTCTCGGCGATGTCGACCTCGACGGCGACCTCGAGCTCGGAGCGGTGTCGTTCACCAGCTCCGGAGCGAATCTGAGCGTCTACGTCAACGTCTACGATCTTCCGGGGACCTACGTCAGGTGGCTGCGCGAGTGGCCGACCTTCCACGCCCGCAATCAGCGCGGGGGCATGGTCAAGAGCAGCTATCGGGGATGGAGGGTGGTCTACGCAGACGGCCCCCCGGCCCGCTTCTCACAGCACAGTGATCGAGCTCGGAGACCGGTCGCCGGCAGCGTCGAGGTCGCGAATCACCGAGCCTCGGCCTGACGGCGTCGAGCCAGGGCGGTCGCAACCGTGGGGTGGGTCGGGGCCGAAGGTCGCCTCGAGGACCGGGATCGCCTCATCGAGCAGCGAAGCCGCCTGCTCGAGCCGGCCGCGGTCGAGGTAGAGGGCGGCAAGCATGCTCCGCGACCTGGCCACATCCACGTGGTCCTCGCCGAGGGCTCGATGGTTGATCGCGACCGCCTCCTCGCACAACGGCACGGCTTCGTCCTGCCGCCCGAGCTCGCGGAGCACCCCGGCGAGGTTGACACGGACTGCCGCCACGTAGGGGTGGTCGCTGCCCAGGCTCTTGTTCATGATCATGAGCGCCTGTCGGTAGGAACGTTCCGCTTCTTCCGGTTTCCCCTGGCGGGCGTAGAGCGCGCCGAGGCTGTTGGTGGCGGCCCCGACATCGGGGTGATCGTCGCCGAGGGTTTGGATGCCGATGGCCAATGCTCGTTCCAGGAGTGGTTCGGCCCGGTCGAGATCGCCCTGGTCCCAGTACATGAGCGCGAGATCGTTGAGGCACTCGCCAACATCCGGATGGTCCTCCGGGTACGCCTCCTCGAGGGTCTGAAGTGCGGTCAGGTACAGCGGCTCGGCCTCGTCGAACCGCCCCTGTTCCGAGTACAGACGCGCGATCGAGGCGAGCGCCATCGCCACGTCGGGGTGGTCCGGACCGAGTTGATCCTCGAGGATCTCGTGGCTGCGTCCGAGCAGCGGTTCCGCGGACTCGAAATCTCCCCGGCGTTCCGCGATCTGCCCGAGACTGCCGAGCACCCCGGCGAGTTCGCGTGTGCTGTGACGGGGCAGGGCCTCGTAGATTGCGCGAGCCCGGATCAACAGGGGCTCCGCCTCTTCGTACCGGCCCTGTGACCAGTACAAGGAAGAAAGACCGGTGATCGTGGCGGCGAGCTCCGCATCGCGAGCGTCCGGTGCGTTGGAGAGCCCGTCGAGGGCGCTGGAGAACAACGGCTCCGCCTCGTCGTAACGACCCATGAGGACGTAGAGCTCGGCCAGGTGGAATCGGCACAGGGCCGCTTCGCGACTCACGTCTCCCTGTGACCCACGGTAACTCTCGAGCGCGCTGAGGTAGGAGGCCTCCGCCTCGTCGAAGCGTCCCAGATCGGCGAGCAGGCGGGCGCGTCCCACCAGGCTCGCCAGCACCGCCGGGTGCTCGGGGCCGTGAATCGCCCGGTTTGTCTCCAATGACTGGTCGAGCAGCCGCTGCGCCTGATCGAACTGGCCGAGCTTCCGGTACATCTCGCCCAGCAGTCCCTGAAGGGTGGCCTGGAGCTGCGGTTGGTTGTCGAGATCCTCCTCGAGCGTGCCGGCGCCTCGGTCGAGGAGCTCCCGCGCGGTGACGGTCTCACCCGCGGCGGGTGTGGTCTGGTCGATGTCGAAGAGGCCCTGGAGGAAGCCGGCGACCTGCTCGGAGCGCTCGGCCTCGAGCCGCATTCTCTCATTCTCGGATGATTGACGTTCGAGCGTCATCCCCGCGAGGGCGACAACCAGAGCCAGGATGGAGGCGCCGGTCGCCAGCCGCCAGGGATGACGGCGAACGAGTTTGCCCATGCGATACATCACCGTGTCTTTGCGGGCGGAGATCGGCCTGCCCTCGAGGTGGTGCTCGATGTCCCTGGTGAGCTGCTCCACCGACAGGTAGCGACGCTCGGGCTCCTTCCGGAGCGCCATCTTCACGATCGTGTCCAGATCGCCCTTGAGACGCCGGCGGAGCCGATCCGGCCGGCTCCCCCGGGCGTGCGCCGCGGACTCGACGGCCGCCCGGCGATCGTCTGAGCTCTCTGAAGACCCCGCCGCGCGGACCACGGCGGCGCTCGGCGTCATGATCGGCTGCTCGCAGATGACCCGTTCCAGTTCGGTGACCGTGCGGCCCTCGAGGCGGTACGGGTGCCGTCCGGTCAAGAGCTCATAGAGCACGAGACCCAGTTGGTAGACGTCGGACGACGTGGTGACGAGCTCGCCGCGCATCTGCTCGGGGCTCGCGTACTCGGGGGTCAGGACACGCAACCCGGCGCGGGTCAACCCGCCGGGTGCCACGGCCGGCGACTCGTTCAGGATTCTCGCAATCCCGAAATCGAGCAGTTTCACCTGGTTCTCGGCGGTCACCAGGATGTTCGACGGCTTGATGTCGCGGTGCACGATCATGGCCCGGTGGGCGTGGGTCACCGCCCTGGCGGTGTCGATGAACAGCCGCAGTCGCTGCTCCACCCGCAGCCGGTTCTCGTCGCAGAATCGATCGATGGGGAGGCCCTCGACGTACTCCATCGCCAGATAGGGCCGGCCGTCTTCGGTGACTCCACTGTCGAGGTATCGTGCGATACCGGGGTGGTTGAGAGAAGCGAGGATCGATCGCTCCTGATCGAACCGGAGCATCGTGTCCTTTGACCAGCCGGCATCGTGCAGGAGCTTGAGGGCGACCCGATCCTCGCCCCCGTCCGTGTCACGCCCGGCGAGATAGACCACCCCCATCCCGCCACGGCCGATCTGCTCGATGATGCGGTAGTGACCGATCTTCTCGGGGTGCGGACGGACCTCGCGGCTTGCCCGTCATCTCCTCCCAGATCGCGCTCGACAGCGCGCCCCCGGGACGGAGAAAGCCGTCGTCCTCGAGCCCGGCGCCCAGGAGGTTCCGCACTTCCCTGGCGATCTCGACGTCGTCTCCGCAGGCCGAATCGATGAAGGCCTCGCGCTCGTCCGGAGGGCGCTCCAGCGCCTCACCAAGCACGCTGTCCACCCGGCGGAAGAACCGGTCATCCATCATCGCCGCCAACCCTCGCCCTCGCCGAGGGCGCGGCGCAACCAGGCCCGCGCCCGGATCCAATCGCGTTGAACCGTGCTCTTCGAAACCCCCAGGGCGTCCGCGGTCTCCTGTTCGGTCATCCCCGCGTAGAAACGACACTCCACGATCCTGACCAGTCTCTCGTCCAGTTCGCCGAGGCGTGCCAGTGCATCATCGAGGGCGATCAGCTGATCGACGTCCTGGTTGACTGCGATCTCCGACTCGTCGAAGGTGACCCGCGCCAGATCGCCGCCTCGCTTCAGGGCGGACCGCTGGCGCGCGTAATCGACGATGACCTGGCGCATCGCACATCCGAGGATCGCCAGGAAGTGGGCCCGATCCGTGCTTTCGATTCGGTGGGTGTCGTTGAGTTTGAGGTATGCCTCGTGGACCAGGACCGTGGTGTCGAGGGTGTGACCGAACCGCAACCTGCCGAGTTGGCGGTGGGCGACCTGGCGCAGATCGTTGTACAACAGCGAGACCACCCGCTCGAATGCCTCATGGTCTCCCTCTCGGCATTCGAGCAACGCTTGTGTAAGTTGGCTTTGCGCCGACGTCGTGCCCACTGATTCCAGCCTCTTCGTCTCGATTTCTCGCGTGTGTCCACTTCATTGTACGACCCGCCGGCCGGCAGGGTTGGATGGGCGTGACCGGGGTCACGGTCGGGTCGATCCGCTCGTCGTCGCCGCGGGCGGAATCCCTCCAGCTCCATCATCAATACGGGTCGTATGCGCTCCGCAAAAAAACCCTCGAGGTCGACGCCTGTGCCGCCGAGGACGATCGCATCCACGAGGTCCATCCCTAAGTCAGCTTCACCGAAATGAACGGCGAGCCCCTCGCCTACTCCAAGAAGAGCTGGAACGCCAGATGGAACGCCGAGCCCTCCTCGCCGCCCAGGGCATCGAACTCCCAGACACGCTTGACGATACCACCGGCAAGATTCCAACCGACGACATCCTCGACGCCGCCGCCACCGCCTGGACCGCTTGGCTGCATATCCGCGGCAAGGCACGGGCACTTCCACGATCCATGCAAAAGCTGTCGATCACTGATCGCAGATGGGTGCCACGGTCCCCATTCGGTACGGTTTCAGGGCTCGCGACATCGCCGACCTTTCCTGCAAGGGAAGGAACTCCGTCACCCGCTGGCTCAACCGAGGTCTTTGCGACGACCGCGACGATCCTGTATTCAGCGAGCAGATCAATCGCCTCGACACGGAGATCTCACGCAGATAACAATGGTGCAATGGGGAACGCACCCATCGCACCCATCTACGTGGTACCCATCGTACCCATCATTGGCCTCAAGGGAAGATCAGGGACCACATGGACGCGTTGCCGCTCTCGAAGCCGTCGGAGAAGATCCCGGTCCCCGGGGCGGCGCAGTAGCGGCTTCCCTGCTGGGTTTCGATGATGCCGCCCCAGATGATCATCTCGGACCCGGTCCAGACCGTCGACCAGCGTCCGCCGGCGCGCACCGGCGGAGCGTTGACCAGGGTCGTCGGCCGCCAGGAGTCGGTCGCCGGGTCGTAGCGCCCGCCGCTCGCGTCGTCCACGCCGCCCCAGAGCAGGAGCTCGGTGCCGGTCCAGACGCCCTGCGTGGTGCGGGGGGCCGGCGCACCGACCAGGTTGGTCGGGGTCCAGCTGTCGGTCGCCGGGTTGTAGCGTGCGCCGTCGCCGAGGTCGCCGACGAACAGCCACTCGTAGCCGCCCCAGACGACCATCTCGGTGCCGGTCCAGACCGCGATCGGCGACTGGCGGGTGATGGGAGAGTCGGCGATATTCGTCGGCGTCCAGATGTCCGTGACGGGGTCGTAGCGTCCGCCGGTGGGGGTGATTCCGTCGTTGATGAAGCCGCCCCAGATGATCATCTCCGTGCCGGTCCAGACCGCGGCGTGGTGATCGCGCGCCCCGGGCGCGTTGACGGTGGTGGCATCGGTCCAGGTGTCGGTCGCGGGCTTGTAGCGCTTGGCGACCGTGTCGGTGCCGATGCCGCCGAAGACGATCATCTCGCTGCCGGTCCAGACGATGGAGTAGCCGATGCTCACCGTCGGTGCATTCGTCGCGTTGATGAGGCTCCAGCTGTCGGTCGTCGGGTTGTACCGCCCGCCGTCCTGGACTGCGCCCCAGAAGATCGCTTCGGTCCCGGTCCACACGGCCGTCTCGGCCGAGATGGGAGCGTCGACCGTGCTGACGGCCCGCCAGCTGTCGGTCGCCGGATCGTAGCTCCCGCCGGGGGGAAGGGTCCCTCCCCAGCCGCTGCCGCCCCAGATGATCATCTCGCTGCCGGTCCACGCGGCGGCATGCAGGCCGCGTGCGGCGGGGACGTTCATGGTGCCGGTGGGGTGCCAGAGGTCGAGCTGCGGGTCGTAGCGGCCGCCGTCGTAGTGAAAGAGGAAGTCGTCGTCGAGGCCGCCCCAGACGATCATCTCCGTGCCGGTCCAGACTGCGGTGATGCCCTGGCCGTTGTTGGCGGAGTTCACCGGATTGGTGGCGGTCCAGGTGTCGGAGACCGGATCGTAACGGCCGCCGGCGACAACGTTGAAGCTCCCGCCCTGGACGATCATCTCGGTGCCGGTCCAGACCGCGACGTGGAACGAGCGCTGCGACGGGGCATCGACGAGACTGGTCGGAGTCCAGGTGTTGGTCACCGGGTTGTAGCGGCCGCCACTCTGGTCGTAGGCCGGTTCGTTGGCGCCCCCCCAGACGACCATCTCGGTGCCGGTCCAGACCGCCGTGTGATAGCAGCGCGCATCGGGAGCGCCGGTGGCGGCGACCGGCGACCACGAGTTGGTGGTGGGGCTGTAGCGCGCGCCGTCGCCGTAGAGCTGCCCGATGTGGACGTTGTAGCCGGCCCAGATGATCATCTCGGAACCGGTCCAGACGGCCGAATGATAGGCCCGCGGCAGGAGCGGTGCGGTCGCCATCGGCGTCCAGCTGTTGCTCGACGGATCGTAGCGGCCGCCGCTGTTCAGGAGTCCCGTATTCCCCTCGCCCCCCCAGACGACCATCTCGGTGCCGGTCCAGACGACGCTGGCATTGACGCGCGGCTGCGGGGCGTTGACGACCGCAGTCGGCGACCAGCTGTCGGTCGCCGGGTTGTAGCGGCCACCGCTCGCATCGGCGCGGCCGCCCCAGACCACCATCTCGGTGCCGGTCCACACCGCCACGTGCGACTGGCGCGCTCCGGGCGATCCCATCGCCGGCAGGAGCTGCCAGGTGTCGGTGGCCGGATCGTAGCGGCTGCCGTCGCCGTAGATGGTGCCCACGGCGCTCATGCCGCCGAAGACGATCATCTCGCTGCCGGTCCACACCGCCGTGTGCCAGTAGCGCGGGTCGAGCAGCTGCAGCGTCGGCGCTCCAGCTGTCGTCCGCGCAGGCGGAGCCGGCGACCTCAGGGAGTCGGAACTCGAAGTCCGTGCCGCTCCGGCTCCGGCGTCAGCTGCTCGCGCGTTTCGTTCCACCACGAGTCGAACGGCCGCTTCAGCCACTCGATCGTGGTCAGGCGTACGACCTGGTCGTCCAGTTCGTGGACGACGGTGACGTAGAAGCGGGTGTCGTCTTCGCGCAGCGGGCTCGGTCGGTTGGTCACGATGTCGCCATTCGGCCTTCCAAGCGCCGACGCGAGCTCGCGGACGCGAGCGTCGAACTCGTCCGGCTCCAGGGCGAGCACGCCGGGGAGCCGAGGCCGGTCGAGCCCTCTCCGCCACTCGACGTCGCTGCGCACTCCCGTCGTCCGCTTCCGAGCGGCCGACGAGGCGAACTCCTCCGCCTCTCGCTCCGCGCGGGCCCTCGTGTCTTCGTGCATGCGCTCGTCGTGGGCGTAGTAGGTTCGGACGAGGCGATCGGCCAGCAGCGGTCGGGCCAGGCACTCGGCCGCCTTCACCGGATCATTTCCGAGCGCGGCGAAGAGCTCGCGAAGGCGCGCGGGCGACTTCGAGTGGGCGGCGATGCGGTCGAGCTCCGCCTGGAGCTGCTCCGGCGTGATGTCGACTCCCCAGAAGCGCCGGAGGGCGGCGGTCTGCAGCACCGCGTCTTCGGCCTTGCGCTGCACGACGGCCTCGGGGACCGCCTGCTCGAACGAGGATCCGCCGCTTTCCGAACGATGGCTCCAGCTGACCTTTTCGAGGGCCCTCTGACAGCGGATCCTCTCGCTCGGGCTCGGTTCGGCGGACGGGGCGGCCTGCGCGGTCACCGCGGCGGCGAGGGCGAAAGCGGCAATGAAAGCGGCGGCTCGGGTTGGGGTGTGGGGTGCGTGCATTTGGGTATCCTCCGTGCGCGACGTCGCCGTGCCGGGGCGCGAGCAAAGGACTTCCACGAGGGCCGGCGCCGGCACAGCGCGCCCTCGCAAGAGTTCCGAGCCAGGATGAAGACCGAGGTTCCTCATGGGTCGCCGGTAGTTCAACATCGGCCGGCCTGTGGGTATTTCAACCGCAGCGATGGTCTCCACCGGAAGCGGACCGGTGCCAAAGCGGACCGGTGCAAGGAGAAACTGCCTTAACTTCCTTCTTCTGAAGCACCGAATAGGTGCCAGGTCCGAATAGGTGCCAGGTCCGCAGTTCCGTAGTTATGCTACGCTGGGACTGGGAGCAAGCAGATGCCTCGGAGCCCCAGGGTGTTCGTCGAGGGCGGGATCTACCACGTCTACAATCGGTTTGCGAGCGGAGAGCCGGTCTTCGCTGATCCGGAGGAAGCGCTCGAGTTCATTGAACTCTTGCGGTATGTAAAGCAGCGAGACGGCTGGACGATCTTCGGGTGGGTGTTGATGTCGAACCACTACCACCTCGCCATTCGGAGCAGGGCGATCCCGATCTCGCGAGGATTCCAGTACCTTCAAGGCAGGTTCAGTCAGCGATTCAACCGAGAACGAAAACGCACCGGGGCTCTTTGGCAGAGCCGCTATCACGCGAAACCGATCAATGAACAGAGTTACCTCGATCGGGTCATACTCTACATTCACCTCAACCCAGTCGCCGGTGGTCTGGTCGATCGTCCGACTGACCATGTCTTCGGTGGCCATCGAGAGATCGTCAAGGGTGTCTCTAATCCCATCATTGACGTCGATGAGAGCCTGCTGAGCTTCGGGCAGACGCATGGTGAAGCCCGGAAGGCCTATCTGTCAGCGATTCGTCTCGGTTGCCAGGAACTCGGGAAGGAAACTGAAGGAGAAGCCGGACCATCGAGAATCTGGTTCCAACCCGATCGCGACCTGGCTCCGGATGACGAAGGGCCCTATATCGATGTACTCGGAAGAAGCACCGGGTCGGAGCGGGACGAACTCTCAGCGGAGGAGTTCGTTGAGCAAAGCGCCGCCATCCTCGACGTCGATGTGGCCGACCTCGCGAGCCGATCTCGACAACCCCTCCTGGTCGAGGCGCGGCGACTGATCATCACCCTGGGGCGGGAACGTTGGGCACAAAGGACAAATGACCTGGCTTTGGCACTCCAGAAGAGCGCCGATACCGTGACCTATATTCAGCGCGAAGGCGTCAGGCAACGACTCGGTGACGAAGCGTTCCTACGACGGTATGAGAATCTGGATGTGGTTTTGACTGGCGACAGGCGGTGAACATCGTAACTACGGAACTGCGGACCTGGCACCTATCACTCATCCTATCAATCAAGCCTCTGAACCACAGATAGATCGGCAAACCGACGAATCCCCCTCAACCGCCGCACCAAAAACCGTGCACCCCAATTCACGATGTGAGGTTGTGATCAGTGGCACCCATCCAAGTTTTGCAGGATCCCGGGGAAGACGGAAGGATGGGGCCTACGGCACAAAGTTTAGAAAGTTTCTCCTAGCACGGTTTAGGCACGGTTTGTCACTCGACCCGCCAATGAACACCCGAACTGGCCGGGTTCAGTCAATACCCGGGTGGCCGGCACGAAATACGTTAGGGGGTTGCTGAATCGATGACTTTCGTGGGCGCTTGCTTGACGCCTGTCCCAGTGCTAGATTGTGCCACCCTGAACCCACGAATCTCAGTCCAGCAGCCGGTCATCGGTCAGCACTGAGTCGTTGGGGCAAGCCCGCCGGTCGGCCTCAGGGGACAAGAGGATGCGTACGACCTCCGATTCCCGAGGCGGAGCGGTTCAGCGGTCACCCCGGCGCGACGGGTCAGGGAGTGGAACACATGGGCTGGTTGGATGCGGTCAACACAGTCATCTGGCAAGACACGGTCCTGTACACGGTACTGGCCGTCGGCATCCTCTTTACCCTGTGGAGCGGGTTCGGCCAGTACCGTGCCCTGACCCACGGTGTCGCTGTGATCCGCGGGGTCTACGATCGGCCCGACGACCCCGGAGCGATCAACCACTTTCAGGCGCTGTCGGCGGCGCTGTCGGCCACAGTGGGCCTGGGCAACATCGCCGGAGTGGCCATCGCCGTCTCTCTCGGGGGGCCGGGAGCCGTGTTCTGGATGTGGGTGACCGGGATCGTCGGCATGGCGCTCAAGATGACCGAGGTCACCCAGGCCATGCTCTACCGCAATCTGGACCAACCGTCGAACCCGCACGGCGGCGCCATGTGGGTGGCGAGCCGAGGACTGGCCGACATCGATCCGCGGCTGCGCGGGGTCGGCGTCGCCGTCGGCGGCATCTTCTGCGTCACGCTGCTCGCCTCCACCATCACCGGCGGCAACATGTTCCAGGCGTGGAACGTGGCCGACATCACCGAGCAGTACTTCGGCGTCCCGGCGTTGGCCACCGGCGCGGTCCTCACCGTGCTCACCGCAATGGTCATTCTCGGTGGTATCCGTCGTATCGGCACGGTCGCAGGCCGGTTGGTGCCGGTAATGTGCGGGACCTACCTGCTGGCGGGTCTAACAGTGCTCGTCATGCGGATCGATCTCATCCCCGGGGTTCTTCGTGACATCGTGACCTCGGCGTTCTCGCCGCACGAAGCCGTCGGCGCCTTCCTCGGCGGCGCCTTCGGCTGGGCCTTCCTGATCGGCATGCGCCGCTCGCTCTTCTCCAACGAGGCCGGACAGGGCTCGGCCCCGATCGCCCACTCGGCCGCCCGCACCGACGAGCCGGTGCGCGAGGGCGTCGTTGCCGGTCTGGAGCCGTTCATCGACACCATCGTCGTCTGCACCCTCACCGCGCTGGTCATTCTGGTCAGCGGGGTATGGAACCGGCCGCCCGATCTGATGCTCGAGGACGGCAGTCTGCCGGCGGTGGTCGCCGCCGACGAGGCCGGGAACTGGACGCTGGAGCCGTTGCCGATTGCCGAGTCGCTTCGGGGGCAGTGGCAGCCCGGCCATCAAGTCTTCGCGGTGGTTGCGGCCGGCCCCGATTCGCGCCGGGGCAGCGACCGCCACCGGATGGCAGGAGTGGTCACCGAGCGCCAGGGCCGCCTGGTGATCGACTGGTCCAACGTCGCCAGCGCCAGCCGCCCGTCGCTGGCCGAGCGGGGTGTGTACCACGACTACAAGGGGGCGACCCTGACCGCCAAGGCCTTCGACTCGGTGCTGCCTCACCTCGGGGTGGCAGTGGTCCCGGCGGTGGCGTGGTTGTTCGCCTTCTCGACCATGATCTCCTGGAGCTACTACGGCGAGCAGGGCGCCATCTTCCTCTTCGGGTCGCGATCGGTCACTCCCTACCGCGTGATCTACTGTCTGCTCATCCTCGTCGCCACCTCACCCCTGATCCAGACCGAGGCCGAGCTCGACACCATCTCGTCGCTCGGGACCGGCCTGATGCTTTGGGCCAACATTCCGATCATGCTCATCTTCGGCTCCCAGGCCATGCGGGCCTACCGCGACTACATGGCGAGGCTGCGGGCGGGCAAGTTCGGACGTCGCATCGGTGCCAGGTCCGCAGTTCCGTAGTTGTGACGCCATGACTTCGGATAGGTGCCGATAGGTGCCACACTTCGCATTAACGCTTTGTTGATTCTATCGGGAGATCGGTTAGGATCAAAAAGTCCCGTCCGCGCATGGGAGGAGTCCCATGGCGCGAAAGCCCCGCCTGTTTGTTCCCGAAGCGACATATCACGTGTATTGCCGCGTAGCCCGGATAGGTGCCACACTTCGCATTAACGCTTTGTTGATTCTATCGGGAGATCGGTTAGGATCAAAAAGTCCCGTCCGCGCATGGGAGGAGTCCCATGGCGCGAAAGCCCCGCCTGTTTGTTCCCGAAGCGACATATCACGTGTATTGCCGCGTAGCCCGCGGTGAGTTTGTCTTCGATGAACCATGCGAAGCCGATGGGTTTGTCGAGACGGTCCGACAGGTTGGCGGGCTTCATCGTTGGCAGGTATTCGCTTGGTGTTTGATGGGAAATCACTATCACCTCGTCGTGAAGACGAGTTCGATTCCCCTGTGGCGAACCATGCAACGGCTACAAAGCAACGTTGCGCGGGAATTCAATCGACGTCGAAAGTACCTTGGCAGGCTCTGGCAAAGCCGCTACCGCGCTCGGCTGATTGACTCGCAAGACTACTTTCGCCAAGTGGTTTCATACGTGCACTTGAACCCTGTGGCTGCGGCCATCGTCGACGATCCGGCCGACTACGCGAACAGCGGGCATCGGGAGATCATCGGCCGCTGCCCATCTCGTTTAGTCGACGTGCCTTCCGTACTTGTGGGTTTCGACGACGGTATCGCCTCGGATGCACGAAAGAGGTATTTGGCGTGGGTTCGGGCGGTCGCCGAGGCAAAGTGGTTCGACCAAGGCTTGAGGGAACTGCCGTGGTGGAAGGACGCTCGCGACGTCAACGAGATCGTCGAGCCCGAAGATCATCCCGAAGCAACGATGTTCGACGGTGGAACGCTCGACGACAACCGACCCACTGTTTCGATTGACGAATTCGTCGTGCTCTTCGAAGAAACGACAGGCCATTCGATGGCCTGCCTCTCCTCGCCACTCCGCACTTCCGAACTTACCGATGGCCGCGTCAAACTCACTCTGCTTGCCGTGACTCGATTCGGACTTCGCTCGAGCGAACTCGCATCCCTTCTCCGAAAGCACCAATCATCTCTCACTCGCTGGCTGAATCTCGGGCTCAAACAGGAAAGAGAAGACGAGCGTTTTTGTGATCGAATCAACCAACTCGACTACGAAATTTCGACCGCCGTCCGAGAGTGTCGCCCAACAAAGCGTTAATGCGAAGTGTGGCGCCTATCCCTATCCTATCTGCTGCTTGTCCGATCGAACGGGATTCGCCACCGGGATCGGTGAGAGCGAGGGGGTTGTGACCGGCGGTGACCAACCGCCCGCATGGAAAAAGGGCGGGGGAAACCCCCCGCCCTTGGAGTCGAAACCGATGGGCCGTTACCGCGGCCCGATGGTGGTGGGATCCGAGGTCGCGTTGTCGAGCAGCGAACCGTAGCAGTAGAACAGGCCGCCGGTGGTGTCGGAGGAGACATCCACATAGCCGTTGATGGGGGCGAACGGCTGCAGGATTCGGTTGATCTGGTCGTTGGACCACGGGTCCAGCTCCATTTCCAGTCTGGTGCGGCGGTTGCCGGAATCGTCATAGACGTCGATGTCGATGTCGATGTCTTCGTCGGTCGCGTTGACACAGCCGACGTTGGAGCGGAGCTCGCCGTTCTGGGACAGGAAGATGATCCGCCGTTGTTCCCCGGGCCGGATCAGATCGCCCTCCTGGACACCGGGTATCGCCTGACCGAAGGATCCTTGCGATCCGTTGCCGACCACGTTGTAGGTTCGGCTCATTACCAGCAGGCTGGTGCTCGAAGCCTCGATGGCGATGGCGCCGGCGACGTCGGGGGCGAGGGAAAAGACCTCGGAGAGGACGTTCTCGAAGCGTGAGCTCATTCCGGCGCCGATGCTGAACGAACGCGACTGCAGAGGCGTGGAGTTGTCCTCTCCGCGCGGCAGCCACTTGAAGACTAAGGACGCGGCAGGTCCGATGTTGTTGATGTCGACGTCGGTCTGGAAGAAGGAGCCCGTGGCTCCCGAGGCCAGAGCTGCCGCCGAAACGAAATAGGTCGTGCCCGAGGTCGGTCTCTGCGGCAGGATCGTGGTCGGGTCGGAGGTCCGGTTATCGAGCACCGAGCCGTAGCAGTAGTAGGACGCGCCGGGCGTATTGCTCCGCACGTCGACGTAGCCGTCGACCGGTTCGTGGTCGCGGAAGACCCGGTTGATCTGGTCATTGCCCCACGCGCCGAGCGACAGGGTCATCGCATCGAGGTGGGTGCCGCCCGCATCGTAGAGATCGATCAGGATGTCGATCTCGGAGCCGGTGCCGTTGACGCAGCCCAGGTTTCCGCGCGTGCCGGCGTTCTCACTGAAGAAGATGATCCGCCTGGTCTGGCCGGAAGGGATCAGGTCGTCTGCCGGCACCGCCGGCAGAGCCTGGCCGAAGGTGGCCGTCGTCCCGCCGCTCTGCGACACGTTGTAGGTGCGACTCATGGCGATGACGTCGTCGCTGTCGGACGCGATCATCACCGCGCCCAGCCGGTTGGGCTCGAGATCGAAGACCTCGGTCAGCACGTTTTCGAAGCGTACGCTCTGACCTCCCTCGAGGGAGAAGACCTCGGAGCGTCTCGGCGAAGGGTTGTCCTGGCCGCGCGGCAGCCACCAGAACTGGTAGAACGCCTCGCCTCCGGAACTGGTGTTGTTGACATCGACGCCGGTCTGGAAGAAGGCGCCCTCCGCGCCCGTCGCCACCGCCGCCGCCGGAATGACGGAGTTGTGGATCAGGCTGTAGGCATCCGCGAAGCGCTCCCAGCCGATTGCCTCGGTGGGGAATCCGGCGAACGGCGCCACCGCCCATCCCGACAGGCAGATCGCAACCGCGACGGCGAATCGTGTGAGACCTTTCATTGTGCGTTCCTTTCTCGGTGGCCAGGGTGGCCTATCTGCTCATCTGCGCAAGTGATTCGTTCTACGGTAACAGTGTGAAATTGCGGGCAATCGAGACAGCAAATCAGATAATAATCAGTGAATGAGGGGGTGGCCGCGAGGTATTTCTTCCCGGCGTGATGTTCCTGCCGGACCCGCGGCTGAGGAGCGAACCAACCTGAAGAGGGGTCCGACCGGTACCGCTCGGACGGATCCGGGAGGCCCATCCAACGGCTCGTCGATGAAGACCGGGCGCCGGTCCACATCACGGTCGACCAACTCGCGGAGATCGTCCGGCCGGATCAGGAAACGGTTGATCGTCTGAATGTCCGGCCGCTGTCCCTCGACAAGCTGCAGGTACTCGACCACGGGCACGGTTCCCCACCACCCGATGATGAGGGCGTCCGGCCCCGCGACCTCGAGGATCTTCTCGCCCCGCTCGCGAGTGCTCCAGTCATCCGAGAGATCGACCAGCGGCCAATTCCAGCTCGAGGCGAAGATGACCGCCGCGGCCATGATCGCCTTCAGGGCGAAAACCGTGGTTCGCCGGGCTTGGAGTCGGATGGTCGGGGATGGTCGTCCCGACCAGTCGATGAGCCACTGGTAGCCGAACCCGACCCAGAGGGCCCAGATGAGGTAGGCCGGGAGGAACATGGTGTCCTTGTCGACGACGCGGTAGTTGATGTAGAAACCGGCGCTGACCGCAAAGACGAGCAGGAGCATTCCACCGAGCGCGCGGCTGCGGCGCCACGAGACGATGATCCCCACCACCCCGGGCCCGATGCCGATGACCATGAAGGCTCGCACCAGCTCGGCGCCGAAATGGCCGACCTCGTGAAGAAGCTCCGGGGTGCTGTACCCCATCATCACGTCCGCGAAGACCTTGCCCGACACGAGCCACCACAGGCCTTCAGCCGTTGCGAGGTTGATCGGCTCGAACGCGCCGGACGCGTCGAACCAGCCGACGTAGTTGAATGCGGGCCGGGTCCAGTAGACCAGCGGAAGGTAGAGATAGACCGCGAGCCCGGCGGCGAGTCCGGCGGCCGCCGACCCCAGCGAGCGCATCGCGAGGGCCTTCTTCGGTTCGGTGGTGAGGACGAACCAGAGGAATCCGGGAGCAGCGAGCATGGTGGCGACGTGATTTCCGAAACCGATCCCGGTCAGGAACGTTGCCAACGCGAGCCGGCCGGGGGTCGGATCGTCCGCCCATCTGAGCAGGGCGAGGACGACGCCGGCGAGGATCGCGGTGTGGAGCGTGTAGACCTCGGCGATGAGGGACAGCGCCCAGAAGAACTGGGCCGTTGCGAGCAGGCCGAGCGCGGCGAGCCGCGGCCAGACGCCGACCCCGAGCCGCCGCAGGATTCGCTCGGCCAGCATGATTGTGAGGGCGCCGCAGACCGCTGAGAGGAGATTCATCCGGTAGCCCACATCGCCGACCGGCAGGTGGCGCCAGAGCCGTCCGATGAGCAGATAGAGCGGATACCCGGTCGCCCGGATGAGGCCCCCGGTTGCGGCCGCGGTCGTGAGCTCGGCGCTGTCCAGATTGTAGATGGTCGGCGCCATCGTGCGCAGGTAGAGGACGAACGGCGCGGCGAAGGCGAAGGTCGAGGTCCACCATCCGTCCCGCCGCCACCGGCTTGCCGGGGGGTGAGTCCTGCGTGGTTTCGGAGCCTTTGTTTTTTTGGCCATCAGCCGACCCAGTAGCCGTTGGCGAACAGCGCCGTGCACAGCGCCAGCCCGAGCGCCGAGAGCACGATGATCGTTCGATCGAGCCAGGGGCGATCTCCCCAGATGCCGAGCAGGACGAACACCGGGAACAGGACCCACACGTAGCGTCGCTGGCTCATCAACAGACCCGACCCGAACGAGAGGTTGGCGCCGAGGACGACGAACAAACCCTCACCCCATCGTCGGGCGGCGAGGAGCGCGCAGCCGAGCAGCAGGAACACGAGCACCGCCGCCAGATCGATCCAGTTGTCGACGTGGATGGTCCCGGCGACAAGCGCCGAAAACCAACCTTCGGGTGGAGTCTGGAGGAGCTCGGCGATGGTGGAGAAGGGCGATTTCGGCGCCCGGCCCCAGGCCGAGGCCGAAGTCACGAATGCGAACGGGTCTCCGAACGAGCGCCAGCAGTAGAACATGTACGCCGCTGTACCCAGGGGCGTCACCGCCGCGGCCGCGAGTGCGGCGAGCGGAGGTTTCCGGGCTCGCGGGGTCGTGCCGCTGTCTCCACCACTCGCCGGCCAGCAGGACGGCGACGAGCACCCCGTGCATCCGGGTCAGCGCCGCCGCGATGCCCACGAACCCGGCGCCGACCCAGCGGCCGCGCCGGGCCAGCAGGGTCGCGCCGATCGCCGTCAGGAGGAAGAGAGACTCGGTGTAGATCGCGGAGCCGAAGAGCGCCGCTGGAAAGACCGACAGGTACCACACGGTCCGCTCGGCCACCGCCTCGTCCCACTCGTCGAGGACCGCACGATAGAGCACGATCGTTGCTGCCAGGAGCGCGAGGTTGCTGATGAGGATTCCCGCCACGACCGCGTCGCCGAGGAGAGGCATCAGCAGCCGCATCAGGAGCGGCAGGAGGGGGAAGAACGCCACCGATGGCAACTCGACCCCTTCGAAGCGGTACCCCTCTTCCGCGATGCTGACGTAGAACCCGGTGTCCCACCGGCTGCCGAAGACATCGAGGAGCCGGTTCTCGGTTCCCCTGAGGTGGTAGATGGTCGCCTGCGCGTCGGGGATGACGGAGACCGAGACATAGGCGATGGCCATGATCCCGAGCCGGGTCACGAGGAACACCAGGAGGGGCGTCCGCAGCCAGCGCCACCCCTCGAGCAGGGCCCGCCCGCCGCCGTGTCCCGGCGGCGGAGGCGGCGCCGAAGCCCCGCGGCCCGTCGTTGAATCACCCACGGGAGCCGTCATGGCCGGACGAGGCCGCGGCCGGCCCCTGTCGGTTGCTCCGGCGGCGGAGAACGGCCCGATGGACGGTTTCTCCCGCACCGATGATCAATTCCACTGTGAAACATCGCCCGATTCGAAGCCGTCCGTGAAGATGACCGTCGAGGCGGGGACGCCGACGGTGAAGGTGGCCTCGGCCGTGGGTCCGCCGTTGTAGGCGCTGTCCACCGCCCGCAGGGTCCAGGTGTAGACGCCGTCGGGCAGCCCGGTCAAGGTCCACTCGGTGACGGAACTCACGCTGCCCGATTCCGGAAGGATGTTCGGAACCGTTGTCGGGGCGCCGTCACGGAAGAGGCGGAGATCATAGGTCAACGCTTGAGCCGGGGTCAGGTCGTCGGTTGCGGCATTCCACCACAAGACGACGTTGTTGGTGATTTCATCGACATCGGCGTTGAGGAACGACGGTGCGGTGGGTGCGTCGTTCTGACCGGCGGCGTCGTTGCGATAGACGTGCATCTGGGCCTCGACCAGACCGTTGCCGCCCGGGACGAAATACTGGCCGGCGATGAAATAGTCGAGATCGCCCTCGCCGTCGATATCCAACCAGGTGAAGGAGCCCCCGCGCGAACCAGAGGCCCGCGGGGCGGGCAGCTGGTTGCCCGAGTCGGTGAAGACGCCGTCCTGGTTGTCGTAGATCTTCGCGCGGCCTTCGATCTGCGAGCCGGAGTTGTAATTGCCGGCCACGAGGATGTCCACGTCCCCGTCGGAGTCGTAATCGGCCCAGGTGGCGGCGGTGAGATCCCACCAGCCGTCGCAGATGGGACAGGCGAGGACCTCGATGGGAACATAGGTCTCGGCGTCGTTCCGGTAGATCCGGAGGACCGTGTTGTACGAGCCGTCGAGCTCCTTGATGTGGCCGGCGACCAGAATGTCGAGATCGCCGTCGTCGTCGAAGTCTCCCCACTGCCCCTCGCCGTGCTCGATGGTGAGTGCGCCGAGGATGTCCTCGCCGACGAAGACGCCGCCCCCGTCATTGCGGTAGCGACGGATGAAACCGTCGTCGGTCAGCGGCGCGAGGTGGATCAAGAGCAGGTCGAGGTCGAGGTCGCCGTCGAAGTCGGCCCAGGCGCTCTGGGCGTGGCCGGTCGGTGCGAAGCCCGCGGGGACCTCGGTGAAGTTCCACCCGCCCGTGCCGTTTGAACCGTCGTTCCGCATCAGGGGGGTGCGGTACTCAAAGGCGGTGTCGTCCCAGACGGAGGGCAGCAGAAGATCGAGGTCGCCGTCGTTGTCGAAGTCGGCCCAGGTGATCGAGCGCAGATCGAAGTCGGCCTGGAAGTTGTCCTCCCAGTAGGCGGGCAGTGCGGTGTCGCTCGCGATCAGGGTGCCGGCATCGTTGCGGTAGATGACCGTTTGGCCGTCGGTTCCGACCGCGAGATCCTGGTCTCCGTCGCCGTCCACGTCCCCCCATGCGAGATCGGACGCGCCGGCGCTCAGAGTTCCCAGCGGGACATCGATGTAGGCGAACTCCCACTCATCGGGAGCGGCCGGACCATCGTTGCGGATGAGCACGAGGCGCTCCTCGACGCTCGTGTTGTAGACGACGTAGAAGCCGAGGACCGCGATATCGAGGTCGCCGTCTCCGTCGAAATCGGCGGGCGCGGTGGTGGCCACCCAGAAATCCTCGTTCTGCGGGGTCACGAAGAGCGGATCGAGCGGGGTCACCTCGGTAAAGTCGCCGAAGGTGCCGCCTGGACCGGGCTGGACCACGATGAACTGGAGGGCGCCGTCGGCGTCACCGTCGTCGTCGGTCACCACCAGGCTTACGTGGTATGTGTCGGCCCCCGGAAAGACGTGGGCCGGGTCCTGTTCGGTGGAAGTCGTGCCGTCGCCGAAATCCCAGAGCCAGCTGATGATGGTGCCGTCCGGATCGGTGCTCGTGTCGAAGAATGCCACCGAGAGCCCGGTGGTCACGTAATTGTATGACGCAGCCGGCGGCTGGTTGAGAGGCGGCGGCGGCGGTCCGGTGAAGTGCTCGATTCGGCCCTGGAAACCTGCCACCCAGGCGTCGCCGGCCGGCGTGGCGGCGATGGCCGCGAAGGTGCCGAAACTCGAAGAGCCGATGCCCAGAACGGCCCAGCTCTGACCACCCGTGGCCGAATAGTAGGCGACGTCGTTGTTGGTGCTGACCCAGAGCTCGTCGGGACCGAGGAGATAGATGTCGGTGAGCTGGTCGGTGGTGTTGGGGGTGGGGAGCGTCTGCCAGGTCGCACCGCCGTCGTCGCTGCGGAACGCGGTCCCCCACCAGCCGACGGCGTAGCCGATGTTCGAGTCGTAGAAATCCATGTCCTGAATCTGGAGCGGCGAGCCGGGAAGGTCGCCCTGGATCCACGTCGCCCCGCCATCCACCGTACGGTAGAAGCGGCCGCTGACGTTGGCGGCCCAGCCGCTTGCGCCTGCGAAATCCACGGCCTTGTAGGCTCCGGAGAAACCCGGGACCGCCGTCCACGTCGCACCGCCGTCGGTTGTGTGGAAAACAGCCGCGCCGCCATTGCCGAAGCCGGTGACCCACCCGTCGAGAAGAGTGGTGAAGAAGAGATCCTCCGCCTCGAGGCCCGGTGGTGTTGCCGCAGCCGCCGACCAGGTCGCGCCGCCATCGCCGCTGCTGTAGACCCTGGAGGTTTCGTCCACGACCACGACCTCCTGCGGCCCGATGACCTGAACCGCCTGGAGGTGGGATGCGGTGAACCGTTCTCGAAGAGTCCACGGAATCGACCCGGTGCTGGTCAGCACGGCGCCGTTCTCGCCGACGGCGATGAGGGTGCCGTCCGCAAAACGATCCATGTCGTTGAGGGACTCGCCGGAGCCGCTCGAGATCTGCGTCCAGCTGGCGCCGCCGTCGGTGGTTTTGATGACGAAGCCGGCGCCGAAACCGAAGTAGCCGGTGAGCGGGTCGGCGAAGGCGGGCTCGGCGCTGCTGAGAAAGCCGGGCTGGAAGCCGGGCGAGGCGAAGGCCGGCGCCCACGTCTGACCGGCGTCGGAGGAGTGGTGCATATTGCCGGCGCCGTCGGACACCACAACGGTCTGCGGGTCGGGCACGGCAAACGCCATCGACGAGGCGAAGGCGCCGGGATCGATCACCTCGCCGAGGTCGGTCCAGGTCTGGCCGGCGTCCGAGGACCGGAAGATCCGATCGTCGAAGTCCGGGAAAGCGCCGGCGCGGCCCCAGGCGAGCACGACGTCGGCCGAGACCGCGACGAGGCGGCTTCGGCCGTCGACCGGAGCGCCCGCCGTCCAACTGACGCCGCCGTCCGTCGAGCGTGCGAACGCGCCGTCCACGATCGCCACGGCAACGGTGGCCGAGAGGAAGGCGACGGCCTTGGCGTCGCCGGCGTGCACCAGGGTGAACGTGTCGCCGCCGTCCGATGTCCGGTAGAGGCCGCTTTCTGCGACGCCCAGACCCGTCAAACCGTCGGCGAAATCAAAAGAGAAGATGGCGTTCGGGGAGGGCTCCCAGCTGAGTCCGCCGTCGCGGCTGACATATCGGTCGAAGTTGCCCGTGGCGAGACCGAAGCTCGGGGAATAGAACCGCATGAAGTACGCCGAACCGAGGACGGGCAGCTCGGTCCAGGTGGTCCCGCCGTCGGTCGTTCGATAGTTGGCGTTACCCCAGGTCCAACCGTTCTGGTCGTCGAGAAAGAAGATGCCGTTGAGCGGCGATCCCAGGCTGAACGGCACATCGCGCTGGATCCACGTGCTGCCGCCGTCGACCGACTCGAAAAGGGCGCCCCCGTTGTCGAATGAGTTGTCATCGGTGGCGATGAAGACCCGCTGCGCCGTCGGCGCTCCGACCCCCCGGACATCGAGGTGGGTCGGCAGCGGGCTCTGGGTCTCCCATTGCGCAGCGGCCGGAATCGCGACCAGAAGGACCGCAGTACTCAGTATGTGCCTGAGGAGCTGCGCGACCTGAAGGTGTGCTTGTGCCACGGGGGCTTTCGTTCGGGTGGCGTACATGGTCTCGAGTCCTTTGTTGTCGCGAGTCATCTTCGGTGCCGCACTGGCGGTCGCGGAAGCCGGATTCGAGGAGAGGAGACCGGTCGGATTCCGGTTTGTGGAGATCCATTTCCAAGTCGACCTTTCGGATAACACTGTGGTGCATTGGAGGCTCCGTTCTTGTTCATCAGTGTGATCTGCAAAAGAAACGAGATACTTTCTCGACGAATTCCCTCATGGGGTGCCGAGGCGAAAGGTCTGTCACCCTCCCGGATACGCGTGAATCAGAAGTGTCGGTCGGCGGCCGCGAGTGGGAGGAGCGCGCCTTTCCCGCAGAAACGGAACCTGCGCTGCCCTGCCGTTTGCACACCGGGCGTATCGTGGACGGGCGGCTTTCAGCTGCTCGGTCAGGGTACCGCCGCCGACCACGCAGCGATTGTCCCAGACTCGAAATCGTCGTCGAAGAGCAGCGCCGTGTTCAGGTTGAGCAGCACCGACACGTTGTTCGAGTCGCGGTTGACGGTCACGAGGTCGAGCGCTCCGTTGCCGTCGAGATCGTGAGTCGAAACGACCTCCGGTGTGATACCGACATTCGTGATGACAGCGGCGCCGAAGTTGCCGGCGCCGAGACCGCGGAGGGCCGACACGTTGGCCGAATCCTGGTTGGCGGCCGCGAGATCGAGAACGCCGTCGACATCGAGGTCGGCCGCGACGATCCCGCCCGGATTGGAGCCGCCGACAGGGTATTCCACGGCGCCGGCAAAGGCGCCGGCGCCGGTGTTCAAGAACACGTCGGCAATGTCGAACCCCACACCGGAGCTGGCTGCCGCGATGTCCATGTCGCCATCACGGTCGAAATCGCCGGTGGTCACCCCGTCGGGACGGACATTCGGTCCCACCGAAAGACTCGAAGGAGGGCCGAACGCGCCCCCGCCGATGTTGGACAGGACGTCCACTCGGCGATCGTCGTTACATGCGACCGCAATATCGAGAAGCAGGTCACCGTTGAAGTCGCCGAGGGTGAGGCCTCGCGGTTCGCCGCCCACCGCGTAAATCACTGCGGCTGCGAAGGCGCCGGAAGTGTTGAGGAACACCGAAACGTTGTTGGAGTCCCGGTTCGAGGTCACCACGTCCTTGAATCCGTTGCCGTCGAGATCGGCGGCAACAATGGCGCGCGGGAGCAGACCAACGACGTCGGTGGTCGCGCCGAGTGAGAAGGCTCCGCCGGTGTTGACCAGGATCTGGATGTCATCGACGTTCTTGCGGGTGACCACCAGATCGAGATCGTTGTCGTTGTCGACATCGATGGCGACCACGGCGTGCGGGCTGCTGCCGCCCGCGAGCGCGAGGTCGTTCGCCGGCCCAAAGGTGCCGGCGCCGGTGTTGAGGAGGATACTGACGCGATCGGGTGCATCGCCGGTGACTGCCAAATCCGGTCTCCCGTCGCCGTTGAAGTCAGCAAGCGCGACACCGGCGGGGCTCGTGCCCACCGGATAGTCGGTGGCGGGGGCGAATGCGATCTGGGCGCCCGCGGTGGCGGTGATGAGGAGTAATGTGATCGTTGTGGCGGTTTTGCTGTACGTGGCTTTCATTGCTTGACTCCCTGACTCCTGAGGTTGTGCGCCGGCGTGATCGTTGGGGAAACCACGATCACGATCGTTGGCCGTTGGTTGAATCGAGAAAGATCCCTGATCTCATCACTAAGAAGTGTGGCGAATTCAGGAATCGAGACGGCGGCCTCGATCTCGGAGGGGGATTCACGTGTCTTGAGAACCTACTTTGGCGGATCCCGGACCGCGTCGTCCTTCCGGTCAAAATCCGTTTCCCGGTGGCCGGGAATCGGAAACCGGTGGGCGATGGTCATCATGATCCACGCGAGTGAAGCGACCAGGTGGACCCAGATCCAGACTGTCCGCCAGCCATCCGAAATGCACACCTGGATGAGATAACCGGAAAACACCATGGGGATGATCTGCAGGACGAGGGCGATGCCTGAAGTCCGCCCTCGTGGGTCGTTGGCGTTGAGTTTCGGAAGAACGTGACGGCTCCAGAGAAGACCGCAGGCAAAGACCAGCAAAGGCGCGGCCACCACGTGAAGATGCTGTACGTGCGGTTGCCACGGGTGGTTCACCACGGCCCACTCGTCAGGCGACTCCATCAGGTACCTCATCACCCCATAGGTGACTCCGGTGCCCCCGACGAGGAGATTGGAGATGTCGTACAGCCAACGCTCCGTGCGACTCATGGTTGTGATTTTCACTCCTCGATCGCCGCGTGTATGGCGAGGATTCTCCTGACGGCATCGGTGGTCGCCCGGGCCGTCAGCGTCGCCCCGGTGATCGGCCGGATCGCCCTTTTGAGCTCGAGCTCTTCGTCGAGTTCGCGGCCCTCGAACTGACCGTACCAGGTGGTGGGCGGCAGATAATCCATCGGTTCTCGAAACACGACGACCTCGATCCGTCGGACCGACCCGTCCGGAGTGATGAACACCAGCACAGTCTCGGGCAGCGTCCGGACCCGGTGGGTGTCGAGATAAGCCCAGCCGATCGTGGATTGGCCGGACCGCGCACGAAATCGTGTCGTGAGGGCGCTCCCGGGTCGAGCACCAGCGTCGCGTTCGACCGTGTCCATCTGCGCATCGGTGAGGAAGACGGTCTCACGTTTGACGTCCGCCTCCGGAAAAGCCGCTTCGAGGGCTTCCTCAACCGAGATGAGCCCGGCCGGTTGGGCGGCGCCCGCCGCTGCGAGGAAGACGAAGAGAAAAGCGAGGCGCGCGACAGCGCCTCGGGTTTCAGAAACGACCTCAGAAGATATAACCGAATGCCACATTGAACTGATCCACTCCGGTGCCGCCCGCGTTGTCGATGTCCTGCCAATCGATCTTGATGATGAGCTGTTCGATCGGTTGGTAGGCGAGCCCGAGGGTGAAGACCTCGGTGTCGGCGGCGCCGATTTTTTCCCACCCATTGGGCACCTTCTTCTGGGTGTTGACCCTCTCCCAACGCAGGTATGGGGTCAAGGACTGTCTTCCCTGACGGCGCGCCAGGAGATCCCAGCCGGCCTGGAGGTAGGCGCCTTCCATTTCTTCACCGACCGAGGCGCCGCCCACGAGTCCGAGCGCCTCGTTGAGAGCCGCAACATCCCCGAGGCTCGAGTTGGCGTAGAGACCGCGAAGCTCGAGACCCTTGATGCGCCACTCGACGTGGGCCTCCCAGATCCTCGTCGGAACATCGACTCCGCTGCCGTCGGGCGCGGTCAGATCCTGACCCGAGTCGCCGTAGTAGGCGGAGAAGCCCGCCATGAGGCCCGGTGTTCCGATCCAGTCGGCGCGACCCACCCATGCAGCGTCGTCGATCTTGGCCTTTGATCCCTTCTGTCGACCCCCGCGGAGGCCGGCAGCCGAGAATCCGGAGGCGTCGAGTCCGTTTATCAGGTAGGTCCGATAGGTGAATCCGCCCAGGCTTCCGTGCACCCCGACCCCGTTCTCCCTCCACGTCGAGGGAATGATCCGGACTTCGGTTTCGGGACGCCTTGCGCCGAGAAACGTGGTCGGTTCGTGCACCTCGTTGACGAATCCCATGGGCACGAGGAGAAGACCGCCACGGACATTGAAACCGGGCCGATAGAGGTAGTCGAGGTAGGCGAACTCGACCGAGGCGCTGCCGCTTTCCGACGTGGTTGAGTGTTCGAACTCGACTTCTGAATTGAAGACGAATCGGTCATTGAACTTGTAGCCGAAATACACGATCGCCCTGAGCAGGTCGAAGGTATTGGTTTTACCCGAGGCGGAGCCGTCGTCACGGGTGTCGTCGAAGATCTCCAAGAGGCCCTCACCGTAGCCGCCGATGGAGAGCCCTTGGTCCTTTCGGTAGACCTTCGCGGCGGCGGGCGCCAGACCGGGAATCGGGTCCGAGCTCGTGGCGATCGGGATTTCCTCGCCGATCTTGAGGTTCTCGACCTCCTCGGCCAGGATTCCGAGCTGACGCTCGATCTCGGACAGACGATCGTCCTCTCCTGACTTTTCCTGGATTTCCGCGATCATGGTCCTGAGTTGCTCGATCTCGCGCTCGAGGCGGTCGGCTCGTTCCTCAGGGGATTCGGCAAGGGCGAGCGTCGCACCCAGACTCATGGCCAGAAAGAAACTGATACGCAGTCGCGTCGTTTTTCGTGACATCAACCCGTCCTCCAGAGCTCATGCTCGTCATATTTCTGGCTTCTAATGGTCAATCAGTTCCCGGTTGAGCCGGAGAGGGGCGGGCCGCGCCGCTGAGGATCGGCCCTGGGAATCCACTCCACCGAGAGGCCTTCCATGGGAGTCAGATGCCCGATCAGCCCGGACGTGGCCACGATGCGCAACCCGGCGTCGGTTCTCAAACTGAAGACGGCTTCGATCTCGGGTTGACGACCGACCCAGGTCATCCCGGATTTCGGCCCCATGACGAAAAGAGCGGTCGAAATGCAGTCTGCGGCGAGTGGATCCGGTGCGAGGACGGTCACCGAACCCCAATCGGGCGCCGGCGACCCGGTTCCAGGGTCGATGATGTGGCCATAGCGGACATCGCCGGCGACAAAATGTCGTTCCGAGAGGCCGGATGTGGCGACACTTCCTTCGGTGATCGACAGGAAGCCGACCATCCGTCGGCGATGATCGGGGTCCGAGATTCCGATCGGGACGGGATCGCAGTGGCCGCCGACTGCAATCTGACCCCCGAAATCGAGTATGACGCACAGGGCGCCGTGCCCGGTGGCGGCGGCGATGGCATCTGAAAGCGCGGCCCCCTTGCCGAAGCCGCCTTCCTCGAGCTGGAGTCCGGGCTGCCCGAACCGGATCCGCCCGTCCTCGACCCCGGTTCCGGCCAACGATGAATCGGCGAGCGCCCTCTTCAACTCCGAGTCGGTCGGTACTCTTCCGTCTCCGCGAAGATCCCAGAGGGTGACGAGTGAGCCGACACCCGGACTGAATGCGCCGCCGGTCGCGCGGTTCCACATGAGAGCTGTCGCCAGGTCCCGGTTGAGAAGCGGCGAGATCTCGACCGGGGTGATCGGCCGAAGATCGTTGACCTTTGCCAACTCGGTGTCATCGCGCCACGTCGAAAGGCGGTGGTCTGCAGCTTCGGCTGCGGCGAATGCCGCCTCAGAGGCATCGATCGCAACGGTTCTGTCGTTCGCCCGGATGGTGACTTCGAGCCACGTTCCCATGAGTCCCTGTTTCCGCTGGAGCGTGTGAGGCGACGTCTGCTGTTTCCCGGTTCCAAGAGATTCCGTGGTGGCGGCGAGGTGATCGTCCGCCGAACTCGGGACAACCGTTCCGGCCGCGATGAGGAGCACCCGGACGACGAGAAGCAGACCCGAGTTTGGGGTCGACGGCTGGCGTCGGCCCATGTGGAGTCGGTGTACCGGCAGGTCAGCTTCATCAATGCTCAAAATTTTCGTCACAACGAAAAAAATACGCGGTTTCGAAAGGAAGTCAACCCCTCCGAAGTGGTCGATGTGCCCCGGCGTTTCTCCAGGGCCTGCGCTGGAAGAGAATTGCCCGGCAACTCAGGGCGTCGCCGGCAACCCGATCGAAATGTTGAGTGGGTGTCTCAATTGTAGATCGGGCCGCACTGTACCAACGAACACGACGATTTGCCGGCAACAGCCGGCATTAACCAACCAGCACGAGCGAACAGGAGGCATCAATGCAAATCGGACTTCTTCGCAACATGGCGCTCATCGCGGCGGGATTGATGATGGCTGCGACAGTGACCACCGCCGGCACGCGCGGAAGCAGCAGCCAGCAACGGCACGATCGAGAACGGGAAACAGTGATCGCAGCGTTGCAGCCGGTGGGCGCCGCTACCGGCTGGGGCCGGGTCAAGGTCGAGGATCGGAATCGCCAGGATGAACTCAAGCAAAGAACGTCCCGTCGACAGGTGGAGGTCAGTCTCTTTGATCTCGAGCCGAACGCGAGCTACTCGATCCATATCGACGACGTGGTCCTCGGCACCGTCCGGACCAACAGCTTTGGCGACGCCGAGCTCAAACTGGAGTCGCCGGACGACTCGCACGCCCCGGTCCCGAGCGAGCTTCCTGCAGCCGGTGTGCTCCAGGCAGCCTGGGTCCTCGATCGGTCTATGGCGCCTGTCCTCGACGGCAACTTCCAGAATGTTGCCGGCGGCGGCGGCGGTGGTGGCGGTGGCGGTGGCGGCGGCGGTGGTGGCGGCGGTGGTGGCGGCGGTGGAACAGGTGGATCCACCGTCCACGAAGAGCGGATCCCGCTGACCGATCTCACCGGAGGTTTCGCCATCGGCATGGCCAAGGTCGAGCGCGAGTCGGACGGCAAGCAGGAGTTCAAGACCATGGCGACCGGTCTCAACCCCGGGAGCTCCTATACGATCGAGGTCGATGCGTTCGCCGCTGGTATCGTGATCGCAGACTCGGTGGGGCAGGCCGGTCTCGAGCTCGAACACCCCGACGACGAGAATCCGCTCCCTCCTGAAATGCAGCCCGTCGAAGACCTGCGGGTGGTCGAGTGGAAGGACGACCAGGGAACACCGCTTCTCTCCGGGACGTTCACCGGGATCTCGGGCGACGACGACGACGACGATGACGATGACGACGACGACGATGATGACGACGACGATGACGACGACGACGATGACGATGACGACGATGATGACGACGACGATGACGACGGACCGTGATCACGGTGTGTGATCCTCTTCCCCCAATCTGAGCTCCCGATCGATCGGGGCTCGGTCAAACAAGAGGCGGGGCGCGATGCCCCGCCTCTCTTCTTTTGTCCTCCGGCGCGCAAGAACAGGAGAGCCGTATTCTCAGTCGGTCGCTGCGGCACCCTCCGCCGCCATCGAGGTCAACAGCCAGTGATCGTGAGGCAGAGCAGATGTCGGTTTGCCTGCGTCTCGAACATCGATCAGCCAGTCGGCGCCTGCTCGCGCAGCTGCGAGCCACTCATCCCTTGGATCGACTCCGAAGAGTCTGACCAGAGCGAGAATCGCTTCGCCGGGATAGTAGATCGACTCGAACGGCTTCGGATCCGGTGGGCCGTAGAAGTACTTGGAATGGAAGTGCCCGTCGGCCTCCTGTTGGAACAGCAGGAAACGGGCCATGCTGCGGGATCGATCGAGACGATCGTCGGTTCCGGTCGCGACCTGGTACTGCACCATGGCCAGGACGGCGAGCGCGGCGCCGCCGAGCTTGGCCTCTTCGCCCGGCGAGACGACCGCCTCGAATGTCTGGTCGCGATCGGTCTCCTTTGGCGGCCGGGCGAAGGTCAGCAGGTACTCCAGACCCCGATCCGCGGCGGCGCGGTAGGCGTCATCCCCCATCGACCTTGAGCCTGCCGTTTTCGATCTCCGTCGACGTCAGATGGGAACGGAGCCTCGAGGCAGCGTTCCGAAGCGCCGGCTCGAGTCCAGCTCCCTGACCTCGGGCGACGACGGCGGTCGCGTCTTGCCGGGCCAGGCTGACCATGACGAGGTGTTGGCCATCACCGATCGAGATCCCGAGCACGGTCTCGGTGCGACCTTCGAGGAGGTCGCGAACGTAGGGCAGGATCTTGGTCCGCCAGTCCGGGTCGGTGAAATTTGGGGCCGCGATCTCCGATACCGAGAGATGGACGCCGTCCGGCGGTCCCTCGTGGTCGACGGTCTCCGAAGACGCAACGGTTGCGATAAGGCCGGACAATACTGTGAGCACGGCTGCCGCGGTGGTCAATACCGGTTTCAAGAGAAAACCTCCAGGGAAGGGTCTGCAGGGCCCACCGGAGGAGGCGCTGAAGAACGGACCAACGATTACGGAAGTGTCGGCTTCCGGTCGGCGAGGAGGAACACCGCATCGCCGCTCCGGTTGTCGACGCTGGACATGTAGGCGAAGAACCGGCCCGCAGAACCGGGGCCGGCGGAGACCTCCAGACGCACCCCGCCGGCGGCGGAGACCTCCATGGACCGGAGGACGCGGTTCACCTGGGTGTGCGAGAAGGGTTCGAGCTCGAGATTCAATGGGGTCCCGGTGGCGTCGGGCCCGATCCAGGCACGGACCGCAATCGTGAGCGGAGCATTGGCCACGTTCGCGATGCCGAGATTGCAGCGGAAATCGGCATCCTCCCGACACTCGAAGAGGGTGGCGACATCGGCGTCGGGGTTGGCTCCGGGGACGTCGTCCTCGCCGAGGGCCCAAACCACGGGCACCGCCATCGCAGACTGCCCGAAGCTGCCGGCGACACCGCCGTAATTCGCGATCCTCGCGTGGGCGAAAACGGGTTCGGAGGAGACGATGTCCACAGATCCGACGTCCTCGGCGAGCTCGAACGCCTCGACGAGGAGGTCCCCGTAGACCAGGGTGCCTTTTGGCTGGATCTCCGCCTGGGCCGAGGCGGCGGGAGTCGTGTTGTTTTGATTCGAGCGATTGAAGAAGATCGCGATCTGAGCGACCCCGTCGCCGGTGTTGTGGATTTCGAGGCTGGTCGACCAAACGGTGCCGTTGAGACCCGCGGTGCGCGCGACCACCGGAACCACGAGATCGGTTGCGGCGGTCGATGGGACATCGGCGAGGAGTGAACCGGCGGCGAAGATCGCGGGTGACCCGACACCGGGCGTGTAACTCGCCAGCAAGGTGGTTCCGAGATCGCCGGGGGCCGACAGGGTCTCGCCATCGGAGAACGCGTCGACACAGCTCGAGTCGGGGCAGAAGATTCCGATGAGATCGTTCCGAGCCACTGGGATCCGGCACGAGAACGTGGCGACCTCTCCGGCGGTGACGGTCTGAAGCGGCGAGGTCCCCACCATGACGAGCCGGTCGCCGTCAGGACGGTAGACCTTGAGCATCACCCGTGCTCCCTGGGTGCTCGCTGCCCGCCAGAGGTCGACGGTCCCGCTCGAGGTCAGCGGGTGCGCCATGTCGATATATGTCGTGCCGCCAGGCAGGGGTTGACCCGGCGCGGGGTCCCGTCCCGCCTGTTGCGCCGAACCGATGGAGGTGTGGCCCATGAGGACCGCGAACACGATGACGAGTCCGAATCGTTTTCGGTTTGTGCGAGTCAATTTTTCGCCTCTCTCAGGATCGCGTCGTTGGTTGTTGCGTCACGGACTCGCGACCAGAGCCGCCGCTGCGGCCATATCCAGCACCGTGCCCGTCCACACACCGTCTTGGATCGCAACACCGGATTGCTGAAGGGCATTCCTGACGAGCAGAGGATCCAGACCGGGGTCGGCGCTCAGCAGGATCGCCACCGTTGCCGAGACAAACGGCGCCGCCATCGAGGTTCCGCTCGAGGTGCCGAAGGTCTGTTCGTCGAGGGCGCCGTAGACGTTTTCACCGGGAGCCACCATGGCCACGCCGTCGGACCGGTTGGAAAACTCGGCCAGAGTCAGGCCGTCCGCCCCCAGCGCCGCAACCGCCAGCGTGTGACTGTCCGATGCCGGGAACGGAATCGAGGGCAGACTGTCGTTGCCGGCGGAGGTCACCACGACGATGCCCTCCCCGGCGGCTCGTTCGAGTAGCAGGTCGACCGCCGTCGAGCGTTCCCGGTAGACCAGTGAGAGATTGATGACATCGACCCGACGCTGAATCGCATCGGCGAGGGCCAACGCCAGGTTGTACGCGGTCCCGCCGCCGTCGTCGTCGAGGACGCGATAGGGGAGGATCGAGGCGCCGGGCGCGGCGATGGCGATGATCGAGGCGACAAAGGTGCCGTGTCCGGTGGCCTCGTCGGTGTCGCCGTCGCCGTCGTCGTCGATTCCGTCCCGTTCCTCCCAGGGTCGGAGATCCCCGTCCACCAGATCGAGCCCGCCGGGAATCACCCGCCGGCGAAGCACCGGATGCAACGGGTCCACCCCGGTGTCGATGAGCGCGATGACGATGCCGCGGCCATCGGCGAGCTGGTGAGATTCGGACATCCGGACCTGCTGTGTCGCCGGCTGTTCCAGAAGCTTGGTGTTGGTCGCGTTGCGGTCGACCGTGGGATAGCGCCGGCGGACGGTTTCCGGATCGCGGAAGAAGTAGTTGGGCTCCACCGCCGCGACCTGGGGGTCGACCGAAAGATCGGCGAGGAGATCGTCGTCGATGGGCTCAGGCCACCACAACAGCAAGGCGAGGTCGCCGACTCGGCCGACCACCTCGGCGCCGTATCGATCGGCGAGAGCGTCGCCGTTGGCGCCGACGACGGGCACGACGAGGGCCTGCTGCGGTTCGAATTCCTGGCCGCCGATGGTCGCAGGATCCGGATTCTCGGTTCGGACCTCGATGGCCGAGAATGTCCCGGTCAATTCGAGCAGCGCCCGGACTTCGACGGACCAGCCGGGGACGACATCCTGCCACGAGTCGGCGTCACCGGTGAACAGGGTCGACGGGAGAAGAAGGACGACGGTGCCGTTGTCGATTTCCAGGGAATTCTGATCGATCGCGAGAACGGTGCCCTCGAACTCGACATACCCTTGGCCGCTCTGGCTTTCGCCCTCGTACTCGATCTCGACGACGAGGTTGTCGCCGCTGGCCGTGCGGACCGCCTTGACCTCGAGGTACTGTCCCTCGGAGAGACCCGCGTACGAGCCGATGATCGGATCGAAAACCGAGAATGCGTCGACGAGATAGGTGCGGCCGTCATTCATGGTGAATCGATCGGGAGGCAGGAGGCGGGTGAGAAGACCCTTGGACTCGAAGTCCACCCCGCCGCCGCCGCCACCACCGCCGCCCCCGCCGCCGCCACCGCCGCCACCGCCGCCACCGGAGATGAGCTCGACCTCGGTCGCGGTGAGCACGAGTTCCTGGAGGGCGCCTTTGGCCTTGACGTCGTCACCGATTCCGAGGTCGGACAGCGATCCGAAGTTCTGGAAGAGGGTCTCGGTCGTGACCACGACTTCATAGATCGTCGAGGCGACATCGAGATCGAATCCACTCGAGGTGAAGCCGGTGATGGCGCCCTCGAGAGTGGTTTCGCCCCCATCGGCGAGCAGTCTGATCCTTTCGGCGATGATGGTCGAGCCGTCGACCTGGCCCCTGACCTCCAGGAAGTCCCCGATGGCGAGATCGGTCAGAGCGGTGAATCCGTCGAACTCCGTGTCGCCGTTGACGATGACGTCATACTCGGTCGTTGCGTTGACATAGAGCTTGAGTCCATCGGGGATGAACGAGGAGAGAAGGCCCTCGATGGTATCGCCATCCTTGAGGGCGGATGACCGGTGGCGAATCGGAGCTGCGACCGGCGGAGCGACGGTTGAAGCTTCCTGCCGGCCGCGGCCTTCGGTTGCCGCGATCAAGCGCCCGGCGGGCATGACGAATTCCGCGCGGGTGATGAGTTTGTCGCTTCGACCCGGCGCTCGCTGCCCGATGACCCGGAGCTGCTGAACACCGTCTGTGGCGATCATGACTGCGAGATCGTCGAGCTCGGCGGACGGCTCGGCGAGCTCGACGGTCCAGCCGCCGGCGAGACCGAGGCGGTTCGGTGGTTCGACCCAGGAAACGTCGGCGGTGATGATAAACACCACCGGTCTCTCGAGAACCCGGATCCGACCTTCTCCGGTTGCCGGATCCGGTGATCCGGCCGCCGCGGTTCCGGCGAGGCCGATGGCGAGGATCGCCAGAATCGAGGTCCGTATCCATCTGCTGATCATGAAAGACTCCAAGGCCGGTGGTCTCCGTAGAAGTGAAAGTTGCCCCAGATCGCCGGGTTGGGATTGTGCCGCCGCAGCCCTTCAACGGCCGCCCGGAAAGCGGCTCCGGGGTTGTTGAGTCTCTGGATTCCGCGGAAGAACTCGAGATCAAAGGCGCAGGCGACATCGTCCTTCACCGGCGAGATGGCTCCGACCACGGACCGCACTCCTCCGGCCATCAGGGATCGCAGGAAGCTGTCGTAACGGTGATCGATGTGGTCGTCGCCCATACGGACTCCAGAACAAACGCCGAAGCTCACCAATTTCGCGGTGATTCGCGTCGCGGCGAGATCATGAACGGTGACGTACCCATCGCTCAGCCGAAGACCGGAGGCCGACGGCATGCCGTCGAGGACCACGGCATGACCCGCCAGGTGAACGATGTCGAACGACGACAGCATGGCGAGGAAGTCACCACGAGTCGCGGTCTCCATGACGACGGATCCGTCGACGATCCGCGCGAGCTCGCTGATCTCCTTGTCGATCATGGGGAGGTCGGCGCTCGAGGCGGCGCCGAAGGCGATCCGGTGCGGTGAGGGGGTCAGATCGCGCAGAAGGGCGGCGGCGACGCCGGCCCCGGGGACGAGCGAAATGACCGAGCGATCGATCAGGGGAATTCCGCCGTCGAGCTCAATCGCCGCCCACGGGAGGTGGTAGAGCTCGGCGTGGGGGGCCAGCCAGAGCGCATTCCAGCCATCGGGCGGCAACGGCGGAAGAAGGATCCCGGCGAGGCGCCGCAGACGATGCTGAAGGGCGGATGCGGAGCCCCGAGACGAATCGCTCTCGCGCCAGGTCGCGGTGTCCATGTGAAACCGAACCGAAGCGGACAACGAGCGGACCTCCGGGGCGATGTTGCGGATCCGCTCAACGCGGAGCTTGCCCCGCCAGGCGACGAAAACCACAAGATCGCGAGCATCGAGGAAATACTCGACAAAGACCTCGTCGTGAGGGAGTCGATTCAGGAGATCCTTTGCCACCGAGCGTCCGATGCCGTCCGGAAGGAGCCCCGGTGCTCGCCGCGCGAGGGCGACTTCGGTCTCCCGGAGTTCGCCCTCCAGGCCTCTCAACTCGCGGTGGATGTGAACGCCGAACCTCCGGATCCTCGGTTCATCGGCGCCTTCCATTTTCTCCAATAACGAAGCCAGGCGCGCCCTCAGCTCCTGCCAACGGCGCATCTCGGGATCGTCGCCGAGATCGGCGCGGCGCTCGATCTCGTCGAGGAACCAACTCGAGCGGAATCGCGACAGGATGTCGAGAGCGCGTCGGCGGTCGCGTGAGGTGTTCCGATCGAGCAGGGTCGCCAGGAGATCCAGGTAGACGTCGCCGCGGACCTTGAGGAAGGCGCTCCGGTCCGAGAGCGCCGAAAGCCGACCGTGGAGGCGGTCCGCCCAGTGAACGGCCCGGAAGAGGTGGCGGGTCGATCCCGGTCGGTCCATCCTGCCGAGCACGTGGTGAGATACCATCCGGGCCCAGGCCGACGAACGATTGCTGGCGAGGACCTCAGCGGCACACCGTCGTGCCCCGCGATGGTTGCCTCGGTCGAGAGAGCGCTCGCCGGCCCACGCGAGACCCAGCATGGCCCGGTGACGAAGCCCCGCGGATGCAAGCCGCCGCGCAGCCCGAATGATCTGCGGCGGATCGATCGTCGGGTCCAACTGGGCCACGTCGATGGTCAGAAGGTCGCGCTGTATCTGCATCTCCGGACCGCGGAGCCCATCGATCGCCGCGTGCCAGCGATCGAATCGGCCCTGGGCTGCGTCGATGACCGCGAGAAGCCGGAGCGCTCGCGCCTCGTCGTGGAGGAGTCCCGCTTCACGAAGCCCGGGCAGCGCACGGCCGATGCGCGCCTTGGCGAGATCGAGCTCGCCGATTTCGGTCTCTGCGGTGGCGAGATCGATCTCCGCCACGAGCTCCATCCCGAGATCTCCCTCGATCCTCGCGGCGTCGATCACTCGATTCCACCCCGCCAACGCGGCTTCGACCCGGCCGACGGCGAACTCGGTCTCGGCGAGATTCAGCTCCGCGTGCAGGGCGAGGTTGCCGAAGCCGAGTTCGCGCGCGGTCCGGGCAATCTCCCGGTGCTCCTGCGCCGCGTGGGAGAAGCGACCGGCGAGAGCGGCGGAGTTCGCCAGGTTGGCCCGGGCGAGAAGGTGTCTGAGGCCCCCCGGCTTCATCCGGCGGATGGCTCTCCGCCAGAGCTTCTGGGCGCGGTCGACGCGGTCCGCGGCATCCTCCGCGCAGGCGAGATTCGCCAGGGCCACGGCGCCGCGCTCGGCATCTCCGCGCTCGGCGAAGCGGGTCTCAAGGCGCCGCGCCAGTCGTCTCGCCCGGTCGAGTCGGAGCTGTTCCCCGTGGCAATCGATGAGCAGCAGACTGGCTCGATCGGCGAGATCGGGCCGTCGGCACTTCGTCATCCCGCGCGCCGCTTGAACGAGGTCTTTCTCCGCTCGGGCGGGCTCTCCGGTCAGGTGGTGAACGACGCCGGCCGCCCACTTGAGATAGGCGCTGAACAGGGGGCGGTCGAATTCCGCCGAGGAGGCCTTCGCCGCCCACTCGATCCCTCGACCTGGTTCGGCCCGGGCGAGACGCTCCGCGTAGTCGCGGAGCCACTCTCCCGCCGTTTCGTCTTCGCCCGAGGCGAGCAGGCGCATCGCCTCGTCGGGGACGACGAGGTCGATCTCATGGCTCGTCATCGCTTCCGATCTCGACGTTGTGGACGACCATGATCTGGTCACCGAACCACCACGTCCCCCGGTACCTCCCGGGCTCCACCTCGGGAAGGTTGAATTCGCCGAACTCATCGACATCCGAGAGCCGGACCCGCCCGTTCGGCGGCGTCAGGGCGAAGGTGCCGCCGACACTGCGCTGTTCTTCGACGTTTGCAATCTGACCGATGACGGACACCGTCGAACGCGACCCCAGCGCACCGACCCGTAACATGAGGGTGTAGGGTCCGGCGGTGTACTCCGCAATCTCTCCCGAAGCCAGACCGCGAGCCGCGGCGGGCGCGGCGGCGGATGAACGCACGAGCCTGGCGATCCAACGCGGGGCCCGATCCTCGCCCGGGCCGAGCTGACGAAAGAGAACCTTGAGGCGGTGCAGCTCTGATTCGTCGACACTTTCTCGACTCATTTCGCGGAGCGCTTCGATCCGGTCGACCCAGAGGAGCTTTGAGGATCGACACTCGGGGCAGGCGGCGAGATGAGCCTCGGCCTCGGAAGAACCTTCCCCTTCGATCAGGTCGACGATATGCGCTTCGGTCAAGTGGTTCATTTCAACCTCTCTCCCATTGAGTGCGCTCAGGAGTCCGAACGAGACAGGCCGACGATCAGTTTTCCCAGCCGTTTCATGCAGCGAAGCCGGATCGGGCCGATGGAGGTTGCCGACAGGTTTTCGTCCCGGGCCACGTCCTGATACGAATCGGGCGGCTCCTTGAGCATCAATCGATGGAGCAGCCGTTGGCAACGCTCCTCGAGCTGGGCAAAGGCCTGGCGGAGTCGAGCGAGGTCTTCCGTTCGGACCATCTCTTCGTCGTATCGAGGATCGCTGACAGCTGAATCATCCTGGAGCAGCGCAGCCGGTCGCCGCTGCCGGATCATCTCGAGGGATTGAAAGCGGGCGATGCCCGCCAACCAGGACGGCAGTTTCTTCGGGTCGCGGAGGCCATCGAGCTTCTGCAGAGCAACCAGCGCGACTCGTTGAAGGACGTCTCGCGCTTCCTCGGAATCGCAGCCGGTCCGGCGGGCGACGGATTTGACGAGCGGTCCGTACCGCCGCCACACGGCCACCCAGGCTTCCTCAGAGCCCTGCCGACAGGCCTTTACCAGTTCCTGGTCCCGTTCTCGGTCGGCGGTCCAATCGTGTTGATCGCGGTTCATTCTCAGACTATATCCTCTCTATCGTCGCTGAGATAACCGAAATTCCCTCGGCCGGGAGGACGCGTGGGACCGGATGGACGGTGACGGACGGTGCTGGCACCCTCCCATCGAGAGGGGTGAACCCCGGCCCGCCATGAACTGGGATTGACCCACCGCTTCGCGCTACCTTTGGTAGACTTCCGGAGACCGGTCCGACGAAGGGTGGTGGCCATGCCAAGGGTGGAAGATCTCGCTCACGATGTCACGGTTCTGATCCTCGGTGGAGGTCGCGGCACTCGCCTGTATCCCCTGACCATGAACCGGAGCAAACCGGCGGTTCCCATCGCGGCGAAGTACCGGTTGATCGACATCCCGATTTCCAATGCCATCAATTCGCACATGCATCGGATGTACGTCCTGACCCAGTTCAACTCGGTCTCGCTCCACCGCCACATCGGCCGGACCTATCGTTTCGACACCTTCTCCAAGGGCTATGTGCAGATTCTCGCCGCTCAGCAGACCGACAACGACAGCTCCTGGTTTCAGGGCACGGCGGATGCGGTCCGGCAGAATGTACGGGTCTTTTCGCAGCTTCCCGGCGATTTCGTACTCATCCTTGCCGGTGATCATCTCTACCGCATGGACTACCGGGACCTGCTCGCTGATCTCATGTTGCACGATGCCGATGTCGCCATCGGTGTGATGCCCTGCTCGGAGGCCGAGATCGCCGGCTTCGGCGCCGCGCGAGTGGATGAAGACGGACAGATTCTCGAGTTCAGGGAAAAACCAAGGACCGCTGAAGAACGAGCCGGGATGGAGGTTTCGCCGGAACTGCTCGAGGACAAGGGCGTCAGGGCCGACCAGCCCTACCTCGCGTCGATGGGGATCTATCTCTTCCGCAAGCAGGCGCTCATCGATGCCCTCGATAACGACTTTGTCGATTTCGGTGGTGAGGTCATCCCGGCCGAGGTCAACCGGCGGCGGATCCAGGCCCACTTCTTCAACGGGTATTGGCGCGACATCGGGACCATGCGCGCGTTCTTCGACGCCCATATGGATCTGGTCAAATTCAACCCGCTCTTCAGCTTCCATGATCGCGACTGGCCGATTTACACCCGGCCTCGGCACCTGCCGGGCGCCCGGCTCGACAACTGCTGCTTCACCCGGGTTCTGCTCGGCGACGGCTCAAAGGTGGTGAGTTCGACGGTCGAGGACTCGGTCATCGGATTGCGCGCCATGATCGCCGGAGCGACGCTCAAGCGCACTTTGGTCATGGGTGTCGACAGCCACTACCCGGATGCGCCGGCCGATGCGCCGCCGGTCGGTATCGGCGAGGGCTCGGTGATCTCCAACGCCATCATCGACAAGAACGCCCGCATCGGTCGCAACGTGAAGATCGTCAACACCGCCGGAGTGAAGGAAGCCGATGGCGACGGGTGGTTCATCCGTGACGGCCTGGTGGTGATTCCCAAGAGCGGCATCGTTCCCGATGGGACGGAGATTTAGGAGCGAGGTCCTGGGGTCTTGAGGTCCTGAGGTCTTGGGGTCCTGAGGATGACTCTCGTGATCGGTGAGCATCTTCTTGTAGCGCCCGCGTCCCCGCAGGCGATGTCTTGAACCACAAAGGACACAAGGGGCCACGAAGGTCCCACGAAGCATCGCAATATCGACCCGGGCCCCTTCTGATCTTTAAGGGTCCGGCTCGCCTGCGATGAATCAGGATTACCCTGGTGGTTTCTTTGTGGTTCTTGGTGCCCTTTGTGATTCAAAACGTGGGTGCCGACAGTTTGAAGATATCCGATTCGAAGTCTGCCAAATTGATCAGTAAGGGTGCAGGTAAATGGTTCAATCAAAGTGGTTTGTAGGAGAGTTTTCGCCTGCAAACCGAGACAACGAAACGCCCCGTTTCCGGGGCGTTCTTGTTCGAGGCGTGAGCCGGGCCGCTACGGCCAATTCGGTCGGTTGTGCCCGCCACCCGGGACCAAGGGGAATCCGGTTTCGGGATCTCGGAGAAGGACCTCGACGCCGGTTGCGACATCGAGGATCGAGATCGACACGAAGTGCGGGTCCTCGTCGCATTCGGTCGGCGCGAAAACGATCGTGAGCACGAGACCCGGCTCGATCACCATCCCGGATGCTTCGATGGGACCATACGGGGAGACCGTGATTTCATAGGCATCGCCATCGACATCGAGGGTGATGATGGGCTGGCCGGAACCAGCATGCCCGGTGAAGTCGACCACGGTGCCGGTGACGGTGTCGATGAGGGACATGTCGAGCCCGCTGCCGTTGGCCGGGCCGCTGCCGTTGCCGTTGCCCGATCCGCCGGGCCCGCCGTTGCCCGACCCGCCGCCGGTGCCGCCACCCTGTCCGCCGCCGTTCTGTCCGCCTGAGCCGTTGCCCTGGCCGGGTCGTCCTGAACCCCCGCGTTGGTACTGACGCTGCGTCCAGAGCGGGCGACCGTCCTCATCGCGAAGATCGATCGAGACGCCGGTGGTCAGATTGTCGACCCACGCGGCAACCGCTGATGCGGCGCAGGTCGGGCAGGCAAAAGCGAGGAGGCGAACTTCGTCGTCGGCGACCGCCGCGAACCCGGCCGCCTGGAGATACCAGACCGGTCCGAGAGCGACATCGACTTCGCCGAGATTCGTGTCAGCGACCGTGAGCATGGGCATACCAGAACCGGAACCGCCGGTGAAGGCAACCACAATGCCTTCAACAGTGAAGGCCTGAGTCGGATCGGCGCCGGGACCGGAACCGCCGCTCGCCAAAACGACGGATGCGGCGGCTGCCAGCGTCAGCGTTGCAATGAGGATGATTGAGCGTTTCATGGAAGGGACCTCCTTGTTTTCGGGCCGGCTTGCGGGTGATTCCGTGCCGGCGACCTTCACAAGCGCAAGGGCCGTGCCAGAACGTGGGGGCCAGCGGGGATCGATTTCGCGATGGTGGTGGGTCGATCAGACTCACCCTCCGTGCTTTTTGGACCCACCCTGGTTGCCCGCGGCGCCGGCGCCCTGGGATCCGAGGGCCCCCATCGGCGAGCCGGAATTGGGTCCGCCGCGGCCCCCTTGAGGCGGCGCCGACCGACCCCGGTCCCAGTCATCGCTGGTGAGGCGATGAGAAGTCGGCGCCTGGGCCGGTCGTCCGGTCTTGATCCGCGATTGCTGTCCGGCCTCGACCCGGATCGGCGGGTTCTCACCCAAAGGATCGATGACGTCGACCGCGCCTTTGAAAACCACGATCTCGGTGTCGCCGTTCTTTTTGACTCTGAGGCCGTACTCGGTGCCGCGGACGGCGAGGACCGCCGACGGCGTCGTGACGAGCCGCGGATCGGTGCCGGTGTGGTTTCCGAACAGTGCACGAAGGCGGCCTCTCTCGAGGTGCAACAGCACGCCCGGGCGGTCGTGGGCGAGGGTGCATGAGGTCTTCGCCTGGAGGCGAAAAACCGTGGTGTGGGAAGGGACTCCGATCGTGGCTGCCGATGATGATCCGGTGCGCAGGCGATCTCCGGAAACGGCCTGGTCGCCGATGCTCAATCTCTGTTCTTCGGGCTCGGCCCCGAGAAAGAGCTTTCCCTCGACTTGTACGACGTCGTAGGTGATCGTCTCGGCGCCTTCGTCGGTCGCGGCGGCCGGCACCGATATGGCGATCAAGACGGTGAGGATCGCGGTTCTCATGGTTCCTCCTCGGGATCGAGGTCGATCCCCAGTCTCTGCGCTTTGCGATAGAGCGTTTTCCGCTCGATTCCGAGAATTCTCGCGGCCCGGCTTCGATTGCCCTCCGAGCGGCGGAGGACCGCCTCGAGGTGGCGGCGTTCGAGCTCCCTGAGGGTGATCTCATCACCGACCTTCGGCAGATCATCGGCGGCGGAATCCCCGACATCCATGGATTTCAAGATCTGCGCCACGACGTCGTGGTCGCTCAGGCCTCCGCTGTCGATGATGGCCCTCTGAACCACATGTTCGAGTTGCCGGACGTTGCCGGGCCACGGGTGCCGGATGAGCAGACTCACGACCTCATCCGCCGCGGCCGGAACCCTGTCATCGCCGTGACGGCGGCGAAAATGCTCGACGAGAAGCGGGATGTCCGAGGTGCGTTCGCGGAGTGGCGGGAGGGTGATCTCATAGCCGGCGATCCGGTAGTAGACATCTTCCCTGAATTTTCCGGCCCTGGCCTCGCGACGCAGGTTCCGGTGGGTCGCCGCCACTACCCGAACCGGTACCTGGATCCGGTGCTTCGAACCGACGGGTTGGATCTCTCCGGACTGGAGGAATCGCAGGAGCTTGACCTGGAGCGCGGCCGGGAGCTCGCCCACCTCGTCGAGGAAAAGGGTGCCGCCGCGCGCCGTTTCGACGGCGCCCGGGTGATCAGAATCAGCACCGGTGAAGGCCCCACGGCGGTGTCCGAAAAGCTCGCTCTCGAGGAGGTTTTCCGGGATGGCGCCGCAGTTGATCGGGACGAACGGTCCCTCGGGGTTGGCCCCGAAACGGTGGAGGGCGGTCGCGACGAGCTCCTTGCCGGTTCCGGTTTCGCCGCGGATGAGAACCGGAAGATCGAGCGGCGCCACCCGCGCCACCGCCTTGTAGACCTCGACGATGGCGGGATCGCTGCCGACGATCAGGGACCGGGGCCCCTCGGCTGCCGGCGTCCGATCCACCGGCGGAGGAGGCGAGCGCGGCCTCGACCCTCCCGACGAGGTGCTCGAGATCGAAGGGTTTGGCCAGATAGTCGAAGACGCCGTGGCTTCGCGCGAACGCCGCCGTCTCGACGCTGCCGCGGGCGGTGACGAGAATGATGCGGGTATCGCTCCGGCGTTCCTCGACGGCGTCGACGAGGTCGAGACCGGTCCCGTCGCCGAGGTAGATATCGGCGATGACGAGATCGAAGTTGGTTTCATCGAGGGCGGCGATGCCATCGGCGGCCGATCTCGCACTTTCGACTCGATAACCCTCCTTGCCGAGGGCCAACGCCATCATTTCGCGCAGGGCGTCGTCATCATCGACCACGAGGATCCGTTGCTTCATCGAGTCATCCTTCCACGGGCAGGCGAGCCGTGAATGTGCTTCCCGCTCCCACGATACTCTCTACTTCTATGCATCCACCGTGCCAGGTCATGACCTCGTTTGCCACCGCGAGCCCGAGCCCGGATCCCGCGCCCCTGGTCCCGGGGACGCGATAGAAACGTTCGAACAGCCTGGGAAGCGCCTCTTCGGGGATGCCCGTTCCGTGGTCGGCTATGGTCAGCACCGCGCTTTCACGCTCGCGGCTGACGGCGACTTCGATGGCGGCGCCATCGGGAGAGTACTTGAGAGCATTGCCGACGAGGTTGTCAACGACCCGCGCCAGCAGGGTCGCCGATGCGTGGACCACCACCCCTTCGGCGATCTTCGAGGCGATCCTCTGCCCGCGACCGCGGGCTGCTTCCGACAGGATTTCCAGCCGTTCGCAAACGAGCGACCCGAGATCGAGGGTCGCGGTGGACTCGGTGAACTGGTCGCTGCCGAGCCGTTCGAGATCGAGAAAGGTGGCGACCATTTCACCGAGCCGCAGCGACTCGCCGCGGATCAAGGTCGCGACTCGATGCTGTTCTTCGACGGTCAGCTCGTAGCGCTGCAGAGTCTCGCCGAACCCGGCGATGGAGGCGAGGGGGGTTTTGAGCTCGTGTGAGACCAGCCGCTGCATGTCCCGCCGCTTGCGCTCGAGTTCACGCTCAGCGGTGACGTCCCTGAGCAGGGCCATGCCGCCGTCTCCTACTGTGAAGACCTCGACGGCGATCTCGGCACCGAGACGAACGACGACCGTCGCCCGCCCGCCACCCTCCTCGATTTCGAGTTCTTCGAAATCGTCCCGGCCGGGTTCGCCGCCCCAGAGGCGAACGGCAGCCGGGTTGACCACGGCGGTTCGTCCGTCCGAATCCCACATGACGACGCCGTCGTGCATCCCGTCGAGGAGGGTTCGCCGGGCGGCATCCTGTTGGAGAACCGCGGTTTGGAGCTCGCGAAGCGCCGCCAACCGCGCTCCGGAGGACGTCGGCACACCTAATCGGCGATCGCGATCGTGGTGGCGCAGCAGCGATTCGAGGAGGCGACCACTCGCGCGCTGGGCGTCCCGGGATTCGACTCCTTCGCGGAGGACGATGGAGACGATCATCCCGACAACGAGGATCGGCGCCGGTACCAGCAGATGGCGAAACTCCATGGCGAGCGCAGCGACGATCACGATGGCCAGGACCATCGCTGCGGTGGTCGACGGTCGGAACGAGCCGGTCCTGGACCGCAGGATCTGCGGCGTGAGGGCCGCCAGCAAGAGACCGATGAGGGTCCACCAGGGTCCGGGAATCCGAACCATGCCGTCGCGGAGAATCGACGCCGCCGCCGAGGCGTGCACCAAAACCCCAGGAATCGGCGCCGTCCCCGAACCGGTGGGGACGATGAGCCGGTCACCGGAACCCGTGGCCGTGACGCCGACGAAGACCAGGCGTCCCGCGAGCAGATGGTCCTGATGTCGCGATGAGAGGAAATCAGCCGCCGAAACGGTGAGCACCTCGTCCGGCGCGGGCCGGAAATCGGGCCGGAGGATCTTCCCCGGTTCCACCTCGATCTCCGGCCGGATGACTCGCGCGGCTACCAGGGAAAGCGCGGGGAGCGAAAGCCCGTCCGCCTGTTTTGTCGCCACGATGGTCCGCGCCACGCCGTCGGGTCCGACCTCGGCGTGGACATGGACTGCCCGATCCGGTCCTCCGAAGCGTGAGTTCGGCAGCAGCCATGAGCCGTCGCGCCCGATGGCCGCGGCGAGCAGGGATCGACCCTCGCCGAGCGCATTTTCGAGGTTGCCGTCGCCGGGATCCTCGCGGGCCTCCACGAGCAGGAGGTCGAGGGCGACGGCGGCGGCGCCGGCGCGGTGGCCGTTCGCCACCAACTCGGCAACCAATGCTCGCGGCCAGGGCAGTGGGCCCTGAGCCGCGATGGAGTCATCGTCGATGACGACGGCGACCACCGGTGCAGTGGTGACGGCAGTGTTGGTGAGCTGGAGGAGGGCGTCGCCGGCGCTGCGGTCGAGGGGAGCCATCCAGCCGGCGAGCCACGTGACCGCCGTCAGTCCGGTCGCGGCGACGGCGAGAACGATCTCACGAAGAGGCGATCTCGACTCGAATCCGTTGTCTCCGGTCTCCATGAATTGATCCTACCGCGAGAACGAAGGATTGTTGCTGTTTCGGAGCTGGGTCCTTGGTACTTGAGCGATTGTTCAACTAATTAAAAACAATGGACTTCTTGCGGCTCGGGAGTGGACCGGCGATACTTGGGCGGTCGTCGCGCCGAGATCTCGGCGGCTGGAGGAGGAGCGACACGTGCGAGTTCTTACGATTGCTGTTCTGGTATCGGTGGTGCTTGCCGTCGGTTGGTCGATCGGGGAGACCACCGAAGCGACAGCTGCGACCCAGGATGTCGTCGCTCGGCTGACCGCGGCCCAGCGAGCGGCGGTGGGAGGGTTCCCGGGGCTTCTCGCCGAACGTGCGGGCTTGACCGCCGGAGCGGCCGCCGTTCGGCGAGAGGCGGCCGCGGGACCACCGTTCCTCGAGTGGCAGAGCGAAGGCATGGGGGGATCGAGCCGGCAGCCCAATGCCGCCGACTATCTGCGGGTCGGGACGCCGTTCAATCTTCCCGGTCAGATCTCCAAGGCGCGAGCACTGGTGCGAAGCGCCGAGGCCTGGGTGGTAACGGCCAGGGATGTGGCCTCGCTGAGGGCCGCCGCCGAGGCCAGCCGCCGCTGGCTCGAGCTCGCCGCCGCGGTGGAGCTCGAGGCCCTTTCGGAGGCGCGCCTGAGCCGCCTTGACGACGCGCTCAACCTCCAGGAAGCGCGATTTCAGCTCGGTGAGATCGCCGGTACCGAGGTTCGCCAGCTCGATCTGGAGCACATCAGCGAGTCTTCGCGACTGGCGGCGCTGCGCGCCGAGGTGGAAATCGCGGAGGCCGCGCTTCGTGAACTCTGCGGCACCGGGTGGGGCGAGGTTCGTCGGGGTGATCTCAAGGCACTGGCGTCGTTTTCGAAACCACCCGAGGAGGTGGATGTGACGACGTCGGCGCTGGCCGCAGGCCCCGTGCTTCGCCTCGCAGCCGGCGACGCCGAGCTCGAGCGGAGCGCCGCCAGGTTGATCTCGTCCACCGCCTGGGGGCGGGCCGAGCTCGAGGCCGAGTGGGAGCGGATCCCTGCCATCGATGGTTTCCCGGGCTTCGACGCCTGGGGATTCCGTCTGACCGTACCGCTTCCCATCGGTGCGGCGGGTCATCGGCAACGAGAGGAGGCTCGCGCCCGCGCCGATGTCGCCGAGGCGTCCCTCGATGTGGCTCAGCTCGAGGTGCTGAGATCCGCTCAGGAAGCCGGAGCGGTCGTGCGGGGGGCAACGGATCGACTTCGGGCGCTCGAACCGGCGGTGGATGATCTCCCGGTGCTCGTGCACTCGTTGGCCGAGCAGTTCCGCCTTGGAGCGATCAGCTATCTCGCCTACATCGACGGTCTCAGCCGTTTTGATCGAATCGTGGAGGAGACCATCGACGCCCGGAGGACCCTGCTCCTGGCGCGGCTCGACCTCGCGGTTCTGCTCGGCGACTCGACGATCTTTCCACTGCCCGAACCGGTTGCACACGAGGAGGACTGAGATGCGTTGGATGGCGATGGGAGCGGTCCTCGCGGCGGCGTCGATGACGGTGGCTGCCGAGGTGGTGGAGCTCGATGTCCAGCAGCGGGCACGGGCGGGTGTTGCGGTTCAAGAGGTTGCCGAGCGTGGTTTCGGTGACAGTCAACGGGTCGTGGGCCAGGTCGTCCGGGTGCCGGGCTCGACCCTGACCATCAAGGCGGTCATCCCGGGGCGCGTCGAGGATCTGCGGGTGGCTCCGGGTGATCGGGTGCAGGCGGGCCAGGTCCTGGTGGAGCTCCACGCGCACGAGCTTCTGACCATGCAGGCCGAGCTGCTCCAGGCGCGCGATCAGGCGTTGATGGCGGCCACCCGACTCGAGGCGGGCCGCGAACTCTATGCCATTGAGGGTATCTCTCGCCTCGATCTGCAGGTGCGCGAGCAGGAGGCCCATTCCGCCCAGCTCGATTTCAGTATCACTCGTGAGGAGCTGCTCGATCACGGCTTCCCCGAAGCGGCGCTCGAGGCGGTACTCTTGAACCGAACGACCGACGCCCATCTCCCGGTCGTCGCGCCGGCGAACGGCGTGATTCTCGAGCTTCAGGTCGAGGATCAGGAGTGGGTCGAGGAATATCAGACCCTGCTGGTCATGGGTGATCCGAAGAGGATCGAGCTCGAGCTGCAGATCGCGCCCGAGCAGGCGGCCGGGATTGCAACGGGCGATCTCGTTGAATTTGCGCCGGTGGGTCAGACGGAGCGTGCCGGGCGCGCGCGAGTGGTCACCAAGGTGCCGCAGGTGGATCCCGGAACCCGGACGATCAGGCTCCGGGCCGAGATCGTCGAGGGGGGCGCCTCGCTCTACCCCGGGGTCTTCGTCGAAGGGGCCGTGGCTCACGGTGAGGCGAGGCGAGCAGCCGCCGTGCCGGTCTCCGCGATCATCAACGTCGGCGGCGAGGATGTGGTCTTCGTCGAACTGACCGAAGGAACCTACGAAGTCCGCCCGGTCGTGCTCGGGGTCTTCAACGGCGATGTTCACGAGGTCATCGAAGGCGTCGTGGCCGGAGATCGGATCGCCATCGGGGGGGTCTTCCTCCTCAAATCGACCCTGCTCGGCGGCGAGGGCGAGGGAGACTGAGATGCAGCGACTCATCGAGATGTCGCTCGCGCACCGGCTGGTGGTCATCCTTCTCGCCGTACTTCTGATCGGTGCGGGTTGGGGCGCCTTCAAACAGCTGCCCATCGACGCTTTTCCCGACGTCACCAACATTCAGGTCACCGTGATCTCACAGGCGGCGACCCTGTCTCCGCTGGAGATCGAACAGCTCGTGACCTATCCCATCGAGCAGTCGGTGGCGGGGTTGCCGCACTCGACCGGGGTTCGGTCGCTTTCCAAGTTCGGACTGTCCATGGTGACCGTCGTCTTCGAAGACGGCACCGACATCTACTTCGCACGGCAGTTGGTTCTCGAGCGGATCTTCACGGTCTCGGGCGAGCTGCCCGAGGACACGCAGTCGAATCTCGGTCCCATCTCCACCGGTTTGGGTGAGGTCTACCAGTACACCCTCGAGAGCGACCAACGCGATCTCATGGAGCTGCGAAGTCTCCAGGACTGGGTCCTCAGGCCGATCCTGCGGACGGTGCCGGGGGTGGCCGGCGTCGACTCCTTCGGCGGCCACGTGCGTCAGTTCCACGTGGTGGCCGACCCGGGCGCCCTGCGTCGTTTCGATCTCGCCCTCGAGGAGCTTGCCGCCGCCGTCGCAGCCAACAACGGCGTCGCGGGCGGCGCCTTTGTCGAACGCGGAGGTGAGCAGTTCGTCGTCCGTGGCGACGGATGGGTTCGGTCGATTGACGATCTCGAGGAGACCGTGGTCGCCTATCGCGATGGTGTTCCCGTGCTGCTTCGTCAGGTCGCCGCCGTCGAGGTCGCATCGGAGATCCGGCAAGGGGCCATCAGTCGCGACGGGCGTGGTGAGACCGTGGCCGGGATCGTGCTCATGCTCAAGGGTGGATCGGGCCGGGATGTGGTGAACGGTGTCAAGGAGAAGCTCGAGCTCGCCCGCCGGTCGCTCCCCGATGACGTTGAAGTGGTGCCGTTCTACGATCGCGACGAGTTGGTTCGGACCGCGCTCGGTACCGTGGAAAAGGCGCTTCTCCAGGGCGCCGTTCTCGTCGTCCTGGTCCTGTTTTTCTTCATGGGTCACGTGCGGTCGGCGCTGCTGGTCGCCATCCAGCTCCCCGTGGCCGCGCTGGCGACCTTCCTGGTGATGAACGTCGTCGGGATGTCGTCGAACCTGATGACCCTCTCCGGTCTCGCCATCGCCATCGGCATGCTCGGCGACGGCGCCATCGTCCTGGTCGAGAACACGGTGCGGTTGCTCGGGCGCGAAGGCTGTGACGGCGAGTGCCGAAAGAAGCTGGTCCGGCGCGCCACCCTCGAAGTGGCCCGGCCCATCGTGTTCGGCGTCGCCGTCATCATCGTCGTCTTTCTTCCGATCGCGACTCTGCAGGGGCTCGAGGGCAAGATGTTCGCCCCGCTCGCCTACACCATCTCCATCGCCCTCGGCTGCGCCCTGCTCCTGTCCTTGACCTTGATCCCCGTCCTCGCGTCCCTCGTCCTCAAACCGGCGCCGGTCTTTGGCGGCGGCAGGATCCCGCACCCGGCCGACCTCGTTCGCCGGATCTACCGACCGCACCTGCGTTGGGCGCTCGCCAATCCGTGGGCCGTCGCCGGAGCCGCGGCGGTGCTTCTCGTCGCCGGGGCGGTGATCCTGCCGACCCTGGGGACGGAGTTCCTGCCGGGGATGGATGAGGGGTCCATCGTCGTGCAGCCCTTCCAGATCCCGTCGGTTTCGCTGACCCAGTCGCTGGACACCGTGGCCCGGATCGAAGCCGCCATCATGGAGCTGCCCGAGGTCGTCCACGTCGTCAGCCGGACCGGGCGATCGGACATCTCATCCGATCCCATGGGGGTGGGGGAGAGCGACACCTATGTCATCCTTCGACCGCGGTCGGAGTGGACGACGGCCAAGACCAAGGCCGGTCTCGTCGATGCCATCCGCGCGCGACTGACCGAGATCCCGGGTGTCGAGTTCGGCTACACCCAACCGATTCAGATGCGGGTCGACGAGCTGCTCTCGGGGGTCAAGTCGCAGATCGCCGTCAAGGTCTTCGGCGACGATCTCCACGAGCTCGCGGTGGTCGGTGACGAGATCGCCGGCTTGCTCGGCGAGATCGAAGGCGCCGTGGACATCAAGGTCGAGGCGGTGGAGGGGCTCGGCTATCTCGAGATCGGAATGAACCGGCGCCGTCTGTCCAGGCTCGGCATCAGTGTCGCCGCGGTCCGGTCGCTCATCGAGACCGCCATCGGCGGCCAGGTGGTGACAACCGTCCCCGAGGGCGACCGCCGGACCGATGTGGTGGTGCGTCTGCCGCAGGCCTTCACCGCGAACGTCGACAACCTCCGCGATCTGCCGCTGGCGACGCCGACCGGAGAACGGGTCCTGCTCCGTGAGGTCGCGGATTTCGAGATCGTCGAGGGGCCGGCTCAGATCTCGCGCGAGGAGGGCAAGCGCCGGGTCGTCGTCGAGCTCAACGTGGTCGGCCGCGACATCGGCGGCTTTGTCGCCGAGGCGCAGCAGAGGCTGGTCGAAGAGATCGAGCTTCCGACCGGCTATTTCATCACGTGGGGAGGGCAGTTCGAGCAGCAGCAGCGGGCGATGGCGCGGCTCACGATGATGGTGCCGGTGGCGCTCGTCTTCATCTTCATCCTGCTCTACCTCAACTTCCGCGAGGCGCGACCGGTCTTCCTGATCCTCGCCAACATCCCGCTCGCCCTCGTGGGCGGAGTCTTCGGGCTCAAGCTCTTCGGGATGTATCTCTCGGTCTCGGCTTCGGTGGGGTTCATCGCACTCTTCGGCATCGCCATCCTCAACGGTTTGGTGATGGTGGAGTTCTTCCGGACCCTCGAAACGGAGGGGATGGGGCGGAGGGATGCGGTGGTCGAGGGCGCCGAGATGCGGCTGCGGCCGGTGCTCATGACCGCGGCCACCACCGCGCTCGGTCTCCTGCCCATGGTCTGGGCCTCAGGGGTCGGCTCCGAGGTCCAGCGGCCGTTGGCGGTCGTGGTCGTCTTCGGCGTCGTGACCTCGACCCTGCTCACCCTCATGGTCCTGCCGGTGCTCTACGACCGTCTCGGTTCGAGGGTGGAGTTCCCGTCGGTAGCGGTGCCCGAGGTCGATTAGGGCACGGAGTATTCGCGCTCCATCGGGTGTGCACCCCGTTATGGCGCAGTACTGCTCCACTCGGTGGTGTCGCCGGTCTCGAATCCGTCGCTGAAGAGTCCTTCGCCGGCGACCGTCAGGGTGACGTTGCCGAGATTCGAGTCGGCCTTTCCGTCCCAGGCGGCGAAGGTGAACTCATCGGCGCCGGAAAAACCGGGCAGCGGTCGGTAGTAGGCCGTGGCGCCGTCGATCCATGCGAGGCCGCCGATGGGCTGGGTGACGACCCTCAGTTCGAGGGAATCGCCGTTGGCATCGGTGGCGGTCAGCGGGATGGCTGTCGCCGTCGATCCACCGGACTGGGCGCTGGCGTCGCTCACCACCGGCGGTGTGTTGGTGGTCGGATTCGAGCTATTCGGCCCGTTGTGACAGAGATAGCAACTGATCTGGTATCCCCGCCAGAGATTCTTGGTGCCGAACTCGCCGGTGTGGAGGGTGCGATCGGCGTGGGCTCGTGAAAGGACGGTGCCGCGGGAATCGCCGCCGTGGCAGTCTTGACAGCCGGTCATGTTGCCGGCGTCATGGTGATCGTCGACCCAGCCATCGCCAAGCGGGTGCATGCCGTGCGGACCGCCTGTGGTCGTGTTGGGTTGCGAACCGTGGCAGCTCGAGCACTCGACGAGGGTTCCCACGTGGGACTGGATCGCCGTGATCTGGATATTGTCGTTGCCGTGCGAGGAGGGATAGATGGCATGGGTCGACCCGTGGCACGCGGAGCACTGGAGGCCGCCGTGGCCCTCGGAGAAGCGGTAGAGCGAGGACCCGGCCACCGGGACATTCTGGTTGGTGGCGAAGCGGTCATCGACGGCCTCGCGGTACTGGCCCGGCGGGTCGAAGACGTCGGTGTAGCGGATCTGGCCGTTGTTGTGAACCGCGGTGCCGGTGTGGCAGTTCTGACAGGCCGGTTCATCGAGCCATCCCTCACGGCTCGCGCTGCCGACCACGCTCATGGAACCGTGGCAGTTTTGGCACTGCATGGCGAGGTCTCCAGTGGAGGCCACGGCGTTGCCCATGGCGCCTCTGAGACACCGGGTGTCGGAACCGGGGTGGCAGCGGTAGCAGGCTGAACGGTTGTCGGCGTCGTCGAGAATCATGCCGGTCTGCGGATCCTGCACTCCGGCGTGGAGATCGTGGACCGCCCGCGTCAGCGCCGGGACACCGGAAATTCCGGTTCCGGGCAGGGCGTTGGAGGCGTGACACGTCGCGCAGAGAATCGAGCGGCCGTCAATGGTCGCGGTGACGTAGAGCCCGGCGGAGTTGTAGCCGGCGGTTGCGAGGGCGTTCTGGTAGGTGGTGCCGCCGAGCTGCGAGTCATCGTGGAGGCGGAGGATGTTGAGTCGGTAGTCGAGCTCGGGGTCGGCGTTCCAGACCCAGCCGGAACCCGGCTCGGCGGCCGCGCCGGAGCCGGAGGCGTGGCACGAACGGCAGTCCATTTCGTCGGAGACCGGCAGGACCACGTCGGAGCTGGCGAGTTCGACTCCGCCGCTGTCTCTGGCCACCAGGCGCATGAGGGGGTAGTAGTTCTTCGCCCCGGAGTCGTCGCGCGGGGTGATGGGGACGCCCTCGGCGGTGAACCAGTTGTGGCTCGCCTCCCAAACCATGGCCTGGGGAGGATTGCCGGATCCGGGCATGTCGAAGCCGGCGAGGCCCTCGTCGGGGGCCGGGCTCACTCCGAAGAAATCGAGGACATGATCCCAGAAGTTTGTCTTACCCACCGAGCTGTTGTTGATCGAACCGGTGGGATCGGCGACGGCCTCGTAGGTGACGGTGATCCCGCCTTGAGCCGTGACCAGATTGCCCTCTGCGTCGATGAGTTGCGCGTGGATCGTGTTGTAGGGGGGAAGAATCGCCATCACGGAGTAGTCGGCGTCCATGCAGTGCATCCCGAGGTCGTTCCACCCGATCAAAACCATGGATCCGGGGCCGTCGTCCTGGGCGCTCGCCGCCGCCGCGAGTCCGATTGTCGCCGCCATTGCCGCCATTGCCGCCGTGATCGCCAGATTCGTTCTGCGCATGCGCCCCCCTGTTTGGTCGGATTCTGATTCCGCATGAATGTATGAGCAATCATCGAAAGAGAAAAGTGACCGGCGTCACCGTCGGAGCCGTGCCGCGGGGTTCGAAAGTGGCGTGCCGGGGAGGCGGCCGTCCGCGCTCCTCGATCGGGTTGCCAGACCGGTTCCGGGGTTGACCGTCCCCGGGCGAAGGGGTGTTTGACCCAGGCGGGCCGGACCTCTCGTTCAGGTTCGGCTACGACGGTGACGAGGCGCTGTCGGCCAGGCGGCGCGCCTGGAGGATCATCCGCGGGCTCTGCTCGGTGTAGGGCCGGCAGGCGTAGTCGCCGTAGACCGCCTCGACGTCGAAGCCGGCTTCGTACATCGCGGCCTCGATCTGCTTTCGGGGGATCCGGGCGAGGGTGAATTCAATCTCGACATCGTCGACGAGCGAGTCATCCCGATCCCGCCGCTCCTGGAAGCGGTATCGCACCAGGGTGGTGTCGGAGTCCGATTGGTCGATCTCCTCGACGGTCTTGGTCACGATGTGGCCGTGCGGGGGCTGGCGGAAGGTGCTCTCGAACCGACGCGGGCCGGCGGGCGACCCCGCACCGCGCCCCCCCGGGTTGACGAGGTCGACAAGGAGCAGGCCACCGGGATCGAGGTGCCGGGCGATGCGTTCGACGCACGCCCGGCGGTCGGCTTCGGCGGGCAACAGGTTCATGGTGCTGAAAGCCAGGATCGCCGCCCGAAAGCGGCGGCGGTAGGCAAACGAGGTCATGTCCTGATGGGAAAAGGCGACCCGCAACCTGACATCGGCTGGCAGGCTGAGTCGTCGTCGTCGGGCCCGCCGGAGCATGGCCTCTGAAGAGTCGAAGCCGCTCACCGGGAAACCGGCGATCGCGATCGGCAGCGTCACGCGGCCGGTGCCGCAACCGGGCTCGAGGACCGGCCCGCGCACGCGCTCCGCGAGGAGCCGGTCGAGGAAGAAGTCGAGGTCGTTCCGGAACCCGGCGTACTCGTTGTCGTAGAATTTCGCGACTGAACCGTAACCGGTCATGATTCACTTCCTGTGCGGGTTGACGAATGGTCGATGGAACCGGTCGGAGTCGCTTCGGCGTCGGCCGGGGGGCAGGTCCAACGGGACGCCCGATCGGGCGCGCATGAAGATACACCCGAAACGACTCAGGGAAAAGAAAAAAGGCCCCGCCGAATGGCGGGGCCGGATGACAAAAAGGGGAGAGTCTAGAAAGACCAGCCGGCGGTGACGGTGGCCCATTGGACCATTCCGGTGGTGTCATAGAGATACGGGTCGTTGTCGCTGAAGTCGGCGATCTGGTACCAGAAGCGGAGCCAGATGTCGTTGTCGAACTTGTACTTGAGCATGGCGTCGAAGTTGAAGCGATCGACGTCGATGTTCGAGTAGGTGTTCGTCTTCGAAAAGTCGTACGACATCGTCGGGGTGATCGCCACGTAGTCGTCGGCCGGAAGCTCGAAGGGATCGAGCCCGCCTTCGGACTCGGTGTAGGTGATGTTGAACCCGAGATCCCAGCGGTCGCCCGGCTTCATCTTGATGCCGGCGAGGATGCTGTTGGATGTTTCGTTGTACTTGAGAATGTTGCGAGAGAAGCCATCCTGGCCTCCCATGACCGTGCCTGCTCAACCATCGAAGACGGGGATGCAGGCGGGTGCGTCCAGACTCATGTCCTGATATGCCCAGCCGACGTACCAGTCCCAGTTCGCACCGCCCGGCGACCAAGCGGTGACGGTCGCCGTCGAACGGTTCTTCGACCAATCGGTCAGGTTGCCGTCGGTGTTGGTGCCGTCCCAGTAGACATACCGACCCGTGAGGGTGGTCTGCCCGAAGGAATAGCCGAGGGCGAGGACCGCGCGGTTCCAGCTCGAGGCGGTCGCCGTGGTGTCGGCGATCCGGGTGTCGTGCTGATCGTTGTACTGCGGGGTTTCGGGGTTCCACGGGTTGGCGTAACGGTCCGAAACCAGGGTCGAACACGTGGCGTCAACCACCATGAATGCGTTGTTGACGTCGCCGTGCTTGAACTCCGCGTCGAGGCGGAGGCCCTTGAGCGGTCGCACACGGTACGTCACACCGAAGATGTTCGAGGTGGTCTTCTTCTCGCCCGGGGCGACTTCATAGTAGTCGCGGTCGACGACATCGTAGTTCCAGAGGGCGCGAACGGTACCCCACTTGCGGCCCAAGCGGTAGCTTGCGTCGAGCTTGGAACCGATGCCATCCCGGTTGAGGGCCGAGTTCCGCCACTGGTCGAAGGTGACGCCGTAGATGTCGTAATAGGTCGTTCCAGCCTGCGGCCCGGCGGGGGTGACCCGCTGGATGGGCTCGATGTAGACGCTGTTGGTTTCGGTCTGGTAGACCTTGCCGTTCCAGCGCAGCTGAAGGTTGCTCCCGAACCGCTTGGCTGCGGTGACGACATATCCCGAGTAGTCGGCCTTGTTGCCGGTGTTGCGGCTCTCGGTTTCAGACCAGACGCCGTTGGCGGTGACGGCGAAGCCGTTCTTCGAAGCCCAGCGGAAGTCGAGGCGGGTGGTGTTCTTGTCGATCTCGGGTTTGAGGTCGACGGGCACCACGCCCGCGTCCGAGTCGTACTGCATCCGGTTGTCGAAGACCGGAGCCTGAAGCTCGGGGTGGAGGTTCTTGTCAAAGGTTCCCGTCACCGAGGGCAGGCTCTCACGGAGCTTCCGGCTGGTGTAGCGGGCCTTGACGAGACCGCTCTTCCAGGCGATTCCCGCTTCGAGAGTGCCGTCGGTGGTTTGTTGGTCACGCCGGTGCGCCTGGCTCTTGATGTGGCAGGTGTCGCAGTGGTTGGTGGTAAAAGCCTGGGTGTGACCGTTGCGGTTCTGCTCGCGGAACTCGACGGCGAGGGTCAGCGGGCGGAAGCCGGGGAACTGAAGCTCGGTGCGGTCTTCGAAGACGTTGTAGTTCACGGCGTAGTCCTGGTTGGGACTGAAGTCGGTGCTCTGCACGACCTTGCCGTTCCGCGAGGTCGAGTTGAGGTTGACCATGGGGTCGTGACCGAGGCGGTGCGGGAATGCGTTGTAGCTGTTGTGCGAACGCACCATCCGCTTGATATCGAAGTCGAGATCACCGCTGTGTTGATCCTGGGCCGCGTACTTGAACTTGAAGTTGAGCGCGCCCCAGTTCTGGTAGGTGGCGAGCTTGATCTTGCCGACCGGGCCGTCGTTGATCGTCGAGTACTCGGCCGCCATGTCGGGAGAGTCCGAAACATCGGCGAAGAGCCCGCCGATCTCGATGGAACCCTTGGTGTCGTTTGTTGATTTATCGCCTTCGTCAGCCGCAACCGCGAACGGGAGGGCGGCGAGAAGCGTGGCCAGCACGTAGAATTTGAGTGCTTTCATGCTCTTACCTTCCTCACCGCACCATGCCGAAGCCGGCGCCTGCCAGGCTCTGGGCGGGCAGGTCACTGCCGTGGATCTGCGAGTGGCACTGACTGCATTTGGTTGTGAATGAACGGTTCATGCCATCGACGCCGAACGGGTTCTCGCGTTCGAAACCGCCGACCTCGACCTCGTGCTCCTCCGGGCTGTAGAGCCCGGCGTGGAAGTGGAACTCGTGGCACTGAAGGCAGAGCATGGGCTCGTTGGCGGTGAGCAGGTTGTTGGCCACCGAACCGTGCGGCTGGTGACACAGGACGCAGGACTCCTGCACCGGCTCGTGCTCGAAGATGAACGGACCTTCCTGTGATTGGTGGCACTGGTAACAGAGATCGTTGAGGCGCATGTGATTGCTCTTCAACATGGTCTCGGTCGCCGCGTGCGGGTCGTGGCAGCTGGCGCAGGTCATCATCTTCTCGGGCAGTGGATGGTGGCTGGGCAGCTGGAACTGAGCGACGACGTCCGAGTGACAGTCCTTGCATGCGTTCAGCGGTTGCTTCGCCTCGTGAATGCCGTGGCAGGCGCCGCATTCGACGTTCTCCATGGCGTGCGTCGAGGCGTTCCACTCGGCCATGCCCTTGGTGCCGTGGCAGTCCACACAGGCGGCCACGTCTTCCGGGGTCCAGTCGGCAAAGGTGCGGATGAGAGTCGTATCGCCCTCTTCCATATGGGCGGCGCCGTCACCGTGGCATCCCTCGCATCCCACCTGCCGACCCGAGACCTCGAAAGGTTGAATCCGCATGTGGATCTGATTGGTCATTCCCGCGGCAACTTCGTCGTGGCAGTCGGCGCAGACCGGCCCGTCCGCAAAGACGGGCGAGGCCAGCACCACTGCTGCGAATGCTGCCAGCAGAAGGCTCCTCTTCAACATTGCATACCTCCTTCGCAAAGGTTGATACCTTCGAACAGGACCGACCTCGGTCCCTGATTTCTACTTGAGTTGGATGGGTTTGCGGAAAAGGCGGATTTTCGCGGCGCCGTCCACCCGGGACGGCCGGAGATTCCTCACTGATCGGGGAAAACCTGTCGCAGAAAAGCCACTTTCATTTCCACGGGCATAAAGTAGTAAATCTCAATAGCGATTGTCAAGCGTATGTCACTTTGGTTATTTGAAGATTCATTCAAGTGTGCACTTGTCAGAGACTTAAGCGATTGAAGATGATGATGATGGCCGAGAAATGAGAGGCAAATTCAATTCGGGTCTCAAATGATGAAGGTGTCATTTCCGAGAGTAAGTCTCAAAACCGTGTCAAAAATGAAAAACGGCGGGGCAGGCCCCGCCGTTGATTCAAAGGGTGGGTCGTCAGTGCGAGGGAGCGAGCGCAGCGGCCAGAGGATCCGCCTCGTACCCGAGTTCAGTCCAGTTGAGCCGACCATCCGGTCCGTGGCAATCGAGGCACCGTAAAGCCGTCTCTGCCGGTTCGACGCCGTGGAAAATGCCCATATACCGCCGGACATCAACCCATTGGTAGTCAATGTCCTCGAGTCCGTAGAGGACGTGCGCGGCTTCCCTGACGGCGCCGTCGATATCGCCGTCGGCGAAGAACTCCTCGACGTTGATCGGCAAAAGCCAGCGGTCCTTGGTCAGCACGGGCATCCGGCCGGTGTGGACCTTGAAGGCGAAGAGCTTGGATGCGGAGTCATCCCGCGAACCCTGGGGCACGACCATCGGGACGACGCCGTCCGCGCCGGTCTTCACTGGAACTCGGGGTAGCTGGGCCCAAACGGTTCCGTTGTACCAGGCGATCTCGGGCACCACGTCCTTGCCCATGGTGATGGTTGCGACGTGCTTGTCCTTTTCTTCGTTGTATCCGGGGGTCGACCAATCGCGCGCCATGTCGGTGGCATCAGCCTTGGCGAAGGTCGGGATGTGGCACACCGTACAGTCGACTCGAGCCGAGTGGCGGTTGAGAAGCTCTTTGGCGTGCGGTGCGGACGGGTGGCACTCGCCGTTGGCGCAGCGCAACGGCGGCCCGGCGTGGTCCGAGCCCATGAGATCGACGCCCCGGCCCTGCATCCTGTGATCGCTGCCGGCGTGGCAGTCCGTGCAGGCCATGTCACCGCCGTCGGTGCCCATGTGGACGTCAAATGTCCGATCGGTTTCGGCCAACTCGTATTCGATGTCGCCGCGTTTGAAGTTGGGGCCTCCACCCGAACCCGCGTGGCAGCGCAGGCAACTGGTCCGCTTCGGCATGGTGATCCGTTTGGAGACCGAGTCCAAGCCGACCTGGTTCTGCCACAGGATCGGTTTCCACTCGAGGCCGCCGTCGGAGTTTTCAAAGAGGCTGCGGTTGTAGCCCGAGGCGTGGCAGATCAGACAGTCGATGTTCTCGAGCTGCTCGCGGCTGAGTTCCTTTGTCGGCATCTTGCCGAGTCCGGCGTGGCATTTGGAGCACCCCTGGGAGAGGATTTCGCCCCGGGAGTTTTTGGTGATCCCGATCCACGCAGGAATGGGGTTGGTGCAGAAGTCGTTGATGGTGTTCTTCTTGCCGAGTTTTTCGCCATCCGCGTTGACGATGGCTGGAGTTTCCCCGGTCCACTGGTAGTGTTGCGAGTGGAAGAACGAGACGGCCTCGTCTTCGTGGCACGTCAGACAGGTCTTCGTCCCTTCATAGTGCTCGAAGTAGTCCTCATGCGAGTACTTCGTCTTCGCAGCGTCAGCCGGCAACGCGGCTGCGACGGCGATCACGGCCAATCCAACAAGGGTCCGTCTCATCGATGACCTCCTTGACTAGAAGCGCGCAGTCAATCCTAGCAGGAACTTGTCCATGCTCTCGGGAGAGGGGAACCCGAGGATCGGCGGAGGTGTCGAGTCGAGAGGCTTCGCCGCGCCCAGGTGCCAGCCGGACTGGGAGTAATCGAAGTTGTAGTGCATGTAGGCGGCCTTGAAGACGAAGTTCTTGGTAATCCGGTGGGTCAGATAGAGCTCCCAGACATCGCCTCGTACGGAGGTCTTGGGCGCGATGAGATCGTCCTCGGCCACCGCCATGTTGAACCAGTACTGCGATCCTTTGTTGTACTCGAGGCCGAGCTTGGTCTTGTCATTTGAGAAGTTGTAACGCGCACCGATGTAGTACATGTACGCGTCCTGCTCTTCGGGGGTCTCGAAGGGATCCGACATGAGACCGCCGAACGGCGTGGTCACGTCGGTGGGACTCGTCTCCATGTAGCTGATGGTGCCGAAGATGTCGAAGGCGCCGGGGTGGACGATGCCGACAACACTCGCCCAGTAGATGTCGCCGAGGTTGGCCGACGGGGTGTAGCGAATGACGGCGGGCGGCGCGTCCTGACCGGAGACCGGGTCAACCGGCATGACAACGAGGCCGTTGAAGCCATCGGTGACGTCGAAAGCGCCGGCGATGGTCGTTTGGATGAAGAGGTCTTCAGTGTTCCAGATGTCCCAATTGAGGCCGAGGAACCAGGCGTCCTTGAGTCGGTCCTGGGGCGGTTTGGTGAACTCGTTGTTCCCGAAGCCGGACTCGAAGCCGATGCCGTAGCAGAGACGTGCGGTGCTCTTGTCCGAGATGTGCCAACCCACGGTGATCCCGTCGAACTGGTAGTTGATGATGGACCCGAGCGGGCTGCCGCCGCGGGGCTCGTCCTGGCGGAAGTTGAGCGGAGCGCCGCCGGTGGAGGGGCGACGGCCGACGGAGAGGTAGAAGTTGTCGCCTCTCCAGTTGAAGTAGGCACGTTCGACCCGGAGGATGTCCGAGTTGGGCACCGACGCCGTGGTGCCGTCGACGTTGATCGAGGTCGGCTGACCGTTGAAAACCTGCACGCCGGTGGAGTCGCCAAAGGTCTTGTACATGGACAGGCGGCCGGAGAAGTCGACGTTTTTGGAGACCTTGGCATCCATTTGGAGGCGGAGCCGGTTGGTGTAGAGCAGGGTGTTCTCGTAGTCGTAGCCCTCCTCGTACGTGTGGGGCAGGAGCATGCCCATGAACTGCTGCATCTGCTCGGGCGGGAAGGAGCCCACGACCTCCTTGAGCCAGTCAAAGGTGACGACATTGTCGAGGTAGTAGAGGTAGTCAGCATAGTTCTGGGCGATGAAACCGCTGACATCCTCCTGCGAGGGCGGGAAGGTGCCGGTGCCGTTGACGTAGAACAGGTTGTCCACCATCAACCGCTGAAGCTCCATGCCGTTGAACCGGTCGCCGAAATCGGCCTGGATCGAGTTGACCTCGAAACGGAAATCGCCGATGAAGTTGATCCGGTCGAGCGCCGTTTTGCGCTCGTTCTGCATGACCCGTTTTTCCAGGTCCTTGATGTCTTTCTTGAGGTCGGCGATTTCCTGGTCGGTTTCGCTTTCCTGAGCAAACACAAGGCCGCCGCCGAACAGGGCGACAACCGCGAAAAGAACGATCGTCTTGCGCATCATGATCTCCTCCCAGAAAAAAAGTGTCAGCCGCAGGTCATGGGCTGTTCGGAATCGGCGGCATGATCGATGGTCCACTCGGCGAGGGCGTCGAGCTCATCTTCAGTCAGAACCTCGAGGACCGGAGTGTTGTCGTGATTCGGATCATTGAGCCCCTCGTGGGTCTCGACGAAATCCTCTTCGAAAAAGGTCTCCCACTGATCCTGGATGAGCGACATGGGAGTGTACTCGCCGTTTTCTGACTCGGCTCCGTGGCAGGGCTTGCAGAAGTCCTTGAAGACATCTTGACCTTTGATCTTGTTCTTGGCCGCCGTCGCTCCGCTGGCGAAGCCGAGCGCCACGATCCCGGCGACAACAACCACGACCATCAGCTTTGTTTTCGACATTCAATCCTCCTTGTGCAAAATTTCACTTGTTGGTTTATGGGTTTAACACAATACTTAACAATCTCATGGCGAAATAAAAATATGCCTAATAAACGATGTTGTCAAGCTCGTTCAATGGTCGAAATCCAGCAGTGGAGATGTATTCTCAAAATGATATGCGCCCGGGGAACAGCGCAGACGGCCGTTGTGGAATGTGTGGATCTCAATCAGTCAAGATGAGATAGATCCAGTTGATGAGAATGATCGCGATGACCGAGCCGGTCCACCACCGGGACCAGCGCAGTCTGATGGCGGGCAAAGGGCCCTGCACCAGAACCCAAATCAAGCTCAGAACACCGCCGATGACGAAGCCGGCTCCCAGGATGGTCGCAAGGGGATTGACCGCGAAGGCCGAGACAAAATCGAATTCGAGCAGGGCGAGAGCGGTCCGCGTCGTGCCGCACGACGGACACGGAACCCCGGTGAGGTCGCGGAAGGTGCACGACCCCAGGTGGGGCGCAACTGCGATCCAGATCGGTCTGAGGACGACGGTGCAGCTCGCGGCGACCGCCCAGAGTACCGCGAGCTGCCGTTCGTTGCGGGAGGCCGGACGGAGAAGGCCCCGCCTCACCGTCCGTCAGTCGGCATGGGGGGCGGGGTTGAGGACCACCCACCGCCGTGATCTGGGGGAGCCGATTCGACCTTGAAAGCGGCGCCGCCGATGAGACCGCCGAGGCCCGAGAAGAGCACGCCCAGGACGATCCAGATGAGCGCGAAGATCAAGACGAAAACCATGGGACCGATCGACTCGAAGATCTGGATCGCCTGCTCGGCGGCCTCGGGATCGCTGATCATGGGGTTGGCGTCGATGGCTTCGCGCATGGACTCGATATCCAGACCTCCGGTCAGGAGGGAGAATGCCGAGTTGACCAGGGAGCCGACCACGCCGAAAACGGCGCCGGCGAAAAGGCCCACCACGCCGCCCTTGCCGGTGTCGAATCCGGCGCCCGCGGAGGTGCAGTTTTTCGAATAGAGGAACGCGGCCAGAAAACCGGCGCCGGCCGCCCAGAGACAGCAGGCACAGTTGGAGATCGGCAATCCGCTGACAAAACCCAGCGATCCGCCGGCAATCAGCGCGGGCAACAACATGGACGGAGCCTTGGTTTCCATTTTCTCCTCCTCGAGTTCGCGGTCCATTCTACGTGATCTCCGGCTCGGAGGTTGAAGGGTTGCGTGGTGATGCTATCTCGCACACTGCGTCAGACAGGAGCAGGCCAGCCAGCAGACCCGGGGCCAGGGCGAGGGCGAATCTCGGCCAGTTGGCGAGCGTCGGCAGATTGAACAGACCGAGGATGAAGTCGACGATGGACGGCGACCGCCGCGACGACGAGCCAGCGGACCCTGAAATGGAAACGCCGGCCACCGACGATCGTCGCCAGCAGACCCGCGAAACCCCCGAGATAGAGCCCGGCGCAGCGGGCGCAGATCGGCAGCGTGCCCGCCCCGAGATCGAGGCACCGGTCGGTGATCTGGTGGCACCCTGGGCGGAAGGCGAGGCGGAGCCACGAGGCGGGGGACCATCCGGCCCGTTCGGCGATCGGAATCAGCACCACGAGAGCACAGACCGCAAACGCGGCGAAGCTGACGAAGCCGAGCCACCGGCGGGCCCGAGGCTCGATCCGATACATCAGTCCGCACCGCGGTCTTCGACGCCGAAGAGGGCGAGTTGTTCGACCCCGCCGGTGACCAGGTTCGACGCGCCTACCCCGAGCAGTCGGACCGATCGTGTCAAGGCATCGGTCGAGCGAATGAGCTCTCGGGCCACAACCGAGATCTTCTCGGCGTCGGCCGTGGGAACCGGCAGGCTGTGAGATCTCGTGACGGTCGTGAAGTCGGGGTAGCGCGCCTTGACGGTGATGGTGCAGGCCGAGATCTCGCGTTTGTGCAGCCCCGCGGACACTTCGGCGGCCATGGAATCCAGGATTTCGTTGATCGTGCTCTCCGATTCGAGGTCGGCATCGAAGGTGTGCTCGGTGCTGAGGCTCTTGCGGATCTGCTCGACGTGGACGTTGCGCTGGTCGTTGCCTCGGGCGTAGTCGTACAGGGTGCGGCCCCAGTGGCCGAAGCGCTCGATGAGTCGGTCGAGCGAAAGTCGCCGAAGATCGGCCACGGTTTCGACCCCGAGATCGTGGAGCGCCCTTTCGCCCGCCGGACCGACCCCGTGCAACCGGCGAACCGGCAATGGAGCGAGGAAAGCCGCAATCTGATTCGGATTGACCACCGTGAGACCGTCGGGCTTGTCGTGATCCGAAGCGATTTTGGCGACGAGCTTGTTGGGCGCCACGCCGACCGACACCGTGAGACCGCGTTCGTCGCGGACCCGGCGGCGGATCTCGTGAGCGACTGCGGTGGCGCTGTCGAACTCGCCGAGGTGGTCGGTGACATCGAGGTAGGCCTCGTCGAGGGACAACGGCTGGATGACCGGAGTGAAGAGACGGTAGATGGCGAAGATCGCCTCGGACTCGGCGCGATAGCGTTTGAACTCCGGTTTGAGAAAGATCGTGTCCGGACACAGCCGCCGGGCCTGCGCAGCGGGAAGGGCCGAGTGGATGCCGTACCGCCGGGCCTCGTAGTTGGCCGCGGCGACGACCCCGCGGCTGTCGGGGCTGCCCCCAACCACCACCGGCTTGCCGGCGAGGGTGGGGTCGTCCCGCATGTGAACCGCAGCATAGAAGCAGTCCATGTCGCAGTGGAGGATGCGGCGCCAGCCGTCCCAGGGGTTCACGGCGATGATTCTACCCTTCGCCCGAGTCGCTCTGGTCTTCGTTTTCTCGAAGGAACGCGGGATGGGTGCCTGGCAACCGCCATTGTTCACCGCGAACAATGGCGCGTGCCTGCGCACCCCTCCCATGGCGCACCGGTTGCTTTGGCCTCAGCCCCGGCCTTCCGGTCTGCTGTGACGCTTTCGCGTCCCAGCCTCCCAGCGTCGCACCATCGGCTTGGTCGCTCGTGGGTGGATTGGAGGGGCTGCGACCACGCCGATGGCGCGCCGGCGGCCTGCCTCTCAGCCGGCGCAGCTGACCGCATCGCGCCCCCCGGGGGAGCCCCCCTTGACGTTTTTCGGGATGCGGGTGGTTGCCGGAACGTGGTCGAATAGAAAAACGTCAAGGACGGCACGCCCGGTGAACGCGGTTTTCCGCGGGTCCTGGTCGGTTTCGGTCTCGGATGCACAACAATTTGGGTGGACATTGTGGGGGCGGGCTTCCAGCCTGCCCGTCAGTGTTGATGAAGTACGTCTGGCGTTTCCGAGAGAGTGCGGGGTGTTGGGGATTGTGGACTCCCGGTTGCTGTTCCGGTCGCTGTCGCTGATTCCTGCCGCTGTCCCTGTTCCTGATTTCTGCCGCTGCCCCTGTCCCTGCCTTCATCGCCGGCCTTCCGGTCTGCTGTGACGTTGCGATGGTGCGTGCGATGACCGTCACAATCCGAAGGAAAATGAAGCCCGAAATTCCTCATTCATAATTCATAATTCATAATTCATAATTGCCCCATGACCCCTTTCCTCACCGCAGGCCCGTTCAGCGCCCAAAACGGAGAGGGTCGCGAGCTCTTTACCGATGTGTCCATCGAGATTCACGAACGAGAGCTCGCCGTCCTCGCCGGCCCTTCCGGCAGCGGCAAGAGCACACTGCTTCGACAGCTCGTCGGAATGGTCCCGACCCCGGATCTCCGGCGCCAACTCGCCGGAGAGACCTATTCAGGATCGCAGCTGCCGCGCTGGCGCTCGAAGGTCACCCTGGCGGCGCAGGACGCGCCCATGCTGGCGGGGACCGTGGGCCGCAACATCCGCTTCCCGTTCGAGCAAAGATGCGCCGGTGGTTGCGCTGCGGATGAAACCCGGCTCGGGAAGCTCCTCGAGGCCACCGGCCTCGCCGCGATCCCGGCCGACAGGGACATCGGCACCCTTTCGGGAGGAGAACGCCACCGGTTGGCGCTCGTGCGGGCGTTGCTCTGGGATCCGCCGGTGTTGGTCGCCGACGAGCCCCTGTCCGGTCTAGACGAGGATCGGGCAAAGCTGTGCTTTTCGCTCCTGCTCGACTTTGCCCACCGACCGGAGCACGCCGTGATCTGCGTGCTCCACGATCGCTCGCTCGCGCTGAGGGCCGATCGGGTCATCCCCCTCGCTTCGGCGCCGGTCGAGGTTGCCGGATGAGCACGCTCATCCACCTGGGACCTGTCGAGCTGGCGGTGGCGACCCTGCTGGTCGTGGCCGCCGGGGTGATTTCGGTTGTTCTCGGGCTCGGGATCGAAAAGCGGTTGGCGATCGCAGCCATCCGAACCGTGGTACAGCTGGGGTTGCTGGGGCTCATCCTCGAGCGGGTTTTCGCGCTGCGGAATCCGGTCGTCGTCGTCGGGATCCTCGTCCTGATGACCATCTTCGCCGCCCGTGAGGCGGCGGGCCGGACCAGCAGAGGCTACCGCGGCATCCTGGTCGATGCCTGGTTGGCCATGGCGGTCTCGTGTTTCGCGGTCGGTGGGGTGGTGACCCAACTCGTCGTCGGGGTGGAGCCGTGGTACGAACCGCAGTACGTGATCCCCCTGCTCGGGATGATCCTCGGCAATTCCCTGACCGGCATCGCCCTCGGTCTCGACCGGTTTCTCGACCACCTCTCGACCCGGCACGCCGAGATCGAGCTTCGCCTCGCCTTCGGCGCCAGCCGTCGTGAAGCCTTGGCGGCGCCGCTCGGCGACGCCGTCCGCACCGGGATGGTGCCGATCATCAACGGCATGGCGGCAGCGGGGATCGTCTCGCTGCCGGGGATGATGACCGGTCAGATTCTCGCCGGAACGCCGCCGCTCCAGGCCGTGTCGTACCAGATCGTGGTCATGTTCATGATCGCCGCCGCCGTTGCCTCCGGCGCCATGCTCGTGGTGCTCCTGGCCGGCCGCCACTTCATGGGCGCCGACGCCGTCCTTCGCCTGGATCGGCTCAGGAAGGCGTAATTCTTAGTTTTGAATTCTCAATTCTTAATTACATCGCATAAGCGGTACTGGGATTGATGCGATGGAAATTCAAAATTAAGAATTCAAAGTTAAGAATTTTCGTACGCTTCCGGGTCGGATGATCCTTCAGGTTCGGTGTCAGGCTCAAGGTCGGCATCGTCGAGCGCTCCCGCTTCCCACGGCATCGGCGGACGGGGCCGCCGGTCCTCGGGGAGAGCCCACTTCTTGACCTTGACGACTTCCATCATGTGCTCGAGCACCTGAAGCGTGATCTCTCTGACGAGCGACTCAACCTGGGCCATGCCGGGGCCGTAGAACACGTCGTCGAGGATGGCGCCGGCCACATCGCGGACCGCATTCTCTCCCTCCGCCGACTCGAGGGTTCCCGATACCGTCTCGAGCGTGGTATCGAGGATGACCTCGCCGATGGCTTTCACCGCCGGTTTGAGCACGATATTCGGAATCGGCACGGCGCTGAGCGCCTCGGACTCCTCGACGGCGTTCTCGAGGTTGAGCTGGACGAGCGACCGCAGATGATCGATGGTCCGTGGGTCGGTGAGGGTCTGTCGCAGCTGCGCGACGAGCACGTCCTCGATCTCGGTTCGCCGGGGTTCGATCACCGATCGGGTGATCGCGGTGTGGGTTCCGTCTTCGATTTCCTGGTGGAACTCGGAGAGGATCCGGAGCGCGACCCGATCCGAGACCTCTTCGGTGATGATGTTCGAGAAGTAGAGCACGGTGCGGGTGAAGACGTCTTGGCCGACGGTGGAAAGCTCGCTGCGTTTGAGCCGCATATACATGGACACGGCCCGAAGCAGCCGAAACGGTCGGAAACCCGCCAATGGGATGAGGCCGAGAACGTCGTACCAGTTGAAGATCGGGAAGAAGAACCACTGGCCGTAGGTCTTTTGTCGGATCGCGAGGATCCACCGGACGGTAAACTCGATCCAGAACAGGATCAGGAAAGGAAGATCGAGGATCCAGAAGTGATCCGTGAGCTGGCCGGTGACGTCGTAGCTCCGGTAGTAATTGAGTTCGAGCCCGCGGATGACCCTCGGGTCGATGTTCCGGAGCCGGGCGAGGAGCTCGTCGGGTTGCTCGGGCCAATACCCTTCGACGGCCGCCGAAAGCACCATGGGGTCGGCGAGCGCATCGCCGGTCAGGCCGATGTTTCCCGCCAGCCTCTCCTTGAAGATGTCGTTGGCGCTCTCCATACCTGAACGTGCGAAAGGGTCCTCCAGGAGCACCCGGTGGCTCAGTTCGCGAAGCCGCTCGACGTGTTCGAGGATGGTCGGCGAGTCGGGGTCCCGCAACAGCTGGTTTTCGGTGATGGTGATCTGTTCGAGTAACGCCTCGGTCAGCGGGTGCGCCTCGATTCCCTTCACCGGATCGTAGACCCTCGTCACCACCGGAAGATAGGAAAAATACGTGGGGCGGAGCCAGAGATAGCTGAGGTCGAAGAGGATCATCCAGAGGTTGATGAGCGCCACCCACACCATGAAGACGTCCCAGGCGAGCCGGTACTTGGAGCGGCGGCTGAGGCTGCCGATGGTGTGGGCGGTGTTGCGGACAGCTGTTGAGACGGGCATGGACTCTCCGAAAGTGCGTCAGCCATTGTACCGCTTGACGCCGGGATGCGCGCCTCTCAATTTGAGGTGCACAGCGGGGCGGTGTTCATCTACAATCGGCGGGCCCGGGAACGGAGGCCCCCATGCCGTCACTTTCGTCCAAGTCCGCCAGGCTCCAGCAGTCGCCGATTCGCAAGCTCGCACCGCTTGCGCGCGCCGCTGAAGCCCGCGGCACCGACGTCATCTATCTCAACATCGGCCAGCCGGATATGCCGACGCCTCCCGAGATGATCGCCGAGTTGCACGGCCTCCCTCTCACCCGTTTGGCGTACGCTCCGAGCGAGGGTCTTCTGGAGTCGCGCGAGGCGTGGAGTGCGTTCTTCGCCAGCTGGGGCATCGACTTCGGACCGGACGAGATCCTCGTCACTTCCGGCGCCAGCGAGGCCATCACCTTCGCCCTCGCGGTGGTCGCCGGCGGCGGTGACGAGGTTCTCGTCTTCGAACCCTGTTACACCAACTACTTGAGTTTCGCAGCTCAGGCCGACGTCAAAATGGTGCCGATCACGCTCAGGGTCGAGGATGGGTATCACTTCGGCGACATCGATCGTCTGCGGCGCTGCGTCACGCCCAGGACGCGGGCCATCCTGCTCTGCAATCCCTCCAACCCCACGGGCACGGTCTATACCGAATCGGAACTCGAGGCGGTGGCCCGGATTGCGGTGGAGCACGATCTTTTCGTCATCTGTGACGAGGTCTATCGCGAGTTCGTCTTCGACTCCGGCGAGGTTCGTTCGTTCACCCGTTTCACCGATCTCGCCGAGCGCATCATCGTGGTCGACAGCGTTTCCAAGCGTTTCAACGCCTGCGGCGTCCGCATCGGCTGTCTCGCCACCAAGAACCGCGAGATTCTCGATGTTACCCTGCGCTTCTGTCAGGCGCGGCTGTCGGTGGCCACCGCCGAACAGCTCATGGTGGTGCCGATGTTGAAGCACGGCCGCGCCTATTCGGAGCGGTTGTGCGGCGAGTACGAGGGCCGCCGCGACGCGGTCTTGAACGGCCTCGCCTCGATGTACGGGTTGAAGCCCCACCGCAGCGAAGGTTCGTTCTACACCATGACCCGGTTGCCGATCGACAGTTGCGAGGACTTCGCCCGGTGGCTGCTCCGGGACTTCAGCCACAACGGAAGCACCATCTGTCTCGCGCCGGGAGAGGGGTTCTACGTCACCCCCGGACTCGGCGTCGATGAGGTCAGGATCGCGTTCATGTACGACGTCGCGACCATGACCCGGGCGATGAAGATCCTCGATGCGGCGGTGGGCGCCTATCCAGGCAGGCTCGCGGCTGTCGCCGCGAATTCTTAATTCTCAATTTTTAATTGCCATCGCATCCAGCCCACCTCGGCTCAGATCGGCGGTTGCGATGTAATTAAGAATTCAAAATTAAGAATTAAGAACTATTGGACGGCTTTTTCCACCCGCTCGATGGCGGAGAGCGGCCCGAGGACCACGAGCACATCGCCGCCTTCGATTCGTTCCTGGGCGTCGGGGTTGAAGATTGCCCGGTCGCCTCGTTTGAGCGCGACGACGATGATCCCGAACCGTTTGCGGACCTCGGCCCCGGCGAGGGTCTTCCCGGCGAGTTCGGACGAGTGGTCGATGACGATCTCGGCGAGCTCGAGCTCGACCGACGAGCCGAGGAGGGATTGGTCGATGAAATCGGTGACGGTGGGTTTGATGGCGGTCAGGGCGAGGCGCATCCCGCCGATCTTGTAGGGGTTGAGGACCCGGTCGGCGCCGGCGAGCTCGAGGCGTTCCTCGGCGCCGTTCTCGACGGCGCGGGCGATCACGGTGATCTTCGGGTTGAGCTGACGTGCGATGAGGATGGTGTAGACGTTGTGGGCGTCGTCGGCGAGGCAGGTGATGATGGTCTTGGCCTGGGCGATATTGGTCGAAGCGAGGACCTTTTCGTCGGTGGCGTCGCCGCGGACGACGTGCTGGCCTTGATCCTCGAGTTCACGGCAGTGATCGGGATCGACATCGACCACCACAAAGGTGAGGCCGCGCTGGCGTAGGACGTCGACGACGGCCTGGCCCATGCGGCCGTGGCCGCAGACGACGATGTGGTTCTTGAGCCTCTTCATGAGCTTGAGCTCCCTCCGGATACCGAGGACGCGGCGAAGATCGGTTTCGAGCATGGCGCGGGCGAACTCGGACGCGATGACGAGAATGACGCCGACACCGGCGAAGGCGAGCACCATGGTGAAGACCCGTCCAGAGATCGACAGGGGGAAGACCTCCTTGAAGCCGATGGTGGTCACCGTGATGGTGGTCATGTACAGGGCGTCGAACCAGTTCATCCCCTCAACGAGGACGTAGCCGATGGTGCCGCCGACGATGACAAGCAGGCCGAGAGTCACTGATTTGACCAGGGCGTGGAACTTGAGCGAGATCACAGAAAGATCGTAACCCAATAACCCGGGTGCTACCATCCCAGGGTTATCGAATTGGTAAGGAGAGTCGTCATGGTCGAAGCGGAAGGCCGCAGCTTTCATTTTGCAGGTGTCGAGGCCTTGACCCCGGAGGTGCTCGAGACCTTCCCCTACGAGTATACGGGTCGCGACGCGGTGGTCGAGATCTCCACCGATGAATGGAGCTGCGTCTGCCCGTTTTCGGGGCTGCCCGATTTCGGCACCCTGGCCGTGCGTTATCTGCCGTCGGATGTCTGCATCGAACTCAAGTCCTACAAGTACTATCTGACGAGCTACCGCAACGTCGGAATCTACCAGGAGCACGCCGCCAACCGGGTCCTCGACGATCTCGTCGCACGCTGCAGCCCGAAGTGGATGGAAGTGGTTCTCGACTACCGGCTCAGGGGCGGAATCCACACGGTCGTCACCGTGGAGCACGGCGAACGCACGTCACAAGTTCTTAATTCTTAATTCTTAATTGCATCGCAGCTTCCCGGGAGCGCGCTGACGGGCTTTCTGTCAGTGGAATTGAAACATTGAGAATGAGAATCAAGAATTGAGAATTGATTTCCGGGCTCCCATCATCGTCATCGCCGCCGTCGCGCCGAGGATGATCGCCCCGCCCGTCAACGCCCAGGCGGTCGGTTCCTCGCCGTGCACCAGCCACGCCCACAACGGGTTGAGCACGGGCTCGGCGAGCAGGATGAGGGAGGCCTCGAGGGCCGGGACCCCGGCGATGCCTCTGACCAGAAACGAGTACGCAACGCCGATCTGGAAGACCCCGAGAAAGACCACGATCGCCCAGTCGGATGGGGTCGAGGAGCGCACTGGGAAGGCCATGGGCAAGGTCAGAAGCAGGGCGACGAGGCTGCCGCAGCAGACGGCTGCGGAGGTTGCTCCGGCCCCGCGGTCGCCCCGGCCGAGCCACCGCAGACCCATGATGCACAAGCCAAACGTGAGACCGGAGCAGGCGCCGAGGATGTTGCCGATCAGCGGATTCGCCGCCGTCGAGCTCACCGGCTGGCTGCCGACAAAGAAGCACGCCATTCCCAGTCCGAGGATCCCCATGAAGAACAGCTGACGCGGTCTGATCTTCTCGGACAGGAGCAACGGACTCAGGGCGAGGACATACATCGGCGCCGATGCCTGCAGAAAGATGGCGTTGGCGGCGGTGGTCAGCTTGTTGGCGAGGACAAAGAAGACCATGGTGCTGCCGTAGGCGAGGCCGACCGCCCAGACCCGGAGGGTCCACCCCCGTCTCGCGACGGGGACGAGGGCCCAGATAGCCAGAACCGCGACCGAAGATCGGAAGCACGCCACCTGCCAGCCGTTCAACGAGCACGCTTTGACGGCGGCCCCACCGGTGGAGAAGAGGATCGCCGCCGCGAGGACCATGAGCCGGTCGCGGCCGGAAGCGGAAAGCACGTCGGCGGTGGTCATGGTTCGCGCATCATACTCGCTTGAGTCGTGAGTCGTGAGTCGTGAGTCGTGAGTCGTGAATCGTAATTCACGACTCAAGCCCTCGAACCTTCACGCCCGCCGGGTGTGACGGCCTGTGGTACCATCTGGCCAATGGAAGCCCTTTCCAGCGGTGGCAAACACAGGTCTCCCTGCTGGGGGGATTTTTTTTGCCCGTGAAGGAGTGCTGAGATGGCACAGGACAAGAAAAACCCGGCAACCGTGGTGCAAATCATGGATGAGGGTGCGGTCAAACGGACCGTCGCCCGAATGGCCGCGGAGATCGTGGAACACGACGGTGAGGATGTCATGCTCGTCGGCATCCACACCCGGGGCGTCCCGTTGGCCGACCGGTTGGCGCGCGAACTCGGTGAGACGACCGGCGCCAAACCGGCGGTTGGCCGGCTCGATATCACGCTCTATCGCGATGACATCGGTCCGTGGCGTCCTGCGCACACCCAGCCGGTGCTCAAAAAGACGGTGCTGCCGATCTCCATCGAAGGCAAGGTGATCTATCTCGTCGATGACGTTCTGTACACCGGCCGCACCGTGCGCGCGGCCCTCGACACCCTGCTCGACTACGGACGCCCCCGGGCGATCCGGCTCGCGGTGCTGGTCGATCGCGGTCATCGCGAGCTCCCCGTCGCCGCCGATGTGGTCGGCAAGGTGGTGGCGACCTCGCGCCGCGAGGATGTTCAGGTGCGGTTGCGCCCGGCCGACGACGAAGACGGAGTCTGGCTCGGAAGGGAGGCCCACGATGGCGATTGAAAGGGCTGATGGGCTGTCATCCAAGGATGTTGTGGGGATCGCCGGACTGAGCCCGGGGGAGATCCAGCTGATTCTCGAGACCGGCGAGGAACTCCTCGAGGTCGCCCGCAGGCCGGTGAAAAAAGTGCCCGCGCTGCGCGGGATGACCGTTGTCAATCTCTTCATGGAACCATCGACCAGGACGCGGTTCTCCTTCGAGGTGGCCGAGAAGCGGCTGTCGGCCGACACGCTCAACTTCTCGGCATCGTCGTCGTCGGTGTCCAAGGGCGAGACCCTCTTCGACACGGCGCGCAACCTCATGGCCATGGCGCCCGACTTCATCGTCATCCGGCACCCCAACTCCGGAGCCCCCCACCGGCTCGCAGGGGTCGTGCCGGCGTCCATCATCAACGCCGGAGACGGCATCAACGAGCACCCCACCCAGGCCCTTCTCGACGCCTTCACCATCCGTCAGCACTTTGGCGAACTCAAAGGGCTCAAGATCGTCATCGCCGGTGATATCCGCCACTCCAGGGTCGCCCGGTCAAATGCCTATCTCCTGACGAAAATGGGCGCCGAAGTCCGATTCGTGGCGCCCGCATCGCTCATGCCCGTCGATGTGGAGACCCTGGGCGTCCAGGCGTTTCGCCGGATCGAGCCGGCCCTCGAGGGCGCCGATGTGGTGATGATGCTCCGCATCCAGCTCGAGCGGCAGAAGAAGATCAACTTCCCATCCATGCGCGAGTACTACGACTTCTTCGCGCTCACCGAGGAGCGCCTGGCCATGGCCGCCCCGGGGGCCAAGGTCATGCACCCGGGCCCAATGAACCGGGGCGTCGAGATCGACTCCCTGGTGGCCGACGGGAAACAGTCGGTGATTCTAGAACAGGTGACCAACGGGGTCGCCATCCGTATGGCCATTCTCTACCTGCTTGCCGGAGGACGAAGTGACTCGGCTTCTGATTCGTAACGGACGTGTGGTCGACCCTTCTCAGGGTCTCGACGAAGGGATGGACCTGCTCATTGAAGACGGCTGCGTCGCCGCCCTCGGTGAACGGATTGAAACCACGGCGGACACCGTTGTCCTCGATGCGGCCAATCTGGTTGTCGCACCCGGTTTCATCGACCTCCACACCCATCTCCGCGAGCCCGGGTTCGAGTACAGGGAGACCATCGCCACCGGGTTGAGGGCGGCGGCGGCCGGCGGCTACACGGCGGTCTGCGCCATGGCCGACACCGACCCTGTCAACGATGACCCCTCGGTGACGCGCTTTATCCGCGAGAAGGCTGAGGAGGTCGGCCTGAGCCGGCTTTACCCGGTCGGGGCGATTTCCAAGGGCTGCAAGGGCGAGGCGCTGGCCGAGATCGGCGAAATGGTCGAGGAAGGAGCGGTGGCCATCTCCGATGCCGATCACCCCGTGGCCAACCCGCTTCTGCTTCGTCGCGTGCTCGAGTACGCAAGGAGCTTCGACGTGCCGGTGGTGGTCTATCCCAAGGACCTCGATTTGGCCGACTCGGGCTCCATGCACGAGAGCGCCGTGTCGACCCGGATCGGTCTCCGCGGGATACCGGCGGTGGCCGAAGAGGCCGCGATTGCGCGCGACATTCTCATCGCAGAGGCGGTCCGCGGCCGGCTCCACGTGGCGCACCTCTCGACCGGCGCCGGACTCGATCTGGTTCGTTCCGCCAAACGCAAGGGCTTCGAGGTGAGCTGCGACATCACCCCGCACCACTTTCTCCTCACCGACGAAGATGTGGAAACCGCCAACTACGACCCGAACTGGAAGATCTACCCCCCCTTGCGGTCCGCCGCCGATCTCGAGGCAGTCCTCCAGGCGGTCTACGACGGTACGGTGGACGCCGTTGCAACGGATCACTCACCCCACCACGCCGACGAGAAGGAGCTCGATTTCGCGGATGCGCCGTTCGGAATCGTCGGGTTGGAGACGGCGGTCGGGTTGGCCATCGATCGACTGGTTCACGGCAAGGTCATTGGGATCGTGCAACTGGTGAGGCTCTTTTCCACCGGTCCGGCCGAGGTCTTCAATCTGCCCGGCGGAACACTCCGCCAGGGTGAACCCGCCGATCTGACCCTGCTCGATCTGCGCAAACGGTGGACCGTCGATCCGGCGAAGTTCAAGTCGAAGGCGAAAAACACCCCGTTTGCGGGCCGCCGGATCAAGGGTGCGCCGGTGGCGACCATCGTCGGCGGGAAGATGGTCTGGAAAGCCGGGAAATAGGTCGTCACGACCTGCGAACCCCGACTCACGGCTCCCGCGCGGTTGTGCTATCCTTCCGGTCCCGTGTGCGTATGCCGCACGGAAGAGAGTGCGAGGCCTTCCATGACCGAGAATCCAAACAACGTGAATGAATTCGAACTGGCGCTCCAGGAGAGTCTGGACGCCGAAACCGCCAACATCGGCGATCTCATCGAAGGGACCATCGCCGCTGTTCACGGCGATGTCGTCCTCGTCGATATCGCCGGAAAATCCGAGGCCGTCATGCCTCGCGATGAGCTCGAGGAGCTCGGCACCGGCGACCCCGTCGAGGTCGTGGTGACCGGTGTCGGTGATGAGATCAGGGTCTCTCGCCGAATGGCGGTGGAGTTTCAACTCAAGGAGAAACTCGCGGTCGCCGTCGAGTCCGGCGTGCCCCTCGAGGGGAAGGTCGTCGGTCGTCGTAAGGGCGGGTTCGACATCACCATCGCCGGTGTGCGCGGCTTCTGCCCGATGTCGCAGATCAGCGATATCCGCGGCGAGGACCTCGACAGCCACCTCGGCCGGACCTATGCCTTCAAGGTCCTCGAGTTCGAGCCCGAAAACCGCAAGCTCGTGGTCTCCCGCGCGGCGCTCATCCGCGCCGAAAAGGAAAAGGCCCGAGCCGAGGCCTGGGAGAATCTCGAGGTCGGATCGGTGGTCAAGGGCAAGGTCGGTTCGTTGACCGATTTCGGCGCCTTTGTCGATATCGGCGGGGTGGACGGTCTGGTCCATGTGACCGAGATCGCCCACCATCGGGTCAACAAGCCATCGGATGTTCTCGTCCTCGGCCAGGAGGTCGAGGTCAAGATCCTCGAGCTCGACAAGACAAAGAACAGAATCTCGTTGAGCATCAAACAGCTGCAAAGGGACCCGTGGGAAGACGTCTCCGAGCGGTTTCCCGCTCGTGGGGCGTTTTCGGGCACGGTGGTCCGAACCACCGACTTCGGCGTTTTCATCGAGCTCGAACCCGGTCTCGACGGGTTGATCCACGTCAGTCAGCTCCAGCCGGGTGTTGAGCTCTCCTCGCCCGAGGTGGCGGTGGGATCGACCGTGCAGGGTTGGATCCGGGAGATCGATACGGACAACCACCGCATCGGTCTCACCATGCGTCGCTTACCCGACCGCAACCCCTGGGAGCGCATCGAGATGCGGTACCAGGAGGGCCAGATCGTCGAGGGGACCGTCGAGAACGGTGCCGATTTTGGCGTTTTCGTCGAACTCGAACCGGGTTTGAGCGGGCTCATTCCCATCTCCGAACTCGGAGTCGAGCGCGACACCGACCCGCGGACGGTCTATCCCCCCGGAGCGAAAGTCAACGTCAAGGTCATGACCCTCGACCCGAGCCGCCAGAGGATCAGTCTCTCGGTCAAGGCGTACCAGCGGGAGCAGGAACGCATGGAGTACGCGGGTCACATGGACACCGGGAGTTCCGAACCGACCCTGACCGGTTTCGGCGCCCAGCTCCAGGCGGCGCTCGGACCGATCACGGCCGAGAAGAAGCCGGCGAAGAAGGCTTCGGCCAAGAAAGCTGCGCCAAAGAAGACCGCAGCCAAGAAGGCGACCAAGGCGAAGGAAGCCACGAACGACGAGTAGGAATCGCGACTCTCCGGTTCGAAGAGCCGCAAGAGTCGAGGATCGCCGCTTGCGTTGCTTCCAAGAGAAGACCCTCAAAACGAATTCAGACAAAAGAAACCGCCCGTTTCGGGCGGTTTCTTTTGTCTGAATTTGGAGGCGACGCCCGGATTCGAACCGGGGATAAGGGCTTTGCAGGCCCCTGCCTTACCACTTGGCCACGTCGCCAGGGAGGGTGATTCTATGCCAGGGTCCGACAACGGTCAAGAACGGCCCGTCTGATGTCGGCAGGGGCGGGGGCAGCGGCGGGACAGCGGCAGCGACCAGCAACCGCCGCGCGCCTCTGGGTTGGTTACGATCCGGTCCCGGTCCCGGTCCCGATCCCGAATTGCAGCGACAGGATCAGCGACCGGATCAGCGGCAGAGGCAGGGGCAGGGACAGCGGCAGCGACCAGCAACCGCCGCGCGCCTCTGGGTTGGTTTCGATCCCGATCCCGGTCCCGGTCCCGATCCCGATCCCGAATTGCAGCGGCAGGATCAGCGACCGGATCAGCGGCAGAGGCAGGGGCAGGGACAGAGACACGGACCGGGACAGCGTCTGAACGCTGCTCCTGCCTCTGCCGCTGATCCGGAGCCTGCCCCGCAAAATGCCCGTCGGGCGATGGTGGAGCAGGCTTCCAGCCTGCTCATAGGCGATGGTGGCAAACAGTCGCATGAACTTGTCCGCTCCGTGGCTATCGGAATTGGGATTAACCCTCGCCGAATCGTGATCGATGGAGGCGAATCGGCAGGAGACGGGAGAAATGGGCAAAATCGTTGTCGGCTGTGAAAATGGCGACTTGAAGCCGTTCGGCCACTGCGCAGATCAGAAAGTCGGTATTTGATCCCTGAATCCCGTTTCGCCGACATTTTTTGAACTGCTCGGCCGCTCGCTCGTAGTCGGCTGATTCAAGCCTCACATCGGGAAATGCCCTCATGCGATTTCGAAGCTCGTCGAACTGAGAAGGCTGTTTGATTCCAGAGAGCAATTCTTGGCGAATGGGGCCGATCACCAGCGCATTGCCATCGGCGATGAGTTCCCGAAGCTCTCGGATAAGGTCCGATTCCCCATCGGCGCTGTGTCGTCTGAACGCCTGAGACCATACGCTGGTGTCGATGAGCACACTCATGATCTTCGGCGATGCTCCTTGTAGTCGTAGTTGGCGTCGTACTCGATCGTGCCGAAGAGATCCAGCACCCGCTGTTGCTTTCTCCGTAGAATGTACTCACGCAACGCCTCGGTCACCGTGGCCTTTTTTGTCCGGTGTCCACCGATTCGGTGAGCCTCCTCCAGAAGGGCGGGGTCAAGAGCGAGATTCGTCGGCATCGTGCCTCCTTGAATTCAATTTTCACTCAGAAGTATGTGTAAATCAATGTGTAGAAAAATCAAACCGAAAAGAAACCCGGCTGAAGGCCGGGTTGGGTTTCGGTTTTGGAGCGGGAGACGGGATTTGAACCCGCGACGTCAACCTTGGCAAGGTTGCACTCTACCGCTGAGTTACTCCCGCTCAGCGTCCCCTCTTCGGGGAGCCGGAAATGTACCAATCCAATTCCGTGGTGTCAACCGCCGGAGCGGAATTCAGTCGTCGGCCTTGGTTTTGAAATCCTTGCCGATCCAGCCCCTGGCGAGCACGAGCAGCACGGTCGAGAGCATGGCGATGCAGGCGGAGATCAACCAGAGCTTTTCGGGGTTCTTGAACCCGTCCGCCGGGACGTATTTGGCGATGAGCGTGCCCGAATAGAGCGGGACGATGAGCTTGGTCAGGAACCACGGGAACTGGGCGACGCCCATATAGACCCCGGTGCGGCCCTCGGGGGCGATCTCGGCGGCGTATTGGAGGAATCTCGGCTGCCACATGGCCTCGCCGATGGTCATGATCAGCAGGTAGGCGAAGAGCAGATAGCCGTTGGTTCCGAACGCGAGAAAGAACGCCGGCGCCGCCATGATGAACGTGCCCGCGATCATCATGTTGTAGACCTTCCGCTGCTGGGTCAGGGCGGCGACGATGGGAGCGAAGATGAAGATGAGGATGGGGTTGAAGTTGGCTGCGATTTCGAAATACTCGCCGATCCACCCGGAGTACGACCGGTTGATGTAGACGGGCAGAACGAGCCAGTTGTAGGCGAAGAGGGTCTGAACGGGGATCAGGGCGAAAATGAAGAAGGTGAACTTGGGATCCGTGAACGGGTGATTCAGCACCCAATCCTTGAAGTTGGCCTTGAATCCAACGGGCTTTGCTGCGGCAGCTTCGGCGTCTTTGGCCGCGGCCTGTGCTGCGGTCGGCGCCGCCTCGCCCTTTTCGGCGGCCTTGAAGGCGGCGGTCTCGGCCTTGGCCGTGGCGATGGCGTCGGCGACGGTCTTTTTGTTGAGAATCGTGACGGTGATGAACAAGGCCGCCACCGTCATGGCCGCATAGACCCAGAAGACACCGCCGATCCCGAGCCCGAGATAGTCGTCGTCGCGCAGAAGGAAGGTGAAGCTGGGCAGCCATCCACCGAGATTCATCAGCGCGTAGAGCATGGCGAAGGCCATGCCTGCGGTCTTCGGGTTGGTGAACTGCTTGACGGCGGTGTAGGCGCCCGGTTGGTACATCCCGTAGCCGATCACGATCAACACGATCCCGGCCATTGTCACGATGTGGAGGGTCGACCAGAGCCCGGACGGTTCGAAGACATAGCCGGCGCCCGCGATGAGCAGGCGGCCGCCGAGGAGAAAAAGAAACGCCCAGATGAGGGCGTTTCGAACCCCGAACTTGTCGGCGACGAAACCCAGGAAGAACATCGACAGCGTGATGCCCGCCGTGAGCACCCCGACCATGAGTCCCGCCGGGACATCCGGCGTGGGAACACCGGTGAACACGTAATCGGAGAAGTAGAGCGCGAGGTAGCTGAGCACGCCGAAGTAGGCCGTGCCCTCGAGCACGTAGGCGAGGTTGACGCCCCAGAGCGCTCGCGGCGCGTGGATCAGGTCGATGAAGGGTTGGATGATCTGTTTCAGGGGGCTTGTCGGCGCGTCCGTGGTGGCGGGTGCAGTCATGCAATCTCCTCGACGGGCAAAGTCGGATCATTGTACACGCCGACAGCCCCCCCCAGTTGACTGCTGTCAGTTGGTTCCGTCGCCCTCGGCGATGGTGCCCTCGGCGATGACGATCTCCACCCGCCGGTTCTTGGCCCGGCCCTCGTTGCTCGTGTTCTCGGCGATGGGGCGGTCGGGGCCGTAGCCCTCGACGGTCATCCGGGCGCCCTTGATGCCCTGCTCGAAGAGAAAGTCCCGGACCGACGTGGCCCTGGCCTCCGACAGACTCATGTTGTAGTCATATCCGCCCGTGGAGTCGGTGTGGCCTTCGATCCGGGTGTTGAGGTCGCCCATGATGAGCAGGATCCCGGCGAGCTTGGCGATGACGAGCTTGGCCTCGGGTTTGAGAGTCGACTTGCTGACGTCGAAGAGGATGTCCGGCAGGTTGACGATGGTGCCGCGGGCGGTGCTGCGGGTGTCGGCGACCAGGGACAAGGCGTCGTCGAGGCGACTCGCCAGTTCCTCGCGGTCCGACCTGAGACCAGCCACCGCAGCCACGAGCGCGGTCTGCTCGGTTCGAAGCGCGGTCATGCCCGACTCGAGCCTGGCCCGTTCGGCCGACAGCTCCTCAGTCTGCTTGGCGGCCTCCTCGAAAAGGCGCTCGGCCTCTTCGGCGCGCGCCTCGAGGGCTTCCATCTCGGCCCGGCGGGCGGCGATCTCGGCCTCGAGCTCGGCGGCCTCGATCTTGCGCTCGCTGACGCCGATGGCGTCGTTGCTCAGGGCCACCGAGCGCAGGGCGTAGTCCGCCGAGGTTTTGCGTTTGCGGCCGGCGCCGGCGAGCGCCTTTGCCTGTTCGAGGGTGGTCGTGGCTTGAGAGTAGAGGTCGGGTGCGTACTGGCCGGCGTCGGTCCGCCCGGCGATCTCGTAGGCCTTTTCGGCCTGGATCAGCTCGAGCGGCTCGTTGCTGTCCCAGGCGACGTTGACGATGCTGTCGAGCTGGTGATGCGCCGCCGGTCCGAGGCGGGTAAAGGAGAAATCGTCAGAAGAAACCTTCTTGCTGGCGGGGCTTGCGTTGTAGAACATGACCATTTCGGACGGTTTTCGAACGAGGTAGTAGGGCTCGGCGGTGATGAGGATGGCGAAGCTCTTGAGCCCGGTTCGGTAGCGTGCTGTGCCGCCCGCGTCGCGGGTCGGGAGCTCGCCGAGGTTGACGGCGCGGCCATCCTTGGACACCGCCCACACCACATACGCCGTGATGTCGCCGCCGAAGAGGACCGCGGGCTTCATGTCCTTGAACTGGACGTCGATCTCGGCCTGACCCTCCTTGTTGAAGTTGACCTTGGCCTCGACCCGAGCCCTCGGGGCCTGGGCGCTGGCGATCATGTCGAGGGAAACCGAGTTCCCGGTGGGAAACTGTGGGGCGTAGAGGGTGATCTCCGCGGCGGCACCCGAGGCGGCGGCGAGGCATCCCAGGGCGATGAGAGCAAGCGACACTCTGAAATAGCGGTTCATAGGGAGATCTCCTTTTGTGGTCGTGTTCGACGCGGAGCGTCGCACATGGGTGCCGTGCTGTCAATCGTCGTTCGATGGGCAAGACAACGCAGAGACATCGCAACTACGAGTGGGACAGGGGGGGATTAAAGGGCGTCAGCCTTCGTGGTGGCGTTGTCTCGACCGGCATGGGTCTGAAGGGCCGGCGGGACGCCGGCCCCACAATCACCGCCGTCACGATTTCGGGATCGGGAACGGACGCGGTCGCTGCCGCTGCCACGGACGTTGCTCCGGGCGCTCTGCGATGGACTAAGCCCGGTGATCGCTCCTGAGCACCGTTCCGTCGGGAATCCTGCTCGGCGTTGCAGAGCCGCGAATCTCGACCTCGCCCTCAATAACCACGTCCCTGCCAAAGGTGACATCGCCGTCGACCCGCAGGCTCGTGCAGCCGACCAGGGATGGCGGTCCCGCCGGAAACCGCCGGTCGAACTCGTCGAGGAGCTTGAAGAACCGAGGATCGAGCCTGATGGTGGGAGGTGCGATGCGGTTTGCCGCGAGCGCGATCCGCCCGTCGCGGGTGAGTTCGAAGGCGTCGGATCGAACGCCGAGGAGATCATCGGTGTTCTTGACCGGGGAAAACCTCTGCCGCGGCACGCGAACTGCGATGGCGCGATCAAAGACCGAGATCGCGGCGCCCATGGCGGTTTCGAGCTGGACCACTGCGGGACTCGTCGGATCACGGGGATCGACGGTCTTGCGGTTGACGATGGTGTCCAGGGGCAGGAAGCCGCGGTGGCGGTCGAGGAGGGCCGCGAGGGCCGGCAACGACAGCCAGATGTTGTTGGTGTTGAAGTAGCGGTGCGTCCGGATGTCCTGGAATTCGTCCCGTTCGTCGGGTGGGCACTGCACGGACTCACGCAGCGCCAACCGTCCGTCACGGAGCCGGCACAGATGGCCTCCCTTGCGATCGGCCGGGGTCCGATCGGCCACCTCCATCATGAACTCGGCGCCCGAGGCGACCATGTACCGGAGCAGGGCCGGGTCGAGGACCGCACCGAGATTGTCCGAGTTCGAGATGAAGGCGTGATCGAAGCCCTTGGCGATGAGGAGTTCGAGGATTCCCGAGGTGGCGAGCGCGGTATAGAGATCGCCGTGTCCAGGCGGACACCACTCGAGCTCGGGATCTGCGGTCCACGCGACGGGGAGGCGATCCTCGCTGCAGATCTTCGGCACCCGGTGCTGGAGGAATCCGAGAGGCAGATCGTCCGTCGCGAGACCGGGATGGGCGGCAAGGGCGCCGGCGGTGTCTGATGCGGTGCGAAAGCTGTTCATCAGGATGAGCGGGATCGAGCTTTCCGTGCGCTGCCGCAGAGCGAGAACCTGCCGGGCGATGAGATCGAGGAACGACGTCCCGGGGCGGACCTCGATGAGCGACTTGGCGGCCTCGAGCCCCATGCTGGTTCCGAGACCGCCATTGAGCTTGATGACCACTGTCCGGGCGAGGAGTCCGCTGTCGCTTTCCGATGGTTCGACGTCCTCGATCCCGGCCAGGGTGCTCACGGGTTCGATCTGCTCCCGGCCGAGGGTGCCGGTGTCGCCGGCGAGGTATCGTTCGAGGTGGAAAAAGAAGGCGGTGATGGCGGCGTCGGGCAGACCGGCGTCCTCCATTTTGGCTGAAAACGGTATATCCAGGGGTGTTTGTGACGTGTGGGACAAAGCCGATGGCCTCCCGGTTGCCGGTTCTGCAATAATAGTAACGTGGCCTTGGTGCGTTTGCTGTGCAGCTGCGTCGTCGTGTTTCTCACGGCGGGCGCGGTCTGGGGCGGTGGGCCGACGGCTCCGGTCGCCGGAACCGTCGTCTCATCGACGTCTGGCGTGCGCGAGCTCGTCCGGCAGGTGAGCCGCGAACACGGTCTCGATCCCGAGCTCGTGGACGCCCTCGTCAGAGTCGAGTCGGCCTATGACCCGAACGCCGTCAGCCGCAAGGGCGCCATGGGTCTGATGCAGTTGATGCCGGCGACGGCGAGTCGACTCGGCGTCGACGATCCCTTCGATCCGGAACAGAACGTCCGAGGCGGGGTTCGCGAGTTCGCCCGCCTCGTCGATCACTATCGCGGCAACCTCCAGTTCGCTCTCGCCGCCTACAACGCCGGCGAGGGAGCGGTAACCCGCTACCGGGGGATTCCGCCCTACCAGGAGACTCGGAACTACGTTTCGCAGATCCTCACCATCTACACCGGCCAGCCCTACCGTTTGTCGGGCAGCTACCGGGTCGTCCGGGTTCAGATGACGACGGATCCGTCAACCGGACGGACGATGATCACCAATCAGCCGACGGCGACGACGGCTGTCGGCCTCAGCCTGAGTCGATCGGGGGCCGGATCGGGACCGCTCAAGGGCGGTTTCGGCAGTTCCGGCAGCTGATTCGACGTCTGCGCCGGTGGTCTGATGCCGGTATCTCTGTGGTAAAAGTCGGATCTGCGGGTGTGGCTGCCACCCCGCTCCCCGTCGTCGTGGGGTACAATCCGCCCATCCTGCAAATGGCCGAAAGTCCATCGAATCGGTCTGAGGAGGTCTCCATTGCGACGATTCAGCTCAAGGTGTCCGCGGACAGTGGTTCTCCTCGCGGCCAGCTGTGTCTTGTTTTTCAGCGGTTGTTCAACGGTGATTGCCCCCATGACCTCGCGGGTCACCGAAGGTCTGACCTCGGCGGTGCTCGACCACAACGATCCAGAGACGGTTCGCGAGGGCGCCCCCGCGTATCTGTTGATGGTCGATGCCATGATCGCCGGCGATCCCGACAACACCGGTCTCCTCATCGCCGGCGCGCAGCTTTACTCGAGCTACACCTCGGGTTTTGTCGTGAACCAGGAACGGGCATCGCGGCTCGCCGAGCGGGGCCGAAGCTATGGCTGGCGCGGCCTGTGTGAGGTCGAACCCACAACCTGCGATTCGCGGCAGCTGCCCTTTGACGAATTCCAGCGCATCATCGATGGCGTGCAGGCCAGGCATGTCCCCGAGCTCTTCGCCGCCGGCGTTTCGTGGGCGACCTGGGTCCAGGTCAATCGCGCCGATTGGTTTGCTGTGGCGGACAAAGCCCGGGTCGAAGCGATGATGCTGCGGGTGACCGTCCTCGACGAGGACTATCACGACGGTGCGGCCTTTACCTATCTCGGGGTCCTCAACAGCATCATCCCGGCGGCCCTCGGCGGAAAACCCGAGCAGGGCCGAAAGGACTTCGAACGGGCCATCGAGCTGTCCCGGGGGCAGGACCTCATGACAAAGGTCCTCCTCGCCAAAGAGTACGCTCGCATGGTCTTCGATCGCGAGCTCCACGACCGCCTCCTTGAAGAAGTCATCGAGGCCGATCCGAATATTCCCGGTTACGTTCTTCTCAACTCCATAGCGCAAGCCCAGGCGCGGGTCCTTCTGGATGGATCCGACGCCTATTTCGAGGAGTAATTCATGCGACGTTCGATTCTCGTCACCATCCTCGCCACCTTGTTGTGCTCCATGTCGCCCGTCGCCGAGGCGACCCAGTTCAAGATCGCCACCGTGGCCCCCGACGGCTCGTTCTGGATGACCGAGGCCAAGAAGGCGGCGGCCGAGATCTCCGAACGGACCTACGGCAGGGTCACCTTCCGCTTTTATCCGGGCGGAACCATGGGCGACGACGAGGCGGTGCAGCGCAAGATGAGAATCGGCCAGCTGCACGGGGGCGTTTTTGTCGCCGCGAGCTTTGCCCACTTGGTTCCGGATCTCCATATCTACACGCTGCCGCTGCTGTTCAAGTCTTACGACGAGGTCGACGCGGTTCGTTCGAAGACGGATCCCAAGCTCATCGCGGCTCTCAACGACAAGGGCTTCCACGCCTTCGGATTCATCGAGGGCGGTTTTGCCTACATCTACTCCACGAAGAAGGGATCGAGTTTCTCCGAGCTCGAAGGTCAGAAGGCGTGGCTGCCGGAAAACGACCCCATCGGTCGCGTGCTCATCGAGGAGACGCCGTTGTCACCGGTTCCCCTCGGTCTTGCCGACGTGCTCACGGGTCTGCAGACCGGGCTGGTGGACGTGGTCACCGGGCCCCCCGTTGCGGCAGTGGCTCTCCAGTGGTTCACCAAGGTCAAATTCGCCATCGAGTTTCCCGTCGTCTACACCTACGGGTGCATGGTGATTTCGGATCGCGCATGGTCCTCTCTGAGCGCCGACGACAAGGTCGTGGTCGGCGAGGTTCTGACCGAGATGACGAAGACCCTCGATCGGAGGGCGAGACAGGACAACGAAGGGGCACGGAACGCGCTCGAGAAGCAGGGTGTCGTCACCCTGGCGACGTCGCCCGAAACCGACCGCCAATGGGGAGAACTCTCGAAGCGCGCCGCGGCGCGACTCGTCGATCAACTCGGTCTCGATCGGCGGTTGCTGGCCGAAATCGAGGGCGAGATCGCCGCCGTCGGTAACGGCGGTTCCGCCGGGGTCTCGGACTGACCGTGGATCCGTTGCGAGCCGCTTCCCGGGCGTGGGAGGGCGAGGGGTTTCTCGGCCGGATGCTCCGTCTCTTGGGCTCGGTTGAAGACGCTCTGCTGGTCGTCCTGCTCGCGATCATGATCGGGTTCGCATCATGGCAGATCATCGCCCGCAACATCCTCGACACGGCGATCATCTGGGCGGATCCGCTGCTTCGGACCCTGGTGCTCTGGGTCGGGTTTCTCGGTGCCGTGGCGGCAGCTCGGGATGACCGCCAGATCAACGTCGACGTGGTGTCGCGTTTTGTCGACGATCCGTGGCGGTCGAGGATTCGGATTGTGACCGATCTCTGCACCGCCTTGATTTCGGGTTTTCTCGCCTGGCAGGCGTTCCGCTTCGTCAAGGACGCCCGGGCCTACTCCGAAATCGCGTTCGCCTCGGTGCCGCTGTGGTTGACCGCATCGATCCTGCCCCTCGCCTTCGCGCTGCTCAGCATCCGCTATCTCCTCCTGACCGGATTCCACCTGCGCCGGGGCTTTGGCCGGAAGGACCACACGTGATCCTCACCGGTCTCCTGCTGCTCGCGCTCGCCCTGCTCGGTGCGCCGCTTTTCGCGGTCATCGCGGCCGGCGCGATCCTCGCCTTCGGCCGCGCCGACATCGATCAGATTGCGGTGGCGATGGAGATGTACCGCATCGCCGACACGCCGGTACTGCTCGCCATCCCGCTCTTCACCTTTGCCGGCTTCATTCTCGGTGAGAGCCGGGCGCCCAATCGACTCGTGCGGTTGTCCGATGCTGTGCTCGGTTGGATGCCGGGCGGTCTCGCGGTCATCGCGCTGGTGACCTGCGCCCTCTTCACCGCTTTTACCGGCGCCTCGGGGGTGACCATCGTCGCCATGGGCGCCCTGCTCTATCCGGCCTTGCGGGATGCCGGCTACCGCGAGAATTTCAGTCTCGGGTTGGTCACGACCTCGGGCAGTCTCGGTCTGCTCTTCGCGCCGTCGTTGCCGCTGATCCTCTATGGCATCGTTGCCGAGGTCAGCGTCGATCGGCTCTTCATCGCCGGCATCCTCCCGGGCTCCCTGATGGTTCTCGCCCTCGGTCTCTGGAGTTTCCGCGAGGGTCGTTTCCTGCAGCACAGCGCGGCAGCGCGCCCCGCCTTTTCGGCCCGCGAAGCGGCGGCCGCGGTCCGCGCCGCCATCTGGGAGATCCCGCTGCCGATCATCGTCCTCGGCGGCGTCTACAGCGGGTTCTTTGCGGTTTCCGAGGCGGCGGCGGTGACGGTCGTCTATGTCCTGATCGTCGAGATGCTCATCTACCGCGAGATCCCGTTCAAGGCGCTGCCTGGAATCATGCGCGAGTCCATGGTGCTCGTCGGCGGGATCCTGGTGATCCTCGGCGCATCGTTGGCGTCCACCAACGCCATGATCGACGCCCAGATCCCGATGAAACTCTTCGACTTCGTCACCGCCCATGTCTCCTCGAAGCTGACGTTCCTCATCCTCCTCAATATCTTCCTTCTTGTTCTGGGAACCATGCTCGATGTGTTCTCGGCGCTCATCATCGTGGTGCCGCTGCTGTTGCCGCTCGCGGCCGGGTATGGGATCGAACCGATCCACCTCGGCATGATCTTTCTCGCCAACATGCAGATCGGTTATTGCACTCCACCGGTGGGGATGAACCTTTTTATCGCCTCGTACCGGTTCGACAAACCCATCGTGATGCTGTATCGCGCCACCCTGCCGTGGCTGCTCATCCTCTTCGCCTGCGTCCTCGTCATTACCTATTGGCCCTGGCTGTCGATGGTCTTGGTGCGGTAACCCGCCGGAACCCAGACCCTGAAGCTGCGGCGCTGGTTTCGAATAGGAGGTCAGCGTTCCCTCCGGTCGCTGTAAGACGTGAGATGTGAGACGAAAAAAATGAGATGCTCAACGTTACGTCTCACGTCTCACGTCTCACGTCTAAACCCTGTTTCCTCGCCCTTGATACCGATCCTCTCACGAGCCTCCCGCTGCCGGCTCGCAACCGGCGCCGCCGGCGCCCAAGGGCAGTTCGATGGGCGGGAATCGCGATGCATGGTTGCCTGGTGAGGCAAAGGGGCGCAGCGCCGCTTCGGCCCCCTGGACCTCGATGAGGATCATCCCCCGGTCCTCGCGGTAGCCGCAGCCGACGGGTCTCCCGGTCAGGACGGTCGGGCGGGCGTCCGCCACGAGCGAACAGGCATTCCGGTCGAGCCCGTCGGGTGACGCCAATCGCAGATCGAGGGCCGCTCTGAGCTGTTGCAGGCTGGTGGAGGCGGCCTGGGCGCGAACCCTGGCGCTGAGGAGATTCGGGGTGTAGGCCCCGGTCGGTGCGATCCACCGCGGCCACGCGGGGTCTCCCCAGCTCGAGTGAACGGCGTCCGCCGGCCAGTCTGCGGCCGGTCGCTTGCCGATCTCGAGGAAACGTCCCCAACGCTCGAGGATTTCGGCGACCACGAGGTCTTCGAGTAGATAGCGGTTTGACACCCAGACCGGGAGGCTCCAACTCAGGGATGGATCGTGAAGGTCTTCGACATAGTCCATTCCCTCGTTGGCGAGCTCGGCAATGGAGCTCGTCAGGGTGATGTCGCAGCTCTGGACGGGATCTTCCCTGGGAAGGAGTTTCCGGAGTTCTGCGAGGGTCGGGGCCGGGGTACATGGATCGCTGACGAGGTCTGCGGCCGCAGATGCCGACCAGAGCACGGCGGCCGATCCGATGGTCGATGTCATCACCACCGGGGTCCGCAGCAACCCGTCCGCCGCCCGGGACATGGCGTTCAGGGTCACCAGAGAGTCGGCGCTGCGTCCTTCCTTCCAGGCGAGTCGTGCCTCGACTGCGAGTAATCTCAGACCCGAGACGAGGCTGAGGAAATCGATCTCGTCGTAGGTGGCGCGCTTCCCTTCGGAGCCGAGATGAAAGACTGGGAACGCACCCGATCGAAGGAGAATACCCAGGGCGTTCTGCTGTTCGTGGAGAATCCACTTCGCTCTTTCGAACTGGGTGTCGGTCCAGCGATGGGCCGAGTCGCCGGAAAGCGCGCCGATGAACTTCTGGTCCTCGTGCGAACAGACGATGGCCTGGCCGCCCGCCATGAGCCACCGAGCGCCGTTCTCATGATCCGGGAGCGATGTCGGTGGTGGGTTGACAACGAGGTGGCCCCACTGGGCGGAAAAATCCGACTTTGCCCGTTCGAGGCGGTGGGCGCCGTAGAAATGGAGACCGAAGACGCCCAGGGCGACCGATGCGACGGAGACTCCGAGACCGATGGCAGCCCATCGAATCAGCTTCCGGGTGAGCGTTTGTGCGTCCAATCGGCATCCTCCGTGATCGTCGGTGGTCGCACCATCATGACACGCCGTCGGTCCGGGGCCTCGTCGGCGTCGGCGCGAATGCGATCAACCCGCCGGCAATGATCAGGAATCCGCCGGCGATACTGAAAGAATCCGGGACTTCGGCCCACCACAACCAGCCGAAGATCGCCGAGAAGATGATGTTCGCGTAACCGGCCAGCGCCACCTGACCTGCCGGGCCGTGGCGATAGGATGCGGTGAGGCTGAGTTGGCCGACGGCCGCGCTCAGACCGATACCCAGCAACAACGCCCACTCCGTGGGAGTTGGTCGGCCGAAATCGGGCAGGATGAAGGGCAGGAGGCCGACCACGCTGACGAGGGAAAAGTGGAGAACGATGGTCTCCGGCGCCTCGCGGTTTCGGAGAAACCGAAGCAGGACATAGGCGGCTCCGGCGAAGACCGCCGACGCGGCGCCGATGAGCGCGGGCAGAACCGCGAGATCGAAGGAGGGTTTGATCACCAGCAGGCCACCGGCAAAACCCAGGATCAACGCCGTGCTGATCCGGGCGGTGAGGCGTTCGTGGAGAAACACCGCGGCAAAAATGGCGACAAAGAACGGCGAGAGCTTGGCCAGCATGGTGGCGTCGGCGAGGAGCAGGTGATCGATGGCCCAGAAGAAGCACACCACCCCACCGATTCCAAAGAGGGACCGGGCCATCAGGGCAAGCTGGTTGTGACGCTCTCCGATGAACGGGCGTCGATTCCGCAAGACGATGGCGAGGGCGATGAACAGCGAGACGAGATTTCTGAAGACGACCTTGTCGAGGACAGGGACATCCGCCGCCAGCTTGACGAACAGACCCATGACGGCAAAGGCGAAGGCGGAGACGAGGGCGTACCACAGAGCCTTGGAACGGCTTTCCACGTCAGGCATCCTATACTGAGCTCGAGAACAGATCGACGAGAACCCACCGAGGACATTGCCCATGGATTTTGACAACCTGCTCGCCCGGATCCCGTTTTTGCCCGAGTCGCCGACCCAGCGCGCTGCGGTGATCTTCGCCGCCGCGGTGGTGGTGGCCTTCATCGCACGGTTCGCGTTTCGTCAAGTGGTCCACCGTCTGACGAGGAGCACCGACACCGATATCGATGACAGGATTGCCGGCATTCTCAAGGGTCCGATTTTCTGGTCGTTCGTCTTCGCCGGATTCTGGTTGGCAGAGATCCCACTCGATCTACCCGACATGTTCGGCCGTGCGATCAATGGTGTCGCGGCGACTCTCATCGTTGTGATGTGGAGCATTGCCCTTTTGAAATCGAGCATCGTGATTCTCGATGCCCTCAGCCGTAATGTCGATCGTTTTCGCTGGATCCAGCCCAAGACGGTGCCGCTGCTCGATATGGTGGCCAAGTTCCTGATCGCCGGCGGCGGCGTCTATTTCATCTGCGTCGCCTGGGATGTGCCCCTGACCTCGTGGCTGGCATCGGCCGGAATCGTCGGGATCGCCGTCGGATTCGCCGCCAAGGACACCCTGGCGAATCTCTTCTCCGGCGTCTTCATCCTCGCAGACGCGCCGTACAAGGTGGGAGATTTCGTTGTCCTCGATGACGGCCTCCGAGGTCAGGTCCAGGAGATCGGGATTCGATCGACCCGGATTCTCACCAGGGACGATGTCGAGGTTACGGTGCCCAACGCGGTCATTGGCAACGGTCGAATCGTCAACGAAACCGGCGGTCCGCACGAGAAGATGCGGGTTCGGGTCCGAGTCTCGGCGGCGTATGGCAGTGATGTGGATGAGGTCCGCGATGTTCTCCTCGGTTGTGCCGAGGGCGCGCCCTATCTGGTTTTGGAACCCGCTCCGAGAGTCCGTTTCCGGTCCTTCGGGGATTCGGGCCTCGATTTCGAGTTGCTGGCCTGGATCGAACAACCCCTCCATCGCGGCCGGGTGCTCGACGAGCTCAACCGAAGGGTGTACAAGGCGTTTGCCGCCGCCGGGATCGAGATCCCCTATCCCAAACAGGATGTGTATGTGAAGGAACTGCCCCGGAGGATCGACGGCGATGCGTAACCCGCTGCCGTTCGTTGCGACGGCGATGCTCGTCGCGATCGGCGGCTGTGTTCACAAGACCGTGGAGCCGCCGCCGGTGGCTCCGCTGACGATCGTGCCGCCGGAGAGCTGGCCTTCGCTCGCGGACGACCTCGATCCGGAGAGCCTCGACGCGGCGTGCGGGCCGTCCGTCTCCTATCTCGAGCGGGTTCCGCCGGATCGGGTTTTCCAGTTCGGACCGGTCGAGCGATCGGCGGCCGAACTCGCGGTCGGTGTGCGGCGGGCCTGCGCGATCATCACAGCTACACCGGCCGGGCGAGAGCGACGCACCGCGTTGCAGGAGGAGTTTCTCCTTCTGAGATCGGTTGGCCGCGATGGCCGGGGTGAGGTCTTCTTCACCGGCTATTACGAACCCCTGCTCGATGCCCGCAGCGAACCGACATCATCGTTCGATCATCCGATCTACGGCGTCCCGGACGACCTCATTACCATCGATCTCGGTGATTTCGGCATCGAACACGACCCGTCCCGCCTCGTGGGACGGGTCGAGCAAAAATCGCTGGTGCCCTACCACGATCGCGATGCCATCGACTTCGGCGACGGCCTGCCTGCCGGGGTCGAGGTCATCGGGTATGTCGACGACCCGGTCGATGCCTTCTTTCTCCACGTCCAGGGCTCTGGGACCCTGGTTTTCCCTGACGGGGGGAGAGTGAGGGCCGGGTACGCGATCACCAACGGCCGGCCGTATCGATCCATCGGGCGTTTGCTCATCGATGACGGTCTGGTCAGGCGCGACGAGATGTCCATGCAGGCGATTCGCGCTTTTCTCCGCGAGAATCCGGATGAGTTGCAGCGGGTGCTGAGCTACAACCCCTCATACGTCTTCTTCCGGGCGCTGCCGGCCGATGGCGGTCCGCTCGGGTGCTACGGAGAACCGGTGACCGGAGGTCGATCCATCGCCACCGACCGGGGGCTCTTCCCCGCGCCGGTGATGGCCTGGATCGATGCCGTCATTCCGGCCACCGAAAACGCAGAGGTGCCCGTCTCGAGATTCGTGCTCAACCAGGATACCGGCGGCTCGATCCGTGGCCCCGGCCGGGTTGATCTCTTCTTCGGCCAGGGAGATCTGGCGGGTGATCTCGCCGGTCGGACCAAACACCTGGGGGAGTTGTACTTTCTGCTGCCGAAGAGATAGTGTGGGGTGACGGCAGGGTCGACACCGATGAATTCTCAATTCTTAATTCTCAATTCTTAATTCATCGCACCAGACCACCTGGATTTCGCGGATCGATGAGCGTGCGATGAAAATTAAAAATTAAAAATTAAGAATTAAGAACTGGTGAGCTGCGGGGGCTCACCTTTGGTTCCGCATCACAAAGCTCTCGAGCTGCTCCTCGCCTTCACCGGAGATGCGGATGAAACGGACGCCGAGACCCGCGGCGCCTTCCCGGGTTGGGTTGGTTCTCCGGACGACCTCGCCGGTACCCTCGACCAGCCGTCGACCGTCGGGGATGCCGAAGAAGAAGCTGAACCGCGTCCCCGGATCGAGATTGTCGTCTCCGCGGAGGAGCATCCCCGTTCGCGAGACGTTGACGGTTTGATAGAGGGCCCTCTTGGATTGGTCCCTGATCTCGACCTTGAGGTGCACGAGCACCCGAAGCGAGATCCTCGGTGCGACCTCGAGAAGATCTGCGATGGCCTGGTGCAGACGACCCTCGGGCCAGTCGAGACCAACGGCGCGATTGACACCGAGATCCACCATGGCGCCCGCGTCTTCGAGGTGGTCGGGCTCGGCAAGGAGGACGAGAGCGGCCTTCCGGCACCAGGAACCATCCCGGCGGAGGGCGTCGATGAAGTCGTCGAGATCGAGCTCCCGCAGCGGATAACTCACCAGGACGAGTTCGAAAGAGGTGCCGAGGACGAGATCGAAGACCACCGGTGACGGTTCGGCGGTGTGAACGTTGAACTCGGCGCGCCTCAGCATCGGCGCGATGCGTTCCAGGGCATCGCTCTTGGCGCCGACGACAAGGACATGTCTTTGAAAACTGCCCATCCTTTCCATGATACCCCCGGAAGGCGGCGATTCAGTGATTTTTGTCGCTTTCGGCGTCGAGCTCCGCGGGCCGAAGCAACGTCATGTGTTAGCATTTCGGCGAGATGCAACGCAGAAGGAAGAACAATTCGTGGCGCCCATTCGATGGAACTCGTGAATGTCCGAGCGACGGAGAACCATGGATCCCCAACCAGACATGACGACCCTGGATGATGGGAGAACCCGCCCGAAGGTGAGCGGTCTCGTGACCTGCTTCAACGAGGAACACAACATCGGCGCCTGTATCGAGTCGCTCCTGTGGTGCGACGAGATCATCGTGGTCGACTCGTTTTCCACCGATCGGACGCCGGAGATTGCTCAGAGCTATGACAAGGTGCGGTTTTTCGAGCGCACCTATTTCGGCGCCGGAGCCCAGAAGAACTGGGCCCTCAAGCATGTCCGGCATGAGTGGGTCTTCCTCCTCGACTCCGACGAGCGGTGCACCCCGGCACTCCACGCCGAGATCGAAGATCTGCTCAGCGCGGGCCCGGAGCACAACGCATACACCATCAACCGGGATGTGTACTTTCTCGGCAAACGGATCAGGTACTCGGGTTGGCAACGCGATCGGGTGGCCCGGTTGTTCAGGACCGGGACCGCTTACTACGAGAACCGGCGGGTCCACTCGCTGCTCCACACCGTCGGCGAAACGCCCATCCTGAAATACTCCATGGAACACCACATGGTGGATCGGAGTTTTGACGAATACGCCTTTCGACTCGCCAAGTACGGCTATTGGGGCGCCGGTCAGGGGTGGCGGGACGGTAAACGCCCCAGCGCTCTCGGGGTCGCGTTTCGTCCCCTGTGGCGGTTCTTCCGCACCTACGTCATTCAGCTCGGCTTCCTCGACGGTGGGCGTGGTCTGGTTTTCTGCGCGTTACAGGCCTACAGCGCCTATATGAAATACGCCATCCTCTGGGGCTGGCGGATCAACGCGGCCAGGGGAATCGAGCCGAGTCTGCCCGATTTCGACGACGAAGACGAGACATGGGAAGGACTCGAGAGCCTCGAGGACGCGGACGACGGACCGGACACGGGGTCGCCGAATGGCGCCTGAAGCCGGCTAGGTCCGACCATGTGGCAGTTTCTCCGGCGGCTCGGTCCCTACCTCAAGGACTACAAGGGACGGATCGCGCTGTCGTTTATCGGCGGTCTCGTTGGTGCAGCGGCCTACGGCGCCGTGATGTATCTGGTCAAGTACGTGATCCGGGATGTCTTCTTGGATCCGGATCCATTCATGATCAGGGCCCTGCCCGCCGCCGTGGTGGTGTTGTTCTTTTTTGTTGGGATCGGCCGATACCTCCAGGTCTACGAGCTCCAGTGGGTCGGTCTCGACATCGTCCGCCGTTTGCGCGACCGGCTGTTGGGGCATATCGTCACCCTCGATCTCGATTTTTTCAACCGGTTCCGCGGCGGCGAGCTCATTTCCAGGGTGACCAACGACATCAACCGGGTTCAGATGGCCGTCACCCAGCAGCTCGCGGTGGTGGTCCGGGAGAGCCTGATCGCCATTGCGTTCATAGTCGTGGTGATCGTGGCAAGCCCCAAGCTCGCCTTCTGGGGGCTGGTGGTTCTGCCGCTGGCTGTATGGCCGCTCGCTGCCCTGGCGAAGAGATTCAAGCGGATCATGCACCGCTCACAGGAGAAGGACTCCGACATCACGGCGCGGCTGGCGGAAATCTTCAACAACATCGAGATCATCAAGGCACAGACCGCCGAGGATGTTGAAGCGGCCAGGTTCGAAGCCGAAAACCTCGAGTTTCGTCGGATCAACATGAAGGGAGTACGGACCCGGGAGCTCACGAATCCGCTCATGGAGTTCCTCGGCGCCGTCGCCGCGGCGCTCGTGATCTGGTTCGGCGGCCGCGAGATCATGGCGGGTCGGATGAAGTTCGAGGACTTCATGCAGTTCACCGTGGCGCTGTTCAGTATCTATAACCCGATCAAACGGATCTCGCAGGCGTCGAACCAGATGTTCGAGGCGGTCGCTGCGTCGGAAAGGATCTTCGATCTCCTCGGTCGCGAGCCCTCTATCACTTCCGGAGACCGATCCATCGACGGACCCATCCAAACAGTGAGCTTTGACAACGCCCACCTGGCCTACGGTGATGTCGAGGCGCTTCGAGGAGTCAGTTTCGAAGTGAGCGCGGGCCAGACCGTTGCCCTCGTGGGCGATAGCGGGGGAGGGAAGACGTCCCTGGTCAACCTCGTGCTGCGGTTTTACGACCCGACCCTGGGCGCCGTGCGGATCAACGGCATCGACGCCCGTGATCTCGACCTCGCCGAGCTCCGCAGTCGGATCGGAGTTGTGACCCAACGGGTGTACATCTTTAACGACACCGTTGTCGCCAATATCGCCTATGGTCGGGATGCGGACCGCGAGAGGGTGGAGAATGCGCTGCGAAAGGCCGGCGCCTGGGATTTCGTCTCGGCGATGGATGGCGGCGTCGACGCGGTTCTCGACGAGTTTGGCGCCAACCTTTCGGGTGGTCAGCGGCAGCGTCTGGCCATCGCCCGTGCAATCTACCGCGATCCCGATGTGCTCATTCTCGACGAGGCGACGTCGGCCCTGGACAACCGATCCGAAGCGGCGATCCAGCGCGCCCTCTCGGAGATCATCCGCGATCGGATCACCTTTATCATCGCCCACCGCTTGACCACCGTCGATCTCGCCGACCGGATCCTCGTGCTCAAGGGAGGACGGATCGTCGGCGCCGGGACCAAGACCGAGTTGCTGCGCGACTGCGACGAATATCGCCGCCTCGCGACCGCCGGCCTCGAAGGCGATCAGGATGCCGACGCGAAAGTGAGCGGTGATCCGTGATTGGTGATTTGTTCGGGATCCGTGAGTCGGATCGGCGACCGGACTTCGTGGAGCGACAAACGCAACCTCACAGGGATTTTTGAAACACGAAGACCACGAAGAAATCACAAAGGACATTTCTCCACCAAGCATCGCAAGTATTGAGGAGAGATTTCACCTCTTCAAGGTAGTCCGATCTCGGGTCGAATCCTGCGATGAGTTAAAAAAATGTCGTGGAGATTCCTTTGTGTTCTTTGTGCTCTTCGTGTTTCAAAGCAAATCGCTGAGGACACGAAGGTCTGAGTAAGAAGTCGCCAGTCGTTCGAGCTGCCGACTCGCCGATCACGCCAATCGCGCCATGCGATGTACTGTCGACTGTCGACAGTCGACTGTGAACTCGTGTCCACAAAACACCTCGTCATTCGACGAGATGATTCCCGTCGAGAGGGCGAAGAGGACGAGCGGCAGCTGCTTGTGGAGGAACGGGTCGCCGAGGAAGCCGAAGAGATAGACGCAGCCGACGGCCACCGCCGCCGCCTGGAATTCGGGCCTTCGGTATTTCGCGGTGAAGAGGGCCGCAAACAGGCCCACCAGCGATGCCAGCCCCACCAGCCCGAGCTCGGTCATCACCTGCAGGTACTGGTTGTGGAAGTGTGGAAACCAGCTCACCGCATCCCTGTATTGTGGAAAGTCGGTCTCGAGCAATCGCCTGAACTCCACCATGTTGGCGCCGATCCCGGTCCCGAAGAGGGGACGGGTCTTGACCATCTCGAGTCCCACAACGATCCCCGCCACGCGTTTGCCCTGGTTGGTGTCGACCCGGCCCTCGACGACCGCATCGTGGAGCTCGACGACGCCGTTCTCCATTCGCGTATGAAACGGTGTTACGACGAAATATGCCGTGATCAGGGCGGTGGCGACCACGACCAGGATTCCTGAGCGGAACCTCCACGATCGTCGGCGCAGGAGAAACGGAACAAGAAAACCCAGGGTCGCGACGAAGGCGAACTGACCGCTGCGGCCGATGTTGAGCAACAGCCCCGCGATGACCAGCCCGAGGAGCACCACCCAAGCCATCGCACCGCGCCCGCGCTCGGCGGTGTCGGAGGCCAGATGAACGAGGATCAGCAGACCCGCAACCGCCAGAATCATGCTGAAATCGAGATGCGACATGGAGGCCGCGGGATTGTCCGGATGAATGTGGCGGATGTGGATGTCGAAGAAAATGACGAGGGGCATCATCATCGCCGCAAGCACCGTCGCGCCGACATAGGCGACGAAGGCCGCGCGGGCGAAAACCGGGCGCACGCTCGTCGCCACGGCCGGGATGAGAAGGAGGTAGAGGTATTTTCGCCAGTAGGTGAACCCCCCTCCCGGATCTTCCGACCAGATGAGAGAAATCAGGTTGAGCGCGAGAAAGAAGAGGACCGCCAGGGTCAGCCGGTGGTGCCCGAGACGGGCGATTCGCGCACTGAGGTCCGGCTGGAAAAACCAGAGAATCAGAATGAGTATCGCGGCCAAGCTCACCCATGCCCGGTAGAGGGGCAGCGAGAAGGCGAGAACCACCACCAGAGCATTGATGACGTCGTTGACGCTGCGTGCGCGCATCGTTGAGGCGATCAGCGGCTTTCTCGAGACTGGTCCGGCGATGGTCCGAGGGATGCGATGGTCGCGAGCACGTCGCCGACGGTGTTCATGCCGGCGGCATCGTCATCGTCGATCTCGATGGAGAGCCGATCCTCGAGCTCGACGATGAGCTCGAGCGCCCTTGCCGAATCCACGCCGAGATCCGCGACGAGCTCCATCTCCGGAGCGAGAGACGCCTGAGATACGCCTGTGACTCGTGCAATGACTGAAATCGCGATCTCGGAGCGATTCATGTCTGATGGCTCTCCTTCGCGGGTATTGTAGCCGCGATTTGTGAGTTGGTCGCTTCCATCGCCGAAACGACAAATGACTTCGTGGATCGGCAAACGCATCCGCAACGACATGTTTGAAACACGAAGATCACGAAGAACCACAAAGAAATCACAAAGACCATTTCTTGACCCATCGCAAGGGCTCAGGAGAAAGTCCGCGGCCCTTTCGATATGGGGTCCGGGTCAATATTGCGATGCTTCGTGGCGACCTTCGTGTGACTTGGTGCACTTTGTGTTTCAAGCGGTGCCGCCGACGTTGGTTGGGCGGAGGAAGAAAACGTTGACATGCCCGGTTCCGCAATCCTACGACTTGCGACCGATGAGATCCAACGTCCCCTCGATGTACCGTTTGCGGACCTCGCCTCGTTGCATCTTGCCGCTCGTCGTGCGCGGGATTCTGCCCCGTCTGACAAAGACGACATCGGCGATGGGGAGACCGAGAGCGCGGCCGACTTCGATCTTGATCTCCCGGGCGAGAGTCTCCAGTTGATCGACATTGTCGTCGGCGGCTTCGACCACGAGGATCGGCTCCTCACCGGCGGAGCCCCGCGCCACCGAGAACGCCGCTGAACGCATGAGCCCGCCGCCGCCGGTGACGCCGTCGGCGAGGCGTTCGATTTCATCGGGCATGAGATTGTGGCCGCGAACGATGAGGACGTCCTTGATCCTTCCGGTGAGATAGAGCTCGCTGCTGTGGAGGAATCCAAGATCCCCGGTGTGGTACCAGTCTCCGTCCGTGCTTTCGGCGGTGGCTTCGTCGTCGCGGTAGTACCCGGCGAAGACGCCGGGACCCTTGATGCAGACCTCGCCGATGGCGCCGGCATTGAGCTCCCGTCCATCGGGGGCGACGATCTTCAGCTCGGTGTCCCGGATCGGCCGGCCAAGGCAAGCAACATCGGCCATCGCGAAACCCCGGTCGGCGGATGCCGGTGCGGGGACGGTCCGAAGCCCTTTCCCCTCCCCGTCGAAGGTGACGGAAAGGGTGGCCTCGGCGAGGCCGTAGCAGGGGAGAAACGCTTCCTGGGTGAACCCCAGCGGGGAGAAGGCCTCGACAAAATCCTCGACGGTTTCGCGCCGGACCATCTCGGCGCCGGTGAGGGCGGCCTTGAAGTTCGACAGATCGATCCCCTCGAGCTGGTCGGGTCTGATCCTCTCGACGCAGAGCTGGTAGCCGAAGTTGGGCGCCGGCGCAAAGGTCCGTCCGTTGCTCCCGAGTTCGCGAAGCCACAGCAGCGGGCGGGCGAGGAAGGTCGGCGGCCGAAGCAGCTTGAGTTCGTACCCCACCAGAAGCGGCAGCAGGAGGCAGCCGATGAGCCCCATGTCGTGGTAGAGGGGAAGCCAGGAAACCATGCAGTCGGCCCAGTCCTGGACCGGCGCGTGCATCTGACCGGAGACCCCTTCGGTGCTCGCCGCCGGGTTGTGGACCGCGCCGCGGTGGGTGATCATCACCGCTCGGGGCACCCCGGTGGAGCCCGACGTCAGCTGGAGAAACGCGAGATCATCGGCGCCGACGGCCGGCGGCCGGAAACCCGGCGTCGGGTCGGCGGCGTCGAGCTCCTCGGGGGTGATCACGCCGGTTGCCGCTCGGACGAATCCCCCGGCCGCCGCCTGATCGCGGAAGCCCTCGGTCGTGACCACGTGGCGGGCGCCGATGGCGCCCATGACGAGATCGACCTTGCCGAGTTGGGTCTCCGCGGCGGCGAGGCCGGTCGCTCCGGCGCTCGCAACCGGCAGGGCGCCGCAGAAGAGAAGACCCATCCATGCCTGCAGCCACTCCCACGAGGTCGGCAGGGCGACCATCACCGGCTCTCCGGCGCCGATCCCCATGGCGTCGAACCGGGCCGCCGCCGAGGTGGCGAGATCGAGGAGATCCGCGTAGCTTCGCCGATCGGGGTTTCGGCCCCGGCCGTCGAAGATCGTGATGCCGTGGTCCGGGTGGTCGACCGCGGCGCGGCGAACGAGTTCTCGCAGATTCGAGGGCAGGTTGGTGAAGATATCGCTCATGGGGGAACAGTACCGGGGAGTGGGCGGAGGGGCAAGACCGGCGGATGTTTGAAAGTCGTGAGTCGTTCGCCTCCATCGCCGAAACGACAATTGACTTCGTAAATCGGCGAACCCAGCCGCAACGACATTATTGAAACACGAAGATCACGAAGAACCACAAAGAAATCACAAAGGACATTTCTTGACCCATCGCAGGGGCCCAGGAATAAGTTCGCGGTCCCTTCAATATTAGGCCCGGGTCAAGATTGCGATGCTTCGTGGAGATCTTCGTGTGACTTTGTGCGCTTCGTGTTTCAAGAGGTGTCGCCGAGGTTGGGTGAGTCGATGCACGAGACCCCCAGTCGCTCTGGCTGGGCGCGCCGACGACTCACCACGACTCACGAAAAGAGGGGCGGCAATCGCCGCCCCTTGAAGTTGAGTGTGGTTTGGACTCAGGCCTGGGCGGTCTTTTCCTCGACCGACCTCCGGACCTCGTCCATATCGAGATCCTTGACCTTGCCGAGAATCTCATCGAGGGCCTCGGCAGGCAGCATTCCCGGCTGAGAGAAGACCGGAATCTGCTCGCGGAAGATCACCGTGGTCGGGATCGACTGGATCCTGAACATCCCGGCAAGCTCGCGTTCGGCCTCGGTGTCGCACGAGGCGAAGGTCACGTCCTCGTGACGATCGGCGGCAGCGTGGAAGATCGGTTTGAACATCTTGCACGGCCCGCACCACTCTGCCCAGAAGTCGATGATGACGATGTCGTTCTCACCGATGGTGGTTTCAAAGTTTTCCTTGGTCAAATCCTGTACTGACATGGTTGTCTCCTTGTTTGCGAGGCATGAGGCCTGATACCTCATAACCATTCAACGATATACTAAAACATTAACTGAGCCGTGTCAAGAGGCATCGGAGCGAAGATCGTACCGTCGTCGAACCGGTCCGAAGCGACGCAGAAAAACATCAGAACCATACTCAACCTTGGATTCCCCTCGAGAGCGAAGACGGTTGATTCAATAGCGCAACACTCGCCTTTTGTTGTCTGTGGCTTCGGCCGGCGAGAGTGACCCGGGTCATGGCGACCGCCGGCACCGGAACCCATACTCCCCTGCAGTTGGAACCAATCGCAAGCTGGGAGGTGTCAGGTGGAACCGTCGCTTCGCGGGCCGGTGTCGTTCATCGTCCTGGCCGTGATGATCTCGATTTGGTACTCAGCGGAAACAGCGTCGGGTCGCGACCCGGCCGTGAACGGGACCGCGACGCTCGACCTCCACACAACAGCGGCGTGCTTGCGCTGCCACGGAGCATCGGGCCCTTTTCGAGAACACGCTGCAGGTTCGGACGATGCGTCGATGATGCTGGAACGGTGGTCGATGGGCATCACGGACCATGATTCCGACGATGTGTACTGGCAGGCCAAAGTTCAAAGCGAAATCATGCGTGCGCCGCACCTCGAGGAAACCATCAAAGGCGGCTGCGCCAGGTGCCGCCTCCTCAACATGCCGTTGTTGGACGCCGAGGGTCAGATCGTCGGCGCCGGCATTCTGGAGCAGGTGGTGTTCGGCGAGTGGCAGTCCGGCGCCTCTGCGATTCTCGAGGATCACACCGGTTGTCACCGGTGTCATCCGCCCGCCGATGATGGCGATCGCATCGCCCGCGAGCTGCCATGGCTCGAAAAGCAAGCCCATGCTTTGCGTGTCATTGTCGGCTCGGATACCGAAACCCTGAGCCTGCTCGCCATGGAGACGGCGCTCCAGGGAGGGGACCCCGCGCCGCTGCTCGCATTGGCAGCCGCGGGCCGGGAGCTCCTCAACCGCGCCGGGGAGGTCGAACTCCTTGACGTCGCCCTCAAGGACGGGAATCTCGAGTTCGCCATCAGGATCGGGAATCTGGCGGGCCACAGACTTCCGACCGGCTTTCCGTCGCGCCGGGTCTACCTGCATGCGGTGGTTGAGAATCACCGCGGCGAGATTGTCTTCGAGTCCGGAGCGATGAGGAACGACGGCAGAATCGTCGGGGTCGATTCCGATGAGAATCCCGTCGCCTTCGAACCGCACCACCGCGCCATCTCGAGCCCCGACCAGGTCCAGGTCTATGAAACCGTGCTGGGCAACACCGAAAACGATGTCACCGTCACCCTGCTTCGGGCGTCGCAGGTCCTCAAGGACAATCGGATCGTACCTCCCGGATTCGATCCCATAACGGCCTTCGAGGACATCCGCCCGAGGGGTGAGTGTATGAACGACCCGGATTTCGGTCTCGGACAGGATGAAGTCATTTATCAGCTTGCCGGACTCGTCGAGTCCAGGTACCTGGTGACGGTCGAGCTTCGCCACCAGGCGATCGGCTATCCCTACCTCAGGGACCTCGCCGGGTTCTCCGACGACCCGGTGGTTTCCCGCTTCCTCGATCTCTACGACGCAGTCCGGCCGGGTTCGGAGTTGATCGCGGAGCTGGTCTTCGAAGTCGGGGGCTGACCTTTACTTGAGCACCGGATGCGCCCCGTTTCAGGGGCGTCCCCGCTGTTGCCCCTGCAAGCTGAGACCTGAAGCCTGGGACCTGGAACCGGCGGATCACAGTCGGTTGTCCGCTCTGCGCCCAAAACTGCCTTTCCTGACTGCCCTTTGACATTCGGCTGCGCCGAGACTAGATTGGTGAGGTAAGAAACCAAAACTGATCATGACCTCGGGCCTGAGATTCGACTCGCACCTCGACGGCGAGCCAGACGACAAGAGCTGGGTCGCGGTGGATTCGGAAAAGAACCTGCGACCGGATTCCGGAAGGCGAATGATCTTCCGCCGTCTTCCTTCAAACACCTATTTCCGGGTCGGGGTGCTGCTCGGGGGTCTGTACTGGGTTCTCGAGTCAATGATCCATGTCTATTTCTTCGAAGAGGGCTCGTTCAGAACGCAGTTTTTTTCGAGTGATCCCCACGAGATTTGGAAGCGGGTCCTGGTGGCCGGTCTTCTCATGGTGTTCAGTTTGTACGCACAACACGGGATCAACGTCCGCAGGCGGACCGAGCTCGCCCTGGCGACGAGCGAAAAGAAGTACCGCACCCTGATCGAGAAGGCGCTCAACCCGGTGATTCTCTTCGATTCCACGGGACGGATTCATGAAATCAACGACGCGGTGCTCCGGTTCCTCGAGACCGGGCGAGAGGCTCTCGCCACCACGTCGATGCACGAACTCATCGCTTCAGCGGCGGTTTCCGAGGCGGAGACGGCGAGGAGCGATGCGCCGATTCTCGGCCAGATCGAGGCGGATTTTTCCATCAACGGCAAAGTCAAGACGTTGTTGATGAACATCGTGCCCCTCGGTTTGAACGGCTCCGATCTGGAGCTGTTCTTTGCCATCGGCCAGGACTTCACCGATCGGAAGAAGATGGAGCGTGATCTCCGTCTCGCCCACGCGGACCTCAATCAGATCTTCCAGACCGCGTCCTCCGCAATGAGGGTCATCGATCACGATTTCAACGTGCTCAAGATCAATGAAGGCTTTGCCGAGCTCTCCGGAGTCAGCAGCGAGGCCGCCATCGGTTCGAAGTGCTACAAGGTCTTCGCGGGTGACCGCTGCGCGACCGACGACTGCCCGCTGACCCAGATTCTCTCCGGCGAGTCCAAGGTCGAATACGAGATCAGCAAGAAGAGAAAGGACGGATCGGAAGTTTCGTGTCTGTTGACGGCGAGACCTTTTGTCAATTCCGATGGCGAAGCGATTGCGATCGTCGAGTCGTTCAAGGAGATCACCGAGCTCACCCACATTCAGGCCGAGCTGCGCACCGAACGCGACAAGCTCAGAAACATCCTGTTTCAACAGTACGAAGGGGTCGGCATACTCCGCCGGGACTTCGCCATCGAATACCAGAACGCCGCCATGAAGGCCGAGCTCGGGGATTGTCTGGGGTGGCCCTGCTACGTGGCGTTTCGCGGTCGTGAACACCCGTGCGAGGAGTGTTTCATGCTCGAGGCGGTCGAGAACTCCGAACTCCGCCGCTGCGAGTGCGAGACCCCGGGCGGCAGGATATTCGAGCACACCTACACCCCCTTTCTGGATATCGACCACGAGCAGAAGGTCGTCGTCTACCGGCGCGACATCACCGAGGACAAGGCGTCGCGCACCGCGGCGATTCACTCTGAGCAACTCGCCGCGGTCGGTGAACTCGCGGCCGGGGTCGCGCACGAGATCAACAACCCGATGAACGGCATCATCAATTACGCGCAAATGCTCGTCAATCAAGAGCGCGACCACCGGGAAATCAGGGAAATCGGGAGCAGAATCGTCAAGGAGGGCGAACGGGTTGCGAGGATCGTGGCGAGCCTGCTGACCTTCGCCAGGCGAGGAGCCCATCGCAAGATCGTCTCCAGCGTCCAAGAGTTGATCCATGAGTCGCTCACCCTCGTGGGGGCCCAACTGCGCAAGGACGCAATCTCCCTGGAGGTGAATATTCCGCCCGATCTCCCAAGAGTCGAGTGCGTGCCACAGGAAATCGAGCAGGTCTTCCTGAATCTGCTCAACAACGCGAGATATGCCCTCAACCAGAGATTTCCCCAGGGTTGTGCCGAAAAGGTTCTTCGAATCGAGGCGAGGGAGATCGAGGGTCGAGACGGACCAGTGGTCCGAGTTTCGTTCCGTGACAGCGGGACCGGAATTCCGCCGGATGCCATCGGGCGTGTGACGAACCCGTTCTTCTCGACCAAACCCAAAGGAGAGGGCACCGGACTCGGTCTCAGCATCAGTCAGGATCTCGTGCGCAAGAACGCAGGCGCCTTGTCCATCGAGAGCAGCTTCGGCCAGTTCACATCGGTCAACATCGATCTGCCCGAGAACATGATGTAAAAGAGGTGAAGGTGGAGCAACGAAGAATCCTGGTGGTCGATGACGAGGAGAGCATCAGGTTCACCTTCGAGAGCTTTCTCACCGATGAAGGCTACGAGGTCGAGACCGCCTGCGGATACGACGAGGGCCAAGCTCTCATCCGCGAGAGACCCTTCGACCTCATCTTCATCGACATCATTCTCGATGGCGGTAAATCCGGGATCGTCCTGCTTGAATTGGTCAGGGATCGCGCCCCGGAGACCGAAGTGATCATCATCACCGGCGCCCCCTCGGTCAAGACCGCATCGGCGGCCCTGCGGCTCGGCGCTCTCGACTACATGGTCAAACCGGTGCGCCAGGACGCCCTGATTCGGGCCACCGAAATGGCCCTCAAACACCAGACTCTGCGCCGGGAGAAAGAGAGCTACCAGCAGAACCTGGAGGCGATTTTCCGCAGCGTTCAGGATGCCATCATCACCGTTGACGAGAAGCTGACGGTGGTGGAAACCAACCGTGCGGCGGCCGAGATCTGCGGCATCGATCGTAACGAGGTTGCCGGGAAGGCCCTCGACAGTCTCGAGGTCGCCTGTGGCGGAGCGTGCCTGAAAACCCTGCGGGAGACCGTGCTGGGTGGGAAACGAATCGACGTGGGCGCTCGTCGACTGCGGTTCGCCCGTCCGGCCGGATCAGGTGGTTTCGGTCACCGCGACGCCGCTCATGCGGAGGAACCACACACCATCCGGCGGAGTCCTGGTGATTCGCAACGAGACTCGTATCGTCGAACTCGAACGCAGTCTCGCAGAGTGCCGTGAACTCCGCCGGCTCGTCGGCAAGAGCGAGCGTATCCGCAAGGTCGTCTCGATGATCAGCACGCTTTCCGATGTCCACACCTCGGTGTTGATCTCCGGCGAAAGCGGTACCGGTAAGGAGTTGGTGGCGGACGCTCTGCACGCGGCGGGAAACCGGAGCGGCCGGAACCTGGTCAAGATCAACTGCGCGGCGCTCTCGGAGGGTCTGCTCGAAAGCGAGCTCTTCGGCCACGTCCGGGGCGCCTTCACCGGCGCGGTCAAGGACAAGGTGGGCCGGTTCCAGCGCGCCCACGGCGGGACGATCTTTCTCGACGAAATCGGCGAGATGACGCCGCGGATGCAGCTTCGGTTCCTCCGAGTGCTCGAGTCCATGGAGTTCGAGCGGGTGGGCGACTCATCCCCGATCAAGGTGGATGTGCGCGTGATTGCAGCCACAAACCGCGACCTCGCGGACAGGGTCAGGAACGGCGACTTCAGGGCGGATCTCTACTTCCGTCTCAAGGTCGTCGAGATCGTCATGCCGCCGTTGCGCGATCGGCGCGACGACATCCCGCTGCTCGTCCAGCATTTTCTGCAGGGATTCAACCGCAAGTTTTCAAAACACATCCAGGGCGTCTCGGAGCCGGTGATGGAGCTCTTCGGGAGCTACCACTGGCCGGGGAACGTGCGCCAACTCGAGAACGTACTCGAACACGCGTGCGTCCTCACCCGTGGGCAGGTGATCACCGAAAGCGACCTGCCGCAGGACTTCATGCCGGGCGCGGGTGCGGCTGAGGAGGCTGAAGTGGCCGATGGCGCGGCCTCGGTGAGGGCGATCCGCGAGGCTCTGAAACAGGCTTCATACAACAAGTCGAAGGCCGCGCGCCTGCTCGGCATCAGCCGTCGCACCCTCTACCGGCGGCTCGAGGAGCACGGTATCCGGAACTGATCGAACCGGTCGTCGTCAATCCTGTGCCATGACACAAACTGTGCCAGGGTTCGGTGTGCCCTGGCACAGACCGGAAGCCCCCCGGAAGACCGGCGACCTACTCCCTCAGAAGTCGAGGGAAGACCGGCAGAACCGTGGCGGTGGGCTCGCTTTGATCTGTTTTCGAGGTTCTCCCATCCGGCGGCGGCGACTCCACCGGGCCGCTGGCACGATTCTTGATTTCCTCGGAACGACATCGCTGGAAGAGGAAAGGCCAAGAGAGGCGTAGAGAGTTCAATATGGTGCCGACATCGTGGGCAATCCGGATCGGCGCGGCGGTGCGTTCTGATCACCCCGCGGAACCGAACTCGACCTGAACGACCCTCTCCTTCCATCCCGAATCGGGAGCCCGGGACGGTTGATCCAACCCGGGAGGCGGGGCCCACCCCCTGGGCCCCGCCACTTTTCTTGATCGGAGGAGCCCCGCCGGTGTGCCACGACACACTCTGTGCCGTGGCGCTCTGTGCGATGGCACATTTCTTCCGGCCATCCGAGACCGGCGAAGGCAGGATGTGATTGAACTTCAAGTCGTTTATTCCAAACGAGATGAGTTGGGTTATCCGAGTGCGCGACGCAGCGGCCGCGGTTGTCCCGGGAGTGGCATGAATCTTGATTATCCAAAGCCAAACACCTCATGAAGGGAGGCGATTCGGGCCCGAAAGGCGGGCGCGGAATCTCCACCCGGCGGCGTCCCCGAGCGCGCGGTGGTGCGTCCAACGACGCGCGACACCGAGGGGCGCGGGTTCCCGATGCCGGGTGGTGATCGAAAGGGGGAGATTCATGGACCGGTGCTCTCGGTGGTTCTACTCAGGCGATGCTCTCGCGTACGAAATCACGGCGTCCTTGGGTCCGCTGAAGATCGACGGCGTTGGGCCCCACGTGCCGCGAATCTGGGAAACATGCCCGGTCTGCGGGCGTTTTGTCGCCCTTCACCCGGAGTGGATTGCCCAGATCGTGTACGACGATGGAGTCACGTTGTTTTTCGATGGTGCGAGGGATCTGTTCAGGTACCTCCTGTCACCCAGGCGGTCGTGCTCTGACCCGGAGTTGATTCCCATCGGCGGGATCTTTGTCACCAGTTTCTACGACCGGGCGGTCATCGATGCTCGGAGTTCATTCTTCGTGATCGGCAGCGATGTGCACGGACCCGGGGGACGCGAGCTGGTCGCGCACGAGTCGGTGGGCGAGGCCCGCAAATTTTTCCGGGACCACCACGGCAGGAGGGTCGTTGGCTTCGAAACCGTGACCGCCGACCTGCTCGACTCCACCCTCGGAGGTGAAGCATGACCCTCGTCGGCGGTCTCCGATCCATCGTTTCCGGACCGCTCCCCGGGAAAGCGGTCTTCCCGAGGCTGTTTGATACCGGGTGTGCCCCGGTCCTGGTGCCCGGCGCCATCCTCATCACCGCGGACAGGGTCAGCAAGGTCTATTCGCCCCGCCGCGACGAGGAAGTGACCGCCGTTTCCGGAGTGACGATGCGGCTCGCGCTCGGTCGGTCGTATCTGTTGCGGGGCGCCAGCGGATCGGGCAAGACGACCCTTTTGAGTCTGATCGGTTGCATGGTGCGACCCACCGAGGGCCGGATTCGGGTCGCGGGTCGCGAAGTGACACGGTTGCCCGAGGATGAGCTGGCCGATCTTCGCCGGCGGGTCTTCGGTTTCGTTTTTCAGAGCCACCATCTGATCCAGCGGCTGTCCGCGCTCAAGAATGTCCTGCTGCCGTGCCTGCCGTGGACCGATCAGAACGGATTCGGCGATCGTGCCATCGAGTTGTTGGCGAGGTTCGGGCTTCAAGATCGAGCCGACACGGCGGTTCGACGATTGTCGGGAGGCGAACAACAACGGGTGGCCATTGCCCGAGCCCTCGTCAACGAGCCTCTCGTGGTCGTCGCCGACGAACCCACCGCGCATCTCGACTCGCGAGCGACCCTCGAGTTCCTCGATCTCATCGCCGAGCTCCGGATGCTGGGCAAGCTCGTCGTCGTCGCGAGCCACGACCCGTTGGTGTGCGATGCCGGTTGTTTCGACGAGGTCCATGAGATCCGAGACGGCAGCCTCCGGGAAGGCAGTGCCTGATGCTCCTCCATCCGGCCGTGCTCTCGCTCATGTTGTGCTCGGCGGTGGTCGGCTGCATCGCCGTGGTCGCCGCCGCCAGCGGTGTCACCATCGCTGCGGGTTGGGATTCGGAAGACAGCAGCCGGCGGCAACTGGACCGTGAGCGGCGATCGCTCCTGGTCGAATCCGGGATGAAGATGGTGCTCGGTTGGCAGTTGTTGTCTCTCTTTCTCTTCGTCGCCGCCGCCGATCACCTGCACTCGCTTTTCGCGGGGGCCATGTGTGCCGCCGGAACCCTCAATGCGAGTCCGCTCGGCTACCCAACGCTTCTGGTCAAGATCGCCGTGTTCGTACTCTGCGGACTCGGGTTGGTGGTGATGAAGGCGAGCACGTCCGCGTGGACCACCGGATTGGTGCGCTTCAAGCATCTTTTCGTCATCGGGCTCGCGGTGGCGCTCATCGTCGAAAACGTGATCCAGTTCCGGTACTTCACCGATCTCGACCCGGAGATCATCACTTCCTGCTGCGCGACGATCTTTCGCGCCGGCTCCGACGGAATCGGAGCCGATCTCGCCGGGGTGTCGACGGGGACGAGCCGGTTGTCCTTCTTCGGTGGATTCGCCCTGACCGTCGGGGCGGGAACCCGGTATCTGGTGCGCGGCCGATCGCCGGCGCTCTTCGCGGCGCAGGTCCTGCCGTTGACCGTCCTCGCGGTCATCGCCGTGATCTCGTGGATCGCGCCGGGGTTCTATCAGCTTCCCACCCACCACTGCCCGTTCTGCCTGCTGTCCTGGCGCTACGGCTGTGTCGGCCATGGTCTCTACGGCGCCCTGGCGCTGGCGCTGGTTGCGGGCTGTGGAAGCTGGCTCGTTTACAGGATGCGGTCCCTCGATCGCTTCGCCTGTATCAGACCCGGGGTCGAACGGCGGTTGTGCGCGGCATCGATGGCCGGCTTTTCTGTTTTTTCCTTGATCGCGTTGTGGCCGACCGTGGCTTCGGGGTTGCGGCTGGAGGGCTATTGAAATGAACGAAATCGCGGCGCCACTCCCGATGGCGCCGCGACGACCCGTGGGTCGGAAGGGGGACGAACCATGAAAGACAGGCGCCGAACCCGAGTCTATTGCACGTTGGTGATCACGGGACTGCTGGTGATCGCAGCTTCGGAGGTCGTGGCGGTTCCGACCTTCGCGAGACGCTACTCGACAAGCTGCGCGACATGCCACCAGGCCTACCCTCGCCTCAATTCGGTGGGTGAGTCCTTCCGACTGATGGGCTATCGATTTGTCGATGACGAGAACTACCGAAAGCAACAGCCGGTGGAGCTCGGCGACGAGGCCTACAAACGGTTGTGGCCGAAGGCGCTGTGGCCCTCCGAGATCCCGCGGAACTCGCCGCTGTCGTTCATCGGTCGTTTCATGGTCGAGGCCGACCTCGATGGAACCCGCCCGTCCACCTTTACGTTTCTCCTGCCCGAGGAGTTGGAGCTGGTGTGGGCGGGAAACCTGGGGGAGAAGATATCGTTCTACGGCGATGCGATCTTTCTGCAGAAGGACTTCGGTGGAGCGGATCCGGATTCCTGGTTGACGCTCAAGGCATGGCTCCAGTTCCAGAGCCTCTTTGGCGGCGACAACAAGTTCAACCTCCGGCTCGGAACCGTGGGAACCCAGACCATGGCCCTGTTCAACGCGCGCGACGCCAACTTCTACGGCACCCACTTCTATCTCTACACCTCGTGGTTCATGCCGCCGGTCAATCTCGCGGCAGGCCGGGCTGGAGAGCTTCAACGGCAACAACTTCTCCATCGGCCCGCAGATGGGTGTCGAGCTCAACGGCGTCGGCAAACGGTGGTTCTACGCCGTCGGGGTGGCCAACGGAAACCTCGATGTCCCGGCGGGGACGCCGCCGCCGAGCGACGTCAGCTTCGTCGGGCAGGGCTTCGGGAGCAGCGGCAAGGACTTCTACACCCAGCTCGCCTACAAGATCGGCGGCATCGCCGTGGGACCGCAGCGACGAGCAGGCCGGAGAGACCCTGACAACGGGTGCGCAGTTCTGGCGGGACGACAGCTGGATCTTCTCGCTCTACGGCTACAGCGGCACCGGCACCATCGAGGCGGTGGATCTCGAAGGGACCGAGATGGTGGAGGAGGACGATTTCTGGCGACTCGGCATCGGGGTCCAGAAACGGATCAAGGACTTCAGCTTCTCGGCCGCCTATGTCGCCGGCAACAACGACAACCCGTACGGCAGCCTCAGCGACGCGTCGGTCGACTCGACGACCTACCACCTCGAGGTCCTCGCCTTCGCCTACCCGTGGCTGATGCCGTACGGGAGGTTCGAAGGGCTCAAGCTCGACCTGCCGGAAGACGTGCCCGGGCTCAATCCGAATATGGACATCGAGAGGGTTCTCATCGGCGCCAAGTTCATGATCCGGCCCAATGTGTTCTGCGTCGTTGAAGCGGCCCACTACTTCGAGGGCGCTGAACTGGAGGAAGGCTTTGACAAGACCCTCTTTGTCCTGCTGGCCGCCTCTTTCTGAGCCATCGGACGCCCGCTCTCGGTCGGGGCCTCGGATGCCCCGCGCGAGTCGCGCGTTCTGGGCCGTGCCGCCGATCGCCGGAGGCGATCGGCGGCGGGAGCATCTCGGTCGTGCGCCTCGTCGGTTCGTTCCTCCTGCGGGGGCTCGTCGGATGCGCCCTTTGCGTTCTCGTCGGGGGGCCGGCGCATCCTCCGGCGGGCTGCGAAGACTGTGGAATCGTTCGAGGCACGGTTATCGTCGAACAGGCGACGGTTCGAACCGACGGCCCCAAGCACGATCTCGATGTCGTCGTCGTCTCTCGATCGGATTGGAGGCGCGGATCCTCCACCGTCCGCTACTGCAGCATCCATGGACCAGCGCGGACTGGTCTTCATTCCCCATGTGCTCGCCATCCAACGAGGAACCACCGTCACCTTTCTCAACAACGACAACGATGAGCACAATGTGTACTTCCTCGACGACCAGACCGGCAGACACCCTCGACATCGGGACCTGGGGCCAGGGTGTCTCGGTGGACCACACCTTCGAAGAGGCGGGAACCATCATCACGCTGTGCAAGCTCCACCTGGAAATGGCGGCCTACATCGTGGTTGTCGAGAGCCCGTGGTTCGTCCAGATTGCGCTCGATGGCCTCGAGCCGGCAGGGAGAGTTCGTCATCGAGAACGTGCCGCCGGGCGAGTACGAACTCACCGTGTGGCACAAGAAGCTCAAGCAGAAGGGAGGGCCGTCGCGGACCCTCTCGGTCGGTCGCGGAGAGTCGGATCGAGGTCAACCCGATCATCACGAAATCCAAGTACGCCAAGGCGGTGAACTGAGCGGAAGGTTTTTTTCATGGGAGAGTGTCGATGGGGTTGAAGAGCGGTCTCCGTCAGGTTGCGGGGTACTGGCCCGCAGCGGCGGTCGCCGCGGTCTCCGCTGCGGTCATGCTCATCGCGGCCTCACGGTGATGATCTCTCCGTCACCGAACGCGAGATCTCCATCGTCGCCCGCCAGTGGGGGTTCACCCCTCATCGGATCTTCGTCAACACCGGCGACACCGATCGAACTCAGCCTCGTCTCGTTGGACGTCGTGCACGGGTTCTATCTCGAAGGTCACCGGATCGAGGCGGAGATCCGGCCCGGGAAGCTCGGATTCATGGTGCGGGACCCGTCCGCCGACGAGGAATTCCGTGAAGTCGAGTCGATCCGCTTTGTCGCCGGCCTCCCCGGGAAGTACCGCTACCGGTGTTCGGTGACCTGCGGGACCCTCCATCCCTTCATGCAGGGCGAGATGATCGTCCGCCCGAATCTCCCCTACCGGGCCGGGATCGTCGGCGCCATCGGCGTCACCCTCTCGGCGTTCTCCATGATGCTGGTTTCCGTCGCGGCGAAATGGGCGGGAGGGAGTCTCGAACCGGGAGACGACATGGCGGTCGGATCTCCTCGCCGAGTCCGGTTGGCTCGGGCGGCTGGTCAGGAAGAGGTGGTTCCAGTTCGCGGTGGTGGTTCCCAACGTGCTGGTTCTGTTCTTCTTTTTCGTTTCCGGATTTGTCGGGTCACCCATCGGCAACCGCAACATCATCATCACGGTGGTGTGGATCCTGTGGTGGTTTCTGCTCATCACCGTCCTCGTGCCGCTGGGCGGGCGCCTCTGGTGCATGATGTGCCCCCTGCCCTTTCTTCGGCGAGTGGTTCGCCCGGAGACGGTTGATCGGGGTGCGGCCGGAAGCCGAGAAGTCGAGATCACTCAAGACCGGAAGCCTCAACCGGACGTGGCCTCGCAAGCTCTCGGGGATGTGGGTGCAGAACCTCCTCTTTCTCGCCATGTGCACCGTGTCGACGATTCTCGTGACCCGTCCGGCCCTCACGGCGGCGGTGCTCGGCGGAATGCTGCTCGCCGCGGTGGTGGTGCACGCGGTCTTTCGTCGACGTTCGTTCTGTCGCTACCTGTGCCCGCTCAACGCGTGGATGGGCCTCTACTCCATGACGGCGATCAGCGAGGTTCGAGCCCGGGATTCGTCGGTCTGCGAAGACTGTGCAGATCACTCGTGCGTTCTCGGCTCGGACGAGGCCTGGGGCTGTCCGTGGCTGGTCAACCCGTCGAAGTTGGACCGCAACAACCACTGCGGTCTCTGCATGGAGTGCATCAAGGCCTGCCCGAACGACAACCTCACGATCAGGGCGCGGCCGCTCTGCAGCGATCTCCGGATTCACCGGTACGACGAAGCCTGGATGGCATTCATCATGATCACCCTGGTGATCGCCTACTCCGTCACCCTCCTCGGGCCGTGGGCGACCGTCAAGGACTGGGCCAACGTGAGCGAGGTCGGAAACTGGGGCGGATTCGCCATTCACACCGCGGTGGTGTGGTTCGCCAGTCTGGTGGCTGTCCCGGCTCTCTGGTATGCGGCGGCCGGGTTGGGTCGACGCCTCGGGAGAGGCGCTCCAGAGGTCCGAGTGAAGCCGATCTCTTCGTTCGCTTTTCCTACGTGTTGGTTCCTCTCGGGTTTGGCCGCCTGGGCCGCCTTCAGCTTTCCGCTGATCATGGTCAATTTCTCGCACGTCACCTCGTCGCTGTCGGACCCCTTCGGGTGGGGGTGGGATCTCTTCGGCACCGCGGATCACACCTGGCGTCCGCTGCTGCCCGAGTGGATCCCCCACCTCCAGATCCCGTTGCTGCTGCTGGGACTCGGCGCGGCGTTGTGGCGGGGCGCAGCCATCGCCGGGAGTCTTTTTCCGTCTCGCCGCGGGGCTGTCGGGAGCCTGCTGCCCCACGGTGTGCTGTGTTCGGTCATCACCATCATCCTCCTCCGACTCTATGCGGGGTGACGCCATGGTCAGAGGAACGACTTGCTGCAGCCGTCGTCATCGTCCCGATGCTCGTCGTCGCCGTTCTGGTGTTCCGGTACGCCCCGGCGACCACAGCCGAGAGCGAACGGACCCGGGGACACGGGTCTTCAATCTCACCGGTGTCGCCGCCGACGGCGTGTGGACGCTGAGCGACGTCAACGGCCTCAATTACTGGTGGCGGCATTTCGAGCCCGCCACCCTCCACGTCACCGAGGGAGACTGGGTGGAGATCAACCTGCGCAGCGCGGATCTCGTCCACTGCTTCTACCTGCCGGAGTTTTCGGTGGGACCGGTGGACATCGAGCCGGGCCACTCGCGCCGGGTGAGCTTCCGGGCCTCGACGGCGGGGGTCTTCCAGTACTACTGCACTTCCATGTGCGGGCACTGCCACTTCTACATGCGCGGCTGGGTCGTGGTGACCCCCGAGGGCGAAGAGCCGGTGATGCCCCCGGCCATCGGTTGCCCACTGTGCATTCCCGATTACGGCCCGCCGCCGGAGACCGACCGGTTGGTCGAGCTCGGCGCCTACTTCTACCAGCAGAAGGGGTGCATCACCTGCCACGGCCCCGGGGGCCGGGGCGGGATCGAAAACCCGAACTCGACCAATGCAACGGTGCCGGATCATTACACCACCGCGCAGAAGCTCTTTCTCGCTTCGCCGGAGGACGCGGATGCTTTCATCGAGCTGGTCCAGCACGAGCCGAATCTGGCCGAGGTGGACGAACCGCCGGAGATCGAGCGGCTTCCCGTCGTCATGACCCGATACGCCAACGCCGAGGAGATCATCCGCACCGGGCGGTACTCGGCGAAGCTCGAGCCCGGGGGGCCGGAACCCCCGCTGCAGATGCCGGCGTGGAAGTACCTCGTCGAAGAACGGGAGATCGACGCACTCCTTGTCTACTTCGTGTCTCTCTACCGTGGGAGGAAGGGATGACCCGCCGCGAGGGTTTTCTTGCGCGCACGGTGCTGGCGGTTCTCCCTCGAGATCGCCGCCGCCATCGGTCTGGCGCTCATCGGCTCCTCTCGGTGCGAACGGGCGAAACGGGCCCGGCCGGCAAACCGGCGCCTGGTCTCGGAACTCGGGCTCGCCGACCTCGCCCTGTGGTCCGACGCGAGCTACTGCCGCCACCCGACGATGGCGCGTTTTCTTTTCCGCCCACTCGGACCACCCGTGCGGCGATGGATCATTTTCCGGCCGGCTCCGATGGTCCCGCCCCCACGGTTCGAAATTCCCGACTGCCGGAGGCGGCGCCATGAGAAGGCATCTCCGAATCCTCGATCATGCGATCGCCACGCTGCTGCAGAGTCCGTTCAAGACCCTGGTCGTTGTTTCGGTTTACTCGCTCTTGGTCGCAACGGTGGTCTCGTTGGTGCTCTACGTCGATGCCCACCACCGGGAGGCCGAGGCTCTGCTTGCGTCGGCGCCCGAGATCGTCGTCCAGCGAATCCGCGGCGGACGGCACGAACTCGATCCCCCTTGATCGCGCCGCAGAGATCCGTCGAAATCCACGGCGTCGGCAGGGTCATTCCGAGGGTGTGGGGTTATTCTTACGACCCGCCGATCCAGGCGACCCTGACTCTCTGGGGGGCGGACTCGGTCCCTGTCGAGACCCTGGAGGTTCGAGAGGGCGCCGATTTGACCATGGATGCCGGCGGAAGCTGCGTCGTGGGGCAGGGGATCGCCGACGAGCGATTCCTCGGCGTCGGGGAACGGATGCCCTTCCGCTGTGCCGATGGCGATCTGGCGGCGCCGGTCGTGGTCGGGATTCTCTCATCCGACTCAGCGATCCTGACCAACGACCTCGTGGTCCTGCCGACCTCGACTGGCCCGGCGAATCCTGGGAATCGGACCCGATCTGGCCACCGATCTGGCCGTCGAGGTCATCAACCGCGAGGAGGTCGACACCGTCGTCCGCAAGCTCCAGGAGAGGTGGCCCGACGTCCGCGTGGTGACCCGACGACAGATCCTCCAGACCTACGGCGCGGTCTTCGACTGGCGGGGCGGCGTCTGGATTCTGGCGATCTCGGGTTCCATCGCCGCATTCGGGATTCTCGTCTGGGACAAGGCCACCGGTCTGTCGAGCGAAGAGGTCCGCGCCATCGGCGTCCTCAAGGCGATCGGGTGGAAGACCACCGAGGTGATGGAGCTCAAGGCGGCCGAGGGGTTCGTGATCTCGACCGTGTCGTTGTTGACCGGCCTCGTTGCCGCGGAGATCCATCTGGTCGTGTTCAACGGGGCGGTCTTCGCTCCGGTCATCAAGGGATGGTCGGTGCTCTACCCGCCGTTCGACGTCTCGCCGGAGCTCGGGGCCTACGGTTTGCTGGTGTGCATTCCTCTCGCCGTGCTTCCTTATGTCGCTGCGAGTCTCTTGCCGTCATGGCGGGCGGCGATCATCGATCCCGACACGGCGATGCGGAGCTGATGGGCGATGACTCGGCGAACCCTGACCGCGGCGCTGCTCCTCCTGCTCGCCTGGGGGTGCGGCGGAAACGCTCCGGAACACCAGAGAGGTGGCCGCGCAGGAGGGCGCCGTTCGGCTGCAGCGGGCCGCGGTCGATGACGGGGGTGTCCACTTCTTCACCTTTCTCCACGACGGCAGGAACGTCAACTTCCTCATCCGAAGGGATGGCAACGGCAATCTCCACTCGCACCTCGACGCGTGCTACTCCTGTTACAAGTACAAGCTCGGTTTTGTCGTCGAGGAGCGTGAGGTGGTCTGCATCGCGTGTCGACTCGCCTACCACGTCGACGATGAGTTCTGGGACTACATCGGCGCCTGCGCCCCGATCCCGATCCACCACGAGATCGATGGAGACGACGTCGTCATCGAGGAACGGCTTCTCGTACAGGCGGCGCGGTACTTCTGACCGCGAGCGTGGTCCGGGGTCATACGTGAGCCTCCTGCAATATTCGAGAATTGAACACTGAGGTCTCCCGACCCTCTTCACCATCAGGCCGGCGAGATGCCGGCCCTGCAATGGATCTCAGCCCTTTGTGGTGCCGGCGTCTCGCCGGCACAGAGACCACGAACCATCAAAGAGTGGGGGTTTTGCGCGAGGCTCGGTGACTCAATTGACCTCGTCGTCTCCGGGACCGTCGAGAAAACCCGGCAGCTGGTAGCGGCCGGCCGGAAGGAGATCCTGGTCTTCGTCCTCCCGCTCTTCTCGGACCACCACCCGCTCCCTGAGGTCGTCCGGCAACTCGCTGAGGAATCGCGAGGGATCGAGGAGCACATCGACCCGGTAGCGGTCCCGGGCGAGCTCGGGCCTGAGGAGATAGAGCCGGTCGCGGGCGCGGGTCACGGCGACATAGAAGAGGCGTCTCTCCTCCTCGATGTCCTCGGCCCGGGTGCTCGGGAAGCGACCCTCTGCGAGCCAGATGACAAAGACCGCGCGCCACTCGAGACCCTTGGCCTGGTGGGCGCTCGAAAGCGTCAGGACCTCATCGGAGGGGCCGCCGATGGACTCCTCGCCCGAGAGATCGTTGAGGAGGGTGATCTCGGCGAGAAAGGCCACCAGGTCGGGATAGCCGTCGGCAAAGAGCGCGAGCTGTTCGATGTCCTCGAGCCGGTTGCCGGCGTTCTCGAGATTGCCTCGCGCCCAGTCGCGATAGAACTCGGACACGACGAGCCGGACCGCCTCGCCGGGTTGGCCGAGGAGCTTGCGGGTCGGCCAGTGCCTGGAGCAGCGTCCGGGCGACGGCGAGAGATGTTCGCGCGGTCTTCGGCAGATCCACGGTGGCGGGGTCGAGGTGGAGCAGGCGCTCGAACGGGTTGGCGCCGGCCATGGCCTGCCAGAGACGTGCGGTGAGCCTCGGGCCGAAGCCGGAGCGGAGCTTCATGAGCCGGGCGAAGGAGATCTCGTCGCGCGGGTTGTCGACGAATCGGAGATGGGCGAGGACATCCTTGACGTGCCGGTGCTCGAAGAACCGCAGCCCCGAGCGGACCTGGAACGGGATGTTGCGGCGGGTCAACTCGACCTGGAGATCGAAGGAGTGCGCGTGATTGCGGTAGAGGACGGCCATCTCCTCGAGCTCGACGCCCTCCTCGCGCAGCTCGAGGACGGTGTCCGCCACCCAGGAGGCCTGAAGTTCAGGGGTGGGTACGACGACCTCCGCAGGCGGCTCTCCGTCGTTGCGGATCGAGTGGAGCTCCTTCTTGAACTGACGCTCGTTGTGCTCGATGGAGGCGTTGGCGAGGGCGAGGATCGGCGGCGTCGACCGGTAGTTGGTCTCGAGGCGGAAGACCTTGCAGCCCTGGTGGCGCTCGGGGAAGCTCAGGATGTTGTCGAAGTCGGCGCCGCGGAAGGCGTAGATGGACTGGGCATCGTCACCGACGACCATGACGTTGCGCTCGGGTCCGAGCATGGCGTCGACGATGTCGGCCTGGAGCCGGTTGGTGTCCTGGTACTCGTCGACCAGGATGTGGCTGTAGCTCGCGGCGAGCCGGCGCCGGATATCGGGGTAGCGTTTGAGAAGGAGGAGCCAGTTGAGCAGCAGATCGTCGAAATCCATGAGATCGGCATCGCGTTTGCGCTCGAGATAGCGTTTGAAGATGGCGGCGATGACCTCCGCCTGGTCGTAGAACTGCGGCGCCCGTTTGAGCAGCACGTCCTCGAGCTCGCACCCGGTGTTGATGACATAGCTGTAGACATCGACGAGGAGCCGCGGCCGGGGCAGCCGCCGATCGGGAACCTCCGGCGAGACGTCGGCGAGCGCGTGGCCCATGAGATCGCCGGCGTCCTCACGGTCGAGAATGCTGAACCGCGGGGTGTAGCCGACCTCCTTGGCGTGGCGCCGCAGGATCCGGTGGCCGGCGGAGTGGAATGTCCCGCCGTGCACCCGCGCGGTGTCGCGTTCGAGGAGGCGCCCGACCCGGTCCAGCATCTCGCGCGCGGCCTTGTTGGTGAAGGTGAGGAGCAGGATCTGACCCGGTGGTACCCCGTCTTCGATGAGGCGGCCGGCGCGGTAGACCAGGGTCCGGGTCTTGCCGGTGCCGGCGCCGGCGAGCACGAGCATGGGTCCGCCGGGGTGCATGACCGCCGCGTACTGTTGTTCATTGAGATCGTTGGCGTAGTCCACCCGACGACGGTCGGCGAGGTCCGTCCGGTTCGCCGGGCGGATGCGATCACTCATGGCAGGGCGACGTGGCCCAGGGTGGAGCGGTCGAAGCTCAGCTTGAGATCCCGCCCGTAGATCATGAGGGTGGCCTCGAAACGGCCTCCGGCATCGAGGATGGCGTCGACCGCTTCGATAAACGGCGCCGGGATCCGCACGGTGAAAACGTCGTCGGCCTGCGCGGCTTCACTGGCGAGATTGATGGCCCATCCGAGGGCGCAGATCGCTGCTTCTTTTGTGGTGCCGGCCACGGGACCGACCTGATCGCGTCCGCCATAGGCATAGGCGGCGATGCGCTCACCCTGGCGGACAAAGGCGGCGTGGAGGCCGCGCTGCTTGAGCCAGTACTGGTGGTCGGCATCGCGGACGATGTTGCGGTTGAGCCGATCGATGCGATCGAGATCGGCCTGACCGCGACGGTTGAAGAGATCGGTGGTGACATCGCGTCCATCCATGAGCCGCGCCAGCGCGTGGCCGATGCGCGGCGCCTCGGTGGGCGGGATCGTCAGCTGATAGACCGGAGTCACGGGTTGGAAACCGTGGCGCAGAAAGAGGCTCTGCGCCACCCCCTGGGTGGGGACGACGGTGAGGAACTCGCGGGCGCCGGACCGTTCTCCGTAGATCAGCATCCGCTTGATGAGCGCGTCGCCGGCGCCGCGGCCGCGATGTTGCGGCAGGACCCACATCTCGGAGATCACGCACTGGCGCGAACGGACGTGGCCGGCGGCGAAACCGACGGTCTCGTCCTTGTCCTCGGCGGTCTGAAAGCCGTCCGGGTCGTGGGTGATGAGGTGGGTCAGATCGGGGTCGAGCTCCATGTCGAGATCGAGAACCCCGCTGTGTCTCGGAAAGGCGTCGAGCTCGGCGGCGACGGCGTCCCGGAGCACGGCGAGACCCGGGAGTTCTTCTCGATTTGTCCGCCGCACCTTGATTTTCGCCACTGCGCCTCCAGAAGCAACGATCGTCAGCGGAGTGTAGCAGAGAGATCGGTCTACAATGGCGTTCCCAGATCGCTCACCGAGGTGGACATGCCGAAACTGCTGGATCGAAAATCGAACCATGACGAGACCTACGAGGCGAATCGGGATCACTGGCTCAACGAGCTGCGGATCATCGAGGCGCAGCGGCGCGCCATCGCCGCCGGTGGTGGTGAGAGAGCCGCCGCGAGACAGCGAGCCGCGGGCAAACTCCTCGCTCGGGAGAGAGTGGCGGCGCTCATCGATGAGGGGTCGGAATTCCTCGAGCTCGGGAGCTTCACCGCCTGGGGAATCTACGAGGAGTGGGGCGGCGCGCCGGCGGCGGGCGTGGTGACCGGGCTCGGAACCGTCAGCGGCCGCGAATGCGTCATCGTCGCCAACGATGCGACGGTCAAGGCGGGCGCCTGGTTCCCACTCACCTGCAAGAAGATCCTTAGGGCTCAGGACTTCTCCATGGAGAATCGGCTGCCGATCATCTATCTGGTTGATTCCGCAGGTGTTTTTCTGCCGATGCAGGACGAGATCTTTCCCGATCGCGACCACTTCGGGCGGGTGTTCTACAACAACGCACGGCTGTCGGCCGAGGGCATCTATCAGATCTCGGCGATCATGGGCTCGTGCGTCGCCGGCGGCGCCTACCTGCCGATCATGTCCGACGAGGCGCTCATCGTCGAGGGCACCGGCACCATTTTCCTCGCCGGGTCGCACCTCGTCCAGGCCGCCATCGGCGAGAGGATGGACAACCAGGAGCTCGGTGGGGCCGAGGTCCAGGTCGACATCTCCGGTGTGGTCGACGATCGGTTCCCCGATGACCTCTCCGCCATCGAGCACATCCGGGCGCGGATCGGCGAGCTGGCCCGCCCCGCCCTGGCGCCCTTCGACCGGATCGAGGCGCGGCCGCCCCTGGCCGATCCCGAGGAGATTCTCGGACTCATGCCGGTGGATCGGTCGAGACCCTACAGCACCCACAGCCTGCTCGCCCGGATCCTCGACGGCTCCGAGTTCACCGAGTACAAGGCGACCTACGGCCGGACCATGATCTGCGGCACCGGCCGGATCGGCGGGTGGGCGGTCGGGATCGTCGCCAACGATCGCCAGATCGTCCACCGCCGGCGGGGCCTCGAGAAGACCGAGCGGGAGATGCAGATCGGCGGCGTGATCTACTCCGACGCCGCCGACAAGGGTGCGCGCTTTGTCGAGCTCATGAACCAGAAGGGGATCCCGCTGGTCTTTCTCCAGGATGTGACCGGATTCATGGTGGGGTCAAAATCCGAACGCGAGGGCATCATCAAGGACGGCGCGAAGCTGGTCAACGTGGTCGCGAACTCGGTGGTGCCGAAGATCACGGTCTTTGTCGGCAACTCCTTCGGCGCCGGCAACTACGCCCTGTGCGGCCGCGCCTACGGCGCCCGCTTCTACTACGCCTGGCCGTCGGCGTCGATCTCGGTCATGGGCGGCCAGCAGGCGTCGAAGACCCTCCTCGCGATTCAACTCAAGAACCGCGGCGACGGGGTCGGCGAAGAGGAGAAGGCCGAGTTGCTGGCCGAGATCCAGGCGCGGTACGACGCGGCCAACGATCCGCGTTACGCCGCGGCGAGGTTGTGGGTCGATGAGATCATCGATCCGAGGCGCACCCGCGAGGTCATCATTCGAAGTCTCTCGGCGGCGGCCCACCAACCCGAGATCGCACCATTCAAGGTCGGGGTGCTGCAGACCTGAAGATCGGCTCCTGTGCCTCGAGGAATCCGGCCTCTCATCGTCACCCGGTGACCTCGATGGAACCGGCTGGGCTGGTGTTCGACGACATCGGCCTCGCCGCCTTCGAGGATGAAACCGCGGTCGATATCGACTCTCCGGGCGAGACCGAGGTTTCACCTCTCCGCTTGGAAAACCAGCCGCTCAGCGCGGCCCCGCCAGCCACGGCACGATGGTTGCCGTTCCCGGAAGATCCTCGGGCAGGCGTTCGAGGATGGCTTCGGCGGTGGCCTCGGGCGGCAGGTGAGCCAGAACCAGGGCATCACAGCTCAGATCGGGCAGGAGCTCGATCCAGTCCATGATGTGGCCGTGGCCACCGAGCCGTGCGGCCACCCGGGTTCCGGGATCGATGAAGGAGCAATCCACCACCGCGACCTCCGCGTCGAGCAGGGACGGGTCGGTTCGAAACGGCTCGACGGTGCCGTCACCCGCGAAGACCATGGCGGGGCGGGGCGAACCGCCGCAGCCGAGAGCCCAGCCGAGCGATGCGGTGTTGTGACGAACCGCGAACGCCCGGGCCGAACCACCGTCGGCGAGCTCGATGACGGTCCCGGGTGCCGCGCTCACCATCGCCCGGCCGAGATCGACGCGCCGGCGCACCCCGTCGAGATCGGGCCAGATCTCGAGCGCGGCGAGGAGCTCGGCCCGACGGCCGTCCGGGACGACGACACGGGTCGGACGACCGCGGTGGCGCCGGGTGTGCGCCGACAGCCAGGCGATGAGCCCGGCGACGTGGTCCGAGTGGCAGTGGGTGAGCAGGACGGTCTCCTGGGCCGCGAGCAGGGCCGAGCACCGCCCCATGTCGATGGCGGTCGAGAATCGGTCGACGGCAAAGGCCGTCGCCAGCGCGGCGATGGAAACGCCCGCGAGGGTGGCCTCCGAGATCTCGAGTTGCAGCTCCCAGGAGTCGGCAGAGAGGGAGGGGAAATGCACCCGATCGCTGCCGGGACGGAGGCTCACGGCCGGACCTTGATGGGGATTTGGGCGAGGATCTCGCCGCCGTTGCGGGCGACATATCGGACTTCGTAGGCGCCTGGATTGGATGGCGCGGCCAAGGTCAGAGGTGAACCCTCGGTGACGGAGGCCCACTCGAGATGGCGGTCGGGAGCGGCGCCGGGCCTGCTCAGGGAAATGACGTCGCCGGTCGCGGCCGGACCGGTCCAGAGGACCTCGAATCTGACTCCGGCGGTCGCGGTCGCGGGAGCCTTCAGCTCGACCGGCACGGCGGCGACTTCGATTGTGGCGCGGGCGCGGACCTCGCCCTTCTCGCCGTCGACGTACCGCAGCTCGTACTCTCCCGGAGCGCTCGGTGCGCGCACAAGGGATGGGTTGCCGTCTTCGACCCGGGCCCATTCGAGGTATTCGAGATCGGGAGATCCGGCGAGCGCGAGGCTGACGAAGTCCTCGCGACCCTCGGGACCCACCCACGCCACCTCGATTCTCTCGTTCGGTGCGACGCGGGCCGGAGCGCTCACGGCGGCCTCCGGTTGAGTGACCAGCAGCGGATGTCGGGCCGTCACCGCCAGGGTGACGCCGTCGACGAGGACGAGGTCGAGTTCGCCGGCGGCGGGCGGCGCGGCCAGGCGGCCCGCGGGTTGCTCGTCGACCGAGATGCACGAGATGAGATCGGTCGGTGGGCCATCGCGACCGACCAAACCAACCACGTTCTGAGAGCTCACGAGCGCCGACCAGCCCACCTCCACGTCCTCACCGATGCCGATTGAGTCCGGCGCCGTCAGCCCGGGATCCGCCGAAACCACCGTCAGCGGCTGACCGGTCGTGACGCGGTTGTAACCTCCGGTTTCCCGGCGGACCATGACCAGCTCGAGTTCACCGGTCATGGCCGGCGTGTCCACCCATGCCCCGCCGTCGAACGGGCCCGGGTAACGGGCGACGGTGGCGCCTGTGGCATCGACGAACTGCAGTTCCACCTCTTGGGGAGGGGAGCCGGCGACATCGATCCAGATCGTGGTTCGGGAAAATACCGGCTCGCCGCCGACCCCGATGGCGACGGGTTGCGGTTGACCGAGTTCGACGGCGACCGCTCGTTCGCCTCCGGCCGACACCAGGACGTCCCTGAGCTCGACGGGGCTCCCCGCATCCGGTTTGACCACCAGCCGGTACCGTCCGGCCGGGAGATCGAGGCGCGCCTGTCCGACGATGGATGTGGGATGGGCCTCACCCGTCGCCTGATCGTAGATCTCCACCCGCGCGACCGCGGTCTCGGTTTCGGCCACGGACAGGCGCAGAGCGACCTGTCCGTTTGGTCTGGGGCGGTCCTCCCCATCGAGGATCGCCCATCGAAGAGCGTCGATGAGCTCCTCGGCGCTCGTCGCGTTGCGGATGGGAACCCCGCCGAATCGATCGAGGACGGCCTGGTCGAGGCCGAGACCGACCATCCGGAGCTCGGCGGGGCGATCGGCGGCGGCGAGCGTCGCCGCCACCTGCTGCGGTCCGCCGCCGCATTGATCGTCTCCCGATGTCACCACCACGATCCGCCGGTTCCCGGCCGCCCCATCGAGGTCGCCGAGGCCGGCCACAACCGATGCGATGAGGGGACGGAATCCGTGCGGCCGCAGGCTGTCGAGGGTCCGGATCCATGCGTCCTGGTCCATCCCGGCCGGCGCGAGATCGAGGCTCGTCGTCGAGCACGACTCGACGAGATCGGCCGACGGGTCGCCCCCGGCAAGACGGAGACCGATCGCGAGATCCGGCCGGGCGGCGGGAGCTTCGGCAACGACGGCGATCAGCGCCTCGCGGACCGTGGCGTGGAAGGGACTCCCGCCGACTCCCGGTCGGTGCATCCCGGCCGAGGCGTCAAGGACGACCTCGATGGTCGACGGGGACGCCGCGGTTGCGGGGATCCCGAGGGTGAGGATGACCAGCAGGAAAAGCAGGCGGGGCACCCGGCGATGATATCGAAAACTCGTCCGCAGTGTCTGAATCGAGAGAATGTGGGGCGAATCGGTGGGAATGTCGGCCGAGTCACCGAGATTGTTGTTCGAGGAGGTGGACCGGACAGAACGGGCCCTCAAGATCGATTCTCAGTCTTGATCGAAAATGGTAGGATCGTGGCGCCGCGACCGCGATCGGCCCTCAGGACGATGGGGTTCCGGGTTTCGCGCGCGGTCGAGGGGCCGGCTCAGGTCCCTCATCGAAGGGACATTCAACGATGATCGTAGGAGTTGTCAAAGAGACCTACCCGGGTGAGGCGCGGGTCGCCCTCGTTCCGGTGGGAGTGCAGCAGCTGACCCGGGCCGGACTCGAGGTGATCGTCGAGCCCGGCGCCGGCACAGCGGCCGGCTACGACGACGCGGCGTACACCGAAAAGGGTGCGACCCTGGCGGCCGATCGAGCCGATGTCTGGCAGCGGGCGGATGTCATTCTGCAGGTCCGCTCGCTCGGCGCGAATCCCGTCGAGGGGAAGGCCGATCTTGCAAGGACGCGGCCGGGGCAGGTGGTGATCGGTGTTTGCGAACCGCTCACCGAACACGACGCCGTCGATGCGGTGGCGGCGACCGGGGCGACCCTCTTTTCCATGGAAATGATGCCGCGGATCACCCGCGCCCAGAGCATGGACATTCTCTCGTCCATGGCCACCATCGCCGGCTACAAGGCGGTCCTGCTCGGCGCCGACGCCCTGCCCAAGCTCTTCCCGATGATGATGACGGCGGCGGGCACTCTCGCAGCGGCGCGCGTCTTCGTCGTCGGCGCCGGCGTCGCCGGCCTCCAGGCCATCGCCAGCGCCCGCCGGCTCGGCGCCGTGGTCCACGCCTACGACGTCCGCCCGGTGGTCCGTGAGCAGGTCGAGAGCCTCGGCGGCAAGTTTGTCGAGCTCGAGCTCGCGACCGACACCGCCGAGGACGCCGGCGGCTACGCCAAGGAACTCGGCGAGGACTTCTACAACAAACAGCGCGAGATGATGCTCAGCGTGGTCGCCGAAAGCGATGTGGTCATCACCACGGCGGCAATTCCCGGCAAGAAGGCGCCGATCCTCGTCACCCGCGAGATGGTCGAGGGGATGCGCCGCGGATCGGTCGTCGTCGATCTCGCCGCGGAGCGCGGCGGCAACTGCGAGCTCACGGTGCCCGGCGAGCGAGTCGAACACAACGGCGTCGTCATCCTCGGCCCGCTCAACATCCCGTCCGACGTGCCCTTTCACGCGAGCCAGATGTACTCGAAGAACATCACCACCTTCCTCCTCCATCTCGTCAAGGACGGGGAGCTGATCGTGAAGCTCGACGACGAGATCACCAGGGGCACGCTCATCACCCGCGACGGCGCCGTGGTCAACGAGCGGGTCCTGCAGGCGCGGGGCGCCTCGGCCAAAGGGAGTGAGACATCATGAGCGACCTCGTCATGCTGCTGACCGTTTTCGTGCTCGCGATCTTCGTCGGTTTCGAGATCATCACCAAGGTGCCGCCGACCCTGCACACGCCGCTCATGTCGGGTTCCAACGCGATCTCGGGGATCACCATCATCGGCGCCCTGATCCTCGCCGGGGCCATCGACAGCCCCGAGGTCTCGAAGATCCTGGCCACCGTCGCCGTGGCCTTTGCCGCCGTCAACGTGGTCGGCGGATTCCTCGTCACCAACCGCATGCTGAAGATGTTCAGCGCCCGCAAGAAGTAGGGGAGCGCTCATGCTTTCCCAGCACATCGTCAACATCGCCTACCTCGTGGCGGCGGTCCTCTTCATCCTCGATCTCAAGTGGATGGCCCACCCGCGAACCGCGGTTCGCGGCAACACCGCAGGCGCTCTCGGGATGGCGCTCGCCATCGCCGTGACCCTGCTCGGCGATCGCTACGACTGGAAGTACATCCTCATCGGGGTCGCCGCCGGATCTCTCGTCGGCGCGGTTGCCGCCATGCGGGTCAAGATGACCTCGATGCCGGAGCTCGTCGGTCTCTTCAACGGCTTCGGCGGCGCGGCTTCGGTGCTCGTGGCGGGTTCGGCGATCATCGCCGCCGTCGCTTCGCCCACCGCCGACACCGGGCTCCAGATGCGGATCGCCACGGTGGCTTCGGCCGTTCATCGGCTCCATCACCTTTTTCGGCAGCTATGTCGCCTTCGGCAAGCTCGGCGAGTTCCTCGCCGTCAAGTGGAAGCTCTACGCCTGGCAGAAGGTGATCAAATACGGATTCTCCTTCACCGTCGCGGCGGGCGCGACCGCGTACGCCGTCATCGCGGCCGACGCCGGGTGGCCGGCGTGGCTCATCGCCGCGTGCGGCCTCCTCATCGGTGCGGTCCTCCTCGTCAAGAAGGAGCGCTTTCCCGGGATGGACGCCCTCAAGATCGGCTCGGCCGTCGCGTCGGTCGGCGTCGCCGTTCTCGTGGTCATGCAGCCCGGCAACACCGCTCTCTTCTGGTTGTTGGTCGTCGTCTCCGGCGTCCTCGGGGTGATTCTCACCCTCTCCATCGGCGGCGCCGACATGCCGGTCGTCATCGCGTTGCTCAACTCCTACTCGGGTCTCGCCGCGGCCGCCACCGGTTTTGTCATCGACAACAACGTGCTCATCATCGCCGGCTCGTTGGTCGGCGCCTCCGGGATCATTCTCACCAACATCATGTGCAAGGCCATGAACCGGTCGTTGGTCAACGTGCTCTTCGGCACCATGGGCCCGACCGCCGACACCCCCGACGCCGACGAGGTCTACCGCAGCGTCAAGGCGACGAGCGCCGACGAGATCGCCATGCTTCTCGACGGAGCGCAGCGGGTCGTCATCATCCCGGGCTACGGCATGGCCGTGGCCCAGGCCCAGCACGCGGTGCGCGATCTCGCCAACATCCTCGAGGGCCGGGGCGCCAACGTCGAGTACGCAATCCATCCGGTGGCCGGACGGATGCCGGGTCACATGAACGTCCTCCTCGCCGAGGCCGATGTGCCCTACGAGGCACTCGTCGAGATGGATGACATCAACCCGACCATGGCCCAGGTCGATGTCGCCATCGTCGTCGGCGCCAACGACGTCGTCAACCCCGTCGCCCGCACCGACCCACAGAGCCCGATCGCGGGGATGCCGATCATCGACGTCGACAAGGCGAGGACCGTGGTCGTCATCAAGCGCAGCCTGAGCCCCGGTTTCGCCGGGATTCCCAACCCGCTCTTCTCAGCCGACAACACCCTCATGTACTTCGAGGACGGCAAGAAGGCCATCCTCGATCTCGTCGCCGCCGTCAAGGAGCTTTAGCTTCGATCCCGATCCCGATCCCGTTCCCGAACGACCCACCGCCGCCGACCCTGTCGGCGGCTTTTCGTATCCGGCCATCGCCGTCAGCGAGAGCGGCTCTCGCTGACGCCGAGTGTCCGAATCCGAGCCGTGCCTACGGCACGCCTGTGGGTCTGACGATCCGCGCCGGCGAGATCGAGTCATATCAGTCCCACCCCCACCCCCCGCCCCCCACCCGCCCACCCTCAGAAATCCAAGTTGACCTCGCTTTGCTCGGTCCCCTCGAATTTCTGAGGGGCGGGGAGAATTTTTCATCGCATCAATCGGGAGCGATTCGTTCTTTCCGAGACGGAGTCTTTGATCGGGTGGTCTCATCGGGGATGATCGAGCACGTCGGGGTGGAGGAGTCGTCCATGCCCTACACCGTGACCGCCCGACCCGATCAGGAGGAGAAGCGTCGGGAGGTCGTGGCCGAGATAGTCAGGATCGCCGACCCCGCAGCGACGATCGTGATCGACTGGCCAAACGGGTCGTTTCCCATCGACTTCTGGCACGGCGACGGTCTCGGCGCCTTCCGTACCCATGGCGTTCCGGATGTCTTGTTGCCGTCGTTCGGAGATCTTCGACGGTGGGCCGAGCGGTGCGGCCGGCGGGCCACCTTGCGTCCCATCACAGGGCGTCTCGCTTTTCGTCAGGTCGGGAGCCGCTGGTGGGGTCGATGGCTCGCGCCGTTGATGCGCCTCTATCTTGGAGGCCTCGATGTGTTGACGAGAATGGGGATGGGCCGGGTCACGGCTCTCTTCCACCCTTATCTCATCGCCGAGATCCGAACTCGCCGGCTTTTGTGAGTTTGTGATACCTGAGCCTCCTCACCATCAGGCCGGCGAGACGCCGGCCCGACGACGGATCTCAGTCCTTTGTAGTGCCGGCGTCTCGCCGGCACAAAGACCACGAACCATCAAAAGTGGGGGTTTGCAGGAAGCTCACCTGGAACGATTCGTTGTGTGCGGCGACCCGGCAGAGCCTGAACCCGGCATTCGGAGAGTGATAGCCTCGATTTCGACATGAGCGGCGTAGTGGCAGTTTTTGCCCGGGACGGGTCGGCGGTCGATGGGAGTGAGGTCAGCCGTATCCTCGAAGGTCAGGCGCACCGGGGACCGGATGGCCTTCGTGCCTGGTGCGACGGCCCGGTCGGGCTCGGCTGTGCCGCTCTCGATCCCACCGGGAACGGTGTCGCGATGGATCCGCTGGTCGTCGATGGCGGCCGCCTGGCCATGGTCGGAGATCTCCGGATCGACAACCGTCGAGAATTGCTGGCGACCCTCGATGAACTGAGACCGGAAGCATCCGAGGGCGAGATCGTTCTCGAGAGCTACCGGCGGTGGGGACTCGATGCGCCGACTCACCTCGTGGGTGCGTTCGCCTTCGCCATTTGGGACGTTCGGGAGCAACGGGTCGTCTGCGCCCGCGACCACCTCGGTGTCAAACCGCTCGTCTACTACCTTTCGCGCGAGCTTCTCGTTTGCGCATCGGAGGCCGAGGCCGTGGCATCCACCCGGCGGGTTCCTCGCCGAATCAACGAGGCGCGGATCGCCGATTTTCTGGTCTCGGAGCTCGAGGGCATCGACCACACCAGTACCTTTTTCGAAGGGGTCGAGCGATTGCCGCCGGCACATCTCTTGGTGGTGTACCGCGATGGACACCAAGTGCGGCGATATTGGCAGCCCGATGGGGGAACTGAACTACGCCTGGACTCAGACGAGGCCTATGCCGACGCCTTTTCGGAGACGTTCCGGCAGGCGGTCGGTTCGTGCCTCAGCGATGCCGCCGAACCTGGATTGCTGTTGAGCGGCGGAATCGATTCGGGCGCCATCGCTGCTTTCGGAGGGTTTTTGGCCGAGGATGGGGAGACCTCCCCCATGACGACGTACTCCGCCATTGATGAGGAGAACGATTCCTCTCCTGAGACGGGGTGCATCCTCGGCATGATCAACCATCTCGGGGTCGGCGCACGGACCATCTCACCGGCGGGAATGGCAGCATTGACATCCTCGGTTCGGCGATCGTTCTTTGAGTGCGGCGAACCCTTCGACAGCTCGATGGTTGTCGCCGGTCTCCTCTATGCGATGGCCGCGGAAGCAGGGTCTCGTGCGGTTCTCGATGGCGTCGACGGGGATATCGTGGCATCAACCTCGGTGCCTTTGACCCGCCTCGTCAGACGTGGACACGTTCTCCGCGCGTGGCGTGAATCGAGCGCCCGTCGACACCTCCATCCGGGTGCTCCACATCCGCTGCGCGTGCTGACCACGAGTGCGATCAGAGCCTGCCTGCCCGGAGAAATGCGCCGGTTGGCCGGCCAACTCCGAAACCGTCGAGGACGGGTCAAAGACACAATTCAAGAGAGTCTCATCGATCGGGGATTTGCTCAGAAGGTCGACGTCGCGGACCGTCTGGAACAGCTCTGGAACCGCAGCACGGCCGACCACTGTGATGAGCGGTGGAGCGCTCACGTACGAGCCGTGACGCACCCCTACGTAGCGGTTGCTCTCGAACGCTACGATCGGGTGGCTGCGCGGCACGGCATCGAAGCGCGTCACCCGTTCTTCGACCTGCGGCTCGTGAATCTCTGTCTCTCCCTGCCGTGGGACCTCAAGGTCAGGAACGGTTGGACGAAGTTCGTCCTTCGATTGGCCACCAAGGGTAAGGTGGTGGACGCGGTCCGCTGGCGCCACGATTTCGGCGACGTTCTGTGGCGTCCGACCTCGCGGGTGATCGCTGAGGAAACGAGCTTGCTGCGATCGGTCCTCCGAGATCGCGAGGACGAACTCGTTCCTTACATCGATCGTGCCAAGCTCGAGCGGGTTCGACAGGCCATCGGTGGGAATCTCACCGACGGACAGGAGGTTTGGATCTGGGAGGCGTCGACGTTGGCGATGTGGTTGGCGCGGCAGCGCGGTTGATTGACGGTCCCGGCAGTGCCGAGCGAGGTGAACGTGAGCCAGGTGTCGAATCCAAGACTGAACGGAAAAGAAAAAGTATAGGTACAATCGGAACAAGAGATGAACGGTGATCCACGACCATTGCACGATAGAGGCCCAGTCGGACTGAGGTACGTTTCTTCGGTGGCCGCCGGTGAGGCGGCGTCGAGACGACTCTACTCTCCGCCGAGAGTCGAACGGCAACTCATGCCATCGGTTGTGATGGGAGGGCCTTCGGGCCGGGCAGAGCAACAACCCCACCAAACACACAAACGCCCCTGACGACCTGTCCGCCAACGCCGGAATTCGATAGCGACGTGGCGAGCGGGCCCGGCCGACGCCGGGCGCTCGAAGCGGCTGTGGTGAAGCGGTGGCCGATGCCACGACCGATCCGAGAACGCGGCCGAGGCACCGGACGCCTTCCGCGATGCGGTCGGCGGGCATCGCGCTGAAGCTCGGGCGCATGGTGTTGTCGTAACCGTCTTCGGTGAATAAGGCTCTGCCCGGGACAGATGAAGCTCGATAGGGACATCGACAAGCGAGGAAAGTACCGACGCATACTCGATTGCCTCGATTGTGCGATGGGATCTGCGTCGATCTCCGCAGCGATGCCTGGCCATCTCTGATCAACACAACGCGGAGACGCTCCGTAAAAGGCGTAGAATAAGAATGAATCTCAATCCGTGCATGGGGGGTTGTTATGAGTCGGATGATCGCAGGTGCAGTTGTGGCGGTGCAGTTCATGGGTTCGATGGTGGCGGCCGAGACCATCCGGTTCTTTCCGGCGGCGGCGAGCGCGGCGGGTGTGGGCGATTCGTTCTTTGTCACCGACGCTCGAATCTTCAACCCGGACCCGGCGGTCACCATCACCGTTTATCTCACCTATCTCGAGCGCGATCAAGATAATACCTACGCGCCCGAGATTCCGATCGAGGTCCCGCCGCGAACGAGCCTCGCCCTCGACGACATCGTCCGGTCGGTCTTCTCGACGGAAGGTGCGGGAGGGATCCGGCTGCGGTCCGACTGGCTCTTTTTCGCCAGCTCGCGAACCTACAACCTCGGTGGTGAAAACGGGACCTTCGGCCAGTTCATCCCCGGTTCGGCACCGGAAGACGCCCTGACGAGCGGCATCCTGCTGTCCATCACCAACGACCCGTCGGCGGCGGGCTCGAGATCCAACATCGGCTTCGCCAACCCGCAGGGCGCTTCGACCACGGTGACGATCGAAGTCCACGACAGCGAGACCGGTGAGCTGCTGGGTTCGCGATCGAAGAACATCCCCCCGCTGGGGGTTTACCAGATCAACGATGTTTTCGCATGGGTCGGTGTCCGCACGCACGTCACCTCGAATGCGACCGTCGAGTTTCGCGCCTCCACCCCGGTCCTGGCCTACGCATCGGTGCTCGACAACACCTCGAGCGATCCCTTCTACGGGTTCGCCTTTGCCGATCGTGGAAGCTCGGGAGACGGGAACAACCCGCCGGTGCCGGTCATCCTTCGACCCGGGGGCGACCTCACGATCGGCGCCGGAACCGCGGTCTTCTTCGGCGGCAGCGTCACCGATCCCGATGGCGATCTGGTGAGTTGGGAGTGGGACTTCGGAGATGGCATCACGTCCGGCGAGTTGATCCCCGGAGAACACACGTTCTCCGAACGCGGGGTCTTTGAAGTCCTGTTTTCCGCCGTTGACGAGCACGGTCTCAGAAACCAGATGCCGGACTACCTGACCATCACGGTGCTCGAGACCGAAGGCACCCTCCAACAGGTGCAGAATCTGGTTTTCAACGTGAGCTGCGCCAGGTCGGGTTGTCACCTGGGATCGAACCCCCCGGAGGGATTGAATCTCGAAGAGGGCAACTCATACTCCAACATCGTCGATATCCCGTCCCGGCAGCAACCCGGCAAGGACCGCATCGAACCGTTCTCTCCGCAGGATTCGTATCTTTGGCTCAAGGTGACCGGCGATCCGTCGATCTCGGGAAGCCGGATGCCGCGGGGAGGTTATCCTCTGCTCAATCAAGAACAGCTCGGGGTTCTCGAGGCCTGGATCAACAACGGGGCGTTGGACGACTGACAAGAACCGAATCCCTCCGACAGATCGAGGGCCTCGGTTGGGCAATGTCTTTGCTAGGATGCGAAGATCATGATCATCAGGTTCAAAGAGCACTTCAGACTTCCTGCCGGAGAGGTCTACGCCTATTTTGAGACTCCTGCCGATTGGACCCGCCTCTATGGTCTGGCCGGGGATCCCAAGGACCTCGGTGAAGGCTGGTATGCGATCGGCCTGAGGCACTTTCCGTTTCCCCTCGTGGCGCGGAATACGGAGCAGCGTCCGAACGAACTGGTCCGGTGGGTCTTTCGCGGGTTCTGGCGCGGCCGGGGAGAGGTCCGGTTTGTCGAAACAGCGGATGGAGTTGCGGTCGAGGGCTTCGAGGAGATCGCCGTTCGGTGGCTGTTTTTTCTTTCACCGCCGGTCGAGCGGGTCTTCTTGGAGCGGAGGTTCCGTGCGATCTGGGGAATCGGCTGGCACCGGCTTCGCAAGCGTGAGGCCCCGATGGGCGAAGTCTTCCCGAACCCGCTTCCATAAGAGCGATTCCAGAGCGCCGAGGAGGAGGACATCGATGCCCTCCACCGGAGCCCGACGCCGCTATGGTGACGCGACGGCCGGCGCCATGACCGATTCGAGAACGCGACCGAGCCGCCGAATGCCCTCCGCGATGCGGTCGACGGGCATCGCCGAGAAGTTGAGGCGCATGGTGTTGTCGTGGCCGTCCTCGGTGAAGAAGGCGCTTCCCGGGACGAAGGCGACGTTCTCCTTCAGGCTGCGCTCGAGGAGGGCGCGGGCGTCGAGACCCGACGGCAATTCGAGCCAGAGAAAGAGGCCGCCTTTCGGCCGTGTGTAGCTCACTCCCGGCGGCATGTGTTTGTCGAGCGCCGAGAGCATGGCGTCGCGCCGCCTCCGGTAGGCGTCCTTGATGCGGCTGATGTGGCCGTCGAGATCGCACTCGAGGATGAAGCGCGCCGCAAGGAGCTGGGTGAGACTCGATGTGTGGAGATCGGCGCCCTGCTTGACGAGGACATAACGCCGCAGGATCGCCTCGTCGGCGGCGACCCAGCCGAGGCGCAGCCCCGGCGAGAGGATCTTCGAAAACGTCCCGAGAAAGATCACGAGCCCCGCGGTGTCGAAGGAGGCGACCGGGGGCAGCGCATCGCCGTCGAAGCAGAGCTCGGCGTACGGGGCGTCCTCGATGACCGGCACCTCGAAGCGGGCGGCGATCTCGGCCAGGGCGCGTCGGCGATCCACCGACCAGCGGCGCCCGCTCGGATTCTGAAAATCGGGAACGACATAGATGAACTTGGCCCGGTCGGGTCCAATGAGCCGGCGTTCGAGCTCGGTCGGCACCATCCCTTCGTCATCGGTCGGAACCTCGACGAAGCGCGGCCGGTACGCGCGGAGAGCGTTGATGGCGCCGAGGTAGGTGGGGCTTTCGCAGAGCACCACGTCGCCCTCGTCGACGAAGATCTTGCCGGTGAGGTCGAGGGCCTGCTGCGAGCCGGTGACGACGAGGACCTCGTCGGCGTTTCGATCGAGACCGAAGCGGTCCCGCAGACGGTCGGCGATGAGCTGCCGCAACACCGCCAATCCCTCGGTGGGGGCGTACTGGAGCGCCCTGGCGCCGTCGTCGAGGAGGAGATCGTGGGCCAATTCTGCCAACTGTGCTGTTGGAAACAGCTCCGAGGCGGGAAGCCCGCCGGCGAACGAGATCACCTCGGGTCGTTGGGTGACCTTGAGGATCTCGCGGATGTCCGAGGTTCTCAGATCGCCGATCCGGGCGGCATAGCGGATGGTGTTCAGATTCATTTGACTCTCCTCGAAGGTTCACACGACGGGGGCGGTCGAAGCGCCCTCGATGTTGAGACGGGGAGCGGCGGCTGCGGTCTCGCGCACCGCTTCGAGCAGCCTTTCGATGCCGGCATCGATGTCCGTCTCGGCGCAATGAGTGAAATTGATCCGGATCGCGTTCTCGGGCGGATCGGTGGCAAAACAGGCGCGGCCGGGGAGAAAAGTGACGCCGCGGGCGACGGCGTTGGCCATCAGAGCCGACTGGTCGATTCCGTCGGGGATGCCGCACCAGATGTAGAAGCCGCCGTCGGGCACCCTGACGTCGAGCGACAGATCGGACACCCGTTCGAGTGCGGCGGCCATCCGGTCCCGGCGTCTCCGGTAGGCGACCTTGAGATGGTCGAGGTGGGCGGCGAACCCGCCGTCGCGGACGAATCGATCGAGCAGGTATTGACCGAAGGTGTTGGTGTGGAGGTCCGCGCTCTGCTTGGCCAATACCAGCTGGCGCACCACCACCGGGGGCGCCACGAGATAGCCGACCCGCAGGCCGGGGAGAAACACCTTCGAGAACGTGCTGAGATAGATGACCAGATCGTTTTCGTCGAGGGCTTTGAGCGACGGGAGCGGATCGCCCTGGTAGCGCAGCTCCGAGTACGGATCGTCTTCGACGACGGGGATCTGCCAGCGCGCCGCGAGCTCGAGGAGGTGACGGCGGCGCTCGAGGCTCAGGACGGCGCCGGAGGGGTTCTGGAAGGTCGGCAGGGTGTAGATGAACTTCGGGCGGTGGTGTTCGAGCACCGAGGCGAGAATGTCGGTCCGCATCCCGTGGGCGTCGACGGGGATGCCGATGAGTCGCGCCTGGGCGCTGCGGAAGGACTGGAGAGCGCCGATGTACGAGGGTTCCTCGACAACCACGGCGTCACCGGGATCGACAAACGTCCTCGCCAGGAGATCGAGCCCCTGTTGCGATCCGGCGACGACGAGCACCTCCGGGGTACCGGCGTGGATGCCGCGCGACGCCAACCACCTCGCGAGGGTGGCGCGCAGCGGCGTGTGACCCTCGGTGGGGCAGTGGAGGAGAGCCGGCGGGCCGGAATCGCGGAGGACCTCATCGGCGAGCCGCTTGACGAGATCGAGCGGCAGCAGGTCGATCGCCGGCAGGCCGATGGCGAAGGAGATGAGATCCCGTCGTTCGGTCATGGCGAGGAGGTTGGCGAGGATCGGATCCCGGGAGCGGGCTGCGCCGCCGCGGAAAAGCTGGCGCCACGGTACGTTCGCGACCGCTCCCGGCGGCGCCGGGGCCGCCGGTGGCCGCAGGACTGCGGTCCCGCGACCGACATGGGCGTCCACCAGTCCCAGCGCCTTGAGCTCGCGGTAGGCGTTGAGCACGGTGGACCGGTTGATGTCGAGCGCCGCCGCGAGACGGCGTTCCGGCGGCAGCCGAAACCCCTCGGGCAGAGCTCCGCTGTGAATGAGCGCCTGGATGCCGCGCACCAGCTGGCGATAGATCGGTTCGTCACTGCTGCGGTCGATGGTGAGGTCCAATCGATCCTCCCGGATTCGTCCCGTTGCGCTCACGCGCAGTTTCGCTTGGTCGGTGTGGTGCCGCCTTGAGATGCCGGGCGCCAGAGGTGATCGCGCCCGAATGTAGGCCGGCATTTTCCGGCATTCCAGCGTTCCAGACCGGGCTCCGCGCACACCCGGTCGCAGCCGTTGATGTGGGCGATGTCTTCCGCGACGCGGACCAACCTCGCGCCGACGCCGGGGTCGAAGTGATCGGGGTCGATCTCGAGGACGCGGATGGTGGCGAGTTCCAACCGGCCTTCGGCGGACCATGCCAACTCGAGACCGAGAACGGCGTGGATCCGGTCGCCATCCGCCGCGACGAGAATCCGGCTTTGCGGGTGGTCCGGCAATGCGAAGAGACGGTCGAGGGTGGCCTCGAGCCAGCGGCGGCGCGGCTCAGAGGCTGCTCCGGCGAGCTCGTTGAAGCGGATGTGTTGGATTCGCATCGACCGGACCTCCTTGATTGGCGCCATCCATTCATCAAGATAGGTCCAAAAATGCGGAGGTCAACCACCAATATTGGCAAATTGGAACCAGCCAATTTACGAAAGGACTCCGCCAATTCGGTTAAACCCGGCGGCCGACCGGACGCAGAGGGTCATCGACGGCGAGGCCGCGGCGGGTCAGCCGGTTCGGTCGACTGGATCAGTTCGGCAGGGGCAACTTCACCGTCATCTTGGCGCCGCCGCCCGATCGCGCGCCGGCGGTGACGGTGCCGTGGTAGGCCTCGACCACCGCCCGGACGATGGAGAGACCGAGGCCCGAGTGGCCGCCGTCGTCCGAATGATCCGGCCGGTAGGAGAAGAACCGGTTGAAGATCCGCTCCCGGTGTTCTTCGGGGATTCCCGGCCCTTCGTCGGCGATGGTCGCGACCGCCTGCCCATCTTCGACGCGAAGGGTGATGGTGACGGTTCCACCTGCGGGCGAGAAGCTCACCGCATTGGCGAGAAGATTCTCGAAGACCTGGGTCAGCCGGTCCGCCGAGGCGGTGACGTGGACTTCGCGATCGGCGAGAGCCACGGTGAACTCGGGGCCGCGGCCGCCGCGGCGCAGGCGGAAGGCCTCGACGAGGCCCTCGAGGAGCTTGTCGAGAGAGACCGATTCGAGGTCCTCCTCGTCGATCCGCGCGTCGATCCGTGAGATCTCGCGGGCCTCGGTGAGGAGGCGTTCCATGCGGGCGACGTCCTGCTGAATCATGGTGAGAAACCGGCGCCGCTCGCCGGGCTCATCGACCTCGAGGGCCATCTCCGTGGCCGATCTGATGGCCGCGAGGGGGTTTTTGAACTCGTGCGAGACATCGGCGGCGAACGACTCGGTGAACTGGAGGTGTTCCTCCAGCCGCCTCGTGAGCTCGGCCAGCGCCCGTTCGAGATCGCCGATCTCATCGGTTCTCCGGCTCGGTTCGAAACTGCCGCGGAGGCGGCCGCGCCGGTCGAGGATCGCTTCGGCTCGACGGCGCAGTCGGCCCAGAGGGCGGGCGATGGTGGTCGCCATGAGCAGGGTCAGAACCATCGCGACCGCGAGGCTGCCGAGAAAGACGCGGAAGACATCGAGACGGACCGAGTAGAGAGCCTGGAGGATCCTCCCGGTGGACTGCGAGACGAGGACCGCCCCCTCGACCACCCCGTCGATCCGGACGGGAATCGCGATATAGAGGCTGACCGACCGCTGGCTTCCCGGAGTGATCCTCGTCATGGCGCCATAGCGACCGTCGAGGGCGTCACGGACCTCGGTGGCGGCGAGGAAACTCGCAGGCTCCCAGGCGTCGACGGGATCGTCGACCGGTGGTTGGGTGAGGCGCCGCAGGGTTCGAAATGGGAGGGAGCCGATGCGGTAGAGAAACGGCGCCTCGGCGGGTTGCACGGCGGGTTGCTCGGGCGGTGTGGTCTCGTCGCGCCGAGGTCCGAGGCTGGCTGAATCAGCGAGGAGTTCGCCCCGGCGGTCGACGACCCGCAAACGGGCGAGATGGCGTTGACCGAGCTGGACCAGGATGTCCTGGGCGTCGGCGGGCTCGAATCTTCCCGTCGCTTCGATGGCGGCTGCGAGCAGCCGGCCCTCCTGCCCCATGGTTCTCTCCTGGGCCTCGAGAAGTTGCCTCTCGTAGGTGTCGAGGACGAGAACTCCGGCCATGGGGAGAAAGACCACCAGCACGTTGAATGCGAGCAGGCGGATGGAGATGCGTGAGAGCCAGCGGAGCGATGCCATGGGCGCTTGTCTCCGGGGAGGTCAGGCGAGAGGTCGTAAAAGGCGGTCTCCGGTCATGATTCGGGGACCTCGGTGTAGCGGTAGCCGAGACCGTAGACGGTCTCGATCTTGTCGAAGCTCTCGTCTAAGCTCGAGAACTTCTTGCGGATGCGCTTGATGTGCGAGTCGATGGTCCGGTCCGAGACATAGGTGTCGTGCGGATAGCCCTGTTCCATGAGCTGCTGCCGGGTCTTGACGTGGCCGGGCCGGCGAACCAGGGCGTTGAGCATCATGAACTCGGTCACCGTCAACGGGACTGTCCGGGCGCCCCAGCGGGCCGTGTAACGACGCAGATCGAGGACCAGATCACCGATGGTGAGAAGCTCCTCTTCATCGCTCGGGGCCCGTTCGTTGAGCAGCGACAACCGGCGAAAGAGCACCTTGACCCGCGCCACGAGCTCCCGCATGGAAAACGGCTTGCATAGGTAGTCGTCCGCGCCGAGCTCGAGACCGAGAACGCGGTCGAACTCCTCGTCCCGCGAGGTCAAGAACACGATGGGGATCGTCTGCGACAGGGTTCGCAGACGCCGGCACAACTCGAGCCCATCCATGCGCGGCATGATGATGTCGAGGATCACGAGATCGGGGAGGTTGGCCTCGAACGCCTGCCAGGCGGCGAGGCCGTCGGCGAAGCCTTCGACGTTGTAGCCCTCCCGTTTGAGGGCGAAGCCGACGTTTTCGCGGATATTGAGTTCGTCCTCGACGATTGCAACTGTGCCTGTCATCCATCAACAGTAGCGAAGTGGTGAACCCGGCGCAACGAAAAACGGCGCCGCAGGGCGGCGCCGTTGGGATGATCTGCGGGATCGGGGTGGACTACTTTGCTTCCGGGGTCGTCGCGTCGGCGGGCTTTTTCGCAGGCGCGGCCTTTTTGGCGGCGGGTTTCTTCGCCGCAGTGGCCTTCTTGGCGGCGGTACGCGGTTTCGGCGTCTCGGTCACGCGGAGATTGTCGATGGCCGCGGTGAGGTTCTCCACCCGCTCGGTGAGGATATCGATCTCTTCCTTGGTGGGAACGCCCATACGGTGGATGACACCGGTCGCCTTCTCATCGAGGATGCGCTCGAGGGTCTCCCAGTAGCTCTCGGCGACGACCTTGACGCCGGTGACGGCGCCCTTGGCCTGCTCGACCCGGTTCTTTCCGGCCTTCTCGAACTCCTGGCCCTTCTTGACGAGGCCCTTGAAGACCTTGCTGCCCTCTTCCTGGGCGGTGGCGACGGCGCCGAGTCCGGCGAGCCAGATCTGGTGGGCGTTCTCGGTGATCTCGGCCTGTACTTGCTTGGCTTTCTTCTTGGCGGTCATCTGATCCTCCTTGCCGGCTTTCCGGCTCGTGTGGCGCCCGGGCGCCGGTTTTTTGGTTCTTACCGGCTTTGCCGCTGTGCGGCATTTCCGATGGGCAAAATATAACGCACTGCGGCATGACTGTCAAGGGTTTTTTGCCGCAGGGCGGCAAAAAACCATAAATTACTGATTTTAAATGTCTAAAACTTGGATTAATGAACAGCAGCTTCACCGAATCCGGGCCTTTTGCCGCATTGCGGCCGTCGCAGTGCGGCAAACTGGATGACGGTGTTCTCGTGCATCGGTGCCGCCTCGGCCGCTGCCCCGGTTCTCACGGCACCGGCCTTCCGGTCCGCCTTCGGCGGCCCGGCGTCGCCGCATCGGCGGGGTCGCTTCGGTGGTGAATTGGAAGGGATGCGACCCCGCCGATGGGACGCCGGCGGCCTGCTTCGTGGCCGCAGCAACAGACCGCATCGCGCTCCCCGTGGGAGCCCCCCTTGACGTTTTTCCGGTCGCGATCAAAGCGTGAGCGTGGTCGAAATGAAAAACGTCAAGGACGGCACGCCCGGTGGAGGCGCGGTCCGCGTGCCCTGATCGGCTTCCGTCGCTGCTCCGGACGCTGTCGCTGTCCCGGTCGCTGCCGCTGTTCCCGGTTCTCACGGCACCGGCCTTCCGGTCCGCCTTCGGCGTCCCGGCGTCGCCCCATCGGCGGGGTCGCGTAAGTGGTGAATTGGACGGGTTGCGACCCCGCCGATGGGACGCCGGCGGCCTGCTTCGTGGCCGGGATAGCCGGGCATAGGCGCGCCTCCGGGGGAGCCCGGTACGGCATTGTGTGCAACGTACCGCGTGCCGGAGGGTCGATCCGGCACAATGCCGTACCCGGCACCCCGAGGGACGTTTCTTTCCCTCCGACCCGGGACAGCATCTGCCGGTGCCGCGGACGCTGTCGCTGTCGCTGCCCCCGACAGGCTGGAAGCCTGTCGCTACACAGCGGCCGTTCTTGATTGTGTAGCGACAGCCATCCTGGCTGTCGTCGGTGACGTGCCCGAACGCGGTACCCTGCCGCTGCCGCTGCCCCGGTCGCTGCTGCGGGTCCCGCCCTCAGTCCCACCCGTCGGGGTAGGTGGTGTCCACCGCGATGGCCGAGTTGACCAGCTCTTTGGCGGCCTTGGCGTACGGAAGCAGGGCAAAGAGGCTGCCCTTGGAGAGTTTGAGCTTGCCGCCCATGAGGCCGACGATGGGATCGGTCTTGCCGGCGAGGACGCTCTTCCACGTCGCTGGATTGGCCTTGATGTGGTACGGCGCCTCGTCGAGATCGGCCTGGGTGGCGGTGGCGGCGCCGCGGCAGTCGCCGTGCCAGAGATCGGCGATGACGATACGCTCTTCGGGGATCCCCATGTCGCCGTCGACGGTCATGATCATCCCGATGGCGCCTTCCCACTTGGTAGCGGCCTTTTTGTAGTCGGCGTTGGCATTGATCGAGTCGGCCCAAAGATCGGCCCAGTCGCTGGTGAAAATTTCGGCTGCCATGGCTCCTCCGTGAACGTCGGTCTGTGCGACAAGAATAACCCAGTTCCGAGAATCGAATCTCTGATCGCGAGCGATCAGAGATTCGATTCTCGGAAATTGGAGACACTCGACTTCAGGCTGTGCCTTTCGTCGCCTTCCTCAGCGCCTGCCCACGAAACCGCCCGACATACTGCCGGAAAGGATTCGTCACGACCTCGGGGATTGGGAGGTAGACGAGCCTGCCCTCTGATTCCTGGGTGGCGTCGAGGAGCCGGTCTGCGACCTGGCTGACGTTGACCCTGGCGAGATCCCGGCTGCCGAACGCGTTGGCGAGGTAGAGCGGAACGAGGTTCCGGGCCTCGGCCTCATCGAGGTGGATCGTCCACGGCCCGGGCTTCGCATCGAGGGGCCAGCGTTCGTGGACCACCCGGTAGCGCTGGCGAACGGTGTGGTCGAAGAGCCTGTTGAATGCCTCGCCCATGAGACGCGAGTTGATGCACCTGAAGGCGGGGACATAGAGCCCGTGCTGCCTGACGGGGGCGTTCTCTCCGATCTGATCGAGGGTCCCGTCGATGCCGTCCTTGAGGTGGGCGAGATCGGTGATGAGCTCGCCGCCTGCGGTCCGGATTCGCAGCGGAAAGAGCCAGAAGGGCACCAGGTCGAACCCGTTGTCGGCGGCTTCGGCCCGCGAGTACTCGACGGTTTCCTTGCGCCGCCCGCTGACCCGGCAGACCCGGTGGCAGTTGTGGCAGAAGTGGACGACGGCGTCGCTGTCGAAGGCGAACTCGTGGCCGCAGGTCGGGCACTCCATGGGGATGAAGTGGAGACCGCGACCGGGGTCGCGCGCCGGCTCAGGCAGCTCGGTCAAGATTGCGTCGTCGATGGCGGGCGCGGGGCCGACGACCGAACCGGATGCGCTGTCCACCAGGAGGGTCTCGTGGATGCGGGGCGCCGAGACTTCGACGATCCACCATGGTCGCCAGACCACGGCGCTGACCTCTCTGATGAAGCGCGAGCCGAGGCGGATGGTGGCGATGGAGCGGTCGAGCTGTTTGCGGTCGAGGCGGCCGAACGCCCTGTTCAAGACCGCCTCGTCGAGGTCGAGAGCCAGGCTCCGCTCACCCGCGGCACAGTCGGCGGCGGGTTTGAGCGCCCTGAGATAGGTCAGCTTGCCCATCTCGGGCAGCTTGATGACCGATGACGAGGCGGCCGATGCCTCGATGGTGGCGATCTTGAATCGAAGGACCTTTTCCTGGTCTTCTCTGCGCCGGCCGAAACCCGCCTGGTAGAGGGTGCCCATCCCGTGCCGGTAGGGAGACAGAAAACGGCGGGTGCGGCCGAGGTTGAGCTGGCGGGCGAGCTTGGCCCGGTAGGCGTCGGCCTTTTTCGCCACCACGGCCTCGGCCGCGGCCGCCGCCGCTTCGGCTTCGGGCCGGGTGACGAGTGCGCCCGACGCCGTGGCGTCGGTGGCGCCGACCTGAACCATCGGAACCGATGCCTGGAAGAGCTTGAGATAGTGTCGGTAGCGATAGTGATCGAGCAGGGCCTCCTTGAGCTCGGCTTCGCCGGGAGCCTTCTCCGGGAGGGTCAGATAGAGGGTCTCCTCCTGTCCCGCGAGCAGGTGGTCGCTGCCGCAGAATCCGCAGTGCGCCATGTGCTGGAGCACCGGCACCGAGACATCCGCGCCGCACTCGGTGCAGCGAACCTCGACAGCGTATCCGGCCGCGGCCTCGTCGATTTCGTCGTCGCTCCTCGGTGGCTGGGACGCGATGGATGATCCCGCTGGCCGGTCCTGCTGCATGGCCATCATTGATCCGGGCGCCCTTCGAGAGACCGCATCCATCGTTCCGCTCACCACCGCCAACGGGTTGTGCGGCGTGTAGATCGACGCCCACACCCCTCCGACCACCATGAACGGCACGAAGTAACCGAGCGAGCCCATGGTGCCGGCAATGAGAAGACTGGCCTGGGTCATGAGAACCGCGAGGACGGTTTCCAGGGTCGGGCGGCCGGCGGCGGCGAGCCCGACCCCCGGACACAGGGCGTTGAGGCCGATGGTCGCCGCCGGGGGGAGCGTCCGTGAAGCAAAGACGAAATGAGCGACGAGCGCCGCGATGGGTGGGCCGAGCAGCGGGATCAGGACCCAGCCGGTGCTCATCGCTCACCGGCTCGGCATGTGCCGGGAATGCCGGCCGCGCCGGGTGGTTGTACGAAGCGCCGGAGGCTCGTCGGAGAAACGGAATCAAAAGGTGCCATCAGGCACTTCCATGATACCCGTCCGGATCTCCCTCGGGGAGTCGTCGCAATACCGGGAAAATCGGAGGATCCATGTTGGATGTACGAAATCGCAGGGTGATCGTTACGGGCGCGTCGAGCGGCATCGGAATGGATGCCGCCCGTTTGCTGCATGAAGCGGGGGCGGAGGTCTGTCTCGTGGCGCGACGCGGGGAGATGCTCGCGGAAACGGTGCGGGAGCTCGGCGACGGCGCCTGGTGGCACGCCTGCGATGTCGCGGACGCTGCCGAGGTCGAGGCCCTGGCGGAGGCGGTCAAGGCCCGTTGGGGCGCCGTCGATGGCCTCGTCAACAACGCCGGCATCGCCGCCATGGCGACCCTCGAGGAAACTTCACCGGCGGACTGGGACAAGGTCTTCAGCGTCAACGTCCGCGGACCGTACCTCCTCTGCCGCGCCCTCGGGACGCTGCTCAGACAGGGCGAGGCTCCGGCGGTGGTCAACATCTCGTCCTCCCTGGCGGATCGTGCGATACCGGGGATGATGGCCTATAACGCCTCCAAGGCGGCCCTCAACCACATGACGCGGTGCCTCGCCCTCGAGTGGGCGCCGACGGTCAGGGTCAACGCCATCATGCCCGCGGTGGTGGACACCCCGATCCACGACGGACGCGGGATGAGCCGCGAAGATGTCGAAGGCATGGGCGCCATGCACCCGCTCGGGCGCATCGGCCAACCGCGGGATATCTCGTCCATGGTGCTCTATCTGCTCTCGGACGCCTCATCGTGGATGACCGGCGCCATCATCCCCGTCGATGGGGGCATTCTCGTCGCTTGACGCGGTTTCTTACCGCAATGACGCAAGGGACGCCAGGCTTCGCAGGATTGCAACGCAGAGACGCAGAGACATCGCCCATCGCAATTCAACGCAAAGGCGCGAAGGCGCAAAGACATCGCAGATCATCGCAGGGGAAAAACCCGGAGATGCAGGGCCATCGCACCCGTAGTTCTTGGGCCCTCGGCCGTTTGACGAAAATGAGATGGGAAGCGCCGATGTCTGGAACGGGTCCGATGGGTGTTGATCTGAAAAATTCGTGTCCTGTTGTGATGTCTTTGCGTCCCTTAGCGCCTTCGCGGTTCAACCCTGCGATGGCTCTGCGCCTCTGCGTCTCTGCGTTTTTTCATTGCGATGTCTTTGCGTCCCTTGCGCCCTTGCGGTTCCCAATCACCGTCATGGCTGAGGACTACTCCGGCGCCTCGATCTCGATCCTACGGGCATCGCCGTCCTCAGTGGTGATGACGACCCTCCACACCCGTGCGTCACGGGGCATCCAGGTCGCGAGCACATCCTTCGGCCATTCGACCGCACTGACCGCCTCCCGGTCCGACAGCACATCCTCGATGCCGATCTCTCTGAGATCCGTGATCTTCTCGCCGAGACGATAGAGATCGACGTGGTGGACCGTGGTGATCTCCGGGCCCCGGCAGCCATAGCTCTGGAGCAGGACGAAGGTGGGTGATGAGACATCGGTCTCGTCGCCTCCGAGGGCGCGGACGAGTCCGCGCACCAGGGTGGTCTTGCCCGCGGCGAGATCGCCCTCGAGGAGGATCACATCGCCCGGCCCGAGGCGGCCGGCGAGGACTTCGCCGCAGGCCTCGGTGGCCTCGGCAGAGGCGCTCCGGGTGATTTCGATCATGCGCCCGGCTCCGCTAATCGGCCTCGTCGGCTTCGAGATCCTGCCATGCGTCGGCGAGCAGGTCAGGCAGTTCGCTCGCGGGCACCGCGGCGGGGTAGATCTCGCCGCCGATCTCGCCGGCGCGGCCGTGCAGCCAGCAGCCGACCAGAGCGGCGCGGAGCGGCTCGAGCCCCTGCGCCAGGAGGGCGCCGATGGCGCCGGTGAGCACATCGCCCGAACCCCCGGATGCGAGACCGACGTCGCCCGTCGGGTTGACCCACGCTTGACCGCCCGGCTCCGCGATGATGGTGCCGTAGCCTTTGGCGACGACGATGGCGCCCGAGCGGCGGGCCGCTTCACGGGCGGCCTCCAGGCGATCGGCGAGCACTTTCTCGGTCGACGACCCGAGAAGCCGCGCGAGCTCTCCGGGGTGGGGCGTCAGAACCGCCGGCACCTCGCGGGAGGCGAGGCGCTCGGGGTTTTCAGCCAGCAGGTTGACGGCGTCGGCGTCGAGGAGCAGGGGGCCTTTCCAGGTGTCGAGGATCCAGTCGAGGGTCTTCTTCGCTCCTGCTCCGGTTCCCAATCCCGGTCCGGTCGCGATGGCCGAAATGCGATCGAGCAAGGTCTCCAGCCCGCGGGGACCGGCGACGGCTCCGGCGTCATCGGGATCCATGGCGTGGGTCATGGCTTCGAGACACGCGCCGTCGACCACGGGCACAACCGGCTCGGGGACGGCCATGGTGACGAGACCGGAGCCGACGACCACCGCCGATTTGGCCGCCATGGCCACCGCGCCGCCGCGTCCCCGGGAACCCGCGACGATGAGGAGGTGGCCGAACCGTCCCTTGTGGGCGTCCGGGCTCCTCGCCGGAAGCATGAGCGCGATGTCCTCATCCTCGGTCATCCACAGCGATGATCCCGCCTCGAGGGCGGCGGGCGGAATGCCGATGTCGACCACCGCGACCTCGCCGCACGCGACACATGCCGGTGGCAGCGCGTGGCAGATCTTGAGCGAGGCGAAGGTCACCGTGAGATCGGCCGGCAGGTGCGGGCCGGGAATCTCGGATGAGCTCCCGTTGAGTCCCGTCGGAACATCCACCGCGATGACGGGCAGGCCGGAGGCCTCCACGAGTTCGACGAGCGCGGCGTACCGACCGGTCAGCGGGCGGTCGGTCCCTGTCCCGAGGAGAGCGTCGACCACGAGATCGGCGGGTTCGTCGTCGATGAGCGCCTCGACGACGGAGAGGTCGTCGTCCTCGATGACGGCGATGGGCACGCCGAATGCCACGGCGAGGCGGTGGTTGGCAGCGGCGTCGGGGCTGAGCCCGGCCGGATCGCCGACGAGGCAGAGCTGGACGTCGAGACCGCCGTTCGAGAGGTGTCGCGCAGCCGCGAACCCGTCGCCGCCGTTGTTGCCCGGACCGCAGAGGATGAGGATCCGACGGGCGTCGGGGAAGACCTCGCGGATGGCGTCGACGACCCCGGTGGCGGCGTTCTCCATGAGCACCATTCCGGGGACGCCGAGGTCCTCGATGGTGTGGCGATCAGCCTCGCGCATGCCGTCGTTGTCGAGTATTGGAAGCATCGGATCCTCCTCGGAGGAATTGTACGCCCGATTCCGGCCCGGTTCTGAACCGAGAAGCTGCCAAGAACGTGAAGCGTCGCATTCCATCGCATTCATCGCGACTCAACGCAGAGGCGCAAAGGCGCAAAGACGCAGAGAAGTCGCAGATCGCGGTATCACCGCAGAGACATTGCAGTCTATTGTCGCGGCGGAGTCGGTGTCGGTCGGACCGCCACTTCGAAAACAAGTGTTCGTCCCGCCGACCCGATCAACGATGCTTCGCGATCTCTGCGCCTTTGCGGTCAACCCTGCGATGGCTCTGCGTCTCTGCGTCTCTGCGCCTCTGCGTTGAACCTGTCCACGACCCAGACGAACCCCGACGCGGCGAGCGCGGGGAACATGGGTTCGACGCCGAAAGGGTATCCCGCAGCGTCGGCGGCGAGAATCCAACCCAGAGCCACCGCGGCCGATCCGATCATGGCCGTCGGTTGCGGCGGCGGGGCGGTAGCGCCACCTCTGCGGCAGATGGACTCCGACCACGGGCAGCAGCAGCGCCGAGGTCACAACCGAACCGACGTGGTGCCACACCGTCACCGCCGAGTCGAAGACCAGGGCGCCGGCCGAGGCCAATAGGGCGGACAGGGCGAGACCCATGCGGACGCGGCGGCGGTCATCGGATGGCGAGGGTTGTCGGGTCGTGAAATCGTGACCCACCGTTGCGGCGGAGAGAAAGAGGTAGGAGTCCAGGGTCGACATCACGGTGGCGAAGAGCGCGAGGGTGAAGAACGCGGCGAGCCACGATGGCAGCACCATCTCGGCGAGGGCGGGATAGGCCGTGAGGGGGTCCTCGAGGCCCGGCAGCAGGACTCGGGCGGCGAGACCGCAGCCGATGGAAAAGAAATCGAAGACCGCCCACAGACCGACCGAGACGATGACCCCGGAGCGGGCCACGGACGACGACCGGGCGGCGAAGACCCGCTGGTAGAAGCTCGGTTCGACCATGGTCTGGAGCGCGATGAGGTACCAGACCAGCACCGTCTGCCAGCCGAGACCGCCGTCCCAGCTGCGGTGCCCGGCCGGGAGCGACGACCAGAGACCGGCGAGCCCTCCGGTGTGGGCCAGAGCGGCCGGGAGCAGGATGAAGAAACCGGCGTACATCAGGGCGAACTGGAGGACATCGGTCCGGACCACCGAGCGAAAACCCGAGAGTCCGACGTAGAGGGCCGAGAATGCCGCCCCCACCGTCACTGCGACGAGGGGCGGCCAACCGGTGAGCTGGGTCAGCAGCGTCGCGAGCATCAACAGGTACGCGACGGGGACGGTCATGGCGAAGATCGCCGTCGCGCCGGCGAACCGCGCGCGCTCGCCGTACGCGCCGAGGAGGAGCTCGGGTATGGATGCGGCGCCGCTCGCCCGCAGCCGCGGCGCGAGCCAGAAGGCGAAGATGAGCGCGGCCGCGTAGTACGGGAGGCCGAAGACGACCCAGGTCGAGATGCCGAATCTGAAGGCGTACTCGCCGACGCCGAGAATCCCGCCGTACCAGGTGGTGACCAGGGTCGCGACAAAGGCCGGCAGCGTCAGCCTGCGGCCGGCGAGAAGATAGTCGATCCCACCCGTCGAAGGCCCGCTCCGCGCCAGCGCCAGGACGACGACGGCGTAGATGGCGACCAGGATCACAGCAAGGCTCGGCACGGGGGACAGTGTAGCCTTCACCGATCCCGATCCCGATCCCGATCCCGATTCCGATCCCGGTCCCGTGTCCGCGTCCGTGGCAGCGACAGCGGCAGCGTCCGGGGCGGCGGCGGCGACAGCGGCAGAAACCCTTCGGAACGAGGCAACGGGCACGGGCACAGAGACGGGATTGGACACCGACGCGGGTACGGGTACGGAAGCGGGTGCGGAGTCGGCAACGGATGCGGACACGGACACGGGCACGGACTCGGACGCGGACACGAGCGCGAAAGGACCCGGTGTGACGGCCGACATTGGGTCATGTCCGCATCCCGATGTACACTTGATGCGAACCGAGTCCGCCAACGGAGGTCCGTCGATGCACATCAATGACATCCTCAAGGTCGCTGTCGAGCGCAAGGCTTCGGATGTTCATCTCAAGGTTGGAGCCCACCCCGTTCTTCGGATGGATGGGCGTCTCCAGGTCATGACCGAATTCAAGCGACTCATGCAGGAGGACACCATCGCCATGGCGTTCTCCATGATGTCGTCGCGTCAGAAGGAGCGGTTCAAGCACCAGCTCGAGACCGATATCGCCTACTCGGTGCCGGGACTCGGACGTTTTCGTTGCAACATCTTCCAGCAGCGCGGGTCGGTGGGTATCGTCCTCCGTCTGATTCCGTCGCGGATCCAGACCTTCAAGGAGCTCATGCTGCCGCCGGTTCTGGAGAAGATCTGCGAGGAGCAGCGCGGACTCGTCCTGGTGACGGGGACCACCGGTTCGGGTAAGTCGACCTCGCTGGCTTCGATGATCGACTACATCAACACCCGCCGCATCGAGCATGTGATGACCATCGAGGACCCCATCGAGTTCCTCCACCGCGACAAGAAGTCCATCATCAACCAGCGCGAGGTCGACGTCGACACCAAACAGTTCTCGGTCGCCCTGCGATCGGCCCTGCGCCAGGATCCCGATGTCATTCTCGTCGGCGAGATGCGTGACTACGAGACCATCGAGACGGCGCTGCTCGCGGCCGAGACCGGCCACCTGGTGCTCTCGACCCTCCACACCCTCGACGCCACCGAAACGGTCAACCGCATCATCTCGGTCTTTCCCCCGCACCAGCAGAAGCAGATCCGCATCCAGCTCGCGGCGGTGCTCAAGGCCATCGTCTCCATGCGGCTTCTGCCGCGGGCCGACGGTCTCGGCCGGGTCCCGGCGGTCGAGGTTCTCATCGCGACGTCCTATATCCGCGACTGCATCGAGAACAAGGAGAAGACCAAGCTCATCCGCGACGCCATCACCCAGGGCACGAGCCAGTACGGGATGCAGACCTTCGACCAGTCGCTCTATCTGCTCTACAAGAACGGGTTGATCACCTTGGAGGAGGCCCTCCGCCGGGCCACCAACCCGGACGAGTTCAAGCTCAAGATCCAGGGCATCCAATCGACCTCGGATATGTCGCGCGAAGACATGGAAGGGGTGCTCGAGCTCGGGACCGACACCTCGATGGATCCGTTCTCGGAGGATTCACCGTTCGAGTTCGGAGGCGAAGCATAGGGGGCAGGCCGTGTCCCGTGCCGGTTGGCCCGTGCCGGTGCCAGGAGAAACAAAGTTAACAATCCCGAACCTCATAGAAGTCAGAGCTAATGAATACCTCCCATCGGAGATTGTTAACTTTGTTTCTCCTGGCACCGAACCCCGCTTCGATCGATGAATAATCCCGCCTACGACAAGGCCCTCAAGCTCATCGCCCGGCGCGATCACTTCCGCGCCGAGCTCGTCGAGAAGCTCCGCCGCAAGGGCTTTGACGACGACGGCATCGAGTCGGCCCTCGAGCGGCTCGACGAGCTCGGCCTCCTCGACGACGAGCGTCTCGCGCGGCGGTTTGTCGAGTTTCGCTCGGTCGATCGCGGCTGGGGCGAACGGCGGTTGGTCAACGAGCTCCGCAAACGAGGGGTCGACGGTGATCTCGCCGAACGGGTCGCCAGGCTCGAAGGTGAAGTCCACGATCGCGCCCTGGAAACCGCCCTCAGGAGGGTCGAGGTCCAGGCGAAACCGGACTGGTGGCGGCTTCCCGAGCGCCGGGCTCGTCTGGTAAGCTCCCTCATCGCTCGCGGCTTTGCAACCGATGTCGCCTATGGCGCCGTCGCCCGGCTCGCGACCGAGAGGGAGAGTTCTGAAAATGAAATCCATGACCAGCCCGGAGATCCGGGCCGCCTTTCTTGAGTTCTTCGCCGAACGCGGCCACCAGGTCGTGTCGTCGTCTTCGTTGCTGCCGGCCGGCGACACCACCCTGCTCTTCGCCAACGCGGGGATGAACCAGTTCAAGGACACCTTTATCGGCCGCGAACCGCGGCCGTACACCCGTGCCGCCTCATCGCAGAAGTGCGTCCGCGCCGGCGGCAAGCACAACGATCTCGAAAACGTCGGCTACACCGCTCGCCACCACACCTTCTTCGAGATGCTCGGCAACTTCAGCTTCGGCGACTATTTCAAGAAAGAGGCGATCCAGTTCGCGTGGGACCTGCTCGTCGATGTCTACGGCATGCCCGTCGAGCGGTTGTGGTTCACGGTCTACACCGATGACGACGAGGCCGCCGCGCTGTGGGAGGAGACCGGCGCCTCGCCGGACCGCATCCTGCGTTTCGGCGAAAAGGACAACTACTGGGCCATGGGCGAGACCGGACCCTGCGGGCCGTGCTCCGAGATCCACTTCGACCGTGGTCCCGACCCGCTGGCGCCGGGCCGAGCGGCGCTCGTCAACGGCGATGGCGACGACATCATCGAGATCTGGAATCTCGTCTTCATGCAGTTCGACCGCGATCCGACGGGGAAGCTCGAACCGCTGCCCCGCCCCTCCATCGACACCGGCGCCGGGCTCGAACGCATCGCCACCGTCATGCAGGGCGTCGAGACCAACTACGACACCGATCTCTTCGTGCCGCTCCTCGGCGCCATCGGCGCACTCGTCGAGCGGCCCTACGACCCGGCGAGCGAGCTCGCCCCAGCCTACCGGGTCATCGCGGACCACATCCGCGCCGCGGCGTTTCTGCTGACCGACGGCGTCGTTCCCTCCAACGAGGGCCGCGGCTACGTGCTGCGGCGGATCATCAGGCGGGCGCTGCGCTACGGCCGCAAGCTCGGGCTCGACGGCGCCTTCCTCCACACCCTGCTGCCGGTCGTCAACGAGATGATGGGCGAGCAGTATCCGGAGCTGCTGGAACGCTCCGAGGTCGTGGCCAAGCAGCTCGAGCAGGAGGAGCGCCGCTTCGCACGAACCCTCAACGCCGGGACCGACATCGCCGGCCGCGAGCTCGAGCGGATCAAGCGCGCCGGTGGGACGGTTGTCCCCGGCCATGTCGCATTCGACCTCTACCAGTCCCGCGGCATCCCCGTGGAGCTCATCGAGGAGTTCGCCCAGGAGGAGGGGCTCGGACTCGACCGCGAGGGTTTCGACGAAGCCCTGAAGGCCGAGCAGGAACGCGGTCAGGCGTCGTGGAAGGGCGACCTGTCGTCCCGGTTCTGCTCCGACTACACGGATCTGGCCGACGACGGGATCGTATCCACCTTTGACGGCTACGGCAGGCTCGAGCTCACGACCAAGGTGCTTGCCCTCCTCGGCAGCGACGGACCCGAAGACGAGCTCGCGGCGGGTGATGAGGGTGAGGTCATTTTGCAGACGACTCCCTTCTACGCCGAGTCCGGCGGCCAGGTCGGCGACACCGGCGACCTGACCTGGGAGGGTGGCCACGCCTTCGTTCTCGACACCCAGAAACCCCTGGACGGGCTGATCGTCCACCGGGTCGACGTCACCGAAGGCCGGCTTCTCAAGGGCGCCGAAATCAGAGCGACCGTGGCCGAGCGGAAACGCCTGGACACCCAGCGCAATCACACCGCGACCCACCTCCTGCACGCGGCGCTCCACCGGGTGCTCGGCGACGCCGCCCAGCAGGCCGGGTCGCTCGTCGAGCCCGATCGCCTTCGCTTCGACTTCTCCTGGGACGGTCCGGTGAGCTTCGACCAATTGCAGGAGGTCGAGCGGTTGGTCAACGCCGAGATCGTCTCGAACCGGCCCCTCGACAAGACGATCATGCCCATCGACGCCGCCAAGACCCTCGGCGCCATGGCGCTCTTCGGCGAGAAGTACGGCGACGAGGTCCGCGTGGTGACCATCGGCGACGGCGAGTTCTCGCGCGAGCTCTGCGGCGGCTGCCACGTCGACCGCACCGGCGACATCGGGCTGTGCACCATCACCGGCGAGCGGGGCGTCGCCGCCGGAGTGCGGCGCATCGAGGCCGTCACCGGCCGCGGCGCGGTGGAGCTGGTGCAGCAGCGCACCCGGTTGGCCCACGAGCTCGCCGGCCGGTACCAGACCTCCTTCGAGAGGCTGCCGGACATCCTCGACAAACGCGAGCGCCAGCTCGCGGAGCTCGAGACCGAGGTCAAGACCCTCAAGCACAAGCTCGCCTCGGGCGACGCCGGGGTCGCCGAGATCCGCGAGGATGTCGGCGGTGTGACCGTGCTCGCCCGACGCGCTCCGGAGATGAGCCCCGGCGAGCTCCGCAACCTCGCCGACACCATGCGGCAGAAGCTCGGTTCCGGTGTCGTCGTTCTCGGGATGGAGTCCGGCGGCAAGGCGACCCTGCTCGCCGCGGTCACCGACGATCTCACGGCTCGCGTCAAGGCCGGTGATCTCGTCCGCGAGCTCGCCGCCGTCATCGGCGGCCGGGGCGGCGGCAAGCCCAATCTCGCCCAGGCCGGCGGACCCGATGCCGACAAGCTCGACGAGGCGTTGGCGAAGGCGCCTGAGCAGGTCAGGGCGCTGATCGGCGGGTAGGTCACCGCTGGCTCCCTTCCCGCGCGACTGAATGTGACTTGACCGCAGTTCAACGCCTGCGCTCATCCGAGCGCGGTTTTTTTCGTCGCAAGACCACAGGCGGGCGATCCAGGCACCGCCTGGATGATGGCGAGAAGGACACGAGCACGGGCAACGTTTTCCTTCCTCGATCTGCATGAGTGTCGCCATCAGCGAGGAGACCGCTGAAAGAGGTGCCTGGCACGATTTTTCGATTTCGATTTCGATTTCGATTTGTGCGATTTGCGTGCGATTTCCGGGTCTACCCGACACGGTTCACGGTTTACGGATCAACGGCACCAACGCGGTACCCGTGTCGTTGTCAGAGCCTGACCATCACCTCGAAGCCGCCCATGAACATCCTCATCCCGTCGAACGGCATGTCCTTGGGGTCCATCGCCTTCATTCGGGGGTCGTCCATAAGCTTCTTCCACACCTGGTCGCGGTGCTTGCGGGACTTGAAGCCGATCCACGAGAAAACGACCGTCTCGGTCTTCTTGAGCTGGACGGCCTGGGGGAAGGAGGTGACCTTGCCCATCTTGACGTCCTCGGCGACGCACTCGACATAGTCGACCGCGCCGTGCTCCTTGCAGATCTTGCCAAACTTCCGGGCCAGCTTCTTGTACTCGTCGAGCCTCTTCTTGGGAACCGGAACGACAAATCCTTCGACGTACTTCACAAAATCCTCCCTGGGTCCGACGCTGATTGGCTGCGAATCGACTGATGTTCCTGAAGCTCCAACCGATCGGCGAGGCCCAGCATTCCTCCCCGGCGTCACGAGTGAGGGCAGCGGCGGCGGTTGTTGACAGCGACCCGACCGAGGTCGCCGGATGCGGCGATCGAAGGGGCTCGTCGCCCGCCTCCCCTGCCGGCTCAGGGCGCCGGGGCCTCGTAGGCGCCGACGTCGGGCTGGGCGTCGCGTGGGGCGCCGTCGATGTCGTGGGTGGTGGCGCCGTCGGGGTTGCCGGTGTCGATCGCCGGAGAGCCGGGGGCGAGGCGGAGGTCGAGGGCGAGCCAGTCGACGAAGAAGAGGCCGGTTTCGCCGGGCTGGACCTCAAGGTTGTGGTCGCCGCCCGAGAGGTTGCGGGTGGTGAGGTTGTTGCGGATGGTGTTGCCCGTGCCCTCGACGCTGATCCACGAGTGGTCGGGCCAGCTCGAGGAGCCCGGCGGCAGGCCGGGGTAGTTAGATCCTCCCACCGCGGTGTTGTTGACGACCACCGAGTCGTTGGTGTCGTACCAGGTGATGCCGTGCCAGTGGTCGCCCTTGCAGAGGTTGTTGGTGATCACCAGCCGGGTCTTCGGGCCGTCCTCGAAGCCGCTCAGGCACTGGGTTGGGCCGAGCGAGTCGGCGGGCTGGCCGGGTCCGTAGCGGTTGACGAAGCGGTTTCCGGTGATCAGTACTTCCGAGGAGGTGTCGGGGTTGGCGCCCATGTGGCTTTGGAAGAAGTCGTCGTGGTGACCGTCGCCGAGCTTGACCGAATCGTAGATGGCGTTGCCGACAAAGCGGTTGCGGTGGCCCCCGGTGGCGATGCCGTCGCGCGAGAAGTACTCGACCGTGTTGCCGATGACGTCGACGTTGTCGGCGCCGACCACGAAGCCCATGGCGACGTTGACGAGCTCGTTGCAGCGGGCGAGCAGCGGCCCGTTCGAGGTGTAGAGGCGGAAGCCGTCGGAGACGTGGTCGACCCAGTCGGGGATGGTCGGCAGGTCGCCCGAGGTGAGGCGACAGTTGACGATCGCGATGCTGCGCGCCGGCCCCTGGGTGCTGTGGTCCTCGACCCGTACCATGATGCCGTTGGCGTCGTTGAGGAAGCTCAGCCCGTCGAGCCGCCAGAGCTCAGATCCGCGGAAATGGACCGAGGCGAGCATCGGCTGGTGGCGCACCGCGGCGCGGATGGTGACCCACGCCGAGTTGTAGCAGCCGGTGATCTCGAGGTGCGGGTCGTGGCCGGTCGCGCCGACCAGGACGATGGCGTCGCCGCCCCGGATCGGCGCTCCCGGGTTAAGCGGCGTGCCGTAGCGGTCGGTGCAGTCGACCCGGTTGTCGACGACGTGCTGGATCGAGGCCCAGGGGCTCGCGGCACTGCCGTCGCCGGTGACGTCCGAGCCGTTGACCGGGTCGACGAAGAACTCGCCGCCGCCGGTGACGAACTCGCACGGGCAGCGCCCGACCACCGGCGTCCCGCCGACGAACCCGTCCCACCCCCAGAGATCGCCGGTGCCGAAGCCGTCGGCGAAGACGAGCGCCTGCGACGCCGTCGGCTCCGCCGCCGAGAGGGCCATCCCGAAAACCGCCGCCACCACCAGAAAGGGTCTGACCATGATCGTGCTCCCCGACACCACGCTATCCCCTCTTCGGGGCATCGGGCGTGACCGCCGCCACGTTCGGCGCGGCTCGCTACGCCTCGTCGGTGACCCCCGAGTCGGCCCCGGCTGAGGGCCGCTGGGTCCTCGGGGCTCCGAGCCCTTCCCCCGTCATCCCCGGGCGGTCAGGGAACCACTGTCGACCATGCCGCAGTGGTGCCGGTCTCGAAGCCGTCGCCGTGGACGACGGCGTAGCCGGCGACGTGGGCAGCGACCTCGGTCGGGGTCAGCGCGCGGTCGTAGAGCGCGAGCTCGTCGACGACGCCGGTGAAGAAGCGCATCCCGTAGAAGTCGCGTGCGCGATTGACCCGGAGCGTCGTGGCGTCGACGTCGGGTGTCGACCCGTTGCAGCAGAGCTCCGGATCGGGAACCAACGAGGCGGTCAGGTCGATGCCGTTGACGAAGAGCTGAGAGCCCTGCTGGTCGGTCCCGCCTCCGGTCCTCACCCACAGGATGTGGTGCCACGAGCCCTGCCGCAGCGTGCCGTTCGGCGACTGGAGCCCGCCGTTGTAGAAACCGACGAAGACCTCCCCGGGATTGCTGTTGCTGAAGCTGAAGTACACCGACTTCGCGGTCTCGTTTCCTGCCGGCGAAGGGCCCCAGTGGAGGAACGGCGCCCACAAGCCGGCGGTTCCTCCGACAGGCAGGAAGAAGACCGCCTCGGCCGTGAAGCTCGGGTTCCCGGTCAACGCGCCCGGCACCTCGGCACCCGACTCGACATAGTCGTCCACCGAGTCGAAGTACATCCCCGCGTCGCCGTTGAGAGTCTCCACCGACCTCTGTGGCGTTCCGAACACGACGGCGTCATGGGTCGCTCCATAGGTCCCGAGGTTCTCGACGGCCCCGGCGGCCTCTCCGAAGCGGTAGTACACCACCGGCCCGTCCGCGAGAACCGCCGCCGCGTAGTCCGGGGGCGCCGTCTGCGCAACCGTGGCGCACCCGATGAAAAGGACACCGACAAACGCCGACCGAAACCCCGCAAGCTCGACCGACCGCCGCATCTCAGCCTCCCCGGGCACCCTTCACGAGCGCCTCGTCGTCGATCCGCCACTCCAACCCTCCGGTCGGCGCCCCAGATCGATCGATCTGCGACCCGACCCGGACCAACCGGGCCCACCCGGCGTGTCCGATCAGGATCACGCTCTGGTTCTCCGGACAGCGCCGGATGGGTGGGGTGCGGATGGTTGAGGTCAAAGATTCTGAGATTCAATCTACCTTCGATGCCATGGCTCGTCAAGTGGAAGCTGGCCTCGAAAACCGTATTAAGGTGCCCGGCGCGCTATTGCGGTAATACGCCCCGGGCGAGCTCAAGCGCCTATCGACCTCCGAAGCCACGCGCGCGAGGAGGCACTACCTCGAACACGACGAGCGGGTTTCGTTGCGGAGTACATGCTCGCCATGAAATGCGTGTCGGCACGGTTTGATTCACACGACCGGGGTGATGTCGAGTACCTCATCCGATATCTCGGACTGAAATCTCCGGGCGCAGTCACCGAGGTCATTTGTAGGTACTACCCCCACGAGAAGGTGCCGGCCAAGACCACGTTCTTCGTCGAGGAGATTCTGGACGGGTGAGGCGTGAAACCGTGCCGGATTTACAATTTTTGACACAGCCGGACCAACCTGTCGATGCCGACCCCGTATCATCGATTCATGAAGGTGATCCCGAGGAAGTCTTTTCTGGTTTCGTGTGCCGGCGCGTGCATGGTCTGCACCCTTTTGTCCGCCGCGGCGCCGGTGGTGGAGGACACCCGGGCTCCCGACTGTCCGGTCGTTGTCGTACGCGCCTACTTCGACCGGGTGGAGATGATCTCGCAGGTCTACCGCTGGTCCGATCCCTGGGAGGTCAACCGCACCGACGGGTTTCTCATCGTCGAGGCGGACGAAATCGGGCTTTCCCGGCTCAAGGACGCCGGTTTCACCGTCGTGGTGGACGAGGATCTCACCCGGGCGATTTGTAACCCGCGGACCAGGCTCGAAGGCCAGAAGGCCGGCATCGTCGGGCTGCCGTGCTATCGAACCGTCGACGAGACCTTTGCCGATGTCGAGCGGCTCGTCGGTGACTATCCGAATCTCGCGCAGTGGATCGACATCGGCGACTCCTGGGAGGTGCACTCGGGCTGGGAACCCGGCTATGAAGGCGACGACATCATGGTTCTCAAGCTCGGCAACAGCCAGACTCCGGGGGTCGGGACACCGGCCGCTCCCGATTCCAAACCGATTCTCTTCGTCCAGGGCGGCATCCACGCACGCGAGTGCCCGGGGCCGGAGCTGTTGACGCGTTTCGCGGAAGATCTGTTGGCCGGCTACGGCAGCGATGCCGACGCGACGTGGCTGCTCGACGAGCACGAGATCCACCTGCTTCTGTTTCTCAACCCCGATGGCCGACGACGCGCCGAGGAGGGTGCGTACTGGCGAAAAAACGCCAACAACAACCACTGCACCGGCACCGAGGTCCGCGGCGTCGATCTCAACCGGAACTTCGATTTCCGGTGGAACTGCTGCGGTTTGTCGAGCGCCAACGACTGCGATCTGACCTACCACGGCATCGGCGGCGGCTCCGAGCCGGAGACCCGGGCGGTGCAGGACTACCTGCGCTCGGTTTTTCCCAGCCAGTGGACGCCCGATCCCCCGCGCAACGCGACCGGCGTGTACATTGATCTGCACAGTTACGGCCGTGAGGTGTACTGGCCCTGGCTTCACACCAGTCTCATTCCACCCAACTGGACCTCGCTCGCGACCCTCGGACGCAAGCTCGCCTACTTCAACGGGTACGACCCTCTCCACACACCCAGCGTGCTGGACGGAAGCGCCATGGACTTCGCCTATGGCGAACTGGGTGTCGCCAGCTATCTCTTCGAGCTCGGCACCGCGTTTTTCCAGAACTGCGACCACTTCGAATCGAGGCTCCTGCCGGACCATCTCGACGCGCTGCGCTACGCGGCGAAAATCGCCCGCACCCCCTACATCACTCCCGCCGGACCCGACGTGACCGAGATCGAGATCCTGGGCAACCCGGTCGTGGTGGCCGGCAAGCCTCTGCAGCTCGAGGCCCGCGCCGACGACGGGAGGTACCAGAACTCTCAGGGGCGCGAACCCGTCCAGAACGTGGTCGCCGTCCGGGTTTATCTCGACACGCCGCCTTGGCACCCCGAACCGGGCCGATCGTGGCTCATGTTCCCGGTGGACGGCGCCTATGACTCGAGCACTGAAGAGGTGGAACGGACCATCGACACGACCGGCCTCGAACCCGGTCGGCACATCCTCTTCTTCCGCGCCAAGGACGACGACGGCGTCTGGGGCGCGGTGAGCGCCGAGTTCATATCGATCACCGACCCGACCCGCCGACCACAGGGTCGCGTGGCGCCATAGGCCGACGTCGGAGCACCGGACGATCGGGCTAGCCCGAAGTATTCATGAGGTTTCGTCGCGAGGCTGGCGAGGCGCCGATGCCAGTCGCCTTTTCTCATCTCGGGGCGCGGAGGCGTACTTGACAGTACGTTGAGCACCCCGAGATGAGAAACGGAGGCTGGCGCGGATGCATCGTCGGCCGCAGCAGACAGCTCATGAATACTTCGGGCTAGGGTAACGTCGCCGCCCATGAGCCGGTGCTCCCGTCCTCGAATCCGTCGGCAAAGACGGGGAGATCGGAGTAGGCCGGGCCACGGCAGGTTGCATGGCTCAGGAACCCACGGGTCTCCCGACGAAACCCTCGAGCACCGCCTTGCGCATGATCTTCGGCGGGAGCAGGCCCTGGCTCAGCACGAAATCGTGGAACTTCTTCCGATCGAAGCGCTCGCCCATCTTCCACTCGGCCTCGCCGCGCAGCTCCATCATCCTGAGGTAGCCGCAGAAGTACGAAGTGGCCTGGGCGGGATCGCCGAAGGTGTAACGGTCGATCTCCTGCTCGGCCAGCTTTCGCGACAGGACGACGTCGTTTTCGAGGAGCCGAAGGGCTTCGTCCCGGCTGATCTCGGCGCGCTGCATTCCCGGGTCGAGAATGGCGCGGGCGGCGCGGAGGAGCCTCTGCTGCAACGAAGCCAGCTGCCCAGCGAGCGGGAAATAGGGCTTCATCTCGGCCTCGCAGTAGAGCGCCCAGCCCTCGACGTTGACGCTGTTGAAGGCGAAGACGCTGCGCGCCAGCGATACCCCGTTTTCGATCATCGCCGTGAACTGCAGCTCGTGTCCGGGGCGCCCCTCGTGAACCGCCAGCGTCCACGAGGCGGCGTCGAAGGTGTAGTCGTCGACCCGGTTCGGGTCGACGGCGCCGTCGTCGGCCGGTCGGTATGGGAGCACGAACTCGCCCATCTCGCCGGTGTTGCCGATGAGCCTCGGGGGGAGCATGAAGGGCGACGGAATCGCCGCGCTCTCGGCCTCGGAAGCGAGGCGGATCCGCATCTTCCGTCGCGGGAGGGTGACCACGGATCGCTCTTCAATGATCTTCTCGAGCGCGGCGATCCTGGCCGTGTAGGTGGTGAGGATCGCGTCGCCGACGAACTGATCGCGTTTGAGGTGGCGGATGACGCTGCGGTAGTCGCTGTCGTCGAGCTCGAGCTCTTCGGCGAGCAAGTCGGCGATGACCTGCATCTCATTCTGGATCTCACGGAACGCGACGCGGGCGCGGCGTTCGAGCTCGTCGACCGGCATGTCGACGCCGACCGCTTCGAGCAGTTGGGCGTAGATTTCCGCAGGCTGGTGGAAGTCCTGCCGGGCTCGCGGGAGGACCTCGGCGCGGAGGAAATCGTTGTAGCCGAGGAGCTGAGCTTCGAGGGCATCGACGACCCGGTCGCAGTCCGCGATCTCGTGCGCGGCCAGGAGCTCCCGGATCCCGGCGATGTAGCGGTCCGAGGCGCCGAGATCACGCTCGAGCTCGCCGAGATACGGACCGACCAGGCCGGGGTTGGGGAGCCGACCGGAGATCAACGCCTCGGCCTGGGCGGTCAAAGGAGTGAAGCCGTTTTCGACCCCGGCGTAGCGGCGGAGCCTGATGGCGACGGCGGCGCGCCGCTCGGGTGAGCTCTGCTCGTCGAGCAGAGCGCGGACGCCGCCGAAGATCATCTGCGGCAGATTGAAGGTAGGGCAGCAGGCGTTCGCGGTTGAGGCGGATCTGCCGGATGTTGAACTCGGCCGAATCGATGAGGATCTCGAGATCGAGCCGAACCCGGGGGTCCGATTCCTTCTCGAACCGGGACCGGAGCTCGCTGACGGCCGACCCGAGGGCTTCGATCTGCCTCCCGTCGCGGTCGGCGGGAAGCTGGAAAATCTCTTCGTCCAGACCCCCGATCCCGAGGAAAGCGGCGCCTTCGGGGTTGAACCTGGCCATGACGTCGAGCAGGACCTCGGCGTTGCGGTCGCTCCGGGCGACCCAGCCGTCCTCCTGCGCCGCCGATTGGGTCGCGACCAGCGCGGCGAGAGCAATTGCGAGCGGGAATGCGGTTCTGATCTTCATTTCAGTTCTCCTCACAGCAGCCAGGCGTAGCCGAGCTTGATGAAGTAGGTCCGGTCCGTCTCGGTCAGAGAGACCCCCGGAAGGCCGAGACGGTTTTCGGAAGTGCCGACGAAGACGACGGTCTGCGAGTTGAGCTTGTAGGAAAAGAGGAACTCCGAGTACAGCGTTTTCTCTGCCGATGGCGCAGGGGTCGCCACGGTGTAGAGGGATGGGTCGCAGGTGAAGTTGTAGTACTGGAGAATCGCCCGGATCAGGGTTCTGACGTTGAAGTTGTAGACCAGCCTGAGCTGGGTGAGATCGGCCTGAAACAGCGTGCCTCCGGCGACCTCGAGCCGGCGCATGCTGTGATCGAGCTGGAGGTTGATCCGCCGTCCGAGCTTGAGCTCGAGGGAGGGATTCAGCTGGAGGATCTCCGCGGCCTGGTTGTTGGCGTAGTCGATGGCGTCGCCGGCGAGGACGTCGAGGGCGAGACGAAGCCCGCCGGTGGGTTGCATTTCGATATTGGCGCCGATCTGGTCGAGATCGTCGTAATACACTCCGCCGTAGAGCTCGCCGATTCGGCTCAGGTTGATCCCGAAACGGGACTGCCACGGACCGCCGGCGTTGGCGAAGAGCTGGTAGAACTCGTCGGTGAGCTCGCCGTCGTGGTCCTGGGTTCCCGAGACGACGGCGCCGATGTTGATGGCGGTGTACCAGTCGTCGGCCTCGCCCCAGAAGGTGCGTTGACCGACGGCGGTGGCGGTCCTCGTGTCGACCCGCGGGACGAACCCGACATCGGCGCGAAAGCCCGGGTCGTAATCCTCGTAGTTGAGCTGGGCGAACCAGTTTCTACCGGCGTGCTGGAAGGCCGCGTCGACGGCGTAGCCGGAGAACGAGTCCAACGGCTGGCCGTGGATCCCGGCCGCGGGCAGCGGATATTTCGTGTCCGATTTCAGGGCCTGAAACCGGAGAGTGTCGGAGGGGGAAAACCGAAAGAACCCGTCAACGCCGGCAACCCTGTTGTGAGAGTCGAGACCCTCGCGGTCGGTGATCAGCATTCCGACGGTCGAGCCGGCTCCGACGTCGAGACGGTAGCGCAGCACGGTCGATTGCGCGGTGCCCTCAAGTACGGCGTAGTCCGTGCTCTGGTTGGAGGGGATGAGCACCTGGTTGACGTCATCCGATGTGACGAAGAGGCCAAACCCGTGGCGGCCCTCCTTGCCGGTGAGCTTGAGCCCCCAGCTCGGATCGACCACCGTACGGGTGAAGACGGCCTGGATCGGCGTCGAGAAGAGATCGATCCCGACCAGGAAGAACGGCCGTCGTTCCGGGTAGTACAGGGCAAAGCGCTCGTTGACCTCGAGCTGCGCCACATCGGCCTCGACCTGCGAGAAATCGGGGTTGATCGTCGCACTCAGGGTGATGTTCGGGGTCACGCCCCACGATCCCGTGACGCCGAATTCGTAGTCTGGGGCGCCCTGAGTCATCTCTCCGGAAACCGGTGGGTCGCGGACATCGGTGCGGGTGGCGGTCAGCGTCGGGCTGATCTCCACGTTGCGCCCGGGCTCGAGCTCGGAAAAGCCCGTCACCTTGGCGACCTGGCACAGGTTGCAGGTCGAGTTGCGGTCCTTGGGCACGGCGGAAAACCGGTGGCGCACGTTGCGCGGGTATGACCGGGCGAGGTCGAAACCCCAGGTCTGGGCCTCGTGGGTGCGGGGAAAACGGAGTTGCTTCAGGGAGATGGCGACCTCGACGACGTAGCCGAAATCGGTGATCCTGCCGGCCGAGTCCCAGATCAGGTCCCACGAGAAGTCTTCAATGCCGTCGGTCTCGCTGTAGATCGCGTCGGCCTGCACGCCGAGGGGGTTGACCCGGAACTGGAAGCCCCGCCGCTCGTCGTTGAAGGTGTCGATCATGAAGACCACGTGGTCGTCCTGGATGAAGGTGTCGATCTCGTCGCGGTCCATGATGTGGGCTCTGATCTTCGACGGGTCCGGATCCTCGGCGCGGAATGCAACGTATAGGTTGTCATGGTCAAAGGTGATCATCGCGTCGGTCGAGACGATGGCGGGGATGTTCTCTCCAGGTAGGTACTCGAAGCTCAGGGGAATGACGGTTGCGTCTTTCCACGAGTTCTCGTCGAGCACACCATCGACGACGACCGGCGTCTCGGTCGCCCGAACAGTGTACGCGGGCGGTTCGGCGGAGGCGGGGGGGATGAGGATGGAGGCAAGCAGGATGAGAGCGATTCCGGGCGGTGTTTTCAGCGGCATTTCGGCCTCCCGGGGACCAGGATGGGACCGGCGGCACCTCAAGTCATGAACAAGCCGCGAGAGAGTTCTCAGGGAAGTCTCAGTTTTCTGTTAAGGTTTGATTGATGCAGGACCCAGGACCGTCGGCCGACGTCAGCATTCATCCGTCAGCGACCTCGGTGGTTCGCTTCGGCCGGTTCTTCTTCGACCGGGACAACCACCTCCTGTCCACCGAGGACGGCGAGATCACCCTGCCGCCCAGAGTGCTGGCGATTCTCGATGTGCTCGTCGAAAAGGCCGGAGCGGTGGTCAGCAAGGAGACCCTGATGGGTGCGGTCTGGAAGGACGCCTACGTCGGGGATACTTCACTGACCGAGGCCATCAGCCTCTTGCGCCAGGCGCTCGACGACGACCCCAGAAACCCGTCCTTTATCCAGACCGTCCACCGCCGGGGATACCGGTTCGTGGCGAAGGTCTCGGTCGCGGGCCGGGCGGCGGCGATCCGGGCCACCGAGATCGGCCCGCAGGCACCGGATGAAGGCGATCGACCTCGGTCGTCTCTCATGGCTCGGCCCTCGACCAAGATGGTGGCGGCGGCCGCCGGGCTGCTTGTCGCCATCGCCGGTCTGCTGGCTTTCATCCCGAGGGGGCCGGAGGCCCGGAAATCGGGCGAGGCCGCCATTCGGCTCGATGTCAGCTACCCCCAGGGCGTCTTCCACCCGCTGTTCGGGTCCTCGGTCCTGGCGCTGTCCCCCGATGGCGATGTCCTGGTCTTCGTCGGTCTCGATGCGGACGACGAAACCCACCTCTTCCGTCGCCGGATCTCCGAGTTCGACGCCCGCCTCATCGCCGGTACCGAGGGCGCCGGATCGCCGTTCTTCTCGCCCGATGGAACCTGGATCGCCTTCTTTGCCGATGGCGAGCTTCGCAAGACGCCGATCAACGGCGGCGCGGTGATCCCGATCTGCAGGTCGACCTTCGCCTTCGGTGGAACCTGGACCGACGACGGCTCGATCGTTTTCGCCGGCAGCTACCCGAGCGGTCTCTCCATCGTCTCGGCCGACGGTGGTGAGGTCGAGAAGTTGACGTCGCTGCAGCTCCAGCTCGGGCGAGATCGGCCACTGGTGGCCGCAGGTTCTTCCGGGGGACCGCGGCGTCCTCTTCACGATCTGGTCGACCACCCTGGAGACCGCCCGCGTCGCCGTACTCGATCTCGAGTCCGGGCAGCAGCGGACCCTCGTCGACGGCGCGTCCTTCCCACGGTACTCGCCGCGTGGCGAGATCCTCTTCGTGACCCCCGGCGGGTTGAGCTCGGTGCCCTTCGACATCGCGGATCTCGTCGTGACCGGTCCGAGCCGGGAGATGGTAGATCAGCCAAGGGCGATCAGCGTCACCGGAGTCGCGCAGCTCGCCGTTGCCGAGACCGGGACGCTGGCCTACCTCCCGTCGGACGGGGAGTCGAGGCTCTGCTCGCTCGAGTTCATCGACGACGCCGGGGCCGAGCGGCCGCTCGGGCTCGATCCCCGCCTCTTCCGGAATCTCCGCGTCGACCGGCGCGGCGAGCGGCTGGCAGCGACGATTCTCGACGGCGCTCGCTCCGATGTCTGGACGACCTCGCTCGCCTCGCCGAACCTCAGCCGATTGACCTTCTCGGGCTTCAACATCGAGCCGCGATGGAGCCCTGATGGTGCGTGGATCGTTTTCGCCTCGAACCGCGACGGTCCGTTCAACATCTATCGCAAGCCCGCCGGCGGCGACGGCGCCGCCGAGCGCCTCGCCGTCAGCGAGCTCCACCAGTACCCGGGGTCGTTCACTCCCGACGGCCGGCGGTTGCTCTTCAACCAGACCCATCCGGCGACCGGTTTCGACATCTGGATCATGGACCTGGACGACGGCGGACGATCCGCCACGCCCCTGATCGACTCACCGGCCAACGAGTTCATGCCGACGCTGTCGCCCGACGGGCGGTGGATGGCCTACCTCTCCGACGAGACCGGGAGATGGGAGGCGTATGTCCGCCCGATCACCGGCGACGGCGGGGTGCGGCAGGTGTCCGGGGAGGGGGCCGGCGACGTGTTCTGGTCCGCCGACGGAACAAAGTTGTACTTCGGCAGGAAGATGCGTCTCTATTCGGTGCCGGTGACCTTCGGAGACGGGATCGCCTTCGGACCGGCGACCCCGCTGCCGTGGCCGGACGATCTCGGAGTGGTCGACAGCCTGCCGGACGGCCGTAGGTTCATCGCCATCAAGGAGCTCGTCGAACGGCCGCGGATCGACGCCGTGCGGGTGGTGGTCAACCCCGACTGACGACGCAGGCCGTTTTCCCGGGATGCCTGGCATCCCCTGCGTCCTCGCGGTTGATTTTCGGCCGGGTTTTCCGGCGGTGCTGCTATGGTGGTCGGAGTCGGTTTCCAAAGGATCGAGGTACTCATGTCTGAACCCAAGGTCGCGGGCGCGGCTCCGGTTGTGCTTCAGCTCGAGAGAGGCGTCTATTTCTGGTGCGCATGCGGACGCTCCGAAAACCAGCCGTGGTGCGACCGGTCGCACGAGGGGAGCGGAATCAAACCGGTGACCCTGGAGGTCGCGGCCAAGTCCACCCTCGCGATCTGCATGTGCAAGATGACCGGCGACAAACCGCGCTGCGACGGCTCGCACCGCAATCTCTGACCTCACCGGCACCGCCGCCCTCATCGGGTGCGATGTCTCTGCGCCGCTGCGTTATTTTCTGCGATGCTTGGCGTTCCTTGCGCCCTTGCGGTTCACTTACCCGGGCACGCTCTTGGCATCCAGAAAAGGCATCATCGCCCGGAGTTTCTTGCCGACGTCCTCGATCTGATGCCGGTGCTCGGCATCGCGGCGGGAGTTGAAGATCGGCCGTCCGGTGCGGTTCTCCTGGATCCAGCGGCCGGCGTACTCGCCCTTTTGGATGTCGCTGAGAAGCTCGCCCATGCGCTTTTTGACGTCGTCGGTGATGAGGGTGTCGCCGCCGTGATAGCCGCCGTCCTCGGCGGTGTCCGAGACGCTGTAGAACATGTACGAGATCCCGCCCTGGTACATGAGGTCGACGATGAGCTTGAGCTCGTGGAGGCACTCGAAGTAGGCGATCTCTGGTTGGTAGCCGGCCTCGACGAGGGTTTCGAAACCCGATTTGACGAGCGCCGAGACGCCGCCGCAGAGCACGGCCTGCTCACCGAAGAGATCGGTCTCGGTCTCCTCGGTGAAGGTGGTTTCGATGACGCCGGCGCGGGTGCAGCCGATGCCCTTGGCGTAGGCGAGGGCGTCGGCGTGGGCGTGCCCGCTTGAATCCTGGTCGACGGCGATGAGACCCGGTGTCCCCGCGCCCTCGATGAAGACCTCGCGAACCCGGTGGCCGGGCGCTTTGGGCGCAACCATGGAGACATCGACATTCTCGGGCGGGTGGATCTGGCCGAAGCGGATGTTGAAACCGTGGGCGAACATGAGGGTGTTGCCGGGTTCGAGGTTGGGCGCGATGTCGATTTCGTAGACCGCGGCCTGCTCGGTGTCGGGAACCAGGACCATCACGACATCGGCCGCCCGGCAGGCATCGGCGGTGGACATGACCTCGAGGCCCTGTTTCTCGGCAACCGCCCAACTCGAGCTCGACGGGCGAAGACCGACGATGACGCGGGCGCCGCTGTCCTTGAGGTTGAGGGCGTGGGCGTGGCCCTGGCTGCCGTAGCCGAGAACGGCGATGGTTCTTGAATCGAGACGATGGAGATCGGCGTCGTTGTCGTAATAGAGCTGTGCCATGGTTGGTTTCCTTCAGCTGGCTTTCTCGAGTGGGAATCGCTGCTCGGCCCAGGACGAGCGTTCGCAGTGGGTGTCGAGGACGTTTTCGGCGCGGCCCATGGCGACGACTCCGGCGCGGACCATTTCGATGATGCCGAAGGGCTTGAGGAGGCCGGCGAGGCCCTCGATCTCCGGTTCCTCTCCCACCACCTCGACGACGATGGACGCCGCCGCCGCATCGACGATCCGCGCCCGGTAGTGGCCGCAGATCCGGAGGATCTCGCTCTTGCTCTCGGGGGTCGCCCGGACCTTGATGAGCGCGAGATCGCGGGTGACGTAGGGAGTGCCGTTCATGTCTTCGACGGTGATGACGTGGATGAGCCGGTTGAGCTCGCGCTTGACGTGTTGGGCGTCCGATCTGGTGCCTTCGAGGACCATGGTCATCCGCGAGACCTCGGGGCGGTCGGTGCGACCCACGGTCAGACTGTCGAGGTTGAGGCCCGGGCGGCGAAAGATGCTGACGACCCGGTTGAGGACCCCGGGGCGGTTTTCGACGATGGCGGTGATGGTGTAGCGGGTGTTCATCATCAGATCTCCTTGAGCTGGGCGATATCGGGGATGGGGCGCCGGATCATGTCGTGCAGATCGGAGCCGGCCGGCACCATGGGGAAGACCACGTCGTGTTGTTCGACGACGAACTCGATGAGAAACGGCCCATCGGTGTGTTCCTGGGCCCGCCGGACGGCGTCTTCGATCTGCGATCGTTCGGTCACCCGAGCCGACGGAATGCCGTAGGCTGCGGCGAGGGCGCAGAAGTCGGGGCTGACCATGGGGGTTTCGTTGTAGCGTTTCTCGTAGAAGAGCTCCTGCCACTGGCGGACCATCCCGAGATAGCCGTTGTTGATGAGGGCGATGTTGATCTTGACCTTTTCCTGGACCGCGGTGGCGAGCTCGGCCATGGTCATCTGGAAACCGCCGTCGCCGGCCACGACCCAGACCTCGTCGTCGGGACGACCCATGGCGGCGCCGATGCCTCCCGGGAGGCCGAATCCCATGGTTCCCATCCCGCCGCTGGTGATGAGCGCGTGCTCGGGGCTGTGGGCGTAGTACTGAGCGACCCACATCTGGTGCTGGCCGACATCGGTGACCGTGATGGCCCTGCCGCCGGTGAGGGTCCAGAGATCGTGGACCACCTCGGCGGCCTTGAGAACCGGCGAGGTCAGGACATGGTTGAGGAGCTCGCGCTCCGCGGACTCATCGCGCCAGCGGTTGATCCGCCGGATCCAATCGCCGTGGTCGATGGGATCGAGACCCTCGAGCAGCCCGCTCAGGGTTGCCCGGAGATCGCCGGCGATCCCGACATCGACTTCGACGTTCTTGTCGATCTCCGAGGGATCGATGTCGATGTGGATCTTGCGCGCCTTGGGCGCATAGGTGGCGAGGTTGCCCGTGACCCGGTCGTCGAAACGCATCCCGAAGGCGAGGAGGAGGTCGGACTCCTGGACCGCGTGGTTGGCCTCCCCGGTTCCGTGCATCCCCATCATCCCGAGGCAGAGGGGATGATCTTCGGGGAAACAGCCCTTGCCGAGCAGGGTGAGACCGACCGGGGTCTCGGTTCGCTCGGCGAACTCCCGGAGCTCGTCGATGGCGCCCGAAAGCAGGACCCCGCGTCCGGCCAGGATCACCGGACGCTCGGCGGATCGGATGAGCAACCTGGCCCGGTCGATCTTGTCCCCGAGCGCGAGAGGCACCGGCTGGTAGCCGGGGAGCCGGATCTCATCGGTGGGGTAGTGGAACTCGGTCCGGGCGGTTTGGACGTCCTTGGGCAGATCGATGAGAACCGGGCCGGGTCGGCCGCTCGAGGCGATGAAGAAGGCCTCGCGGATCGAAAAGGCGAGCTCCTCCACCGAGGTCACGAGATAGTTGTGCTTGGTGATGGGCAGCGTCACGCCGGTGATGTCCGCCTCCTGGAAGGCGTTGTGTCCGATGACCGAGGTCGGGACCTGGCCGGTGATGCAGACAACCGGAGACGAGTCGAGCATGGCGGTGGCGAGCCCGGTGACGAGATTCGTGGCGCCGGGGCCGCTCGTCGCCATGGCGACACCGACCTTGCCGGTGGCTCGGGCGTAGCCGTCGGCCATGTGCGTCGCTCCCTGCTCGTGTCGGGTCAGCACATGGTGGATCCGCGGATACCTCGAAAGCGAGTCATAGGTCGGGAGGATCGCTCCGCCGGGGTAGCCGAAGACGAGATCGACTCCCTCGCGGATCAAACACTCCCAGACGATTTCGGCGCCGCTGAGCTCCATGTGCCGTTTCCTCCAATAAGAAAAAGCCCCCGGGGTTTCCCGGGGGCTGGTGACGGTGCGGCTGGTGTGAAAAACCTACGTCAGTGCCCCCGGGTTCAACCCGTTGATAAGAAGCACGAGGACGAGGCTGGCGAGAGACACGGAGACCACCGAGCGCGCGGTTTCGATCATTCGCGGGGTGCTGTTGGTGGCCTTCATGAATCTCGATTATGGTTTCGGGCGGGTTTGCTGTCAAGCGGTATACTCCTTCGGCCCCCGGTCGAGCGTCATCGATCCACGAGATCGGCCCGGCCGGGTGGGGCGGAGCAGGAGGCCGAGGTCGGAGCGGGACCATGCAATGAACGAAGCAAGCGAGCACTCGATCAGGGGCCCCTCGATGAGGGTCTGTGGGACCGGATCCCTCTTTGACGCGTTGGGCGACGCGGTCATCTATCGGAGCCTCGAACCCATCGATCGGCGGCTCCCGGGATTGTCGTCGCTCCGGCAGCCGCTGGGCTTGAAAGCCACCCGCGTGCCGCGCAAGGTGGAGCCCGCCTACGGCCGGGTCGTGGCGGAGATGCTGCGCACGGCGAGCACTCTCGCTCCCGGGTCGCCGGCGATCGAGAGGCTCGTCCTGATCGGGGACACCGAGCACAACGACGGCGGTGCGTTCGTCAACATCTGCGATGCGCTGCGCTGTCAGGGAAACGCCTTCATCTGTGCCGAGACCTCGGACGAGCCGGCGATGGCTCCCATCGATCGTGGCGGGAGGAGAACGCTCTATTTGGCCAATCGGTGGCGGTTGTTGGGGAGGTTCGAAACCGAGCTTGCCCGGCGCGGCATGACCATCGGCCGCGGCACCGTGGTGATCGTTGACATCGACAAGACCGTTCTCGGAGCTCGCGGACGAAACGACCGGCCCATCGACACGGCGAGGGCCGCGGCGGTGCTGCGGACCGCGCGCAAGATTCGCGGTGAGAACGTCAACCGCGATCTTCTACTGGCGGCATACAGCCATTTCAACCAGCCGCGATTCCACGCGTTCACGACCGACAATCAGGACTACCTGGCGTACATCGCAATGCTCGTCGAGGCGGGATGGAGCTCGATCGAGAAGCTCCGGGAGGAGATCGTCCGCGGTCGATTGACCTCGTTCGGCGACCTCCTCGACTCGGTCACGGCGACCGTCGAACGGCTTCCGAATCGCTTCCGCCGGACGCATGACGACGTGGTCATGGCGGTGACCCTCGGCGACCCGACACCGTTCAAGGACTTCCGCAAGGCCGAGTACCGCGAAACGGTGGATCGGATGACGCCGACGGGCAAGGCCGTAGACCCGACGAGGCTGCTCGCGACCAAAATCACCCTCACCGCAGAGGTTTGGCGGAGGGTGAAGCTCTGGCGGGATCGCGGCGCGATGCCCCTCGGTTTGTCGGACAAGCCTGACGAGGCCTCGGCCCCGACGCCCGATCTCGAGGCCGAGGGTTATCTGCCCCTGCACAAAACGCGGGCACTGGTGGTGGGGGAGGCCTGAGCCGACCAACCCGCAGCGGCGCACCACCATCGCAGGCGAGAAGCCTGCGCGACATGGGGGGTCATTCCTTGAACAGGACAGAACGCAGTTCCTCGTAAACCGGGCCGATCGGCGTCACCTGCCGTTCCTTCTCGAGGTGGGCCGCGAGACGCGCTGGCAGCGGGATCGCGGCTCCGATCACCGGTTCGACGACCTCGCGGAACTTCGCCGGGTGGGCGGTGGCGATCAGAACGGCGTCGGTGGGCGCTCGCCGGCTTTCGAGTTCGCGTTTGAGCCCGAGATAGCCCACCGCGGTGTGCGGGTCGATGATGCGGCCGGTGGTGTCGAAGACCTCGCGGATACACCGCCGCGTGTCGGCGTCGGTCGAACTGAACGCGCTGACGTCACGTCTGAGATGATCGAGATCTCCGCGGTAGAGATGGATGATGCGGGTCAGGTTCGACGGATCGCCCACATCCATGGCGTTGGAAATGGTCCGTTCGGAAGGCCGGGGCCGGTATCGACCGCTCGCGAGGTACTCGGGGACGACATCGTTGACATTGGTGGCGGCGACAAAGCGGTCCACCGGCAACCCGAGTCGTTTGGCCATGAGACCGGCGGTGAGGTTGCCGAAGTTGCCGCTCGGGGTGCTGAAAATCAGATCGCGACCCGATGGCGGCAACTGCGCCCAGGCGCCGAAATAGTAGAAGACCTGCGGCAGGAGGCGCCCGATGTTGATCGAGTTGGCCGAGGTGAGAGGCACCCGGCGGCGGAGATCGCCATCGGCGAAGGCGGTCTTGGCGAGCTTCTGGCAGTCGTCGAAGGTCCCCTGGACGGCGAGCGCACGGACGTTCTCGCCGAGGGTCGTGAACTGTCGTTCCTGGAGATCGCTGACCTGGCCATCGGGGAAGAGAACGACGATCCGGGTGTTGGTGAGACCGAGAAATGCATCCGCCACCGCACTGCCGGTGTCGCCCGAGGTGGCGACGAGGACCGTGAGCCGCTCTTCGCCGCGGTTGCACGCGCGCATGGTCCGCGCCATGAAACGCGCGCCGACATCCTTGAAGGCCAGGGTCGGCCCGTGGAAGAGCTCGAGCTGGCGGACGCCGTCCGCCAGGGCGGTGAGAGGAATCGGGAAGTCGAGCGCGTTCTCGACGATCTCGTCGAGGGTTTCGTTGTCGAACTCATCGCCGAGAAGATGCCGCGCCAGGGTCTTGGCGATGGCGCCGAAATCCCCGCCTCGGAGGGAAGCCAGGGTCGGTGACGGGAGCGGCTCGAGTTCCCGGGGCGTGTAGAGCCCGCCATCGGCCGCCATGGACTCGAAAAGCGCCTCGCGATACCCGATGATCCGGTCGCCGCCGTTGGTGCTGACAAGCTTCATGGTCAGCCTCCCTCCGCCACCGGCGGTGCGCTCGACGGAAAGAACGCGTCGTGGACGGCGACGACGGCGGCGGTCTGATCGTGTTTGCCGACGACGAAGGAGATGTTGAGCTCGGAGGAGCCCTGGGCGATGGCCCGGATGTTGATCCCGCCGCGGCCGAGCGCGCTGAAGACCCGGCCGGCGATCCCCGGAGTCCGACACATGGCTTCACCGACGACGGCGATGATCGACAGCCCGGTCTCCACCACCATGTCGTTGACGAGCCCGGCGCCGCGTTCCAGGGCGAACTCGGCGTTGACCTGGTGCCGGGCCTCGTCGACGACGCCGGGTTCGACGGCAAAGCAGATGGAGTGCTCGCTGGAGGCCTGCGAGATCAAGATGGCGCTGATGCCCCGCCGCGCAAGGACCCCGAAAAGACGCGATGCGATTCCCGGCACCCCAACCATCCCATCGCCTTCGAGGCGGAGCAGGGCGACGTTGTTCACCGCCGAGATGCCGCGGATCGGATTCCCGTTGCTGTGGTTCTCCTCGACCACCCGCGTTCCCGAAAACGTAGGATTGAAGGTGTTGCGGATGACGATGGGGATGGCGTGGGCGCGCGCCGGGCGAAGGGTGGGGGGGTAGACGACCTTGGCGCCGAAGTGCGACAGCTCCATGAGCTCTTCATAGCTCATGGAGGACAGGCTGAAGGCGTGAGGGACCATCCGCGGGTCGGCGCTCATGACGCCGTCGACGTCGGTCCAGATCTCGACGCACTCCGCTCCGAGCGCCGCGCCGATGATGGAAGCCGTGTAGTCGGAGCCGCCCCGGCCCAGGGTCGTGGTGTCGCCGCCTACGTCTGCCGCGATGAACCCGGTGACGATCTGGGTCGGGGAGGCTGTGGCGAAATGACCGCGGAGGCGTTCTTTGGTCGCCTCCATGTCGACCCGGGCGTTGCCGAACGGGCCGTCGGTGACGATCAGACGACGGGCGTCGCAGAACTCGGCCTGAGTGCCGCCGGCGCACAGCCGGGCCGCGAGGAGCCGTGCCGAAAGCCGTTCGCCGCAGCTCAGGACGGTGTCCCCGGTTCGCGGCGAGCACTCTCCCACCAACGAGACCCCGTGCAGCAGACGGTCGAGTTCGTCGAGCACGCGATCGATGCCGGTGCCGACCTCGACAGCCTCGTCAGCGCTCAAGAGTCGGGCGGCGGCCTCGTGATGCCGGGCGCGGAGGTCCATGAGCCGGGGGTGATAGTCGCGGCCCGACGCGGCTTCCTCGCCGAGGGCGACGAGGTCGTCGGTGACACCGCCCATGGCGGAGACCACGACCGCGACCCGATCCGTGGCGAGGCTGTCGACGACGATTTCGCCGACGACGCCGATCCTCTCCGCCGATGCGAGTGACGAGCCGCCGAACTTGAGGATTTTCATGGCTGCAGTCCTTTCGACAACAAAAAACCGCCCCCGAGCTGGGGGCGGTGAAGTGGTGTACGTGCCCAGCCGGGGATCAGGTGTCCGGCCCGATAGTCAGGGTGGTGGCGACGAGCGCCCGGCAAATGTGGTGGATGGTCACTTCGATTCTCATCACCCCCGACGCTACCGCGAGATCGAGGGATCGTCAAGTCGAGCCGGGTTTTGACATCCGCCGGCAACGGGGATACTGTCGATTCGGCATGGCAACGACGAACCGTCTGCACCACCATTTGGGAGCCGCCACCCTCGCTCTTCTTGATCGCGAGCGTGAATGACCCCCGGGTGGGCCGGCGCCGAATTTTCACCGCCCCCCGACCGGGGGGCGGTTGGTTTTTGAGGAGGCGCACATGAGCGATACAACTCCGGGTGCGAGGCCGCTGCGATCGGATCGGATCACCAAGGGGGCGGAGTGCGCCCCGCACCGGTCGCTTCTCAAAGCGACTGGTGTCCGCGATGAGGACATGGCCAAGCCATTTGTCGCGGTGGTCAACTCCTACGCCGACATCGTCCCCGGACACGTCCACCTCAACGAGTTCGCCAAGATCGTCAAAGCATCGATCCGGGCGGCCGGGGGGGTGCCCTTCGAGTTCAACACCATCGCGGTGGATGACGGCATCGCCATGGGCCACGGCGGGATGAAGTTCTCGCTCCCGAGCCGCGAGCTCATCGCCGATTCGGTGGAGACCATGATCTCGGCTCACCAGTTCGACGGGATGGTCTGCATCCCCAACTGCGACAAGATCGTCCCCGGGATGCTCATGGCGGCCATGCGCCTCGACATCCCGACCATCTTCGTCAGCGGTGGGCCCATGCCGGCCGGGCGGACCGCAGACGGTCGGACGGTGGATCTCATCAGCGTCTTCGAGGGCGTCGGGGCCTTCATGGCCGGCGCCATCGGCGAGGACGAGCTCAAGGAGCTCGAGGACAACGGATGTCCGGCGTGCGGATCGTGCAGCGGGCTTTTCACCGCCAACAGCATGAACTGCATCTCCGAGGCCCTCGGCCTGGCCTTGCCGTTCAACGGCACGGCCTTGGCGAACAGCGTCGAACGGGTCGGTCTCGCCGAGCGCGCGGGACGCGAAATTCTCAGCCTCATCGAGGGCAATCTCACGGCGCGCAGGGTCGTGGTGCCCGAGGCCTTCGACGACGCATTCGCCCTCGATATGGTCATGGGCGGGAGCTCCAATACCGTTCTCCACCTCCTCGCCATCGCCCGCGAGGCGGGCATCACCTATGATCTCCACCGACTCAACGAGATCGCCGACCGGGTGCCGCAGTTGTGCAAGATCTCTCCGGCCTCCAAGCTCCACATGGAGGATCTCCACCGCGCGGGTGGGATCCCGGCGCTGCTCGCCGAACTCCACCGGGCGACGGGCATTCTCCATGAGGACCGACCGACGGCGGGTGGCCCCTCGTTCGGTGAAATCCTCGCCGGTGCGGAGCCCACCGATCGCGAGGTGATCCTCGGCTTTGACGACCCCCACTCGAAGACCGGCGGGTTGGCGGTGCTCTTCGGAAACCTCGCCCCCGAGGGATCGGTGGTGAAGACCGGTGCCGTCGATCCCGCCATGCGCCGCCACAGCGGTCCGGCGAGGATCTTCGAGTCGCAGGATGATGCCCTGCGGGGAATCTACGCCGGTGAGGTCTCGGCGGGTGAGGTGGTGGTGATCCGCTACGAGGGGCCATCGGGAGGGCCCGGGATGCAGGAGATGCTGAGCCCGACCAGCGCCATCATGGGGATGGGGCTCGGCGAGAGCGTCGCGCTCGTCACCGACGGCCGGTTCTCCGGTGGGACTCGGGGCGCCTGCATCGGCCACATCAGCCCGGAGGCCGCCGCCCGCGGACCCATCGCGGCGCTCGAGCCCGGCGACATCATCACCATCGATGTCGATGCGCGGACCCTCGATGTCGAGCTCAGCGATGAGGCAATCGCGGCGCGGCTCGAAGCGCTGCCGCGGTTCGAGCCCACCACCGAAAGCCGCTGGCTCAAGCGCTACTCGAAGATGGTCACCAGCGCCTCAACGGGCGCGGTTCTGACGGACGGCTGACGGTCGGAGTTTCACCGCAAGGGCGCAAAGATCGCAAAGCATCGCACCGTCGAACAGGAGGACATCGCAAATCAACGCAGAGGCGCAGAGATCCATCGCAATGGGACACGGATGAACACGGATTGACACGGATTTTTTTTAAAGGGTGGGATCTCGTGCCGGATAGAAAGAAGACTACGTGGAATTGCGATGATCCGTGCTCATCCGCCCAATCCGTGGATATCCGTGTCCCAATGCGATGGTGCGATGTCTCTGCGCCTCTGCGTATTTTTCTGCGATGTCTGCGATGTCTGCGATGCTTTGCGAACCTTGCGTCCTTGCGGCGGTTCACTCTCCACTTGCGGCGACCGCGGTCTCGAGCGCGAGTTCGATCATCTCGTTGAAGCTCGTCTGGCGTTCGTCGGAGCTCAGCCTCCCGCCGGTGCGGATGTCATCTGAGACCGTGCACACCGCGAGGGCCTCGGCGCCGTGCTCGGCCGCGAGGGGATAGAGCCCGGCCGACTCCATCTCGACGCCGAGAATCTGGTACTTGGCCAGGAGGTCGAAGATCTCGGGCTGTGGGGTGTAAAAGAGATCGGCGGAGAAGATGTTGCCGACGTGGTAGGGCAGCTTGCGCGCCTCGGCGATGTCGACGGCTTGCCGAACGAGGTTGAAGCTCGCGAGGGCGGCGAGATCGTGGCCCCCAAAGCGCATTCGGTTGACCCCGGAGTCGGTGGACGCGCCCATGGCGATGATGATGTCTCGAAGTTTCACGTCCGGGTGTGAGGTGCCGCAGGAGCCGACCCGGATGATCCGCTTGACGCCGAAATGCTGCATGAGCTCTGAGAAGTAGATCGACGCCGACGGGATCCCCATCCCGTGCGCCATCACCGAGACCGGGAGACCCCGATAACCGCCGGTGAATCCAAAGATATTGCGGACATCGCAGACGAGTCGAGAATCCTCGAGATAGGTCTCGGCGATGTGCTTCGCCCGCAGCGGATCGCCGGGCATGAGGACGGTGGGGGCGAAGTCGCCGGGTTCGGCGTTGATGTGCGGTGTGGCCATGCATTCCTCCGAAGGAAAAGTATAGCGAGTCTCTGCCCATGCCCGTTCCCGATGCTGCTCTGAGCACGCGGAGAGCGCGCTCCACCGGGGTGCCGGGTACGCCATTGTGCCGGAACGACGCCCCGGCACCGTGGTGCGTTTCGCACAATGGCGCTACCGGGCTCCCCCGAGGAACCTGGCCTCGGGAGCGGTCAACGACCGTGGCCATCGACGGCAAAGCCTCGATGGCCTACGGTCGTCCGCTCGTGAGGTCTGGTCGCGGCGGCCAGAGGCCGATAGCAGGCGCGATGAGGTCTGCTGTTCCAGCTCAGAAGGAGGCCGCCGGCGTGCCATCGGCGTGGTCGCAGCCCTTCCAATCATCCCTCGGAGCGACCACGCCGATGGTGCGACGCTGGGCCGCCGGAGGTGGACCAGAAGGCCGGAGTCGAGGGAATCCGGAACCGAGACCGTGGCCGAATCCGTGACCGGGACCGGGACCGGGGCGGGGACCGGGCAAGGGGCAGGGACAGCGGCAGCGTCAATGCCCGCGGTCAACCGGTGAATTTCCTACCCCGGCCACCCCGGCCCGCGCACCACCCGCCCGGGTTTCGCTCCGGTGTGCTCACCATCGGCGATGACCTGGACGCCGTTGACGAAGACGTGTTCGACACCGGTGGCGTACTGGTGTGGCTCCACGAACGTGGCGTGGTCCTGGATGGTCGCGGGATCGAAGACCACGACGTCGGCGAAATAGCCCTCACGGAGCAGCCCACGGCGGTCGAGCTTGAGGTTTGCGGCGGGCAGGCCGCTGAGCTTGCGTACCGCCTCCTCGATCGGGATCACCTGCTCGTCGCGGACATACTTGGCGAAGACCCTGGCAAAGCTGCCGTAGGCCCGGGGGTGGTTGTTCTTCTTGAGGAAGACGCCCGCCGCGGCGGGGGCGCCCTCGTCGGAGCAGAAGCTCACCCACGGGAGCGCGACGGCCCTGGCGAGGACCTCCTCGGACTGACTGAAGTAGACGCAGGTGACCCGCGAGCCGTCCTCGACGATGAGATCCATGGCGGTCTCTTCCGGGGGAGTGCCGCGCTCGGCGGCGACCTCGCCCAGGCTCATGCCGGTGTATTTCTTGAGCTCGGCGTTCTTGAACCCCACGAGCAGGATGTTGTCCGGCGAACCGGCGCCGAGATACATGTTCTCCCAGTCATCGGACTCCTCCAGCATCTCCCGGGCAATGCGTTTGCGGATCTCGGGGTCGGCGAGGCGCTCGAGTGATTTCTCGAAGCCGCCCTCCTGGACCCACGGCGGCATGCTGGCGTTGAGACCCGTGGCCCCCGCCGGGTAGGTGTAGACGTCGGCGGTGATCTCGATCCCGTCGGCGCGCGCCCGCTCGATGGTGGCCACGGCCTCGTCGAAGAGCGGCCAGTTGGCCTGGCCGGAGGCTTTGAAGTGGTAGATCTCGGCGCGGACGCCGGTCTTCCGCGCCACGTCGATGAGTTCTCCGATGGCCTCGACGAGATGTGCGCCTTCGCCGCGTACGTGCGAGATGTACATCCCGTCGAACTCGGCGGCGACCTCGGCGAGAGCTGTGAGTTCATCTGCCTCGGCAAAGCTTCCCGGCGGGTAGATGAGCGCCGACGCGACGCCCATGGCGCCGTCGGCCATGGCGGTGCGGACGATGGCCCGCATCTCATCGAGTTCTTCTTCGGTCGGCGCTCGGTCCTCGTGACCGATGACAAGCTCGCGCGGGGTTGCGGAGCCGATGAATGACGCGATATTGGGGCTCATACCGCGGCGCTCCAGGAATCGAAGGTATTCATCGAGGCTGGTCCACTCGACGTCATAGGTGATGTCGCCCTGCCGGCGAACGAGCTCCGCCTTCATGGCGTCGTTGAGCGGCCCCATGGAGTCGCCCTCGCCCATGACCTCGAGGGTGACGCCCTGGCGAATATCGCTTTCGGCGTGACCGTCCTCGATGAGCGACTCGTTAGCCCAGCTCAGCATATTGATGAATCCGGGCGCCACCGCAAGACCGGAGCCATCGATCTCGGTCCGCCCCTCGGCCTTCCCGAGATCGCCGATCGCGACAATGAAATCTCCGTCGATGGCGAGATCGCCGGTCACCGGGAGCGACCCGGTGCCGTCGTAGACGGTGCCGCCGCGAATCACGACGTCGTACTCGACCGGAGCCGCGCACGCGGTGGCGATGATGATCAACAGAGCGGTCGCGAGTCGTCTTGCCATGGAAGTTCACCGTTTCGTGGCTACTGTAACAACTCTCCGAAAATCGAACATGGCGGCCGAGGCCGCCATGTTCGATTTTCGGAGTGAGCCGGTCGTTCCGGCTACGCTTTAGGCCGCAACCAGCACGCCAACGCCGGCAGCAGCACGATGGCGCCGAGCATGTTGAGCAGGAACATGAAGGTGAGCAGGATGCCCATATCGGCCTGGAACTTGATGGGTGCGAAGATCCAGGTGGCGACGCCCATGGCCAGGGTGATGCCGGTGAAGACGACCCCGATTCCTGTGACTCTGAGGGTTTCGAGATAGGCGGTCTGGAGCTCCAAACCGTCTGCGAGGAAGCTCTTGAATCGGCTGTAGATGTAGATGCCGTAGTCGACGCCGATGCCGACGCCGAGAGCGACCACCGGCAGCGTCGATGTCTTGAGGCCGATCTCGAGATAGGCCATGAGGGCGTAGGCGAGGATCGACACGAGGCTCAAGGGGATGACGATGCTCAGGGTCGCCTTGAGCGACCGGAAGGTGATGAGGCAGAGCAGGATGATGGCGGCGAAGACCCACATGAGGATGGGGAACTGGGCCTCGGAAACCGCCTCGTTGGTCGCCGCCATGACGCCGACGTTGCCGGTGGCGAGGCGGAACTTGATGTCGTCGGTTCCGTGTTTGTCGTTGAACGCCTTGACCGCTGCCACGACCCGGTCGATGGTCTCGGCCTTGTGGTCGACGGTGTAGATGTAGACCGGCATGACGCTGCAGTCGCCGTTGAGCAGACCCGTGCTGGTGTCGATGTAGGTCACCGCCTGGGCCATGGTCGAGGGGTTGCGCGGCAGCTCGCGCCACTTGAGCGAACCCTCGTTCCAACCTGCGTTGATGATCTTGGCCACCATGCCGATGCCGAAGACCGACTGGACCCCGTCGACGTTGCTGATCGTCCACTCGAAGTCGTCGATGAGGTTCATGGTCTCGTACTCGGTACAGGCTTCCGGGTGGGTCTCGATGATGGTCGTGATCACGTCGACGCCGATGGCGAAGTTGTGGGTGATGACATCGGTGTCGATGTTGTATTGCGATGTAGCCCGGAGTTCGGGGACTCCGGCGTGGAGGTCGCCGATCTTGATCTGGGTTGCCTTCCAGCCGCCGGCGAGGAAGAGAACCGCAGAGATGGCGATGATGACGGTCGCGTTGCGAGGAGTCGCCACTTTGGCCAGCGAAATCCAGAGACGATCGAGGTGTTCAGCCCTTGCAAGCATTTTCGCCATATACGTCTCGTCGAGACGGATGTACGACAGCAGCACCGGAACCAGGATGAGATCGGTCAGGATGATGATGGCCACACCGAGACTGGCGGTGATGGCCATCTCCTGAATCATCTGGATTTCGATGAGCATGATGGTGATGAAGCCGATGGTGTCGGACAGCAGAGCGATCCCGCCCGGCACCAGCAGGCGCCGGAAGGTCGAGCGGGCGCTGGCAAGACTGTCGGCGCCCTCGGCGACCTCGGCGCGGAAGGCGCTGACCATCTGGACGCCGTGGCTGACGCCGATGGCAAAGACCAGGAAGGGCACCAGAATCGACATCGGATCGATGCCGAACCCGAGCATGGTGAGCACGCCGAGTTGCCAGATCACCGCCATGAGTGAGCAGCCGACGACGATGACGGTCATCTTGAAGTTCTGGGAGTAGACATAGACGAAGACCGCGGTGATGGCGAAGGCGATGAGGAAGAAGAGCACAACTCTGGCGGCGCCGGCGGCGATGTCGCCGATGACCTTGGCGAAGCCGATGATGTGGTAGTCGAAGGCCGAACCGACGGGGTCGGCGCTGTACTTCTCCCTGATGCCCTCGAACTGAGAAGCCATTTCGATGACATTGAGCTTCTCGCCGGTGTCGGGGTTGACCTCGAGGAGTTCGGCGACGACGATGGCCGCCGAAAAGTCGTTGGCCACGAGGCGGCCCATGTAGTTGGATTTGAGAATGTTCTCGCGAACGTCGGCGAGGCCCTCGGGAGACGGTTCGAAGTCGTCCGGGATGAGGTTGCCGCCGGAGATCCCATCCTCCACCACTTCGGTGAAACGGACGTTGGGCGTGAAGAGCGACATGACCCGTGTCCGGTCGACGCCGGGGATGAAGAAGACCTCGTCCGTGACCCGGGCGAGGACATCGAAGAACTCCGGGGTGAAGATGTCGCCTTCCCTCGCCTTGATGGCGATGACGACCTTGTTGGCGCCGCCGTAGGCGTCGCGGTATTCGACGAAGGTCTGCATATAAGGGTGTTTGAGGGGCAACAGTTTGGCGAAGCCGGCGTCGATCTTGAGGTGCGAGGCCTGCCAGAGCATGAAAACCGTGAGGACGAGGAAGAGAATGACCACCGCCTTGCGGTGATTGAAGACCAGGTTTTCCAACATCTGTTTCATGGATGTCTCCCCCTCAGTTCGCGGCGGCGGTGAGCTCGGTGATGGTCGCGGTGCGAACCCCGAACTCCCCGACCAGGAGCAGCGAGCCGTCGGTTGTTGCAACCACCGTCGAGATGCCGCGTCGGCCGGCCTGTTGGTGGAAGTCGAACGTCCGACCGCCATCGGTGGATATCAGGACCGTTCCTCCGAGACCGACGATGATGACGGTTCCGTCGGGCAGCCTGACGCCGTTGGTGAGCAGGGCCTCCGTGCCGGTTGGAACCTCCTGCCAGGTTTCGCCGGCATCCTCGGACCGGAAAAGATGGCCGCGGAGGCCGAAGAGGAGCACCGCGTCGCCTTCGAGCGGAAGAACACCGAAGTATGAACCCTCGTAGGGCGAGAGCAGCTCAACCCAGGTTTCGCCTTCGTCGTCGGAGCGGTAGGCGTACCCTGCCTCGGCAGCGAGGTAGAGCTTGCCGCTGTCCGCCCGGGCGAGCTCGTGAAGGTGCCAATCAGCGTCGCCGAGGGGCTCGAAATCCCATGTCAGCCCGCCGTCCGATGTCCGGTAGAAGCTGCCGTAGGCGCCGATGGCGACCCCGTTGTCGGCGTCGGCGAACCAGACGTCGAAGAACGGCGCCTCGTCCTCGGGCGCCGAGTAAACCAGCTCCCAGGTGTCGCCGCGGTCGGTGGTTCGGAGGATCACCGAGTCATGGCCGACGGCGAGTCCGGTTGCGTCGTCGAGAAACGTGACGGCGGTCAGCATGGCCCGGGTGGGAACCTCGACCTGCCGCCAGCTTGCACCGTTGTCCGGCGAGATCAGGATGTGGCCGCGTTCGCCGACCGCCACCAGACGATCGTCGAGGGCGACGGCGTCGAGCATGAGTGACTGGGTTGCGAGCGGCGCGAGAACCGAAACCTCGATTTCGGCGTCCTGGGCTGTCGTTGTTCGCGCTCCCGGCGCCAGAGCGACAACCATCAGGGCGGCCACGAGGGTCCGGCGGGTGGCAGCGCACAACGCAGTTTCATGACGCCCGGACTGGCGGGCGGAGTCAATGCCCGATGGGTTGGTGTCCATCATTGGTTCTCCTCATCGGTGGGGTCAAGAAACGGGCGGGCCGCCGTTCCGGCCCGCCCGTGAATCCGGTCGAAAGATCAGCGTTTGCCCTCGCGGCGCAACGCTGCCGGGCTGTAGTCCTCGAGCGTGCGTTTGATTCCGAACTCGTATGGCGCGTTCTCGCTGTTGAGACCGACGGCGAGATATCGGCCCGCCTGGAGATCGGTGTGGACCTCGAGCGAGGTCCAGAGGGCCGGCACGTTGTAGTAGCTCATGGCGTGCCCTTCGGAGACCCGCCAGAGCTGGTCGCGTTGGTCATAGCAGTCGACGACCACGATCTGCCAGCTGTCCTCGTCGAGGTAGAAGGTGCGCCGCTTGTAGATGTGGCGGGCGCCTTCCTTGAGGGTCGCGTCCACCACCCAGACCCGGTGCAGCTCGTACCGCACGAGGTCCTGGTTGATGTGGAGGGGAGTCAGAATCTCCTTGAACTTCACGCTCGGGTCCTGGAGCTTGTAGGAGTTGTAGGGAACGTAGATTTCCTTCTTGCCCACGAGCTTCCAGTCATAGCGGTCGATGGCGCCGTTGTACATGTCGAGCTGATCCGAGGTGCGCATGGCGTCGGCGGCGGTCCCCGGGTTGTCATAGGCGACGTTGGGCGCGCGGCGCACCCGCCGCTGGCCCGGGTTGTAGAGCCACGCGTTGCGGTGCTCCTTGACCTGGTCCATGGTCTCGGCGACGAGCAGGATGCCGCCGGCGAGGCGGGCCGGGGCCATCACTTCCTGTTTGAAGAAGAAGATCCGGTTGTTGAGGTCGGCCTCGGTCATGCCTTCCATGCTGTACTGCATGTAGAACTCATCGTGGAACTGGACCAGGGTGTAACTGCCGCCGCGGGTCGGGGCCGCCTGGCCGATGTCGCGCGCCGCGCTGTCGGCGCGATAGCGAACGAGGTGGTTCCAGATGACTTCCTGGCCGTTTTTCGGAATCGGGAACGGGATGCCGTTGATGGCGCCGGTGATGCCGTTGCCGCCGGGGGCGAGCGCCGCGGTCTTGGCATTCTCGATGGTCTTGTCGTAGATCCGCTGGGGATACGCGGCGCTGCGGTGGGTCGGGTAGACGTTCATTTCGTAGGTGTCGGGATAGGCCTTGAGCAGCGCCTGTTGCCCCGGTGTGAGCTTGTCGGCGTAGGTCGACATGTTCGCCGCGGTGATAGTGAACTTGGCAGCATCACCGGCATATGGGTCGACATAGTGTTGGCCCGGCGTGTAGCCTGCGGGAAACTTGGTGAGTCCGCCGGTCCACTCGGGGATGGTGCCGTCGGCGTTGCCCGCCTTTTCGGCGCCCATTGGTGTGAGCTCCTTGCCGAGCTTGGCGATTTCTTCGGGCGTGAGCCCGGCCCACACAGTGGCCGTCGAGCAGACGGCGAAGACCAGTGCGAGGCCGAGGATGGTTTTCGGATTCATACGCATGTTTCTCTCCCTTCCCCTAGAACGAGAACTTGACAAAACCGCCGACGAAATCGCGGTCGTTGATGAGATTCCAGCGGCCCGCGCCCATGAAGGTCGTATAGCTGAGATCGATCTCCCAGGCGTTCTGGTAGGAGGCCTGGATACCGACGGTCAGAGCCATCTGACCCTCGAGGAAGCTGCCGCCGGGGCCCGGCGTATTGCCGTACGGGTCGTGCGCCCAGGCGAGCCTGGGGGACAGGCCCCACGCGCCGATGGCATTGAAGTAGTCGAAGCGGGTGGCGAGCCGGTAGCCGGTGGAGAAGTCGTCGGCGAAATGCTCGGGCAGCTCGTACGGTTTACCCGCGTGGGCGCCCCCCGGGAGCGACATGAGCGGGTTGCCGCTGGTGTAGGTGCCCGGGGCGTCGAAACGAAGCTCGTCCTTCGACGGCATATCCCAGACCTTGTTGAAACCGAACTCGCCGACCAGCACGACCTGGTCCGCGCCGAGGGCGTTCGAGAAGACCTTGGTGAAGGTGAACTGGAGCTGTGAGGAATCGAGCCGACGGTAGCCGATGACCTCCTCCTCGAATCCGAGCCCGCCTGGGGCGACCTGGTTGACTGCCGCGAGACCGGCCGAGATCGGCGACAGCGCGGCGAAGAGCACCTCGACGTCGTCGGCCTGGTAGGGCGCATCCTGGCGGTACGAGACTTCGCCCTGGAAGGCGACGCCCGAGGTCCCGAGCTGGGCGTTCCAGCTGAAGCCGTAGAGTTTCATGTCCTCCGGGTAGGCGGTGTACCAGTTGGCCGATTGGGCGTAGATCGAGGTCACCGCCGCCTGGACGGCCTGGGCGGCCGCCGCATCGGCCGCGGGGCTGACTCCGGGAGGCACGCCGAGAGCGGCATAGACCGCCAGCGCGACACCCGGCGCCGCAGCGAGACCCTGACCGGCGGCCTGTTGGGTGCCGGTGACGCCGTTGATGGTCGGCAGCCGGCTGTGGAGGTTCATATAGTAGAAGCCGAACTCGGTTCCGCCCAGGCTCGGGACGTACCACTTCAGCGACAGACCATACTGTCCGCCGTCCTTGGCGTCCTGGGTTTCACCGCGGGGGACGCTCATGAACGGGTAGGGGTAGAGGGTGTCCCGGTTCGGCCCCATGAAGAACGGCTGCTCGCCCGTGTCGGGGAAGCTGGCGAACGCGAGAAAGACGTGCTCGCCGCCGTGGCCGGCGAAGTCGTTGGTCGAGAAATAGGTTCCCGGCGGGTCGATGACGATGGGCTCCCACTCGTACTCGTAGAAACCCTCGACGGAGAGGTTGCTCGACAGGTCGAAAGAGGCCCAGACCATGCCGACGGGCCGGAAGGCCTCGCGGAGCTCGGAGCCCGGGACCCGGAGCGCGGAGACGTCGACCGGGTTGATGACGCTCAATCCGCCCTGGATGAAGGTGCTCTCACCCCAGTTGAGAACCTGGCGGCCGACGCGGATCTCGCCGATGGGAAACTGCCACCACAGGTAGGCGTCGAGGAGCTCGGTGCGGCTCCCGGCCCAGTCGAGGGCCTCATCGGTGAGCTCGGTGCGCTCGCAGCAGCTGCCGTGCAGGCTGAAGTCGTAGAACGCCGAGGCTCGGGTGAAAAACCCGATGCTGTAGTTGCTGCCGAGATCGTAGCCGAAGCCGAAGTCGACCGTGGCCTTGGGCGTGTTGCTGACGATGCCCGTGTCGAAGTTGAGGTCACCGTCATCGCCGTTGACCGACCATGCGGTGCCGCCCTCGAAGGGGCTGATGATCGCCGGGTCGCGGTCCTCGACCCGGTACGTGGCACCGTACGACACGGTGACGTCGAGGTTGAGCGTGTATTTGCCGGAGGAACCGGACAAATCGATGGCCTCGCCTGGAATGGCGAAGAGACCAATGGTGGCTGCAACAAGAATGAATTTCCCTGTCGTGCTCAGCCGGCGCGCAAAAGAATGACTCATCTCCCCCTCCTCTATGGTTGGTTCACCAAATAACCCGCCGACGTTTCGCGCGTCCGGGCGACAGACGGCGCCTCGAACGGGAACCCGGCGAGCAGATTGAATCTCAAATGAGGTGTTGGGTAACTCAACAGAATCGGCTTCGACGCGGTCGCGCTTGTGACGCTCGAGCTTCGTCGCAATTCTCATCCCTTCCCCGGTCCCGAGCCGGGCAGCGAGACGTGATGACTCCGTAATTTCTACCGCGCACGAGCTTAACACAGGCCGGTGTCAAATCGCGCCTCCTGAATTGGACTTTGAGGAGAGGAAATCGTGGTCAGACTTCGTCGAGTTCGATGTTCTGTTCTCCGACGAGTCGATCCACCAGGAGAGTCTGGAGGTGGTTCCTCGACAGGTGGATGCGATCGAGGAGCTCGGTGGCGTCGTTGGCGGGCATGGGTCGGGCGATATAGAACCCCTGGACCTGGTCGCAACCCATCTCGCGCAGGGCCTCGAGCTGAGCATCGGTCTCCACCCCCTCGGCGATGGTGGTCTTGCCGAGGTTCCGACCGAGATCGATGATGGTGCGGACGATTTCCATGGAGTCGACATCATCGAGCATTCTGGTCACGAAGGAGTAGTCGATCTTGAGCGAGTCGATCTCGAATCGCTTGAGGTAAGACAGGGAGGAATAACCGGTTCCGAAGTCGTCGATGCTGAGCCCGATGTCGAGGGCTGAGAGCTGATCCAGCATGGCCGTGGCGTGGACGGTGTTCTCCATGAGGACGCTCTCGGTGACCTCCAGCTTGATGTCCCTCCCGTAGAGACCGTTCTGGCGGAGGGTGTGGTCGATTCGGGAAACCAATTCGAGCTGGAGGAACTGGGTGGTCGAGATGTTGAGGCTGATGGAGATCGGCGGGTCCATTCGGTACTGGACCTGCCAAGGCCGGACCTGGCGGCATGCGATGTCGGCGACAATTCGGTCGATCTGGACCGCGATGCCCATCTCTTCGGATGCCGGAATGAACGCGCCTGGAAGGACCAATCCGCGGGTCGGGTGATCCCACCGTGCGAGGACCTCGAAACCGACGAGGTTGCCCTTGGCGAGGGAGATGATCGGCTGGTAGAAAGGCCGGAACTCCTTGCGGGTCACGGCGCGTCGCAGATCGTTCTCGAGCTCGAGGGTGGCGACCACCTCGGCGTGCATCTTTTCGTCAAAGACCGCGTACCGGTTGCGACCGAGATCCTTGGCCCGGTACATGGCGTTGTCCGCATCGCGAAGCAGATTCTCGGGTTTGTCATAGCCCGGATGCCACATGGCGATTCCGGTGCTGACGGTGGCGTAGGCCTCGGAGTCGTTGAGCTGGAACGGGACCTGAAACTCCTGATGGAGGCGTTCGGCGATACTGGTAGCGTCCCGGACCGACTCGACGTCCTCGGCGACGATGACGAATTCGTCGCCGCCGAAACGACAAACGGTGTCGCTGGGCCGGCAGATGGAACGAACCCGATCGGCGATGGCCATGAGGAGTTTGTCGCCGACGAGGTGGCCGAGACTGTCGTTGACGGTCTTGAACCTGTCGATATCGAAGAAGAGCACGGCGAAAGGCTTGTCCTTCATCCGCGACGCCCTGGCAAATGCGTGGCGGAGGCGGTCGAGCAGCACCGTTCTGCTGGCCAGGCGGGTGAGTGGGTCGATCAGGAGGTTGGTGCGGGGTTCCTCGAAGGTGGCCTTGTCGTCGGTGACATCGGTGTGGCGGCACACCAGGCGCAGAGCTTCGCCACCGGAATCGCGAACCGTTTCGCCGCGCATCATGAACCGGCGTGGAGTCCCGTCGTGGGTGATCAGGCGATAGTGTTCTTCGAGCGACTGCAGCTCGCCCCGCGCCGCCGATTCGACGAGCTGGCGGATGCGGTCGCGGTCCTCCTCGTCGACAAACTCGAGCCAATTGTCGAGGTTCGTCTGGTGGGAGACATCCGGGCCGATGAGAGCTCCCCACTCGGGCGAAAGGGTGAGTTCGCCGGTTCGGACGTTGACGTCCCAGAGTCCGTCCTCCTGTCCGCCACAGGAAATGAGGAGGCGTTCGTGGCTCTGACGGAGTTCGGCATAGGCCTTTTCCAGCTTGAGAAACTCGGCCGCAATGTGCTCGTGGACGCGAATCCGCGCCTCGACTGCGGCGGGCTCGAGGGGCTCGGTCAGGACATCGCAGACACCGCAGTCGAGAATCGTCGAGACCTCGGAACTCGTGTACGAGTCGACGACTGCGAGGATCTGGCAGGTGGAGGCCAATCGAGTGTCGCTGTGGATCCGCTGGACCAGGTTCCGGGCGAGCCCATCGGGCAACCGCCAGTCGATGATCGCCAGATTGGGGACGAAATCGACGCAGTCGGCTTCTTCAAGCTCGAGGTGATCGCAGGTCATCACCGAGTGGCGCCTCACCCTGAGCATGGTATCGAGGAGGGACCGCACGTCTTCATCGTGGGAAACGATGAGGCACTTGAGCAACGGTCGCGGCCCGGTGGATGGGGCGGACCTGTGCACCGATGTCTCATCTTTGCGCCGGTTGAGATCTTCCGGCGTCAGTTCAGCCTGTTGAGCTGAAGGATCGGACGGATTCATGACACTCCCCGCCCGGTAGTATAAATCGAAATCCGGGCTGGCGGGAGTGAAAAAGAACAAAGTCCGGAGAAATCGAATTCTCAGATTGGTTTCCGGTGGGCGGGCGAAAACCGGGCTGGCAACGAAACCGGTTCAGCCCCCGGGTTGAACCGGTGCGACCGCTGGTCCCTCGACCGAGTCGATCCACCGGCCCTGTGGGTCGCAGAAGTAGGCGTGGAGCTTGGGACCGGTCCAGATCTTCTCGAGACCGGCCCGGTCGAGGGTCCGTTGAATCTCGGGTCGTCGCGCGTGGACCAGATAGACCGCGGGTTGAGCGCATTGATCGAAGCCGGCCGCTTCTGCCGGCACGGGCCGGAGAACGCCGTCGGCGTCGGTCCACTCGCTGTAGGTTCGGAGGATGTAGTTGCTTCGAAGTTCATCCCCATCGACGCTCAGGATCGGCACCGGTCTTTGCAGGTAGAAAGAGACCGAAGGACGCCAGCTCCGCAACCCCAGCACCTCGGTCTCGGCCGGAAGCTCGGTCTGGATCATCCTCACCAGCGCGCGCTCCGAGCGGAGGTCGGCGAGGACCGAAATGAGGGGAAGAAAGACCACCGGAAGAGCGACGAGGGGCAGGCTCAGCGCGGCGACGAGCCCCGGGCCGTTTTGCCGTCGCAGCGCGAGTGTCGACCCGATGACCGAAACCAAGCACAGCCCCGCCATCAGGAATGCCGGTGCCGGGAGGGCGTTCAACAGCTCCGGCGGAACCCGGCTCTCGTCGAGTGCACCAACCCCGGCGGCCGCCATGGCGAGACCCAGCAGGCTCCAGCCGGCAAGAGAGACCATGGTTGACCGTCGAGGCAGGCTCGAACCCGGCGCCCAGCGAGAAGCCAGTAAGAGGGCGACGGCGGGCATGAGGGGCAGGATGTACTGCGGCAGTTTTGAGCGGGAGAGCGAAAAGAAGACGAGGGGGACCAGAAGCCAGAGAAAACAGAACATTCGCCGGGCGTCGATCCCGCCGTCCAACCGACGGCGGCCGAGGGCCAAAGGCCACCAGGGGAGGAAGCCGGTCCCGGCGATGACGAGGAAGTACCACCACGGTTGAGTTCGCTGGAGTTCATCGCTGCTGACGCGTTGCCAGGTCTCGGTGATCGCGACGTACTCGAGGTAGCCGGGAAGACGATCCTCCATGAACCACACCCACGGCGCGATGATGGCGGCCATCAGGAGGGGGCCCAGCGGGTTCCACACCGCCCAGGACGCGCGGCGCCACAGGGCGTAGGGCGCCGCAACCATGAGCGGGACGGCCAGCGCCACCGGGCCCTTGGTCAAGACCCCGAACGCGATGGCGGCCCACGCGAGGAGGGTGTAGAGGCGGTCCGGTCGCCCTTCTGCACGAGCCTCGATCGCGGTATGGAATGAGAGCAAGGCCGAGGTTACGAGCAGAGCGAGGAGGCTGTCGAGGATGACGATCCGGGAGAAGGCGAGGGGCAGCGGCGCGACGGCGGCGGCGATGCCCGCGACCCATCCGGCCTCACGGCCGTACCAGCGCCCGCCGGCCAGCCCGACGAGAAGCGCCGTCGCCAGGGTCGAGAGAAACGGGACGGACCGAGCGGCGAGCTCGGTCGGGCCGAGAAACTCCATGACCGCGGCCGAGGCTGCGAAGGAGAGCACCGGTTTGTCGATGTAGGGAAGCCCGTTGAGATGGGGCAGCACATAGTCGTTGGACTGGGCCATCTCGCGGGCGATCTCGCCGTTGCGGCCCTCGTCCTGGTCTATCAGTGGGTAGCTTCCGAGCCCCCAGCCGAGACCGACGGCCGCAATCAGCGCCCACGCAACCAGAAGAGGTGGGTGTCGGTTGCCGATCATGCGTTCTCAGAGTGCCCTTCGGCGGGCTCGCCCGCAACGGGCACCGGTGCGCCTTCACCATAGGTGGCGTCGCACCAGAGATCGAGGGCGAGCAGCGAGAACAGCGGTTTGCGGTGATCGGTCTGGCGACTCATGTGCTCGTCGATGAGGCGGGTCATCCCGGCGGGGTCGAGCAGGCCTCGCGCCTGGACCCTCTCGGCGGAGAATCGTTCTCTGAGCTGTTCGCCGAGACCGTGCAGCAACCATCGCGAGAACGGGATGTTGAAGCCGCGCTTGCGGCGCTTCAGTACTTCCGGCGGCAGCCGTTTCTTCACCGCCCGTCTGAGGATCGCCTTGGTCGTGATTCCCCGGAGCTTGAGATTGGAGGGGATGCCGGCGACGAACTCGGCGAAATCGTGATCGAGAAATGGGGTTCGGGCCTCCAGCGACGCGAGCATGGTCGCCCGATCGACCTTGGTCAGGAGGTCGTCCTGGAGGTACATGGTGAAATCCGAGTAGAGCAGGGTCGCCAGCGGATCCGGGAGGTTCTTGCCCGCCACCCGCGCCCTGGCCGATCCGAACGGGTCATCGGTTGCCAGCATCGCCATCACAGGGCCGGAGAGGATCTCGGGGTGACGCTCGGGACGCAGGCTGCCGAACCAGGTGTGGTGGCGCTCGACGAGTTCGCGCTCGGCCGCGGCCGAGAACCGACTCAGGAGATAATCCGGGCTGACGTTGCCCATGGACACGGGAAGAACCTTGCGGATCCCGGCCACGAGTGACCGTCGAACCGGCCCGGGCATCCTGCGGTACCAACCCGCGACCCGGTTCCCGATATAGGTCGGATAGCCGGCGAAGAGTTCGTCGGCGCCCTCGCCCGAGAGCACGACCTTGACTTTTCGAACGGCAAACAGCGAGAGCAGGTGGGTTGGGATGATGGAGGCGTCTCCGAGCGGCTCGTCAAAACCCACCGCGACCCGGCGCAGACCATCGGCGAGGTCGTCCTCGGTGAGGACCAGCTCGTTGAAGTCGGCCTTGAAGAACCGGGCGGTTTCCCGCGCAAAGCGCGATTCGTCGAAATTGAGGTCGGTGTGGCCGAGGGAGAAGGCCGGCACTCCCGGTCCGATCTGATCTGCGAGGTGAGCGAGAACCGCCGAGGAGTCGATGCCGCCGGAAAGAAAGACGCCGACGGGGACATCGGCGCGCCGTCGTCGCTCGACCGCCTTCGCCATCCGTCGGTCGACCTCGTCAGCGATGGCCGCCGGGGTCATGGCGGCGATCTCGGGCTGTTTGAAGTGGTCGGCGAGATCCCAGTAACAACGCACCGCGAGCTGTCCGTCACGGACGGTGAGGACGTGGCCGGCGGGGAGCTTCCGGATTCCGGCGATGGGACTCAGCGGCGCCGGAAAATAATCGTGGAGAAGATAGCGGCGAAGGGCGACCGGGTCGACCGCGCGGGGCGCTTCCGGGTGGGCGAGGATGGCGCGCAGTTCGGAGCCGAAGACCAGTTGGCCGTCGTTCCACCAGTAGTAGAGCGGTTTTTCACCGACGCGGTCGCGGCCCAGCAAGAGCGTTCGTGCGCGCTCGTCCCAGACGCAGAAGGCGAACATCCCGTTGAGATGGTCCACGAGATCGACGCCGTACTCTTCATAGAGATGCGGGATGACCTCGGTGTCGACGTGGGTGCGGAAGGTGTGGCCGCGGGCCTCGAGGACGGGGACGATTTCATCCGAGTTGTAGATCTCGGCGTTGGCCATGGACCAGATGCTGCGGTCTTCGTTGGCGTAGGGGGGCGAGTCGGCGGCGACATCGATGATGGCGAGCCGGCGGAATCCGAAGTCGCAGTCCGCGGTGAACTCGTAGCCTTCGCCGTCGGGGCCGCGATGGACCAGAGTGGCGGCCATCCGGCGGACGATCTCGTGCCGTTCGGTCGGATCGCCCTTGCCGCCGAAGATACCTACCAGGCCGCACATTCTCAGCCTCCGAGTTCGATCTCCGGAGAGTATCGCATGTTTTTTTCACGAAACAGGAGCCGTTTGGCGCTCAGCGCCGAACGGCTCCTGTTTCGTGAAAAAAAAGGAGTTAGCCCTTGCTCGAAACCACGAATGTTGTTTGATGTTCGCTCATCTTGACGGGTTCGGCCTCCTCGGCGGGGACCCCCATGTATTCGGCGACGGACGACACGAGCTTGGAGTACAAGACGGTGGCGGTGACCGTGACCGTTCCCGGCGGCAGATCCTCGGGCAGCTTCCAGGTGAAGGTCTCGTTCTTGGCCTCGAGCGGCGCCAGTCGGTAGTCGGTCCCGAATCCGGCCGTGTTCCACTGGGCTACCGTCATCCGGCCCTGCTCATCGAGATAGGGCAGCCGGAAGATCCGGTCGCCCGCCGGCACATCGCCGTCGCGTTTGATCCCGGCGAACCCCTCGATGCCCTTGATGTCGCCGATGTCCTGGTAGGCCAGGGCGTCGGCGGAAGCGATGGTGAGCTCCTCGCCCCCGAATCCCTTGGCATCCACTTGGAGATGGTGGGTCGCGCCGGACGCATCCACGGCTTCAACATGGAGCCAGACCAAGCGCTCTTCAGCCGAACCCGTCGGGATCATGTGCCCGGCCTTGGCGTTGACCACCGTGGCGGTGAGGGTGATTTCTTGACCCGGTTTGGCCTCGAGTTCGGATGGGTGGATCCGCACCTCGACGGCGCCCATGAGCTTGCCGGTGTCGTGCGCGCCGTGGAAGAGATGCTGGCGGACATCGGGGTGATCGACGCCACCGGTCTCGGGCGCCGAGTTTCCCGCCGCCGGAGGCATGTGGCAGTCCTGGCAGACGATCCCGGCTGCCGCTTGCGGGCTCTCCTTCCACTCGAGGTGGGTGGCCTTGACCCAGAGCCCCCACGGGTCCTTCTCGTTGTGGCAGGTGCCGCAGAACTCGGCCGTGGCGAGATAGGGATTGACCACGATCTCGTGGCCCGGGCTTTCGACCCCGGCGCGGGTGCCCTGGGTGCCGGCGGCCGGATCGACGGTGAAATTGAAGTTGAACGGCACCTCGCCGTCGTGACCGGTGATGGCGTGGCAGAGGGCGCAGCTGACGCCTTCGTTGGCGCGGGTGCCTTCGGCGGGTGGCTTCGGCGGAATATCACCGGCGAGAAAGGCGAGGGGCGCGTGGCAGCCGTTGCAGCCGGCCTTGACGCCGGCGACCTTCTCGACCTTCTCGGAGTGGGGCAGGGCGAGCTCGAAGTACTCGATCTCGTCCCAGTGGTGGGTGAACGACTGGGACATCATGGCCTGCTGGTGCTGTCTGGCGATGTCGACATGGCACTCGGCGCACGCCGCGTCGGTTTCGAAGTTGTCATAGGGTTGGGTGCCGAGGGCGGCGTCGCCGGCGGGCGAACCTGCGCGGGCCGAGATGGCGATGATGGCGATGATGGTGATCAGGGGGATGATCCACCAGAACTTTTTCATGTCAGGCCTCCTTATCGACGGCGATGGAATCTCGACACCGATTCCTGTCTCTGAACCGAAGACTGAACCTCAACGCTCATGGTGTCAACTTGAGGGTTTGTGGAAATGTGGAATCTCGTCGACGCCGCACCGTGCATCGATGTTCCGGGTACAATGTCGCCAGCAATTCGAGAGGGCAGGAGGCCATTGAAATGAAGATTGCAGCCATCGGTTGCGGCGTACTTCTGGTGATCATCGGCGTGGTAGCCATGGTCGGTGTGGGTGGATACAACCGGTTGGTTTCCCTTGACGAGGGCGTTGACTCGGCTTGGGGCCAGGTCGAAAACGTCTATCAACGCCGGGCCGATCTCATCCCCAACCTCGTGGCCACGGTGAAAGGGTCCGCCGAATTCGAATCTGAGACCCTGACGGCGGTTGTCGAGGCCCGCGCCAAGGTCGGCCAGGTCAGCTTCGAAAACGCTCCCGACGCGGCCCAGATGCAACAGTTCCAACAGGCCCAGGATGGTCTCTCCAGCGCGCTCTCCCGGTTGCTGGTCGTGGTGGAGCGATACCCGGATATCAAATCGACCCAGGCCTTTCGCGACCTCCAGGTCCAGCTCGAAGGCACCGAGAACCGGATCGCCGTTGAACGGCACCGATTCAACGAGGTGGCGCGCGACTTCAACACCGTCCGGCGGACCTTTCCGACGGTCTTGATCGCCAACTTCTTCGGATTCGAACCCAAGGCCTACTTCGAGGCGGTCGATGGAGCCGAGGCCCCGCCGGTGGTCGAGTTCTGAACCGTGCCTGATCTGAGCTCGCTTTTCACCGAAGCCGATCGGCGCGCCATTGCCGAGGCATCCCGAAATGCCGAAGGCGGGACCTCGGGCGAAATCGTGCCATATGTCGTCGGTGTCTGCGACGACTACCCGGAGGCCGGCTGGAAAGCGGCCGCTCTCGGCGCGTTGGCCGGAATGGCCGGCGGCATCGTCGTGCACTATTTCGGCGGTTTCTGGGGAGGGTCCCTCTGGTTGTGGGTTGTTCTCCCGCTCCTCGTCGGCGCCGTGGCCGGGGCGCTCTTGGTGCGATGGTCCGCCGGCGTTCGTCGGTGGGTGATCGGCGACACCGCGCTCGAGAGCCGCGCGAGGCAGCGGGCGGAGCGTTGCTTTCTCGAAGAGGAGGTCTTTGCAACCCGAGACCGGACGGGGATCTTGATCTTTGTCGCCCATTTCGAACGCCAGGTCGTGGTCATGGGCGATGCGGGAATCAACCGCGCCGTGCCCGCGGGCTCGTGGGACCACGTGGTCGGCGATGTCATCGCGGGAATCCGAGCGCGTAAGCCGGCTGCGGCGCTCATCGCCGCCATCGTTGAGTGCGGTCGCCTACTCGAGGAACACCGTCTGGAGATCCGGCCGGATGACACCGACGAGCTTCCCAACGAGCTTCGGATCCGAGACCGATGATCGCTCGCCGCTTTGCCGTTTTGGTCGCGATCATGGGGTTGGCCCTGCCCGGCCTCGCGCTCGAGATACCGAAGCTCTCGGGTCGGGTGGTGGATCTCGCGGGGATCTTTTCCTCCACCTCAGTCGCCGCCATGGCGGCCGATTCAGAAAGGTTGGAGGAAGCAACCGGCGCTCAGGTCGTGGTGCTCACCATTCCGAGCCTTGAGGGCCAGCCCCTCGAGGACTACTCGATGCGGGTCGTTGAAGCCTGGCGACTCGGTCGGCAGGACCGGGACAACGGCGTCCTGATCCTCATCGCCCGCGATGACCGCAAGATCCGCATCGAAGTCGGGTATGGACTCGAGGGCGTGCTCCCCGATGCCCTGTGCGGCCGCATCATCGACAACGTCATGAAGCCGGCCTTTCGCCAGGGCGACTTCTCGGGTGGAACGCAGCTGGCGGTCGAGACGATCTCCGGTCTCGTCGAGGGCGATCCGGAGGCTTCGGCCGCGCTCTCCGATACCGCCGTCGGCGCGCCCGAGGCCGCGCCACTCCTCGTCATGGCTGCGATCTTCTTCGGCGTGATGGGCGTCTTCACCCTCTCGGCGCTGTTCACCAAGGGGGGCGGCGCCTGGTTTCTCTACCTGTTTCTGGTGCCGTTCTACTTCGCCTTCCCCGGAGCCGTCCTCGGGCCCGGGTGGGCCGCGCTCATCGTGGCGGCGTGGTTGATCGGTTTCCCCATCCTGCGTCTTCTGATCTGGCACACCGGCGCCGGCAAGGAGTTCCGCACGTCGCACCCGACCTGGACCAACTGGACCTCGTCGGGCGGAGGCGGATGGAGCAGCGGCGGCGGTTTCTCGAGCGGCGGCGGATTCTCGGGCGGTGGCGGCAGCTTTGGCGGCGGCGGCGCATCGGGGGGTTGGTAGAGCACCGGGCGTGGGACCGTTCCCACGTTTGTCGCGGCGGTTGAGGTGTATCGCCACACCCCATGGGGCGAACTGACACGCGTCCGAGATTCAATATCAAACAAAGACCCAACAAACGGCGGTCATGTCGTCGGGCGACGGGGTGGCCTGGATCTTGCTAAATGGTGGGATGAGACCAATCGTCCGGATCGCAGGTTTGTCGCGTCGGGTGCTTCGGGATCTGCGATCCGATCACTCCAACGGTTGGAACATGGAGGCCCATCGTGAAGAAGCTTGTTGCCCTCGTTGTTGTTTCGCTGGTTCTCACCGTGGCGGCGGTCGCCGTCGCCCACCATGCAGCGGCCGGGATCGTCGATGAAGACATCTACGCGATGATTGACGCCTTGGTGGCGGACACGCCACACGGCGAGATGACCCTGGACGATCTCGGCGGCGGCATGACCGAAATCACCATCGGTCAGGTGACCATCGTGTCCGTCGAGCGCATGATCGAGAACGATCTGTTGATGTATGCGTCCATGCTCGATGGCGATGTAACGGTGCAGATCGCCTTCGCGGACCCGCGCAACATCGAAATCGTCATCCTCCAAGAGGAGTAGAACCCTACTCCTCCCTCCCCCCGGGTCGGCCGGTCTGACGCACGCCGGCCGGCCCGTCTTTTGTTCGTGGCCCCGGCCTTCTGGGTCGCACCATCGGCGTGGTTCCCCGCGTGCAATGGCCGGCTTCGGTCTCGGATCCGGATCAGGGTGGGCGGACATTGTGGGGGCGGGCTTCCAGCCTGCCCATCAGAGACGTTGAAGTCGGTTGGGCGTATCCGAGAGAGTGCGGGACGGTCGGGCTTGGTAGGATTCCCGGCCACGGCCACGGCCACGGCGCGCGACGGGCACGGCCACGGGGTTCCATTGGCCCCGGCCTTCTGGGTCGCCGGGACGCATTGGCGTCACGGCGGCCCAGCGTCGCACCATCGGCGTGGTCGCGCGTGCAATGGCCGGCTTCGGTCTCGGATCCAGATCAGGGTGAGCGGACATTGTGGGGGCGGGCTTCCAGCCTGCCCATCAGAGACGTTGAAGTCGGTTGGGCGTATCCGAGAGAGTGCGGGACGGTCGGGCTTGGTAGGATTCCCGGCCACGGGCTTCTATCGGCACCGGCCTTCTGGGCCGCTGGGACGCATTGGCGTCCCCGCGGCCCAGCGTCGCACCATCGGCGTGGTCGCGCGTGGGTTGATTGAGAGGGCTGCGACCACGCCGATGGTGCGCCGGCGGCCTGCATCGTTGCCGGGAGAGCTGACCTCATGGCGCTCCCCGAGGGAGCCCGGTATGACATTGTGCGGAGCGGAACGCGGGGCCGGGTGGTTGATCCGGCACAATGTCAAACCCGGCACCCCGTTGGGGCGGGGTATTCCGCGGGTCCTGGTCGGCTTCATCGCTGTCCCGGACGCTGCCTCTGTCCCTGATTCCTGCCGCTGCCGCTGCTGTTGCCACGGACGCTGTTCCTGTCCCTGACTCGGACGCGGTATCGGGCTCAGCCCCTCAGCCGCGCCCTCGTCAACGCCTCGAGCCCGCCGGCGAGGATCAACTCCTGGGCCGCCGGTCCGACCGGCGAGAGTTTGTACTCGCCGCCGCTCCAGGTGGCGACCGCCCTCCTGAAGTCCACCGCCAGTTCCCCTGCCGGAATCGTCTTCGCCCCGCCCCGGGATTCGGCCTCGAAGGCCGTGCGGATCGCCGTCGCCAGCGCCGGCGACTCGATGCAGATGAACGCGTTGTTGAAAGCGTTCCTGAGGTAGGTCTGCGAGAAGCTCGCCGCGATGACCATGCGTATGCCGCGGTACTTGAGCGCGGTGGCGGCCTGTTCGCGCGAGGAGCCGGCTCCGAAGTTGCGTCCGGCGACGATGATGTCACCCGCGGTCGCAGTTTCCTGGAAGGAGGGGTCGTAGTTCGCCATGGCGTAGCCCGCCATCTGCTCCGGGGTGAGTCAATGCGGCGGTGTTCAAGGCGCTTGTCTCCCGCAACGGGGGCGAGGTGATTTCGAGGGACGGATTCTGATTAGCCGGCTTGGAATGATCCGCACAGCGGATTCTACAAAGTTATGTTTATGCTAACGTCAAGGAGCATGATCATGCTCCTTGGCGTTTTCGCATTTTCAGGGGGTGGAGCCGGTGATTTCGGCCAGGAGTCGGAAGAAGCCTTTTTTGACCTCGGTGTTGATGGTCCAGTTGACGGGGGGGGACTGGTAGCCGTCGACGTAGTTGTGCATGCGTTTGCCGTCGGGGCCGAGCTCGCCGGGGTCGAAGTAGCCCCAGGAGGCGTACTCGGTCGATGGCGGCGGTGAAGTTGTTTGTGGGGCTTGTCGAAGTCGAAGTGGTCGTCCTCGTTGAAGAGGATCGGCATGGGCCGGTAGCCGGGGACTGCGCGGGCCTGGCGGACCATCTCGGCGATGCGGGCGGGGTCGTTGACGCCGTTGCCGTGCATCAGCAGGAAGTCGGAGGCGCGGACGACGTTTTCGTCGGGGACGGTGCCGCCGCCGTAGCTGGTGCCGACGAGGAGGCGGCGGCCGTCGCGGGTGCGGGCTTTGACGCGGTCGATCAGCTCGTGGACGCGGTCGGGCTTGAGGATGTCGTGGTCGTAGCGGACGTTGCACTCGTTGTTGACCTCGATCAGGACGTTGGGGTAGCCGTGGTCGAGGACCCAGTCGACGGTGTTGTCGACGGCCCGGATGACGGCCGCCTCGTCTGCGAGCCGCTCGTCCTGGCCGAAGTAGAAGATGCCGAGGATGACGACCATGCCGAGCTCGTCCGTGCGGTCGAGGATGCGTTCGAGGCGGGCCATGTAGTCGGGGCGGAGGGAGCCGTCGGCGGTGATGGCGGAGTTGTGCCAGGGCTGGTCTCTTGGAGTAGCCCTCGGGGCAGCCGCCCTGGAGGTTGATGGTGAAGGCGAGCAGGCCGTGCTTGCGCCAGGCGGGCATGGCGGCGAGGAATTCGCGGGTGTTGCGGTCGGCGTCCCAGCGGCCGGTGTCGGGGTAGGCCCAGATGGCGCGGGTCTCGGGGTTCAGGTCGTCGAAGATGCCCTGGACCATGCGGCTGTTCAGGAGCAGGCCCTCGATCTTGTGGCCGTTCCAGGTGCGGCCTTCGTAGGTGGGCTGGCCGTTGATGAGGAAGGCGTCGCCCTGGATGGCGACGGCGGTGTGGCGGGTGGGGGGATTGTCGGCTGCGCAGGTAGTGGCGGTTGTGGCCAGGGTGAGGATCAGGAGGGTGAGACGGTTAGCGAGCATGGCGGGCGGGCTCCCGGGGGATGATTGGGTTCGTTTCGGGTGGGGGATACTTTCGGGGAATGTAACGCGAGGGGAAGCCTGGCCAAGGAGGTCGCGGTGGGTTCGTTTCGGGAGCGGGCCGGGCGGTGGGTTCGTTTCGGGAAAGGCGCTTGCGAGGGGTGCCGATGCGGTGAGCGTGCGCTTTCGAGATGAAGGTTTTGGGACACAAGTGGTTTATGGAGAAAAGGATGGAGGATGAAAACTGGTGGGTTCGGTCGCTTCGTTTCGGTGTGGGAAATGGCGGGGAATTGGGTTCGTTTTGCGCCTGGGGGTGGTGGGGTTTTCTGAAAATCGGTCGCTGGGGACGAAGTTGGGGGTTGGCTTGCCAGTTGGGGTTGAGGGGATGATTGAAGAGGCCAGGCTGGAACCTGGCGGTCCCAGGATGATTGTCGGGGGAGCCAGGCTGGAGCCTGGCGTTCCCAGGGGGGGTGTTTTTTGAGAATGGGTTCGTTTTGGTGAGGCGCGGGGGATTTTGCGCGTGGGACTGGCTGCCTGGGTCGCAAAAATGTGGTTGAGCCTGGGTGAGATGTCATGGTCGAGAATCTCCAGGGGCCGGGCGGCGGCGACTTGCCGCGCATGGTCCCTGGTTACTATCGAGGCGGGAGGAGCTGATTAGCGGGATTCCTGGGAAAGTTGCGAGGTGGGGGGATGAGAGGGTATGGGTCAGGGCTGGCGGTAGGTGTCGCGACGGGGGCCGACCTTTACAGCTTCGGCGATTCGCTGAGCGTTTTCGATGGTGTAGAGAATCCGATGGTCGCCCTGGCGGACACGATAGCGGCTCTGGGCGGCGGCGGCCTTCAGGCGGCGGGTGGCCGTGGTCTCATTTTCGAGACTAGGGCTCCCATCATCCGGCGAGGCCATTCGCCCGTTGTCCTGAAGACAGGACCACAGCCACCCGCCGCGTGATTTCCGCGGCGGTCCGGATGACGCCGGGGTCTTTCTCGACCTCTTGTGGCATTGCCACACCGATTTAAGACAATCGGTGCCACGACAGGTATCGATTTGAGTCCTGACCCCTTTTTTTCGATCATCCTCGGCAGATGCTCGCATACCTGAATCCCAGCCACGTTCGTCTCAATCGGCCGAAACGTCCCCCGCACATCCTCAGGCGCGTCCGGCTTCATGTCCCACATATCCATGTGGGCCGGCCCACCCGACAAAAACAGCAAGATGGCCGACTTCGCCCGCCCCCGGACACCGCCCCAGACGCGGCCGATCCCGCCGACGCCGCCCGCAGCCGCAGCAACCCCTCCAGCGAAAGCCCCGCCAGCTCGAGTCGACCCCACCCGAATCAACCCCCGCCGGCTCATCCCCCCAGCCGCCCGCAGCCCATAAGCGCCAGACATCGAAACTCGGCATCGCTCCCGCCCCTCGATAAACGTCGCCATGAGTAACGAAAACGAGCAGCCGCTCGCGAACAGTTCCACGGTATTCGTTTCACAAACACAGGCTCGGCTTGACTTGACTCCTTACCTTTTTACCACCCTCATCCCTGAAGCCACCCTTGAAAAACTACCGATCTCACGCCAGAAACGTCAGCCGACAATCTGATCGTCACGCAACCAAGATGCCCGCAAGGCGTCCAGATCCGCCCCTTCCCCAGGTGACGCAAGAGGGTTAGCCTGGACTCCTGCGCCTGCCGGTAATCGAGCCAAACCTTGGCGCCAGGCGGATGCCGCGCGCTCGATCCCCCCAATGAACGACGTCACCCGCATCCTCTCGGCAATCGAGCATGGTGACCGGCAGGCCGCCGACCGGCTTCTGCCCGCTGGTCTACGACGAGCTCCGCAAGCTCGCCGCCCAGAAGCTCGCCCATGAAGCTCCGGGCCAGACGCTCCAGGCGACCGCCCTGGTCCACGACGCCTACCTCCGGCTCGTCGGCGCCGAGGACCCGGCTGGGACTGCGCGTGGGCACTTCTTCGCCGCCGCCGCCGAGGCCATGCGCCGCATCCTCGTCGAGGCCGCTCGCCGCAAGCACGGGCCGGAACGCGGCGGCGACTTCACCCGCCTCGACCTCGACCCCGAGCAAGCCGGGCCGCCGGGCCCGTCTCCGCGTCTCCTGGCCCTCGACGAGGCCCTCGACCGGCTCGCGGCCATCGAGCCCCGGGCCGCGGAGGTCGTCAAGCTCCGCTACTTCGCCGGCCTGACCGTCGCGGAGGCCGCGGCCGCCCTCGGCATCTCGCCCCGAACGGCCGACGGCGACTGGGCTTACGCACGGGCCTGGCTCGTCACCGCCCTCCGCGACGGGGACTGAACGCGGCCCTGGACGAGATTCCACCGATTTCGTTGCGTGATTCGGACGCCTCGCTCGCATTGGGAGATGAGACACCTTACGACCGGAGGCCGGCCATGAGCGAACGAGAAGTCTTCGACGCCGCACGAGAGATGATCGACCCGGCGAGCCGTTCCGCTTACCTCGACGGGGCCTGCGGCGGCGATGCCGAGTTGAGGTCCCGGGTCGAGGCGTTGCTCCGCGCCCACGACCAGCCGGACAGCCTCCTCGATCGCCCGGCGGTCGCCCCGCACGACCACGACACCGCGACCGCCCGCACGATCGCCTTCGAGGAGCGGCGCAGACGGACCGACGACGAGGTGCCGCTCGGGTTCCTGGCGCCGGCCACCCGGCCCGACTCGCTCGGCCGGATCGGGCACTACGAGGTGCTCCAGGTGCTCGGCCAGGGCGGGTTCGGGATCGTCTTCCGGGCGTTCGACGACGTGCTCCACCGGGTCGTCGCGGTGAAGGTGCTGTCCCCGCAGCTGGCCGCCACCTCGCCGGCCCGCAAGCGGTTCCTGCGCGAGGCCCGGTCGTCGGCCCAGGTGCGGCACGAGAACGTGGTGCAGGTGTACGAGGTCGGCGAGCAGCCGCTGCCGTACATCGTGATGGAGTTCATCCCCGGCGAGACCCTCCAGCAGCGGCTCGACCGGACCGGGCCGCTCGACGTGGCCGAGGTCGTGCGGATCGGCCGGCAGATCGCCGAGGGGCTGGCCGCCGCCCACGCCACCGACCTGATCCACCGCGACATCAAGCCGGGGAACGTGCTGCTCGAAGGCGGGCACGCACCGGGTGAAGATCACCGACTTCGGCCTGGCCCGCGCCGCCGACGACGCCAGCATCTCGCAGAGCGGGATCATCGCCGGCACGCCGATGTACATGGCCCCCGAGCAGGCCAAGGGCGAGACGCTCGACCAGCGGGCCGACCTGTTCAGCCTCGGCAGCGTGCTCTACCAGATGGCCACCGGCCGTCCGCCGTTCCGGGCCAACGGCACGCTGGCGGTGCTGAAGCGGGTCGCCGAGGACACGCCCCGGCCGATCCGCGAGATCATCCCCGAGACGCCGCAGTGGCTCTGCGACATCATCGCCAAGCTGCACGCCAAGGACCCGGACGACCGCTTCCAGTCGGCCCGCGAGGTCGCCGACGTGCTCGCCGACTGCGAGGCCCAGCTCAAGGCCAACTCCAGGCTGAAGGACTTCTCCCTCATCCCCCGCGGCAAGAGGCGACCCACCGGGCGGAGATGGGTCGCCGCCGCGGCCGCGGCGCTCCTGCCGCTTTCGCCCTGGTCGCGACCGAGTCCACCGGAGTGACGCGCCTGTTCCGGGCCCCGCGGACGACGACCGGCCCGATCGAGCCCGCCGAATCGTCGATGCCCGAGGCAATGCCGGCGACCCGGCCGCCGCCGCTCCGGCGACGGCGAGGTCTGCGCTGAAATTCGACGGCGATGCCGACTACGTCGCCACTCCTCTCCTGCACGACGGTTCGCTCCCTCTGACGGTCGAAGCGACCGTTCAGATCGACGAATGGCCGGTGAACAAGACGCAGTACCATAGCGAGATCGTCGGCAACTCGCAGTATGGCGGCTTCGGCCTGGGGACAGCGAAGATCGGATTTTACATCTCCGCTCGCGTCGGAGATGGGTATGTCGACGTTTATTCTTCCCAGGATGATCGATACTTGAATCGCCCGGTCAAGCTGGCGGGGATCGTCGACGAGCCGCATTGCGACTCTACATCGACGGGAAGCAAGTCGGCCAAACCGGTTTCCAGCACCCATTCAAGCCGAGTCGGGAGAAGGTCTCGCTGGGGACGAGCCCCGGCGACGGGAGTCCCCACGACGGCGGTGGCTTTGAATGGGCCGGGACGTTGTCGGAGGTGCGAATCTCGAACGTCGCCCGCTACACGAGCGATTACGACGCGAAGGCCCCCCTGACCGCCGACGAGCACACCTTGGCAATGTATCGGTTCGACGAAGGCTCGGGTGACGTCTTGAAGGATTCGTCGGGACACGGCAATGACGGCAAGATCGCCGGGGCGAAATGGGTGAAGCTGGGCGGTCGGGTGGCTGGGGTTGCGGTCTACCGCAACCCCGGAGCGGCGTCCGCCTTCCCGACAAATAGCGGTGGTCAGACCAGTAGGTCAGGCTGTGCCTGACTCCCCGACAAAACGAAGCCAACCCCGTAACGAAACGAACCCAATTCCCGTCCGGACACCCCTTGTGGCCTGCCCCCTCTTCTCGACGAAGCCGAAGCTCCCCCGGCCCTTGAGCCAGGAAAACCGGCAAGTCGCTAACCAGGCAAGATCTGCTCGACGAAGCCGTTCCCGCAACGGCTTCTCCTTCTCCTTCTCGCCACTCGCCGTCCCAGGAAGCTCGATGGGAATCATCACCAGGACCATTCCCGTTGCTCCCGCCTGCCTCGACACTCCACGCTGCGCCACGGCAGCGGCCGAGGCTTCCCCGCCACTCCGCCGCCATCGCTTCCACGGACGCCTTTCCCGAAGCGATTCCCGCCGTCGCTGCCGCCGCGCGGCCGTCCCCGTCGTCCGGCCCGGCCCGTTTGATCTCGTAGTAGAACGACTGATACCGCCCATCGATCGTGAACGTGTTGCCGCTCAAAGGCACGGCCCGGCTCGTCGGCACCCCGTATAAGTCCACCGCCCGAACTCCGCTCACAGCGCCGCCTTTCATCGTGATCGTCGCCTTCACCGGCTCCAGCATCAGCGGGTCGCTTCCAGTCGAAAGCAAGGTCTTCCCATCCGCGCTGTACTGGCCCCTAGCTGCTTGTCACGCGCAGGCGCCGTCACCAGAATGTGTTCACTCTCCAGAATCGGCAGCCCATCCAGCGACGTGAACAGCAGGCTCACGAACCCCGTGTCCACCGTCACCGTCAGCCCCGGCAGGTCAAAGCTCTGCCCCCCCGCGAAGCCCACCACGCCTTGCGTCCGGTCGCTACGCGCTTCCACCACCTCATTGCCGTAATCCCACGCCAGTTGGCCGGTGTTCGATGTCACCACCTTGCCCGCCGCGTCCCAGTAGCCGCTCACATCTCCCTTCACGGACGAACCCAGCCCGTCGCCGACCTTCGTGCTCACGCGTCCCACCGCGTACCACTCGCTCGGCGTCGCGTTGGTCCCTTGCTGCGTCGCGTCCGTGCCGCTGAACGCGCCCGTCCAGGCTGATCCGCCGTTGCGAAACCGCGCCGCCTTCCGCGAAGTCCCCGCGCTGAACCGCAAGCGCAAGCGCTGGAAACTGGCCCATTACCAGCGGCGTGTCCGCCAGGTAAGCCGACAGGTCCGCCCACCCTGACCTCATGTAGGCCGCGTCACTGGCCGAAAACGCGTAAGACGCATCCCAGCCCTGCAGCCCCATCCCGTAAAACGCCATCAGCGGCATCGACTCCGCCCGCCACGGGTTGGGACCCACCTGCGCCCATTCCGTCATGATGAACGGCTTGTCCTCCACCTGCCACTTCCCGGCCGACAAGATCCCGCTAAAAGGCGACGGACATATGAGTGAAGTCGTTCACCGCCCCCGGCGTGATCCGGTGTCCGCCCGCGCCTCCTCCGGCGTACGCGTGTCGGTCGATCGCGTCCATCGCGTCGTCCGTCCACAGGTTCGCTGCCTCGCCGGCCGGTCCGCCGCTGAGCCAGGCCGTGCTCACGGTCACCCCCTGGTAGCCGATCGACCGCAGCTGAGCCTGCCGCGTCTCGTAGTAAGCCCGCTGGGTCTGGGCCAGAACTCCACGAAGTCGCCCGCTCGCACCGTCTGCCCCGCGTACTCGTAAAGCGGCCCATCCGCCCCCAGGTGGTACGCGCCCCATGATCTCGAACGTCACCGGCCGCCCAGTTGTCCCGCGGCCTCCTGAACGTTCCCCACGCACTCGTCAGCGCGGCCTCGGTCCCGTACTTCGCTTTACCCACGCCCCGAACTGCTTCTCCAGCTCATTGCGGTGTAGCGGCAGGTCTCCGCGAAACAACTGGTTCAAAGGCGCGTGCCAGAACAGGCTGTCCTCGTTATGCGTCTCGACCACCGCAAGCGCCGGATCGTCCTTGTACTTCAGCCCCGTGTAAGGGTTCGTGTGCTCCAGCAGTCGTTGCAGGTAGTTCCACTCCGCCTGCTGAAGTTGCGGCATGAACGCCACGACGCCCGAGGTCGACTTGCCCGTCGACTCCCTTCACCGTCTTGTTGGGAAGCTCGTTGTACAGCCCCGTACTGTAGCCGTCGCTGGGCGTGATCACGTGGGGGTAGAAGACCGACCACGTCGTGTAGATCCCCTCCTCCTTGAGCGCCGCGAACCAGCGGTCAAGCCGGTCGAGTGCCATCGGGTCGAACCCGCCCTGGCTGTTTCGCAGGCCCAGGAAGTCCTGAAGCGGGTGCAATCCGCACCATGTTGATGCCGTACTTGGCGAAGAACTTCGCCTGCTGCTGCATTCCCCAGGACGTCTCGGGAGGGTGGGCGTTGACGCCCCAGAACTTCACGGGCGTCCCGTCCGCGAACTGGAAGTCATCGCCGATCCGCTTCAGCGGCCCGTGGCTGCCCGCCACGTCTTCCAGGACGCCCGACAGGTCGAAGATGCTCTCCGGGCTGAAGGCGTCTGGACCCGCGCGAAGACGAACCAGTCATCCGGCCCGGCCGGCGGCGGATTCTCCACCGGCGGCCGCTGTCCGGTCGGCGTCCATCCTTCGCTCGTGAACGCCATCGCGTCGATGATTCCGTGGGTATCCCCGGGTCCTGGCGATCTGGATCCGGACCGAGTTCTCACCCGCCTGGAGGTTGACCTCGCCCTGGTAGACCCACTCGATGAACCGGATATCAATCCCCGACCAGTTCAGGTTGACCCGGTTGCTTCCCTGCGTCACGTCGAGAGGCACGAAGGCCGACCCGTTGATCGAGTACGTGTAGTGGCTCGAATACGAGTTCAGCCGAACCCACCACGTGTACCGCCCGTCTCGGGCACGTTCACGTTCCACTCAGCCACCGCCGTCGAAGGCTTGCTCGTGAAGTGGGAGGCGAATCCTCCACTTGTGACTCCCGCCACTCCCGGCGACATCAGCGTCCAGTTGATCTGGCAGCTGTTGCTGTACCAGGCGTAGTGGGGCTGATAGGTCGACGACTCGAAGTCCTCGCCCTCCACGTAAACCGTCGTTTTCTGAGGCGAATCGCCCATCCACTCGACCCGCACGGCGTCAGCCACCACGTACTGACCGGCCTCCGCCGCGTTCGTGAGCCGTGCCATAATCGTGCTGGCCGTGATCTCGAAGACCCCCAGTCTTCCCACCACACGCCGTTAGATTGGAAGTCGTTAGGCTTGATCTTCTGGTTCGTC
>CAWGLT010000020.1:0-145277 GCA_963823445.1 uncultured Acidobacteriota bacterium
CCCGAAGCTCGGCGACGACGCCTACACCGGGCGAGAAATCGAGATGGCTCGGCAGCTCTATTTCGAATCCGGGGGGGTTCTGACCAAGGACCGCACGATGACCCTGGCCTACGGCAAGGCCTATGGTGGTTCGACGGTGGTGTACACCGGAACCTCATTGACCCTCCCGGAGGATGTCGTCAAGCGGTGGGATGTCCCGGGGATCGAGTTTGAGGATCTTCAGCGGCGGTCGGCGAAGTACCTCGAAGAGAACAACGTCCACACACTCGCGGAATCCGAGCTCAACGACAACAACCGTCTCTTTCTCGAAGGCTGCATCAAGCTCGGCTACCGGGCGCGGCAGTTCCCGATCAACGTCAAGGGCTGTCGCTCGTCGAGCCGTGTGCAACCTCGGATGTCCCAACGGCGCCAAGCAGGGCACCCACCGGGTCCAGTTGCCGGCTGCGGAGGCAGCCGGAGTCGAGGTCATCACCAACTGTCGGGTCACTCGAGTCGGGGAGGCGAGCTGCGAGGCGACCGTGGCCGATCCGGATTCGGTCTTCCGTCGGCGTGGAACCGGGGGAATACGGATCAATGCCAAGGCCATCGTGGTCTGCGGCGGCGCCGTCAACTCGGCGGCGTTGCTGCTGCGGTCGGGATACGGCGATCGCCTTCCGGCCCTCGGCCGGTACCTGACCCTGCACCCGGCTCTGATCCTCGTCGGCGAGCACCCGCGGGAGATCTCCAACTTTCACGGGCACCGAAAGAGCTTCTATTGCGATGAGTTCTGGGAGTCGGAGAAGTTCCTGCTCGAAACGTGTATGTATTTTCCGTTTGTCACCGCGAAGAACTTCATCGGTTTCGGATCCGAGCACTCGGAACTCATGCGCGCGTTTCCCCGGCTGCAGATGATCCTCGTTCTTGCGGTGGACCCGGCCCTGGAGTCGAACCGGGTACTCGTCGACAGCGACGGTGAGGCGGTGGTCGACTACACCATGGGTGAGACGGTCCTCGACTCGCTCCACCGCAGCATGGTGACCACCGCCAAGATCTTCTTCGCCGCCGGCGCCCGACGGGTCCATGCGCCGGCCGGCGTTTCCTTCTTCATCGATCGCCAGGATGCCGATCGGGTCGAGGAGATGATCCCGCGAGCGAACGTGATTCCCGGGAAGATCTCGGTTACCAGCGCCCACCTCATGGGCGGCTGCCGGATGGGACGCGACGCTTCCGACTCGGTGACCGACAGCTGGGGCCGGGTTCACGGATCGCGCGCGCTCTACGTCGGCGACTCGGCGCTCTTCCCGCGGGCCGCGGAGATCAACCCTTACGTCACGGTGATGGCCCTGGCCGACCGGGTCGCCGAACACATCCGCGACAACGCCGGGGAGCTCCTGCGGTCATGAAGGCCCGGGGATCAAAGCTCGTCGCCCGCGCCCTCGCCGACGAGGGGGTGAAATTCACCTTCGGGATCCCGGGAACGCACAATATCGAGCTCTACGACGCCATCGATGATCAACCCGGCGTCGAGGCCATTCTCGTGACCTCGGAGGTGGCCGGCGCCTTCATGGGCGACGGCGTCTCGCGGTCATCGGACCAGGTGGGAGTGCTCAACGTCGTGCCAGGCGCGGGCGTGACCCACAGCATGTCCGGGATTGCCGAAGCCTACATGGATCAGGTCCCGCTCGTCGTGCTGGCGTGCGGGATCCGGCTCGACACCGGGGCCTCGTTTCAGCTGCACGATGTCGATCAAATCGCGATGCTCCGTCCGGTGACCAAGGCGGCGATGCGGATCGAGCACCCTTCGGAGATCTACCCGACCGTCCGGCGCGCCTTCCAGATCGCGCGCCGGGCGCCGGCGGGACCGGTGGCGGTCGAGATCCCCGCCAACTTCTTGATGTTGACCCAGGAGGTCAGCGCGCCGAGCTGGGAGCCGGAGCCGGAACCCGAGAACGAGTGCGATCGCGATCTCGTGGAGCAGGCCGCCCGCCTCCTCGGGGAGGCAAAACGACCGGCAATCTACATCGGCGCCGGTGCAGTGAAGGCGAGACACGAGTTGATGACCCTCGCCGAACAGCTCGGAGCGCCGGTGTTGACGACCTTCCAGGGCAAGGGGGTCTTCCCCGAGTCCCACCCCCTTTGGTTGTGGACCGGAATCGGGCGTTCGACACCGCCCTTCGTGCGCACGATCATGGATCGTTGCGACTGCCTGCTCGCCGTGGGCTGCCGATTCGGCGAGGTCGCCACCGGATCCTACGGCAATGCTCCGCCGGCGACCTTGATCCACGTCGACATCGATCCCGAGGTTCTCGGGAAGAACCTGCCGACAACCCTGGCGGTGGCGGCGGATGCGAAGACTTTCCTCGAGGCCCTGACCGGGAACATCCGGGGTCAGAGGCCGTACGAACCCCTGGCCCTGGAGATTGCGGACGGACACGAAAAGGTGCGGCGAGGCTGGCGGGAGGCTGCGTCGAAGAAGAGAGTCACCCCCGATGCGTTGTTCGTCGCGCTGCAGCGCCACTGTGGTGACGATGCGATCTACGTCACCGACAGCGGAAACGGGACCTTTCTCGCGGCCGAGCACCTTCGACTCGATCACCCGGCGTGTTTTCTCGGACCCATCGACTTCTCGTGCATGGGCTACTCGGTTCCGGCATCCATCGGCGCCGCTTTCGCCAACCCGGATCGCGATGTCGTGACCCTGGCCGGGGACGGCGCCTTCCTGATGACCGGTCTCGAGGCCCTGACGGCGGCGACCTACGGTGCGACGCCGTTGATCTGCGTGCTCCGGGACGGCCACCACGGTCTCATTGCCGAGTTCCAGAAGATTCCGCTCAACCGCCAGACCTGCAGCATCCTGCCCGATTACAGCGTCCAGGCGGTGGCGGAGGCGGTCGGTTGCCGGTACTTCCGGATCATCCGCGACTCGGAGCTCGGATCGGTGATCCCCGTCGCTCTGGAACTCGTTCGCAAACGAGTGCCGGTCATGGTCGAGGTCGCCATCGACTACAGCGAGAAGACCTATTTCAGCCGGGGCGTGGTGGCGACCAACTTCTGGCGCTTCCCGTGGCGAGATCGGCTGAGAATGCTCGTCCGTGCGCTGATGAGGAGGGTGAGTGGCTGAGAACGGCGATGCCAGGGATCCGTCAGGTCCCCCGGACGATCGGACCCTCACCAATATCCACCCCGTGCGCCCGGGGGATTCCGAAGAAAGCCTGAGTCTCGCGCCCGGGTTCTCGCCCGGGGAGATCGTGGCCGGGAGATACAGGGTCGAGCGTTTCCTCGCCCGTGGCGGGATGGGTGAGGTGTATCAGGTTCACGATGAGGAGCTCGGGGAGAGCGTTGCTCTCAAGACCATCCTGCCGCGATCGGCCAACGACCCCATGACGCTGGATCGGTTTCGCCGGGAGATCCAGATCGCGCGCAAGGTCAGTCACCGGAACGTCTGCCGGATCTTCGATCTCGGCAGGCATGTTCGGCCCAACGGCGAGAATGTCGTTTTTCTCACGATGGAACTGCTGAGAGGCGTTTCCCTCAGGGCCAGGCTCCGCGAGGGCGTGATGGAACCCACCGAGGCCCTCGCCGTGGTCGAACAGCTGGCAGGCGGTCTCGGTGCGGCGCACAAGAAGGGGATCGTCCACCGTGATCTGAAGCCGTCGAACATCTTCCTCGTTCCGGAAGGGGATGGAGTCCGGGCGGTCATCGCCGATTTCGGTCTTGCCCGGTTGCAGGTCAAGGACGAGAGTCAGCTCACGGTGACGGGAACCGGAGAGATCCTCGGCACGCCCGCCTATATGTCGCCGGAACAGATCGAGGGAAAATCGGCCACCACCGCGTCGGATATCTACTCCCTCGGTCTGGTGATGTACGAGATGCTCACCGGCGCCCAGGCGTTCGAGGGCGCGAGCGCTTTCCAGATCGCGCTGAACAAGCTCAAGGACGCACCGACCAGCCCCAGCATGCGCAGCCCCGGTGTGCCGCCGCGTTGGGACAAGACCATCCTCCGCTGTCTCGAAAGGGACCCGAAGGACCGGTTTTCCGATGTCGAGTCGATTCCATTGGTTCTCGGCGGTGTGCGAGGGATGCCGCGGCGACGATTCCGTGGATTGACGATCCCCGCGGCCGGCTGGGCGGCGGTTCTGGCGGTCGTGATCGCTGCCATGGGCGCCGTCGTGGTTTTCACGCGGGGTTGGCCGCCGTGGCAAGCTGCCGTGGACTCGAAACCGACGGTCGAGCTCCGGCGATCGGTCGCGGTCTTGGGGTTCGAGAACAACACCGGCGATCCGAGCTCCTCCTGGATCTCCACCGTCCTGAGCGACTTCCTGACCACCGAGTTGGGTGCGGGCGGCGAGGTCCGCACCATTCCCAGCGAGAGCGTGGCTCAAGCGCGAGCGGAGCTCGGAATCGACCATGTGACGACCCTCGGACCGGAGACCCTCGGCCGGCTGCGGGATCTCCTGGCGACCGATCTCATCGTGCTCGGGTCCTACGCCGTCCTCGGTGACGGTCCCGAAACCACCATTCGGCTCGATTCGCGGGTCCAGGACGTCGATGCGGGAGAGGTCATCATTCTTCAGTCGGTGACCGGAATGCGGAATGATCTCGCCGGTCTCGCCATCGGCGCGGCGGCTGAGATTCGAAGCCGGTTCGGACTCGATGTCGCTGCCGAATCGATGGTCAGCGGTGCATTCCCCCATGGTCAGGAAGCGGCCAGGCTCTACGCCGAGGGCGTGGTCCGCCTGCGCTCCTTCGATCCGGCGGGGGCGCGGGTCAAGCTCGAACAGGCCGCCATCGCTGAACCGGATTCGCCGTTGGTCTGGATCGAGCTCGCCGACGCATGGGAAACCCTCGGGTACCGCAACAACGCCATCGCGGCCGCCGTGCGATCGAAGGAGCTGAGCGGAGGACTCGGGCGCGAGCTCCGGCTCCGGATCGAAGGTCAGTACCAGGTCCTTGCCGGACTTCTGAACGAGGCCGTGGACACCTTTCGCTCCTTGTGGTTGGTTTATCCCGACAATCTCGAGTACGGTCTGGCGCTTGCCGATGCTCAGGTCCGGGCGGGACTGCCTGAGGCTGCCCTCGAAACCGTGGCGGAGCTGCGGTCGCTCCCGATGCCGTTGAGCGGTGATCCACGGATCGATCTGGCGGAGGCGAACGCTGCGGGCAATATCGGTGATTCGCACCGACAGGCCTCCGCCGCCGAACGAGTGGTCGAGGCGAGCCAGCGTATCGGTTCGAGCGTGCTCGAGGCCGACGGCCGCCTCGCCCTCGGAGAGGGTCTGAGAGGGACGGGCGATCTCGATCTGGCATTGACCGAACTCGAGGCTGCCCGCCGTCTGGTGAGTGGAGCAGGAGACCCGGCAGGAGAGGCCACCGTCGCATTTTCCTTGGCCTTGACCCATCTCGCGCTCGGTGATGTCGAATCCGCGACGCTTGAAGCGGAGGCCTGTCTGGCAACGTCGCGAAGGGTCGAGGCCAGAATCACCGAGGGCAACGCACTCAACCTGCTCGGCAGCATTCGCCTCCGCCTCGGAGATTTCCCGGGGGCGCTCGCGTTCTTCACTCAGGCTCTCGAACTCCAGCGCGAGATCGGCAACAGCAGCGGCGAGGCGGATGCGTTCAACAACGTGGCGCTCGTCCAGATGTGGTCAGGTGATTTCGTCAGTGCGGTCGACAGTTTCACCCAGGTGCGCGCCCAGTTCCGCGAGCTCGGCAAAGCCAAGCACGAGGCGGCGGCGGTGATGAACCTGGCGCGGATCGACGCCGCCCGCGGCGACCTCGATGGGGCGCGGAGCCTTTTCGAGGAGGCGGCCGGGCTCTATCGGGTTCAGGACAATCCGGAGGCCCTGGCGGAGGCGCTCTTCGGTCTGGGAGAGGTGCTTCTGACCCAGGGTGATCTGACCGGCGCGCGAACCCGGCACGAAGAGGCGCGCGATCTTCGACGCGACCACCAGTTCGCCAGCGTGGTCGAGAGCGAGTTCGCCCTCGCCGGGCTCACCCTGGCCGAAGCTGCTTCAGGGCGCGGAAGCTATGCCGCTGCGGCTGCCGAGTTGTCGCAATCGGTGGCGCGGTTTTCCGAGTTGAAGATGCCGGCTCAGGAGGCCGATGCGCTCAACTATCTCGCGGAAGCCGAGCTCGGTGCCGGTCGGGTCGATGAAGCCGCCGCGGCCGTCGAGCGGATCCGGTCGCTGGAAGCATCCGCGAATTCGGTGACCCTCATGGTGCTGCAGATCAACGAGGCCCGGGTCGCCGGACGGCGGGGCGATTTCGGCGAGGCCCGCTCAATGCTCGATGCACTCCTTGGGCAGGCCCGAGAGCAGTCGAGCTTCGGGGTCGAGATCGAGGCCAGGCTGGCGTTGGCCGAGATCATGGTTGAAGCCGGCGAGGCCGACGATGCCCGGCGGCTCCTCTCCGAGGTCAAGACCGACGCGACCGCGAAGGGTTGGATCCACGTCGCCGACAAGGCCGCCGAGGTCGAAAAGAGGACCCGTCAGACCCCGAATTGAGTGTTCCAACCGACGCCGGTGGTATAATCGGATTCTGTCGGTTCAGACCGACACGGTCTCCCGAGGGGAGCACAAAAATGAAACGGTGGTTGGACACAAATCGGCGGAGGGCGCCGTTGGTGCTGCCGCTGCTGTGTCTTCTCGTATCGGGCACCGCGGTCGCACAGACTCCTCCATGCACGAAGGTCTTCGTCGCCGACGGCAGTAGCGCCGATCTGAGTTGGCATGAAGCGAAGCACTGGAGTCCGATCGGCGTCCCGGGCCCGGCCGACGTGGCCTGCATCCTCGAGGACGGCAACTACCAGGTCATGGTCACCGAGCCGGTCACGATCGCCGGTCTCCAGGTCGATGCCGGCGGCGTGGTCCAAAGGTCAAGATCGTCGCCGCCGATTTCACCCTCAACGGATCCGGCTACCTGGCCGGGACGACAAAATTCAAGGTCAACGACGGCGCTGTTCTCCGCACCGACTCGGGTTCCACCATCGAGGTCCACTCCAAGCTCGTGATCGACGACGGGACCGTCGAGATCGCCGTCGATCTCTGGGGCCATCTCAACTTTGCCGGGATGGGTTTCCTCACCGGGAGCCTGGCGACCCACCCGGGCAGCACCATCGAGTACGAGGACACCGGAGAGGGTGCGCATCTCGTGGTCGCCGACGGGTTCGACAACCTCGGTCGGATCGCGTTCAACGGAACCGTCGCCATGACCCTCGAGGTGGAATCCGGGATCCTGGTCAACACCGCCGGCGGCGTGATTTCGACCCAGCCGGGCCTGAAGGCGCGAGGGATCACGTCCGAACTCACGGCCGTCGTCGACAACCAAGGTCTCATCACGGTCGACGGCTCCCCTCTGCGGATCAGCCATGATGGAGCCGAGCACATCAACAGCGTCGACGGCGAGATCTACGCTGCCGGTGCGGACCTCGAGGTCGATCTCGGCGGCGGCGTCATCGATGTCCCCTCGAACTTCACCAATTACGGCACGGTGACCGTCGGCGGCGGGGGATCGATCAGGGTCGTCGGTTCGGCGGGGGCGCAGGATGTCCCCTCGAACTTCACCAACTACGGGACGGTGACCGTCGGCGGCGGCGGATCAATCAGGGTCGTCGGTAGCGCTGGTGACGCGTCATCCATGTCGGTGGCGAACTTCGGTTTCTTCGATCTCGAGTCCAACGGGACGCTCACCATGGTCGATGTCGCGTTCGACAACCCTTCTTCCGGACAGATCCGCGGTTCCGGGATACTCGAACTCAAAGCTGCTTCGAGCGTCAGCTTCGACGGCACCCTGAGTCCCGGGTTCTCGCCCGGCATTCTCACCGTCGACGGTTCGTTGGATCCCGGGGCGAACGCACGGCTCGCCATCGAGATCGGCGGGGAAACCCCGGGAAGCGAGCACGATCGGCTCGATCTGACTGGAGCGTTCGGCGCCGGCGGCGACCCTCGATGTCGCCCTCATCAATCCGTATCAGCCCGAGGGCGGCGAACGATTCCAGATCTCGACCTTCGACAGCCTCGGAGGGTGGTTCGCGACCACGACTCTGCCGCCGCTCATGCATTTCCTCAATTGGAGCGTCGATGTCGGTGAGCACGAGATCGTCCTCGAGGTGATCTGTGAAGGGACCGAGCTCGAAATCGGCTTTGCGGCCGATCGCGATCCGGTCTCGGTCGATCACGAGCTCATCTATCAGACCCGGGTGAGGAACGACTCGGCGGTGATCGCCACCGATGTGACGGTGAGCACCACGCTCCCGGCGGAACTCGTCTTTCGACCGGATCTGTCTGCGCCTGAATGTGTGCTCATCGGCGCCACCGTCGAGTGCTCTCTCGTGAGCCTGGCCCCGGCGGCAGTGTGGGATTTCGCCATCGGGGTGGAGCCGATCGCGGTCGGTCCGCAGAGCAACCTCGGATCGGTGGCGGCCTGGGAATGCGACACCGATCCCGGCAACGATCAGGCGCTGGCCTCATTCGTGGTCGTCGCGGCCGAACCGTGTGACGCCAATGACGATCTCGTCGTCGACGCGGATGATCTGGTTCCGGCGGTGAACCACATCTTCGGAGAGCGGGCCGCCGGGAACCCGGATTGCAGGCTCGCGGGCGGCATCACCGCCGACGACCTCGCCGCCATCATCGAAGCGGGCCAGTAGTACCCTCGACAACTCGGTATTGAAACCCGTCCCCGATTCAACTCGAGCTTTGGGCCTTGGCGGGTTTTCGGTAGCAGGTGAGGTGGCCGTCGGTGTAGAAACGGACAAAGGACTCCGGGAGAAATGTGCCGAGGCAGTCGGCAATGCTGAAGACGATCACCTCGGTGGGTTCTTTCTCGAGGGCGCTCGCGAGTCTCCTGTAGAACGCCGCGCCCGGTCCGACGGGTCTGACGGGGCGGTAGAGATAGACGAAGTCCCAGCCGCCGAGAGTCGTTTCGAGGACATCGGCAACCCGCCACTCGACCCGCGACTCGGGGATCCCGAGCCATTTCTGAAGGCGGCGGCCGATTTCCACCATGACGCTCGAGATCTCGATCTGGCAGCATCGTGCGTGGGGGTACAACTTCTGCATGAGCAGCGCCTGGAGTCCGTTGCCGGCGCCGATGTCGACGCTGAGGGTTTCGGGGTGAATCCACGATCCGGCCTTGAGGATCGGGCTCAGGCCTCCGGCGTGGCTCCAGTAACCGCCGGCGGCGTCGACTTGCTGCCGCTCCGCCGCGGTGTAGGGGGCCTCGTGCATGTGGAGGTGGGCATAGAAATCGAGAAACGTCTCCTCGAGAAGCTCACCATCATCGTCGTGAGATGCCGCGAGAAACAGGTCTCTGAGGGCGGAATACCTGGGGAAGTGCTCCTCCTCGTCCGGCGGAGGGGGCAAGGTTGCGAGGAGATCCATCAGGGCGACCAGCCGCTGTCGTTCGACGCCTGCCCGTCCGTCATCGGCAAGAAGCATCGACACATGATCGAGATCGAGTGGAGCCCCGCGGTCGGTCATACGTTCTTGTATCACAGGAAGAGCCGCCATGGAGACTGCCGGGCCGCCGGGCGCTCCCCGGGCCGGAGGTTCAGGGAGTGGAGTCGGCCGTTTTTTCGGCTGCGAGGAGCAACACGAGGTGCGGACCGACCTGGTTGAGATCGATCACCGACACCCCGGGTCGCTCGAGGTGGAGGACGAGATGGAGCTCCCCCTCGGAGGTTTCGGCGTCGTGAACCAGTCGGATCCGGTCGAGGTTGGGATCGCTGATCTCGATGGTGCGTGGCAGATCGGGCGCCCTGAGGCCGCGAAGGCTCAGGATGATCCGCGGGGGTTCGTCGGTGATCTCGAGGGTGCGCGCGATGCCGTAGGGCATCCGCCCGTCGGCGGTGATCCGAAGGAGCGTCGACCCGTCGTTGCGGAGGATCGCCACGATATCGACGACGCGGCTCGCGGTCTCCGATTCAGGTTCGGGGGTCGGAGTTGGAAATGCCACCGCGGGATCGGTCGGTGTCGAGGAAGGCCTCGGCGCAAGGGTGGAAGTCGGAGTCATGACCGGCGGCACGGATGGAGCAGGGGGTTCGGGATGGCCGGGAACGACTGTCAGGGCAGGGGCCATGGTCGGCGTCGGCGCCTCCGTTGCTGTCTCGGTTGGCGTGTCGGTCGGTGTCGGTGTCTCCGTCGGTGTCTTTGTCGGTGTTTCTGTTGATGTCGGGGACGGGTCGACGATCCCCGGAGTCGGGGTGAGTGACGCCACAGGCGAAGACGTCGGCACCGCCGCAGGCGGAGTCTGCGTCGCCGGAGAAGACCCGATATGGATCGGCGAGCCGATCACGGCGACGAGGCGGTTCCGGGTGTGCAGAATGTCGAGGACCTGCGCATCATCCGAGGCGAGGTCGAGGATGACGTTGAGCTCCGGTGGCGACCCGACGGCGGAATATCCCAGTCTGAGGCGGGTCACGTGTCGATCGCCGATGGCCATGACGTCCGGTTTCAACCGGTTGGTGATGCCCCCGATGACGATGACCGCGCGGGGCGGATCCGCAATGGGGTACGAGCGAAAGGCCGACGACTCGAGGGGTTCGGCGCAGACGATGGTGATGGTGGTGTTGCCGTCGCTGTCGTGTCCCCAGCTGATGGCGTCGGCCGTGTTGCCGGCGGCTTTCCCGGCCGCGGCGACGAGAAGAAACACCGTCACGACTGCGATCGCGACACGATCCAACCGGGTGCGGTCGTGACGAACTCGTGGTCGCCCGAGAAGCATGGCGCATGATACCCCAGCCGGTCGGCGTTGGGTCGGGAGGAGTCGCGTAGAATGTCCCGGATGCCAGACGATCTGAAGACCTCGAGGTTTGCCGGACTCGACCGGATGGTTCTCGCCAGTCTGGAAGAGACCACCATGTCCGATGACGAGCTCCTGGTCGGCGAACAGACTGCGCTCAATACGTTTTTCGACATCGCCAACGCGCGGCGGCTCAGTCTCGCGGTGATCGGCCTCGCGGTCGTTTCTGCGATCTACGCCATCGCGATGTTCGCAGCGGGCTCGATGACGCGCGGTGCAGCGGCCGGTCTGGTCCTGGTCGCCGATCTCCTTTTCCTGCGCCATCGTTCGAGTCCCGGGATCGCCCGCAACCTCCGTCAAGCGGTGGCGGCGGTGCTCGTCGGTCACCTCGTCCTGTTCCAGCTCTTCCACGGTTCCGCCGATGGCGGTATCGGTTTTTGGTTCTTTGTCTTTCCCATCCTGGCTGTCCGATTCCGTCTGGCATCGGGAGAGACGGTGGCTCTCTTCGGTTCACTCTATGCGGTGGTGGCGGTTCGCCTGGTTGGCGAGAGTCTCGTGACCCGGCAGTCGCCGCCGTTCCTCAGCCTCGTGTTGTACGCGCTGCTGTTCATCGTCTGTTTCGTCGTGTCGTGGGCCATGAGCCGGCGGCTCGAGAACCGCTTCCTCCTCCGGTGGCGTTCCGAGTCGGACCGCCATCACGATCGGCTCCGGATGAAACAGGAGCTCGAATACGCGCGGGAAATCCAGCTGAGCATGCTGCCGCGGCGGGCGCCGCAGCTGGACTGGCTCGATGTCGCCGCCCTTTCGCTCCCCGCGACCGAGGTCGGAGGGGATTACTTCGACTATTTCGATTTCGGGCCGGACCGGGTGGCGATGGTGGTTGGAGATGTGACCGGACACGGTGTGGCGAGCGGTCTCGTCCTGTCCGGCGTCCGGTCGAGCCTCAACCTCCTGCGCGATGACATGGATCGACCGAGCGCCGTGCTCGATCGAGTCAACCTCATGCTCAAGCGAACCTCCGCGCCGCGGATGCACATGACGCTCGCGCTCGTGGTTCTCGACCGCTGCGAGTGCGCCACCACCGTCGCCACCGCAGGCCACCCACCGGTGCTGCTGCGTCGGGCGAACGGCGAGGTCGAGGAGGTCGGTTCAGGATCATTCCCCCTCGGCGCCATGGAAAACGCACGCTACGGCGAAGATCGGATCGAGCTGTCGCCCGGCGATGTCCTGCTTCTCTACAGCGATGGACTCGTCGAGACCATCGACTCTGCCGGCGATCAGTACGGGTGGGACCGGCTCAAGCGGATCCTCAGGAATCTCGACGGCGTCCCCACCGCGAACGAGATTCGCGATCTCATTCTGCGCGAGGTCTGGGACTTCAAGGGCGGCGCCAAACAGATGGACGACGTCACGATGGTCGTGGTCCGCTGCCTCGGCGGCTAGCAAGGCAGCCGCGCCTTCTGGACCGATCGAAGCCCCGAAAGCCATCCTTGATCTCTGCGCTACAGGCTCCTAATCGATCCGCAGCGATTTCGCGGCGACGACGGAAAACACCACGGCGAAACCGAGCAGCACCGCGAGCGGAGCGAGAACCCCCTCGAGGCCGAGGCCGAAGGAGATGGTCCCGTGCAGCGCCCGCATGGCCCAGCCCGTGGGGAAGATGAGGGCGATATGCCGGAGGGTCTCGGAGACGATCTCCAGCGGCCACCAGCAGCCGCCGAAGGCCGCCATCACCATGGTGGCGATGACGCCGATGCTCGCTGCTCGATCGGGCTCGGTGAACCGGGAACCGAAGGCGACGCCGAGGGGAGCGACCGCCAGTGCATAGATGAGCAACACGATCCACGTGGCGAAGGGGTGGTCGCCGATGGTGACGCCGAGAGTCCGGTTGGCGATGACGCCCACCACCATGAGGACCGAGATCTGAATGAACGCGACGACCAGACGGCCGACGATCTTGCCCGCGACGATCTCGCCTCTGCTCACCGGAGTGGTGACAAGCCGACGGAGTTGACCGCCGCTTCGCTCGCCGCTGATGGTGGCCGCCCCGTAGGTCAGGGCGATCAACATCACGAACATGACGGTGTTGCCCGGAATGGACTGGGCGAAGCCGCCGGGACGCATCTTCGCCTCCCCGGCAAAGCGGCTTTCGATGACGACCAGGTCATCCGCGGGATCGAGACCCGTCAGGTGATCGGGTGTCAGGGGCGCCCCCGGTTCGAGTCCCTCCCTGACCTCGACGAGGCGGCCGGTGACGGCCGCGATGGACGAGACGATTCGAGCCTGAACCAGCAGCGCCGCTTCGGCCGATGTCTCGGGGTCCTTTTCGAAACGCAGGGCGGCTGTTTCGCCGGCCAGGACAGCCTCGGTGGTCCCCGCCGGGATGACCAGCGTCGGAACCTTGTCGGCGTTCGAGTCCCGGTCGGCGGGCTCGACAAAGACCAGGACGAGCCGTTCGCTCCCGAGTTCGTCGATGAGGAGGCGGGCAATGGCTCCCTTGTCCGCGTCGGCCACCTTCAATCGGACCTTGGCGTCGGCCGGGTCGGACCCGCCTCCCATGACGAGCCCGAAAAAGGTGGCGAAGACGATGGGCAGGAGGAACAACCACACCACCGCGCCCTTGTCGGACATGACGAGGCGAAGATCATGGCGGGCGATGGCGGCGACGGCGCGCATCAGATCGCCCCCCGGCGGATCCTGCGCCCGAGCATGAATGCTCCCGTCCCGAGAAACACCGTTCCCACCCCGATGAGAACCGCCAGGTTGGGCAGGATCTCGGCGAACCCTCCGCCGCGGAGGATGAGGGTGTTGAAGGCGTCCGTCGACCAGAAGACCAGGGTCGAGGCGGAGAGGGGGCGGAGGAACCCTGGCATCTGGTCGAGGGGCATGAATGCGCCGCCGAGCATGGACCAGACGATGATCACGATGGTGGTCAGGGTGTCGCCCTGGCGCTCGGAGCCGACCAGGCTCATGATGAGCAGCAGGGTCCCGCTCGCCGCCAACGCCGTGGCGAGGATGAGCGCTGCCGTCGCCACCGGCGGACCCCAGGAAACTCCCACGGCCGCGCCGATCACGGTCATGAGGGCGAATCCCGCCGCGGTCACCATGATGACCGAGAGGCACTTGCCCAGAAGATAGTCGCTCGGCGAAACGGGCGCGGAGAGGAGGTGTCGAAGCAGGCCGTCTTCACGATCGCGGAGAATGTCGCGGGTCGCCGACTGGGCGAGGAAGAGGGTTCCCATGACGGCGAGCCCGGGGAGAAAGACGGCGAGGATTCCGACATCCTCGACCGCCTCGTCGTCGTCGCCGGAAACGGTGACCGAATCGAGGGTGATGACGGGTGGAAACAGGATCTCCTCGAGGCCCCTCAACCTGGAGTTGACACCGGAGCTCAGCCCGGCCACCGCGAGATCGCTGGGGAAGCCCTCGGCGCCCATCAAACCGTGGATCTGTTCGAGCTCGGGCCGAAACACCCGCGATGCCGCCGAGAGGACCGATCCGCCGATACCGGCCCCCTCTTCGACGACCTGCGGAAGAAACCGCTCGGCCGGGTTCTTGATAACCTCGATGGCGGTCTTTCTCCCGGCGAGAAAATCATCGGTGAACCCGGCGGGAATGTGGACCAGAGCCGAAGCCTCGCCGCGATCCATCATGGCGAGCCCCTCCTCGCCGACCGGAACCACATCGAGCTGCTGTCCGGCCTCGTCGCGGTTCGCCGCACCTCCCAGGAGCATCGAAAGCAGGCTGTCGTCCTCGTCCCACAGCAGCACCCTGATCGAGATTTCTTCGACACCGCCGCCGAAGACCACCGCGAAGATGGCCGCCATCACCAACGGCATGGAAAAGAGGAGGCCTGTCCGTACCGGGTTTCGAAGGTATCGCTTGAGGTCGCGCCGGAGAATCGCGATGACCGCCATCAGTCGCGGAGATCGCGTCCGGTGAGGGCGATGAAGACACTCTGCAGATTCGGTCGTTGAATCGAGACATCCTCGATCCCGAGATCCGCATCGAGCACCCGGGGCAGAATCTCGAGGAGCCCGGGCCCGTCGGACTCGATGGCGAGGACGGCGCTGCCGCCGCCGAGCCCGAGAATCCGCGCGCCCGGTATGGCGGCGAGGCGTTCCCGGAGGGTCTCGTCATCGAAGGGGCCTGTGAGGCGCAGAACCTCGGCTTCGCCGGCGCGTCTGGTGAGTTCGCCGAGGGTGCCGAGGGCGAGAATCCTGCCGTGGTCGATGATGGCGATCCGGTCGCAGAGTTGCTCGGCCTCATCCATGTAGTGGGTCGTGTAGAGCACCGTGGTTCCTGCGGCCGCCACCTCGCGGATGACCTCGAGGATATTGAGGCGGGCCTGGGGGTCGATGCCGACGGTGGGTTCGTCGAGGAGCAGGAACTTGGGGCGGTGGAGCAGACCCATGCACAGGTTGAGACGGCGCTTCATGCCCCCGGAAAAGGTTTTGACCTTGCCGCCGGCCCGTTCGGCGAGCCCGACCCGGCTGAGAGTCTCATCGATGCGTTGGGTGAGTTCGGCACCGGATAGACCGTAGAGCGACCCCCAGAACGAAAGATTGTCCCGGGCGGTGAGGTCTTCGTAGACCGCGATCTCCTGGGGCACCACCCCGAGATGCATCTTCACCCGCTTCGGCTCGATCCAGATGTTCCGCTCATCGATGAGGACCCGTCCGCCATCGGGTTGGAGCACGCCGCAGATCATCGAAATGGTCGTGGTCTTGCCGGCGCCGTTGGGGCCGAGGAGCCCGAAGATCTCGCCGTCACGAACATCGAAGGAGACGTCGTCGACCGCGACAAGGGTGTCGTAGCATTTCCTCAGCCGATCGATCTGGATCAATGAGCCCTCCGGCGAATGACCACGCCCCGGTTGAGTTCGCCCGGGCCGGTTCCGGGTCGAGATCAGCAGAGCCGTCTCATTCGAGTATACGGAGAATTGTCATGGCGGTTCATGGCAACCACCGTGCGATACTCGGTCTGTGCAGCCTCATCCGGTAGAGTTCGGTTTCCTCCGCTACGGCGGGTTCGATCATCTGGGAGTTCTGCGAGACCGACGATCGCGAAACGGTGCTCCCATCGAGATTCCGATTATCTGGAAACACCGAAGCAGATGAAGCGTCACGGTCGATCCTTCCACGGAAATCCCCGGGCTGTCGCAGCATGTCTCGCTGTGCTGGCCGTGTCGGGCTGTGGCAGTGACGAGTCCACGGGAGCGCCGGAGCCCGCGTTCCCCGACGGAGTCGGATCCACCAGCGCGGCGATCGCGTCCCCGGTGATCACGGTGACCTTGCCCGGCGATTCGGCCGAGATGTACCGGACGAGCGGGGGAGAGCCGGTGGCCGGCAGCCTGGCTCGTCGGCTCGAAACCCGCTTTCCCCACCTCAAGGTGGTCCCATGTCTCGAACGAGCCGCGGGAATCTACGGCCGCACGGCCGGTGCCGATGGTCTTCCGCTCTCCTTCTCCGAGTTCGTCCTTCACTGGTCGGGCTGCCCCGACCCCTTCGCCGCGGTCCTCCACGTCATGACCGATGATGACGGCGATGATGCGTTCTTCGACCACCTCGCGGAGATGCTCCCGACGGTGCCGGCAACCCATGCAGGGGTGTCCAAAGACCCGGCAAACCCGCCATACAAGTGGCGCTGGACCGTCTTTTTGACCGAGCGCGATGTCGAGATGCAACCGGTTCCGACCTCGGTGACTCCCGGGGCGTCGGTGGCCGTGTTTGTTCGTTTTCTCCGGCCGGTGACCGGCGCTTCGGTGATCAGTACCCTGCCGGACGGACGCGTCGTGGAAACTTCCGGTGGTCTCAGCGGCGATCGTCTTCTGGCTGCGGTGGAGATGGCGGATCGACCGGGCACCCAGTGGATTGAAGTCATTGCCACTGATCTCTCCGGGCCCCACGTCGTGCTCCTCTTTCCCGTCGAGATCGGCCGTGATCCCCCGCGGGCCTGGGTGGGGGCGAGAAGGACGAGTGAGGATTGGATCGAAGATCCGGTTGCGGCAGAGGCCTACGCCCACAAACTGCTCGAAGAAGATCGAGCGAGGTTTGGGCTTCCCCCCCTGGCGCGAGACGACGTCCTCGCCGCGGTTGCTCGTCGGCACAGCGCCGAGATGGCGCGAACGGGGGAGATCGCGCACGTCTCGGAAATCACCGGAAACGTGAGTGATCGACTCGAGAACGCGGGCTACCGGGCGGTCTTCGCCGCCGAGAACATCGCCCGAAGCTCGACGGTCGCGGATGCCCAGGAGGGGTTGATGCGCAGCCCGGGTCACCGCGCCGCCATCCTGTCATCCGACGCGACGAGGGTCGGCATCGGCATCGTTACCTCGAACAGGCCCGAAACCGGGGTTGTGTATTTCATCACCCAGGTCTTTGCTCGTCCTGCACCACCTGCAGGTGAATCCGATCGGCCGCCGGCTTAGCCCGCACTTCTCACCAGCTTTCTGCTGTGGCCGGCGATGCACGGCACCCAGCTGGGCTTTCTCACCTCCGGGTGCTCCAGCCCACGCTGACCCCTGCGGGGTCTCCCGACTCCGTCGGGTCCGCCCTCGCGGGCGGTGCGCGAGGTCCCTACGTACTCTCAAGTACGCCTGCGCGCCCCTCGGATCGAAAACCCAGCTGGGCACAGCACTTCGCCGACCTCGCAACGAATCCCGGTGAGAAGTGCGGGTTAGGTAACCCTGGCGTGAAGCGCATTCGCCAGGTCGGCACCGGGCCCCCTGTGGCAGCTCCCCGGCGAGACCCACGAGAGTGGTTTCAGCGAGACGCCGGGCTCCGGAGGTGAACGAGTCGACGACCAGGTCGTGCGCTTCGGCGAATCTGTTGATGCGTGGACAGACCCGTCCAAGCCCGCGTAAGGTGGGTGATTTTAGTGGTGGGTTGTGTTGATGGGATTTTCAGGCGGGTTAGTATGGGTGGGATGGTGGACACGGGCTGATTGAACAGATCTGATGAGGCGATAAATGAATCACCGCTCATCTTTCATTAATATATAACTAAGAAGTTAATTTGTCAAACCGTTCAATGAATTAAAAGCGTTTTTCGTGACAGCGATCACCATCTCGGGAGCACGGGAACGCGGGTCGGGAGGCTGAAATGACGCGTCGAGCGGCGATAGGCGCCCTGTTACTGCTGGTGGTCTCGGGTTGCGGCCGGTCGGAGCCGGTGGCGACGCCTGACGGAGAGATCGAGGTCGCTTCGACCTGGCGCGTCGTGGCGGAGGCGGATCTGTCGACGGCGCAGCGATTGCAGCTCGACCGAGCGCTCGCAGCCAGGGACGAGCTGGCGACAACCCTGATGGGGGAGCTCAAGGCCGAGCTCGAGATTGGAGGGCCGGCCGCAGCCGTCGTGGTCTGTCGCGACATGGCGCCGATGGTCTCGGAGCACGTCGCCGACAATCACGATCTACTCATCGGTCGAACGTCGCACCGGCTGCGAAACCCCGGCAATCTCGCCCCCGAGTGGGCCGCGCCGGCGGTGAACGCGTTGGTCGAGAACCCCTGGTACGCCGAGGGCCCTGCCGGCGAGTTCGGCGCGATTCTGCCGATCAGGCTCGCAGCACCGTGTCTCGCCTGTCACGGAGCAGCCGACGGGCTTGACGAGAACCTCCGGTCGGCGCTGACGCAAAGCTACCCGGATGACGAGGCCACCGGCTTCGCCGAAGGCGATCTCAGGGGGTGGTTCTGGATCGAGGTGCCCGCAGCCGGGTCGTGAGTCGTGATTCGTGAATCGTGAGTCGTGATTCACGACTCACGGCTGACGGCTCACGGCATCAACCGGCCGCCGCCCCGCCTCGACGCCCCGCCGTTGGTGATGATCCGGACGTTGTCGACGTACCATCCCCAGGCGCCGTTGCAGCCATCGACCCCGAAATCGAAGCGGAGCACGATTTGATCGCCCGCCTGCACGACGGAGCCGAGATCGACCTGGCTCTGTCCCCAGCTGCCTCCCAACGAACCCGCGTCGGTGCCGGAGAAGGCCCACTGGCCCTTCATGGGATTGCTGTTGGCCGACTGAAGTCTTCGGTTATAGGGGTTGAACTCGAAGAGCGAGGGTGGAAGTTGCGTGAATCCGCCGCCGTTGACGCTGATCTTGATGTTGCCGCCATCCCAGACCGATTCGGTCGCAACCCAATGGTCAAAGGTCAAGACCGGCCCGACGGTTCCCTGGGGGATTGCAACCATCGGGCTCGTGAGTTCCATGACGCCGCTCTGGTCGTCGCTGCCCGGTCGGCAGTCCCCGATGAGTACGCTGTCGACGGCGAAGAACGCGCCGCCCTCACCGCCAGACGGGAGGTCCTCGGTCCACTCCCAATCCCGCGGCTCGTATTCCGCGAAGACCCCGTAGTTGCTCAAGGTCCAGGAGCCATCGGGCTCGGAGTCGAATTTCTCGTCCAGCACGACGACGTTGCCGTCGACCGTGGGCGGATCCGGCTCGAGCAGGGTCTGGAATTGGCATTGATCGGGGTTGCGGCGCATCTCGACGGCAGTCATGGCGCTCGCCACCTGAATGCAGTCGAGGGCGGAAATACTCTCGGCTGAAGGGGCGCCGGTCGAGAGGTCGAAGAGTTCGGCGCCGATGAGATCCTGACAGCTCGCTTCGAGAAGATCGGCGTGGTTGCGGAAGTCGGTGACCGGGGTCTGGTAGATCGTCATGGCGCGCCAGTAGATTCTCGCCGCTTTGGTGGCGCCGATGGCGCCGATTTCGTTTCCGTTGTAGATGCCGCCGTCCACGAGCAGGGCGAAGGCGTGGTTCGGCACCCCGCTGTTGGAGTGGACTCCGCCGTTGTCGTCCTCGCGGCAATAGTAGTTCACGCTCCCGACCCGCGCCGGATCGCCGAAACAGCTCGGCGACCACATATCGCGGATCGAGCCGAGAGCCTGGGTGTCTTCGCCGATGAGCCACCTGACCGAGTCGGTGAACTCTCCATCGAGGGTGAGGGTTGCGCTGACCCCCTCGCCCAAGGCAGCCTTGATCCGATCGCCGTCGCTCTGCCCGATAAACAGCGCCGGGATGGTGAGTGCGGGAAGATCGCCTCCCATGGGGATGACGTCGTTTCCCTGGTTGTTGACGACAATGACTCCGGCGGCGCCGGCGCGCTGGGCGTTGACGACCTTTTCGCGGAAAAGGCAGGTCCCGCGGTTGACGAGCGCGATGGCGCCGGGCGAGAAACCGGCGAGGGTGCCGCACGCGTCGTTCGGGTCGCCGGTCCCGTCATCGGCGAGCTCCACCGCACTCGTCACGGCCCAGGGCGCAAGCGGGTTGAAGACCGCGCCGCCGGCAGGGAAGAACCCGGCGATGGTCGACGGGGCGGTCACCTCCAAGGTCGGCGCCGGATTGCCGCCGCTCGCGGAACAGTCGTTGGGCGGACGGGTCACCGCCGGAAAATCGCTGCCGCGGCCGTTGAGCTGATCGACCAGCTCCCCGAAAATGTCCGAGTAGGCCTCGTTGAGGGCGCCGGGCTGCCACTGGTAGACGAGTCCGTGCGTCCAACCGGTGTAGGCGTGAACCCACTCGTGCGCCGTCACATCATCGCTGACCATGCCGTCGCAAAACGCGGTGATCCCCCCGGATTCGACGGCGTTCGGGCACTCGATGGAGTCGGAGTCGTAGACAGCGTTCATGGTCGCGTCGAGACCGTCGAAGCTGAGGTACCCGCCGTTGGTGATATTGGCGAAGAGCGAGTAGGTGTCACCCGTGGCTGCGATGAGCTCGTTGACCTCGGCATCGCCTTCCGGATCGCCGCTTGCGAACGGCAACGAATCGCCCTCGGTCCAGATCGGCCCGGGGTAGGAGTGGCGGTGGATCACACGCTCGATGTGGTGGATCTTGGAGCGTTGATCGAGCAGTCGTCCGTCGTGGGCGTCGATGTAGACGACCTCGTGCACGTCGGGAGGTGAGGCGATCTCGATCTCCCAGGCGAGGTGGTTGTCGCCGGGTTTGCCGCGAACGAGACCCTCTCTGAAGATCATCAGTGCGGCCGGGAGCACGTCGAAACGCTCCGCGGGCCGGTTCTTCTGTTTGGCGATGAGGCGTTGGGCCACAGCCTCGGCGACATGAGCGTCGAGCCGCGGCACGGTGTCGAGATCGATATCGGAAATCACGGTTCCGTTGATCATCTCGACCCTGCCGTCGGCATCGAAATGGACCCGAATTCTCGAGCCGAAAACCGGCACTCCGCGATAGACCTGACGGAAGATCGCCTGCTCGCCGCCGAGGGGATCTCGCCGGGTCCCCAGGGATTGGAGTTCCTCCTCGGGTTTGCCCAGACCGATGGCCTTCGCGTGGTCTTTGAGCAGGGCCAGCGCCCTGTCGGTGGCGGTCGCGCCATCGGGTTCGGGGCGGCGCCCGGTCAGACGGATGATCTGTGGGTTGCCGGTGGCCGGGTCCATCACCACCCGATCGGTCATGAGTTGCGAACCGGGGAGATCGGCCGACGGATCGCGTCCGGGAGCATCGTCGGCCGCCGCCGCGCCCGGCACGACGGCGAGAACGATCCCCAGGACGAGGAGGGAAATGACGGTTTCAGGCAAGCGGAATGGTGTCATCTTTGAATGGTAGCAGAATGGGCCGCTGGAGTTGTCGTCGCGGTGACCGGTACACTGTGCTCGATCATGAGTCGACTTCGATGTGCTGAAACTCGGCGATGCGGTTCCGCGGAGGGGCAATTGGTTCTCGGCAACGGTCGGGAGGGCGCTCCTGCGACTCAAGGGCTGGCGGTTCGAGGGGGTGGTGCCAAACGTGCCAAAGGCCGTGGTCATCGTCGTGCCCCACACCTCGAACTGGGACTTCGTCGTCGGGATCGCAGCATTGTTCGCCATGGGTCTTCGGGCGAGCTTCCTCGGCAAACACACGCTCTTTCGATGGCCGCTCGGACCCCTGATGCGGTGGCTCGGTGGGGTGCCGGTCGACCGGCGCACCGCGCGCGGCGTGGTTGACGAAACGGTGAACCTCTTCGCATCGACCGACCAGTTGATCCTCGGAGTGTCTCCGGAGGGGACCAGAAGCAGCGTCGATCGCTGGAAGACCGGTTTCTACTATGTCGCGTCGAAGGCGAGAGTGCCCATCGTTCCGGTCGCCTTCGACTACCCCGGGAGGGTCATTCGTTTTGGCGAGCGACTTGATCCCACCGGTGACATCAAAGCGGACCTCGGAGTCCTGGAGGAGTTCTTCTCCGGAATTGAAGGCCGGCGACGTCGATGAAGGGGGGCGCGATGGACCGCTGGGATACGGTGATCCGGGTTCTCGACTCCACCGCTTCGATGCATCCCCAGCGTCCGGCCCTGCGGCACAAGCGGCCGGATGGTTGGGTGACGTTGAGCTGGGCGGATTATCGAACACGTGTCCATCAGGTCGGTCGAGCACTCATCAAACTCGGTGTCGAGCGCGGCTCGCGCGTGGTGATCCTCGGGAACAACCGTCCCGAGTGGTTCATGGCGAACCTCGGAACCATCGCGGCGGGCGGCCTCCCGAGCGGAATCTACACCACGAGCACCGCCGACCAATGCAGGTACATCATCGACCACAGCGATGCGGTGGTGGCGTTTGTCGAGCACCCCGGTCAACTCGCCCAGATCGACTCGGTCCGCCGGCAGCTCGCGGCGGTCGTTGTCATGGATGGGACGAGCGACAGCGCCGGTGTGCTCGGTTGGGAGGAATTCCTCGCGCTCGGATCCGACGTTGCGCAGGCGCGACTCGACGACCGCATCGAGGGGCTCAATCCCGATGATCCGTGTACCTTGATCTACACCTCGGGCACCACCGGGGAACCCAAAGGAGTGATGCTCTCGCACCAGAACCTGCTCTGGGTCGCGCGAGCCATGGTCAGGGAGTACTCGGTGACCGAGGAGGACAGCGGCCTCAGCTATCTCCCGCTGAGTCACATTGCCGAACAGGTGATCTCGATCTATCTCCCGCTGCTGGTGGGTGGGTGCATGTCCTTTGCACAGAGTCTCGAAACCCTGGGCGATGATCTCCGTGAGGTGCGGCCGACGTTCTTCTTCGGCGTGCCGCGGGTCTGGGAGAAGATTCAGGCTCGAATGGAGGCCGCCGGGGCGACGAGTGGACGGCTCAGACGGCGACTCGTTCGGTGGGCGCGCAACGTCGGGTTGGCCGGGGGTCGCGCGCAGCAGAGCGGAGAACCGCTGCCGGCGGGATGGTGGCTCGCCCGGCGGCTGGTGTTCTCGAAGGTCCGCGAGCGGCTCGGATTCGACCGGACCAGGGTTTTCTTCACGAGCGCGGCGCCCATGGCGAGATCGACCCTCGACTTCTTCCTGAGCCTGGGCATCCCGATCTTCGAGGTCTACGGGATGAGCGAGTGCACCGGTCCGACGACATTTTCCTCGCAGGCCCGCTACCGAACCGGCTCGGCGGGGTGGGCCATCCCCGGGACCGAGCTCAGGATCGCCGATGACGGGGAGATCCTCTTCCGCGGACCGCATGTGTTTGTCGGCTACTTCAAAAACCCCGAGGCCACGGCGGAAGCGGTGGACGGTGACGGGTGGCTCCACTCCGGCGACATCGGAATGCTCGACGAGGAGGGCTTTCTCTATGTCACCGATCGCAAGAAGGAGCTCCTCATCACTTCGGGAGGCAAGAACGTGGCGCCGGTCCCCCTCGAATCGAAGATCAAGGCGATTCCGGGGGTGGCGCAGGCCGTGGTGGTGGGTGACCGGCGGAAGTTCCTCGCTGCGCTCATTGTGATCGATCCGGAAGCGATCGGATCGTTGGCGTCCGAGATCGGCAGCGACGCCGCAGACGCAGCTGCCGCCGCCCGCTGCCCTCGATTCCGGTTCTATCTCGAGGACCGGCTCGACGCGATCAACGTGACCCTCGCGCCGTACGAGTCGATCAGGAGATTCGCCGTCCTCGACGAGGGCCTTTCGGTGGAAAACGGCTGTTTGACACCGACCCTCAAGCTCAAACGCAGGGTGATCCAGGAAGTCTTCGGCGCCACCATCGACGAGCTCTATTCGTCAGACTCGTAGGGAGGGCGACGCATCACTCCCGAGCCTTGTCAAAAGTGCACAGCAGCTTCTCCGGATAGGCGGCCAGGGTCTGGATGATCTCGTCGGACGGCGCCGTGACGGCCTCGGCTGTGAATCCGGCGCGGATGGTTTTCAGATTCGCCGCGGAGTCGTAGGGCGCAAGCTTGCTCGTCACATCACCGGAGCCTTCGGCCGTGAGATCGAGGGATTTCGCCTCCGCCGTGCAGTCGAGATCGAGTTTGGAGAGATCCACGGTCCGGGTCGTGGGGTTGCCCGCGGTCTTGAAATGGACCCGGCCTTTCTGGAGCTCATAGACGATGCTCCATTGGGTCGATTCGGGCTGGGCGACATTCGCGAGGATGGCGAAGGTCGCGTCGACGGGGGGCTCTGCGCCGGTGTTCGAGCGGATGGCGTGGGAGCCGTTGGCGGCCCTCGCAAATCGCGCGAGCGAGCCGGGGCCCTCCGGCGTCACGGGTGCGCCGCCATAGCCCAGGGTGCGGTTGAGGTATTCGAGAGACTCGTTGTAGGTGCTGTTGGTGAGTGCGGGCAGGGGGAGCGTCCGCTCGCTCCGGGCGACGAGCTTGCCGTCGAGAAATTCGATGACGGCGCAGTTCCCGGTCGGCTCACAGGCGAGGAAGTGGAGGGTGGCGGTGCCGCCGATCGCGAGTTCGGACGCGCTCGTGACGACATCCGAGACCGTGCGGAAGGAGTCGAGGCAGTATTGGACCCACTGCAGGGTGCCGATGGATTGGCGGTCGCCCGGTTCCGGATACACGGTGTCGGCAAGCCAGAGAACCTCCATGGTGAGCCCGGTCTCGTTCATCCCGCCGATGGGGAATTCTCGGCCGTACTGGTTGAAGGTGAGGCTGCCGTAGCGCGAGGTCCAGCGGACCGGTTTGGCGTCTTCGGCAACGAGCGCGGTCTTGGCGAGGCCGCGCGGGTTGACGACCAGAAGACCATCGGCCACATCCCAATCGTAGTTCTTGGCCATGAGCGGTCCGGTTGGGTGTTTGATGAGCATGGATGTGCAGGCATCGGCCGGTGCGCCGGTCAGGATCAGGGCGAGTGCAGAGCAGACGAGAGTGAAACAAGCGAGAGATGAACGCATTGCGGGCCTCCGAGATGTGATTCTAGCAATTGCCATCGCCGGGATGTGGGATCCGGATCCGCAGGCAGACGAAGAACCCGGCCAGCGCGATGGCCCCGGCGAGCAGGAACACCCACTGGAAACCATATGCCTCCCAGATATAGCCCGAGAGGATGGGCAGCGTGGTCGCAACGGCGTGGTCGATGGTGATGCCGGTCGAGATGGTCGGGGTGATGTCAGCTGGATCCTCGGCGATTTTTTTGAGATAGGTGGTCCGCGCGATCCGGAGGGCGAAGAGCACGCTGTCGAAGACATAGGCGGCATAGAGGAGCCAGAGGTCGTAGGGTGGCGGCAGGATGTTGCTGGCAAAGGCATACGCCAGGCAGATGAGGAGGAGAAGGAGCTCGTCGACGGCGAGGATGGTCCGCTCTCCGAGCCAGTCGACCACTTCGCCGAGCAGGGGTCGAAAAACGACGCCGAGGGTGGCGGCGATGAAATAGAGCAGTGCGATGGTGCTCACCGGCACATGGTGGATCTCGACGAGCACCCAGACCCCGAAGGCGAGGAAGATCTGCTTGCGGATTCCGAAGAGCGCCGAGATCGCGTAGAAGATCGAGTACCGGCGTTTGAAGACCAGCCGCCGGGATGGCGGGTCGCCGGCGCCGATCTGCAGTTTCGAGTAGAGGATCCCGGCGACGACGGCCGATCCCGCGGCGATGGCGAAGAAGAGACCGAAGCGGTCGCCGAAAATGCGGGCGAGGACATAGATCACGCCGACGCCGATGATGGTGCCGAGGTTGCGCGCGCCGCCGAATTGGCCGAGGCGGCGTCCCTCCTTGCCCCCTTTCGAGAGCTTGAGCCCAATGGGGCCCTCGACGGCGAAGATGACGTGGTCGCCGAGGGACCAGATGACGATGAAGACCACGAGCCAGGCGATGGAAGGGGAGAGGAACCCGAGGCCGATGGCGCCCACGGCGGTCAGGACCATGGCGACCGCGGCCATCTGGGTCTCGCGGAGCACCGTCAGCAGCGCACCGGCGATGAAGACGAGAAAGAACCCCGGCAGCTCGCGGGGGAACTCGATCCAGCCGCGCGCCTCGGCGCCGAGGTGGTGGACCTCGGCGAGATAGTTGTTGAAGGTGGACATGATGATCCCGGTGGCGGCACCGAAGAAGAGCGTGGCCAGGAGAGCGCGTTTGAGGTCTTTGGTCGGCACGGCGGGCATTCTACGTCAGTCCGAAGTCGGCCAACGCCCACGACAGCCTCGGCGAGGCGCTCGAGCGTCAGGGCGAGTACCTCATCGCGGTCAACGGGCGCGACCTGGCGCCGCCGGAGAATCTGTTCGCCCGGTTCGAGAACACCGCCGGCGGCCAGGTGGCCGACTACTACATCGACATCCTGGGCCAGCCCGAGCTCTGCCGCTGGGCCATGCGCTACGGCGCCGACATCAAAACGCCGCTGTCGTCCATTCAGGGACCCAAAGTCATGCTCATCGACGAGAATGCGGGCTCCGGCGGTGATCTGCTGCCGTGGATGTTCCGCCAGCTCGACCTCGGCCCGCTCATCGGGCGCCCCACCTGGGGCGGTCTGGTCGGCACGCTCGGCTTTCCGGTGCTCATGGACGGCGGTTTTGTCACCGCGCCCAATCTCGGGATCTAGACCTCAGACGGCTTCATCGTCGAGAACGTCGGCGTGCCGCCGGACATCGAGGTCGAGCAGCTCCCGGCCGAGACCATCGCCGGCCGCGATCCTCAGCTCGAGAAGGCCATTGAGGTCATCATGGAGATGCTTGAGATCAACCCGCCGACAGAGCCGGTGAGGCCGCCGTTCCCGGTCCGCGTCAGGAAATAGAACCGCGAGGACGCAAGGGGCGCAAGGCATCGCATTCCATCGCAATGGGACACGGATTGACACGGATTTGCGGAGAATGCACGGATTTTTTTGAGAGTTGGGTCGTGGTGACTCGGTCGCTGTCCGACCTCGTGTCGGCGGTATCAGGTTCTCGAATTACCTGGTTTTGGATTCGGACACGGATTGGCACGGAGCACTGTCCTTCAACTTTCTGGTGAATCAGCGTTTGGTTCCGTGAAAATCCGTTCCAGATCCAAAACGATGACCTGCCGGCTGCCAACACGAATCCACGAAGTCGACGCACCTCCCGGTAACCGAACGCCACCTTCTAAGAAAATCCGTGTGCATCCGTGTCCTATTTGCGATGTCTCTGCGCCTCTTCGGGTGAGGAGAAAAGGGCCGCCGGGGTTACCGGTGGCCCCACTGGTTCTCAGTAGCCGAATCGGAAACCCTGTTGGTAGGACGCATCGTTGGTGGCGTTGTCCACCGTGGAAACATACGCGAACACCGCACCTTCGTCGGAACTCACGCCGGCCCGAACGATCAGACCCTCGCGGTTTCCGGGTGTCAGCCGGGCCAGCAGGTCGTTGATCTGGGTCATGGAGTAGGGAGCGAGATTGACCGTGAGAAACGAGTTCCCCGGCGCCGGTGCGCCGTCGGCGGTGAAGATCTCGACCTCGACCGTGGCGGCGACGCCGCTGATGTTGGTCAACCCGAGGTTGGTCCGAAACCCCTCCTTCTGGTCGACGAACATCCGGAGCGCTCCGGCCTGACCGCCGTCGGGGTAGGCCGCGCCGGTGACCGGTATTCCGGTGATGGTCTGGCCGAAGCCTCCCGCCGGTTCCGTTGAGGTCCAGGTGCGGCTGGTGACCACGACCGGGCCATCGGCGAGATAGTGAATGCTCCCGACGCCCTCGGAGCCGAAGGTGGCGCCGACGACATCGTTGAGCACCGTGACCGGGTCATCGAGGTCGAGAACGACACTCGCAACCTGGGTGTTGTCGGTCTCGGCCGGGTTGAACCAGAGGTGAATTGTGCTCGCCCCCTGGTGGTAGATCCAAAGATCGGTGGTCCACACCGAGCCGAAGCGGCCGTCGGCGTTGGCCGCCGTCGGAACATACCCTTCCAGGTGTCCGGGAACCGAAGCGAAGACCGCCGAGGCCGCGAGGAAAGAGATCACCGCGATCGAAGTAGCGCGCGTCGTCATCGGGTCCTCCCGATCTTCAAGCCACCGTCGGCGAGATCGGCGGTCCACAACACGACGCCGTCCCGACCGATGGCGACGACCGATGTGGTCATGAGTTCGTGCGCTCCCGGGGCCTGCCCCTGGTGCATGGATCCGCCGCCGAGCCCCGGACCGTTCTCGCTGAAGTCGCGGAACGTGAGATAGAACCGGCTGCCGTCGGGAGTGAACTGCGGCGTGGATATCATGTCCCCGTCCACCACGGTGCGCCAGAGCTCGTTGCCGGTCGCAAGATCGAGGCCGACCACGACCGCCGAGTCGGCGTGGGGGCCGCCGCCACCACCGCCTCCGCCGCCACCGCCGTGGCCGCCGCCGTGGTTCCAACCACCGTCACCGCTGCCGCCGGTCCCGCTCCACCAGTCTTCCCGGAGGGTGAAAACGACGAGATTTCCGTTGCTGGAGGCCATCATCGGCCAACCCTCGTCAAAGGTGGCTCGCCACCGCTCGTTGCCGTCGGCGTCGATGTTGACAAGAGCGCGGTCGTCTCCGCCCATGCCGCCGCCCGGTCCGCCTCCCATCATCGAAGACATCTCGGTTACCAGAAGGCTGCCATCGTCGGCGACGGTGAGCATCCCGGCGCCGGCGGATCCCATCTGGCCACCGCCACCCATGCCGCCGCCGTGGGCGGCTGCGGGGCCCGCCATACACGTCACCAAGAGCATCAGTGTCAAACCTCTTCTCATATTCTTCTCCTGTCTCCGGTCACGACGACCGGGTTGCGAGCGGTTTTTGCTCGGGTCCGCGGATAACCACCTCGATCCCGTTCCCACTCCCGGTGCGACCGATTCGGGCACGGGATCGTGATCGGGACGGGAACGAGGCGGAGCGGAATCGGTTCACCTTTGGACGACCTCGCCGCAGCGGAGCATGTAAGGCGCGTAGGGATTGCCGATGGCGTCATCGGGTTGAAGCCAAGCCTTCTTGACCATGGGGCAGTAGGCGACGACGGGCCGCGAGCCCTCGATGAGGGCGTGCCAGCGGACCAGCGGTTTGGTGAGCTCGGCCATCTCGGTCCGGATGGTCTCGAGGTCGCTCGACCGGGCCACGTCATTCGCGCGTTGCTCGACTTCCGGGAGCAGGGCCTTGACGGCGTCGCCGTCGCCGGGCTTCACGCCGGCGGCGGTGTCGCTGTAGCTCGACCCGAGAACCCGTGCGGTCTCGGCGATGGCCTCGGCGTGTTCCGCTATCCCGTCGGTCGAGTCATTAATCAGTAGCTGACGGATTGCTTCGTAGTGGCTGGAAATCGTGTTAAATGCTGGAATTTCAGAGCCGTTGGCCGCGGGTGCCACGGCCGTTGTCAATAGAAGCGCGATCAAGATTCCGTGTCTCATGGTGATGTTCCCTTTCGTCATGTCTTCAGATCATTTTCTCGGCCGCCGCAAAGCGGTGGTCGAGAAAATGAAAACCCGCGGTCTTTGTGTGTCAGCAGTCACCTAAACCTCCTGCCTGGCATCCTCGGCCGCCTCTCGCCCAAGGCCGTAGCTCCTCCAGAGAAAAAACACCACCGGGTAGACGATCAACTCACCGACAAACGAGGTCAGCACTCCCCCCACCATGGGCGCGGCGATCCGCCGCATGACATCGGCGCCGGTGCCGGTGGCCCAGAGAATCGGCAGCAGGGCGCAGAAGGTGGTGACGACGGTCATGGCCTTGGGGCGGATCCGTTGCACCGCGCCGTGCTCGACCGCCTCCCGAAGCGCGGTCCGATCGACGAGCCTGCCCTCGCGGCGCCACTTCTCATAGGCGAGATCGAGGTAGAGCAGCATGACCGCGCCGGTCTCGGCATCGAGACCGGCGAGGGCGATGAGACCGACCCAGACCGCGACCGACCAGTTGAAACCGAGGAGATAGACGAGCCAGATCGCGCCGACGGCGGAGAATGGCACGGCGAGCAGGACGATTCCGGTTTTGATCAGCGAGCCGGTGTTGAGATAGAGGATGAGGACGATGAGGATCAGGGTGACCGGGATGACGATCGCCAGACGTTTGGTCGCCCGTTCCATGTACTCGAACTGGCCGGACCAGAACACGGAGTATCCATCTGGTATCTCGATCTCTCGCGCAACCACCTCGCGCGCCGTAGCCACCCAGCTGCCCACGTCCATGTCTCGGAGATCGACATAGACCCATGCGTTGGGACGCGCGTTCTCGGTCTTGATCGCCGGCGGGCCCTGGTGCATCTCGAGCGACGCAATCTGGCCCAGGGGAATCTGGGCGCCGGATGGCGTCGGCACCAGGACCTCGGCCAGAGCCATGACATCGTCCCGCAACTCGCGTGGATAGCGGATGTTGACCGGGTAGCGCTCGAGCCCTTCGACGGTGAAGGTCACGTTCATCCCACCGATCGCGGAGGCAATGACGTCCTGGACGTCGCCCACCGTGAGGCCGTACCTCGCCGCCGACTCCCGGTCGACCTCGATGTCGAGGTACGACCCACCCATCACCCGTTCGGCGTAGGCGGAGAGGGTACCTTCGAGAGGGGTGACCACGGCTTCGATCTGCTTTGCGATGGCTTCGAGGGTCTCGAGGTCCGGACCGGCGACCTTGATTCCGACCGGGGTCTTGATCCCCGTCGAGAGCATGTCGATCCGGGTCCGGATGGGCATCGTCCACGAGTTGGTCAACCCCGGGAACTGGATCGCGTTGTCGAGTTCTTGGATGAGTTTTTCGCGGGTGATCCCCGGCCGCCACTCGGCCGGGTCCTTGAGAACGATGGTGGTTTCGATCATGGACAGCGGTGCGGGATCGGTCGCGGTCTCCGCCCTCCCGACCTTGCCGAGAACCGATTCGACCTCGGGGAAGGAGGCGATGATCCGGTCGGTCTGCTGCAGCAGCTCTTTCGCCTTGGCAATGGATATTCCCGGAAACGTCGTCGGCATGTAGAGCAGATCGCCCTCCCACAGGGGCGGCATGAACTCCGAGCCCATGTGCTGAAGGGGGATCCAGATCGACGCGATGAGCAGGATCGAAACGATGAGGACGGGCCAGCGCCCGCGAAGGGCGAGATCCAGTACCGGGTTGTAGACCGCTTTGAGCAGGCGCGAGACCGGGTTGCCGTGCTCGCTGCGGATCCGGCCGCGCACCAACCAGAACATGAGGACCGGGATCAGGGTCACGGCCACTAGCGAGGCCATGGCGACGGCATAGGTCTTGGTGAAAGCCAGAGGTCGAAAGAGGCGCCCCTCCTGGGCCCCGAGGGTGAAGATCGGCAGAAAGGAGACGGTGATGACCAGCAGGCTGAAAAAGAGGGTCGGGCCGACCTCCTGGGCCGAGGCCAGGATGATGTCGAACCGCGACGATTTGCCATCGTCTTCCTCGATGTGTTTGTGGGCGTTCTCCACCATCACCACCGAAGCGTCGACGAGCACGCCGATGGAGATGGCGATGCCTCCGAGCGACATGATGTTGGCGCCGAGGCCCTGGATCCGCATGACGATGAATGCGAGCAGAATGGCGGCCGGGATCGACACCACCGCGACAAAGGCCGAGCGGAAATGGAAGAGGAAGATGGCGCAGACCAGCGCGACGATGAGCGACTCCTCGATCAGGGTTCGCTCGAGGGTGTCGACCGCACGATCGATGAGCCCGGTCCGGTCGTAGGCGACCTCGACGGTGACGTCGTCGGGAAGACCCTCCTTGAGCTCGGCCAAACGTTCCTTGACCCGGAGGATGGTGGAACGGGTGTCGGCCCCCGAACGCACCACGATGATCCCGCCGACGGTCTCTCCCTCGCCGTTCCAATCGGCGAGCCCGCGCCGGATCTCGGGGCCGATGGTGATCCGGGCGACATCGCGGAGCAGAATCGGCGTTCCGCCGGGGCCGAGTCCGAGAGGAACCGCTTCCAAGTCGCGAACGTCGCGGAGGTAACCCAGACCGCGGATCATGAACTCGCGTTCCCCGGTTTCGACGAGCCGGCCGCCGACCTCGCTGTTGGATCGTTGCACCGCGGTCTTGATCCTGCCGAGGGTCACGGCGTGGGCGCGCATCTTGATGGGGTCGACCTCGATCTGGTACTGGCGGACAAATCCGCCCAGCGACGCCACTTCCGACACCCCCTCGACCGACATGAGGCCGTATCGGAGATACCAGTCCTGCAGGGAACGCAGCTCGTCGAGCGGGCGGGTGGGGGAGTTGAGCACATACATGAAGGCCCAGCCGACCCCGGTGGCGTCGGGTCCGAGCCGCGGAGTGACGCCCTGGGGAAGCTTGCTGCCGAGCCCGTTGAGATATTCGAGAACCCGGGATCTCGCCCAATAGAGGTCGGTGCCGTCGTCGAAGATGACATAGACAAAGCTGAAGCCGAAATAGGAGTAGCCGCGAACGGTCTTGGCATGGGGAACCGACAGCATGGTCGTCGTGATCGGGTAGCTGACCTGATCCTCGACAACCCGGGGCGCCTGACCGGGATACTCGGTGTAGACGATGACCTGGACATCGGAGAGATCCGGGATGGCGTCGACCTGGATCGTCCGGACCGACCAGATCCCGCCCATGACGGCCAGGACGGTGGCAATCGCCACCATTACCTGGTTTTTGAGCGACCACTCGATGAGTTTGGCAATCATGGTCTTGTCCTCAGTGTTGGTGTTCGCCGCGGCTGGCGATGAGCGAACCGATGGCGGCGCGCAGATTCGACTCGGAGTCGATGAGGAACTGGGCCGAGACCACGATGCGGTCGCCATCGGAGAGTCCTTCGACGACCTCGACATATCCGTCGGCTTCGGCGCCGAGAACGACCTCGCGAGGCGCGAAGCGCCCCTGCCCGAGATCGACGACGGCGATGTTGCGCCTGCCCGAACGGATCACCGCCTGCGACGGAATCGTCAGAACATCGGCGGTCTCCACCGGTGCGAAGTCCACGGTCGCGAACATCCCGACGCGCAATCGGCCCGAGGGATTGGGCACCTCGAGGGTGAGGGTGACGGTTCGGGTCTCGGGCGAGACCTCGGGCTCGATATATCGAACCCGTCCCGAAAACGACTCGCCGGGCATGTAGTCGAAGGTTACCTCGGCTGACGAACCGACGTCGAGCCAGGGGAGCTGGTTCTCGAAGACCTCGGCGCGGAGCCAGAGGCTTCCGAGGTCGACGATGTGGAGGAGTTCCATCCCCGGCCTGATCGCCATCCCGTCGAGCCCGTGCATCCGCTGCATCACCACCCCGTCCGAAGGAGCAAAGACCGTGAGGGTTCGGTGGATTTTCCCGGAGGCCTCAATCTCGGCCACCCGTTTAACAGGAATCTCCCAGTACTCGAGTCGGGTTCGAGCCGCTTCGACGAGCCCTTCCGCGCGGGCCCGGACATCGGTGGAAGGTTGATCAAAACGTTTGGCGTAACTCACCGCCGAGATCAACTCCCGCTGGGTCTGCACCAGTTCGGGAGAGTAGACCTCGAAGAGTGGGTCGCCGCGTCGTACGGGTTCACCGACGTGGTTGACAAAGACCTTCTCGATGAAACCCGAGTACCGGGTGGTCACGGAGACCATCCGTTCCTCGTTGTAGCCCAGATTGCCGACGGTCGAGATTCGTCGTTTCAGATCCCGCCGTTCCACCGGGGCGGATCGGACATTCATCTTCTGCACGACGGACCGGTCGAGGGTGACTTCAGGCCCCGAAGCGGCTGCCGGCGACCCGCCGTGCCCCGCGTGAGCATCGGCGCCCACCACCGGGACCAGATCCATCCCGCAGATCGGACACTCGCCGGCCTCGGGTTCTGAGATCACGTTGTGCATGGGGCAGGTCCAGACCGTGGCGGCGGGCTCGGTGGCAGGCGGGGTTGGTTCATGTCTGAGCGGAACCAGATCCATCTGACAGATCGGGCAGGTGCCCGGCTCATCCTGGATCACGTTGGGGTGCATCCCGCAGGTCCAGAGCTGCACCTCGGTGTCGCTCGATGACGAGTGTGCATTGTGGTCACCAAAGGATCCGCGAAGCCGATCGTCGACACCGTGAAGATCGAGCGGGTCGAGCAACAGGAACGACGTGAGTACGATGCCCGCGACAACGCCGATGAGCGCGCCGAGTCGAGTCGACCCGGAAACCCTGGTCGGGTGAAGCTGAGAGTTTCTCATGACCGGTCTCCTTCGGTGGTGGTGACGGGTGCAGCGACGGCGGCCTCGAGATCGATGAATGCGATGGCGAGATCGGTCCGGCTCCGGGCCGCAGTGAGTCGGACATCGAGGAGCAGCCTTTCGGCGTCGAGGAGCGCGAGGGCGTCGACCCGGCCCGCCGCATATGCGGATTCGGCCGAGGCGAGGGCCTGCTCGCTCTGGATCGGCAGGATGTCTTCGAGCAATGCGAGCCGGCGTTTGATCTCTGGGATCCTCCCCCGAAGATCTTCGAGCTGACGTTGGATCCCGGTGATGGTGGAGCGCCGCGATGCCTCCTCGGCCAGCTGCATCTGGGTGGCGGTCTCGATCTCGGCGTCGTTTCCGGTCTTCCAGAGCGGAATCGTGATTCCGCCGCTGATACCGAGCACATCTTGACCGTTGTTCGGGACATCGACGTCGGTTCGTCGGTCGACATAGGCATAGGTGAGACCGACGCTGAAGTCCGGGGAACGGCCCTTGCCGGCGAGATCGATGAGCGCCCCTGATCGCTCGATCCGCGCCATGTCGACGGTCAACTCGGGGCGTGTGACCAGGGCGAGATTGCGGAGCCGGTCCCAGTCGAGATCGACCGAAGGCGCCGCCACCGGTACTTCAAGGTCAACTCGCGCCCCGGATCGGTCGCGCAAGTGGTTGATCTCGGCGACCACGCCGGCCCGCCGTTCATCGAATTCGGTTTGTCGGGATTCGAGGCGGGACATTTCTGCCTGAAGCTGGATTGCATCCATCTGCAGACCCTCGCCGGAGGCGTATCGTGCCCGGGCAAGCTCTTCATAGTGTTCAAGGGTGGTGTGATCGCGGGCGATGATACGCCGGGCCTCGTCGAGATACCCCAGTTCGGCTACGAGTCGCCGCGCCTCGCTGATGAGTTGGAGACGGAGGACCTGGATCTCGGCGGCGAGGGCCTGGCGCTCGAAATCCGCGACCTTTTCGGAGATGCCGCGCTTGCCGCCTCCGGGAAGACGCTGGTTGAGGCGCGCCGCAAAACGCTGCGGTCCGACCCGGGTTTCCGGCGGCAACAAGAACGCCGTGACCTCAGCCGTCGGATCGGGGAGTTTTCGTACGGCGGACGATCGGGAACCCGCCGCCGACATCCGGGCTTCGAGCTCGGCGATCCCGGGATTGCGTTCGAGGATCTCGGTCAGGAGATCCCGTACCCCGTTGTCCGACAGGTTGGCGATGATGAAATCGGCCGGCCCCGGTTCGAATCTTGTTGATTGTTGACGGTCTCCAGCGCTGACGGTGATGGCCGACAACACGGAAAATATTCCAATGATCCAGTTCGCATATGCCTTCATGATCTGATCCTCTGTTCATGGGCGCAGATACGCCCAGCCGCAAATCGCCTCGGCGAATTGCCCTCAGATCAGAAAGCTGCAGTCGAGAAGAAAGACCGGTGGGGGCGGATGGATCCGAACGGGTCGCTCGACCGCACGATCAGACTTCTGAAGGGTGCGGGCGAAGAAACGGTCTTTGGTCCTCAGATCCAGCGACGGTTCATCGCCGGGCCCGGGTGAGGCGGTCGAGGCGACCATGTCGGCCGGTGTGGATGGGGGATGGATGCAATCGCATCCGGTTTGATGGTCTGCTTTGGTTCGGGATTCCGATAGGTCCGGGCTCGAACAGCACGATGAGGTCGGCTCTGAAACCGGTACGGCGCAGCAGGAATGATCGGGAGCGGTGGACAAGACGCACCCATCGCCACCGGAGATCGTTCCGGTGAGAAGCACGGCCGTGATGCCGACGACAACCAGTGCATACCTGCGCATCTGTGCAATTATATGCGATTTTTCCGAAAAAAGTTACTGCTATCCTCTCTCGAGCGGGTGAAGGTGGCCTTGCGGACGTGCATGTGCTACTTTTCACGCGGTGTCCTTCGGGCCGCCAAAAACTCGATTTCGGAGAGTGCCATGGCGCAGATCAAGCCCTTCCGTGCGTGGCGGCCGCGGCCGGAAAAGGCCGAGTTGGTGGCCAGCCCGCCTTACGATGTTCTTTCGAGCGACGAGGCGCGCGCGATGGCGGCGGACAATCCGTTGTCCTTCCTCCACGTCGTCAAACCTGAGATCGACCTCGATCCAGGGATCGATCTCTACTCGGCAGCCGTCTATGCCAAGGGTGCGGAGAATCTCCAGAAGCTCAAGGACGACGGGGTGCTCATCCGTGAGGACCAGCCGGCGCTCTATCTCTACCGGCAGCGAATGGGCGACCACGTCCAGACGGGTCTCGTGACCGGGGCGAGCATCGATGAGTACGAAGCCGATTTGATCAAGAAGCACGAGCACACCAGGCCGAAGAAGGAGGACGATCGGACCCGCCACGTCGAGGCCCTCAACTCCAACACCGGGCCGGTCTTCCTGACCTATCGCGCGCGACCCGAGATCGATGCTCTCGTCGCCAGGCTCACCGATGCCGAGCCGACCTACGACTTCACCGCTCCCGACGGTATCCAGCATGTGCTCTGGGTGGTTGCCGAACCGGCCGATGTCGAAGCCCTCGTCGCGGCCTTTGCCGAGGTGCCGGAACTCTATGTCGCCGACGGTCATCACCGGTCGGCGGCCGCGACCCGGGTGCGGGCGCTGCGCCGGGACCGGAACCCCGGGCACACCGGCGACGAGGCATACAACTACTTTCTCGGTGTGATCTTTCCCCACGATCAGATGTTGATCATGGACTACAATCGTTTGGTCAAGGACACCGTCGGTCTCGATCGGAACACCTTTCTCGCCAAGGTCAAAGAGGTCTTTGAAATGGCCCCCTGCACGGCGCAGAAGCCGTCCTCGCCCAAGACCTTCGGGATGTATTTCGGGGGACAGTGGTTCCGCCTTCAGGCCAAGAGCGGGAGCTTCCCCGCGGACGACCCGATCGAAAGCCTCGATGTCGCCATCCTGCAGAACAACCTGCTTGCCCCCATCCTCGGAATCGGCGACCCGCGGAGCGATGAAAACATCGATTTCGTCGGTGGGATCCGGGGGCTTGAGGAACTCGAGAAGAGGGTAGACTCCGGTGAGTGGACCGTGGCCTTCGCCCTCCATCCGACCGCCATCGAACAGCTCTTTGACGTGGCGGACGCCAAGAAGGTGATGCCGCCGAAATCGACCTGGTTCGAGCCGAAGCTCCGCTCCGGTTTGGTTGTGAGACCCTTGGACGACTGATCGGCCGATCGCCGCCGCCGGCCGATCCATCGAGGAGGCAAGATGAAGATTCTGATATCCGATGCATTTGATCCGACCCTGCCCGAGAAGCTCACCGCGTTTGGCGAGGTCACCGAAGACAAGGAAAGGCTCGCCGAAGTGGACGTGGTGCTGGTCCGGTCGAAGACCAAGTGCCGCAAGGACTATATCGACCAGGCGACCAACCTTCGACTCATCATCCGCGGGGGCGTGGGCCTCGACAATATCGATGTCGAGTACGCACGGTCGAAGGGCGTTCAGGTCTTCAATACCGCCGAGGCCTCCGCCGTGGCCGTCGCCGAACTCGCGTTTGCGCTGATGATCTCGGTGCCGACCCGCCTCGTCGAAGGCCACCTCGGGATGACAAAGAAGGAGTGGCTCAAAAAACAGCTCAAACGAACCGAACTCATGGGCAAGACCCTTGGGCTCTTCGGCGCCGGCAACATCGGCACCGAACTCGCCCGTCGCGCCATTGCCTTCGGGATGCGGGTGATCGCCTACGATCCGTTCCTCAAGAGTCATGAGGCGGTGGATCTCGTGAGCATGGAGGAACTCCTCGCCGAGTCCGACTACATGTCGCTTCACGTGCCGCTCACCGACGAGACCCGGGGGATGATCAACAAAGAGACCATCGGGCGGATGAAGAACGGCGTGGTGATCGTCAACACCTCTCGCGCCGGCTGTGTCAACGAAGTCGATATGAAGGCCGCTCTCGAATCCGGCGCGGTTCGCGCCTATGCCACGGATGTCTTCATGTCGGACCCGCCACCCGACGATTGTCCGCTTTACGACGCACCCAACGTCATCATGACTCCGCACCTGGGGGCATCGTCGAAGGAGAACATGCTGCGTATCGGAGACGTCGTCGTCCGAATCCTCGAAGATTTCGCCCAGCAGACCGCTTAGCCGGTGAATTGACGGAGAGAAACATGAATCGAACCTGGAACTTCTACGCAGGTCCCGCGACCCTTCCCGCACCCGCCATCGAACGCGCCAAGGCCGATCTTCCCAATTGGGAGGGTACGGGAATGTCGGTAATGGAGACCTCACACCGATCCAAGGAATACGACGTCGTCCACTACGGCGCCATGAACCTCATGAGCGAACTCCTGGGTCTCGATGAGGACCACCAGGTGCTCTTCATCCAAGGCGGGGCCTCGACGCAATTCGCCATGGTGCCGATGAACTTCATTCCCCCTGGAGGTTCGGCCGACTACGTCGATACGGGGACATGGTCCACCAAGGCGCTCAAAGAGGCGAAGATCATCGCCAACGGGCGCGTTGCGGCGACCAGCGAGCCCGATGGATTCACCCGGATTCCGAGGCGGGATGAGTACGATCTCGACCCGAACGCGGCTTATCTTCACATCACCAGCAACAACACCATCAAGGGGACCCAATACCGCGAGTTTCCGGATGTCGGGAAGACGCCGCTGGTGGCGGACATGTCGTCGGATTTTCTCTGGCGGCCGTTTGACGCCAACGCCTTTTCGCTGATCTACGCGGGTGCGCAGAAGAACATCGGCCCGTCCGGGGTGACCGTCGTCATCGTCAAAAAGTCGTGGATCGAGACGGCCAACAAGAACATCCCGACCATGCTGCGATACTCGACCCACTCCTCGAAGGACTCGCTCTACAACACGCCTCCGACCTTTGCCATCTATATGGTCCGCAACGTTCTCGAGTGGGTGAAGGACCAGGGTGGTCTTGCCGGGATGGAAAAGAGGAACCTCGCCAAGGGCGATCTGCTCTACGGTGTCATCACCGATCATCCTGACTTCTACCGTTGCCCGGTCGAACCTGCGAGCCGGTCGTATATGAACGTCGTATGGCGTCTGCCGTCGGAGGAACTCGAGGCCAAGTTCGTCGCTGAAGCGACTGCCGCCGGGATGTGCGGGCTCAAAGGCCACCGCTCGGTCGGCGGCTGCCGTGCGTCGATCTACAACGCCATGCCCATCGAAGGCGTCGAGTATCTGGCCGATTTCATGACAAGGTTCGCCGCCGCCAATCGCTGATTCCGGGGCGCGTCGCGCCGCCTGACCCTGAAACAACAACCCCCGGCTCGCGCCGGGGGTTGTTGTTTCAGAAACAGCGTCCGGGACAGCGGCAGTCAACAGCGATCTGAGATCGCCCCCTCTGGCGAGCGGAAAACCGCGCCCCAACGGGGTGCCGGGTCCGCATTTGTGCCGGAACGACCTCTCGGCGGAGCGGCCCGCCCGGCACAAATGCCGACCGGGCTCCCTCGGGGAGCGCCTCGAGGTCAGTTTTCCCGGCTACGAGGCAGGCCGCCGGCGCGCCATCGGCGTGGTCGAAGCCTCCCTGCAACCCACGCGCGACCACGCCGATGGTGCGTCGCTGGGCCGCCGGGACGCTTCAGCGTCACAGCGGCTCAGAAGGCCGGGGAGGAGGGGGTCAGAAACCGGAGCTCCCACAAGGCCCGATACCCCGCACTCTCTCGGAACGCCCGGCCGGCTTCAACAACCCTGACGGGCAGGCTGGAAGCCCGCCCCCACAATGTCCGCCCAAGCTGGTATGGGCCCGGGGCAGCGTCAGGAATCAGGAGCAGGGACAGCGACAGGCTTCAGCGGCAGTCAACAACGATCGGCGCCAGAAGGCCGCCCACGAGGCCAGCCCCCAGCCCTTACTCCGGTGCCTCGTCGTCCAACCGGCTGCCGAAGAGCGTGTTCGCCCGTTGTTCGATGAGACCCGCGGCACCCTCGGGCCGGAGGGTCGGTTCGAGATCCACGCGGTGCGCCGACAGGCCGGGAAAATGTTCTCTGAGATAGTCTCTGAGGGTCACGTTGGTCGGCCCATAGCCGTCGTGATAGAGGTGGTATTCGAGGGCATAGCCCATATCGGCGGCGGTTTGGAAACGATCGCCGGGGTCGGGTTGGAGAGCGCGGTCGATGATGGCGGCGAGATCGTCGGGGACATCGGGACGCGTCTGCGCGATGGGTTTCGGGAACGACATCCCGAGCTTGTGGAGGCGTTGCAGCGACCATCGGCCGCGGTCGGGAAGCTCGCCGGTGAGCAGTTCGTGGGTGAGAACCCCGAGGGCATAGACATCGGAGCGGGCGTCGGTGGGTTTCCGGGTGGCCTGCTCGGGGGGCATGTACTCGAGACGACCGACGAGGAGTTCCTCGTCCTGCTCCATCACCTCTCGGGCCTTGGCAATTCCGAAGTCGGTGATCTTCACCACTCCTTCGTAGTTCAAAAGGACGTTCTTCGGTGAGATGTCGCGATGGACGATCCCGAGGGGGAGGCCGTTCCGGTCGGTGCGCTGGTGGGCGTAATCGAGGCCCCGGCAGACCCGGCTCGCGATAAAGGCTCCGAGGTCGGTGGGAAGGGGAACACCCTGGTCGAGGTGGGCTCGGATGAAGACCTCGAGGTTGAGCCCGTCGACATATTCCATGACGATGTAGTACTTGCCCTCGGCGAGCCCGAGGTCGTAGACCTGGACGATGTTCTCGTGGACCAGATCGGCGACGAGCTTGGCCTCGCCGATAAAGAGCCGGACGAATTCCGAGTGTTCGGCATACTTTTCTAAGATGGTCTTGACGGCGACGGTCTTCTGAAAGTCCACCGCACCGAGCAGCACGGCCTCGAAGACCGATCCCATGCCGCCATCGGCGATATGACGGAGAATCCGATAGCCGCGCTCGCTCCCGATCTCCTGAGGTCCCACGGCTCCAGCTTAACCCACACCCATCGGGAACAGGAACCGGGACGATCGTCGCGACAAAGGCTCCTAGTCGAAGAGTTCCATCAAAATGGTCAGGAGATCGTCGACCCGGAGTCGGAAATCGCCGGTAACATCTCCCCCCGGCGCCGTGAGATCGCCGCCGCCGGCGCCGACGACCGTGTCGCCGTCGCCATCGGTGAGCTCGACGATGAGGGCCGAGGAATCGGCGGTGTCGGTGATCCCATCGAGATTCGCGTCGCCGTTCGCGTCGCCGCAGTTGTTGAGGACCACGGTCGCAAGGACGTGGCCCCAGCAACCCGAACCGTCGTTGATGTTGACCCAGTAGGCGCCGGCGATCGGAGCGGCGATGGTCCTTGTCGTCGCGCCCGTGCTCCAGAACCACGCGCTGCCCGGGGCTGCGGTCAGGTAGACAGGGCCGCCGTAGCAGCTCCCGGCCTGAACCGAGGCCGACGGCGCCCAACAACTGCTGACGGACACCGGCACGGAAACGAGATCGCTGCCGCTTTGATTGCTGACGGTGAGCGAAACCGGGTAGGTGGCCGGAACCTCCCATGCGTGGTTCGGGTTCGCCGCGGTGCTGTGGCCGCCGTCGCCGAAATCCCAGCTCCACACACAAGCGCCTTCACAACTGCCGGTGAAGGCGAGGTTGGTCGCCTGGCGGATTCTGGGCGCCGCCGGCGTCGCGGTGAAGGATGCAACCGGAGGGGCCACCGGATCACCGACCTTGATGGTGTGGGTCCGCGAAGCGGTTTCGTCGGCGGTCTCGACGATCACGGTGACCTCGTACCATCCCTCGGTCTGATATTGCGGGATCCACTCGAGACACGAAGCCCACGGGAGAGGGCAGGATTCGTGGACGATGACGGTTCCATCGCCGAGATCCCAGGTGACCCTGTCGAACTCGGCCTCCGGCATCGGAGGTGACACCGATGCGATGAAGTGAACCCACTGGCCGGGATCGGGTTCCAGCGGGGCCCAGGTGAAGTCGACGGACAGGGGAATGATCTCGATGACCTCGAAGTCGGCGGTCGCGAGGCTGTTCTGGCCCGACGAGGGATCGGTGAGGAGCAGGCCTGCGGTATGCCATCCGGGAGCAAGCCAATTTCCCGGTATCGTGCAGGTCAGGTCCGCGGAGCTCGATGGGGGAGGGCCTCCATTGCAGGATGCGAAGGCCAGGCCATCGACACGCCACTCGACCGAAGGAGTCACCCCGGTTGCCCACTGGGAAGCGAATCCATGGACCTGGAGGTCTTCATCGGTGGCGACCTGATTGCTGCTGAGGCCGATGGATGCGACCACGCTGGCGGCAAGGACCGTGACGCAGTCGTCGGAGGACCAAAGCCCACCGAGTGGTGCGGAATGCCGGTAGTCGGTCACCAAACCGACGCTCCAGAGTCCGGGTTCGCCGGGTGTGAAGGAGTGAACCGGATCGGTCGATGTGGGCTTGCTGGGTACCGGACCGCCCGGGGGGGTGATGTACCACGAATAGGATTCCGGGTGGCCCTCGCTCGAGAGCCCGGACACGCTGATGGCCTCGCCGGTGAGAACGGTCAGGGCCGGCGGCCCGTCGCAGAAGACCTGCGCGCTGATGGTCCCGGCGTTGGCGGTCAACATCAGGGTCATGAGGATTGTGAGAGGGATTCGCACGCGCGCAGTTCTCCTTCGTCTCAATTTTAGGTTCGGTGGTGATTGTGGCGGGTGACCGGGATCACGGGGCGGTTCAGGGTGTGATCAACTCCAACGGATTCAATGTCATCCGTGTCCCATTCTCATGCGAAGTTCCCGGGTGTCCAGGATCTCGGTGTCCGACCGGTTTCCGGGCTAGTTCTCGTCCAGAAACGGCGGTTTTCGGCAATCCTGGCGTCAATCTGCGGGTTTCCTTGTGCGGCGTACGGAAGTACGCCTCCGCGCAAACCCTTGATTTCCTAAACCTTGCACGAAAACCGCTCGTTTCTGAATCGAGAACGACGCCGCCCCCGTCCAGAGTTTCCGGACGGAAACGGGCTAGGGAAGTCCGGTAACCGGCACGAAAATGGCGTCACCGGAGGAGGCGTCGATGACCGATGCATAGGCGAAGAACCCACCGGATCCCGAGTCCCTCTCGATCTCGATCCGAGCGTTTCGTCGACCGGGGACCGAGAAGAAGGCGAACACGTCGTTGATCTGGATTGACTCCCATGGACCGAGGGTCATTCGTGCCGCTTCGGTCAGGGAGCGACCGAGGGCATCGAAGAGCCGGATCCGAACTCCGACGGTCAAACCGTCGGTTTCGACGATCCCGAGATTGCTTCTCGAGTTCGCATCGCTGTCGATGTGGATGAGGACGCCGCGCCCGCTGAGACCCTGTTCGGGACGGATCCCGGGAACGTATTGACCATAAGTGCCTTCCGACCCGTGATTGGCGGTTCGCGAGGACGCACAAAGAGCTGCCGGCCCCTCCCGCGGTACCAGCCTGAGGGATCCCGTGACGCCGGTGAATCCGAAGAAATCACCGACCACATCGTCGATGGTTTTGGCCTCGCCGGGTTGGAGCTCGAAGCTCTCGAGCACCGGGGGGAGTCCGATGGCGCCCTGGAAACGAAGTTCCGCGTCGACGTGGACCGAAAAGCTGCCGTGGTTGAGGACTCTGAGTTGGCTCCGCCACACGGTGCCGGCCTGTCCGTTGATGTTGGCGACCACCGGAATCAGCAGGAATGGGGCGACTTCCGGCGTTGCGCCGGCGACAAAGACGGCGTCGCCGGTCCGGTTGTCGATCACCGAGCCGTAGGCCGTGACGCGCCCGGTTCCCTGGACCACGGCGATCGCCACATAGGGGTCTGAACCCGGCGCGCGTTCGTGATCGGGCAGAACGCCGTTGATCTGGATGTTGGAGTAGGGCTCGATCGCGAGGAAGGTGGATGCGCCGAGGGCGACGCCGTTCTGGCTGTCAAGCAGCGTCAGCGCCACCGTGGCCGGGTGGCCGATGGTCTCGGTGACCCCGATGTTGACCCGGTGATCGGAACCTGCGGTGGGGAGCACGATGATCGCGGGTTCGCCGGCGCCCGTGGAAGGGTCTCCGGCCACCCTTGGAGGCACGAACTGCCCGTAGGTCCCCGATGCGACGGTGTTGTAGGTTCTCGATGTTCCGTGGACCACGATCCCTTCGGTATCCTGAACGAGGAGGCTGCCGTAGGCGGAATCGAGGCCGAACCGGTTCTTGACCAGATCGTCCAACGCGATCACGGACCCGTGCGGAACGATGACATCGGTCTGTCGTACGCCGCCTCCGGGCGAACCCGAGGGCGGAATGAGGAGGAGGCGGATCTCGGCTTCGGTTGACGATGCGGGGTTGAAGAGCCGAAGATCGGATCGCCAGCTCGTGTTCAGGGCGCCTTCGGAATGCGCCACCACCGGGTAGATCATGGTGGTGGACTCGAAGGGCGGGTGTGATGGCGGCTCGAGGCTCAGCGCCCAGCCGTTGAGGATCGATCCTTCCTCGGGATCGTCGAGGACGCGGTCGTCCTCGATGGTCAATGTCCAGACTCCGGCCATCGGAACCTGGGAGAGGCGACCGAGGCTTTCCACCGGCTCGAAGTCGTCAGGGTAGGCTCCGGAGATGCCGTCGTGCCCGGGGGAATGGTCGTGCAACACGACCTGAGTTCCATCCGCTGCGGTCAGAATGAGCCGGAGGTCTTCCGGCGCCGGGTGGGCGAGATCGACGAGCACCTTGAGGCTGCCGACGGTTCCTTCCCCATCGACAAAAATCGAGGAGACCGTGGGCGTGTTCGGTAGGGTCCGCAGCGGGATCGCGGAATCCTGAGAGACAAAAACTCCGGCGGCGGCGTCCACGGCTTCGACGAGATCGACAATCGGTCGGACGAGGCCGTTCTTGTCGTCCATGGTCGGTTGCCCGGTGGCGGCGAGGAGGAACTTGACCGTGTGGGGAGCGCTGCCGGGACGGGCCTGCTCGATGAGCGCCGCCGCGCCGGTCACATACGCCGCGGCTCCCGATGTGCCGCCGAAATCCACGGTGACGCTGTTGGCTGCCGCCGCCTTGAGAAACTCGGATGGAGCGACGAGATCGAGGTAGGGACTCGAGTTCGAGTAGCAGGCGACGGCGCGCTGCCAACGGAAGCTGTCGTCGCACAGGTCATCGCACTCGGGATCGAGGCAGAACTGGTACGGGAGCCACCCGGGATCGGCGTCCCAGGCAGAACCGACCGCGACGGTTCTCGTGATGCAGGCCGGCACGTTCAGGGCGCCGTTGTACCCGTTGTTCCCGGCCGCGGCGACGACCGTGATACCGGCTTCGGTCGCGGTCTTGATCGCATCTGCATAGGCGAGATTCGCCTCGTCGCAGGGACCGGAGAACTCGCCGCCGCCAAGGGAGATGTTGATCGCCGCCAGCCGGTAGCCGTTCCCGTGGCGGTGGAGAATCGCGTCTTCGATGGCTTCGACCACCGCACCGGTGGTCGCGATGGCGCAATCCGCGTCGCTGGTCACCTTGTAGGCGAGGATCTTGGCCGCCGGGGCGACTCCGCCCGCAAACCGTCGATTGGGGCTCCATTGATACGACGAACCGGCCGCGACGGAGGCGACGGCGGTGCCGTGACCGATACAATCCATGGGATCGTCGTCATGGTCGGCGGTGTCGCGTCCGTAAACCACCTTCGCATTCGGGATGAGGCCTCCGCCGAGGGTCGGATGAAGATAGTCGATCCCGGAATCGATGATGGCGACCGCGGTTCCCTCGCCGGCGAACCCGAGTTGATGGAGCGAGTCGGCGCCGATCAGATTGAGTCCCTCGAGGGTCTGCAGAGTCCACCGGCGATCGGGCTCCACCCGGGCCACTTTCGGGTTGCGGAGGAGTTCGGCCAACCCGCGACTCGTCACCACCGCCGTCAGGGCCGGTTGCAGGCGAAAACGGCGGACGAGGTTGAAATCGCGAGGCGCGATGGTTCCGGTAAACTCCTGAACCGCGGCGGCCAGGTTCTTGCTGACGGCGCCGAGACGCAGTTCGTCGGCCGGGCCGGCCTCGCGACCGAGGATCGCCGCCGTGTCGGCATCGGCCTTGAGGTGAATGATGACCTGCTGGGTGCTCCCCGCGGCGAGAGCCCGGGCGACCTCGGGCGCCATTTCGGCGCTCGAGCAGGGCACGGCCTGGCCCACGCCGCCGAGAAAAAGGCCGGCGATGGTAATCAGGAATCGGCGAGCAGGTCGTCGAACCACCCTCGGCAAACCTCCGAACTCGTCCCGCCCTCCCGGCATTCTCGAAGGAGGTCAGGGGACCGCCCAACCGATTCGCGGCGGATCGCACACCCTTCGAGGGACCTGGGTTCTCGAGATGAAGCTCCATTATATCGCATGGCGTTCACGGTCGCGTGGATCCGTCCGTGCGGTAGTATGGCCGCTGTGAAACGGCTCATCATTGCCGATGCCCATGTCGGCCAGCGGACCAACGATGTCGCAGACATGGTTTCGATGTTACTCACCGCCCGCGATTCGGGTGTGATGGAGATCATCTATCTCGGTGATGGCTTTCAATACCTCATCGGCATGTCCAAGTTCTGGACGCCTACGGTCGTCGAGGTGATCGAGGCCTGGCGGCGCCTGAGGCGCTCAGGCGTGAGGATCGGCGTGGTCGAAGGGAATCGGGATTTTTTTCTCGATGCGCCCGAGTTGGCGTCGGAGATCGACTGGTCCGGGCTCATCTATGATTTCCGGTCGGGTTCGCGTCGGTTCCGACTCGATCATGGCGACAAGGTCAATTTGCGAGACCTGCAGTACCGGTTCTGGTCGAGAATCTCCAAGTCGGGTCCGGCGAGGCTCTGGGCCCGCCTGCTGCCGCGTCCCCTGGCGGTCTGGATCGTCCGCTCCATGGAAGCCCGGCTGGCCGCCACCAACCGGCGCTTTCGCTATTACAAACCCCTCGATTCGCTTCGACGGGCGGCCGACGAAGCGTGGTCCCAGGGCATCGACGTGTTGCTCTGGGGCCACTTCCACAGCAATTGGGGATACACCCGAGATCATCGCCTCGCCGTCATCCTGCCCGATTGGCTCGATACCGGAATCGCTGTCCTGGTCGAGGGTGATGGAACCGCGGTGCAGGTGGAGAAAAACTTGACACCCTGCGGCCCGCTTTTCACAATGAGTTGATGTTCACAAGCCGACGAGGAGCGGGTTCGGTCCCGTCCACCGAGAGGTTTCAGGCAGGCTCGCGAATCGGGCCCCTGTCATGACCCGTCTGCTCCCCGGACCGGTGGGCCGGGTCGAGGGCGCTGTGCAGGTTCCAACCTCGAAGAGTCTGACCAACAGGGCTCTGATCGCGTCGGCTGCAGCCGGAGGCGGGCGCGTCCAGCGTCCCCTCGACTGCGATGACACGAGGCTTCTTGCCGGCGCCCTGGATCGGGCCGGCTGGTCGGTGGCCTGGCAGGATGAGATCCTCATCTCGCCGCGGCGGCCGGTGTCGGCGGCGGAGGTGAATCTGGGCAACTCGGGGACGGGCGCCCGGCTCATTCTCGGTCTGCTGGCGTGCGTCCCCGGGCGATTTCGGGTCGATGGAACCAAGCGGCTCCGGGAGCGACCGATGTCGCCCCTCGTCGAGGCCCTCGAGGCGCTCGGTTCGGTGATTTCCAGCCGCGACGGTTGCCTGCCGATCGACCTCGTCGGCGGCCGACTGGCCGGAGGTCGGCTGCAGCTTCGTCCGGAGGTCTCATCGCAATTCGTCTCCTCCCTCCTGCTCGCCGGCCCCCTGATGACGAACGGCCTCGATCTTGAAGTGGTCGGTCCCGTGCCGTCGCGGCCCTATCTCGATCTCACTCGTGATGTGGTGGAGGCTTTCGGCGCGTCGATCGTCACGGACGGGTCGAAGAACTGGCGGGTCGAACCGGGCGGACTGCGACCGACCACCTATATGGTCGAGGGGGATTGGTCCGCCATGGCCTTCGCGGCGGCGGCGGTGGCGGCGGCCGGGGGCTCGGTGACGATCGGCCCCCTTTCACCGACGAGTTCCCAGGGCGATCGCGCGATCTGCTCGGTTTTGCAACGGGCCGGACTCAGAATCGCCTTCACGGGAGAGGAGATCGAGATCTCGGGGCGGATGACCAGGCCTTTCGATGCGGATCTCACGGCAACCCCGGATCTCTTTCCCGCCCTTGTCGTGGCGGCCGCCGCCGGCCCCCCGGGTTCGATCCTGACCGGGATCGAGCACCTCAAGCACAAAGAGAGCGACCGGCTGACGGTGATGGTGGAGAATCTCGTTCGCCTCGGCGCGGTTTTCGATCTCAGTCCACGGTCCCTCGTGGTTCGCAAGGGAATCGAGCGGAACCACCCCGGGATCATCAGGGTGACGGCCGCTGACGACCACCGCGTCGCCATGGCGATGGCGGTTGCCGCGCTCGTTGCCGGTGAGCTCGAGCTCGATGACGGCAGCTGTGTCGGCAAGTCCTACCCGGAGTTCTGGAAGATGTGGGAGACCTTGGTGGAGGGAGGAGGGAAGCTGGGATGATCGCCCCCTCGCCGCGGTCGCTCCTCGTCGAGCACCCGGCGGTGCCGCAACCCTTCGAGGCGGTGGATTCGATCCCGGAGCTGGTGCCCTTGCGAACCCTCGGTCGAGTCGATCGCATCCGAGCCGCGGTCCAGTTGGTGGCGGTCACCGCGTTGCTCTCGGACTTCGAGCTTTGGCCGGGGCGGTGGGCTCTCCGCCGCGCCATGGCCGAACCCACCGACGATGGGCCGCGGGTCGTCCTGCCGACTCTACCGGTGCCGCTTTCGAGGATCTGGTCGAAGCTCGGTGGCGGCGACCTGGCGGCGGAACGCACCCGAACCGCCGTGCTGAACACCATCGCCGAGGCCACCGGGATCGAGCTGAATCGGCGCGGCAGGGGCGATTTCGAGACCGGGTTTTTTCTCGACGGAACCCTCGTGGAATGGCTCGGAGAGCTCGATCTCCCCCTCGATCGCGCGACCGCGAGGTCGTTGTGGATGCTGCGCTGGTCCTTGCCGCCCTGTCCCGAGATCGGCGACACGCGGTTGTTGGCGGTTTCCGACCCGGCCATCGCCGAACGGATCGGGATGGCGATGTGGTCTGCGGCGAGGCGCCGAGGGTCCCAGGCGAGTATCGAGATCGTCGGCGCCGATGACTCGGTCAGCCGGATGCTCGGGAATCCCGGGTGCGGCGGAATCCGGATATTGGCGGGGGAGTTTGGCGAATGCACGCTCGCGTCGCTCATGGACCGATCCGGGGACCTCGAGGGCTGCGCGGTGGCCCTCGGCCGATTCCCCGCCGGGTGGAGCCCGGCACCGGCGCCGGTCTTCGATGGCGAACGTCTGCCCGTCCACCTTTCGATCGCCGGTCTTTCCCCGGCGCAGAGACTGAGTTGGATCGAAGAACGGAACGGACGGTTCAATCCCTTCTCCCGGGCCGATCGTCGGTTGCTCACGGATTCCGCCGCGCAGCTCTTCTCCGGGCCCCGCGGACGCGTGAGCGGAAGGTTCCGGGAACTCGTCCGCGTCTCCGCACTGGCGCCGGAAGGCGTGCCGGTCCCGCGCGCCTTGGAGATGGCGGGCGCCAGCGAGGTCGATCTCGAGGCGGCCCGTCAGGATCAGGCCGTGTTGCTCCGGCGCGGGTTCGTGATGGTCCCCGAACCGCGGCCGTTGACCATCGACCCCCGCCACGCCGAGCTGGCTCGAAGCTTCGCCGAGGAAGACCCCCGGAGGTTGCTGCATGCTGCGCTCGCCGACGGCAACACCGGAGAGCTCCTTCGGTGGGCGCGTGCTCGACTGGATGAGCTCGACGCGGCGGCCGTCAGAGGGTTGCTGGCCGTCCTGGAGACGGGGGCCCTCGGCCCCGGGGTTCAGGCGGCCCTGGCCGAGGCGTGCCTCTGCTTGGCCGACATCCACGGGGCGCGTCGTGCGTTGAACGGGTTGAACGAAGAGATCGCGAGACCGTGGTCGAACTGGCTTCGCCTCATGGATAGGCCGCCCGAACTCGAGGTCGAGTTTCCGGGTTCCCTGGCCCTTCGCCAGGCCCCACGCGCCTGCGCCGAGATCGCCCTCGTGAGCGTCAGGCGAGCGTTGTGGTGGAAGACCGAATCCGCCGAGGAAGCGCTGCAACTCGTGCGTGACGCCCTGGCGGGTCTCAATGGCAGGGCTCGGCGTTGGGTGGAGATCAAGTTGACGGCCCTGGTGGAGCCCGATCGCCTGGCCGACGCCGAGTGGCGTCGGAAATCCACCGGAGGACATCCCCAACTCGTCGGTCTGATCCTCTTCGAGAGATCGCTCAGGGCGACCTTCGACGGGCAGTACAGGCGCGCGAACCGGCTTCTCAGGCGGGTGATGTCGGCAGAACGCGCCCCGGGACGATTGGCGCTGATGCAGGTCAACCTGGGAACCCTCGAAGCCGACGCCGGTCATCATCAGATGGCGGAGGCCATGACCCTGGGCGCGTTCCGGCTCTTTCAGGCGGCCGGATTCCGGTACCGACTCTGGGACGCCCTGCACAATCTCGCTGTGATGGACATCGACCAGCTTCGAGTGGTACGGGCGAGCGCCCGTCTCGATGCCGTCGCCGAAGCCCGGCACACGCTTTTTGTCGAGATCGAGCGGACCCGATTGGCCCTGGCGATCGGTGATCTCGAACTCTTTCGAACCCGGCTCGCCGGACTGCCGTCGTTGGAGGAACTCTCGAGTCCGCAGATCATCCAGGCGCTGTCGTTTCTCAAAGGGGTGGAGGCGTTGTTCTTCTCCTCGACCGAAGCGGCGTCGGCTCTGTTGCGAGGCGGCGGCCAGGAGGGCCTCGTCTGGCTCGAACTCACCGACGCCATCGACGGGCGGGATGACCGATCGAGCGGTTCTCACAGCGACGGATGGGGTGTTCGACGCGCCGCATTCCTGGTTCGTGCCAGCCGAGGGAGCCCATCGGTCCGAGAACTGGACGAGCTGGTCAGCGATCCCCTCGATCACCGAGAAGCCCTCGCCGTGACGCTGTGTGCTCATTTCGGCCACCGGCCGGGTTGGCCTGGGCCAGACCTCCGGACACGCGCGGCGGTGATTCTCGCTGGGCAGGGCCTGACGGGTTGGGCGGCACGGATCAGATGGGGGAGTTCCGAGGTGGAGACGCTGTTCGAGGGCTTCGCTCGATGGGTGCGAGCCCACGATTCGGAACAGAATTTCGACGGCGTCCTCGAAGGAGTGCTCTCTCAGCTCGGCCTGACCGGGCTCGTCGTCCGGTTGGCGGATCGGGATCGAGAGCTCGTTCGGATCGGCGCCGGCGGCGCGGGCAAGGGCGAACCTCGCGGCGCGCTCGAAGTGATCCCCCTGGGTTCGGAGCCGATTCGTGGATCGGCCTGGACCCTACTCTGCGATCTCCTGGAAATGATGATTCCCGTCGCCGGGACCGGAGACACGAGCGGCCATCGCAGCGAGGTTCGGATCGATGGAACCTCGTCCGCGGTCGAGCGATTGCGTCAGGAGGTGCAGCTCCATGCCGGGACCGGTTACACCGTGCTCGTGCAAGGCGAAACCGGGTCCGGCAAGGAGGTTGTCGCGAAGGAGCTCCACCGGCTCTCAGGGCGCAAGGGAGAGATGGTGTCGGTCAACATCGCCGCCATTCCGATCAACCTCCTCGAGGCGGAGCTCTTCGGTTCGGTGAAGGGAGCGTTCACCGGGGCTGAGAGGTCTCGCGGCGGGCTGGTGGCGGCTGCCGATGGCGGCACCCTGTTTCTCGACGAGGTCGGGGATCTCGATCTCGCGTTGCAGGTCAAGCTCCTTCGATTTCTCGAGTCGGGCGAAGTGCGGCCGGTCGGTTCGGATCGGACAAAGCTGATGGATGTCCGGGTCGTCTGCGCCACCCATCGAAATCTCGACCGCCTGGTTCGGGAGGGACGGTTCCGCGGCGATCTCTATTTTCGCATCGCGGTTGCCAAGATCCGCGTACCTTCGCTCAGGGAACGGGTCGAGGACATCGCGGTATTGCGGTCGATCTTCGAGGGAGAATCGTCGCGGCGACACGGGCTGCCGGTGTCGAAATGGAGCGCTGCAGCCGATCGGTGGTTGCTCAATCACCGTTGGCCGGGGAATATCCGGGAGCTCAAGCACACCGTCGAGGTCGCCATGGCGCGCGCGGCCGGAGGGACGATTCGACCGGAGCACCTGCCCCTGACCGAGCAGCCGACGGCGCTGCGTGGAACCTGGGAGGGCACGGTGGGGAGTTTCAAGCGACGGTTCCTGACCGAGGTCCTGTCCCGCCATCGCGGAAATCGAAGCGCCGCCGCCAGAGAGCTCGGAATCTCACGCCAGGCGCTGCTCTATCAAATCAAGAAACTCGAGCTCGGCGACCCCTGACTCCGGCCTGGCCTTCGATCGATCGCGCGGTCGATGGGCACAGGGACAAGCCGGTTGGCAGGGTGCGGGCCTCGCCGCGATTCTTCGTCCCTATCCCGCTCGTCTCACCAGCTATCTGCTGCGTCCGCCGTTGCACCGCCCCCAGCTCGGCTTTCTCGCCTCCGGGTGCTCGACGTACCGTCAAGTACGCCTCCGCGCCCCTCGGATCGAAAACCGAGCTGGGCACAGTACCTCGCCGACCTCGCGACGAAACCCGGTGAGAAGTGCGGGCTATCGCCGCGACAAAAAAGATGCGGACCGTTGGGTCCGCAGGAGGAAGGAGGAGGTATGATGCGTTTACCAGGTCGTTGTGTGCCCGGCTACCTTTACAACTAGCAAGCATCGTGCCAACATTCCAAGCGGGGAAGAAATTGCTGGTTGGTCAGCGAGACAAACTGGAATTCGGCCTTCGCGAGTTGCGCCGAAACGCGGACGTGGAGTTTCACGAGAGGGTGGATCTGCGCGCATGGACGTGTCTCGGGGTAGGGGGTGTCGCAACCCTGATAGTGCGCTGTCACAACGCATCCTCGGTGGCCGAAACCCTCGACCTGGCGGCTTCGCATGGGCTGGGCTGGTTGGTGTTGGGAAGCGGATCACGAATCATCGCGCCGGACGGTGGCATCCGCGTGCCGGTGGTGAGTTCAACCGGTGAGCTCGCACGGTGGAGGCTGGAGGTGGATGGAATCGAGGCAGGTGCCGGTGCCAACTTGGCACAGGTGTGCCGAGCCGCCTGGCGCTCCGGGCTTTCGGGGCTGGAAGCCCTCGATTCCCGGGAGCACAGTGTCGGCGGATTGATCCGGGCTGCCATCGATGGTGTGGTCGACCTCGGAAGGGTGCTGGACTGGATTGACCTCCAAGCTCCGGGCTGTGGTTCACAACGGTGGCGCGCGACCGAGAATGAAACCATCCCAGATCGCCGGCAGATCCGCCGGAAGATCATCACCAGAGTCCGGTTTCGCCTACGGCCGTCGCCGATGGTGAGGGTCCAACCCGGTACCCCAAGATCGAGCCGAAGTCTGGCATTGCGTTCGACCGGACCGGTCTTTCTCGACGCCCAGGACGCCACTGCGGCCGATCTCCTCGCCGAGGCCGGGTGCCGCAATCTGACGGTCGGTGGGGTTCGAATCGGTGGGACCAGGGGCAACGACCTCATCGCCGGACGGTCGGCGACAGCCGGCGATGTGATGGATCTGTGTCGCCGCGCCCGCGATCGGGTCGCCGGCGTCACCGGTGTGGAGCTCAAGCCGGCTTTGGTCTTCGTCGACGAAGACGGGCTGGAAACCACCCTATGAATCGCGGTCCTCGGTGGCTGGTCGTCGCGGCGGCGGTCGCGGTGCTCATCGAGACGGTCGGGCTGACAGGATGGTGGACCTGGCGGAGAACCGCGCGGTTGATCGAAGCAAGCCCGGCCGAGGGCGCCGTGGCGCTGGCGGAGGATCTGCTCCTCCGCCTGCCTTCGGCGATCGCCAGGTCGCGGAGAATGCCGACTCGAGACCTGGGCAAAGCTCGTGATGGTCTCGTGGTGGCGGCGCTTGGCTCGCTGAGCCGGAGTCAGATCCGCTGGGCGCCGGCCGACTCCGCGGGTTTTGTCAACAGCGCGCGGGCGGAACTCATCGATGGCTCCCTGGATCTGGCGATGAGGAATCTCGATGACGCCGTCGTCCGCAACCCGACATCGCCGGAACTCCACTGGTTGATGGCTCTCACCGAACGGGCGCGGGGATCCAACGCCAGCGCCCTCGACCACCTGGCGACCTCCGCCGGATTGGGATCCCGCGACGGGCCCCTGCGAATGGAGTTGACCCCCGATGAGGCGGACTGGGTGAGAATCGAGGGCCTCGAACGCCGGCTCGACTATTACCCGCGTGCCCGAAGTTCGGGTGTGATCGCGCTCGCCAGGGAGCACCGGACGCGAAATCAGGCGGAGATCGGCCGCAGCTACCTCGAGGAGGAATCGAGGGATCCCCGCATCGTGCTTGAGCTCGCACGGTGGGATCTCGACGATGGGCTCATAGCCGATGCGGAGGAACGCCTCGGCGAATTGGCCGAACGAAACAGTCTCACGGCGGCGCTGCTCGCCGAGACCTGGGCCGTGATGGCCGCCGTTCGAGACCGGCGGGGCGATATCGATGGCGCGGTCGAGGCTGCCGAGATGGCCTTGACCTACGACCCGCGCTCTGCAGCTCCGTATCGGGTTCTCGCCGAATTGGCGGAACGTCGAGGAGATGTCGAAGAAGCCCTCGAACATCTCCGGCGGGCCTGGGGGATGAATCCGACCGATATTCCGCTGCTCCTCTCGGTCGCGCGGATCGCCGAAAAGGCGGGGCAGACAGACGATGCCCGCCTTGCCCTGGAACGCGCGAGGACGGCCGATCCGAGCAACCCGAACCTTTCCGCGATGCTGGTCGAGTTCCACCTCCGACGGGCCCAATTCATGGATGCGACGGTGACCCTGTCGGATGCCCTCGATCGGTTTCCCACCGATCCGAGGCTCCTCGCTCTCGCGGATCGGCTCAGGGCGGAGGTACGACGGCGGTGATCGGGGGGTGGGGGAGTCGGTGTGAGTTGACCCGCGTTGCTGGCGAGTTGGTCACTCGCCCGCTGGATCGTCCGGCCTGTGTCCCACACCCGTCGCGTTTGCGACGATCTCGGGATCGGTTCTGGCGGCCCACTGCATCTGGCGGCAGATACCGCGGACGATCTTGACCTCGTTTTCGGTGATACCCGCGCGGCCGAAGAGCCGGCGGAGCTTTCTGATGATCCGTCCGGGGTTGTCCGGGTCGGCGAATCCGATCTCGGCGAGGGCGAGCTCCAGGTGACCCATGAGGCCGTCCACCTCGGTCTCGGTGGCGGGCAGTGGCGCGCTGTTGGCGGGCGGTTCGACTTGGAGAGTGAGATAGCTCAACAGGATGGCGACTGCCTGGGTGAGGTTGAGGACGGGGAACTCCGCTGCGGTGGGGATCCGAATGACCAGGTCGGCGCGATCGAGATGGCTGCGGCTCAGCCCGCGGGTCTCGTTGCCGAAGACCAGTGCCGCGCCGTCGAAGCCGCGTCGAGCGAGGTGGGTGGCGCCCTCGGACGGCGTCACGACGGGCAGATCGGTGCGGCCGCGGGTGGAGGCCGTTGCCACAAGGGTCCGGTAGTCGGCCACCGCCTCGTCAAAACTGTCCCACGTGCGGATCTCCAGATGATCCCCGGCGCCGCACGACCAGCGGGCGATTTCCTCGTCGTCCGCGGCCACCGAAGGTCTCACCAGATCGACTCTTGACACCGCGAAGTTGGCGGCCACCCGAAACGCGGCGCCGATGTTTCCGGCGAGGGAAGGCTCAACAAGAACGATGGAGGCAACCGGCATGACGGCGGACATCATACGATGGCCGCGGCGTGCTCGGCGGTCTCGGCGGTGAAACTGCGATGGTTTGTGGAGTCCGATGCTGATCTTCGGGTCCACGGTGTCGCAACCACGCCCTCGCGAAAGCTACGGGATGCGCGGGCTCTTGGAAGATCCCGGCCTTGACGACTCGCAGGTCACGATTCCCCGAAGACCTCCGCCGAGAACGCCGAAATCTCAGCGTCGTCGTTTCTCCAACAACCCGGCTTCATCCCCGCCTTTCGGCAGGTCTGGTCGAGGAACTCCTCGGGCGACCAGCCGTAGCGTTCGGCGACCTGGGGCAGGAGAAGGCCGCGGCGGGTTCCCCGTTCGATGACGAGGCCGTCCCGACCGATGATGATTTCTTCCGGTCGCGAAACCGGCCACAGCGGAGTGAGGGCGGAAATCTCGATTTCGACGGCCGCGAGCTCCTCGACCGCGAGCGGTGAGAACCGGGGATCGTGAAAAGCGGCGTTGATCGCGTTTGATCGGACCGAACGCCAGAGTGGTTCGGTGCCGATGACGTGGCCGATGCACCCACGGAGCGCACCGTCGACGGTGAGAGTGACGAAGGCGCCGCGGATTTCGGCGAGCGGTTCCGACGCCGGCGGATTGCCGGGGAGTCGCTCGCTTCGCAGCTTCGCGGTGATGGTCGATCGAGCGAGATCGAGGAGCCATTGCCGTTCAACATGGTTCAGCAGGTCGGTTTCCTTCAATGCCATGACTCGATGGTATCGTGATTCGGTGATTGTCAGGCTCCCATACGGCTCGGATCATGTCGCCTTTGATCTTCGCGGCCTCAAGGTGCGTCCGCTCCAACCATCCGCTCCTCAGGGATCCCAGGATCTCGGACGCCTGTTGTCGCGGGCGGTCGACTTCCCCGTCGACGGTGAAGGACTCCGGGACCTCGCTGCGAAGTCTCGGACGGCGGTGATCGTTGTTCCCGACGCGACCCGGCGGGCGAGTCTGCCCGCGGTGCTCCCTGTGGTCCTCAACCGTTGCCTCGCGGCCGGCATCAGGGCCGAGTGCATCACGGTTCTCGTCGCCTGCGGCACCCACCCGCCGGCGCCGCAAGACGAGGTCGCGACGCTCCTCGGCCAGCTGCCGCTCGGCGTCGCAATCCGGCAGCATGCGAGCCGCGAAACCGCCGCCCTTGCGAGGGTCGGCGAGGTCCGTCCCGGGATTCCTCTCCATCTCGACCGTCGAGGCCGTGGAAACCGATCTGTTCATCACCGTGGGCGCGGTTCGCCACCACTATTTCGCGGGCTTCGGCGGCGGGCCGAAAATGGTCTTCCCGGGAATCGCGGGTCACGACGAGATTCAAGCGAACCACTCGTTGGTCCTGCGCCGCAAGGAGGGTCGCTTGGAGCGTCACCCGGGGTGCGAGCCCGGAATCCTCCGCGGCAACCCGGTGGCCGAGGAGATCGCCGGGGCGGCGGACCTCAGACCCCCCGATTTTGCCGTCTGTTTGGTCCCGGGGCGAAACGGCGGGATCGCCTGGGCCGGAGCAGGTTCCTGGCGAAAGGCCTTCACTTTGGCGGTGGAAAGGGTTCGCGAGTGGTACGAGCTCCCGTCCGGGCGGTATCAACGCATCGTGGCAAGCGGTGGCGGCCGACCGGGGGACTCCACTCTCATCCAGGCGCACAAGGGGCTCGACGCCGCATGCCGTTTTGCCGAGCCCGGCGCCGAGGTGGTTTTCGTCGCCGAGCTCGGATCGGGACCCGGATCTCCCGCGATGGAGCCGTTTCTCGCCGACGGCCATCGGGATTCGATTCTCCGTCGCCTCGACGAGCATTATGTCCAGTACGGCCACACCCTGCTGCGGATCCTGGAGAAGACGGAAAATCACCGGGTCTTCCTGAAGTCATCCCTAAACCGAGAGACCGCGATCCGGCTCGGTTTCATCCCCGTCGACGACCTCTCCGAAGTTGCCGAACGCTGGCGCGACAACCCCGGTTTAGACCCCGTCGCCGTCATGGCCGAGGCCCACGTCTGGCCGCGGAGCGAGTCCTGAGTTTGTCACCCTGAGCACTGCTACGCCGCGAGACGGCGCCTACTCATGGAAAGAACAGCGGAAGACTCGGCTCGTTGATTTCAGTGCGAGGTCTTTTCGGCGAGCGAACAGAGTGGATTGAGCGATCCGTTGTCATCCGTTCCGAAATCAAAAACGACGCCCCACCGGCAGGTCGGCACGTCGCCACGAAGTTGAATCTCGATCGGGTATGAGACCCCACCCAGTCAAAGATCCGTGATCATCCGTGCAATCCGTGTCCCATTGCGATGGAATAGCGCACCCGGTCGATCACCGCGCATTCGGGAGCCAGACCCTCATCGCAAAAACGAGACATCGCAACTGAATAGGACACGGATGCACACGGATCCACACGGATTTTTCTTGAAGGTGGGATCGCTCTCTTCATCGGCCGTTGACTTCGTAGGGTCTTGTTTGGATACCTGTTGGGCTCTCGTTGGATTTCGGAACGGATTCACACCGATCCGCCGCTCTTCCGGGGCTCCGGAGGACTGTCAAGTCGGTGCAGCGATGATCAGGCGCTGTTTTGGCAGAGGGTTCCTGGGATTGATTCTCGTCAAGGACGTGTTGGCGGAAAGGGGCGAAACTGACCTCGGAGCGAGAAGGAGGACCTCATGGCGGTTCGGCAGATTATCGAGATCGACGAGGATCTTTGCGATGGTTGCGGTGATTGCGTGTCCGCCTGCGCAGAGGGCGCCATCCAGCTCATCGACGGCAAGGCGAAGCTCATCAGCGACACCTATTGCGATGGACTCGGAGCCTGCATCGGTGACTGCCACGTCGGCGCCATCAAGATCGTCGAGCGCGACGCGGACGGCTTTGACGAAGCCGCCGTCGCGGTTCATCTCGCCACGATCGGCGGGGGCCACGAACCGGCCCCGGCCCAGCGTCCGTTGACCATCGTGAACCCGATCATGAGCGGCGGCGGAGGAGGATGCCCGGGGTCGCGGGCGCAGATGCTCCGACCGACTCCGGTCACGGACAAGGGGGAGTTCCCTGCCGCGGCTTCACAACTCGCACACTGGCCGATTCAACTCCATCTCGTGCCGCCGACCGCGCCGTTCTTTCAGGGCGCCGATGTCCTCCTGGCGGCGGATTGCGTGCCGTTTGCGGTGGGAGACTTCCACCAGCGCTATCTCGCGGGTCACTCCTTGGCCATCGCCTGTCCAAAGCTCGATCACAACCAGGAGATCTACCTTGAAAAGCTCGTCGCGATGATCGACACGGCAGAAATCGCCTCGATGCACGTCATGGTCATGGAGGTGCCGTGCTGCAGCGGTCTCGTTCGTCTGGTCGACGAAGCGAGGAAGCGCGCATCGCGCCGGATTCCGATCAGGTGCACGGTGATCGGCACGAACGGCGGCGTCCGGCACGAGCTCGAGCTCGAACGGGCGGTGTAAAGAATCGGAAAATCCAGCCGTCGACCCGAGTACAATCTGCGGACTTGGAACCGGAGAGAATCCGGCTTCGGGCCCGGCACCCGTCTCGGTCGCAGCAACCGGGCACAACGGACCCGACCTGAATTCCCTCACGTCCACGATGCGTTTGTGATCGATGGGAGGCATTTGATGAAGCGAACAGCTCTGACCTTCGCGTTGCTGGGTGTGATGGCGATCGCCGTTGCGGATCATGTCGAAGCCCAGTCGGGCGGCCCGACGTTTACGGTGGAGAGCCCGAGGATCGATATCGGCGAAATCAAGGCCGGCAGCGAAGTGGCGGCCACCTTTGTCTTTCATAACGATGGACCGACCGATGTCAGGATCATCAAGGCCAAGCCTTCTTGAGGATGCGCTGTCACCGAGTTCGACTCGGTGATCCCGGCCGGCGGCTCGGGAACGTTGACCGCGAAAGTCAAGACGACAGCGACGCAGAGTGGTGGGGTGTCCAAGAGCATCGCGGTGACGACCGATGCCCAAGAGGCCCAGCGGATGACCTTGAGCGTGACCTTTACTGCGGTCCCCGCGATCGCGTTTCTGCCGCGACCGCAGATGAACCTCAACGGGGTCGTGGGCGACCAACCGACGGCGACCCTCATTGTTCGCCGGTTCGACGGTGAAAAACTCGAGATCACCGGCGTCGAGAACACCGAGGAGCGCCTCGTGATCACGGCCAAACCGGTGACCGAACCGGTCCAGATCGGACGCGACCAGGCGATGCCCGGGGATGTCCTGCTCGTCGCCTCGTTGGCGCCTGGGGTCGCGGACGTCTCGACGAACGGAAAATTCAGGGTCAGGACGAACCACCCGGATTCCCAGGTCGTCGATGTCGTCTATACGCTGAGAATTCGCGCGGCGATCGAGGTCCGTCCCGACCAGATTCGCCTGCTCCTCCAGGAGGGGAACACCGCGGGTCGGACGATGCTCGCCCGTGTCCAGCACAACCTGCGGGGAGAGTTCAAGGTGACGGGTGTGACGCCCTCGAATTCCGGGCTCTTCCAGGCGACCATCGTCAATGGCGAGACCAGACAGCAGGTTCACACCGTGGCCGTGATGCTGCGAGACGAAGTTCTTCCGGGTTCCCTGGCCAACCGGGTCTTGGAGAGCTTGGTTCTCACCACCGATGACGCGAACCAACCGCAGCTCGTGATTCCGGTGCTCATCGAACCGAAGGAGCTCCGCAAGCCGGCGCCGCCGCGTCCGTTGGAGTGACGCCGGCGCCCCGCCGACTCGCGGCTAATCGCTGGTGTTTGGAGATTGCGCCAGCGGCGCTGAAGAGATGAACTGCCAGGGCGGATCGCCATCGACGGGTTCCATGGCGCGGCGCACCACGGTGGATTTGTGGTCCCTGAGAAGACGGCCGAGGCTGCGGTGATCGGCGAGTTCTTCGATGAGATCGAAGGTTCGAGCATCACCGCGGCTGAGGATGGCCTGCCAGAGGGCCTCGCGGTAGGACGGCCGATCGAACCTGAGATTGTCGATGGGTTTGAGTTCCTTTTCGATCAACGCCAGCCGTCTCCGGTATTCGGTCTGCGAAAGCACCGGCTCCTTGGAGTACGGCGTATAGGGTTTGGGAACGAGCACGCTGCAGCCTGCGTGGAGAGTTCCCATCCGCCCGCGGTCGCGCCCATGGCCGAGCATGATCGCCCGGGAGTCGCGAAGGAGACCGCCGATGGCCCTGAGATCGTCGTCGGTTTCACCGGGCAGGCCGAGGATAAAATACATCTTCAGGCTGGAGATGCCGCAGGTCTGGGCGGTCTCGACCGCCTCGAGGATGCGGTGGTTCGGGATCGGTTTCTTGAGTTTCTTCCGGAGTTCGTCCGATCCGGTTTCTGGAGCGATGGTGACCGATCTCGCTCCTGAGGCGGCGAGGGGGCGGAGAACCTCGGGAACCATCGCCGGGATCCGGAGGGAGGACAACGCGACGTTGAATCCGAGCTCGCGGCTTTCGGCGAGAATTCGGGGCAGCTCGGGATGATCGCCGACCGCGGTGGCGACGAATCCGACTCGATCGGTCATCTCCGCGAGCCCCCGGACGCGGTCGAGGATGGCATCGGCCGGGTAGCAGCGAAGCTTGCCGTAGTTGTAACTCACCCAACAATAGCGGCATTTTTCCGGGCATCCGCGGGACATTTCGACCAGACCCCGGTTGCGGTATTCGGTGTTCGGAGTGACCACGGATGAACTCGGAACCATCGCCGGGTCGGCCATTTCGGGATCGCGTTTCTCGAGTCGCCGAAGACGGCCGAGCGGGTGTCCTTCACCGTCGAGATGGCGGCTCGGAACAAAGTAGCCATCGCGGCCGGCGAGCTCGGCCAGGAGGCGATCACGGTCCGCCTCCTCGCGGGCAAGCTCCAGGAGTTGGGGCCACAGTCGTTCCGCCGCCCCGAGAACGAAGACATCGACGGCGTGGCTCAGGGGCAGGGGATTGATGGAGGCCACGGCGCCGCCGACAACAACCATCGGATCCCGGTGAGAACGGTCCTGGCGCCGGCGGGCGATTCCCGCGGCGTCGAGGGTGTGGATCAAATTGACGGCGTCGAGTTCGAATGAACAGGACCAGGCAAGGAGATCGAGGGATGCGAGCGGAGTGCCATCCTCGAGGGTTCGCCCTTCGCAGTCGGGAGGAGCGAAGAACCGCTGCAGGGCGATGCCCGGGACGCCCGCTGCGAGCTCTATGACCCACTGGTAGGCGAGCGAGGAAAGAGCGACGTGATAGCGGTTCGGATAACCGACGCCGACCCTGAGCCGTCCCTGCCTCGGGAGATCGATCCGACGGCGTTCATCGCCGAGGAAATCGACATCCTTGCTGTGACTGATTCTCCGTCCCACCGGGAAACCGTAACACGGTGAGCCGCTGAGTGATAGATGGCGGGATTGCTGGGACCTGGATCTTTCTCGTGTTTCAGGCATTAGGGGCTGGACTCTCAGCGGAACTGACGTACAATGACGGTCCCGGTGCGTCATTGAAGAAAGCCACTCCGCATGTCCCTGTGTCAAACCCCTGAACCAACCCAACCTTTGGTCGTTGCGATCGATGGCCCCGCCGGCGCCGGGAAGAGTACGGTGGCGCGCCTTCTCGCAGACCGTCTCGAGATTCCCTACCTCGATACCGGCGCCATGTACCGCGCGGTCGGGCTGCTGGCGATTCGCGCCGGACTCACCGAACCGCTCGGCCCGGCGGAGCAGGATCAGGTGGCCGCGTTGGCCGGCGAGCACACCATTGAACTCAGCCATCACGACGGAGCCGTGCGGGTGACGGTCGACGGTGAAGATGTCAGCGAGTTGATCCGCACTCCCGAATGCGCCCTCATGGCGTCCGCCGTTTCGGCGGTGTCGGGTGTTCGAAGGGCCCTGGTGCCGATTCAACGACGGGTCGGACTCGCCAGAGGATGCGTGATGGAGGGCCGCGATATCGGGAGCGTCGTCTTCCCCGATGCGACCCTGAAGGTCTACCTCACGGCCAGCTCGGATGAGCGGGCCATGCGTCGCCAGATCGATCTCCGGGACAAGGGGATCGATACGTCAGTGGATGAGGTGAAGCAGCAGCAGCACCAGCGCGACCTGCAAGACACATCGCGTGCGGATTCGCCCCTCCACGTCGCCCGGGGGTCGGTGGTGGTTGACTCCACCGGATTGAGCCTCGACGAAGTCGTGGAGAGATTGCTTTCCGAGCTGCAAGCGACATCTATGGATTGCCTTGACACAAACGGTGAAAACACCATAAGGTCTCGGAACTACGGAGAGTTGGTGCGCGGGAGGTCTGCGCCCATCGAGGAGGAGTCGTCTTGAACATGGACCCTGAACTGAACGGTGAGATCGACAACGAGAAGGGGATGGATCAGCTCTCGATGGAAGAGTTGATGGAAACCTCCTTACAAACCCTGCGGGAAGGCGAAGTCATTCAAGGAACCGTCGTCGCGGTGAATTCGGATGAGGTGCTTGTAGACATCGGATACAAGTGCGAAGGCAGCGTTCCCTTGACTGAGCTGACGGACCCGGAGACCGGGGAGGTTGCGGTCGCCGTCAACGACATCATCGAGGTCTTTGTCGAACGCCTCGACGAAACCGAGGGGAGGGTGCGTCTGTCCCACGACCGCGCTTCCAAGCTCAAGATCTGGAGCGTCGTCGAAGAAGCCTACAAAAACGGCGTCTCGGTGACGGGACGCGTGCTCGAAAGGGTCAAGGGCGGTCTTGCGGTCGACATCGGCATCCGGGCATTCCTTCCCGGCTCGCTGGTCGATCTCCGACCCAACCGCAGGCTCGAGGACTATGTCGGTCAGGACATCGAGGCGAGGGTGATTTCCTTCGATCGCCGACGGTCCAATGTCGTTCTCTCGAGGAAGGCGGTCCTTGAGGAGGAGGTCGGCAAGGTCAAGGACGAGACCATGGCCGTCCTGGAAGAGGGCAAACTGGTCAACGGGGTGGCGAAGAACATCACCGATTATGGTGTTTTTGTCGATCTCGGCGGACTCGACGGTCTTCTCCACATCACGGATATATCCTGGGGTCGCGTCGGCCACCCGAGCGAGTACTTCAAGGTCGGCGACGAAGTCGACGTCGTGGTCCTTCGCTTCGACAAGGATCGCGAGCGGGTGTCTCTGGGATACAAACAGCGTTTCGAGGATCCGTGGATTCTCGTCCCCGAGAAGTACCCCGTCGGCAAGCGGGTGCACGGCGAAGTCGTGAGCATCGTCGACTACGGCGCTTTCGTTGCTCTCGAAGAGGGAGTCGAAGGTCTCGTCCATGTCAGCGAAATGTCGTGGACCAAAAAGGTCAAGAACCCGAGGTCCATCCTCGACATCGGACAGGAGATCGATGTCGTCGTCTCCGAGGTCGACGCCGAAAAGCGGCGGCTCTCGCTTTCGCTGCGCGCCATCGAACCCAACCCCTGGGAGCAGGTCGCCGACACTCATCACGTCGGCAGCCGGATCAAGGGCGTGGTTCGCAATTTGACCGATTTCGGAGCCTTCGTCGAGATCGTTCCCGGTGTCGACGGCCTGGTCCACATTTCGGATATGTCGTGGACCCGCCGCATCTCTCACCCATCCGAAGTGGTTCAGAAAGGCGAAGAGGTCGAGGCGGTGATCACCTCGGTCGATGTCGTCAACCAGCGGATCTCGCTGTCGATGAAAGAGCTGCTCCCAAACGAGTGGGAGGAGTACGCCAACTCCCACGGCGTCGGCGACCTGGTCTCCGGTGTGGTCACGAACATCACCGATTTCGGGGTGTTTGTCGAACTGGCTCCGGGTGTCGAGGGACTTTGCCATATTTCGGAGATCGATCGCGACGGCGGTTTGACCCTCGCCGAGACGTTCACTCCTTCGCAGAACGTGACCTGCAGGATTCTCCGGATCGATTGGAACGAGAATCGGATCGGGCTCTCCATGCACAGCGTGGAGCAGGACGCCGTTGACGAAACGGCGGCCGCGGCGGATGTGCCGGTGGTCGAGACCGCCATGGCGGCGGCTTTGAAGGCTGCCGTCGGCATTGTCGACGATGAACTTCCGCCCGAGATCGAAGCCATGACCGAGGACGTCGAGGTCGAATCCGCGGAAGAGGTCATCGAAGCCGTCGAGGAGGCAGAAGTCGCGGAAGAGGTCATCGAAGCCGTCGAGGAGGCAGAAGTCGCGGAAGAGACCGTGGAAACCGCCGAGGAAGCGGTTGCGGAGGCCGAAGCGGTCGACTCAGACGACGAAGAAGAGAATAAGGAGCCCGAGGAGAAAGGCTGACCGGTCGATTTGACCTGCCGGTGAAGGAAAACGGGGGATTGCGCATATGACGATGACCAAGGCTGATCTTGTGGAAATAGTCGCCGGGACCGCCGACGTCCCGCGGAAGCAGGCTGACGACGTGGTTCAGGTCGTTCTCGACAGCATCGTGGATGCGCTTCACGAGAACGAAAAGGTCGAGTTGCGCGGGTTCGGGTCATTTCGGATCCGGCAGCGCGATGAGAGGACCGGGCGCAACCCGAAGACCGGCGACAAGGTTCACGTTCCGCCAAAGAAGATCCCCTATTTCAAACCGGGTAAACACCTCCGCGAAGAACTGCTCCACCAGTGATCATTGGTGACGGGTCGTGACTGCCGAGAAAAAGACTCGCGGGGCCGGTCAAGGGAAGGGCGGAGGCGAGGACGCGCCGCGGCCGGTTTCAAAATTGCTCCTCCTCATTGCATGGCTGGTGCCGGGACTCGGCCACTGGCAACTCGGCAAGCGTCGTCGAGCGGCGGTCTTTGCGGCAGTCGTAACCGCGTCGTTCATCACCGGGATTCTCCTGCACGGCGAGATCGCGGTTCCGCAACAGGAGAGCCCGCTGTCGTGGTTCTTCACCCTCGGATGCGTCGGCAACGGGCTGTTTTATTTCGTCAGATTGTTGTGGGTCAACGGGTTTGACGGCTTGTTCAACGCGTCGTTCCCTTACGGGCTGTCCGGTGGGGGCGACCCGGTGACGGCCGGGTTCTTCTACGGTAAGACCTTTCTCTACACGGCAGGTCTCATGAATCTCCTCGTGGTACTCGATGTGCACGACATCGCGCGCGGCGACAAGAGCTGAGATGGACCATTTTCTCCTCCTCTTCTGGCACGCGTTGTTGGTCGCCGTGTTTTTCGCCTTTCTCTGGCGTTCCGACTCGCACGGTCGAAAGACGCTTTTTCTCAAGACTTTTCTGATCATGTTCGTGGGTGCCATCGCTCTCGGATGGCTCATGTTCCCGTTCCCGTGATCGACAAAGCCGGATGGTCTGTGATCCTCGACGGGGATCCCGACCCACAAGCCGAGATCGAGCCGCCCGCGTCGTCCCCGATGAAGCACCGACCACCCATCATCATCCGCTGGACCGCCAACGGCGGCTACGCCATCCTGTTGGTGACCATGGCGGTGCTGCCCTCGACGTTGACGACGGTTGGTTCGTCGGTTCCCGATTGGTTGTCCCATGCCGTTGCCTACGGCATCCAGATGGCGCTCGTCTACTGGGCGGCGCTTCCCTCGCTCGGCCATCGCCGGTCTCTGGCCGTCGGGGTCGTCGCCGCCGGCGCCTTTGGTGGCGTGACTGAATGCCTGCAGTTTCTCCAACCCTCGAGGACCGTCGAACTCACGGACATCGTTGCCAACACCGTCGGTGCGCTGGCGGCCTGCGGCGTCATCGTCGCCTTCGATCGGAAGAGTGCGCGGAGGGTATTCTGAGCGACTCGATCATGATCGTGGCAGGTGAGGTCTCGGGGGATCTCCACGCCGGGAACATGCTTGCCGAGCTGAAGACCCTCAAACCCGGGATCGAGGCGTTCGGTGTCGGCGGTGAGCGTCTCGCCGCGAATGGTCTCGAGTGTATCGCGAGCACCGATGAGCTGGCGCACATGGGCCTCATCGAGGTGCTGCGCGAGTTGCCGCGAATCCGTCGGATCATGCAGCAACTGGTCAGCGAGGCGGATGGCAGACGTCCTCGTTTGGCGGTCCTGGTCGATTCTCCCGACTTCAATCTCCGTTTCGCTGCGAAGCTCCGGCGCCTCGGCATCCCGGTTGTGTTGTACGTCTCGCCGCAGCTCTGGGCGTGGCGGCGGGGGAGGGTCCGTGTCGTCCGGCGTCTGGCTCGTGAGGTTCTCTGCCTGCTGCCTTTCGAAGTGCCTTTCTACTCCGAGCATGGGGTGCCCGCCCGCTATGTCGGCCACCCGCTTGTCGACGATGTCGCCAGGGATGGTCTGCTCGAACACGAGGTCGCTCGGGTTCCGGGCAAGCTCGCCCTGTTACCCGGATCGCGGGCGATGGAGGTGCGGTCGCTGTTGCCGACCATGATCGCGGCCGCCGGCGAACTCGGGAGGGAGAATCTCTCGGAGGCCGTCCTCATCGAGGCTCCCGGAGTCGGCGCCGTGGTGGACGAGGTCTTCAGAACTCACGGCGGAGCGGATCGGATACGTCGCGTGAGCGGGCACGACCGGCGCCGCGAGCTCGCGTCGTGCTCCCTCGCCTGGACGGCATCGGGCACGGCCACTTTAGAGTGCGCCCTGCTCGATGTGCCGATGGTGGTGGGATACCGGCTTCAGCCGTTGTCCTTCGCCATCGCCCGGCTTCTGGTGCGGGTCCCCCACGTTGCCCTGGTCAACCTCATCGCCGAGGAACGGGTCGCGCCGGAACTCATCCAGGGGCAGTGGCGAGCGGATCGCCTGATCGATGTCTCCCGCAAGCTGCTCTCGAGTGGAGCGGACGAACAGCTCCCGGCGCTGGACCGGGTTCGGCGTCGGCTCGGTCCTCCCGGGGCCTCGCGGCACGCTGCCGAGGCGGTTCTCGAGCACCTTTAACCCGCACTTCTCACCGGGTTTCGTCGTGAGGTCGGCGAGGTGCAGTGCCCAGCTGGGTGCCGTGCATCGCCGGCCGCCGCAGACAGCTGGTGAGAAGAGCGGGTAAACCCGGCGGGAGTCGATTGCTTCGGAGCGTGGCGGGCGAGCCCTCGGTGGAGGGCGAACCGGGTTGGCCTCGCCCAATGGTAGAATCGCGCGCCTGGAGGAAGCATGAGCGGGGCGGCGGCGAAGAAACCGAAACTGGGGAGAACGACCGTCAAGGTCGGCATGATCAGCCTCGGCTGCGCCAAGAACCTGGTGGACGGTGAGGTGATGTTGGGTCACCTCGAGTCCGTCGGGATCCGGGTGACGGCCGACGCCCGCGAAGCCGATGTCGTCGTCGTCAACACCTGCGGTTTCATCAACGATGCCAAACAGGAGTCCATCGACTCCATCCTCGAGGTCGCCGAGGCCAAGAACAGCGGCAGGGTCCGCCGGCTGGTGGTTTCCGGCTGCATGGCCCAGGCCTACGCCGAGGAGCTCAAGAAGGAGATCCCCGAGATCGACGCCTTCATCGGTCTCGACGAACTCGAGCAGATCGCCGCGGCGGTGCGGGGAGAGCTCGAGGACCACATCCCCGACCAGCACGGCGCGGTTCGAATCTACGATCACGCCAATCCCCGTCTTCTCTCAACCAGTGGATACGCCTATCTCAAGGTCGCGGAGGGTTGCGGAAACCCCTGTTCGTTCTGCCACATCCCGAGGATGCGGGGCGATTTTCGATCGCGGGCGTTGGCTGATCTGGTCGCCGAAGCCAAGCGGATCGAAGCTGCGGGTGTTCGAGAGATCGTCCTCATCGCGCAGGACACCACCCGGTATGGCGAGGACCTCGGATTCGATCACGGACTGCGCCGATTGGTGCAGGCGCTTCTCGACGAGACCGATCTGCCCTGGATCCGCTTTCTCTACGCCTACCCGGCAACCCTCGACGAAGACCTCTTCGAGCTCATGGCGGTGAATGATCGATTCGTTTCCTATCTCGATATTCCCCTGCAGCACGCGAGCCGCAAGGTCCTCAAGGCGATGAAACGGGGTGGTGACGCCAAGAGCTACACCCGACTCATCGAACGGGCGCGGGCGACGGTGCCCGATCTGGCGCTGAGGACGACATTCATCGTCGGCTTCCCCGGCGAGGGCGAGGCCGAGTACCGAGAACTCCTGGATTTCATCGAAGCGACGCGTTTTGATCATCTCGGTGTCTTCAGCTATTCCTGGCAGGAGGAAAACCCCGGATCGGATCTCGGCGATCCGGTGCCGGAGGATCTCAAGGTCGAACGTCGGGCGCAGGCCCTCGAGGTGCAACAGGCCGTGTCCATGGCCAGAAACAGCGAGCTGGTAGGACAGGTGCTCCCGGCCATGATCGTCGGGCCGCTCGCCGAAATGGAGCTCCTCACCGAAGCGAGATTGAAGCGCCAGGCTCCCGAGATCGACGGACGGCTCCTCATCAACGACGGGTTCGCCGCAGCCGGTGCGCTCATCGAGGCCGAGATCACAGAAGCGCATCCCTACGATGTCGTCGGGAAAGTGGTTCGGGTGGTGAGGGAACCGGTGGTAGCGCCGCGGATGCTGCCGGTGATCGGTTGACGGTGAAGATATGAAGATCTACACAGACCCACTCGGCGTCGATGAGCCGCCTCGCGGCACGGTTCTGACTGTCGGGAACTTCGATGGCGTCCACCTGGGACACCAGGCGATCTTGAAATATGTCGTTGAGCGCTCGGGCGGGCTCGGTACCGTCGGCGCCGCCATGACCCTCGATCCGCACCCGATCAAACTCCTTCGCCCGCGGATGGCGCCGAGACTCCTCTCGACCCTGGACCAGCGGTTGGAACTCATCGCTCGGACCGGGATCGAGGTCGGCGCTCGTAGTCCCCTTCACCCACCGCCTTGCCAGGATGCCGGCCGAGAGTTTCGTCAAGGACGTGCTCGTCCAACGGCTTGGGATACGGGAGGTCTACATCGGCGCCAATTTCCGCTTCGGCGCCGATCGGGGCGGCGATGTCGCCCTGCTCGAACGGATGGGCGCCGAGCTCGGGTTCAAGGCGGCTGCGTCGCCCATCGTCGAAGTCGAGGGTGGGGTCGTCTCTTCGACCAGGGTCCGGAAGGCAGTTTCGGAAGGCGATGTGGTCGAGGCCTCACGCATGCTCGGCCGCCATCACTTCATCGACGGGTGTGTGCTCGAAGGTAAACGCCTGGGACGAAAACTCGGTTTCCCGACCCTCAACATCGAGGTCGAGAACGAGATCGAGCCCGCCAACGGGGTGTACATCACCGCGGTTCACATCCCGTCCTTCGGTCGCACCTTTGCTTCGGTGACGAATGTCGGCACCAGACCAACGGTCTACGAAAACTCCATCCTGACCATCGAAACCCACCTTCTCGATTTCATGGCCGATGTCTACCGCGAGTCGGTGAGGCTGTTCTTCGTCAAGCGCCTCCGCGATGAAGTGAACTTCCCCTCCACGGTCCAGTTGATGGCTCAGATTCAGAAGGACGTGGAGGCGAGCCGGATGTATTTTCTAAATCACCCGGTCGGGTCGCAGGGATTCATCATCCCGTGACCCCGATCGACATTATCGCCCTGGCGGGCGCGCTGCTCGTTTCGACCGTCCTCCTGGTCTCCGTGGTCGCGGCGGTGTGGTGGTTCGACCGCTATGACCGGGAACCCGTCCACCTCGTGGTCGGTGTGTTTTGCTGGGGAGCGCTGGCGGCGCCCGTCCTGGCCGTCTTCGGTTCGTCGGCGTTGGCCGGCGGTTTGGATTTCGGTCCCACCGTCATGGCGATCTGGATCGGCCCCACCGTCGAGGAGGTCGCGAAAGCCTTCGGGGTGCTCCTCGTGGTCATCCTGTCGAGGGAGTTTGACAACCCGACCGACGGGCTCGTCTACGGAACCGCCGCGGGCCTGGGATTCGCGGCGACGGAGAATCTGGTCTACACCCTCGCGGGAGTGGGTCATTCCGCCATCGGCGGAACCCTGCTGCTGGTCTCGGTCCGCACCGCTCTGGCCGCGGGAATCCACGCTTTGTCCTCGGCGACCTTCGGAGGCTTCCTCGGTTTTGCCTATCTCTCGCGTCGGCGCAGTGAGCGGGTCATCTGGGTGATCGCCGGTCTCATCGGCGCGGTGGCGATCCATGCCGGTTGGAATTACATGCTGCTGCACCTGGCATCTTCGGGATCCGCCGTTCCCGTGGCTCGCTGGTTTGTCGCGATCCCGATTCTGTACGCACTGTATTTCCTCGGTCTTGTCGGTCTATTGCAGTCGGAGCAACGAATCCTCGGGGAGGAGCTCGCCGAAGAGGTCAAACTCGATGTCGTGCCGGCCTGGGTGGTCGAGGTGATCCCTTACTATCGTCGTCGGGTTCGATCGGACTGGTGGCCGTCCCGGCGCGAACGGACCGTTCTCGCCCGGATGCTCACCCGGCTGGCCTTTCGCAAGCACGCGGTGAGGCTTCTTCCCGACGGGGAGTCGCAACTCGCGGGGCTCGAAGTCGTCCGCCTCCGGCAGCAGATCCGCGCCAAGCTGCAATGTCAAAGCTCTGTTGAAGAAGATGATCTGGCTGGCTGAACGGGCGTGACCCGACCTAACATATTCGTGTGAAGCAGCACATCGCCGAACTTGCCTCCGATGAACTCATGGCGTTGGTCCGTGGTGGCAAGCTCGACGATTTCCAGATACTCGATGTTCTTCGAAGCCCGTTCTGCACGGCTCAGATCGCGGAACTGGTTGCCGCAAACCGTGAACATCTGGGAACCCAGGCAATCCGGGAGAAGTTGGCGGGGTTCCCGGGTCTGAGCAACGCCCAGGCCATGAACCTCCTGGGATCGCTGTCCTGGGCGGGCTTGATCGCGGTGGCTCAAACGCCGAAAACACCGGCCCTCGTCCGTCGGCAGGCGGAACGGAAGTTGATTCTCCAGGTGCCCTCCCTGAGCCTGGGAGAGAAGGTCGCCCTGGCGCGCCGCGCCCACCGTGTGCTCTTCCCTGCCTTGATCGCGGGTCGCGACGATCAGATACTCACGGCGCTTCTCGATAATCCCCGGCTGGTCGAGAACGATCTCGAAGTCCTCATCAACACGGGAAACCCGCCGGTCGAGTTCATTCTGGTGGTCGCCCGCCACCACCGCTGGGGCGGGTGCTATGGCGTGCGCAAGGCCATCGTCGGATGCCCGATCACACCGCTTCCCCTGGCCCTGAGCGTGCTCGTGCAGTTGCCCAAATCCGACCAGAAACGGATCGCCGATCGGGACAGCATCCCCGAGCGGGTGAGGTCCGCCGCTGCAGCCTTGTGCGCCAGAAGCAGCACCGGTGAGCAGTCTCAGCCGGCGTCGAGCTGAAATCAGGATCTTGACCCTTTTCATCCGGCAGAATTGTTCATCTTGGGTTAAAATCAATCGGTGGTGAGCGTTAACAACGCGGAGTCGGTCAGTCCCGCTGTCTTTTCAGAGCAGTTGCGCGGAGCCCGCGAGGATTCCGGTCTCAGGCTCGAAGACATCTCTGCGGAGACAAAGGTCTCCAAGGCGATCCTCGACGCCTTGGAGAACGGCAGGTTTCAGTTTCTCCCGGAGCGCGTCTTCAGCAGGAGCTTTGTCGCCCAGTACGCCCGTATCGTCGGGGGCGACGAGAATTCGCTGCTGGAGGCATTCGATTCGGCCTGGGAGCAGTACTCCCTGTCCTCCGGGATCCACCCGAACCTCGAGGTGCTCGCCGACGATCTCGGGCCCTCGATCAGATGGAGATTCTGGATACCCATCGCCGCAGGAATCGTGGTTCTCCTGGTTGCTGCGGTGGTGATCCTCGGCGGTTCGACATCGATCAGCGATGGACTCGCCCCCGATCCGCGCCGATCGGGGACGAGACCGGGCACGGGGAACGGAGCGGCGCTTCCGGTCGCCCGCCCGACACCGCGTGCGGAGCCGGCGAACACCCCGGTGGAAGAGGTGGTCGACCCGTTCGTGAAAATGATGGTCCAGGTGGAAACCGGGGAGGAGTGTTGGATTCACTTCCGCGATCGTGACGGAATGACCGGCGAGCGGCTCCTGAGGAACGGACAACAACTCGATCTCGAGCTCGCGGGCCCGATCAAGCTCACGGTGGGGAATGCAGGCGCCGTCCAACTCACCGTCGATGGTCGTCTCTACCGGAATCTCGGTCTTCCAGGACAGGTGATTCACACCGAAGTGACCCACGGGCGGTTCACGAACCTCGGGTCCGACGAGAGCGAAACTCCGTGACTCGGTTCGAGACCACCGAACAGCTGCTCAAAGGCATCCTCGATGGTCAAGTGCCGCGGCAGGTGCGGCTTTTCGCCGCACAGGGTCTGTTGCCGATCTCTCGCGAAGACCTGCTTCGGCTGCAATTCTTGTTGTCGACCGATCCCGATGACGAACTCGCCCAAATCTCGAAGGCCTCCATTGCCGAGGTCGACACTGCCTCTATCGTCGAGTGGCTCAGGTCCTACGACGTCGAACCGATGGTGCTCGATCTCGTCCTCAGGCTCCGCAGCGAAGACGAGGTTTGGATCGAGGTGGCGAGGCACGCGGGCACGTCGGATGAGTCGCTCCGTGTTCTCGCCAAGAACGGTCCGCCGGTGGTGCAGGACATCGTCATGACCAACCAGGTGCGGATCTTCGCCTGTCTGGAGATCCTCGAAGATCTACGCGACAACGTCAGGGTGACGGAGACGGTACTGCGACGGGTCGCCGAGTTCGAACACGAGTTCATCGAGAAGGCCCTCGCCGCCGAGGAGGCGATCGCCAGCGGTCAGACGCCGACAATCGAAGAGGCATTGGCGTCCCTGCGCCAGATCGGCGCCCACATCCCCGAGCTCGTTCGGCTGCCGTATCAGGGGTCGGAGGACGAGGGTCTTCGGGAAGCGCTTTCGCAGGGTGAGAGTCAACAGTCGACCTTTGCCCGCCTCATCAACATGAGCATCAAGGACAAGGTGCTGTGTGCGCTCAAGGGAAATCGGGAGGAACGGGCGATCCTCATCAACTCGCGTAACCGCCTCGTGGTTCGTGGGGTTCTCGGCAGTCCCAAGCTGAGCGACGCCGAGGTCGAGAAGTTTGCCGGAATGCGGACCGTTGATGCGGAGGTCCTGCGGGTAATCTACCGCAATTCGCGCTGGATGCGGCGCTATCAGGTGGTCTGGCAGCTCGTATCCAATCCCAAAACGCCGGTGGATCTCGGGATCAGGCTGGTCAACCGGCTCAATGTTCGCGACCTGAAGCGGCTATCGGACAGCCGCAACATCAATCCCGTGATTCGCCGTACGGCCTTGAACTTCGCCAGCAGGAGGCGGTGAAAATTTGCCGAGCCTGGAATCCCTTCGTGAGGAAATGCGTTTCCCGACGTTGTATCATTGCTTTGATTCTGTGATTATGGTAGTTAATCGTCAGCGGCACGGCCGCGCAATCACCGTGAGTAGGTAATGGCAAGCGCTTTTAGTTTATACGACATTCTCGGGGTCGAGCGAGACGCTACCGAGGCGCAGATTCGGTCTGCGTTTCGCAAGTTGACCTTCAAGCACCACCCGGATCGGTTCTCCGGGGACAGGCGGCTTCAGGCGGAGGCGCACTTTCAAGAGATCACCGAAGCGTTCAACGTGCTGAGTCACCCGGAGAGTCGAGAGAAGTACGATGGCGATCTCGCCCAGGGACAGCCGCGGGGCGCCGGCGCCGCGATGGATCGCAAGGAGATCGCCCGGAAGCTCGCCGCAAAGGCATCCCAGACCATGCGCGAAGGCAGGTTGACCGACGCTCTGGCCGAACTCAAGACGGCGCTCGATCACGACGATTCGTGCGCCCGCGCGCACTATTTCATGGGTATCGGGCTCGGCAAGATCAGCGGCCGCGAGAAGGACGGGCTGCGCCACCTCGAGAGGGCTGTCGCCCTTGAACCCGGCAACGCGGTGATGTTGTCGGAGGCGGCCGATCTCGCCTTCACCGTCGGTATGCGGGCCCGCGCCGAGAGATTGGCCGAAGAGGCTCTGGGCTTCGATCCAACAAACAAGAAAGCTGCTTCGGTGCTGGCTCAGGTTCAGAGCGATGGTGGTACACAGTCGGGCGAGGGTCTGCTTGGTCGCTTCCGGCGGAGGAGTTGATCGATCGTGGCCATCAACCCAAATCGCGTCGTCGGCTACCGACTTCAGGCCTTCGGCGCCACCGACGTCGGAAGGAAGCGTCAGCTCAACGAGGATGTTTTTCTCGTCGATCGCGAATTGGGTGTCTTTCTCGTCGCCGACGGAATGGGCGGACACGCCGCAGGCGAAGTGGCGTCGCGGTTGGCTGCGGACGAGATCTTCCGTGGCTTCAGCGGCCGTTCCGCCTTGAGCCAGGAGACCTGGCCGGATCACTGGGACATGAAACGAAGCGCCGCCGCCAATCTGCTGGTTGACGCCATCCTTTCCGGACACGAGAGAGTGACCAACGCCGTCAACCGTGACCAGAACCTCAAGGGCATGGGGACGACCGTGGTCGTGGCCGTTCACCCCGCGGCGAGCCGCAACCTGGTGGTGTGTCACGTCGGGGACAGCCGAGCCTACCGCCTGCGGCACGACCGTCTCGATGTTCTGACCGCAGACCACTCCTGGGTGCACGAACAGGTGGCTGCCGGATTTCTCACGGAAGAGGCGGCCAGAACCCATCCTCTGAAAAACGTCGTCACCCAGGCCCTCGGCGGCAGCGCCGAACCTAAGGTCGATCTCCTGGAAACCGAGCTCATGAATGGTGATCTCTACCTCCTGTGCTCGGACGGTCTCAACTCCATGCTGACCGACGACGAAATACAGACCCTGCTCGCGAGCGACGGTTCGCTCGAGGAAAAGGGCAAGAAGCTCATCGAAGCAGCCAACGACCGCGGCGGTAACGACAACGTCACAGTGGTTCTGCTCGATGCACACCAGATCACCGCGGAGGGTTGAGCGCGGCGGCCGACGGCCGCGTCAGATACGATCAGCGGCGTATCCACAGCGTTACCAGGCGGGGATCGGTCACGACACCGGGTCTTGAATACCACCAGCGACCGAATTTGAGAGGTTTGCAGATGGACGATTTCAATCTCCCGCCGAATCCCGATTTTGCCGGCGTCACGGGGCCATTGCTGCTGGTGATCATGGACGGGGTGGGTCTCTATCGCGGACTGGCTGACGGATATCCGGCCAACGCGGTCGATCTCGCGACGACACCGACTCTCGATCGACTCCTCGCAGACGCTGAAGTTCGGATGGAGCTCACTGCGCACGGCCCGGCAGTGGGTCTTCCCGACGAGGAAGACATGGGCAACTCGGAGGTCGGACACAACGCCATGGGCGCCGGGAGGATTTTTGCGCAGGGTGCGAAGCTCGTCGCCGACGCCATCGCGAGCGGGGCGATTTTCGATGGCCCGGTCTGGCGCCGCCTCATGGACGACCTCGTCGCCGACGGCGGCACTCTTCACCTCCTTGGCCTGGTCTCCGATGGCAATGTTCACAGTCACATCGATCACATCGAGGCCCTCGTGAATCAGGCGGCGGCCGAAGGCGTCAAAAGGGTTCGACTCCACGCTCTGGCCGACGGCCGTGATGTCGATCCGGTGAGTTTTCACCGCTATGTCGAGCGTCTGGAGAGCCTGTTTGAGACGCTGAAATCCCGGGGCTGTGACGCGGCGATCGCCTCGGGTGGCGGGCGGATGAACATCACCATGGACCGCTACAACGCCAACTGGGAAATGGTGAGGCTGGGTTGGGAAACCCATGTGCACGGTCGAGGCCGGCTCTTTGCCGACGCCATGGAGGCGATCACGACCCTGAGGAAAGAGAACCCGGGTGTCATCGATCAGGATCTGCCGCCATTCGTGATCCACGATGGAAACGATCGCCCGGTCGGAGCCGTCAACGACGGCGACGCCGTCGTGTTCTTCAATTTCCGGGGCGACCGCGCCATCGAGATCTCGAGGGCCTTCACCGAAACGGATTTCGATCGCTTCGACCGCGGCAGGCTGCCCGCCGTCGCCTACGCCGGGATGATGGAGTACGACGGTGATCTCGGGATTCCGCCGCACTATCTGGTCCAACCGCCGGCCATCGCTCGGACCGTTTCAGAGTATCTCGTTCACAACGGTGTTTCCCAACTCGCCACCGCCGAGACCCAGAAGTTCGGGCACGTGACCTATTTCTGGAACGGCAACAACTCCGAGAAGTTCGATCCCGAACTCGAGGAGTGGGTGGAGGTTCAAAGCGACGTCATCAGTTTCGAAAAAGCGCCGGCGATGAAGGCGCCGGAGGTCTCTCGAGTGGTCCTCGACGCTCTCGCCGGCGGCCGTTTTGGTTTCATCCGGGTCAACTTCGCCAACGGCGACATGGTCGGACACACCGGCGTTCTCGAGGCGGCGATCTCGGCAATGGAAACGGTGGACGGCTGCTTACGGCTTCTCGAGGAAGAGATTCACAGGGTCGGTGGAACCATGATCGTGACCGCGGATCACGGCAACCTCGACATGATGCTCGAAGTCGACAAGAAAACCGGTGAGATCAAACGCGGACCGGATGGGAAAGCCGTGGTCAAGACCAGTCACACGCTTTCTCCGGTGCCCTGGCTGTTGACCGGGAAGGACGCCGATCGCTTCGTGCCGAATCCCCGGGTCGAGCGTCCCGGTCTCGGCAACCTTGCCGCAACCCTGCTCCTGCTGCTCGGTTTCGCGCCGCCTGAGGACTACCTGCCGGCTCTGATCGTGACTCGATCATGATGTGGCGACTCCCTGGTGCGTCCCCGGCGGCTCATTGACCCCTTCTTCGCCACTCTGGTAGAGTCCGGCAATGGCGTCTCCCACCCTACCTTTTCTCGAGCCCATTGAAAGTCTCCGCGGGCAGATCCGAGATCTCGAGCTTGCATCGGCGGGCTCGAAGCCGAGTGCAGCCCTGGTCAAGACCCGGCGCGCCCTCGCCTCCACCATCGACAGCGTCTTTTCATCACTGACGCCGTACCAACGCTGCCAGGTCGCCCGGCACCCGGATCGGCCCTACACCCTGGACTACATCTCGTCGATGTTCACCGACTTCACCGAGCTCCACGGGGATCGCCGATTCGCCGACGACCCGGCGGTGATCGCCGGTTTCGCGGCCTTCGACGGCGATCCGGTGGCGGTTGTCGGGCACCAGAAGGGCCGCGACACCACCGCCAAGCTCTACCGCAACTTCGGCATGCCCCGGCCGGAAGGCTACCGCAAGGCGATGCGGGTCATGGAGATGGCGGGACACTACCGGCGGCCGGTGATCTCCTTCATCGACACCCCGGGAGCCTATCCCGGGATCGATGCGGAGGAGCGCGGGCAGGCCGAGGCGATCGCGTTCAATTTGCTTGAGATGGCTCGGCTTCCGGTGCCGATCGTCGTCGTGGTGACCGGGGAAGGGGGTTCCGGCGGAGCCCTGGGTCTCGGAGTCGGGGACCGCATCCTGATGCTCGAACACGCGGTTTATTCGGTGATCTCCCCCGAGGGGTGCGCAGCGATCCTCTGGAAGGACCAGGCCCGAGCCGAGGACGCGGCGCGGGCGCTCAAACTGACGGCCAAGGATCTCAAGGATCTCAAGGTCATCGATGAGATTCTGCCGGAACCTGCAGGGGGGGCGCACATGGATCCCCAAGCCATGGCGAAGACCGTTGAAGCGGCCGTGAGACGCAACCTCAAGCAGCTTCGCAGGGTCAGACCCGACGCCCTGGTCGCCCGTCGCTACAAGAAGTATCGGGCCATGGGGACGGTCACCGTTCGCTGAGACGGGCCGGCCCAATGGCACTGTCCATCCCCGAGCCCACCGTATCGCCGGGCGCCGTCTGCACCCGGCCGCTTGAAGTGCGATGAGCGCGAGAAGCCGCACCTGGATCCGCCACGGATCGGCTCTGCTCATCGCGGCCTTTCTGATCGGCGTGACCGCAGTGGGCTACCAAAGGACCCGTCGGAACTCGGATGGCGTCAGGAGAGTTGATCCCACCGATGTCGGTTTTGATGTCGCTGATGTCGCCATCGGACTCTACAAGGGTTTCCAACACACCGAGACGATGAGCGGGAAGCCGATCTTCATCCTCAACTCGTTACGAACGCTGAGCATGGCCTCGGGATGGCAGGAGATCGAGGGTGTCCGGTTGCAGCTTTTTCGCGAGGGAGAGGAGGGGCCGGTACTGACCGCCGAGAAGGCCAGCTTCAACATCGACACTCGGGATGCGAGGCTCGAGGGCGGCATCCACGTCGACTTTCCCAACGGAGCATTCCTCAATACCAAGGCGGGTCAGTTTCTGTCGAAGCAACAGACCTTTGTCTCCGAGGCGCCGGTGCTGTATGTCGACGGTTTCACCTTCGGCCAGGCGGAGAGGGCAAGCTACAACCTCCAGGAGGATTGGGTCAAACTCGAAGGCAATGCGGCGTTGAGGGCCGAGGATGGCGCGATGCTCATCGCGCCGAGGTTGGTGTATCGGCGAGACGAACGGAAGGTCGTCTTTTCCGACGGCGTCGATCTCACTCAACACCGTTCTCGTCTCCGGGCTCCGAGGGCTACGGTTTCCCTCGACTCGAACGACGGCCCGCCGGAGATGATCGAAATGTCGGGCGGGGTCGAAATCACGACAACGGTGGAGTCGACCGGCGCGTTGGTCGACGTCTGGGGCGAGAGGGTGATTTCCAAACGCGACGCCAAAGGCCAGTGGCACATCAAGATGCGCTCCACAGGGCCCTGGGTCGTGGTCCGATTCACCGGCGGACCGGACTACTTCGAACGGACCCTTCAGACCATGGCCCTCAACGGGGTGATGGGAACCGAGGGCATCATCAGCATGAGCGCGGACAACGGAGTCTGCCTCAACGAGATCCCGCTGGAAGGCCCGCCGAGATCGGCGACCGCGGACAGCGCTCGTGCCTGGTTCAACGATGGGCAGTTGACCGATGTCGAGTTTGACGGACAGGTTGAGATCATCGCCGACGACATGATCGCGCGCGGACACCGAGCGCGACTGATCCAGGCCTCGGGCTTGGCCATGCTCCAAGGCGATCCGACCGGTCGGACCCGGGTAGGGTTGAATTCCGGTCGCGGAAGGATGTCCTGTGACGAGGCGACGCTTGATGATCGTGAGAGAAGATTCGAAGCCAGGGGTCAGGTCCATGGTGAGCTCCTCGATGCCAGCCTCCTGGGATCAAAGGGCCCGAGGGACGATGACGAGCCCGTCCGTTTTGCCGGTGAACTCATCGAGGTCGACGAGGGGGGAGAGGTCTACTCTCTCCGCGACAACGCCCGGATCTGGCAGGGGCGTCGCCTGCTCCTCGCCGACGACGTCGTCTATCACCATGAGGGCGAATCGGTCGCCGCCCGCGGGCATGTCCGGTTGACCTTTCCGGCCGATCAGGCGGACCCAGCCGCATCCAAGGACGAGGACGTGGTTGTGGTCGCGCGGTCGTTGGACTACGACGGACTGGGGGGCCGAGCGGTTTTTCGCGGTTCGGTCCACTACTCGGATCCGAAGTACACCCTGGCCGCCAATCGGCTGTCGATCGCGTTTGACGAGAACGACGAGATTTCCGATGTCGAGGCCGAAGGGGCGGTGGAAATCAACGATCTCGTGATGGGAAGGCGGTTGACCGGCCAGCACGCGAAGCGTGAGGTCAAGAGCCAGGTCGTCACCGTGACCGGGTCTCCGGCACAACTCGCCGATCCGCGCGGAAATGTCGCCTCGGGCGAGTCGTTGACCTGGAATCAGGCCGATGGTACGGTCTCGATCGGTGGCGGCACCGAATTGATCTACTACCCGGAGGAAACCCCTGAGCCCTAAAGCGCTCGACCTCGTCGCCCATGAGCTGAGGAAGTCCTACCGTGGGCGGACGGTGGTCGATGGGGTTTCCCTGGCCATCGCACCCGGAGAGATCGTCGGGCTCCTGGGACCGAATGGAGCAGGGAAGACCACGACGTTCTACATGATGGTCGGTCTCATCGAGCCCGATCAGGGGCGAGTTGTCCTCGGCGAGCGCGACATCACCGCAATGCCCATGTTCCGGCGCGCACGGATGGGGGTCGCCTATCTCGCGCAGGAGCCGAGCGCCTTCAAACACCTTTCGGTGGAGGACAACATCTGGTTGATTCTCGAGGCGTTGGGCGTCGACTCCAAGACCGCGCACGACAGGATCGCGAAGCTCATCCGCGATATCGGACTCGAGTCCCTCAAGAGCCAACGGGCGGAAACCCTCTCCGGCGGCGAACGTCGAAGGCTCGAAATTGCGCGGGCGTTGTCGACCGAACCGACCTTTATTCTCCTCGACGAGCCGTTCGCCGGCATCGATCCCATCGCGGTGCTTGATCTGCAACGCATCATCGCTCATCTTAAATCATTGGGAATAGGTGTTTTAATCACAGATCACAACGTTCGAGAAACATTGAAGATCACCGACCGAGCCTATATAATCAAAGACGGCAAGATTTTTGCAACAGGACACCCGATCGATCTTGCCGGCAATGAGGATGTACGCAGGATTTATCTTGGCGAGGACTTTCAACTCTAGACCAGTCGCAGGCGGTCGCCGGTCGCAGGGGCGGCCGGTCATGATGTTACGAGCCCGAATGCCGAACGGATCCGATCTGAGATATCAACCACACCCGGAACCCTCCCCGCGGCGCCGCAGCGCAGGGTGAGATAGCGAGATTCATGGCGCTCGAGCAGAAGCTCCGTTTGAAGTTGGCCCAGCGATTGGTGATGACGCCGTCGCTGCAGCAGGCCATCAAGTTGCTCCAGCTGTCTCGGCTGGAACTCGAGGAGACCCTCGCTCAGGAAATCCTCGAGAATCCGGTCCTCGATGTCGAGGAATCGATGGATGAGGCGGACGAGGCGTCGGCCGCCGAGCTGGATTCGGCCGACCACGATCCAGCGGCCGCCGCTTCCGAGCTCGAGTCCGCGGGGGAGACCGGCGCCGACGGTCCGAGCGAAGCCGCCGATGGTGAAGATGCTCTGCCATCGGCGGAGGAGGCCTACGGCGATATCGACGTCGAGGCGTTCTTTTCCGACTACATCGCCGACCACCGACCGGAAGGGCCTTCCATGGCCGCCGCCGATCCCGGAGAAGGGATCCCGCTGGAAAACGTCATCTCGTCGGTGGGAGGGCTCGGCGAACACCTGATCTGGCAACTCCACATGATGGACTGCGGCCAGCGAATCGTGAGGATCGCCGAGTACATCGTCGGGAATCTCGACGAGGACGGGTTCCTTCACGCATCTGACGACGAGATCGCGGCAGGGACGGGGGCTCGGCCGGAAGAGGTGATCGAGGCGCTCGCAGCGGTCCGTTCTCTCGATCCGCCCGGAGTGGCCGCTCGGAGTCTTCAAGAGTGCTTTCTGATGCAGATTGATCTCATCGTCGCGGTCGCCGGCGACGATGAGGAAGCCGAACTGCTCAAGCGTGTGCAGATGGTGATTTCAGAACACTGGGATGATCTGCTGCACCAGCGCTGGGAGAAGCTCGCAAACGCCTGCGACTGCGAAATCGGTGAGTTCAAGGATCTCGTCGCGGTGATACAGCGGCTCGAGCCCAAACCCGGTCGGATCTTCCACCAGGAACGGAATCAGTACATCGAGCCCGACGTCCACATTCGTAAAGTCGATGATGAATATACGATCCATCTCAACGACGATGGATTGCCCCGTCTGCGGATCAACTCGAGGTACGCCCGGATGCTCGAGGGCGCGCCGATCGACCCGCAGGTCGCAGGTTACCTGCGCGAGAAGATGCGCAGCGCGGTCTGGTTGATGAAGAGCATCGACCAGCGTCAGCGGACGATCTACAAGGTCTCGAAGAGCATCGTGACCTTCCAACGGAATTTTCTCGATTTCGGGATCGAGCACCTCAAACCCATGGTGCTTCGGCAGGTGGCGGAGGACATCGGAATGCACGAGTCCACCATCTCGAGGGTGGTGAGCAACAAGTACATGTATACGCCGCGTGGACTCTTCCCCATGAAGTATTTCTTCCACTCCGGGGTCGACTCGGCCCGGGGGGAGAATGTCTCGTCGTTGGTCGTCAAAGAGCGAATCAAGAAGCTGGTGGAGGCCGAAGACCCGGCGCGGCCCTTGTCGGATTCGAAAATCATGCGAATGCTCCAACGTGAAGGAATTCGCCTCGCGCGGAGAACTGTTGCTAAGTACCGAGAAGAGATGGCGATTCCGTCATCCGACAAACGAAAAAAGGTTTTCTGATCGGAGACATCATGAGAGTTGACTACATTGCCCGAAAAGTCACCCTGGATGAGAGCTTCCGCCAATTGACCGAAAAAAAGCTGGCGAAGATCACCAAGTATTTCAACGACATCCTCGATATGCGGGTGGAGGTTGCTCAGGAGCGCCACCTCTATAAGCTGGATCTCTTCATCAAGGGAAAGGACTTCGACATCCAGGCGTCGACGCAGAACAAGGAACTCGGCGCCGCTCTCCAGGAAGGCGTCGACAAGCTCGAGATCCAGGCTCGGCGCGCAAAAGCCCGGCTGAAGGACCACAAACCGCGCGGCGGCGAACTCAAGAAGGTGCAGGACTGGGAAGTCGAGGTCTTCGAGAGCGACACCGACCCCTCCGGACCGCCGCGGATCGTCGAGCGCTCCAGCATCCCCATCAAGCCCATGACCATCGAGGATGCCATTCTTCAGTTGGAGAAGAGTCCGGAGCAGTTCACGGTCTTTCGCAACGCGAACACCGACCGGATCAACGTCCTCTACAAACGCAGCGACAAGCATCTGGGGCTCATCACCCCGGAGCTTTGATGAAGATTCGCGACGCCATCCGGCCGGATCTTGTCTTTCTCGGCCTCAACGCCGAGAATGCCGAGTCCGCCATTGACGTCATGGCGCGCGAGCTTGCCCTCGTGTCAAAGCTCGATGCTGCGAAGGCGAAGGACGCGCTCATCGAGCGCGAAGAATTGGGGTCCACATCCGTCGGAAACGGGTTCGCGATTCCGCACTGCAAGCTGCAGAACCTCGGTGAAATCGTTGTTGCGCTCGCGCGTTTTGACAACGGCGTCGATTTTGGCGACGGCACGAAACAAGAAAAAGTGAGGTTCTTTTTTGTTGTCCTGTCGCCCCCGGATCAACCGGCGGAACACCTTCAGGTGCTGTCGCAAATCGCTCGTATCTTGAAGAACACGGATCTTCGAGCGGAACTCCTCGATGCGGCGGATGTCGAGTCCGTCACCATCGCGATTGAGCGCGCTGCGGAGCAGGAGGGTCTGTGAAGCTTCCTCCGCCCGTTGTGGTGGGTCGACTCCTTCGGGAACCGAGGCTGGCGCCTCTCAAGTTGCACATCACTGCCGGTGAGGGAGGGCTCGCGTCGCGGGAGATCTCCAACCCGAGAATCCAGAAACCGGGACTCGCGTTGGCCGGGTACCTGCCGTACGTCAAGACCGGGCGCCTCCAGATTCTCGGCGAATCGGAGTATTCCTATCTCGATACTCTCGGCGAAGAACTCGCCGCCGATCGGCTCAACAGGATCGTCGATCTCGAAGTCCCGTGCGTGATCTCGACCAAGGGAAACCAGCCGCCGCCGCGGGTCATCGAGACCTGCAACCAGCGAAATCTGCCGGTACTGACCACCACGGCCCAGACCTCCGAGACGATTGAAATCATCTCGGGATTTCTCGAGGACGAGCTGGCGCCTCGAATTCAGATGCACGGGGTTCTCCTCGATGTGTTCTCGATGGGGACGCTCATCGTCGGTGACGCCGGCATCGGCAAATCGGAGTGCGCCCTCGAGTTGATCTATCGCGGGCACCGGCTCGTCGCTGACGATCTCGTGATCGTACGGCGAACCCACAATCGCGGCCTGGTAGGTTCGCCGCACGAGCTCCTGCAGAACTACCTGGAGCTCCGGGGTGTCGGAATCATCGATATTCGAAAGCACTTCGGGATGACCGCCACCCAACCGTCGGTCACCATCTCTTTGGTGATCCAACTCATCAAGTTGAGTTCGGGCGCCAAGGCGATGGAACAGCGTTGGCGAGAGCAGATGATGGAACGTCCGCGGGCGTGGACCTCGACCGAGACCATTCTCGGGATCGAGATCCCGAAGTACACGATGGTGGTCGCGCCCGGCCGAGATGTGGCGATCATGGTCGAGACCGCGGTGCGAAAGTGTCTCCTGGCGCAGAGGGGCATTCAGGATGAACGCGATTTTCTCGATGTGGTGAACCAGCTCGCGCAGGGGGACCCCGATGACTGAGAATCGTTACGGCGGCCCTTTCGTCATTACCGGCCTCTCCGGTTCGGGGAAAACGATTCTGTCGCGATCGCTCGAGGACATCGGCTATCTCTGCGTCGACAACATCCCCCTCAAGCTCGTCACGTCACTCTTCGAAACCACTGACAAGGACATCCAACGACTCGCGATCGTCCTCGATGTTCGCGCGCAGGGGATGGCCGAGGAATTCCCGGAGATCTTCCGCGATCTCAAGCTCCGCTACCCGGGCCTGAGGTTGATCTTCGTCGAGGCCGATCCGGAGGTTCTGCTGCGGAGGTATTCGGTGGCGCGTCGGCCGCATCCGATTCGGGACCGCGGGATCGAGGATTCCATCGCCGCCGAACGAAAGTCGCTCATCGCCGTGCGTGAATTGGCTGACCTCATCGTCGACACGACAAACCTGTCGCCGCATGATCTGAGGAGACAGATTCTCACCCTGGGATCAGGAGGTGCCGAGCGTCCCGAGACCCTGACCGTCGAGGTCGAGAGTTTTTCGTATCTTCAGGGAGTTCCGGCCACCGCGAGTCTGGTCTTCGATGTTCGATTCCTGCCGAATCCCTACTTCGAACGGGATCTTCGTGGTCTGGCCGGAGATGACGGGCCCGTGCAGGACTGGCTCAACGGTCAGGAGGAGGTCGAAGAGGCGATCCGACGTATCGTCGACCTCGCGCTCTACCTCGTACCCAGGTATGGCGATGAACTCAAGAGCAACGTCACCATCGCGATCGGTTGTACGGGTGGGCGACACCGATCGGTCTATGTCGCGGGGAGGGTGGCGGAAGCGTTGAAAGCTCAAGGGCGTGAGGCGGTATTGCGCCATCGAGACAAGGAGCAGTGGAGGTATTCATGATCCCGGTGCTCGTGCTCACGCACGGTGATCTCGCAATTTCGATTCTGGAATCAGCGCGGATGATCGATCCTCACCTCGCCGATCACACCGACGCCGTAACCCTGCCCTGGGAGGTGGATACCGATGCCTCGACCGCCGATTTGAGGCAACGGTTGAAATCGATGGACGACGGGACCGGTGTTCTCATTCTGACGGATATGTTCGGCGGAACCGCGACCAACCTCGCGTTGCCGTTTTTGGAGCCGGATCGTATCGAGATCGTGACCGGAGTCAATCTTCCGATGTTGGTCAAGTTGGGATCGCTGCGAGGGCGTGAGATCCCCCTGAATGAACTCGCGAGCCGCTTGGCGGCATCGGGACAGAAGAGCATCCGGCTTGCCAGCGAGTTTCTCAGGGGGCGTTGACCACGCCACGGCCACCCGGACACCGGTTACAATAGAAGCAGATATCCCCGGCGGACAGCTTTCACCACCGCCGGCGGGTGCAACACCACCGCAACGAGGAGTTCGAAGGACATGATGCAGCAGCAGGTGATGATCACCAACAAGCTCGGTTTGCACGCCCGCGCGGCAGCCAAGCTGGTTCACACCGCGAACCACTTTCGATCCGAGGTTTTCGTTGGTGGCGATCATGAAGAGGTGAACGCCAAGTCGATTCTCGGTTTGCTGACCCTCGCAGCGTCCAAGGGGACATCGGTGACGGTCCGGGCGGACGGCCCCGACGAAGAGGATGCCGTTCGAGCGCTTGTCGAGCTCTTCCACGACAAATTCGGAGAGGGCGAGTGAGCAGAAGCCTGACCGGACTCGGGGTCAGTCCCGGGATCGCCATCGGTGAGCCGGTGGTGCACGAGACGCGTCCGATCGCGACGTTGCGGATCACCATCGGCTCCGACCAGGTCGAGGCCGAGATCAACCGGTTTTCGACTGCGGTGACCACCACCGTCGACCGGATCTGGGAAAACCGTGAACGAGCCCGTCTCCAGATGGGCGACGAATACGCGGGGATTTTCGAGGCGCATCAGCTCATCGCCACCGACCCGTCGTTTGTCGAACCGGTGAAAAAGATCATCCGGGAAGAGCGGGTCAACGCGGAGTGGGCCACCGATCAAGTCGTCGGTGAGTTGGTCTCCCGGTTCGAAGCGTTGCCCCATGCAGATCTCGCCGACCGAAAACTCGATGTCCTCGACGTGGCGAGGCAAATCCTCAACGCGTTGCACGGTCTCGATCTCGGCCAGCTCGACCATCTCGACCGCGCGGCGATCCTCGTCGCCGATGACCTGCCGCCGTCCAAGGCTGTCCAGCTTCCCATGGACAAGATCCTCGGATTCGCCCTCGAAACCGGCGGCCCGACCGCCCACACAACAATCATCGCCCGGTCGTTCGGTATTCCCGTGATCGTCGGCGCCCAAGGTCTCTGCGAGGCGGCGAGGACATCGCGGCTGGTCGCGCTCGACGCCTTTGAAGGCAAGATCGTCTTCGACCCGGAACCGGCGGTCGTTGCCGAGTATCGGAACCGGCAGACCGAGTACCACGAGCAGCAGACCAAGCTCCTCGCCATGCGTGCGATGCCCTCGGTGACCCGCGACGGTCACGAGATCACCATCCTCGCGAACATCGACCTCCCGAACGAGGTCGAACTCGCAAACCAGTGGAATGCAGCCGGTATCGGACTCTACCGTTCCGAGTTCCTTTACATGAAGATGAGCCCGAACCTGCCGTCCGAGAAGGACCATTTGGAGGCCTATCGCGAAATCACCTCGCGGATGAGTCCCTATCCGGTGACCATTCGCACCTTCGATCTCGGTGGGAAGAAGCTCGCGCGCGAGGTCATCGGTTCCACCGAAGCCAACCCGGTGCTCGGTTTGAGGGGAATTCGGCTGTGTTTCTCACAACCGGATTTCTTCAGGACCCAACTGCGCGCGCTGGTTCGGCTCGCGGGTGAGTTTCCCCACGGCCGGGTGCGGATCATGTTCCCGCTCATCAGCGGGCTCGAGGAATTCCGGATCGCTCGGCTCCTGGTGCGCAAGATCACGGAAGAGATCCGCGCCGAAGGTCACAAGGTCCACGACAAGGTGCCGATCGGCGCCATGGTGGAGGTTCCGTCTGCGGCCATCATGGCCAACGAACTCGCCCGGGAAGTGGACTTCATCTCCATCGGAACCAACGATCTCATTCAATATTCGCTCGCCGTCGACCGCTCCAACGAGCTTGTCGCCAACCTCTATCGGCCGACGAGTCCGGCAGTTCTCCGGTTGATCTCCAAAGTCGTGGAGGCCGGCGCCGCTGAGGGTATTCCGGTTTCGATGTGCGGTGAGATGGCGGCGGATCCCTTGATGGTGCCCGTCTTGCTGGGAATCGGTCTCACGCAGTTCAGCATGAATCCGCAGGCGACCCCGGTGGTGCGCGCCCTGGTGAGACAATTGTCCTATCGGGAATCGGTCCATCTCGCCAGGGAGGCGTGCAAGATGGCGACGGCGCGGGATGTCGAGGAGTTCCTCTTGGAAAAGCTTGCGATTTCCCTCGCGAAGATCAAGATTCGGGTGTAGGAGAATGACGTGAAGGTCCACCGGCAAGCGCGGGTGATCGACAAACCCTGGGGGCATGAAGAGATTTTCGCCCAGACTCCGGACTATGTCGGCAAGATCCTCTTCATCCGCCAGGGCGAGGCTCTGAGCCTGCAGTATCACGAGGTCAAGGAAGAGACCCTGCGCGTGCTCGACGGCGAGCTCGAGCTCGTCCTCGGGCCCGATATCGACAGTCTTGAAACTCATCTCCTCGAGAGGGGCGCAGTTTTCCACGTGTCGCCGGGAACGCTTCACCGAATGATCGCGGTGTCGGACTGCAGCCTGCTCGAGGTTTCGACCAATCATCTCGATGACGTGGTTCGCCTCGAAGACCGCTATGGACGACGGGGAACCAACGCTCCCTGAGTCGAAGAAGCCCTGGAGGTTCGCCGATGACGATCTCTCTCGCTCCATATCACCTGGGTGCAGCCCTGCTGGTGTTCGCCGTCGCGACCATCGCCGGGGCCAGCGAACCGACACAAACACCGACTCCGACCACCAGTTCGGAAAAGACCCTATCCGACGTCGCCGGTAGCATCGAACTCAACAAAGAGGCCGCCGGCGCAACCGAGTCCATCGTCATCAGCAATGAAAACCTGTCGACTCTCGCGGGCAAGGGTCACCTCACCGAGGTCACCAAATCGGGCCCGGCCCAGACGAGCCGGGGGCTGGCCGATGTCACGGGAAACGGCGCCGGGGTCGAGGGTGAGAATCCGGAGTTTATCGAGACCCAGGAGAGGAAACAGTACTGGCAGGCGATCTACGGCCAACAGCTGGCACTGGTGGAAGACATCCGCAAACAGATCGATGTTCTCGACTACGACATTCCCGGACTCTGGCGGGACTTTTACTCCTGGGACGATCCCGCGTATCGGGACGGCGTGATCAAACCGAAATTGGATGAAGCACTCGCCCAGCGCCAGAAGCTCGAGGTCGATATGCAGAAGGCCGAGAGCAAACTGGACCAGATCGTCGCCGATTCGCGGAAAGACGGCGGTCAGCCTGGGTGGTTCAGGGGTTTCAACAAACCACCGACACCAAAGCCGACCGAAGGCGTCATGCCCCGTTGAGGGTCTGCCGCCGCGGTTGTCGCGACGAGGCTCACGGGCGCCAACCCTCGTCCGCGCGGTTATTTGCGGATTTCAACGTAACAGGTTAAGATCCGTCGCCGTGGGCCGCTGAATCTGTGAGTGAAAATCAATCTCAATATGAAGACCTTCTTTATCGAAACCTGGGGCTGTCAGATGAATCAGCACGACAGCGAGCTGATCGAGGGGCAGCTGCGTCAGCACGGGATGTCATCGGTGACGGATGCCGAGGAGGCGGATCTCGTCATTCTCAACACCTGTTCGGTGCGTGAAAAACCGGTGCAGAAGATCATCAGCAGGATTGGAGCTCTGGCGAAACAGCGGCCGGACACCGTCATCGGCGTCTGCGGTTGCGTCGCCGAACAGGAGGCCGGCTCGCTCCTCGACCGATCCAACTCCGTCGGATTCGTCCTCGGCCCGGGTCAGACCGCCCGCATCGGCGATGCTGTCAGAGCGGTGGAGCAGGGCGAGCGTCCGGTGCTGACGGGTTTCGATGCCGAGGCCGAGTACAACTTCCAGACGATCTTTCGAAAAAGCACAACCCGTGGAATGGTCACGGTTATCGAGGGCTGCAACGAGTTCTGCACCTTTTGTATCGTGCCCTACACCCGGGGCCGAGAGGTGAGCCGACCGCTCGGAGCCGTGGTTGAAGAGGTGCGCGCCATCGCCCGGGACGGAATCAAAGAGGTGGAGCTCCTCGGACAGACCATCAACGCCTACCGCTGCCCCGAAACCGGCGCCGGCCTTGCCCGGTTGCTCGAGGCCGTCGCAGCGGTGGAAGGCCTTCTGCGGGTGCGTTTTATCACTTCCCACCCACGCCACTTCGGCCAGGACCTCATCGATGTCCTCGCCGCGAACCGCAATGTCTTCCGTTATCTCCATTTACCGATTCAATCCGGTTCGGACGCCATCCTCAAGAAGATGCATCGTAGATACACCCGCGATGAGTACCTGGCCCTCGTGGAGAGGATTCGCGCCGCCGCGCCGGAGATCAATCTCTCCACCGATGTCATCGTCGGGTTCCCGGGTGAAACCGAAACCGATTTCGAGGACACCATGCGGGTCTTGACCCAGGTGCGCTTCGGCCAGGTCTACGCCTTCGGGTATTCGCCTCGTCCGAAGACCCCTGCAGCGCGCTATCGGCCGGAAATCAGTGAAGAGATCAAGAGCGCCCGCTTGCAGCGATTGTTCGCGGTCTCGAACCAGATTTCACTGGAACTCAATGAGGCGCTGGTCGGTCGCGTGGCGCAGGTGCTCATCGACGGCGAGAGTCGGCGCAGTTCGGATCACTGGCAGGGAAGGGGAGAGGACAATCGGGTCGTCAACTTCCCAAAATGCGGACGTGAGGGTGTCGGTGATCTTGTCGACGTCGAGATCGATCGAGCCGGTCCCCATTCGCTGACTGGGAAGATCGTCGGCGGCGCGATGCGATTGCCCCTGGTGTCGGCTGGATGATCGCCGCCTGAGGGAGGGCGGAGATTCGACCCGGGATCGGGGTCACGCAGAATCGCCTTTCCAACTTGACTTCTCGGGTGCGCGCGGACACATTGGAAGCATGACAACCGAAAAAGACTCCGGTCCGGTCAAGATGGCGGTTCGAGCTCTCGTCGTCGATCCGGCGACCAACAGCCCGGTCGTGATTCTCGGCAGGGAGGAGGAGAACACCTATCTGCCGATCTGGATCGGAATCTGCGAAGCCAACGCCATTGCGATCAATCTCGAGGGCGTGGAGGTTCCTCGCCCCATGACCCACGATCTCATCGGAACCCTTATCCGGGACCTCGGATTCTCCCTCGACCATGTTCTCATCCACAGTCTCGATGAGAGGGTGTTCCTGGCCTCGGTTCACCTCCGAGGCAGCGATGGCGAAATGAGAGAGGTGGACGCCCGTCCATCGGACGCCATCGCCATCGCGCTCCGAGCCGATGCCGATGTTCTGGTCGCCCGGTCGGTCTTCGATCGTGCCGTGGTCAGCGAAGCCTCGCGCGAAGATGCGGTCATGGCGGTCCTCGAGCAGCTGCGGCCGGAGGATATGGGAGACTACGAAATGTAGTCGCAGGGTCCGATTGTGACCGAGAGCGATTGACACCCTGCAAGCCGCGCCCCTATGATTGACGCCGCGGGCCCCTGGAGGCACAACCAAGTTCATGATCGTTGCAATCACCAACCAGAAGGGCGGGGTAGGAAAGACCACAACGGCGGTCAACCTTGCCGCCGGATTAGCACAAAAAGGTCTCTCGACCCTCCTGGTGGATACCGATCCTCAGGCCAACTCGACCATGTCCAACACCGACCTCAGGAAGGTCGAGGGCAACATGTTCGACGTCCTCACCGGGCGGATGAGCTTGGCTGAGGTTATCATTCCGGCCGCGCAGGAGAACCTGTGGATCGCGCCGTCGCGGATCGCCATGGCCAAGCTCGAAGTCGCCATGGTGGGGGAGTTGGATGCTCCCTACCGGTTGAAGGACCGGCTCGACGAGATTGCCGGTCAATACCAGGCCATCGTCATCGACACCCCGCCGACACTGGGTCTGACCACCGTCAATGCGCTCGTCGCCGCGACCCATGTCATCATCCCGATTCAGTCGTCATACTTCGCCCTCGAGGGAACCGACGATCTCCTCGATACCATCGACAAGATCAAGGCCCGTCCCAACACCGAACTCAAGGTGCTCGGCGTTCTCATCACCATGTTCGACCGCCGAACGATCCTGGCCCGGCAGGTTGCCGAGGAAATCCAAGGTGTGTTCGGGAAACTCGTATTCGACACCACCATCACCAAGTCGGTTCGGCTCGAGGAATCTCCGGCGCACCAGTGCAGCATCTTCGATCATGCACCGGATTCCAGTGGCGCCTTCGAGTATTACCGTCTGTGCGAGGAGGTCCTCGAGCGTGTCGGACACTAGTCGAAAGAACGTCGGGCTCCCGCCCCGCCGCCGAATGCGCCACGATCGGCACTACGTCGATGAGCTCGTCACGCCTCGCTCCGGTGACGGGTTCGGGGTGATGGTCCGAGTGACCCAGATCTCCTCAAATCGTGATCAGCCGAGAACCAACCTGGGAGACCTCGGCGACCTGGTGGCCAGCATTCGCCGACACGGCGTGCTGGAGCCATTGCTTGTGCGGCAGCGCGAGGATGGCGGACACGAGCTCATCTCGGGGGAGCGCCGTTTTCATGCGGCGATGATGGCCGGTCTTGATGAGGTTCCCTGCGTCGAACTCGAAATCGAGGACCAAGAAGCCCTCGAAATCGCCCTCATCGAGAATCTCCAACGCAAGGACCTGACCCCTTTTGAAGAAGCCGAAGGGTTTACAACCCTCATAAACACCTATAGTTACACTCATGAAGAAGTCTCGGCCGCTGTTGGACGATCGAGAGTCACGATCACCGAGACGCTCAAGCTTCTGGCCATACCGCAGGAGATCCGGAACGCATGTCGGCATGCCGACATCACAGCCAAGAGCATGCTCTTGGAAATCGCCCGAGCGGGTGATTCCGAGTCCATGATGGCGCTGGTGCAGCAGATCGTCGAAGAGCGCCTCGACCGGGCAGAGCTTCGCCGTCGACGACAGGAGGCGCAGGAGCGGGAAGTTGGTGAAGCTCCGGCGAACCCGGCGCCTCGGCCGTTCATCGTTCGGTTCAAACCATCCGATGCGCGGCCATTCGGAGTTTCGTTGTCATTCCGCACCGAGACTGAACCGAAACCCCGGGATGTCATCGAGGCGCTGCGCAGCCTGATTCGGGAAATCGAATCGGGTTTGGCGCAGGAGACTGAAGCCTCCGAAACCGACCCGAATTGAATCTCGTTTCGAGGTGAGATTTCGATGGAGGAGCGCGTCCGCGGTATCTTGACCGATCTCAGGTTTACATAATATATCTTATCGGACATTCCATTCAGGCAGGGAAACTGTGGAAAATCGCTGCCTGTGGATAATCCTGCGGAAAACTCTGAGGTAAACTGTCGGCTGATTTTTTTGGGAGTTCTGTGAAGTCCTTCGGCCGTCTCGATCGATTCGTCATCCGTGAGGTGGCGCCGCCCGCTCTCATGGGCTTGCTGGTTTACACCTTCCTGCTGATGATGCGGCCGATATTCGCTTTGGTTGAAATGGTCCTCGTCCGTGGCGTGCCCTGGGGAGCCGCCGCACGAGGTCCTGGCGAACACCATTCCACATGTCCTGGTATTGACGATTCCCATGAGCTTCCTCTTTGGCGTTCTCATCGCCGTCGGCCGGATGAACTCGGACAACGAGATCATCGCGATGCAGGCCGCCGGAATCCCCACAACCCGACTGCTGCGGCCGATCATCTTTCTCGGAATCGTTCTCGCCCTTCTCAACGGCTGGATGAACCTGATGGTGATTCCCCAATCCAATCGGAGCCTCAGGGAGATGAGGGTCGAGATCTTCGCCAACGCCAAGAACATCGGTCGCATCGAGGCCGGGGTCTTCTACGAGGAATTCCCGAATCTTCTGCTCTATGTCCGTGAAGTCGCCGATCGCGGCGGCCGCTGGCGAGGGGTGATGATCTTCGACTCGTCGGATCCGGTCGAACAGCGATTGACTCTCGCGCGGCACGGCCGCATCGTCACGACCGACGCCGATGCCTCCCCCGCCCAGGTATCCGGAAGCGGTGCCGGATCCGAGCGCTGGATTCTCCTCGAGGATGTCGTCAACCACCAGTTCAGCCGGAGTGAACCCGAGTCCTACCGTTTCAGCCACAGCGATCAGCAGATCGTGCGTCCGGGAGGATCGACGGGCAACAAGGGGGTTTCACGCTATCAGCTCAATATGCGTGAGAGGCAGACCTCGGACATCGTGGCCTATCTCCGCGGCGGTTCGTTCGATGATGCGAGAGGCGATGACGATCTCGACGATCTGAAGCCGGAAGACGAGGCGCTGCAGCGAAGGCTGGCGATCATCGAGCTCAACAGTCGAGTTTCAGTTCCCTTTGCCTGCGTGGTTTTCGCCCTTCTGGCGGTTCCCCTCGGTGTCGGTTCGCGATCCGGTGGTCGGGGCCGCGGATTCATCGTTTCGATCGGAGTCATCCTCGCCTACTACGTCATGAACAACAACGGCGAGCTGCTTGCCGTCGAAGGGCGGATTCCGGCCTGGTCGGGGGTGTGGATCGCCAATTTCGTGTTGTCGGTTCTCGCACTCGTCCTCATTTCGCGGATGGGACGATGGATGGGTGAACGGCAACGACCCGAGGGCCCGATGGCGAGGTGGATTCGTCAGTGGAGGATCCAGCGCCGGGCTCGGGCAAAGTCGGGACGACCGGACGCCGACGACGAGGCTTTGTCGAACGCCTATCCGGTGGGTCTTCAGCGCCGAAGAGTCTCCTCGGTCTTTCCGACGCTTCTCGACGTCTATGTGATTCGTCGCCTCCTGGGACCGTTCGCTTTGGTCCTCGTGAGCACATCATTGCTCTATGTGGTCATCGATCTCACCGACAACGTCGATGAAATGGCCAAGAATCACACGCCGTTCGATGTCATCGTCAGCTACTACGTCAACCTCGTGCCTCAACTCATCATGGACATCATGCCGCTCGCGCTGATGATCTCGGTTCTGATTCTCCTGACCCTTCTCGAGAGGAAACAGGAATTGACCGCATTCAAGGCGGGCGGCATCTCCCTCTATCGGGTCGTCGTGCCGATCCTCCTGGTCGCTTCGTTGGCGGCCGTCGCCATATGGTTTCTGAGCGAGTCGGTGGTGCCGAACTCGAATCGGAAGGCCAAGAAGCTGTTGGACGTCATCAAGGGACGCGAAAATCCCCGATCGTATTCGGCCGGCGGTCGGCAGTGGCTTCTGTCGCGCGACGATCTCAGCTTCTACAATTTCCTCCAGTTCGACGAATCGGATGAGTCCATGGTGCGGTTTACCAAGCTCACCATCGACGAGTCCATGGAACTCCGCCTGCATCTCTTCGCCCAACGCGTGACCTTCTCCAACGGGGCATGGATCGCCCAGTCGGGCTGGTTCAGAAAGATCGAACCCGACGGTGCGGTGGAGTTCGAGATGATCGCCGGACCCACCGAAGTGGGGATTCCCGAAAGCCCGGAGTACTTTGCCCACGAGCGGAGGCTGCCGGCAGAGATGTCGGTGAAGGAGCTGGGCGCCCATATCAACGAACTCGTGGATTCGGGACACCACCCGGCCCGGTTGACCGTGAGATGGCACCAGAAGCTCGCCTATCCCCTCTCGGCGTTTCTGATGGTCTTTCTCGCCTTGCCCTTTGGACTCAACCGCGGCGGCCGACGGGTGACGACGATGCAGGGGATCGCTCTCGCGTTGGTGCTCGGAATCATCTACTACGTCTCGGTGGCGTTCTTCGGCAAACTCGGAGAGGCCGAGGTCCTGCCGGCGATGATCGGCGCTTGGGCGCCCGCGATCCTCGCCTCCCTCTTCGCCATCAACCGCCTCACCACGCTGCGAACATAAGCGATCCTTCCGATCAGTCGTCGGCTCGGCCGCGACCACCCAATACCGAACGAGTCACCATCAATTCGCTGGAAAGCGCGAGTTTGAAACACAAAGTGCACCAAGTGCCACAATGGTCCCACAAAGCATCGCATTATTGACCCGGACTACCTCAGGGCGGCTTCGCGGCGCCTCTGTTTGAACCCTGAGATGGGTCAAATCTCCCTTCGTGGTTTCTTCGTGGGTCTTGGTGCTCTTCGTGTTTCAAAAATCCGCGGCATTTCGTCATGTGGAACCGACAGAACTCCGGGATCGCACCTACAAAACACCAGATGGATTTGTCAAATCAACCCTGGTTTGATGTCGGCATGCCGACATCTCTGACTCAGGCGATGACGAGTTGATGGAAGCGGCGACGGAGGGGATGGAGATCGGTGGGACGGTGGCCCGGGTGGACCCGGTTGGCCAGGAGGGTCACGGCGAGGCCTCTGGTCGGATCGATCCACAACGAGGTTCCGGTGAATCCGGTGTGGCCGAAGGCCGACGGATCGAGGGCGGGCCCGGCGGAGCACCCGGGTGACCCCGCGAGTTGCCAGCCAAATCCCCGCCGCTGCTCGAGTCCCGGGGTGTGGTCGGTCGTCGCCAACTCGATCTCTTTCGGGGTCAGGAACTCTCCCATTCCGAGATACGCCGATGCCAGCGCGAGGACACCCCCGGCAGTGCCAAAGAGGCCGGCGTTGCCCGCGACGCCATCGAGAAACCTCGCGTTGCCATCATCGGGCCTCCCGGGGCCGATGAGAGGGATGAGTTGTCCATCGAGCCCTCGCTCGGCCAGGAGGCGTTGTTCGGCGAGAGGCGCCTTCGCGCCGCCTGCGATGGGTAAGTGCGCGTCGGGTCGGTAGCCGATTTCACCCGTGAGCCCGAGAGGCTCGAGCACCCGTTGCGTGAAGAGTTCGGCGAGGCCCACGCCTGCGAGTCTCTCGATCATCATCCCGAGGAGGATGAACCCGGGGCAAGAGTAGACGACATGGGAGCCGGGTTCCTCGACCGGCACGTCCATGAGTGCGGCAAACGACCGCCGCGCGTCGCCGCCTGCCAGGGCGTAGAGCGGCTCCCAGGCGGGAAGACCCGAGCTGTGGGTCAAGAGCTGACGCACCGACCGTGTCCCGACCGGGTGTGCGGCGGCTTCGGGGAGGACCTCCCCCACCGTGGTCTCCGGTGTCAGCGTCGCCTTCCCGCATGCGCCAGCAGGTTGAGGGTCCCGATCACCAGCGGTTTGGTCAGGGAAGCGAGGTCGAACCACGTCTCCGGGGTCACCGGAGACGAGGACGGCGTCACGACAGCTCGTCCGACCGCCACGGTGGACGGTATCGTGGAGGTCGTCGACTGCCAGGCCGCGACCATTCCCGGCGCCGATCCGGCTCGAATTCCCCTTTCGAGGAGAAGGCGAACCATCGCTTCTCGATCGGTCCTCACACCTCGACTCCGCGCGGGTGGGTAATGGGAATCGGGCGGCCGTCGGCATCGACGTTGACATAGGTGATCTCGGCCTTGGTGACATCGACGAGTTCGTCGCGGTTGAACCGTCGGGCGGACTTGACGAGGACCTTGACCGTCACCGATGTCCGCCCCACCGAAACGAGTTCGGTGTAGAAGGAAACCAGATCGCCGACATAGACCGGTTCCTGGAAGACCACCTCGTTCATGGCCACCGTCACGACCCGGCGGGCGCCCTGCCAGGTCGCCTCCTCGGCGCCGGCCTGATCGATATATGAGAGGATGACCCCGCCGAAAATCGTGCCGGCGGCGTTGGTGTCCCGGGGCATCATGAGCACCCTGCTCTTGGGTTGAAGATGATCTCGTGGCATCCGGTCCTCCTGGATGGGCTTTCCCCAAGCCTAGTGCATATCGCCGGCTAATGCATGTATCCGAGAGCCTCGAGTTGCGCCCGGGTTTCGCCGTCGACCTCGGTGGTCAGGCCGGCGGCCTCGCCTCTCAGCGCGATCCGCAACTGGGCTGACAGCCAACCCGACCTCACCGGCGACGATACCGCGAGATCGTGCGCCTCGATCCGATCCTCGTCGTGGCGATAGAGCTCGACTGAGGAGCCGAAGTCGGCCGACAGGGGCTCGATGAGCTTCCAACCGTCGCGGAGAGCGGCGGCGCCCTTCTTTCCCCAATAGTCGAGGTAGGCGTAGATCGTTCGATCCGCCTTGACCGCGACCGAACCCGAGACCTCGAGGAGAACCGCGCCGGGAAGCTCGGCCGGGGCCGCGATGCCGCACAGATTCAAAAGGGTCGGCATGAGGTCGATGTGTTGCACCGGTGTGCCGACGACCTGCCGCCGCACCCGCGGCTCCAGGCAGGCGCATCACCAGCGGCACCGACAAGACCTCGTTGTAGAGATCGAGACCGTGGGTCCAGCTGTCGTGCTCGCCGAAGGCCTCACCGTGATCCGAGGTGAAGACGATCACCGTGTCGTCGAGTTCCCCCAGGACTTCGAGCCTGTCGAGCAGCCTGCCGAAGCTCGCATCGTTGGCCGCGACCTCGGCGTCGTAGAGCTGGCGAAGATCACGACCGAGCGCGGCGCTCGGTTCAACGGTTCCGAGCACGAGTCCGCGAACCGTTTCCACCCCGCCCACCGACGTGTCCGCGACCCCGGAGGCAAAGGTCTCCCGGTAGGGAGACGGAGGGGCGTAGGGTGCGTGGGGATCAATGGTGTGGACGTAGAGGAAGAACGGGCGGTCGGGGTCCCGCCGCGCGTCGAACAACTGATCGAGCCGATCCCCGATGACATCCGATCGACCCCGGTGGTGTTCGATGAACTCGAAGTGGTCGAACCCTCGGGCAAAACCGAAAGGTCGGCCGACATAGGCGTTGGCCACCACCGCGCCGGTCTGATACCCGGCGGACTGGAAGAGCTCGGGAAGGGTCCGGAGCGAATCGGGGAGACGATCGTCCGGGCCGTTGACACCGTGCGCCCGCGGCCAGAGACCGGTGAAGATCGACGCCACCGCAGCCTTGGTCCACGATGACTGCGCCACCATGTCGGTGAAGACCACGCCCTCGGAGGCAAAGGAGTCCAGCCGCGGGGAAAGCGGTCGCTCGCAGCCGTATACCCCCAGCCGATCCGATCTCAGGGCGTCGACGAGATAGATGATCACGTTGGGCTGGCGGGTCCGCACATCGACTTCGGCAATCGCGGGATCATTCTCGGCAGCCTCGACAGGTTGAGACAGGACACGCGGGCGCCGCAGCCTGATCCCCGTCGGCGCACCGGTGTCATCTCGCGGATGGGTGATGAAGCGGATCCTGCTGAGCCCGAGCCGTTGAGTCAGGGGGATATCGACGGTTCCGCCGTCGCAGTCCACGGCAAAGGTCTCGGCTTCGGCATCGAACTCACCGAGGATCGAAACCGCGAGAACCGCGGGAGACTCCCCCACCGACTCGCACCTGTCGATGGTGAGAAGGCTCCCCGGACGCAGATCGGGAAAGTGATCGGCCCGGGAACCGGCGGGCATGAACACCTCCTCGCCGCCGGCCCGCATCGGCTCGCCGTCGACGCCCTCGAAACGGAGTTCGGACCAGGCAACGCCGAGCTCCCTTTGGTCGGTGGAACCCGAGGTCACAAGGGACGGCGAATCAACCCGGGAGTACCTCACCAGCAGACGGTTTCGGCCGACTCTCTGCGCGGATTCGGGAAGAGTGATGGAATAGCCGGCGCTGGATGGCCCGAGGGCGAGAGGTTCGCCGATGGGTTCGTTATTGAGTTCGAATCTCAGGCTCTGCGGCGCCGCGCCGTCGAACTGAAACGGGCGGCACCGCAGCTCCAGGCGAAGGTCACGGCGCCAACCGAGATGAAAGAAGATCTCCGAGGACGGCCCCCGGCTCCAGGCAAAGGTCTCCCCGGAATCGCGGCTTCGTTCGTCGTAGTACCAGCCCTCGCCGAGTGAGCCGCGGGCTTCGTCGGTTCCGATGTCGATGACCGTTGATTCAGTGACGGACAAGGCGTCCGGCCACGCCGCCGCAAAATCGAAGGCGAGCTCGCGGGGAGTCGGCGGAGAACAGCCGGGCCCGATGACGCCGACCGCGAGCGCCAGGACCGCAACTCCAACCGCCGAACCCGACAGCCCGGGAGACCGCCGTCTCATCATGCGTCGGAGCTGACCTCGGCCTCGACCAGGTCTTCGGGATCGGGAAGATCTTCGGCCTTTTCGAGACCGAAATGGAGGAGAAACTCGTTCGTGGTTCGATAGAGGAACGGTTTGCCGACGACCTTCTTTCGCCCGGCCAGGCGGACGAGCTTCCGGTCGAGGAGAGTCCGCGTCACCGCCGCCGAGTTCGCTCCACGGATGAAATTGATCTCGGGGAGGGTGACCGGTTGTCGGTGGGCGACGATGGCGAGGACCTCGAGCGCCGCCTGGGACAGCTTTTGCCTGCTCGCGATGCCGTGAAAGGTCCGGAGATAGTGGTCGAACTGCGCCGGTGTGACGCACCGCCAACCGCCCGCGGCCTTTTCCAGTCGGACTCCCCTCTCGGCCGCTTCCCACGTCGCCGAGAGAGCGGCGATCGCCTCCTCGATTTCGACCTCACCGATCTCGCGATCGGTGGCCAGCGAAATCGCCTCGGGGGTGACAGGGCTCCGAGCGGTGAGAATCACCGCTTCGATCAGCGCCGGGAGTGACTCACGATTCATCGGTATCCTCGCGTCGGACCGGGTCGAACGAGGCCTCGTCGAGGGAACGCCGGCCGCGTCGGAGATAGATTTCGGAAAACGGCACGCGTTGCTCGGCGCGCGCGGCGCCGAGGCGAACCAGTTCAAGAGTCGCGACGATGAGCACCACCACCTCCTCCGGGTCCGGTCGTCTGCTGAGGTGGCGGGTGAGCGGCATGAGATCATCGTCGGTGATCCGTTGATAGATCTCCCGCATCTTGTCCTGCACGTTGTACTTCAGGGGCAGGACCTGGATCGGTGGTGGATGCGCCGCCGCGAACCGCTGCATGACGTGGAGATAGGTTTCCGCCAGGAGCCGGAGATCGATTTCCTCCCAGTCGAGCTCGATCTCGTCATCGTCGAGGTCAGCGACGACTCTCGCCGGCCAGATGCACTGGCGCACCAGGTCCTTGTCGTGCAGGATCGCAGCCAGTTCTTTGACGCGGCGGTAGGCGAGGAGACGCTCGACCAGCTCCTCCCTGGGATCCCCCTCCTCGGTTGCGGTCCTCGGCAGCAGCATCTTCGACTTGAGCTGGAGCAGCCACGCCGCCATCCAGAGGAACTCACCCGCAACCTCCAAATCGAGCTCCTGCATGGCGCGGATGTGCTCGTGGTACTGGTCGCAGATGCTCAGAATGGGGATGTCATAGATCGAGACCTCGTTCTTGCGAATGAGGTGCAACAGGAGATCGAGGGGGCCACAAAAAAAGCCCAGCTCGACGGAGGGCCCCAACGGGACGAAGTCAGCGAGATCGGGTTTCACTTCCACGCCGGGGAGTATAACCGGCCCGGTCGGAAAACCGAGATATCGATCTTCGAGAGCCCGCGATGAAATCATCGATAGACACGAGAAGTCCCCATGATCGACGTGGCGTGGGACGCTGCCGTGCGTGTTAAGCTCCCCTCGCCGGTAAACGGATCGCAGAGAGGAGATGCCATTGGAATTCTGGGACGGCCAAATGAGCCTCTACGACGACAACCCGCAACGCGAGGTCGGGGCCCAGCGCAAGGTCGTGGTCTTTGACCTCGAAACCCAACGGTCCTTCGACGAGGTCGGCGGACGCAGCCAGATGCATCGCCTCGGCGTGTCGGTCGGCGTCGCCTATCGTTATGATACCGACGAGTTTCTCGTCTACACCGAAGACAACATCTCCGATCTCATCGATCTGCTGCTCAAGGCCGATCTCGTGGTCGGTTACAACATCAAGGGCTTCGACTACGAGGTTCTGCGCGGTTACACCGACGAGGACCTCCAGAAGCTGCCCACCTTCGACATGATGTACGACCTCGAGGATCGCCTCGGATTTCGACCGAAACTCGAGAGTGTCGCGGTCCCCAGCCTGGGCGTGGGCAAATCGGCCGATGGGCTCCAGGCGCTCGAGTGGTGGCGGCAGGGCGAGGTGGACCTCATCGTCGAGTACTGCCGCGACGACGTCAGGGTGACGCGAGACCTCTATGATTTCGGCAAGCGGAATCGCTGTGTTCTGGTATCCCGTTTCGGCGGAAAACCGCGTCAGGTTGCCGTCGAGTGGTAGCGAAACCCACCGCGGCCTGAGAGTTCAAGCCCGGGTCAATCCGTCCCCGGTGCCGAGGAACTCCCGGCGATCCGGTGGATCAGACCGGCGAGGTGGTGCGGTTCCAGACCCTGCTTCGTGAGATAGGCGTCGGCGCCCGCTTCGAGCCCCGCCAACCGATCAGCAGGCCGGTCCCGGGTTGAAACGATGACCACCGGCAGATCGGAATAGAGATCGCTCGAGCGGACGCGGCGGGTGAGATCGATTCCGCTCAAACCGGGAAGATCGACACCGGTGACCACGCAATCGTAGGGTTCGACCTCGATCCGGCGAAGCGCCTGTTCAGCCGACTCGACCCCGGTCACGAGAAAACCCGCATCTTCGAGGAGGCGGCGCATCATCTCCCGTGTCGCGTCCGTGTCGTCGGTCAGGAGGACGCGCAGGGCGGACCGGTTCTTCCCTGCGTCTCCGGCGCCGTCGCCCTCGCCGAGATCGAGGGGGCCGAAACGGCGGAGCGAAAGGACGGCGACGGGTCGGCCGGATGACAGGAGAGCGATGCCTTCAACGGTCGCAGGCGCCCCGGCGGCGGCGGGCAACGGCCGGACAAAGACCTCTTCCTCGCCCGCAATGACATCGACCACGATCCCGATGGACGAACCGCCGATGGCCATCTCGATGACGGTCGCGTTGGTGGTCCCGGTTTCCCCGAACAGCGGGGCGAGAAAGACGACCCCGATGGTTCCGCTGCCCTGGCGAATCTGGGGCCGGCCCTGTTCGGTGAACACCGTTTCCGGTCGGAGACGGCTGAAGGAACGAACACCGGACGAAGGCATCGCGAGGATGAGCTCACCGACTTGAACCACCAGAACGCGTTCTCCGCGGCGGGCAACGGGCAGCTCGACGGTGACCCTCGTTCCCGCATCCAGGGCGGAACGAATCCAGATATCACCACCAATCGCCCTGACCGACGCGGCGACGGCGTCGAGCCCGACTCCCCTGCCCGACACGTCCGTGGCGAGATCTCGGGTGGTGAACCCGGGCAACTCGAGCAACTGGTAGGCTTCATCGGGTGCGAGTTTTGCCGCGGCCGCCGGATTGATGAGACCGCGTTGAACGGCGATCCTGACCACACCCTCCGGATCGATGCCGCGGCCGTCGTCCCAGACCACGAGTTGAACCCGGTCGCCGTCGGCCTCGGCGCCGAAATGGATGCGGCCCTTGACCGGTTTGCCCGAGGCCTCCCGGGATTTCCGGTCTTCGATTCCGTGATCCACGGCGTTGTGGGCGAGGTGGAGCGCGGCTTCGCGGACGGCCTCCAGAATCCGCCGATCGAGCTGGACATTCCCGCCGGAGGTCGTCACTTCGACGTCCTTGCCGAGCGAGCCGGCGAGTTCGCTGGTGTGTCGCGCCAGGGTTCTGAGAAACGGACGCAGGGGCTGGACCTGGAGTTTGAGAGCGGCCTCGAGCTGTTCCTCGCTGAGCCGGTGCATGACTTTGGTTGTGGTTTCCAATTCCAGCGCGGCGCTTCGAAGCGAAGCGCCGATTTCGGCGAGAACCTGCCGGGGAGATTCGTCGGCGTAGGAGCTCTCCGCGATTGTCGCGAGTTCGAAGAGCCTGTTCACCGGTGCGCTGCCCGCCCTGGCGACGATCCGCATCCGGGCGCTGCGCTCGGCCACGCCGTCGACGATCTCCGTCGCCACCCTGAGCTCACCGGCGCCGCCGCGAATGAGTTGTTCCGCGGTCGACGATGTTTCGGTTCCGGTCGTTCTCGGCGGCGCATCCCGGTGTTCGGCCGTCTCTCCCAAGGTCTCAACGATCTCGGCAACCCGTTCGGTGATGGTGCGTGCGCCCTCGATTCCGGCGGCTTTCTCTCCCACCATGCAGTCCTCGGCCCGATGGCAGAGATCGGCGATCTCGGTCAGCCCCATGAGCCGTCCGGCGCCCTTGAGGGCGTGGAGTTCCCGGCGCACCTGAACCGCGGCGCCGGGATCGGCCCCAGCTTCGATGAAGAGCGCTGCCAGGCGATCGAGGCGCGAACCCGCTTCCTCGAGAAAGAGCGGCAGCAGTTCGTCGAGATCACCTCGCATCGAGAAATCAGATTCTCGTCCAGCTCTGGACGTTGACGTCGATCCCGAAGATCCCGATCATCGCGCCGGAACGATCGCGAACCGCCGCGGCGATGGTGAAACAGCGGTCGTCGGTCAGGAGCGAGACATAGGTCGGCGTCACCGCGGTGCGCTGATCCCGACTCACGGCCTGGAACCACGGCCGGTCGGCGTAGGCCTGGCCGATATTGACCGTCCCCCTGACCCGGTGGTCTTCGACCACCTCCCGGTTGACCTCGAAAGCGACCATGGTGCCGCCGGTGTCGACGAGGTAGGCGAGCTCGATGTAGGGAAAATCACGAACGACATCGGCGAGTGTCCCCTCGATCACCTCGAGGTTCGCGGTGGAGTCCCGGAGCCGGTCGCTCCAGCCGAGAGCCTGGTGTTTGAGCGAGTGGAGCGAGTCGATTCTGAAACTCTGGGTCAATAGCTGGATGGAGAGGGCGAGACTGCTGAGCCGTTCGGCCGAACTCGTGAACTGCTGGAAGCTGTCGGCGGTTCGCTGGATGAGCTCGCTGATTTCGCGCAGGGTGAGCACCACCTGATCCGAGGCGGTGCGCTGCTCGTCGGTGGCGAGGGAGATCTCTCTCGCTGCGGTGGCCGTGTCGGCGAGGGCTGAACGGAGTTGCTCGATGGCGTCCTGGGCCGATTGACTCTTTTCGAGAACGCTTTCCGCTGATTTCGAGCCCTCCTCGGTCGCCACGACGACGGAGCGGATCGAACCCGAGAAGCCATCGAGGAGCGAACGGACCGAATCCACCGATTCCCGGGATCGCTCGGCCAGGCGCCGGACTTCCTCCGCGACCACGCCGAAACGATTGCCGTGCTCACCCGCCGCCGAGGCCTCGATGGCGGCGTTGAGCGCCAGGATGTGGGTCTCATGGGCGATCTCGGTGATGAGGTCCAGGACCCGGTAGATCTCGCGTGATCGTTTGCCGAGAATGTCGGCGCGATCGGCAATGGCCTCGATCCCGTCGCGCAGCTTCCCGACCCCGTCGGCCGCTCCCTCGAGGGCCTTGGCGCCGGCGTTGCCGGCTTCCTGCGCTCGGGCGACAAACCGGGTCTGACCCGTGGCGTTGATGGCGATCTGACCCGCCGTCCGCGCCAGTTCCTCAGTGGTGGCGGTGATTTCGACGACTGCGGCGGCCTGTTGGGAGGCTCCATCGACGAGTTCGGCCGATGTCCGGTGGACGATGCGGGCGCTCGTCGCCACCTCGACGGATGAACTCTGGATCTGTTGGACGAGGGCGGACATGGCGTGCGCTGCGGCCTCGACCGCCTCGTTCATGGCTCGCGGCAGGGCTTCGATGGGTTTGAGACACTCGACGAGATCCCCGTGACGCATCTCTTCGAGCGCCTTCTCAAGTGCTCTGCTCTGCACCTCGTGCCGCTCTTCAAGGTCCTGGTGGGCCCTTTCGAGTCTGCCCCGCGGCAGGGAAACCAGCAGGAGATGCGCCGCCAGCGCGGCGAGACCCAGCGCCAACCAGGCATCGGTGTACCACCCTTGGTCCTCATCGTCGGCGGCGAGCTCGAGCAGGACTCCGCCGGCGAGGATGACCACAACCAAGATTGCCATGCCGAGCCACTGCCAGAACCACGTCGATCGCTTCTCACCCTGCATGGCCGCCACTCCTCTCAGCCGACTCTCGCCGCGTCAAACAGATAATTCGGGTCCAACAACAGGACGGGACGGTCATCAACCGAACCTCGCCCGGCGACAATGGCCGGGTCGTTCTCCAGCCGAGGTTGCTCATCAGCCACGGCGATGACACCGAACGCCTCGTCGATGGCCAAACCGAGCGAAGATCCCCCGGCGGGTTCCTTGACGATCACCGTGAACTCATGACCTCCACCCGTTCCGCCCTCCGGATCGAGAAACGCGTGGAGATCCACGACCGCAACGGGTTCGCCCCCGATTTGCGCCAGGCCAAGCAGTCGAGGCTCCGAACCGGGCAGCGGGTAGACCTCCGGCGCCCTGGCCACGAGCTTGGCGACAGCAACCGGAACGGCGCAACGATAACCCCCGCTGCGAACCAGCAGGTAGTGAGTCTTGCTCTCGGTTTGCTCCGGTTCGGCGCCCATGCCGGCCCAGCATAGCATCAGGGTCTTGGATCAGACCGGCGTCTCCGGCGTGCCGGTTCGGATGGCCGAGCCGGTCTTGATCTGCCCTTCGGACCAGTCCATCTCCGACCCGCGGAGGCTGTGCGGAATGAGGAAGATCCCCATCATCACGATCCAACCGACCACGACCGCGGCCCAGAGCTTCCGTCCTCTGAGAGCGAGGACCGTCGCCGGCAGCCAGGCGATGACCGCGATGAGCGTCTTGTTATCGGTCAGGTCGTGGCCGAACGGCCAGCCGGTCCAGTAGGCGCCGAAGGCGAACTTCTGCACCACGGGTCCGAGGAAGAGACCACCGAAGACGAGCAATACCATGGCGAGAACCACCGAACGCCGGGGCTCCGGGGTCGACGGCCGGAAGATCTCGAGCAGGGCTCGGGTCGACACCAACATGCTCGTGAACATGGCGAGAATATGGGGGATCAGCACCCACGCCGGGACGCTCGCGCGGAAACGAGCCACGACCGGTTCGTTCTCGGGGATCCGAATCTCGCCCCCGGCGGTGTCGAGAACCAGCCGGTACTCGACCTTTCCGGCGGGAGGCTGGTGCGGCACGGTCGCCGCCAGCCCACCGTCGGCTGCCGGAATCATGGTCGCGGATGACCACGGCTCCGAGGTCGGATACCGCCGCCACTCGAGCTTACCGTGTCGGATGCTTTCGGGGACGCCGATGGTGACCGTGAGCCCGCCTTCCCCACCATGGGACCGCGGCAACCGGTACTCGATGGCGGCTCCTTCCGGCGTCAGCATTTCGCCCCGTTTCGGGTAGCTCGGGCCGGTCATGCGTTGAAAGAGGGCGAGGATCACCGTCAAGGCGAAGGCGGTGATCCAGAGGACGATGGTGGTGCTGCGCGTACTCACGCTGCAGATTCTACATGGCCGCGCGAAAAAAAAACGAGCCCGCTCCGGGTGGGAGCGGGCGATTTCGGACTCGGGGCCGGGCTCGACGGACTACTTCAAGACCGCCTCGAGCATGGCTTCGATGACTCCCGGCTCGATCTCTTCAAGCTCATAGCGGATGTTCGCGATGGGCTTGTTAACGGTGATGATCCGCTTGAGATCGATGGGCGTACCCTCGACGACGACATCGGCCGGGGTCGCGTTGATGGTCTTCTGGAGATCGGCGACCTGCTGGTCGCCGTAGCCCATGGCCGGAAGGATCGCTCCGGCATTGGGGTATTTTTCATAGGTTGCCTTGATGGTGCCGACGGCGTAGGGCTTGGCGTCGACGATCTCGGCGGCGCCTGCCTGTTTGGCCGCGAACCAGCCCGCACCATAGGTCATCCCACCGTGGGTCAGGGTCGGGCCGTCCTCGACGACGAGGGCCCGCTTCCCGGCGATGAGCTCGGGCTGGTCGGCGGTGATCACCGAGTTGCACTTGATGGTTCTGGCTTTGGGGTTGACCCTGCGGCAGGTCTCGACGACCTCTTCCACCTTCACGGGATCCGCGGTGTTCACCTTGTTGACGATGAGGAGGTTCGAAATCCGGAGGTTGGTCTCGCCGGGATAGTAGCTGAGCTCGTGTCCGGCGCGGTGGGGATCGACCAGGGTGATGTGGAGATCGGGTTTGTAGAAGGGAGTGTCGTTGTTCCCGCCATCCCAGAGAATGACGTCGGCCTCTTTTTCGGCTTCGCGGAGAATCTGCTCGTAGTCGACCCCGGCATACACGACGAAACCGTTGTCGATGTGGGGTTCGTACTCCTCGCGCTCTTCGATGGTGCACTGGTGGCGGTCGAGGTCTTCGTACTTCTCGAATCGCTGGCATGCCTGTTTGGCGAGATCGCCGTAGGGCATGGGGTGGCGGATCGCGACGACCCGCTTGCCGAGCTTCTTGAGCAGCCGCGAGATATAACGGGTGGTCTGCGACTTGCCGACGCCGGTGCGGACCGCGGTGATGGCGATGAGCGGCTTGGTCGACTCGATCATGGTCCGCGTCGCCGAACAGACCCCGAAGTGAGGGCCCCACCCGATGACTTCGCTCGCCTTGTTCATGACATAGGTGTGCGGCACATCGGAGTATGAAAACCATACCTCGTCCACGTCGTGCTCCCGGATGATCGTTTCGAGATCCGCCTCGGGGAGGATCGGGATGCCGTCGGGATAGAGCGAACCCGCAATCTCCGCCGGATAGACCCGGTTCTCGATGTCGGGGATCTGCGTCGCCGTGAAGGCGACGACGTCATATGCCTCGTTGTCCCGGTAGAGACAGTTGAAATTGTGGAAATCGCGACCGGCCGCGCCCATGATGACGACCTTGGTTCTGGCCATGGATTTTCCTCCTTGGAACCTCACGCCGACGTCCATTCCAAAAGGGTCGGCGACCACCGGGTGAAAAGCTGAACCGGCGGGAGAGCGCATGATACCACCGGTGATGCGGAGCTTCACCGGTGGTGAGAATTCTCAATTCTTAATTCTCAATTTTGAATTTCATCGCAGAATTTCCACGGACTATGTGATGAAATTAAGAATTAAGAATTCAAAATTAAGAATTCAAAGGTCTTACTCCCACTCGATCGTTCCCGGCGGCTTCGAGGTGACGTCGTAGACGACACGATTGATTCCGCCGACCTCGTTGACGACCCTGCGGGCGATCCGGTCGAGGGTCTCGGGCGGGAACCGGTACCAGTCCGCGGTCATGAAGTCGGTGGTGGTCACGGCGCGGATGGCGAGGACCTGCTCGTAGGTACGGGCGTCACCCATGACGCCGACCGACCGAACCGGAAGCAGAACACACAGCGCCTGCGAGATCTCGTCGTAGAGACCCGCGGCGCGCACCTCCTCGATGACGATGGCGTCGGCCTCCTGGAGAATGCGGACCTGATCGCGGGTGATCTCACCGAGGATCCGCACCGCGAGCCCGGGGCCCGGGAAGGGGTGGCGCCAGACGAAATCGCGCGGCAGCCCGAGCTCCTCGCCCACCCTGCGGACCTCGTCTTTGAACAGATCGCGGAGCGGCTCCACGAGACCGAGCCCGAGACGCTCGGGAAGGCCGCCGACATTGTGGTGGGTCTTGATGACCGCTGCCGTGCCGCGGATCCCGGACGATTCGATGACATCGGGATAGAGCGTGCCCTGGGCGAGAAAGGCGGCGTCGGGGAAACGGCGGGCTTCGGCCTCGAAGACCTCGATGAACTCGCGGCCGATGATCCGGCGTTTCTCCTCCGGATCGGTGACTCCGGCGAGGGCGCGGAAGAACCGCTCGCCGGCTGAAACCCGGTCGAGTTCGATGCCGAACTCGGCAAAGCTCCGCATGACCAGGTCGCCCTCGTCCTTTCGCAGGAGGCCGGTGTCGACGAAGATCGGCACGACCCGGTCGCCGATCGCCTCCCTGAGCAGAACCGCGGTCACCGAGGAGTCGACGCCTCCCGAGACACCACAGATCACCCTGCCCTCGGGCAACGACTCGCGGAGCTGGTCGACGAGCTCCTTGCGGATGGCGACGGGGTCCCAGTCGCCCCGGGCGCCGGCGAGTTCGATGAAGCGCTCGAGCATGGTGGTGCCGTTGGGGGTGTGGCGGACCTCGGGGTGGAACTGGAGCGCGACCAGCCGGCGCGCCCGGTCGACCATGGCGGCGATGGGAGAATTCCGGGTGCGGGCGAGAACCTCGAATCCTTCGGGAACCCTGGTGACGTGGTCGCCGTGGCTCATCCAGACGGTCTGCAAAGACGGGGTGCCTTCGAGGACCGAGGCGTTGGCGGTGACCTCGAGTTCGGCGAGACCGTACTCGCGATGATCGGAGGACTCGACCGAGCCGCCGAGGTCGCGCGCCATGAGTTGCATTCCGTAGCAGATCCCGAGGACGGGAACCCCCATCGCGAAAAGCGCCCCGTCGATCTGAAGGGCGCCGTCGTCGAAGACGCTCGCCGGGCCGCCGGAAAGCACGATGGCGATGGGATCGAGGTCGCGGATCTCCTCCGCAGGGAGATCGCCGCGTTCGATCATGGTCTTGACCCCGAGCTCGCGCAGACGTCGGGCGATGAGCTGCGTGTATTGGGAACCGAAATCCAAAATGAGGATGACCTCGTGGCGCATGTGCTCTCCATCGGCGGCGGGCCGCGTTGATGCTGCGGAGAATACCAGAGGCCCGGACCTCCGGTTGAGAGAATCGGTTGCACCGGCTCGATTTCGAGGCTAGAATCGAGCTTGTGAAAATGCCCACATGGTTCGCGCGATCGAGATTCAAGCGGAATCGGACTTCGAGGATGCCATGACCGCCTACAAACGACACATTGACAACGCAGCGATCTCCGATCTCACGGTGGCGCGCCTCTCGGTCTATTTGAGGTGCATGGACCGGCTCCTCGAACTCGGAGTCGAGACCATTTCGAGCCAGGCGCTCGCCGATCGTTTCAACCTCAACTCGGCGCAGATCCGAAAGGACCTCGCCTACTTCGGCGAGTTCGGCGTGCGCGGGGTCGGTTACAACGTCCGAGAGCTCCGGCAGTATGTGATCGAGATCCTCGGCCTGGACCGGGAACGGCGGCTCGTCATCGTCGGCGCCGGGAATCTCGGGACGGCCCTGTGCCACTACTCCGGGTTTTCCGGCGGCAATTTCCTCGTCGTCGGGATTCTCGATTCCGACCCGAGCCGGATCGGCGACCCGACCCCGGCCGGTCTTCTCGTCGAAGACGCGGCCCGGCTCGGCGAAATCGTCGCCCAGAGGCGGGTCGAGATCGGCGTCATCACGACCCCGGCCTCGGCGGCTCAGTCGGTGAGTGAGCAGATGGCCGAAGCCGGACTCAGGGCGATCCTCAATTTCGCGCCGATCAGAGTTCGCGCCAGCGACGGCGTGCTCGTCAAGACCGTGGATCTCGGCGTTCACCTCGAAGAGCTGGGCTTTCACCTTACCCACGTGTGAGACGATCGCGGTGTTCTGACCCGACGAGCCCACCGATTGTCGTCGACGGCGAAACCGGATAGAGTGAGGCCATGGAGACCCCGAAACGGATCGGCAAATATGAGATTTCGGCGCAGATTGCAGCCGGAGGCTTCGGGATCATCTACAAGGGCTGGGATCCCTTTATCAAACGTCCCGTGGCGATCAAGATGTGCGCCTCCCCCGACGAGGAGGTCCGTCAGCGATTCCAGCAGGAGGCGCAGTTCGTCGGCAATCTCGTTCATCGGAACATCACCCTTGTCTTCGACTTCGGTGTCCAAAACGACATTCCGTACATCGTCCAGGAATTTCTCTCCGGCTACGATCTCGATCCCCTGGTTCACGCCGGAGTCGATCAAGGACACCCGGACGGCGGTGTCGATCCTCCTTCAGGTCTGCGAGGGACTCGATTTCGCCCACAAACGCGGGATCATCCATCGCGACATCAAACCGTCGAATATCAGGGTGCTCGAGGACGGCACCGTCAAGATCATGGACTTCGGGATCGCCAAGTCCCTCGAGGGCGGCACCAAGCTGACTCAGACCGGGATCGCGTTCGGAACCGCGGGCTACCTCGCACCCGAACAGATCCAGGGTGGAGCCGTCGACCCGCGCACGGACATCTTCTCTTTCGGCGTCGTGGCCTACGAACTCGTCACCGGCAAACGGCCGTTCGAGGGCGCTTCCCTGTCGAACGTTCTTTATCAGATCCTCAACGATGATCCGACCGAGCCGACCTATCTTTCGCCGGAAATTCCCGAGGACCTGCAGCGGATCATCCTCAAATGCATGGCCAAGAACCCGGAGGATCGCTACCAGACCGTTCGCGAGATCCTCGACGCCTTGCGGTCGGTTCCCGGCGCCGTCGGCAGCGACGGCGAGTCCATGGTCGAGATCACGACGGGCGTCCTTCGGGTGGCCGTTTCCAACATGATTCCGGCCGCCGGCGGTGAAGAGCCGCCGACCCGCGATCTCTCCTCGAGAACAATCGACGACGAGGCCACTGAAAAGGTGCCCACCGGCGGGGCGGTCACCGAGTTGAGCCGGAGCCCCGAGATCGAGGGCGAGGAGGCCGGTCGTCGGAGCCCGGTCTTTGTGATCTTCCTCACGCTGGTGCTGCTGGTACTCGGATCGGGCGCCGCGATCTACCTGTCGAAGGACGTTCAGCATCTGGTTTTCGGCGCCGAGGGCGCGCCGTGGATTCCGACTCCGACACCGACTCCGACCGCGACGCCGACTTCGACGCCGACCCCGACCGCAACACCGACTCTCGCCCCGACCGACACCCCGGTCCCCGAGGCGACCCCGACGCCGGCGCCGATCACGGTTCGTCTTCACGTCGATCCCCCGGCTTCGGTGGAGATCGACGGCCAGCCCTACGACGGCGGCAAGAAGACCAGCGGCGGCCAGGTGGCGCTGCTTCCCGGTCCTCACACCTTTACGATTTCGGTTCCCGACTTCCCCCCCCGGGTCATCAACCGGCAGATCACCAGCTCCACCGGAACCATCGCCCTCAATCTCGATCTCGGGTGGTTGACCGTCATGGCCGACCCGGCGATCCGGCTGCCGGGAGGCGAGGTTTTCCTCGACGGAAACAGGATCGGCTCGCTGCCGTTGATCCGCAAGAAGGTCTCCGCCGGCGATCACGAGCTGGTCGTTCGGTGGCCGGGATCGGAAAAGACCTTCCGGCGGAACATCCAGATTCCCCAGGCGCCGGCGGAGTTCCGCTTGACCGTCGCACCCGGAGAGAGCTGAGGCCCGGTCGTGATTCGAGAACCGTGAGTCGTCGGCCGGACCGACATCGGTGTCCCGCCGCAGCCCTCAGATTCAACGACGTTTCACGCCTCACAATTCACGATTCCCGATTCCCGGCTCCCGATTCACGCCCCCCCCGCTTGCGGCACCACCCACACAACAGGTAGAGTTGTCGGATGATGAGGAAAGCTGCGCTCGTTTTTTGCATTCTCGTTTGCTTTACCGCCGTTTTGCCCGGTTCGGCGCAAGGAAACACCACCACTCCGAGCGAGGAGGCCGCGATTCAGGCCTTTCGCCAGGGATCATTCTCAAAAGCGGTGGATCTCTACCGCCAGGGCCTGCAGGAGACCGATGACCCCGGCCACCGGGCCCGACTCCACATCAACATCGCGTGGACTCTCTTCGCCCTCGGCCGCGAGTCCGAGGTTCAGACCCATCTTCGGGCCGCGTTGGTGGAAGACCCGAACCTGACCCTGTTGCCGGATTACTACACCCAGGAGTTCATCGACCTTTTCGACCAGGCGCGGATGCGGGGGGTCGCCGTCGACTCGTCCACCCCGCCGCCGGATCTCGAGGTCACCATCGCCGCCATCGAAGCTCGAATGCTCGAGAGACGCGATCTCGAGGGCGCGTTGGCCGATGTCGACCGGCTGCTCGCGGCCTATCCGGAGGACGGCAGGCTCATTCCGCTGCGAGCGGAGATTCTCAGAGATCTCGGGCTCGAAACCGAGGCGGACGATCTCCTGCGGACCTATGGCGGCGATTTCACGGCCCCGGGGCCTATGGCGACCGCATGTCCATTCCGGACCTCATTCTCCGCGCCAACCGCCTGCTCGAGGAGGGCGACAGCGGCACGAGTCTCGATCTGCTGCGCCAGGCCGTCGCCCGTCAACCGAACAACGTCGCCGCGTTCGAACTCATGGCCGAGGCGGCCCAACGTGGCGGTCACTGGGATGAAGCCGAGTTCGCCCTCAAATCAGCCCTCGGCATGCAACCCGACAACGTCGGCCTCCAGCTCCGGCTCGGTGAGGTTTTCATCGCCGAATCCGACCTTTCCGCGGCCCGCGACGTCTTTCGAGAGATCACCGAACGGTCGCCCCATTCCGATCGAGGTTGGGCGGCGCTCGGCCTTCTCGAGGCCCGTCTCGGGCAATCGCGATCGCGCGCTTTCCCACCTCGACCGCGCCATCGAGGAGAACCCGCTTCTGCCCGAGGTGCAACTGGCCCGGGGTGAGCTGCTCCTCGCCATCGGAGTCGCCGAAGCCGGCACTCGTTGCTCTCGAGTCCGCCGCGAACCTCCTCCACGATGACTCGCAGCTCGAAGCACGCCTCGGTCAAGCCCTCCTCGCCACCGGCCGACCCGTCGAAGCCCTTGAACATCTGAGAAGCGCGGTCGCGAGCGGATTCGCCCCGGACGATGTCGAGCGCGCCCTGGCTCTCGCCCTCGCGCTCAACGGCATGAATGCCGAGAGCGAGCGGGTTCTCTCGCAGGCGGGGATCGCCGAGAACCTCGACAGCGAGATCATCCGAGGTCTGCTCATGCTGCAGAAATCCAACTACGCCGCCGCCGAGGAGATTCTCCGTCCGGTCGTCACGGCCCGCGCCAACGAAGCGGCGGTCCTCAATCTCTTCGCCGCTGCGCTCTACAACCAGGGCCGGTTCGCAGAAGCCGTGACCTATCTCGAAGGCGCCGAGGACCTCGACCGATCCAAGATCGCCGTTGCCGAGAACCTGGCGGTGGCGAGGGCCGCACGAGCCGCCGAGGTCCTCGCCGCCAACGCGACCACGGTCAAGGCTGCGCCGCAGTAGGTCTTTTCGAACGCGGAACGGGTCGAGTTCGGCGGAGGTCAGGAATCCCGGAAAGACCCCAGCAATTCGAGCATTTCCCGTGCGACGTGCTGCGGTCGGTGATGTTCCTCATAGTGCCGGCGCGCCGCGATTCCGCGCTCGCTCCATCCTCCTTCGCCGACCCGGGCAAGGAGCCTCGCCAGGTCCGCGGCGGCCGACGGCCCGGGAGTCAGCCTCGGCGCGACGGCCGCGGGGAGCTCGAGGAACTGCCGGATCCCACCCACCGCCACGGGAACACCGCAGGCGAGAAAACGAAGGGCCGCGGCGGAGGTTTCTCCGGCCGAGGGCGTTCGATAAACGACACCGAGATCCGCCGCGGCCGGGAGTCCGGGAAGATCCGCGGGCTCCACCCATCCGCTGAAGACAAGAGCGTCAGCCACACCGGCGTTGGCCGCGGCGGAGCGAAGTGATTCCACTCCCTCCCCCTCACCGACCACCACCAGGCGCACCGGCACTCCGGATCTGGCGGCCGCCGCGGCTCCGGTCAGGATCTCGATGAGACCCTTCTCGGGGGTCAGAAAGCCGAGGTGCATGAGGACCACGTCGTCGGGCGACAGACCGAGTCGAGCCCGGGCGCCGGCCCGGTCCGGCGCCGGAGGATCGGCAACCGTCAGGCCGATCCGGCGGACGGTGACACCGGGCAGTTCCCGGCGAACGAGATCTTCCGCCCACTCCGAATGGACGATGATTCCGTCCGCCGATGCGAGAAACGCGCCGCGTGCGGGGAAGAGAAAAGGATCGAGGCGCCCGTGGACCCCGACTTCCCTGGCCGCGGCGAGCGCAGTCCCGGCGCGGCCGTGGGCGGTGTCCATCGCCCGCGAAAACCCCGCCTGGTCACCGCGGGCGAGGGTCGCCTCGACCAACAGGTGGTGGAGGACGGCGTCGTGCAGCACGACGACGGTCGGCTCCTCGCGGTGAAGACGGTCTAGCAGCCAGAGGTGGTGCGGGTTGTTTCCGAGATGGAGCACGGCGGTTTCGCCGGGAAGTCCATCGGCGTCCTGCGCCACGAGGACGAGCTGTTCCGGCCAATCCTCCGGCGGCGACCAATCCGGCGGGGTCAGCACCCGAACCGACGCCGACTTCGCGAGATCGGGAAGGAGGTCCAGCGCATAATCGGAGATTCCCGATCGGATCGGAGGAAGGGGCGAGCCCCAGAGAATCTGCGCGGGTTCGTCGTGTCGATCCACATCCGAATTCTACTCTTGTCTCGACCGTCGGGGTCGGACCGGGTCTCGGGCGGGGTATGATCATCCCGGTGACCGCCCTTCGCATGCTCCTGACGGTGATCTACGCCTCATATCTGACCAATGTCGGCCTCCTGCTCATGCTGGTGCCCTGGTCGGAGGGGTGGTCGAGTTTCATCCTGCTCCTGTCGCCCAAGGTTGCGTCTTTTCTCGACAGCCCGGCGATTCGCGGCGTGGTCAGCGCCTTCGGCTTTCTCCATCTGGCGCTCCTCGTCGGCGAGCTCCTGGTCCCCGGCCGGTTGACGCGGCCGCGATCCTGAGCTGAACCCTCCGGCACGTTCGACTTGCCCATGGATTTTCTCGGGGGTAGACTCGAAGGATGGAGGGCCGGGTTCTCATCGTCGACGACGAGGCCTATATTCGTCGTATTCTCTGCTTCAAACTCGAGCGCGCCGGGTTCACAACCTTCGAGGCGCCATCGGCAGAGGCGGCCGAGACCGTGCTCGCAGACAACAGGATCGACCTCATGCTCCTCGATGTCGGGCTCGCGACGCCGACCAACGGATTCGACCTCGCCGCCCGCCTGCGCCGGAACGCACGCACCGAGCACCTGCCCATCATTCTCCTCACCGCCCGCGGCTTCGCTTCGGATGTGCTCCGGGGCCGTGAAATCGGCGCCGCCGGTTACATCACCAAGCCGTTCTCCACCGATGATGTGGTTTCGAGGGTTCGGGCGATCCTCCGCAGTTGACCTCGGCTGCTGCGCCACGTAGTCTCTCGGCCGGAGAACTGACGTGGCATTACCGATCGCAATCATCGAAAACCGGGTGTTCTGATGCGCAGCTGGATCCCCTGGCTGACCGCTCTCGTCATCGTGGTGGCCGACCGGCTCACCAAGATGGCGGTGATCGACAACCTCGACAACGGAAGCTGGCATCACGTCTTTCCCGGTCTGACCATCACCCATGTCCGCAACCCCGGGATCGCCTTCAGCCTTTTTGCCGACGGCGGACCGCTGACCCGGGTCCTGCTCCATCTCGTGATCCTCACGGCGGTCGTGATCATCGCGTGGATGGTGGTGCGCCACGGGCGGCAACGGGTTCTCTCCGGATTCGCATTCGGTCTCATCCTCGGCGGGGCGGTGGGCAACCTCGTCGACCGGGTCCTTTATGGCTGGGTCCTCGACTTCATCCACGTCTGGGTTCGGCTCGGGGAGAGCACCTTCGCCTGGCCGGACTTCAACGTCGCCGACAGCGCCATCTCCGTCGGTGCGGTCATTCTCATCTTCACCGAACTCTTCCATCCCGAGAACGCCGACGATGCATCCGATACTGATTGACCTGGGCTTTTACGCCCTGCCCGCCTACGGCGTTCTTGCTCGCCACCGCGGTTCTGCTGGCGCTGTGGTCGGCGCGAGTCCGTGCCGATGGCGCCGGGATGGACGGCACCAGGGTCGTCGATTTCGGGCTCTGGCTCGTCATCTGGGCCCTTCTCGGCGCCAAGATCCTCCTCGTCGTCGTCGAGTGGCGGCGGTATCTCGGCGACCCTTCACAGCTGCTCGGTCTCGCGCGGGCCGGCGGGGTGTTTCTCGGCGGTTTCATCGCGGCCGTCATCGCGGCGGCCGTCATGCTCCGGCGGTACAACCTGAAGGCGCTCCCGACCTTTGATGTGCTCGCCCCGTCACTCGCCCTCGGACAGACGATCGGGCGGCTCGGCTGTCTCATGGCGGGGTGCTGCTGGGGCCGCGAATGCGATCTCCCCTGGGCGATCACCTACACCGACCCTGCCGCCGCGGCGAATGTCGGCACCCCGCTCCATATCGCGCTCCATCCGTTTCCCGCGTATGAGGCCGCCTTCAACTTCACGGTCTTTCTCATTCTGAGCAAGTTGTATCGGAAGAGCTTCGCCCCGGGGCGGGTCTTCGCCACCTACCTCGTCCTCTATGGAATCGGTCGCACTTTGCTCGAGTTCACCCGGGGCGACGATGTCCGAGGGCTCTACTTCGCCGGACTCGTCTCGACGAGCCAGCTCATCTCCTCCGCTCTCGTCATCATCGGGATCGCCATGCACTGGTGGATCGGACGGCGACGGCATCGGTGAGCCCGCTCCACCGATACACCGTGCCCGATGAGCTCGCAGGCTCTCGTCTCGACCGGTGCCTTGCTGTACTCAACGAGAACTGGTCCAGATCCCACACCCGGCGTCTCATCGACGACGGCAGGGTCCGCTGCAACGATCGGCCCGCAAAACCGGCAACCACGGTCGCGCCGGGCGACCGGCTCACCGTCGACGAGCCCGAGCCCGAGACCCTCGATATGGTTGCCGAGCCGATCCCCCTCGATGTCGTTTTCGAGGACGACGATCTGCTGGTCATCAACAAACCCGCGAATCTCGTCATCCACCCGGCCGCCGGAAACCCATCAGGGACGCTCGTCAACGCCCTCCTCCACCACTGCGACGACCTCTCGGGGATCGGCGGCGTCGCCCGTCCCGGAATCGTTCACCGTCTCGACAAGGACACCACCGGTCTCATGGTGATCGCCAAGAACGATCGGGCGCATCAGGCACTGAGTCTCGCGTTCCGTTGGCGCAGGATCGACAAGACCTATCTCGCCGTCTGCTTTGGCGTGATTGCCGATGACGAGGGTGTCGTCGACGCGGCCATCGATCGCCACCCGCAGCACCGGCAGCAGATGGCGGTGGTCAAGGACGGCCGCCCGGCGCGGACGCTCTTCACCGTCGTCGAACGATGGCCGGGGGCGTCGCTTCTCCACTGCCGGTTGGTGACCGGGAGGACCCACCAGATCCGGGTCCACATGGCCCACATCGGCCACGCCCTCGTCGGCGACCCGCTCTACGCCGGCCGGCAGTGGCGGAACATCCCCGATCCGCAGGCGGCGGCTTTTTGCCACACGTTTCCGCGTCAGGCGCTCCACGCCATGCGTTTGGGCTTTGTCCACCCGGTGACCGAAGAGCCCATGAGCTTCGAGGTCGGGCCTCCGGAGGACATTCAGGGTTTGTTGGAGGTCCTTCGCGGTACAGTGGGTTGACGCATCCCATCGCATTTTCACCGCAAAGACGCAAGGGACGCAAAGGCCATCGCATCCCGAGTGTATGATTCCTCGAGGAGGCGCGCTTCATGGAACGGATTGCCGACTTCGACGAAATCCCGTCCCGGGGAATCATCTTCGACTACAAGGAGGGGCCCTTCGACGAGCAGGGAATCCTCCTGCGCACCGGAGACGGGGTCAAGGCCTTCAAGAACGAGTGCCGCCACCTGCCCATGCGCCTCGACGACCGTGAACCCGCCGATGTCTGGGATCCGACCCGACGATACCTCGTCTGCAACTCCCACGGCGCGCGCTATCGCCCCGATGACGGACTCTGCGTCTCCGGCCCCTGCGAGGGATCGCACCTCAGGGAGCTGCCGTTGATCGTCGAAGATGGAGTGGTCTTTTTGGAGACCGCCAAGATCGGTGGGTTCTTCAATGTCTGAGGTCTTGAGGTCTTGAGGGCTTGAGGTCCTGAGGTTCTCTGGCCCACAATCGCAGCGGGCCGCTCCCTCAAGACCCCAAGACCAGGCGCCATTGGCGCCGGCCAAGACCTCACGGTTCCGAGCTACAGGCTCTCGACGAACTCCGTCATCCGGTCGAACGCCTCTCGAATCGAGTTCACGCTCCACAGCAACGGCTGGTAGGTCGTGATCGGATAGGCCGTGTCCTTGGCGATCCACGGATCGAAGGGCCTGATCTCGACCCTGCCCGAAAGCGCGTGTTCGAGCTCGCCGAAGCTCGACAGCAACCCGGCGCCGTAGGCCCTGCGCTCTCCGTCCTGCACCAGCACGCCGTACTCGATGGTGAACCAGTAGAGGGTCGCGAGCTGGTCGACCTGGGCGTCATCGGCCTTGAGCGAACCTTCGCCGATCTTCTGCGACAGATCGGCGAATTCGGGGATGGCGAGCATGGGCGCGTGGCCCATGAGCTCGTGAACGAGATCGGGCTCGGGGGTGTAGAGGGGTTCGGAGTGGTGGCGGATGTATTGGGTCGCGCAGAAGACCCGTCGCGAGAGGGCGCCGAGGAACTCGCGAGCCGATACCAAACCGGCGACGGGCTGAAGCGAGAAGCCGGTCCTGGCGCTGAGGAACCGACTGACATCGGCGATCTGGGGCACGGCGTCGCGGCGATAGCCGATGTCGTCGATGACCGCGACGAACTCGCGGCAGGCGTGGGTCGGATAGAGCGCGGTGAGCTTGTCAAAAACGGTGCGCCAGGTCTCGCCCTCGGTCGCCGAGTACTCGACGATCTTCGGTGGTTCCCCGGAGTTGAGCGGCGGCGCCATGAGCGCGATCTCGTCGCGCCGTCGACGGTATTCGAGGTCCGAGAACCCCGGATGGTCGGCGTCGAGTTTCACGATGTGTCCGCTCATCTGCCCTCCGAATGAAACGCTGGATCGCAGCCGGAACTATGGCACGGTGCCCGCACGGCTGACAAGGGCGAGCCCGGCGCATCGGTGTGAATCCGTTCCGAAATCCAATGAGAGCCCAGCAGGCATCCAATCAAGATCCTACGAAGTCAGCGGCCGCTGAAGAGAGCGATTTCAACTTCAAGAAAAATCCGTGCAGATCCGTGTGCATCCGTGTCCTGTTCCGTTGCGATGTCTCTTTGTGGCGACGAGGGTGTAAATCTTCCGCCGTCTTTCTACGGAAACACGCCCCTCTCGCGACGGGGCTGTTGAGCGTGACATCGAGGGCCGATCTCATGGACAATGGCCCGCGATCAGAGAAAGTGTATCGATTCCCGTTAATCGCGAGTTCAGAAGGGCGTTTCAATGGTTGATGAACGAATCCCGGAGGAACCCGTGCACGCAGTGATCGCCAATCGAAGATCCGATCCCACCGAGTGGCTCGAGCCGATCTACCGCGAGCACTCGAGGGCCGTCATGCAGTCGGCCTACCGGGTGACGGGCAACGCCGAAGACGCCGAAGACGTGCTTCAGACCGTCTTCATCCGTCTCGCCCGGCGGTCGACTCCGCCCGACTTCTCCGGCGGCGCCCTCCCCTACCTCCGCCGGGCGGCGACCAACGCCGCCCTCGACATCGTCCAATCCAAGCGGGTGAAAACGAGCGTCGCTTTCGACGAGATCACCGAAGCGGTGACCCGCGATGACGCGCCGCTCGCCGACGCCATCCAACACGGCCGGGAACTCTCCGAGCGCCTCCGCGAGGCGTTGGCGGGTCTCAGCCGTCGATCGGCCGAGATCTTCACCCTGCGCTACTTCGAAGGACTCGACAACAAGGAGATCGCCGAAGCCCTCGACACCTCGACGGGCACGGTTGCGGTCACCCTACACCGCGTTCGCGAACGTCTGAAGACCGAAATGGCCCCTCACATGGGAGGCACCCAATGACCGATTCCCCGAGAAATTCCGATTTCCTCGACCGCGTCGCGGGCGAGATTGAGAACTCCAGGCTCGATGACGACGTCGTCACCGCCGCCACCGAGAGGGTCTGGAATGCGATCCACGCCGAGTTCGCCATCGGCGCTCCGCTGCGCTCGTGCGAGGATGTCCAGGCTCTACTCCCGGCCTATATCGCCGAAGAGCTCGCCGAAGGCAAGGCGCTTCTGGTCGGCGACCACACCCGGGAGTGCGTCCCCTGCCGGCGCGTCCTGCTCGAGCTCCGCGGTGGCGGCGCCGGGGCGAGTGTTCCCAGCGCTCCGGTTCGACCCGGCCGCAGCATGCCGACATGGCTCAAGATCGCAGCCGCCATCGTCGTCATGGTCGGCGCCGGTTCCGCGGCGTGGATGGCCGGCGGCAACGTCATCGCCGAACGAAACCTCGCGGCCCGGGTCGCCTCGTTCGACGGCACGCTCCAGCTCGTGACCGAAGATGCCACCGTCGATCTCGCCGAAGGAGACTCGATTCTCGCCAGACAGCGGGTCCGGACCGCCAAGGAAAGCGGCGCCTTTATCCGCCTCGCCGACGGATCCATGGTCGAGATGGCGCCCCGATCCGAACTCGCGCTGCGCGGGTCCCGCCGCGGCACGACCATCGAGCTCGGCCGCGGCAACATCATCGTCCACGCCGCCGAACAGGGCCGCGGCCGCCTCGGTGTGACCACCAACGAGTGCGAGGTTTCGGTCAAGGGGACCATTTTCGCCGTCGACCACGGTCTCAAGGGTTCCCGGGTTTCGGTCATCGAGGGCTCGGTCGAGGTTCGCCAGGGCGGCACCGAGTCCATGCTCCTGCCGGGTGATCAGATCACCACCGACGAGCGGCTCAAGACCGTGGCCATCGAAGACACGATCTCGTGGAGCGCCAACGCCGATGAACACCGCCGGCTCCTGGCCGAGCTCACCCAGCTCCAGGTCGCGGTCGCCGAAGCGGTGGATATCGCCGCGCCCCGGACCTCCACCCGGCTGCTCGATCTCGGCCCGGCGGACACCGCGGTCTACGTCGCGATGCCAAACTTCACCGAGGGTCTCGGCGCCGCCCGGCAGATCTTCTCGAGCCGTCTCGCCGAAAGCGAGGTGCTGCGTTCCTGGTGGCAGCGCGAGATCGTCGACAAGAACATCGACACTCAGATCGAAGACAGCCTCGACCAGCTCCAGTTCCTCGGCGACGCCGTCGGTGACGAAGTCGTCGTCATCCTCCCGGCGTCGGGGATGACCGTCGGGGGCGCCCCGCTCATCCTCGCCGAGCTCGAGGACCCCCGGGCCTTCCGCTCGCTGCTCGAGGCCCATCTCGCGAGGGATCCGGAAGCCGCACGGCTCGTCCAGCTCCTCGCTCATCCCGAAGGGCCCGTTTCCGAGGGGGCCGAGCTGCTGATCTGGTTGACCGATGATCTCGTGGTCGCGGCCCGGACCGCCGATCTCATCCAGGGTGTCGCCCATCGTCTCGACGGGTCGGCGAAGGACACCTTCATCGGAACCGATCTCCACCAACGGCTCGACGAGCGCTACGCCTCCGGTGTCGAGTGGCTCCTCGGTCTCGATCTAAAGAGCCTCTTTGTCGAAGCCGCGGACGACGTCGATCCCGAAAGCGGCGCCATGATGGAACGCCTCGGCCTCTTCGATGCGACTACCGTGGTCTTCGAGCGCCACCGCGACGAGACCGGGTCGAGGATCGACGCCGATATCCGATTCACCGGCCCCCGCCGCGGGGTCGCGTCCTGGCTCGCCGAGCCGGCGCCGCTGGCGACCCTCGACTTCGTTTCCCAAGATGCCTATCTCGTCTCGGCCGTGGCCGCAAAGGACGGCGTCGAGCTCTTTGACGAGCTCGTCGGGATGGTCGCAAGCGTCGGCGGGGACGCGCTCGACGAACTGGAGACCTTCGAAGACGAGATCGGAATCGATCTTCGAAACGGTCTTGCGGTCGCCATCGGCGGTGAAGGGACCTTTGCGGTCGACGGACCGGTTCTGCCCCTGCCGACGTGGAAGCTCGTCATCGAGGTCTACGATCCGGCCATCCTCGAACACGCCATCTCAGAGGTCGTTCAGCGAGCCAATGCCGAGCTTGCCGCGAACGGAGGCGAGCCGATTTCGGTTGAGCGCCGAAACGCCGATGGACGAACCCTGACAACCCTGCGTCATCCCTCGAGCCCGGTCGCCTTCACCTACACCCTGACCGATGGATTCCTCATCGTGGGTTCGAGTCGGTGGGCGGTGGAGAACGCCATTTCCGTGCAGCAGTCGGGGATGGGGCTCGGGCGCGGCGCAGCGTTCCGCGAGCTGCTGCCGGACAACGGGTTCACCGACTGTTCGGCCATGATCTATCGGAATCTCGCCCCCATCATCGGCGCCCTGCCCCAGGGGGCCATGGGCTCCCAGCTCGGCGAGGTCGAGACGCTGCTCAAGGACAGCGCCGCTCCCGGTCTGTTCTGCGCCTACGGTCTCGAGGACCGGATCCTGGTCGCGGGGTCGGGGCCGAGCCTCGTCGGTCTCGCACCGCTTCTGGGGCTCGAGAGCCTGATGGACCTCGACCGTGTATCATCTCCCGAATGAAAACCACTCCTGACCAGGGAGCGCCCGTTCTCGAGCTTGACGGTCTGACCGTCAAGCTCGGCCGGCGGACGATCCTCGACGGGCTCGAAGCCTCGTTCACCGGCCGGGCCATCGGTCTGCTCGGGCCCAACGGCGCCGGGAAGACCACCCTGCTGCGGACCCTGCTCGGCTTCTACGCGCCCAGCGCGGGTGGCGCCCGGGTCTTCGGCCGGGAGCTGTCGGCGTCGGCGAAGGAGATCCGCGCCGGGATCGGATACATGCCCGAATCGGACGCCTATATCTCCGACATCACCGCGGTCCACTTTGTCCGGCTCATGGCCGAGCTCAGCGGCCTGCCCGCCGACGCGGCCCTCGAGCGAGCCCACGAGGCGCTCTTCTACGTCGGGCTCGGCGAGGCGCGGTATCGCAAGGTGGGCACGTTCTCGACCGGGATGAAGCAGATGGTCAAGCTCGCCCAGGCCCTCGTCCACGGGCCCAGCCTGCTCATGCTCGATGAACCGACGAACGGGCTCGACCCACCGGCGCGCAAGCGGATGATCGATCTGGTCTGCGATATCCGCGATCGGGGTACGAGCCGGATCATCCTCTCCTCGCATCTTCTCGGCGATGTCGAGACGGTGTGCGACGAGGTCCTCATCCTCAAGAACGGGAAGATCGCGGACTCCTGCGATCTCGTGGCCGATCGCCAGGCCAAGAAGAACTTCGTCGAGGTCGATCTCGAGGCCCCCAACGACGATTTCGACCGCGCCGTGGCGGCGCTGGGGTGCGAGATCGCCTCGCTCGAGCGCGGCAAGCTCAAGCTGGTCATGCCCGCCGATGTCTCGACCCGAGAGCTGTGGATCGCGGCCGATCGGACCGGCGCCGGCATCCGCCGCCTCGATCTCAAAAGGGACTCGCTCCAGGACATCTTCCTGCGGGCCATGGAGGGCAACTGACCATGGCTGTCTATGAACGGATCTGGCGTCGCTGGGACGGCAAGCTGACCCCGCTGAAGTGGCGCGCCGCGGTGATCACCAAATACGCCCTCGCCGAGGCCTTTTCGTCGAGGATCTTCGCGGCGTTCTACGTATTGTGCCTGCTGCCGACGTTGATCGCGGTTCTCGCGGTCTACCTCTCCTCCAACGAAGAGCTGCTGTCATCGGTACAGGGCCTCAGCGGTTTTGCGAAGTGGCTCGCGGCTGTCTTTGTGAAGTGGCTGTTTCTATGGCAGGCGGTTGCTGCATACCTGGTGACGGTCATCATCGGACCGGCCCTCATCTCGGTCGATCTCTCGAACAACGCGCTTTCTCTCTACCTGGCGCGGCCGGTATCGCGATTCGAGTACGTCATGGGAAAACTGGGCGTGCTCTTTGTGATCCTCTCGCCGATCACCTGGCTGGGCGGTCTGTTTGTGACCGTGCTCTGTTTGGGGCTCAAGGTGGAAGTCCCAGGCCTCTCCATCGCACGTTTGGGCGTTGCCAATCTGGTCGGACACCTGTTCTGGATCACCGTCATCTCCCTGCTTGCGCTTGCCATCTCCTCATTGGTTCGCTTCAAGCCGGCGGCCACCGGCACCCTGGTGGTCATCATTTTTGTCCTTGCAGCCTTCGGCCAGGCGGTGAACGCTGTCACGAGAACATCGGTGGGCGATCTGTTGAACCTCGTTCGAGCAATCGGGAATGTCGTTTTCTGGATTCTCAAACTGCCGCTGGTAGGCGACCTCCCCGTCGGGGCCAGTTTCCTCACTCTCTTCGCCACCTGCGCTGTGAGCATCTGGATGCTCCGTCGCAAGCTGCGCGCCCACGAGGTGGTCGAGTGAGCGTCTCGACGATCACCGTGAGCAATGTCTCGAAGTTCTACGGCGAGGTCCTCGGCGTCAACCGGGTGACGGTCGAGATCAAACCGGGTCTCACCGGTCTCGTCGGGCCAAACGGTTCCGGCAAGAGCACGCTGATGCACCTGCTGAGCGGTCTCCTCAGACCGACGCGCGGCGCCATCAGCGTTCTCGGGATTCCCCCCGATGAGCCCGAAGAGCTCTTCCGCGTCGTCGGTTACTGCACCCAGTACGACAACTTCCCCAACGGCTCGACCGGCGTCAGCTTCCTCAACCACACCCTCGCACTGCACGGTCTCGACCGGGCTCGAGCCGCCGCCAGGACACGGGAGATTCTCGATCGGGTCGGTCTGAGCGAGGCCGGCAACCGCCGGATCGCCGGGTACTCAAAGGGGATGCGGCAGCGGATCAAGCTCGCCCAGTCGATCTGCCACGACCCGCGGGTGCTCATTCTCGACGAACCCCTCAACGGGCTCGATCCCATGGGTCGCGCCGAGATGATCGGTCTCTTCAGGGAGTTCGCTCGCGACGGCCGCCACGTCATCGTCTCGAGCCACATTCTGCACGAGGTCGACTTGATTTCCGACGGCGTCATCATGATCCACGGCGGTTCGGTGGTGGCCGAGGGATCGATCCGCGACGTCCGCGGCGAGATCACCACCCAGCCGCTTCAGATCCTCGTCCGCTGCGACCGGCCGCACGCCATCGCCGCGCGGGCCTTCGAAATGCCGCACGTGGTCGAGGCGCGGGTCGTCGACGGCGCCACCGGGGTCCTGCTGCGCACCACCAACGCCGCAGCCTTCTTCCCCGAGCTCGGCAGGTTGATTCTCTCAAGCGGGGTCGAGGTCGAAACCGTGACCCCCGCCGATGAAAGCGTCCACGCCGTCTACGACTATCTCATCGGCGATTCGGGAGGCGGACGATGACCGGCGGCAACACCCACGGCTGGCCGTTGTGGCGGCGACAGATCACCGTGCTGGCGAGGCAGGAGATCGGCCGGAGCCTTTTCGGCAAACGGGCGCTGCCGGTGTACCTCCTCGCCGCCATGCCCCTGGTCCTGGCGATTCTCCGGTCACTGTTTCTGCCCGACAGCCAGCGCTCGCACCCGGGCCACACCACGACGGAATTCGCCAACGTCTTTCACTTTTTCGTCCTCCGCTTCATCGTCTTCTTCTCGGCGGCCTTGCTGTTCGTCAAACTCTTCCGCGGCGAGATCCTCCAACGATCGCTGCACTTCCACCTCCTCGCGCCGGTGCGCCGGGAGGTGCTGACCGTCGGCAAGTATCTCGGCGGGCTCGTCGCCTCCGCGGTCATCCTCGGCGTCAACGTCGTCCTGACCATCGTGTTGTTCTATCTGCCGCACGGCAGCGGGGGGATGGCCTATCTCGCGAGCGCATCGGGGCTCGGCGACGTCATCGCCTATGTCGTCACCACCGTTCTCGCCTGCGCTGCGTACGGCGCTCTCTTCATGCTCGCGGGGCTCTACTTCAAGAACCCCATGGTTCCGGCGGTGCTCTTTCTCGGTTGGGAGGTGCTGACGCCCTTCCTGCCCGGTTTCCTCAAGATCCTGAGCATCGTTCACTATCTCGGATCCCTCGAACCGGTGCCGATCTCGCAGGGGCCATTCGCCCTCATGGCGCAGCCGGTGCCGGAGTGGCTCGCGGTGTTCGCGCTTCTCGCCATCAGCGGCGGCCTGCTCGCCCTCAGCGCGTGGAAGGCTCAGAAGCCTCGAGGTCACCTACTCCACCGAGTGATTGGTTTGCGCTGAGAGTAACGACCCTGTTTTTACCACAGAGGCACGGAGGCACAGAGGGTCTTCCGACTTGGATGAGCTCATGGCCTTCGGCACGTCGGTGGTGGTTGCCGGATCGGTTTATTTACCGCAAAGACCGCCAAGCACGCCAAGACCATCGCAAAGAACATTTCAGCTCTGACCCATCGCACCATCGCAGGCGAGACGCCTGCGCTACAAGGGGTCGAACACAGGTTATGGAAACTCGCTCAGTAGTGCGGCAGGCAAGATGCCTGCCCCACAACGGACACGGTTTTGTTGTGGAGCAGGCTTCCAGCCTGCTCATGGTGCGATGAGTCAATATTGTGATGGCTTTGCGATGGACTTGGCGAGCTTGGCGGTTGGGCTGCGATGGATGGTCACTCGGTCGGGTCGTTGTTGTCGAAGCCCCAGAAGACGGGTTCGGGTTTGAGATCTACTCCGAGGTGTGCGCGGACGCCCCTGCGGATGTCCCTGGCGAATTCGATGAGCTCTTCGGTACTTCCCTGTCCTCGGTGGATGAGGGCGAGGGCGTGCCGGGTCGACAACCCGACCCTGCCGCGGGTTCCGCCCCTCGGGAAACCGGCATGTTCGATGAGCCATGCGGCGGAGAGCTTGTACCGATCCTCCCCCGCCTCGTGGGCCGGCGGAAGCTCATCGAGCCCGAGAACCCCGAGGACCCGCGCCGAGGCGACGACGCTCTCCAGGACGGCGCCGTCGACCACCGGGTTGACGAAGAACGAGCCGACGCTGCGCCGGTTCGGGTCGTCATGGTCGATGACCATGGACTTCGATCGCCGCAGATCGAGGATTGCGGCCCGAAGCTCGCCGAGGCTCGGCGCGCCGGCGCCGGGAAAACGCTCCGCGACCTGCGCGTATCCGAGATTCGGCGCGCCGCCGGGTTCGAGGCTGAAGGAGACCTCGAGGATGATGTACGGGTTGTCTCTGTGGCGAAAGACGCTGCTGCGGTAGCCGAAACCGCACTCCCGAGCGGACAGGACTTCGACCTCGAGCGTCTCACGGTGGAGAACCCGAACGCTCTCCAACACCTGGGCCACATCCTGGCCGTAGGCGCCGACGTTCTGGATCGGCGTCGCCCCGGCGGTGCCGGGAATCCCCGACAGGCACTCGAGCCCCGCGAGGTTCTCCCCCACCGTCGTTCTCACCAACTCATCCCAGCTTTCTCCCGCCGCGACGGTCACCGTGACGCCGTCGTGGCCACGGTCGATCACGAGCCCGCGGTTGGCGATCTTGAGCACCATCCCGCGGACACCCCGATCGGCGACAACGACGTTGGAACCGCCGCCGAGCACGCTGACCGGGGCCCCGGCATCAGCGGCCCAGCGCAGCGCGTCGGCGATTTCGGCGATGGTCGTGGCCTCGAAAAACCAATCTGCGGGCCCGCCGAGCTCCAGGGTCGTCAAGGGCGCGAGCGCGGTATTCAAAGTGGCATCGATCATCCGTTGCAGTGTGCACCAATCCGACCGCACCGGCAAACCGAGCCCCGTGAATGAAGCGGGATCTTGGTGAGCCTCGACGCACATGGAATCACCGCCGGCGAGACGTGGGCGCTCCAAAGGGCGGTGCTGCTCCATCGCCCGCGATCAGGCTACGACCTGACAGAACGCGGGCGCCCCGAAGAAACAACTCCATTCCCCAGGTGAGTTTGAAACACCAACCCGGGGCGACCGCGTACAATCACGATCCGGAGGAACTTATGTCTTCGTTCGCCCTGAGCCTTCTCTTGACCGCTGCAGCAGTCACCCCGATCACCCATGCCGGACCGCCGGCGGGGGTCTTCGACCCGCCGCCCATCGTCCGTCACCAACTCGAAGAGGGAGCGAGCAAACAAGCGGCGTATGAGGAGTTCCTCCGAGGGCGGGGCGACGATGTCAAGAACTGGGCGGCGGAGCTGCCGCCACCGCGTTACGACGTTGTCGCCTACGATCTCGATCTCTTTGTCGATCCGACGCGACGGGTACTCTCAGGCTCCGTCACCGTGACCCTGGCCGCCGTTGTCGACGGGCTGACCGAGGTTTTGCTGGACGCCGACCTCGGGCTCCGGATTCTGTCGGTGATTCAGGTCGGCGAGGGCCGGTTCCCATACGACTCTCCGATCGCGATTCCTTTCGCACACGACGATGGCCGTTTGACGGTGACCTTGGCCCGGCCGTTGCCGGCCGGCGATCTGGTCAAGCTCCAGGTGACCTATGGCGGTCACGCGTGGCGCGGCGGCCTCATCGGCGCCACCGGCGTCAACTGGTACTCCACCGGCGGGACCCCCGTGATCCACACCTTCGCCCAGCCCTACGGCGCCCGGGTCTGGTGGCCCTGCAACGACCGACCCGACGACAAGGCGACCGTGAGCCTTCGGGTGACCGTCCCGGAAAACCTCGACGTCGCGGCCAACGGACTCGAAGAGTCGCGCATCGACAACGGAGATGGAACGGCCACCAGCACCTGGAGCTCACGATATCCGGTGCCCACCTATCTCGTGGTCATGCACGTCTCGGACTTCGTCTACTCGGAATCCACCTACACCGGGCTCGACGGTACGACCGCGATGCCGGTCGGGCTCTGGGCCATGCCGCATGCCGCCGAGCAGGCCGAGACGGACCTCGCCGTGACGGTTCCCCAGATCGAGGTCATGGCCGGCCGCTGGGGCGAGTATCCCTTCATCGCCGAGAAATACGGCAACGCCACGGTCTTCTTCGGCGGCGGTATGGAGCACCAGACCATGACGACCCTGGCGGTCGACCGCGTCGGCGATCCGTGGATGCAGTGGCTCAACGTCCACGAGCTCGGACACCAGTGGTGGGGCGATTGGGTCACCATGGACGACTGGCGCCACATCTGGCTCAACGAAGGCTACGCCACCCACACCGAGTGGCTGTGGGCCGAACACCTGGGCCCGGACGTCTTCGCGCAGTACCTCCGGGATGAGGACTGGCGCGGCTGGTTCAGCGGCCCGGTCTTCGACAATCCCTCGCCCTTCTCCTGGACCATCTACGCGAAAGGGTCCTGGGTCGCCTGGATGCTCCGCCACGTCATCGGTGACGATGTCTTCTTCGACGCCATGGCGGCCTATCGCGCAGCCAACGCCGGCGCCACCGGGACGACCGACGAGCTCCGCGAGGCCATGGAGACCGCATCCGGAATGGAGCTCGACTGGTTCTTCGACCAGTGGGTCTACGGTCGATACCGTCCGCGCTACATCTATGGCTGGAACAACGCCGGCGGCTCGATGCTCGAGCTGAGCGTGCGCCAGGTCCAGACCAACACCGGGCTCTTCAAGATGCCGATGAACATCCGCGTCACCACGGCCGTCGGATCCGAGGACCACCGGGTGTGGATCGACGCCCTCGCCGAGCAGACCGTGAACATCCAGCTCGAGGCGGACGCCACGGCGGTGGAGCTCAACCCCGACACCCACGTCCTTTGCGAAATCGCCCATGAGTCGGAGCCCGATCTCGAGCTCGGACCGCTCTTCCCCGATGGATACGACTTCGGGATCGTGCCGGGTTCGCAGACCGCAACGATGGAGCTCCCTCTCACCAACACCGGCGGCGCCGATCTCATCATCGAGGGCGTCTGGCCGCAATACGGCAACGTCTTCGAGCTCGACGACCCGCCCGATTTCCCCTTGACCATCCCTTCGGGCGAGACCGCGACCGTCACGATCCTCTTCGACCCCGCCGGGCTGGGCAGGATGAACGACACCTTCTACATCCTGAGCAACGACCCCGACCGCGAAGGCGGCGTGCTGCTCCCGGTCGCCGGCAACGGTTCGCTGGTCGAGGAAGCCCGGCTGGCGGTCCCCGTCTCGGCCACCATCAGCGGAACTCCGGTCGGCGGAACCGCCGAGACCCGCTTCAACGCCATCAACCTCGGCGGACAGCCGCTCGCGGTCGAGGTCGCCGTCGAGGGTGACGGCTTCTTCCTCGGAACGACCCTTCCGGCGACCCTGGCGCCCGGCAGCACCAACGAGGTCATCGTCCGATTCCACCCGACGGCGGTCGGCGCCGCCGCCGGTTCGGTGATCTTCCACCAGGGCGATCCGGCGAACCCGGTCAAGACTGTTCGTCTCTCGGCAACGGGTGAAGCGGCGCCGCGGATCGAACTCGATCCGCCGGCCCTCGTGCTCGGTGTCGGCGACGACGAGATCACGGCGACCCTTCGCGTCGCCAACTCGGGCGACGAGCCGCTTTGGATCTCGGTCTTGAATACCACGAGCTCCTTCCGCCTCGTCGAGAGCGGCGGTCTGCCGGTTGAAATTGCTCCCGGCGCAGCGCTGGATGTCGAGGTCGGTCTCGTCGACGGTTCCCCGGGAACCCGACACGGCGATCTCACGATCCACAGCAACGACCCTGCGGTTCCCGTGGCCAAGGTCCCCCTTCGGGCCCATCTCAGCGACGCGCCCCTGCATTCTGCGAGCTTCCCCGCCGCCGCGAGCGGTCCCGGTCTCGGCGATGCCCGGTGGTCGTCCCGGGCCTATCTGCTGAATCCCGGTCCGGAGACGCTCTCTACAGCGATCTCGTCTTCCGTCCCGAGGGCGAGCGAACCACCGACCACCCCGATGTGGGCTATGAGATACCACCGCGTTCGCAGCGGGTGATTCCGGATCTCGTGGCGGCCGCCGGGTCTCACGGCAGCGGCGCCATCAACCTCCGGACCAGCTCCGGGGGGCTCGTCGCGGTGTCGCGGACGTTTGCCTCGGGATCGGACGGAACCTACGGACAGTTCATCGGGGGATGGGACCACAGCGAGGCCCTCTCGGGAGAAAAGCGCTATGTCCTCGCCGGGCTGGCGGGCAACGGCGGTTTCCACACCAACGTCGGCGTCCTCAATCTCGGCGACGACGACCTCGCCGTGGATGTCACCCTCTTCAGCTCCGACGGCGAACACCTCGGATCGAGGCGGATCAACGCGGTCCCCGGCGGGTTCAAACAGGTGGTTTCGCTCATCGACCGGCTCACCGACGATGTCGTCCGTGGCGGTTACGCCACCCTCGCCGCAACCGATTCCGGCGCGCGCTTCCTGGCCTACGCCTCGGTGGTCGACGACGCCTCGCACGATCCGACGCTCGTGCTTCCCCGCGACATGGCCCCGGCGGTCGTCGCGCTCGAACACGCCGTCCCCGCGGTCGCCTCGCTGCCCGGATCGGGAGGAACGACCTGGCGCTCCCAACTCGATGTGGTCAACGTTTCGGAGGAAGAACGATCCGTGACCCTCGAGTACTATCGCGAGAACGGCTCCTCCGTCGCGAGCATGGCCATGGCGATCGAACCCGGAAAGAGCCTCCACTTCGACGACGTGGTGGGCGGGCTCTTCGGCGAGCAGGGCAAGGGCTGGCTCAACGTGATGGCGGACGGTCCGGGGATCGCGGCCACCAGCCGGACCTACAACGACGACGCCTCGGGAACCTACGGCCAGCTCATTCCCGCCTACCCCCATCTCGATGCGGCGGGGCCCGGGTCGACGGTCGCGCTCGCCGGGCTCAACTCGACGGAAGGCTTCCGGACCAACATCGGAATCACCTCGCTCGGGGCCATCCCGGGCGTCTGCCACCTCGATTTCTACGACAATGACGGTTCCGACATCGGAATGAGACTTGTCGATCTCCCGGCGCGCGGTTTCGTCCAGCTCGAACGAGTGCTCGGCGAGGGCTTGAGCTACGCCGGCGAGGCGTGGGCCGAAATCTCGTGCACCAGCGCGACTGCGTTCTTCGCGCACGCGTCGGTGGTTGATGAAAGCACCGGGGACCCAACCTACATCCCGGGGGCTGTGGTCACCCGCTGACGCCAATTACGAACCGTTCCTGTGTGGGTGATCACATGCCGATGCGGGACATGAGGTAAAATCGATGGCCTATGGATAATCACCGTCGCGGCCAGATCCTCGTGACCGGAGTCGACGACCCGGTCTACAACGCGGTCGTCAATGTTCTCTCGCCCCTGGGCTTCGACATCCACCGGGCGCCGTGGGACGACTATCTCCGCGATCACGTCCAGATCACGCCTTTTGACGTGATCGTGGCCGGCTTTTCCATCTCCGCCGGAGGGATGGAGAAGTTCTTCAAGGCCATGCGGGCGCGGGGTTCGGCCTGCCACCACAGCGGTGTCATTCTCATCGCCCCGGAACGGCACCTCGATGTCGCCAAGGCCCACCTCGGGCACGGCGCCAACCGGATCATCAGCGATCGTGGGGTGTCCTCCCAGCTCCAGACGGCGGTCTCCGAGCTTCTCGGCGTCGCGCCCCGGGTGCCGGTGATCACCAATGCCCGGATCAAGATCTATGTCGAGGGCAAACCGGTTCAGTCCTTCTGCCAGACCCAGAATCTCTCCGCCACCGGGGTGCTCATTCGCGGGTTCTCGCACTACCCGCAGGGTTCGAAGATCGACTTCGAGATCAGCCTCCCCACCGACTCGGCGCCGATCAAGGGATCGGGAACCATCAGCCGGCGCACCGAGCGACGCCTCGAGCAGGTCGAGGGTCTCGGGATCAAGTTCACCTCGTTCCACGGCTCCGATCAGCACCGGCTCGCCGACTTCCTCGCCGCTCAGAGGTGACAACCACCTCAATTCTTAATTCTAAATTTTGAATTTTAAATTACATCGCAGGGTTATGCGAGGTGCGGGAGAAGGTAAAGGGTTCCATTCCCAGCAATGATGGTTCAGGGACTCCGGACAAGACGGGATGCGACGCAATTCAAAATTAAGAATTCAAAATTAAGAATTGAGAACTACTTCACTTTGTCCGCATCGAGTCTTATCTCCTGTTCGATCAGCCAGCCCCTGGCCTTGAGCCCATCTTCGGTGATCTCGGTTTCCTTGACCCTTCGGTAACCCTCGGGCACGGGTGAGTCGGCGGTCACGACCTCTCGCCTGCCGGGTTGTTTGACGACGAGGGCGTTGGCGCCCTCGCCATCACAGGCGGGACTGTGGTGCTCGCCCACGACGACCCATCCTTCGGGCACCACCGCCGAAGCGCAGATGACTCGGTTCCTGCGCGCCTTGGGGTTGTCGATCCGATCAGCCATCGGCCGCCCTCTCCCGCCACATCCTCTCGAGCTCGTCGACGAGATCGATGTCGGCGCGAATCCCGTTGACCTGATTGATCTGAACGATGGTGGTCGGTGAGGTGATGTTGACCTCGGTGAGGAACTCGCCGATGAAGTCGAGCCCGAGGAGGTGGAGGCCCAGGGGGTTGAGATCAGAAGCCACGACCCGGCAGGCGTCGAGCTGTCGCTGGGTCGGTTTGAGGGCCGCTGCGGTCGCGCCCTGGTGCAGATTCGCGAGGCGCGAGCCCCGGGCCGGGACCCGCAAGACCGAGCCGAGGACCCGTCGTTCGATGGTGAGGATGCGCAGGTCGCCGCTGGTTTCGATGGCGTCGATGTAGGGTTGGACGATGACCTCCGGACCCCACTCCTCCCAGTAGCTCCGCAGCGCCGATTCGCCCTCGTTGGCTGGAACGAATTTGATGCCGATTCCACAGTAGGTGTTCTTCGGTTTGCAGACCGCCTCGCCGGGCTGGGACCGCACCGCCCGAACGAGCTCATCAGGGCTCGCTGCAACGGTGGTCGGCGCGGCGTACTCGGGATACCGGAGGTGGACGGTGTGCTCCGAGAGGAGATAGGTCGCCGGCGGCCGGTTGATCTGGACGACGCTCTCGGGAGCTGTCTCGAAGTGCTTTGCGTAGCGGATGAATCGATCGTCGACGGGGGGATCGGTCCGGTGCAGCACGATCCGGTAATCGGTGACGGCCGCGCGATGTTCGGGGCCGAGCTCCCAGAATTCCCTCCGATTCGGGTCGGCGCTGGAGATCGTCCGAACCGGGAGTTTGGCGAGGAATTCGGCGTTCGGCAGCTCGGCGTTGCTGGCATACAGGTCGAGATAGTCGACCTGGATCCCGCGCCGGATGAGCTCGACGCTGACGCAGACGCCGAGATCGAAGACCGGGTTGAGCCGGTCGAGCGAATCAGCAACGATGAGATAGCGGGTCGTCATGGGCGAATCCTCTCATACCAACCGCCGTGATTGCCAGAACCTTCCGCTCATTCTTTTCTTCGGCCCGAAGGCGCGGGCGTTCGGGCCGAAGAAAAGAAACAGCTGAGGTTGATTTGACACGAGATCTCGATACTGGCAGCATGAGCGGATGCTGAAAATATGGCCGGTGCCGGTCTTCTCCGACAATTACGTGTGGATTCTCGAACGGGATGGGTCCAATCGGGTCGTGGTGGTCGACCCGGGAGACGGGGCCCCCGTGATCGAGGCATTGAGTCGATGCGATCTCGAGATCGCCGCCGTTCTCGTCACCCACCACCACCGGGACCACGTCGGCGGTCTGCCCGATCTCATCCGCCGCTACCACTCGCCCGTCTACGGATCCGTCAGCGAACCCGTCGCCGGGGTCGACCACCCGCTCGCCGGCGGTGACCGGATCTCGCTTCCCGATCTCGCGCTCGAGCTTGAAATCGTGGCCCTCCCCGGTCACACAGCGGGCCACATCGGCTACCTCGGCGCCGGTTGCGCCTTTGTCGGCGATACGCTCTTTGCCGGCGGGTGCGGAAGGGTTTTCGAGGGCACCATGGAGCAGATGCACGGTTCATTGAGCCGACTCGCCGGGCTGCCGGTCGCAACCAAGGTCTACTGCGCGCACGAGTACACCCTCACGAACCTGCGGTTTGCCCGCGTCGTCGAGCCGGGAAACAAAGCCCTCGCCCGCCGTCTCGACGCCGTCGAGACCGCGCGGGCCGCCGGCGAGCCGACCGTCCCCTCGACCATCGGCGACGAGCTCGAGACCAACCCGTTCCTCCGCTGCGGCGTGGGTTCGGTAAAGGGTGCAGCCGAGACCCACGCCGGACAGACGCTCGAGGGCCCCACCGAGGTCTTTGGGGTGATTCGGAGCTGGAAGGACGGGTGGTCGGGCTGATGCGCACCCCGCGAACCCGTCTTCGCCTGGTCCTCTTCCAGATTCGTGAAGACCCCGTCCCCATGCTCCAGGAACAGAGCTGTTTCATCGAACGATGTCGCGTCGCGAGGAGTCAGTTCACCTTCATCAACATCGTCGACACCCCGGATGTGAGCTGGAAAGACGTCGACGACGCCCACGCCGTCTTCATCGGCGGCGCCGGCGCGTTCTCGGTGAAGGAGGACCATCGGTTCACGGCGCCCCTCGGGGAGCTCGTGCACGAGATCATCGAACGCGATCGTCCGCTCTTCGGCGCGTGCTGGGGCCACCAGTTCATCGTCAAGACCACCGGCGGGGCCGTGGTCGAGGACCCGAAGCAGGAAGAAATCGGCACCTTCTCCGTGAGCCTGACTCCCGATGGCGTCGACGATCCCATCTTCAGCGGGTTTCCACCCTCGTTCTGGGCCCAGCTCGGGCACAAAGACAGCGCGACCGGTCTCGGCCCGGGCTGGCGGGAGCTCGCCTACAGCGCGCGGTCACGCAACCAGGCGGTCCGCCTCGACGACAAACCCGTGTACGGAACCCAGTTTCACTCCGAGCTCAACGAGGAGCGTCTCAGAGAGCGGCTGCTCGTCTACCTCGACGACTACATCGGCGGGGACCATGAGGAGTTCGAGAAGATCATCCGCGGGCTCCGACCATCGATCGATGCGGATCGGATGATGGCGCGGTTTCTCGAGCTCTACGCATAGCTTTTTTCTCGGCGTCCAGCCGTTTGCCCGGGGCAACCGCCTGCCCGCCGAGAAAAAAGAGTAGGATTCGTCCCGGAGGGAGCAAATGAAGAAACTCATCCTTTTCCTGACGGCCGCGGTTCTGGCGGCTGGAGTCATGTTCTCGTTCGCGGACGACGATGACGATCAGATCGAGGCCCTCGAAAACCGGCTCAAGACGGCCGCGCACGAGCGCGATGTCCTTGCCAAGCTCGTCGACGACGTGCTCTGGACCCAGCGGGTCGGCGACGTGGCGGTGGTCGAGAAGGTGCGGATCTACGGCCCGCCCAAGTGGCGCGAGGAAAACCCCAACGGCATCGGCGCCGGCAACCCGGTCAAGTTCTACGCCTATCTCTTCACCCCGAAGAATTTTGACAGCACCGGCAAACTCCCTCTCCTGGTTCTGCCCCACGGCGGGGTCCACGCCGACTTCACGACCTACTACGCCCACATCGTGCGCGAGCTCATGGCCCAGGGCTATATCGTGGTCGCTCCCGAGTACCGCGGCTCCACCGGCTACGGGAAGTCCTTTTACGAGACCATCGATTACGGCGGCCGCGAGGTCGACGACGCGCTCGCCGCCCGCGACTGGGCGGTCGAGAACCACCCACGGGTCGACAGGGACCGGGTCGGCGTGCATCGGCTGGAGCCACGGCGGGCTCATCACGCTCATGAGCCTCTTCGACCACCCCGACTCCTACGTCTGCGGCTACGCCGGCGTCCCGGTTTCGGACCTCATCCTGCGGATGGGCTATCTCGGCCAGGATTACCGCGACCTTTACGAGGCCGACTACCACATCGGCGAGGACGTGGAATCGAACATGGCGGAGTACAAGCGCCGGTCGCCGGTGTGGAACGTCGACAAGCTCACCCGCCCGGTGAGGATCCACACCAACCCGCACGACGAGGACGTCAACTTCATCGAGGTCGAGCACCTCATGCAGGCGCTCACCGCCGCCGGCAAGGACTTCGAGTACGAGGTCTACGACGTCCCCGGAGGGCACAGCTTCGACCGCCTCGACACCCCCGAGGCGTGGGCGGCGCGCAAGGAGATCTATGCCTTCCTCGCGCGCTACCTCAAACCGCCGAACCCCAAGATCGAGCCTCGGGCTGACCCCGGAGGGCCGGGCCGCGCCGTAGCGCCACGGGCATCGCATCGTCGCAACGCCGCAAGCGCGAAGACGCCAAGACGCAGAGACATCGCACACGAAGCCATCGCAGTTTCACCACAGAGACACGGAGACACAGAGGCTTCGCACACAGAGACATCCCACCATCGTGCCGTCGAGGACGCGAAGAACTCACGAATGGGGCCCGAGGCGACGGAGTCGGCGCCGGTCTCTGCCTCGGCGACAGACATCTCCCTCCGGGTCAGAGCGAACGGGGGCGTCCCTCGGGCGTGCCGTCCATGACGTTTTTCGCAGTGGCGCGTCCCGGCGACCGAGCACGATCGGAAAAACGTCATGGGGGGCAACCCCGGGACGCGCGCTTCTTTCTGGTTCTCTCGGCGAAGAGGGAGGCCGTCGGCGTGCCATCGGCGTGGTCGCAGACCCTAGCCCGAAGTATTCATGAGCTGTCTGCTGCGGCCGACGATGCATCCGCGCCAGCCTCCGTTTCTCATCTCGGGGTGCTCAACGTACTGTCAAGTACGCCTCCGCGCCCCGAGATGAGAAAAGGCGACTGGCATCGGCGCCTCGCCAACCTCGCGACGAAACCTCATGAATACTTCGGGCTAGAATCCACCACCCAAGCGACCACGCCGATGGGACGACGCTGGGTCGCCGAAGGCGGACCAGAAGGCCGGAGCTGAAAGGACCCCGGAAACGGTGCTCCCGAGGTCCCCCCACCAACTCACTTGACTTCACGGCTTCACTGTTTTATGTTTTGTTTACACCATGAACGTTGTCCCCCACCCAGCGGCAGCGACCCGGCGCGCGGAGGCGCCCAGGCTGCTCGAACAAATGCGCCGCGCGATCCGGGTCCGCCACTACTCCATCCGAACCGAGGAGGCCTACCTCGGCTGGATCCGCCGGTTCTTCGCCTTCACCCGCCGCCGCCCACAGGAGCTCTCCTCCGACGAGATCAACCGCTTCCTCACCCACCTCGCCGTCCACGACCGCGTTGCCGCCTCGACCCAACGCCAGGCGCTGAGCGCCATCCTCTTCCTCTACCGCGAGGTCCTCAAGCTCGATCCACCGTGGATCGGCGAACATCGTCCGCGCCCGACAGCCGAAACGACTTCCCGTCGTCCTCTCGAAAGAGGAGGTCGCCGCCCTCCTCGCCCGCCTCGAAGGCACCGTCCAGCTCGTCGTGATGCTCCTCTACGGCACCGGGATGCGGATCCTCGAGTGCCTGCGACTGAGAATCCAGGACATCGACTTTGATCTCGGCCACATCACCATCCGAAACGGTAAAGGGCAGAAAGACCGAACCACCCTCCTCCCCGACGCCTGCCGCCAACGTCTCCGCGACCACCTCGTCCGTGTCCGCGAGCTCCACGGCCGGGACCTCGCCGACGGCTTCGGCCGCGTCCACCTCCCCGAGGCCCTCGACCGGAAGTACCCGGGAGCCGCCGCCGACTGGCGCTGGCAGTACGTCTTCCCCGCCGGCTCCCGCGGCGCCGATCCGAGGACCGACACCATCCGCCGCCACCACCTGCACGAGACCGTCATTCACCGAGCCATCAAACAGGCCTCAAGGAACGCTCGGATCGCCAAACGGGTCAGCTCGCACACCATGCGCCACTCCTTCGCCACCCACCTGCTCCTCTCGGGTTACGACATCCGCACAATCCAGGAATTGCTCGGCCACAAGGATGTGAAGACGACGATGATCTACACCCACGTTCTGAACAACTCGGGGGGGCGAGGCATCGTCAGCCCGGTGGACTCGTTGAGGACGCATGGCGAAACCGTGCCCTGACAATCTAACGCCCCGCGTGTTATATAGCCGAACACGCAATCTAACAAACTCACCAGGCGAGGGTATAATCGTCTCAGAATCCAGGGTCTCAGGGAATGAAAGGCGGATCATGCCCCCAAAAGAACTCCAGCGCGATCAGCATTCTTACCCCAATTCCAATAGTCAATCTAATTAGAGTTAGGCCATCACATGGACCTACGAATACTCGAATTCATCTTCCTACTCTCGACATTCGTCTTCGTAGTTCCCATCGCGGCACGAAAAGGTCTGAACGGTTGGTACTTCTATGGAACCGCGGTGATCGGCTGGGCGCTCCTTGTCTCCAACCTTCGCGAGTCAATTGGCGAGTTGCCCTCGAGGTGGTTCGGCTGGGGATGGTTTCTGCTGGTTTTCATTTCTGTTGATCTTATCGGCTGGGTGGTCAGGAAGAGGCTTAATAGAATCGACATTGTCGAGCAATACAGGGGCTGGACCCCACCCATCAAGCTCACCCCGATTATCGAGGGCCTCCTCTATTCGATACCGCAGAAATATCTGGCCGGCCTTGGCACCGTCGTCGTTTCAAATGCAAGCGGCCTTAACCGTAAGCGACGCCGAGAGAAGACGCGAAGGAAAGGACGAAAGTCAAAAACCTCAGACGCTCTTGGCCTCTATCATTACGCCTATGAGGGAGAGCCTCCGTGGATCGAGATATTTGTCGACAACATCTTCAAGCCTGAACCCCGGATTGCTTGGTGGATACCGTTCTGGAGGGATTGGAGAATCAGTCACACGCTTTACCACGAGCTCGGTCACCACATCCACACTTTTCAAGCGCCGGAGTTCCGAGACAAGGAGGACGTCGCCGAAGGGTGGGCTGAAGAACTCGCGAATCGCCAGTACAACCGACTCCATCCCATTGCTTCCGAACTCGTGCTTTTCTCTAATGGATTCATGGATTTTGCTCGTTGGTTCTCTCGTTGGCTGCGAAAGCGGCGTGAAGAGAACCACCAACAAACTTCGCCTAACCTAGGTGTTCCAGCGGACCGCGACCCGCGCGAGCGCGGCTCGCGTCCGCTGAACACCGATCGTTAGGCCAGCAACACGATGAGATCAAGAACTCGATTCTGGATATCGTTGGTTCTTGGGCTTGTCACGCTCACCGCAATCGGTGTCGCAATCCAACACAGTTTCGATCCAAGCCGCTATCACAGGTATTCTCACATTGACTACCCGGAGTGGACTCACCCGACAGGTCACGTTTCGTTTGTCGCCGTAATCATGCTCCTTGAGGGTCTGTTCGCTGCCTTGGTTCTTGTGGGGCCATGGCCGAAGCGGTTCTGGCTACGTGGCCTCCTCGGTGCAACGTTGCTGGTTGTATGGGGGCAACTTTCGACACTCTTCGTAGTGCATATGCCGGGGTATGTTCTTGTTCATCATCTCTGGATCTGGGTACTCTCGTTCGCTGTGGCCGCTGTCGTTCTTATTTCCATCGTGGTTCTTGGCGGATATCATGCAATCAAAGCACGCAAAGGAACCGATCCATACGGCAGCTCAGTTCCGCATGAGTGATTTGCCTAACATCGCGTTCCACGGGACCCCAACCCGCGCGTTGCGCGGCTCGGGTCCCGTGAACTCCAATCGTTAGGCCATCTGTGGCGGGCAACTAGGAATGAACCAATGCCGCAATCCCAGGAGCATGATCTTGGCCCAAAGCATTCGCCTCGAGCAAGATTCTGGGGCGCATTTACAGTCTTCTTCATTGCCCTTGGCTACCTCTTCTTTGAGTTCTCAACCGTTCCCTTTTCTATGTTTCTGTTGGGTATGTCGCGTTGGGTGCGTTGGTTGTCGCCGCGGCGTTTGCGATCTTCCAGCGGTGATCGAAGGGAGAAGGAGTGGTTGGGATCCGCAACCGGGCTTCATCGCCGCAAGGTACCCTCGCCCTAACCTAGCTATTCCAGCGGACCGCGACCCGCGCGAGCGCGGCTCGCGTCCGCTGAACAGCGATCGTTAGGCCATCCGGGAGTTCAATTGGTATTGGGTCATCAGAGCCGCAGCCCCACAGGTGCTTTCAACGCCGGCATCGTTCCCCTACCCTGTTTCCATGACCCAACGATCTTCTGGCTACAGTGCCACGCGCTGTTCCGAATCGTCGTCCCGTTCGTTTACGGGTTGGTGTCGTTCGTCGGTCCCGGGCGCTTCCGGCTTCAACGCGGTTGGTCACCCGGGTCCTAACTGCCTCATTCAAGCGGACCCCAACCCGCGCGAGCGCGGCTTGGGTCCGCTTAACTCGCATCGTTAGGCCATCGCAAGGGGGTGGAGGAATGCTTGATTTCCGATTCGCAGTCGCACTTGCTTGGTGCAATGGCCCTGCCGGTCATCGCCTCGTGAAGGTCCGCCCGAAACTTCAAAGCCAACAAATGCCCCGATTCCACGCCAAGTGTGGGTTGCCGACGAAGTCGAGTGTCCTCTTGACCCGACGAAACCGTGGGAGTTCAGCGATGAACAGCCGCACCTGCATCAGGTAGGTGGCGAGATCTCTGAACCCAAGGCGATCTTCAACCCGAAACCGAATCTCCTAGGAACAGAGGGCTTCGACCCCCGAACCATCCCGGTCGTTCAGGCCGTCATCAACAAGGAAGGTGTTGTCGAGCGAGTTGGGGCACTTCGCGGATCCGGCCCGCCGCTTGAGGCGGCGGTTGACGCAATCAAACAGTGGCGGTTTGAACCAGCCACCCTGAGTGGAGAGCCGGTGTGTGTCGTCTACATAATGACTGTGTTCATTCACTATCAATAGCCCGGCCTAACCGCGCCGTTCCAGCGGACCGCAACCCGCGCGAGCGCGGTTTGCGTCCGCTGAACGCCAATCGTTAGGCCATACTGGCATGGGGAGTCAATTGGAGTCGGGTCATCAGAAGCCGCAGCCCCAAGGGTCCTTTCAACGCCGGCCTCGTTCCCCTACCCTGTTTCCATGACCCAACGATCTCCTGGCAACAATGCCACGCACCGTTCCGAGTCGCCGTCCCGTTCGTTCAACGGGTTGGTGTCGTTCAGACGGTCGCGGGGCTCCTGGCTTCATCGCTGGCACATGGATCACGGCTCGAGCGTGCAACTTGAGCTGCGTCGCAGCCTAGGGGCCACGCGAACCCGCGCGAGCGCGGCTTGCGTCCGCTGAACAACGCATCGTTAGGCCCATGTACATCTTCCAGCTCAAGATCGACCTTCCCGGAGATGTCCAAGTGGACGATGTCTCCACGGTCCTGGGGCTGCATGCTGTCGACCCCATTAGCGAGGATGGCTCGCTCTGGATGGTTGAAGATGAACAGCCTGAATCTGGTTGGATCGATTTCATCGGCAAGTACTGTGAGTCGATTCGGGGCGGCCTCTCTGAGCTTCAAAACCTAGGGATCGGCGCCAACGACATCTCCATCTTGATGCTGTATGAGTATGATCAACAGTGCGATATGGAGTTCAACCCTGACGAATTGAAGGCCATGGGAGAGCTAGGAATCACATTCTGTATCTCCTGCTGGGAAAGATAGATGGAGGGTGCGGCTATACACGCCAGTCCTAACATTTCGTTTCAGGCGGACCCCGACCCGCGCGAGCGCGGCTCGGGTCCGCTGAACTCCAGTCGTTAGGTCCATCATGGCCAAGGGTTTGTTGTTCGGGTCATCAAGAGCTTCAGCGCCAACGGTTCTTTCATCGATTCTCCTCGGTCCCCTATCCTGGTTCCATGGCTCATCGCATCACCGACGTCGGCGTCATCAGGCGGCCCGCATCGCCCTGCATGACATCGTCGCTTTCGGTTTGTTCTTCGGTCGTGGGCACTCCTGGCTTCAAGGCCAGTGGGCACCTCGACCTAACAGAGGTGTTCCAGGGGACCGCGACCCGCGCGAGCGCGGGTCGCGTCCCCTGAACACCAATCGTTAGGCGAGGACCAGAAAACCAAATGAAAAGGCCGGTTGCAGTTTCCATAATCCTGTTCCTGGCGGCTTGCGGTGCGTCAGAGATTGACCACCTCTCCGAGAACAACAGGATTGCATGCACGGTCCTGGTTGAAGAGATGCGAACGGCCTCGCAAGAAACCCTCAATCTCCTCTACCCGTTGGAGGTTCGTAGCCTCCGCCCATGCATGTGCGGTGTCTTGTCCTGGCAGATCGTGGGTTCAGACGACTCGACAGCGAAGATCTGCCTCGAATCCGTGTCTCACTGGAATTTTCCTGAGCCGAGAATACAGCGGTTTGGCCTCGGCACCTGTCACGCGCAACCAGATGACATCATGTTCCCTGTTGGAAGTGCGGAGGAAACAGCTCTCATCAGCGCCTTCTCCCTCTGGATGCTTGATGAGTTCTCGTTAGAGGAGATCGTCGTTGGTGCGGCGTCGCAGCCTGAGAGTTGCTTGATTCAAGACTATCGTGATCCGGCTGCAACGGCCGCTGTTTTACTGCAGATCTTTGACCGAGATCCCGAGCGTTTCCGACTGGCACATGAGATTCTTACATGCAATGATTGATCTCGTTATCGAAATGGTCAATATGCCTAACCGCGTTGTTTCAGCGGACCGCAACCCGCGCGGGCGCGGGTTTCGTCCGCTGAACAACAATCGTTAGGCCTACAGCTGAGGAAATGGAAGGTGAGGAAACAATGCATCGTCTCTTAATTGTCACGGCCTTGGCTGTTTCGATTGGTTTGGCCTCACCTGCAGTCGGCGCTGAAAACCCAGAATCGTCTCTTGAACTCACAAACATCTCCCCTGGCCCCATTGAAACCCGACTAACTGAGGAGACAGTCCTTAGCGCTTCTCTCAAGTACTCCATCGATCTGCCGAAGCTCAAGCGAAAAAAGTACTTTGTGTCAATCATCTTCGGTTCCACAGAGGGGGACGATTCCTGGTTCAACGAGGAACGTACTCGCCTTGGAACAGACCGGGTATATCTGACAGAGCCGGAAGGGGCCGTGACGCTCGAATATCCACTCGACGCCGTGTGGAACGATAAACGCCTCAAGCATCCAATCACCGTCCGGTTCGTGCTCCTTGAACGGTCAGGAAGCCGTAGCAGCAGATCGGTGGCAATCGTAGACCCGGTTATTTTCGAATGAAAACCGGCCCTAACATCGCGTTCCACGGGACCCCAATCCGCGCGTTGCGCGGCTTGGGTCCCGTGAACTCCAGTCGTTAGGCCGGGCGGATGACCGATCATCTAGCCGATTTGACGGGGCTTAAGGCGTACGAGGTGCGGATCAGATTTACACAGCGATTCGAACCGTCAACCCTCTCAGGGGAAGGATTGCCTTTCGTATCCGTTGATGATGAGATCGAAGCAAACACCATTACTGCGAGAGGTCAAACTCTGCGTGCTGAGTACGGGAGGATTCCCTACGGATCCCCTCTTTATCTTTGGGAATCCGAGACTGACGGGGAGAATGAGGTTCTGTACGTTGGTCAAACAATGCTCCT
>CAWGLT010000021.1:0-175396 GCA_963823445.1 uncultured Acidobacteriota bacterium
TCCGTGATCCGTTTCCCGAGTCCGGGGCCGTATCCCAGGCCGAGCCAGTGGCCATCGGGCATCGGTCACGGGAGAGGGAGAGGGAGAGGGAGAGGATACATACGCGGGTAGTACGATGGTGGCCATGGCACCGACGCTCGACGACCACATCCAGGACTACCTCGCCCATCTCGTGGTGGAGCGCAACCTGAGTCCGCGGACCCTGGAGTCGTACGGTCGCGATCTCCGCCAGTTCGGCGCCTTCGTCGCCAGCCGCAAGCTCGAGATCGCGTCCATTGACCGCAACCACCTCCGCGACTACCTCGGCTTGCGTCGCGAGACCGGGTTGTCTCCCCGTTCCTCGGCCCGTGCCCTGTCGGCCATCCGCGGGTTTTTCCGCTTTCTCGTCGGCACCGAAGCCCTCGCCGCCGACCCCACCGCCAACATCCGCTCGCCGTCGCTGTGGCAGACGGTGCCCCACACCCTCGACTCGTCCGAGATCGAGGCTCTTCTCGCCTCGCCCGACACCTCGACCACCCTCGGACTGCGCAACCGGGCCATGTTCGAGACCCTCTACGCCACCGGGCTGCGGGTCTCGGAGCTGGTCGGGCTCACCGTCGACCGCGTCCGCCTCGACCCGGGCTTTGTCCGGATCGTCGGCAAGGGGCGCAAGGAAAGGCTGGTCCCTCTCGGCCTCGCCGCCATCGACTGGATCGAGCGCTACAGCGATGGCGGGCGGGCCCTCCTCGACCGCGAGCGCCGCCCCGAGCTCTTCCTCAACCATCGCGGCAAACCGATGACCCGGCAGGGATTCTGGAAGATCCTCGGCCAGCATGCCATCCAGGCCGGAATCAAGACCCGGCTCAGCCCGCACGTCGTCCGCCACTCGTTCGCCACCCATCTCGTCGAAAACGGCGCCGATCTGAGAGCCGTACAAATGATGTTGGGTCACTCCTCGCTGACCACAACGGAGATCTACACCCACGTGGCGCGTGAACGACTCCGCAAGCTCTACGACGAGAAGCACCCCAGGGCATAGGGGAATGGGAATGGGCTCGATCGGCACTCCTCCACTCTTTTTCTTGGCCGTTGTTTTCGCTCGCGAAAACAACGGCCAAGAAAAAGAAAGGAAGAAACCGATTCGGGTTGCCTTCGCATTGATGATCGCCCTGGTCCTTTCTGTGGGAGTGGAGGCGAAGATTGTCGCTTTCACGGATGGCCGCATCATCAAGGCCGAGGACGCCTACCTCGACGGCGACGCCATCGTCATCGAGCTCCGTGGTGGCGGGACCATGCGCGTCCCGGCGACCAGGGTTGATCGCGTCATCGCGGATGAGGTCGACGACGACACCAGCCCGATCCCCGAGTTCGCCGATTGTCCGTGGGGTTGGAACAAGGAGGCCGTCCCCGCGGAGATGCCTTTCCGCGCCGAAATCGTCGCCGCCGCCCGTGAAGCCGATCTCCACCCGTGGCTGCTCGTGGCGCTGGTGCGCGCGGAGTCGAACTTCGATCCGATGGCGGTGTCCCGCGCCGGCGCCGCCGGGCTCACTCAACTCATGCCCGCCACCGCGGCGGATCGGGGCGTCACCGATGTCTTCGACCCGGCGCAGAATCTCGACGCCGGCGCGGGTTATCTACGGGCCCTGCTCGACCGCTTTGACTCCCTGACCCTGGCGCTGGCCGCCTACAACGCCGGTCCGACAACGGTGGACCGCTACGAGGGCATCCCGCCGTACCGGGAAACGAGGAGCTACGTCAGGAAGGTGACGAAGTGGTTCTGTGGGGATGACAAACAGTAATTCTTCTTTACTCTCGGCCCGAATTCGCTCGGCGAATTCGGGCCGAGAATAAAGACTTCAAACTGATACACTCCAGCCGAACGCTCATCTTGGAGGCACACCATGCGGCGACCCGTCCCATTCACGCTTCTGATCGCCATGATCGCCACGGTCTCGTTGACCGCCTGCGGACCCGAGGAGACGCCGGAACAGCGTCTTGAACGTCTCCGTTACAACCACGAGATCTACCCCGTGGGCACCACCACCCTGCACGATGACGACGGTGTGCCGACCCTGCTCGTCGATCTCAACATCGCCAACCAGGGGACCGAGCCCCTGACGAGTCTCACGGTGCTCGTCCGGGTCAGGAGCGGGCTCGGCAACGAGCGTCTCGCGCAACGGGTCACCGTGCCCCTCAACGACCTCCGCCCGGGAGTCGGCCGGCAACAGGACGTGAGGATCGCCGGTTTCGCCCTTGAAGATGACGACGAAATCACCGTCGAAATCGAACCCAACCTCACCCCCGAGGATCTCCGCACCTTACCCGAGTTCGCGGACGTATCGGGTGGATGAGGGAACCAGGTCAGTTGACCTTTCCGGTGGGCAACTCGCTGACTCCGAACCGTTCCATGAGGGCCGATCGCAGCTGGGGTATGATCTCGCGTTCGAAGAGATCCACGGACTCCGGGGCGAGCCGTGAAATCGCGGTGCGGGTCGCCTCGATGAGACGCAGCCCCTCACAGAGCTTGAGATCGGGATCCGACCGCAGCGTCTGCCAGGCAACATCGAGCATGAGCTCGCACCTGGCGTCGAAAGCCCCCCCTGTGATGTCCTCCAGACCTTCCATGCACACTCCGTTCACCCTGAGAAACCACGGAGACCCGGATGCCATTTCAGCAATCCCCCCCTTTGCCGGAGAATTTCCTCGACGATGTCGAGGCGGTCGCCCGCGCCGGCGCCCGTGCGATCATGCCCTACTGGCGAGCCCTCGAACCCCACGAGATCGACGAAAAGTCGCGCAACGATCTCGTGACCGTTGCCGACCGCGCCGCTGAATCGGCGATCATCGGCGAGATCGAGCGGCGATTCCCCGGCCACGCCGTACTCGCGGAAGAGTCCGGCTGGAAGCACCGGGACGACCGGCAACCGACCTGGATCGTCGACCCCCTCGACGGGACGACGAATTTTGTCCACGGCATCCCCCAGTTCGCGGTTTCGGTCGGGGTGGCGGTGGCGAATCGCGTCGAGTTCGGCGTCATCTTCGACCCGGTGAAGAACGATCTCTTCCGCGCCGGACGCGGGGCGGGAGCAACGTGGAACGGCGCCCCGTGCAGGGTCGCCCCGCGCGCCGGGCTCGAAGGCGCGCTCGTCGCGACCGGTTTCCCGTTCAAGGCGCATGGGCTCCTCGACCCCTATCTCGAGATCTTCCGAGAGGTCTTTCTCCGCTGCAAGGCGATCAGGCGCCCCGGCGCGGCCGCCCTCGATCTGGCCTACACCGCATGCGGTCTCTTCGACGGCTTTTTCGAGTTTCGTCTCTCTCCCTGGGATCTCGCCGCCGGCTCGCTGCTCGTCGAGGAGGCGGGCGGCGTCGTGAGCGACATGGATGGCGGCGACGACTTCATGGCCACGGGCAATCTGCTCTGCGGTTCGCCTGGGGTTCACGCCGAACTGCTCGAGGTGGTCTCCGCACGACGCGAGAGCTGGTCCAGTGCGGATTCGAGCGGTTCGCCAGCGTAAGACCGCTCGGGGTTGACGCCGGTTTATTAATAGTTTTGTATAATTCCAGAATGGATGACGAAAAGGACCCGAACAGCCTGACCAGGGAGGAACTCGAGCAGGCGGTCATGGAGGCGGCCCTCCTCACCCGCGTCGAGAACTATGACGACGCGGTCCAGATCTTCGAGGCCAATCTCCCGCAGCTCTCCGCCGGTCTCGATCAAGACAAGATCATCGCCGCCGGCGTCTTCTCCTACTACGGGTTGTGCATCGCCGCGCTGAGGAAGCAATACTCGGACGGAATCAAGTACTGCCAGCTTTCGCTCAAGGTCCAGTCGTCGAACCCCGAGCACTACGAGAACATGGCCAAGATCCACCTCCTCGGCCGCAGCCGGGCGCGTGCCGTGGAAGCGCTCTTCGAGGGTCTCAGCCACGATCCGAACAACAAACCGATCAACAAGATCCTCGACGAGATCGGTCGCCGCCGAGAGCCGGTCATCTCGTTTCTGCCGCGGGACAACCCGCTCAACATCCATCTCGGGAAGAAGCGACACGAGAAGTTCGAGCTCAGACGCGAAGAAGCCAAGAAACGACGTCAACGACAGCACGTCGCCAAGGGCGGGGCTGCGACCCCCGGCAACCGCGCCGCGAAGGCCAAGAAACGCGCATCCGGCGCCAAGAAGAAACCGACCGTCGACAAACGCTGACGAATCGCGGTTCTCGTCGAGCCTCCTCCATCCCTACCGGACGAAATGACTTGCCATGAAGCCGCCGGCGGTTTATCCTTTTTCGCGCTGTGAAACCATTCACGTACTCCGTGAGTGGGGTTGACGGCGCCAACGAGACCACGAAAAACCCACCGGTCCGTTTACCGCGGAGGTATATCAATGGCGAAGCCACGAACGGTCATGATCGACGGCAACGAAGCAACCGCTTCCGTCGCGCATCGCATCAACGATGTGTGTGCCATCTATCCCATCACTCCCTCGTCCAACATGGGCGAGTTCGCGGACGAGTGGTCCGCCCGGGGGAAAACCAACATCTGGAACACGGTTCCCGATGTCGTCGAGATGCAGTCCGAAGGCGGCGCCTCCGCCGCGGTCCACGGCTCGCTCCAGGCGGGAGCGCTGACGACGACCTTCACCGCCTCTCAGGGCCTGTTGCTCATGATCCCGAGCATGTACAAGATCGCCGGCGAGCTCACCTCGGCGGTTTTCCACGTCTCGGCGCGAACCCTGGCGACCCACGCCCTGTCGATCTTCGGCGATCACTCGGACATCAACGCCGTCCGCCAGACCGGCTGGGGCCTGCTGTGTTCGGGCTCGGTCCAGGAAGCCCACGACATGGCCTGCATCTCGCAGATGGCGACGCTGAGCTCGCGGATTCCCTTCGTCCACTTTTTCGACGGGTTCCGCACCTCGCACGAGGTCGCCAAGATCGACTACATCGAGGATGACGATCTCAGGGCCCTCATCGACGACGACCTCGTTCGCGCCCACCGCGAGCGCGGTCTGTCGCCGGATCACCCGGTGGTCCGCGGAACCTCGCAGAACCCCGACACCTTCTTCCAGGCCCGCGAAGCCATCAACGGCTTCTACAACGCCTGCCCCCAGCACGTCGTCGACGCCATGGCCGCCTTCGAGAAGCAGATCGGCCGCGCCTACAGGCTCTTCGACTATGTCGGCGACCCCGAGGCCGAACGCGTCATCGTGATCATGGGTTCGGGCGCCGAAGCGGTGCACGAGCTCGTCGAGCACCTCACCGCTCAGGGCGAGAAGGTCGGCGTCGTCAAGGTCCGCCTCTATCGGCCGTTCTCGGTCCAGCACCTCATGGAGGCGCTGCCGAAGACCACCAAGCGGATCGCGGTCCTCGACCGCACCAAGGAGCCCGGCGCCATCGCCGAGCCGCTCCACATGGACATCGTCCACGCCCTCGCCGAGGCGCGGTCCCTGGGCATCAGCCCCTTTGCCGTCGATCCCATCGTGGTCGGCGGACGCTACGGTCTGTCCTCGAAAGAGTTCAACGACGGCATGGTCAAGGCGATCTACGACAACCTCGCCGCCGACAAACCCCGCAACCACTTCACGGTGGGCATCGTCGACGATGTCACCCACCTCTCGCTGCCCGTCGACGACGACTACGACATCGCCTCCGACAAGGTCTTCCGCGGCGTCTTCTTCGGTCTCGGCGCCGACGGCACGGTGGGCGCCAACAAGAACTCGATCAAGATCATCGGCGAGGAGACCGACAACTTCGCCCAGGGCTACTTCGTCTACGACTCGAAAAAGGCCGGCGCGGTCACCATCTCCCACCTCCGCTTCGGACCCAAACCCATCCGCTCGTCCTACCTCATCCGCAAGGCCAAGTTTGTCGCGTGCCACCAGTGGGTCTTTGTCGAGAAGCTCGACATGCTCGCCTACGCCCAGCCCGGCGCCACCTTCCTGCTCAACTCGCCCTTCGGGCCCGACGAGATCTGGGACCAGTTCCCGCTCGAGGTCCAGAAGGACATCAAGGCCAAGAACCTCAAGGTCTACTGCATCGATGCGACCCGAGTGGCGAATGAAACCGGGATGGGTCGCCGCACCAACACCATCATGCAGACCTGCTTCTTCGCCATTTCCGGCATTCTGCCGCGCGACGAAGCCATCGCGAAGATCAAGTACGCGATCAAGAAGACCTACGGCAACAAGGGTGACGAGATCGTCCAGCTCAACTACGACGCCGTCGACGGCACCCTGGCCAATCTCCACGAGGTCACGATTCCCGCCGAGATCACCGCGACGACCAAACGGCCGCCCATCGTCTCCGAGAACGCTCCGGACCTCGTCCAACGGGTGACCTCGGTGATGATCGCCGGCAAGGGCGATCTGCTGCCCGTCTCCGCCTTCCCGGTCGACGGCACCTGGCCCACCGCCACCACCCGGTGGGAGAAGCGCAACATCGCCATCGAGATCCCAATCTGGGACGAGAACCTCTGCATCCAGTGCAACAAATGCGCCCTCGTCTGCCCCCACGCCGCCATCCGCGCCAAGGTCTACGACCCGGCCGCCCTCGAGGGCGCGCCCGCAACCTTCAAGTCGGTGGACTACAAGGCCAAGGACTTCGCCGGCCAGAAGTACACCATCCAGGTGGCACCGGAAGACTGCACGGGCTGCCAGCTCTGCGTCCGCGTCTGCCCCGCCAAGGACAAATCGAACCCGAAACACAAAAGCCTCGACATGGCGCCGCAGATGCCGCTCAGAGAGCCCGAGCGGATCAACTACGAGTTCTTCCTCGGTCTGCCCGAGGTCGATCGCACCCAGGTCAAGCTCGACGTCAAAGGTTCGCAGTTCCTCCAGCCCCTCTTCGAGTACTCGGGCGCCTGCGAGGGCTGCGGTGAGACCCCCTATGTCAAGCTCCTCACCCAGCTCTTCGGTGACCGCGCCCTCATCGGCAACGCCACCGGCTGCTCGTCGATCTACGGCGGCAACCTCCCCACAACTCCCTATGCGGTGAACGCCGATGGCCGGGGGCCGGCGTGGAACAACTCGCTCTTCGAGGACACCGCCGAGTTCACCCTCGGCTTCCGCCTCGCCGTCGATCAGACCCAGAAACGGGCCATCCGGTTGCTCAAGAACCTCAGCGCCGATCTCGGCTCCGCGCTCGTCGACGAGCTCATCAACGCCGACCAGACCAGCGAAGTCGGGATCGCCGCCCAGCGCGGCAGGGTCGAGGTCCTGCGCGAGAAGCTCGCCGGAAACACCAAACCCGACGCCGTCAACCTCGCTCACATGGCCGACTTCCTGGTCCGCAAGAGCATCTGGGGCGTCGGCGGCGACGGCTGGGCCTACGACATCGGCTACGGCGGCCTCGACCACGTCCTCGCCTCGGGCCGCGACGTCAACCTCCTGGTCCTCGACACCGGGGTCTACTCCAACACCGGCGGCCAGGCCTCCAAGGCCACCCCGCTGGCGGCGACCGCGAAATTCGCCATGGGCGGCAAGGACATCACCAAGAAGGACCTCGGTCTCATGGCCATGGCCTACGGCCACGTCTATGTCGCCCAGGTCGCCTTCGGCGCCAAGGACAGCCAGACCGTCAACGCCTTCAACGAGGCCGAGTCCTACCCCGGCACCTCGATCATCATCGCCTACTCGCACTGCATCGCCCACGGCTACAACCTCGCCGACGGGTTGGACCACCAGACGGCGATCGTCGATACCGGCGCATGGCCGCTCTATCGCTTCGATCCGCGGCGCGCCGCGATGCACGAGAACCCGCTCAAGCTCGACTCGAAACCGCCGAAGATCTCCTTCGAGCAGTTCGCCAATACCGAAACCCGCTTCCGGATGCTGCAGAAGACCGACCCCGAGCGCGCCAAGAAGCTCATGGTCGACGCCCAGCGCGCAGTCACGGCCCGCTTCGATGTCTACAAGCAGCTTGCCTCGCTGAGTTACGGCTCCGAGGGCGGCTCGGACGCCAACTGAGGAAAGGGAAGGGAAGACCCATGGACCTCAAGACCAGATACCTCGGATTCGAGCTGAAGAATCCCATCGTCGTCGGCGCCTGCCCGCTGGGCACGAGTGTCGACTCCATCCGCGACCTCGAGGCCGCCGGCGCCGCAGCCATCGTCCTGCCGTCACTCTTCGAGGAAGAAATCATGGCCGCGGCCCGCACCGCCATGGAAATCGAATCGGCCGGCGCCGGTTTTGCCGAGGCGGGATCGTATCTGCCCAACCCGGACGGCTATCACATCGGCCCGGGTCACTACCTCGACCACCTCAAGGCGGCCAAGAAAGCGGTCAAGATACCGATCATCGGGTCGCTCAACGGCACCTCGGTGGGCGGCTGGACCAACTACTCGAAAAAGATCGAGGACGCCGGCGCCGACGCGCTCGAGCTCAACACCTACCTCCTGCCCTTCGACGCCGACGAAACCGGCGCCGAGGTCGAGCAGCGGACCATCGACATCGTCAAGGCCGTCAAGGACGCCGTGTCCATCCCGGTCTCGGTCAAGCTCTCGCCGTTCTTCTCGTCGCTGCCCAATCTCGCCAAACGGCTCGAAGCCATCGGCGCCGACGGGTTGGTGATGTTCAACCGCTTCTACCAACCGGATATCGACATCGAGAATCTCGATGTCATCCCGAACCTGCGGTTGTCAACCGCCGACGAGCTCCGGCTGCGGCTGCGCTGGCTGGCCGTGCTCTCGGCCCAGACCACAATGTCGCTGGGCGCCACCGGCGGCGCCCACAGCGCGGTGGATGTCATCAAGGCGGTCATGTGCGGCGCCCACTCGGTGCAGCTCGTCTCGGCCCTGCTCATCCACGGGCCCGACCATATCGGGCGCACCCTCGACGCCATGAAATTCTGGCTCACGGACCACGAGTACAAGTCCCTCGAGCAGATGCAGGGCAGCCTGAGCCTCGCCAAGGTCGAGAACCCCAAGGCCTTCGCCCGGGCGAACTACATGAAGATGCTCGACAGCTGGGAAATGTAGAGATACGTCCCGCCGACGACATCGATCCGCTCATTCCAAAAAAGAGACCCGGTCATCGGATGACCGGGTCTCTTTTTTGGAAAGGGAGGGTCAACCCGACACGAATGGGTTGCTTGTCTTTTCCCGACCGATGGTCGTGTCCGGTCCGTGGCCGCAGATGACCCTGGTTTCGTCGGGCAGCGAGTAGAGCTTTGAGCGGATCGACTGCTCGAGCACCGGGAAGGACCCCCCCATGAGATCGGTGCGGCCGATGGATCCGGCAAAGAGGACGTCGCCGACGATGACCAGCGGTTTGGAGACGCCGTGCACGACGAAGCAAACCCCGCCGGGTGAGTGTCCCGGCGTGTGGCGAACTTCGAGTTCGAAACCGCCGACGGCGATCCGCTGGCCGTCCTCGAGCCAGAGATCTGGCATGGGCGGTTCCTCGACCTCGAGGCCGAACATCCGCCCCTGCATGACGAGGCCCTGATAGAGCTGGAGCTCGGCGCGGTGGAGCCCGACCGGGATCCCCGGAGGAAGGCGGCGCACGAGATCAGCGGTCCCGCCCGCGTGATCCAGATGCCCGTGGGTGTGGAGCACCATCTTCGGCTCCAGCCCGCTGGCTTCGACCCGCTCCATGATTCGCGCGGCCTCGTCACCGGGATCGATCACCGCCAGAACACCGGCCTCGCGATCACCGAGCAGAACACAGTTCGCCTGGATCGGGCCGACGGGAAGACGTCGAGGAACAGGTCAATCATGGGAGCCAATTATGAATTAGGAATGATGAATTATGAATTTCATCGCAGCGAATGCCACGGGACCGTCGAGAACCGGTGCAATGTCATTCATAATTCATAACTCATAATTCATAATTAATCGAATACTTTAGCCACGAGATCACCGAGCAGCCTTCGGAGCTTCTCCGCCGCCTTCCTGCCCTCGTCCATCACTTCCTGGTGCGTCAGCTCGCGATCGACCAGGCCCGCGGCGGGGTTGGCGGCGAGCGAAAGCACGCAGACCCGCATCCCCATCTGCCGTGCGGCGATGACCTCCGGCACCGTGGACATCCCGACCACGAGACCGCCCATGCCAATGAGCATCCGGATCTCGGCCGGGGTCTCGAAGGACGGTCCGAGCATGGCGCAGTAGACGCCCTCGCGAGCGTCGAAACCGGCGTCGCCTGCAGCTTCGAGGGCGAGCCTCTTGAGCTCGGGATCGTAGGCCGCCGACATGTCGGGGAACGGCGGCCCGAAGTCGCGGCCCCAGTCGCCGACGAGCGGGTTGGCACCCTGGAGATTGATGTGGTCCGAAACCACGACGAGGGAGCCCGGGGCCATGGTGGGATCGAGAGCGCCCGATGCATTCGTTGCGATGAGGATCTTGGCGCCGAGCAGACCTGCGAGGCGAACCGGCGCCACCACCTCTTCCGGCCGATAGCCCTGGTAGAGATGGAAACGACCGTTCATGACCATGAGAGTCTCGTCGCCCCGACGCCACAGGGTCATGGTCTGCCTGTGGCCAAGGAGTTCGTGCATCGGGAAGTCGAATATCTCGGAGAGCTCGATGACCTCGGCGGCCTGCCACCCGGGCACCTCGAGGCTGAGCCCCGAGCCGGCGACCAGCAGACCGCAAACCTCGCCTGGATGGAACCGCTGACGAAACGTCTCGGCGGTTGCCCGGATCGAATCCGGTGTCATTCGTTCTGTCATTGCGCGAGGGTAGCAGACGCCGATCGGAAACCCGTATACGGCACAAAAAATCCGTAACCACAGATCACCCAGATCAACCCAAATGACGTCCAGCCATTGCACCTTGCCCGGAGATCGCCCGCAGATGACGCAGAAGTATCGCACCATCGCAGGGTTGAAACGCAAAGACCGCCAAGATCATCCATCACACAAACCCGGAAAGACATCGCAATAGAGAGTTGGCTTGGCGTGGTTCGAGGGTTGTCAGTCTCAGTCATCGCGCTTTCTTGGCCGGAAGGTGTCTGAAGGCAGGCTGGAAGCCTACCCCACAATCGGCTCGGTCCTTTGTGGGGCAGGCATCTTGCCTGCCATTCGGAGGTCTCGATGCGGCAACATCGTTTTCATGGAGACAGGGAACGGTTGGAGGTACGATACCTGCCATGAAAACGACCGCGCTCGTGCTCACGCTGACCGCTTTCTGGCTCACTCCCCTCCTCGGCGCGACGGACGACCCCGAATTCGATTTGGACGCCTTCAACGAATGTCTCCTGGAGAAGATCAAGACCGCCGGCCCCGCCACCACAGTACTTCAACGGCTATGGCGAGAGCCTCATCGACTACAACGTCCACAACAACACCCTCGGCGTGGGGTTCGCGTTCACGGATTACTTCTAGGGGGGATCACCCTGCCAGGGCATTCCACATTCTGCAGTCGAGTCCGATCCCTCCGGTGCGGATGAAAGTCGTTGTTATGATTGCACCTTCTGTGAGATGGAGGTCCAGATGAACAAGACCGCCCTCGTGTTGCTCGGCGTGATTGCGGCTTCAACCCCGGCCGCCGCCCAGAAGATCACCATCGACTACGCCCGCGGGTTCGACTTCTCTGCCGTCGAGACCTTTCAGTATCTTCGCAGCAAAGAGAGCAACGCCGCCGATGGCGTCACCGACAACCGGATCAAAAACGCCATCATCCGCGAGCTCTTCGAGGGCGGTCTCAACTCGGCGTCGTCGAACCCCGATCTCTATGTGACCTACCACATCACGACGGGAGCAGACACCGCCTTCACCACCGAGAGTTTCGGCTATGGCGGCGTCGAAGGCGGCTGGGGCCCTTGGGGCGGCGGGATGGAATCCGCAACCACAACCGCATCGATCTACGATGAGGGCACCTTGATCGTCGATGCCTTCAGCCCCGATGAGAAGAAAATGGTCTGGCGCGGAACCGGCACGGTGAATACCGCGGCCGAACCCGAAGAGCAGCGCAAGCAGATCGACAGGATCCTCGCCAAGCTCGGCAGGAAATGGGGCAAGATCCTCGCCGGCAATGGCAAGTAGGACGCAGCCGGAAGTCGACTGTCAACTCGTCTTCGTGACCCCGGCCGCTACTCTCGCCCCCCGGTTTCTGCTACCGTGTCGCACCGATGGCAAAGGTGCGCCTGCGTTCCCTGAAATTGACCGGGTTCAAGTCATTCCCGGATACGGTCGAACTCGGCTTTCCGGGGAGGGTGTCGTCGATCATCGGGCCCAACGGCTGCGGCAAGTCGAACCTCGTCGACGCCCTCCTCTGGGTCCTCGGCGAGCAGAGCCCCTCGCTCATGCGCCTCAAGAACATGGGCGACGTGGTCTTCAACGGCGCCCGGGGCCGGGCCCCCGCCGGGGCCGCCGAGGTCGCCATCGAGCTCGAATCCGACGACGGCCACTGGGCCGCGAGCGGCGGCCGGATGGAGATCCGCCGGCGGGTTTATCGTTCGGGCCCGTCGGAGTACCGCATCAACGGCAAGGTGGCCCGCCTCACGGATGTCGCGGACGAACTTCTGACCGTCGGGCTCGGCACCCGGAACTACTCGATCATCGAGCAGGGCCGGGTCGGCCAGGTGCTCTCGGCCCGCCCCACCGACCGCCGCGTCCTCATCGAGGAGGCCGCCGGGATCACCCGCTACAAGAAACGAAAACACGAGGCCGAGCTCAAGCTCGAGCACACCAGACAGAATCTCCAACGGCTCGACGATGTCATCGCCGAGGTCCAACGCAGCCTGCGCCAGGTCAAGCGGCAGGCGAGCGCGGCCAAGCGGTTCGAAGCGCTCCAGATCGAGCTCAAGGACCGGCTCCGCCGGCTCCACACCATCGAGGCCCACACCCTCCATGAACAGCGGCGCGAGATCGTCAAACGGCGCGGTCTCTCCCAGAACGAGGTCGCCGCGGCCGCCGCCGCCCTCGGCGGCGCCGATGCCGACCTCACCTCGGCCCGCAAGGAGCTCGAGGCCTGTCACGCCAAGGTCGACAAGGCGCAGAACGAGGTCGCCGAGCTCACCGGGTCGCGGGAGCGGCTCGAGGCGTTTCTCGAGCGCTCGGCCGATCTCCTCGACAATCTCCGCGGTTCGCTGGAGCGCACCCGGCACGATCGCAGCGCCCTCGAGTCGGGGCGGACGGTCCTCGACGAGCGGGTTGCCGAAGCCGCAGGCCAGGTCGAGCTTCGCGACGCCGAACTGGCCACCATCCGGACTTCGGTGGAAAAGGCCGCCACCGAGAACGAGGCGGCCCGCAGGCTGCTCGCCCAAGCCGAGGCCAACTCCTCCGAGCAGCGTCAGGCCCTGCTGCGCACGATCTCGGGTCTCACCAGCGGCCGCAACCGCCTCGGCGAGCTCCATCGGGAGCGGGATCGACTCGATTACACCCTCGGCCAACTCGAGTTGGAACGCGATCGTCTCGCGGCGAGAAGGAGCGAGCTCGAGGAGCGGGCCCGCCAATCCGCCGACGCCAGCAAAACGGCGGTCGCGGTGGTGGACGATCTCGAGGCCCGCCGCCGAGAGCTCGTCAGTGAACGGACGCGTCTCGCCGAAGACGCCAACACCGCCAAGCACGAAACCGAGAGCCTCGGCCACGAGCTGTGGGAGCTGCGCCACACCCTCCAGGGCGTCGAACGAGACCTCGCCCGCCACACCGCCGATGCCGGGCAGCTCGCAGACATTCTCCCCCGCGACGCCATCCAGGGACAGGTCAGCGATTTTCTCCACCCCGAGAACGGTCTGGCCCCGCTCCTCGACCGGATCTGGCGCGAGTGGCTCGAGCTCCCGGTGGTCGCCCTCGCGACCCTGACCGACGATCAGCTGGAGGCCGCTTCCGAGCTCGAAGGTCGCCTCCGCCTGGTCCTCACCGTCGGCGCCGCGCCGGCGCCCGGGGTCAAGGCCCCCAAAGGCGCCGATGATCTCCTCGCCCTCGCCGGCGCCGATGCGGACCACCTGCCCTGGCTCGAGCGGACCCTTCCCCGCGCCTATCGCTGCAGCGATGCGGCGCGCGCCGCCGAGATCGCCGACGCCGACCCGTCCTCCATCGTCGTCGATGGCAACGGCCTGGTGCGCCGCGGCCGGGTCATCGAGACGCCCACCGCCGGAACCGGCCACGCCGGCACCCTGCAGCTCCGCGAGGATCGCGAGCGTCTCGCCGCCGAGATCGCCGCCATGGCCGACCGCGCCGCCGCGACCAGTCATCGCCACACCGAAGTAGCCGCCCGCCTCGGCCAGCTGGAAGGCGAGCTCGATTCCCTCGACGGCAGGCTCATCACCGCCGAGCAGGAGAGGGCCCGCGCCACCGCGGTGGAACAATCCCATTCGGCGGACCGGAACCGGGTCGAGGCGGATCTCGAAGCGCAGGCGGCCAAGCTCGAGAGCGGCAGCAAACGACGACTCGAGCTGACGCAACGGCAGGCGCGCTGTGAGGAGGAGGTGGCCGAACTCGAGAGCCGCAGCCTCGAGCTCGAACAGGCGGTGGACACCGCATCCACCGAGCTCGATGCAAGACGCGAGGAGGCAGCGGACACCCTGCGCAAGCTCGACCGGTGGCAGGCCGAAGCCCGCCTCGCCGAGGAGCGCCTTGCCGCCGCCCGCACCGATTCGTCCCGCCTTGGCGAAGAGAGACGGACCCTCGAAACCCGTTTTGAAGCCCTCGGCCGTGAAGACGAGCGCCTCAGCGGAGAACTCGCGACCACCGAGAACGAGATCGTTTCGACGAGAACCCGACTCGCCGAGGAGCAGGGCCAGCTCGCTGCGGCCCGCGAGCACGCCCGGCGGCTCGGCGAGGAAGTCGGCGCCCGGGCCGCGAGGGTCGAGAAACTCGACATCGAGGTCCGCCAGCGGCGGGAGGCGCACGAGAGCCAGCGCGAGGAGCTGCACCTCATCGAGATGGAGTCCACCCGCCTCGACGCCGAGTGGGAGCGACTGCGCGACGCCGCCGTCACCGAGCTCGGCATGGTGCCCGAGAAGCTCCTGGAGGAACCCCCCGCCGAAGACGACGACTCCGGCCAATTGGCCCGGGAGATCGGCGACCTGCGGGAGAAGCTGGAAAGGATCGGTCCGGTCAACCTTCTCGCGCTCAAGGAGGTCGACGAGCTCGCCGAGAGATCGACCTTCCTCGAAACCCAGCGCGGCGATCTCGTGGACGCCCTCAAGAGCCTGAGCGAGACCATCCGCGAGATCGACGCCACCTGCACCGAGCGATTCGTCGACACCTTCCAACGGGTCAACGAGGTCTTCACGGAGACGTTTTCGAACCTCTTCGGCGGCGGCACCGCGCGCCTCGATCTCGTGGACGAGGACGACCCGCTGGAGTCCGGGATCGACATCACCGCCCAACCTCCCGGCAAGCGCAATCAATCGGTTCAGCTGCTCTCGGGCGGCGAAAAGGCGCTCACCGCACTCTCCCTTCTCATCGCCCTGTTCCGGATCAAACCGTCGCCGTTCTGCATCCTCGACGAGGTCGACGCCCCGCTCGACGACGCCAATGTCGAACGGCTCGCCGATCTCGTCCAGGCCATGACCGAGCACACCCAGTTCGTCTTGATCACCCACAACCGCCGAACCATGCAGCGCGCCGATCTCCTCTACGGCGTGACCATGGAGGAGCCGGGGGTGTCGAAGGTCGTTTCGGTGCGGTTGGAGACGTGAGCGCGATCGGAAGGCCGGAGCCGTGAGAACCGGGAACAGAGACAGCGGCCGGGGCAGCGGCCGGGGCAGCGGCAGCGGCAGCGGCCGGGGCAGCGGCAGCGACAGCGGCAGCGGCAGCGGCAGCGGCAGCGGCCGGGGCAGCGGCAGCGGCAGCGGCAGCGGCAGCGACCTGAGCAGGCTGGAAGCCTGCTCCACAAAGCCGCCTCAATTAACGGTCTGCGATGCTTGTAGGGCCGGCGTCCCGCCGGCTCTTCAGACCCCTCCCCATTTGGTGCGCGCCTCCACGAAGTCTGACAACATCCAGGGGCAGGGGCAGAGGCAGATGCCGTCCCGGGTCGGAGGGAAAGAACCGTCCCTCGGGGTGCCGGGTCCGGCATTGTGCCCGATCGACCCTCCGGCACGCGGTGCGCCAGGCACAATGCCGTACCGGGCTCCCCCGAGGAACCTGGCCTCGGGAGCGGCGAACGACGGCAGGGCCTCGTTTGCCTGCGGTCGTCCGCTCGTGAGGTCTGGTCGCGGCGGCCGCAAGCCGCTTAGCAGGCGCGCCTCTGCCCGGCTCTCCCGGCCACGAAGCAGGCCGCCGGCGTCCCATCGGCGGGGTCGCAACCCTTCCAATCCACCACCCACGCGACCCCGCCGATGGGGCGACGCCGGGCCGCCGAAGGCGGACCGGAAGGCCGGTGCCGTGAGAACCGAAACTTGACGAAACCCGCCCCCTCGGTCTACGCTCCTCCAATGAGTGCAGTTCTTCGCCACCACCACCATCACGGACATAGCCTCGTTGGGGCCAGGTGATGGTGTAGGCGATTTCCCCGACCGAAACCACAAACGCCGGCCCCGCCGGCGTTTTTCTTTTGTCCAAAACGCCGTCGGAGCCCAGGAGGCACGATGACCCGAAGAACCGATGACGAGACGCTCCAACTGGCCATCCCAAAGGGCCGGATGTACGCCGGCGTGGCGCGGCTGCTCGCCGAAGCCGGCATCGATCTGACCCAGACCGCGCGAAACTACCGGCCCCACGTCAACCTGCCGGCGTGCGAGGTCAAGATCCTCAAGCCCCAGAGCATCGTCAGGATGCTCCACGCCGGGTCGCGCGATGTCGGTTTCGCCGGCGCCGACTGGGTGGCCGAGCTCGACGGCGATCTCGTCGAACTCGTGGACACCGGTCTCGACCCGGTGCGGGTCGTGGCCGCCGCCCCGATCTCCCTGGCCCCCAACGGGGTGCTGCCGAAGATCCCCATGGTCGTCGCATCGGAGTATGAACGCCTGACCCGACGGTGGATCGAGGCCCGCGGCCTCTCGGCCACCTTTGTCCGTTCCTACGGCGCCACCGAGGTCTTTCCCCCCGAAGACGCCGACCTCATCGTCGACAACACCGCCACCGGCTCGACGCTCGAGGCGAACAACCTCGTCATCGTCGAGGAGCTCATGAGCTCCTCGACCCGGCTCTACGCCAACCCCGATGCGCTCGCCCACCCTGACCGGCGCCAGGCCATCGACGGTCTGGTCCTGCTCGTCAACTCGGTCCTCGAGGCCCGCCGTCGGGTCATGGTCGAAGTCAACGTCACCGCCGACACTCTCGACGCCGTCCTCGCGGTCCTGCCGTGCATGCGCCGCCCGACGGTCTCCCAGCTCGCCGGTGGCGGTGGTTTCGCCGTCAAGGCCGCGGTTCCGCGGGCCGATCTACCATTGGTCATGCCCAAGCTCAAGGCGGCCGGAGGCTCGGATGTCGTGGTTACCAAGCTCTCTCAGATCGTGCCGTGAGGTCACCCATGCCTGAGAAACCCCTCCTCGTCGAACCGGTTCCGGCCCTCGGCCGGCTCCCGATGTACTCGGTGGGCCGTCCGCCCTTCGAGACCGATCTCGTGCTCGACTTCAACGAGAGCCTCGAGGCGCTGCCGATCTCGGGATCACCACCGCGGGCGCCGGGGGTCAACTTCTATCCCTGGACCGACCGGCTCGAAGCCCAACTGGCCGCACGTCTCGGGGTCGCGCCGGAGCGGGTGATCGTCACCTGCGGCGCCGATGACGCCCTCGAACGCTCGGTGCGATCGGTCTGCTGCCCCGGGCGGCGGATGGTGATGGTCAAGCCGACCTACGGCATGCCGTGGCGTTACGCCATCATCTCCGGGGTCGAGATCACGACCGTGGAATGGTGGCAGGGTCCGTTCCCGGTGGCGGACGTCTGTGACGCCGCCGGCGATGACGCAGTCCTGCTCTATCTGGTCTCCCCCAACAACCCCACCGGCGCCGTCATCACGGGCGACGAGTTCGCCGAGCTGGTGAGCCGCCTGCCGCGGACTCTGGTGCTCCACGATCAGGCCTACCGCGAGTTCTGCGACCCCGAGTTCGACCTCAGCGGACCCGCGCTGGACCACCCCAATGTGGTGCTCGTCCGGACCTTCTCCAAGGCGTGGGGCGGCGCCGGTCTCCGGGCCGGTTACGCCGTCGGCGACGCCCGGGTCGTGGACTGGCTGCGGCGGATCGGCCAGCCCTTCCCGGTCTCGCGGCTGACCCTCGATGTTCTCGAGGAGACCGTCACATCCGACGCCGAACCGTCGCGTGAACGGATCGAGCGGATCCGGACGCAGCGCGGCGATCTCATCGAGACCCTCGCCGAGCTCGGCGCCGATCCCCTGCCGTCGCAGGGGAACTTCGTCGGCGCCCGGTTCGCCGACGCCTCGTGGGTCCGCAATGCGATGGCTTCCCTCGGCATCGCCATCCGCGGCTTTCCCGGCCGCAGCGAGCTCAACTCGTTGTTGCGGACCACCCTGCCGGGGAACGACCGCGATTTCGACCGCCTCACGGCATCGTTCCGAACCGTGCTGCGACCCGGGGCGCTGCTCCTCGATCTCGACGGCGTCATCGCCGACGAATCGGTCTCGTACCGCCGCACCATCGTCGACACCGCCGCGGCTTTCGGCCTGACCCTGAGCCTCGAAGATGTCGCCGCCGCCAAAGCGGCAGGCAACGCGAACAACGACTGGGAACTCACCCGGCGGCTTCTCGCCGAAGCCGGGACCGAGGTTGATCTCGCCGCGGTGACGAACCGTTTCGAGGCCATCTACCAGGGGACGGATTCGGCGCCCGGTCTGCGCCGGCACGAGCGGCTCCTCGTCGAACCCGGCGTTCTCGCAGCGCTCGCCGAACGCCTCCCTCTCGGAGTCGTCACCGGACGACCGCGAAAGGACGCCCTCCGCTTTCTCTCCGACCACGGCGTCGATGGTTTCTTTCAGACCGTCGTCACCATGGAGGACGCCGCGGCCAAACCCGACCCGGCGCCGGTCCGGCTCGCCCTGGATCGCCTCGGAGTCCGCCACGCCTGGATGATCGGCGACACCCCCGACGACATCCGCGCGGCGCGCGCCGCGGCGGTCCTGCCCATCGGCATCCCGGCGCCCGGCGACGACCCCGAGCTCGCCCGATCCGCTCTCGCCGACGCCGGCGCCGCCCGGATCCTCCCCACCGTCAACGAACTCCTGGAGATCCTGCCATGACCAGCGCACCCCGTGAGGCCGGCATCGACCGGACGACGCGAGAGACCCGCATCCACGGCCGCCTCGCCCTCGACGGCGCCGCCGAGATCCGCATCGACACCGGCATCGGATTCCTCGACCACATGCTCACCACCCTGGCCTTCCACGCCGGTTGGGATCTCGAGCTCGAGTGCCACGGTGATCTCGAGGTCGACGACCACCACACCGCGGAGGACTGCGCCCTGGCGCTCGGCGAGGCCCTCGACCGAGCCCTCGGCGATCGCGCGGGAATCGCCAGATTCGGCGCCGGGCACGCTCCCCTCGACGAGGCCCTGGCGCGGACGGTCATCGATCTGGCGGGTCGTCCGTGGCCGGAAATCCACCTCGGGCTCAGCCGCGAAGTGCTCGGCGGTCTGGCGGCGGAGAACATCACCCACGTCTTCATCTCCTTCGCCATGGCGGCGAGGTGCGCCCTCCACGTCGACGTCCTGCGCGGCGCCAACGATCACCACCGGGCCGAGGCGGCGTTCAAGGCGACCGCACTCGCCCTGCGCGAGGCAACGGCGTTTGCCGCCGGCGCCGTTCGAAGCACCAAGGGCAGTCTGGGCCGCGCCCCATGAACGAAATCGTCCTCATGCGCACCGGCACCGCCAATCTCGCGTCGGTGGCGGCCGCCTTTCACCGGGCCGGGCGCTCCGTGCGGATCTCCGAGTCCGCAGACGATGCCGCGGACGCGGCCCTCGTGGTGCTGCCCGGGGTCGGCTCATTCGGTGCGGTGAGCGACCGTCTCGACGAACTCGGCCTGCGAACGCCGCTCGGCGACCGCATCAGAGCGGGACGACCGACCATGGCGGTCTGCCTCGGCATGCAGCTCCTGGGCGAGGGCAGCGAGGAGAGCCCCGGCGCCGCCGGCCTCGGTGTCATTCCGGCGACGGCGACGTCGTTTCGCGCCGGTGTACGGCGGCCGCAGCTCGGGTGGAACCGGGTCACGGCGGGCGCCGGTTGCAGCATCTTGAACGATGGCGCGGCCTATTTCGCCAACAGCTTCAAGCTCGACAGCGTCCCCGCCGGCTGGAGCGGAGCGTTGACCGACCACGGCGGCGATTTTGTCGCCGCCATCGAGCGCGGCGCCGTCCTCGCCTGTCAATTCCACCCCGAGCTCTCGGGCGCCTGGGGCCAGGCCCTCATCGAACGGTGGCTCGCGACCGCAGGGGGAACCGTCTGATGCTGCTGCCGCGAGTCATTCCGTGTCTCGACGTCAGGGACGGCCGGGTCGTCAAGGGCGTCCGGTTCCAGGGGTTGCGCGACGCCGGCGACCCGGTTGAGCTCTCCCGGGCCTACGCCGCCCAGGGCGCCGACGAGCTGGTGATTCTCGATGTCAGCGCAACCCCAGAGGGTCGCGGCCACGCCCTCGAGGTGGTGCGCGCCGTCCGGGAGGTGCTTCCGCTGCCGCTGACCGTCGGGGGCGGTGTGCGCACCGTCGCCGATGCCGAGGCTCTGCTCTCGGCCGGCGCCGACAAGGTCGCGACCAACACCGCCGCGGTGGCGCGGCCCGACCTCCTCAACGAGCTCAGCCTTCGCTTCGGCCGCCAGTGCACCGTCCTCGCCCTCGACGCTGCAGCCGATAACGGCGGTTGGGAAGTGGTCGTCCGTTCGGGGCGCGATCGCACCGGCAGGGATGCCGTCGAGTGGGCGCGGGACGCCGTCGCGCGCGGCGCCGGCGAGATCCTCCTGACATCTTGGGATCGCGACGGAACCGGAAAGGGCTACGACCTCGAGCTCCTCGGAGCCATGAGAGCCGCGGTGCCGGTGCCGATCATCGCCTCGGGCGGGGCCGACGGACCGAAACACATGGCCGAAGCTCTCGCGGCCGGCGCCGACGCCGTCCTCGCTGCGACCATCTTCCACGACGGCCACACCACCGTCGCCGATCTCAAGGCCGAGCTCGCCGGGCTCGGAGTGGAGGTGCGCCGATGATCGTCCCATCCATCGATCTCATGGGAGGCCGGGCGGTCCAGCTCGTCGGCGGCCGGGGAAAACCCGTTGCCAGCGCCGACCCCTTCGAGATGGCCGAGAAGTTCGCCGTCATCGGCGAGATCGCGGTCATCGATCTCGATGCCGCCCTCGGGCGCGGTTCCAACGACGGGATCGTCCGCGAACTCGTGCGCCGCTACCCGTGCCGATTCGGCGGCGGGATCCGATCGGCGGACCGCGCTTTTGAGTGGCTCGACGCCGGCGCCGAGAAGATCATCCTCGGAACCGCCGCCACACCGGATGTCCTTTCCAGGCTGCCGCGGGAAAGGGTGCTGGCCGCCCTCGACGGCGTCGAGGGCGAGGTCGTGGTCCGCGGTTGGACCGAGCACACCGGCGCCACGGTCCTCGATCGGCTGGTCGAACTCCGGGACCAGGTCGGTGGTTTTCTCGTCACCTTCGTCGAGCGCGAGGGCCGTCTGGGCGGGATCGACCTCGGCGCCTGTCGACGGGTCGTCGATGCCGCCGGCGGCACCCGGGTCACGGCGGCCGGCGGGGTGACCACCGCGGCCGAGATCGCCGCCCTGGACGTCATGGGGGCGGATGCCCAGGTCGGGATGGCCATCTACACCGGCCGCCTCGGGCTTGCCGAGGCGTTTGCCGCGCCCCTGGTTTCGGACCGCCCCGACGGCCTCTGGCCGACCGTCGTCTGCGACGAACATGGGGTCGCGTTGGGCCTCGTCTACTCGAGCTCCGCGAGTCTGGCCGCGGCCGTCGACGAGCGGCGGGGGATTTACTGGTCTCGGTCGCGTGGGGAACTGTGGCGCAAGGGCGAGACCTCGGGCGCCGTTCAAGAGCTCGTCAGGATCGACGCCGACTGCGACCGCGACGCCCTGCGTTTCACGGTCCGCCAGATGGGAAGCGGGTTCTGCCACCGCGAGACCCGGAGTTGCTGGGGTCCGGACCGCGGCCTCGGCGCCCTCGAGCGGCGGTTGCTCGACCGCATCGCCGCCCCGGTGGCCGGCTCGTACACCGACCGGCTCGTCCGCGACCCGGCACTGCTCGCCGCCAAGCTCGCCGAGGAAGCCGGGGAGCTGGCCGAGGCCGTCGATGCTGCCGATGTCGCCTGGGAGGCCGCCGATGTTTTCTATTTCACCCTCACCGCCCTGGCGGCGCGGGGGGTGCCGCTGGAGGCCGCGATCCGCGAGCTCGACCACCGCTCCCTCAAGGTGACACGACGCGACGGGTCGGCCGCCGTGACCCGGAGGGAGAAGCCGTGAGACGCCTGACAGCAGAAGAGATCGGCGCCGCTCGCCGCGACGCCGTTGACACCTCGACCCTGACGAGAGCCGCCGAGATCGTCGACCGGGTGAGGCTTGGCGGGGAGCCCGAGCTGCGCGCTGTGGCCGAAGAGCTCGGCGATCTCCGGCCCGGTGAGCCGCTGATCCTCGGGCGCGACGAGCTCGAACGCGCCGCCGACGACGTCGATCCCCAGACCCTGGCGCTTCTCGAACGGACCGCCGACCGGATCGCCGGTTTCGCCACCGCCCAGCGTCAGTCGGTGGTTGAACTCAAGGTACCGGTGCCCGGCGGGATCGCGGGGCACTCGGTCGCACCGGTGGAACGCGCCGGCTGCTACGCCCCGGGCGGCCGTTACCCGCTGCCGTCGTCGGTGCTCATGACCGCGGTCACTGCGCGGGCCGCGGGGGTGGCCGAGGTCTGGGTGGCTTCGCCGCGGCCGGCGGTCGTGACCCTCGCCGCCGCAGCGGTGGCCGGAGCCGACGCCGTCCTCGCCGTCGGCGGCGCCCAGGCCATCGCCGCGCTCGCCTATGGCGCCGGTTCCGTCCCGCCCTGCGATGTGGTCGTGGGACCCGGCAATCGATGGGTCACCGCCGCGAAGAGACTCGTCGCCGGTGATGTCGGCATCGACATGCTCGCCGGGCCGTCGGAGCTCGTCGTCCTCGCCGATTCGAGCGCCGATCCCGCCACGGTGGCCGCCGATCTCCTCGCCCAGGCCGAGCACGATCCCGATGCGCTGCCGGTGCTGGTCACACCGTCTTCGGCTTTGGCTGACCGCGTCGATGCCGAGCTCGAGAAGCAGCTCGTCGACCTTCCGACCCGGGATGTCGCCTCGGCAGCGCTCGAACACGGGTTCACCGTCGTCACCACCGACATCGGCGCCGCCATCCGGGTCTGCAACGGATTGGCGCCGGAGCACCTCCAAGTGCTCACCGCCAACGCCCACGCGGTTGCCGAGCGGCTCGAACACTGGGGCGGGCTCTTTATCGGCGCAGCCTCTGCCGAGGTCTTCGGCGACTACGGCGTCGGCCCGAACCACACCCTGCCGACCGGAGGCGTCGCCCGGTTCAAGGGAGGTCTGAGCGTCCTCGATTTCCTCCGTGTTCGGACGTGGCTCGAGCTCGAACCCGGCGGGGTGGCCGATTCCATGGTCGGAGACGCCGCCGCACTCGCCCGACTCGAGGGGCTCGAGGCCCACGCCAGGGCCGCGGAGCGGCGGACGACGAACCGCTGAGAATCGCCGCCGTCGTGTACTCTTGCGGCCGGCACTCGCGAAACATCTCGACCATATCGGCCACAACCCGCGCGTCAGACCGGCTTGATCAGCGCCCCGTCATTGTGTAAGATCTCGCTGTTCTGTTTACGTCGGCAAATTTGCGACAACATCTTATTTTCTTGAGGGGGTAATCATGGCGTCACAAAAATCGGCACTCATCCGTTCAACCATGGTGTGTCTGTGCATCTCGGCTGCGAGCCTTGTCTGGGGCGTGGGACCGTCCCTGGACGCCGCGCCCGGGGCTGCGGCCCCAGCGCCGAACAAGCTGTTGCAGGCACCGGCGGTCTCGCTGAACAAGACGGTGGGGTTGGTGCCCGGCGTGTGCGCAACCACGGACTCCGTCACCGTTTCGACCGGCACCCAGGTGTACTACTGCTTCGTCGCCACCAACACCGGAACCGTCACCTTCAACTACCACTCTCTGGTTGACGATCACCTGGGCGTGGTCCTCAACAACTTCAACTATGCTCTCGCACCGGGGGCGTCGAGCCCCGAGGTGATCGTGCCTTCCGTCGCGACCGGACCGGTGACGAACACCGGGACCTGGACGGCGGCGGATGTCGTCGGCGGCTACTCGGCGGACGACACCATCACGGTCAACTTCGAGGACATCTCGGGCACCGGGACCGCGATCACCTTGAGCGACGACTCGATCGAGCAGTTCCCGATCGGTTTCACCTTCGACTACTACGGCAGCGTCTACACCAGTTTCTACGCTTCGTCGAACGGCTTCCTGGCCGACAACGGCAACGACAACGGCTGCTGCACCGGCGAACCGCTGCCGGGTACCGGCACCCCCAACGGCACCATCGCCGGCTGGTGGGAGGACCTCAACCCATCTGCGGGCGGCACGGTCCATTACCAGACCATGGGCACGGCGCCCAACCGCTACGTGATCGTCCAGTACACGGCTGTCCAGCACTACGGTGGCGGCAACCCCGTGACGATGCAGTTCAAGCTCTTCGAGACCACCGGCGTCATCGAGGTCCACTACCAGGCGGCGCCGTCGGACGCCGGCACCCACTCGGCCGGGATCGAGAACCAGGACGGCACCGTCGGCCTGCAGTACTACCTCGGAACAGCGGCCCTCAGCACGCCTTTGGCCGTGCGCTACACCCCGGCCCCGGCGCTCGAGGCGACGGACACCGACACCGCCACCGTCAACATCTCCGACCCGGCCATCGACGTCAGCCCGGCGAGCCTGGCGAGCACCCAGCTGCCGAACACCACCGCCCAACGAACCCTCAACATCGGCAACATCGGAACCGCCGACCTCGTCTGGAACCTCGACGAGGCACCGCCGATCGAGATTCCGGCGAGCGACGGCAGCTTCCCGCGCGGCAAGGCCGCCCCGTCCTTCGGTCCGCCTCCCGCCGAGGCGTTGCCGACCGCAGCGCCGGGGAGCCCCGATCTCGACGCGTTCAGGCAGGTCGGGACCTGGGGTTTCTCCACCGACGCGGGATTCACGACCCAGATCTACTTCGACACGGACGCGCCGGGAACGTTCACCACCCTGGGTGCCGCCTCCGGTTTCTTCTGGGCCGGCGACTTCGTCGGCAGCGACCTGACCAAAACCTATGCCATCAGGGACGACAACACCCTGATGACCATCGATGCGGTCTCCGGAGTGGAGACGACGCTTGGAACCCTTCCCGCGCCGACGGGTGGTGAAACCTACACCGGGATGACCTACGACCCGGCCACCGGCAACGTCTACGCGAGCAGTTGCAACATCACGACGTCGTCCCTCTTCTTGATCGACGTCACGGCTGTGACCTCGACCCGGATCGGGGCGATCACGAACTCACCGTGCTCGATCGGCATCGCCGCCGACGACGCGGGCAACCTTTACAGCTACGACCTCGTCAACGACTCGCTGCTCAGTATCGACAAGGCGACCGGCGCGGGAACCACCATCGGATCCATCGGCTTCGACGCCAACTACGGCCAGGGCATGGACTACGACTCGGCCTCGGCCACCATGTACATGGCCGCTTTCAACAACGCCACCTTCCAGGCCGAGCTCCGAGCGGTGGACGTCTCCACCGGCAACTCCACCCTGGTCGGAGCGCTCGGCACCCCCGGCACCACCCAGCTCGGTTGGGTCGGGTTCCAGGCCGGCGGCCCCTGCTCGAGCCCGGCCGACCTGCCGTGGCTCAGCGTCGCCCCGATCTCCGGAACCGTCCCACCCGCCGGCAGCACCCCGGTCGGAGTCACGTTCGACTCCACCGGACTGGCCCTCGGTCTCTACGAGGGTGTGCTTTGCGTCCACAGCAACGACCCGGGCACACCTCTTGTCGAGGTGCCCGCCGCCATGACCGTCTCGCAGACGGCGCCGAGCATCTCGGTCAGCAAGACCGTCGGAACAACGGCGGGCGTCTGCGCGACCACGAGCGCCATCACGGTTCCCCAGGGCAGCACGGTGTACTACTGCTACACGGTGACCAACACCGGCGACACCGCGTTTGCACTCCACGACCTGGTGGACGACCAGCTCGGCACCATCTTCTCTGGGCTCAGCTACGTCCTGGCCCCGGGGGCCAGCGTCGACACGGTGACGGCCGGTCTGAACATCTCCGCGGTGATCAGTGTTCCGACGACCAACGTCGGCACCTGGACCGCCTATAACACGGTCCCGGGCGACGGCGCCCAGGGCCAGGCGACGGCCACCGTCAATGTGACGGCGGCCGAGGCCATCCCGACCCTGGACGGGTTCGGCCTGCTGATTCTGGTGCTGCTGCTCGCCGGAGCGGGAGTGCTCGCGCTGCGCCGGCTCTCCTAGAGCTCGGACAGCCCATCGTCTTCATGCGGCCCCGCTTCGGCGGGGCCGCTTCTTTTGTCATGCGGGTCGCCGATGTCGATCCCGAGGCCTTTGTCGCCATCTCGTCGGCCCGGGAGTCTTTCGGCGGAGGATTCACGCCCGCCGGAGCGGGAACCACCTGATCCGGGAGGTTGCCGCCTTCGGCATCTGCCTCCGGGCGGGGGGATGGGCGTCCCTCCGCCCGTGTGCTTCGCCGGTAGCGGGCGTGCACCTCGTCACGCCTGCCGGCGATCGCCCGGCCGCCCCGCCTCACTCGAGATCGAAGCCCAGGCCCGGCTTGTCCGTCGGGTAGAGATAGCCGTCTTGAAGCCGCACCGCGGCCGCCGCCGGATCGCCGATGAGTCCGATGTGGCCGTCGAGATCGGCGAGTGTGACGTTGGGTTGCGCCAACGCGAAGTGGAGACCGGCGGCGATGGCGAGCCCCGATTCGTCCATGCATCCGACCATCACCCCGCAGCCGGCCGCGCACGCCACCGCGTTGACCTGGAGGGCCTCGGCGATGCCGCCGACCTTCATGAGCTTGATGTTGAACATGTCGACGAGGTCGGCCCCGGCCAGGCCGAGCGCGTCGTTCAGATTCATCAGGCTCTCGTCGGCCATCACCGGGATCGACAGCCTCCGGTTCTTGATCCGCCCCATGAGCTCGGGCTCGCCCTTCCGGGTCGGCTGCTCGATCAGCCGAAGCCGGGCGTCGGCCGCGCGCCGCGCCAGCTCCACGGTCTGCTCGACGGTGAATCCCTGATTGGCGTCGAACCGGAGCTCGATCTCCGGCCCGACCGCCCGCCTGACTTCGAGCAGGCGTTCGACATCGGCGTCGACATCGGCGCCGCCCTTGATCTTGAGGCACGAGAACCCCTGTCGGATCCACCCGGTCGCCTCCTCGACGGTCTCCCGCACCGGGAGGATCCCGATGGTGATGCTGGTCTTGATCCGATCGCGGAAGCCCCCGAGGAGCATCCACAACGGCAGTCCCGCCCGCTTGCCGAGGATGTCGAAAAGCGCCATGTCGAGCGCCGCCTTGGCCGAGGGGCTCGCCGCCATCGGCTGGCGGACGAGCTCGAGGAGCATGGCGGTCCGCAGCGGGTCCGCCCCCCGAATCGCCGGCTCGACCGTGTCTCGCATGACCGCCATGACCGAATCCTCGGTCTCATTGGTGACCTCCTCGTCGGGCGCGGCGCAGCCGAACCCGACCACGCCGGTGTCGGTGGCGATGCGAAGAAAGACATTGGTCGCCGAGGTGATGGTCTCGTAGGCGATGGTGTAGGGGTTCTCGAGCTTCATCGACACCGGCCACGCTTCGACCGCCGTGATCTTCATCCATCCCTCCGCGCGCCGGTTTCGTCGAGAATCATGCGTTTCCTTTCGACGCAGCCGACCGGGCGCGGATGACCTCGACCAGTCCGTCGGCGCCGTCGCGAAGCACGTCGAAGACCGGAAGCCCGGTCGAGCGAGCGATCTCCGCCCGAGCGCGATCGATCCCGGCCTCGTCGAGGTCCTCGTGGTTGAGGGTGATGGCGACCACCGGCCGACCCGAGATCAGCTCGATGGCCTGGATCTGGCGATCGAGCGGGTGCATCGCGTGACCCGGGAAACCGTCGTACTCGAGCCGGGCCGGCGCGTGCTGCAGGACGACAACGTCCGGCCGACCCGCCGCGAGGATCTCGTACCCGCCCGGGTAGGCCGGATTCATCAGGCTGCCCTGACCCTCGATGACGATGAGATCGGGGCGGGCCTCGGTCCACGCCGACCAGACCGCGTGCTCGATCTCGCCGGCGACAAAATCGTTGACCAGCGAGTCGAGCACGAGCGAGTACTTCGCTCCCTGCAACCATGCGGTCTGACCGGTCCCCACGAGCTCGGCCGGCAAACCGGCGTTCGTGCAGGCGTCGACGAGGAGCCACGCGGTGGTTCGTTTGCCCACCGCCGAGTCGGTCCCGAGGATGGCGACCTTGGTGGCCGAAACCTCGGAGATCTTGCCGCTGAAGAAGTGCAGCCGGTCCACCGGCGGCGGCCGCCGCACATCGTGCAGCACGACGCCGTGTTCCTCGGCCAGCGCCACGAGTTCCGGGTCGTCGTTCAGATAGTCATGAAGCCCCGCGACCACGTTGAGACCGAGACGGATGCCGCGCCGGATGTCCGATCGGGCGATCTCGCTGAGCCGACCCCCGTCGGGCGCGATCCCGACCACGAGGTGGGTCGGCTCGCTGTCCCGCTCCATGGCTCGGCGGTAGGCGGAGATGACGCTGTCGTCAACGGGGATCCCGACCTGTCGGCCGTCGAGGACCACCCCGGCGTCGGAGCCGGCGTGACGCGAGTCCACCACCCCCAGCACCCGGTACCGGCGGCTGCGGCGGACGAGACCGTGGGCGGTCTTGCCGTTGGTCGTGGCGAAGGCGCCCTCGCAGTAGACGATGGCGCTCCCCTCGGGGAAATCCGTGCTCATCTGAGTTCCTCCCGTGATCCGCTTCGAACCGGCTGCCGCGGTGGCGGTCGTCGGTTGGCATCATAGCCTCCCGGGGAAGACGGCGACAGTGAGGCCGTAGGCGAGCATACCGCGCGAGTGCTAGAGTTTCTTCTGCAATGACCTGGCGTCTTCTCATCGACGGCGACCTCCCGGGCGCCCTCAACATGGCCCGCGACACGGCCGTCCTCGAGGCTGTCGCCGCCGGCAAGGCTGCGCCGACCCTGCGGCTCTACGGCTGGGACCCGCCGTGCCTGACCATCGGCAAGCACCAGGGGCTTGACGCCGTCGATCTCGGCTTCTGCCGCGCCGAAGGCATCGACGTCGTTCGCCGGCCGACCGGCGGTCGTGCGCTGCTCCACCACCTCGAGCTCACCTACTCGGTGGTCGCCCGCCTCGGCGTCCCTCCGCTGGGCGCGGCGCTCCAAGAGGCCTACCGCGTGATCTGCGGCGCCCTTGTTGCGGCGTGCCGCAGCCTCCGGATCGACGCCGAGCTCACCGGCGGCGGGGTCAACCTCCGCCTGCCCAACCCGACCAGTACCGTGCCCTGCTTCGAGGCGCCCGCCGAAGGCGAGGTCGTGGTCGCCGGCCGCAAGCTCATCGGTTCAGCCATGCGGGCCCACGCCGGGTGCATCCTCCAGCATGGCGCGATGCTCCTGGATTGGGACGGCCGGCTCCAGGCCGGCGCCATGGGTCTGGCCGACGACTCGAGCCTGCGGCCGCACATCACGACCTTCGCCGCCGAGCTCGATACGGCCGTGGCGAGGAACGCGATCGAATCCGCTGTCGCCGCGGCGGTCTCGGAGAACCTCGCTGTCACTCTCGGCCTCGGCGCCCTCTCGGCGGCCGAGGAAACCCGTGCATCCGAGTTGCGGTCCGGCTTCGGCCTCCAGACGGTCGGCGATCGAAATCCGTAGTTCGTGCCAACCGCCGCGCCGGCCGTCGTCACGCGTGGCTCCATGAGCCGCAACGGATCTCAGCCCTTTGCAGTGCCGGCGTCTCGCCGGCACGATGACCGCGAATCATCGGGGAAGGGATTCTTGCGCGCGTCACTTCTGCCCGGATCTGCGACTTGACCAGCGGCAGCAGCGCGAGACCCGGCAGGGCCAGCGCCGTGGTCGCCGCGAAATAGGCGGCGTAGCCCCAGGCCTCGACCCCGAGCCCGGAAAAGGCGCCGACCACATCGCGCGTCAGGGCGAAGAGCGCCGACAGGATGGCGTACTGGCTCGCCGCGTGCTCCTTGTCGCAGAGGTTCATGAGAAAAGACAGAAACGCAGCCGTTCCGAGACCCTGGGTGAAGCTCTCCACCATGGACGCCACATAGATGCTCTCGCGCGGCAGCTCGAAAACGGCGACGGCGACATACCCAAGATTGGAGATCATCTGGGCGAGACCGAGCCAGAGCAGGGCGGAGAAGATCCCGCGTCTGTTGGTGAACCAACCTCCCGTCAGAGCGCCGAGGATCGTCAACACCACCCCGAGAGAAACCGAAATGGCGCCGATCTCGGTCAACGAGTAGCCGCGGTCGACCCAGAACGGTTTGACCATCCGCCCGAGCGTCGAATCACCGAGCTTGTAGAGCAGGATGAAGGCGACCACGGGCAGCATCTCCCAGCGGAAGACCCAGCGCAACACCGGCCCGATGGCGTGGCGTCGCGCCGACTCGTCGAGGGGCTCCCGTGGACTGAACCAGGTCAGCGCCGCCAATCCGAAAAACAAACCCGCCAGGACAAACCACAGCACGGTCCAGCCGGTGTAGTCGGCGAGGAAGATCATCCCGCCGCCGCCCGCCAAGAGCGCGATCCGCGCCGCCGACACCCGGACCCCGTTGATGCTCCCGGTGGTCTCCGGCGTCGCCACATCGACGGCGTAGGCGTCGATGGCGATGTCCTGAGTCGCCGACGCCGTGGTGAAGAGCAGCAACAACCCCCACATGAGCCACGACGGGTTGGATGCGTCCTGCGGCACGATGGCGATGGTGGTGGCCCCGAGGACGAAAAGCGCCGCCGTGATCCACTGCTGCCGGTTGCCATATCGATCCACGAGCGGCGCCCACAGCATCTTCCAGGTCCACGGCAGCGAGAGCAGGCTCATGAGCCCGATCTCGGCGAGCGACACCCCGTGCACCCGGAAGAAGACCGGCCAGACATCGTAGGCGATCCCGAAGGGCAGGCCTTCGGCGAAGTAGAGGATCGCGATCCAGAACAGCACCTTGCGTTGGGTCACTGTGAGATTCTATGCAATTCGCCCGGCGAACGGCATCAGATCCACCCCTTCCTGCGAAAGAACACGAGGAGGGCGATGGCGACGGCGGCCATCACCGCCAGGGCGAACGGGTAGCCCCAATACCAGCCGAGCTCGGGCATGTTCCACGGACCCGCCGATCGCTCGAAGTTCATCCCGTAGAGCCCGGCGATGAACGACAGCGGGATGAAGATGGTGGCGATGATCGTCAGCACCTTCATGGTCTCGTTCATCCGGTTCGACAGGCTCGTCAGGTGAAGATCCATGAGCGAGGACACCATCTCCCGCAGGGTCTCGACGATGTCCACCGCCCTCGTCGCGTGGTCGACCACATCGCGGAGATAGAGCCGGGTCTCGTCGTTGAACAGCCCGGTCTCGTTGCGGAGGACCCCGTTGAGCATGTCGCGGAGCGGCCAGAGCGATTTGCGGAGCACCAGGAGCTCGCGCTTGAGCTCGTGCAGGGTGCTGAGATCCTCCGTCCGGCCCTCGAGGAGGGTGTCCTCGACTTCCTCGATCCGGTCGCCGATGGTCTCGAGGACCGGGAAAAGGTGGTCCACCACGGTGTCCATGAGGGCGTAGGCGAGATAGCCGGGCCCACCATCCCGGAGCCGGGGTTTGCCGACACGCACCCGTTCCCGAACCGGTTCGAAGAGGTCGCTCCGACGCTCGCGGACCGAGAGCACTCCGTCGGGCATGATCACCAGGCTCACCTGGTCCTTGGCGAGCGACCCGGTGTCCGATTCGAAGAAGAAGTGATCCAACACGACGAAGAGGGAGTCGCCGAAATCTTCGCTCTTGGTCCGCTGGCCGACGTTGAGCACGTCCTCGAGTGCGAGGGGGTGGATGACGAGCGCTTCACCCAGCGCCCTGATGAGCTCGAGATCGTGCCCTTCGACATCCAACCAAAGGGTGGAACCGGGCGCCGCTTTCGCCATCTCCTCAGGCCCGGCGACCTCGGTCTCCACCAGCTTGTCGGCTCGGTACGCCATCAGGCGTGATCGAATCGGCTCCGCCGGAGGCGTCACCGCTCCAAGCGTTCCGGGCGCGGTACCGGGGGCATGCCGACGTGGGAAGATCTGCATCTCGGTCTCCATTCTGTTCACCGCCGGCAGCCGGACCTCAAGCTTCCCGGCCGCCGGGAGTCTCGATCAGGGATGGCCCGGATCGTACCAGGTCATGATTCCGAATCGGGTGGTCGTCCCGGCTTACCCTCGCCGACGTTGTCGTAAAAGCGCGTCGTGGGGTAGGCGAAATCGATGTCGTCCGCAGCCCAGAAGGCGTCGAGCACATCCTCCCAGATGGCGTTCTCGGTGGATCGCCGGCGGCGAGGGTCGGTCAGATAGCGGATGGTCAATGTCACCCCGATGTCGGCCACCGAGGTCCAGACGATGGGGGTCAGGTGCTCGTACTTGATGAGAAACTTGCTCGCGGCCTTGCGAACCTGCTGCTGCGCCTCTTTGCTCTCGACCGCGGTGTGGCGTTGGATGATCTCGGTCAGAATCTGTTTCGCCCGGCGCCAATCACTTTCGAAGGTCACGGTGATCGGCATCTCGTCCCAGATGAAATTGAAACCCTGGGTGTAGTTGGCCACCGCCTGTTGGAAGACCATCCCGTTTGGGATGTGGAGAATCCGGCCGGTGCTCTGGTCGGCGTCGACCCAGTTGCCGATCTCCACCAGCGAAAAGGCGAAGAGCCGCATATCGATGACATCCCCGGCATGGCCGCCGATCTGGATCCGGTCACCGACGACGAAAGGTCGACGAACGGTGAGGAAAATCCAGCCGACGAGGTTCGTCAGCGGTTGGTGGAGCGCGATGGCGACACCGGCCGAGATGATGCCGATGGAGGCGGCCAACCCGGAGATCCCGCCAAGCCAGATCCTGAGCAGGACAAAGACCGAAGCGATCCCGAGGACATAGCCGATGGTCTTGGTGGCGATGTAGCGCCGGGCGGGGTCCTCGATCCGGCGTTCGAGGGCGAAGGCCGCCGCTCGCCGCACGACCACGACCAAGACCACGACCAGGAGCGAGAGGACGACCTTGTCGAGCGCAGTCTCGGAAATTCCGAGATAGGTGCTGAGGGCGTCGCTGAAGGACTCGACCTGCTGGAACATTCGCCGACCATCGTAGCCGGATTCAAGCCGGGAAGGAAACCCCGTCGCCTCTAGCCCGCTCTTCTCACCGGGTTTCGTTGCTAGGCCGGCGAGGTGCTATGCCTAGCTGGGTTTTCGATCCGAGGGGCGCGGAGGCGTACTTGACAGTACGTCGAGCACCCGGAGGTGAGAAAGCCCAGCTGGGTGCCGTGCATCGCCGGCCGCAGCAGACACCTGGTGAGAAGAGCGGGCTCGGAGCGCACGAAAAAAGCCGCCGGCGAGAGCCGGCGGCCTGGGTGACACCTTCGAGATCCGATTTCGAGCCGGCTCAGCCCTCGACCGGGATCGATGCGACGTCTTTGCCGCGCAGCGCGATGGCGACGAAGATCCCGGCCATGACCATCAAAGTACCGAGCCAGACGAGCCCGATGAGCGGTTTGGTCGAGGCATCGACCACCAGACTCGCCGGTTCGGGACCGGCGGCGGGCAGGGTCGGGTCGTAGACCTGGATCTGGACCGTCCCGTTTTCGGCGTCGATGCGTCCCGGGCTCAGGGTGATGCCACCGGTGCCGGGAATCATGGCCGGAGTGATCACCGGCTCGCCGCCGCGACCGCCGCGATAGGTCGGCACGACCTCGATGTGGGCGCCGTCGAGCTCGACGTCGAAGACCACTCCGAAGTTGATCTTGCCGGCCTCGGGGTCGAAGTCGGACATGTCGAAATCGTCGAACCTGATCTTCAGGTTCTCATAGGCCAGGATCTCGCCCTTGTGCATGGTGGCCGTGCGGCCGATACCGCCGCCGAGGCCGAGAACCTCGACACGGACCATTCCGGAGTCCACGTTCATGCCGGTCGCGCGGATCCGTGCGCCGGGGACCCCCGGGACGTCCACCGCGATGGGATCGACCCCCTGCTCGGTGGAAATCATGGTCGGTTCGAGCACCACCGCTTCGTGGCCGGGGCGCTCGAGCCGGACCGCCACGCCCACGGTGAGAGCGCCGGGAATGGTGCTCTGCTTGGACATGTCGAAACCGAGGAAGGTCAGCGACCAGTCCCGGAATTGCTGCGGCTGGTCCTTGCCGAGCATGAGCCGCGCGCTCGGGGCCTGCTCCTTGCCGGGCTCGAACTCCACCGGGGCGAGATAGAGATCCCCGGTGAGGAAGACCTTGATGTCGGGGTTGGCGATGAGCTGGTTCGACTTCTTGTTGACCCACATCTTGGGCTTCAGGACAAAGTTTTTGCCGCGCTCGTCGGTGATCTCCACGACCATGGCGTCGCGCGCCGTCGGCGTCGGCTTCTCGACGCCCCGGAAGGTCATGGTGTAACCGAGGACCTCGGCCGGCTGATCCTGGTGGAGCCGGATCTTCGTTCCCTCGTCGAGCCAGCCCGTCGTGAGAAACGCCAGCATCATCAATCCCATGCCGACATGGGCCACCGGACCGCCGGTGAGTCTGAAGTGCTTGGCCCTGGCATAGTCGAGCACGGCCCAACCGTTGGCGACGATGTTGAAGACCACCGCGCTGACATAAACATAGGCCTTGACGCCGGTGAGTCCGAGGAGAGCGGCGACGAGCATGCAGGCCGCCGTTACCGCGAGGGTCCCGCCCAGGACCTTGCCGGCGCCGTTGCGGGCGCGGCTCCACGCCAGAAACGGGGTCCCCCCGAGGAAGACGGCGAAGGCGACCGCGATCCAGAAGCCCATGGCGTTGTAGAACTCCGGGCCGACCTGGGCGGGCTCACCCCAGATGCGCGAGATCAGCGGCGCCGAGGTCCCGAAGAGAACCACGAGACCGATGAGGATGAAGAGCAGAATGCCGACCACGAAAAAAATCGTCCGTGACATGAAGGGTTCGTCGCCGACTTCGGAGGGGATCTCCCGCCACCGGAAGGCGAGCAGCGCGATGGAAACGACGAGGAAGAAGCCCATGTTGAAGACGAGCCAGCCGGTGATCCCGAGATCGACGAACGAGTGGACCGAGAAATCTCCGAGCACGCCCGAGCGAGTCAGGAAGGTGGCGTAGACCACGAGCAGGAACGACGCCACGGCGAGGACCAGGTTGAGGCGACGGAATCGCTTCCGGCCCCGCTGCAGGAGCATCCCGTGGGTCAACGCCGCGGTGGCCAGCCACGGGACCAGCGAGGCGTTCTCCACCGGGTCCCATCCCCAGTAGCCGCCCCACCCGAGGGTCTCGTAGGCCCAGTATCCGCCGAGCATGATCGCGGTCCCGAGGGTCACCATGGAGAGCAGGACCCAGGGCATGGAGACCTTGGTCCACTCGTCATACCGCTTCATCCACAGCGCCGCCATGGCAAAGGCGAAGGGAACGGCGAGCGAGGCGTAGCCGATGAACATGACCGGCGGGTGGATGACCATCCACGGGTTCTGGAGCAGCGGATTGAGCCCCTGGCCGTCCATGGGGATCATGGCGGTGGTGAGACCTTCGTGGAACCGGAAGGGGTCCTGTTTGAGGAGCAACATGATCAACGACAGCAGGGTCAGGTTGTAGAAGATCATGGCCCGCGACTCGTAGGCCCTGGCATAGCGGATCAGCGGCAGACCGAGCAGCACGCCCCAGAAGATCCAGAGCAGGAAGCTGCCCTCCTGGCCGCCCCAGAAGGTGGAGATCAGGTACTTGGTGTCGAGCATGTTGTCCGAATACGCCCAGACGTAATGCAACCGGTAGTCGTGGGTCACCAGCAGGTACATCAAAATGGCCGAGGCGACCACCACCGCTGCGGTCATCAAACCGTAGGACTGGCGGGCCAGGGGTCGCCATTTTTCGGGATCACGGATGGAAAGGGCATAGGCGACGGTCGAACCGAGGCCCAGTAAAAACGCCATCCACAGCAACGCGGTGCCGGGTACGTACATCAGCTCTCCTCTCGGCTGGAGCCCGCCGGCCAGGCCATGGCTCGACGGCAATCACAGCGAAAAGCTCGCGCCCCGGAGGGGCTCGGAGCTAGGTTTCGGATCCGTAGCTTCTCGGCGCCTCTTCGAGACCCTGGTACTTCGACGGACACTTGACCAGCAACTGGTTGGCGTGGAACGCCCCTTCGCTGTAGGTCCCGATGGCAACGATCTGGACCGCCTCCTCGAAGTTCCCGGGCTTGGTGCCCTTGTAGAGCACGGTCATCGTATCGCCGTCCTCCTCCACTATCCCGAATTGGAGCGTCTCCGATTCTTCGATGTAGGTGGTGGAGTCGGGCACCAGACCGCCGGCAACCTGTACCTTGCGCTGAGCCTTCTGGGCTTCCTCGAAGGATACATAGGGGGTCAGGTTGGATTTGAACGAGGTGGCACCATAGGCCAGAAAGGCCACGATCATCACGCCGCCCACCGAGTACCACAGGCGACGCTGTTTCTTCGAGTCAGACATCTCATTCCTCCAGTCGGTCGACCTTGCGGTCGAGCCGGTAGACATAGGCAAAGAGGCCAATCCAGATGATCATGGTAACGGCCATGATACCGGTCAGATCAGACATTTACAGAACCTCCTGCCGACGCCGGTGACGGATCTCTTCGATCCGGGTTCCAACACTATATAACCATACAGACAAACCCGTAAACCCCGCGAGGGATGCGAGAAGCACTTTGAGGTGCGCCGAATCCAGGCTGTTGTCCGGATCGGCGTTGGTCATGACATCGGGGTGCAGCGAAAAATAGATCCTCGGAACGATGAACATGAGGAACGGCACCGTCACGAAGGCGAGGATCGAATAGACCGCGGAGAGGGTCGCCCGTTTCTCCGGATCGGCGACCGCCGACCGGAGCGCGAAATAGGCGGCATAGATGAGCAGCAGAATCGTGATCGAGGTCTGGCGAGGGTCCCAATTCCAGTAGGCGCCCCACATGATCTTGGCGAAGATCGCCCCGGTCACCGTCGCCAGGACCGCATAGAGAAGACCGAGACCGTTGCTGACGGCGGCGCCGAAATCGTACCTCGGCTCCCGGCGCCAGAGGTACATCACCGACGCGATGCACGAAACCAGAAAGGCGAGGGTCGCAACCCAAGCGGTGGGCACGTGGAAGAAGACGATCCGGGAAGACTCACCCTTGAAACCCTGCGCCGATGGAATCCACATGAAGGCGGCCCAGATGACGACCATCATCCAGACCAGGAGAAACCACTTGAGGGCCAGACCCACCCGTTTCACCAGACAAACCTCCACCTGCGACCCTGTCGCTTTTCAGGCGAACAGGATACTAGATCCCACAACACGACGTCACCTCATTCCATTGCAAGCCATCCGGCCGCCTCAATCGCGCCATACCACCGGGAAAAGAAAGGCGGACACGATGGTCATCGCGCCGGCCATGGCGATCATGGCCCGAAGACTCTCGGCATAGGACGCGAGATCACCCGTCGCCACCGCCGTGGTTCCCTCGATGACGATGATGAGCAAAGGCAAAAGCAGCGGCAGGGACAGCACCGAGAAGAGCGCGCCGCGGGTCAGCGCCTGTGCGATGATGGCGGCGACGATGGTGGTGATCACGGCCAGGCCGTATCCGCCCACCGCAAGCACCGCCGCGAACCGCCACGGCATGGCGATCTCGAACCCCATGAGGACGCAGAACAGGGGCGCCAACATGGCCATGAGCACGAAGATCAAGACCAGGTTGTAGAGCAGCTTTCCGGCCCAGACCACCGTCGGCGCCGCGGCCAGGCGGAGCAGCGGCGCCGTGTGGCTCTCCTCCTCCTTGACGAAGCTCCGGTCGAGACCGGCCAGAGCGGCAAAGAAGATCACGATCCAAAGCAGGACCGAGAGCAGGAAGGGGCGATCCTCCGTCGCCAACCGGTAGGGCCCGATGGTGTAGGAGACCGCGGCCAGAGTGGTCAGCGCGAAGAGGGCGAGGGAGTTGAGCGCGACCCGGGTGCGGAACTCGGCGCGCAGATCCTTGGCGGCGATCGCCAGCGCTTCAGCCAGCCAGCGTGACATTCCGACTCCCCCAGGTCATCTCGCGACGGTCGTTGGTGGCCAAAACCACCGTGCGACCTTCATCGATGAGCGATCGCACATGCCCCTCGAGCCAGTCCTGGCCCGACGGATCGAGATTCGAGCTCGCCTCGTCGAAGAACAGCACCGATGGGGAATGGAGCAGCGCCTGGGCGATTTTCAGCCGTTGCGCCATCCCCGTCGAGTAGCCCCGAACCGGAGTGCTCCGATCGGGGTCGAGACCGACCCGTTCGAGGAGGGCGCGGTGATCGGCTTCGGCGAGGGCGAGTCCGCGGACCCGGGCGTAGAACCGGAGATTCTCGAGAGCCGTGAGCTCCTCGTACAACGCCATGGACGGCGCGACGACTCCGAGGTGGCGGCCCCACTCGTCGCGGGGGAGATCGTCACCGTCGGGTTTGACGTACCGAACCACCCCTTTGGTCGGGCGGAGAAGGCCGCAGAGAATCGCCACGAGCGTCGACTTTCCCGATCCGTTGGGGCCGGTGATGACGAGGGCCTCGCCGGGCCGGGCCTCGCCGGACACCGACCGGAAGACCACCCGGAGATCGTAGCGTTTGGCCACATCTGAAAACGAGATCGAGATTCCGCCGCTCACGGGCGGAACATTATCACGTCTCAGCTATAGTACGCGCACAAGGAGGCGCTCATGCGAGCAGTGATCACCGGGACCGGCATGCACATCCCCGAGATGCGGGTGGACAACGACACCATGGCCAAGATCATGGACACCTCCGACGAGTGGATCAGGGTCCGCACCGGGATCGAGCAACGCCACTACGCGGCTCCGAACGAGGCGACCTCCGACCTCGCGACCCCGGCGGCGAGAAGGGCCATCGAGGCCGCCGGCCTCGAGCCCTCCGACATCGACTACCTCGTGGTCGCGACGATGACACCGGACTATTTCTTCCCCGGGTCGGCGCCGTTCATCCAACGCAAGCTGGGTCTCGAGGAGATCCCCTGCCTCGACATCCGCCAACAGTGCGCCGGATTCGTCTACGCCCTGCAGATCGCCGACGCCCTCATCCGCTCCGGCCAGTGCAAGCGGGTCCTCGTCGTCGGCGCCGAAGCGCATGCCTCTCTCGTCCCGTGGAGCAAGGAAAGCTGGGCGGTGGCGACGGGTGAGAACAAGGGCCCCCTGTCGGATGAGGAGTTCGACAAGAACACCATGACGCGTGACCGCGTCGTGCTCTTCGGCGACGGCGCCGGCGCGGTGGTGGTCGAGGCCTCCGATGACGACAGCCGCGGCATCATCGACTGTCTGCTCCACACCAACGGCAACGAGGCGGAACGACTCTGGACCAAGGCCGCCGGATCAGCCTTCCGCCCCTACTTCCACCCCGACATGTTCACCTCCGGCGACTATGTCCCCGTCGTCGAGGGCCGAAAGGTCTACGCCCTGGCGGTCACCTTCATGCCCAAGGTCACCCTCGAGATCCTCGAGAGAAACGGTCTGACCCTGAGCGACGTCGATCTCGTGATCATGCACCAGGCCAATCTGCGGATCAACGAAGGCGTGCAGAAACGGCTCGAGCTGCCCGACGAGAAGGTCTTCAACAACATCCAGAAGTACGGCAACACCACCGCAGCCACCATCCCCATCGCCTTCCACGAAGCCCTCGAGCAGGGCCGGGCCAAACCCGGCGACCTGATCTGTTTCGTCGGGCTCGGCAGCGGGCTCAACTGGGGCGCGGTCCTCTATCGCTGCTGAGATCCGGATCCGGCTGCAAGATCCGAGATTTTCGGTTCTCGATCCATCACTCGTCACTCCTCCCTGAAAGCCTTCAGTCTGCCGCTCTTTGGTCCTCCCGGCCAATCGGTGCTACCCTTGGCATGCGTGAAGAAACCTGCGCTTAGCCCGCACTTCTCACCAGCTGTCTGCTGCGGCCGGCGATGCACGGAACCCAGCTCGGCTTTCTCACCTCCGGGTGCTCGACGTACTGTCATGTACGCCTGCGCGCCCCTCGGATCGAAAACCCAGCTGGGCACTGCACCTCGCCGACCTCGCGACGAAACCCGGTGAAAAGTGCGGGCTAGACAACGACATAGAGGGCCATCGAATCGCCCGACGCCCACTGTCGATCCGGAGATATCGTGACTCGAAGAATGCTCATCAACGCCCAGCGCGCCGACGAGGTGCGGATTGCCATCGTCAACGGCACCACCCTCGACAGCTACGAGGTTTCGGCAACCGACTCCGGCCTCTGCCGGGGCAACATCTATCGCGGCTATGTCGCCAACATCCAACCATCCCTCGACGCCGCCTTTGTCGATTTCGGGGTCGAAAAGGACGGTCTCCTGCGCGCCGACGACGTCGTTCCCAGCGCCTACCACCGGAAACAGGACAGCGACGCCAAGCACCCCCGCATCGACCGGATCCTCGAACGCGGCAAGGAAATCCTTGTCCAGGTCGTTCGCGACTCCGTCGGCCACAAGGGCGCGCTCGTCACCTCGAACCTGAGCATCGCCGGCCGCCATCTCGTTCTGATGCCTCTGGACGACGTCCGCGGAGTCTCGCGGAAGGTGGAAAGCGAGCAGGACCGGAATACCATCCGCGAACGGCTCGAGCGGCTCGAGCTTCCCGATGGGTGCGGAGTCATCGCGCGGACCAACGCTGCCGATCAACCCCAACGCTCCCTCAACCGGGACGCCAACGCCCTCCTGCGTCTGTGGAAAAAGGTCCGCGATGAAGCCAAGACCGGCAAGGGTCCACGGCTGCTGTACAGCGATCAGGACCTCATCGTCCAGGCGCTCCGCGATTCGGTCGACAACACCATCGATGAGATCCTCGTCGATGACGAAGCCGCCTTTGCCAAGGCCAAGGGTTTCATGGAAACCTTCATGCCGCGGTCGCGATCGATCCTCATTCCCTACAAAGAGCGGCTCCCCCTCTTCAGCAAGTACCAGCTCGAGAATCAGATCGAGAAGATCTACCTGCGCAAGGTCGATCTGCCGTCGGGCGGCTCCATCGTCATCGACGGCACCGAGGCCCTCACCGCCATCGACGTCAACTCCGGCCGCGCCAACCGCGCCGCCAGCCAGGAGGAAACCGCCCACGCGACCAACATGGAGGCATCCGTCGAGGTCGCCCGCCAGCTGCGGATGCGCGATATCGGCGGTCTCGTCGTCGTCGACTTCATCGATATGCGCAGCTCGAAGCACCGGCGCAACGTCGAGAAGGCCATGCGCGACGCCATGAAGGACGACAAGGCCAAACACACCACCAGCAGGCTCTCGGACAACGGACTGCTCGAGATCAACCGACAGCGGCTCAAGAAGGCGCTCCAGCTGCGCACCCACCGGCCCTGCCCCACCTGCGGCGGCTCCGGAACCATCGCCAGCTCCGAACTGGTCGGCCTGAGCATTCTGCGCCGCATCGAAACCCGCGCCGTCACCGGCCAGATCGAGCACGTCCGGGTCTCCCTTCACCCCGAGCTCTCCGATGCCATTCAGAACGACCTCCGGAGGGAACTCGGGGATCTCGAGCGAGAGTTCGACATTCGCGTCGAGATCATCGCCGCCGCAGGCCTCCACCGCTCCGAAGAGAAAATCGAGTGGACCGAACGGTCGACCGCCCGCCCCGCCGTGGCGGCCGCAATCGCCGCCGTGACCGCCGCCGACCTCGCCAACGGGATCCAATCGAGCTCGCCGCGAAAGACGGTGAGCGCGGTCGAGGACGACGGGGAGGCTCAGCCGCCGACCGAGAAGCCCGCCCGCAAGCGCCGCCGAGGCGGACGCAAGCGGAAGAAGGCGGACGTTGCGGCCGACGAGAGCCCCGAGGCGCCAACCTCGCCCGAAGCCGCCGAAGCACCAACGGCCGACGACGACAGCGAGCCCGCCGAAAACGACGACGACGGCGATGACGACGGCAACGGGAAAGACAAGACAGCCCGCAAACGACGACGCCCGAGGCGGCGGCGAAAAAAAGCCGCCAAAACCAATGACGCGGTCGAGAACGAGGCCGGGGCGGATGACGCCGCAGATCAACCGGTCGCCGAGACCGGACCGCGCGAGGACAAACCGTCCGAGGACAGCGCGAAGTCCAAACCGAAGACCCGCAAGCGGCGTCCGAGGAGGTCACGGAAGGCCAAGACCGAGGACGAGCCGAAGCCGGCGCCGGAATCGACACCCGAGGGGAACGATCCGTTCGCGTACTGAGGAAAAGTGAGGCCTGGGGGGTGAGGAGTCAGGGCTGGGATACGCTTCCTGCCCAGCTCCTAACTCCTAACTCCTAAATCATTTACCATATGCCATCTCCATGAGTGCCGCGACGGTCTTCTCGATCCCCTCGGCGGCCTCGGAGATCCTCGTCGCGAGCATATAAGCCGGGCTCGTGACGAGCCTGCGTTCGCGATCGACGACGAACTCGGTGACCGGACACTCGATGTGCGTGGCGCCGAGGCTCTCCAGAGCGCCGGCGGTGCCGGCGTCGTTGCCGATGGTCAGATCCGGACCCTCCGACCCGAGCACCTTGGCCAGGAGCGCGGGTGCGATGCAGACCGCGGCGATGGGCTTGCCCTGGGCGTGGACCTCCCGCACCAGCGCCGCGACACCGGGATCGACATCGCAGTCGGCGCCGGCGACCGCGAAGGTGCAGAGATTTTTCGCCGCGCCAAAACCGCCGGGCAGGATGAGCGCGTCGAGATCGTCGGCCTTGACGTCGGCGACATCGTTGACCGGGCCGCGGGCGATCCGCGCCGCTTCGACCCGCACGTTGCGGCTCTCCCCTTCCGCCACTTCACCGGTGTGGTGGTTGATCACGTGCATCTGGTCGACATCCGGAGCGCAGAAGACCATCTCGGCACCGGCGCGATCGAGCGCGAGCATGGTGATCACCGACTCGTGGATCTCCGAGCCGTCGTAGACACCACAACCCGACAGGATGACTCCAACCTTCTTTGCCATCTCGTTCCTCCCGTTCACTCATTCACTGTTCGAGATTGTATCCTTACCCGTTTCCGTTTCCGCTCCCGTTCCCGTTCCCGATGGCCGCTGCCTCCGTCACCTCCATGAGCAGGCCAAAAGCCTGTTCACCGAGCCACCTCAACAACCTGGTCTGCGATGGTTGTGGGGGCGGGCTTCCAGCCTGCCCTTGAGACACCCTCCCTTGGGAAGCTCGCGTCCACGAAGTCTGACAACATCCAGGGGCAGCGACAGGGGCGGCGGCCCGGGCAGCGACCGTGAACCCCGCCAAACCCAACCTCTCCGCACTCTCTCGGAAACGCCCAACCGACGTCAACATCTCTGACGGGCAGGCTGGAAGCCCGCCCCCACAATGTCCGCCCAACCCAGCGTGAAACTGTGACCGTCGCCGAACTCGTGGTCGTGAAAGCGATCATCCGCTCCCGTTCCCGTTCCCGGGCACGGGAACGGGAACGGGAGCGAGTTGGTTAGGTCATAACGGAGGCACCATGATCGATTTCTACAGCTGGGACACCCCGAACGGCCACAAGATTCGGATCATGTTGGAGGAGTGCGATCTCGAGTACCGCGTTCGCCCCGTCGACCTCTCGGTCGGCGACCAGCTCAGGCCCGAGTTCCTCGCCATCAGCCCGAACAACAAGATCCCCGCCATCGTCGATCCCGAGGGCCCGGGCGGCGAACCGATCTCGATCTTCGAATCCGGCGCCATCCTGCTCTACCTCGCCGAAAAGACCGGAAGGTTGCTGCCGCAAGACGAACATGCCCGGTGGCAGGTCATGGAGTGGCTGATGTTCCAGATGAGCGCCATCGGCCCCGTTTTCGGCCAACTCGGTCACTTCCTCTACTTCACACCCGAGTCGGTGCCCTATGCTGTGGAGCGCTTCTCCACCGAGGCGCAGCGACTCGCCACCGTGGTCGACCGCCGCCTCGCGGGTCGCGACTACCTCGCGGGCGAATACTCCATCGCCGATATCGCAAGCTTCCCCTGGCTTGCCCGCCACGGGCGGTTGGGGATCGATCTCGACGAACTGCCCAATCTCAGACGCTGGCTCGCAGACATCGCGGCCCGACCGGCGGTTCAGCTCGGTCTCGAACCGGTGAAGTGACGCTCGGACCAGACTCCGGGTCAGGAAGAACGAGCGAGGCCCGGCCGGACGGCATGGGGACCTCGACCCCTGTTGGTCGGGTGGCGGCGCCCGAAGGCGTCTGTTGGCTGCGGTGACATCCACTGCCGCCACCGGGCCCGCTCGATCCCTGTTGAGACGAACGGTTTCACCGTCGGTTGACAACCGGCCCGCACTTCTCATCGGGTTTCCTTTGCGATGGACTTGGCGTTCTTGGCGGTGAAACTGCAATGGATCTTGGCGGTTCAACTCGACCTGCGCGGGTCTCGCCTGGCGATCACGAGCCACGCCGCCGCGCCGTAGACGGCGGCGAAGAGCAGCGCCCACAGGTGGCTGGCCAGACCTGTTGCGGCGGCCACTGACACGGGCACTCCGAGCGCGGTGAACGCGGCGGTCCAGCCCGCCTCGAGGGTGCCGAGATTCCCGATGACGTTGACCGGCAGCACATTGCTCAACGAGGCGGCAGCCGAACCCGCCACCACCTCGGCGGCGGGCCAGTAAAACCCCATGGCGGCGAGAAGAAACCAGGCGAGCACCCACAGAAACGCCCACATGACGAGCGACGCGGCGACCGCCGCCGCCAGCCGGGCCGGTCGCCGCCGGAGTTCCGCCACACCGTCCGAGAGTCGGCGGCTGTGGCGGGCCCACCGCCGGCCGCGGCGGCCGCGGGGGGCGAGACATCGCACGGCGAGGCGATGCACGAGCCGCAGTGTCATCGGCAGCATCAGCGGCGGCGCCACGAGCGCCGCGGCGGCAAGCAGCGCAACAGGTTCGGTCCACCCCCAGATCGCCAGAACCGCCCAGCCGGCCCACAGGCCGAGCCCCGCCAGGTCGAGGGCCCGAGCTGCCAGCAGGGTCCCGACGCCTGCCGCGAGATCCCGTCCGGTGACGCGGCGAAGCAGCCACGGCAAGGCGAACTCGCCGACCCTCGCCGGGGCGAAGAGCGCCGCCGCCTGGGCTGCCGCCGCCACCAGGGCCCCCTCATTGAGACGGAGATCGCCCGGCGGCAGCAGCGCCACCAGGCGCGCGCCCCGGATGACCAGCGCCGCGCCGGCCGAGGCCGCAGCCAGAGCCAGCAGCACCGGATCGCTGGTCGCGAGCAACTCCCAGACCGTTGCCGGCCGGGCCAGGTAGAGGACCGCAAACACCAGCGCGACGGCGATGACAACCCCGACGGCGCGCTGCGCCGACCGGGATCCACCGGAGTCGGCTGTCCGGTTCACTTCAGTTTCCGGTCGATCCGTCAGCGGTCACGGCCGAGACCTTCACGCTGCCGTTCCACCGTTTCTTCGAGGAGCCGTCGATTGACGGCGATGAGATCGGCCATCACCCCGACCACCCACACCTGGACTCCCACGGTGATGAGGATGACCGCGAGAATGAGCGATTGGAGGTGACCTGCGGGCGATTCGCCGGTGATGTAGAAGTAGAGGAAGCGGATCATGAGGGCGAGACCGACGAGAACCGGCAGCGCGCCGATCCGGAGAAAGATCCGCAGCGGATTGTAGAGGACGACGATGCGGGCGATGCTCTCCAGCGAGCGCAGCACATACCCGGTGTTGCTGCGGAAAAGCCGCGACGGACGCGTCTCCTCGGCCCTCGTGCGGACCGGGACCGACACCACCTTGAGACCGGCCTCACCGGCCTGGAGGATCGTCTCCAGGGTGTAGGTGAAACGGGTGAAGACGTGGAGCTTGAGGGCGGCCTCTCTCGAGATCGCCCGGAATCCCGAGGTCGCATCGGTGACATCGGTGCGCGAGAGTCTTCTGACCACCCACGAGCCGAGCTTCTGGAGGATCTTCTTGGTCGCCGAGAAATGGCGGATGGTATGGACCTGGCGGTCGCCGATGACCATCTGTGCATCCCCCGAGAGAATCGGCGCCACGAGAGCGGGGATGTCACGCGGGTCGTACTGGCCGTCGGCATCGGTGTTGACGATGACATCGGCGCCTCGCTCGAGGGCCGCGTCGATGCCAGAGGCGAAGGCAACGGCGAGCCCGCGGTGGACCGGCAACCGGACCACCCGCGCGCCCGATGCGCGGGCGACATCGACGGTGCGGTCCTCGGAACCGTCGTCGATGACCAGGATCTCGATCTCGTCAAAGCCCGCAACCTCCCGGGGGAGCGCTGCAACGGCCTCGGCCAGATGGTCTTCCTCGTTCCAGGCTGGGATCTGAATGACGAGCTTCATGTCTCCGCCGATCGGTGCCACACGGTAGCACAACGGCCCGGTCTCAACCGCATTTCCCGGCATCGGTTTCCGGGGGATAATGCGGGTCGAAGACCATGGGAAACACCAGATCCAGCCTCCGAACCGATGAGCACCGAGATCGCAGCGCCGGTCTGGCCGTCTTCGGCGCGGCAGGGATCCTCATCGGGCTCGCCTGCGCTTCGCTCGTCCCGCTCACCGTCGCCGCAGCCGCGCTGTCTCCGGTCGTCGACCTGGGAGTCCTGCTGCCTTCGCTCGGACTCGACGCCGTGATCGCGGCGGCGTTCATCACCCTCGGGGTGGGATCGATCCGAGCTCGGCGCTGGGCGGTGGCCCTGACCCTGGCGCTCTCCTGGGTGTGGTTGATCACCGGTGTCGTCACAATGGTCCTTTCCTGGTGGCTGCTGCCCGGGTTCTTGTCGTCGCTCGGCGTCTCGTCGGGGCTCGAAGCCGGGGACGTCGGGATGGTCGCCACCGTCATCGCCCTCTTCCTCGGCGTGATCTACGTGCTGCTGCCGGGCGCGTTCGTTCTCTTCTACCGCTCACCGAACGTCGTCGCCACCTGCCGCTCGCGTGACCCTCGACCCGACTGGACCGATCGCTGTCCGCAGCGCCTGCTCGCCTTGACGGTGGCCTACGCCCTGGGTGGACTCAGCATCGTCGCGGCGCCCGCCTACGGTTTTGTCTTCCCGTTTTTCGGGCGGGTGCTGTCCGGTGCCGAGGGAGCGGTGTGCTGGGTGATCGTCCTCGTCCTCAGCGCCGCCCTCGCCTGGGGCACCTCGCGGCGCGAACCCTGGGCCTGGTGGACGGCCGTGGCGGCCACAGCCATCGGCGGGATCTCCTCGGCCGTCACCTCCGCCGTCATCGACCCGGGCGATCTCTTCCCGATCGAGGGTCTGCTGGTCGAACAACGGACGCTGATCGAATCCGTCTGGCCGACATCGCCCTGGATCCACGTCGCCGCCCAGACTTTGATCTGGGGATCCCTCATCGCGTACCTTTTCGTGGTGAAACCTCTCTTCAAGGCTCACGAGTGACCACGTCTGCTTCGAGCAGCCGTGGTCACTCGTGAGGGAAACGAAAACCCTCGGATCAGGAACCACGCCCCGGTTTTGCCTCACTTCCGTCATACGCGGACACGCCATAGCCGACTATACTTCCCGACATGAACGAGCTCCGTGTCTTCGAGCGCATCTCCGACGCCATCGGTTGGACGCCCCTGGTCCGTCTTCACCGCACGGTTGAAGATTTCGACTGCGAAGTCTTCGCCAAGATCGAGTTCATGAACCCCATGGGCAGCGTCAAGGACCGAATCGCCCGCTACATGGTCGAAAAGGCCATGGCCGACGGCCGTCTCGCCATCGGTGACGAGATCATCGAGAGCTCCTCGGGCAACACCGCCATGGGGCTCGCCCTGATGGCGGTCATGAAGGGTCTCGAGTGCACCATGGTCGTCCGCCGTCAGACCTCGAAGGAAAAGCTCGACAGCCTCATCGCCATGGGCGTCAAACTGGTTTTGGTCGACGGCGATCTCCCGCCGGAACACCCCGAGAGCTACAACCGGACCGCTCGACGGTTGGCGGCAGAAAACCCGGCGGCGTACTTCCCGGATCAGCACAACAACCGCGAAAACTCAGAAGCCCATTACTACACCACAGGCCCGGAGATCTGGCGTCAGATGGCCCAGAAGATCGACTACGTCGTCGCCGGTATGGGAACCGGCGGGACGATCTGCGGCATCGCCCGTTTCCTCAAGGAGCGTGACCCGTCCATCAAGGTCGTCGCCATCGATCCCCAGGGATCGGTCTTTTTCGACCACTTCCACAACGGCACCCTGGTCAAGCCCGGCCGCTACCTCATCGAAGGCCTCGGCGACGAGGAGATCATCTCGGTTCCCGATTTCGACCTCATCGACGACATGATCCGAATCACCGACGGCGACGCGTTCCACGCCACCCGCAGACTCGCTCGAGAAGAAGGCATCTTCGCCGGCGGCTCGAGCGGCGCCGCGCTGTGGGGAGTCTGCGAACTCGCCCGCCGGCTCGACGCCCCCGCCCGCATCGTCACCATCTTTCCGGATTCGGGCTTCCGCTACCTCAGCACCATCTACAACGACGGCTGGATGCGCAACCACGGATTCCTCTGAGATCGCCAACCGAAACGAAGCCGAAACCAAAGCCGTGACGCCGCCACCCTCCGACAAAAGAGAACCAGGCCTCCGGTCTCACGCACTTTCGTCGCGAGGGCGACGGGGTGAGGGGCTCAGCCGTGTCACCGAAACCGAGGTGAGCGCAGGCGTACTTGGAGTACGTTGAGCATCACCGAGGCGAGAGGACACGGCTGAGCCCGTTGCATCGTCGACCGCAGCAGAAAGTGAGTGAGACCGGAGGCCTAGGGCAGGTCGCTCTGACGACCCCGGGCCTGACGAAAGACCGCATCTCCCGAAACCTGGTCGACCCGGGAGGCGTAGGCGTAGAAGGTGGCCGTCGGGTCGAGGCAATCGAACTCGACATAGCCGTCGAGCAGCGTCTCCACTCCGAAATCCGAGAGGTTGTACTGCTGCATTCCGGCGTCCCTGAAGAGAATCTCTCCACCCCCGACCTCATCGCCGTCTTTGTCGAAGACCGTGAGGGCGAATCGGACCGGCTGGCCCGGCGCCGGATCGAACGGGAGGTAGATCCCGATGTTGCTGCGGTAGAAGTCGTCGTGGGTAATGCCCGGCGTCCAGGCCTGGTTGGCCACCAGCAGCCCTTCGACATTCTGGCCGTAGCTGCCACCGTCGTCACCGAGGGTGTAGATCCGAGCACTCACGGCGAGGGGAGCGAAATCATCCGAGAAGATCGAAAGCGCGCCCTTGGTGTTGGAGAAACCGAAGACCGTCTCGACGACGTTGCGCATGGTCTTCTGTGCGCCGGCGGCGACGATGATGGGTTCGGTGATCTCCGGTTGGAAGACCGGCACACCGTTCTTGATCTCCGGCAGGAGCAGGAGTCGGATGGACGTCTCGGTCTCGCCGAGATTGACCACACTGATGTCGGTTCGCCAGTCGGTGGCGTTGAGCCCGGGCAGATTGGCGACGACCGGTATCGATGCTCCCGGCGCCACGAACTGGGCGTTCGCCGGGGAAACCGCAAAAAGGGTGAGAACGGTGAGCAGGGTCAAACGTCGCATCCGTACCTCCTGGGGACAAGTCTACCCCTTTTGCCGAGAACTGCGGGTTACAATGGCCCGAAGGACTGGGATTGAGCACGAACAACGACGAACTCCGACGACCGCCCATCTACTCGCCGATGATCGAGGCCGCGGTCCGTCTGGCTGCACAGGGCCACTACCACCAGTTCCGCAAACGTGATCGCGCCGCCGACGCAACGACGTCGACGGGCGTTCCTCTCCCCGACGACCACATCCCGTATATCACCCACCTCATGGGAACGATGACCATCCTCGCCCGCCTCGGCGCGCCGGACGAGGTGCTCGCCGCTGCGGCTCTCCACGACTATCTCGAAGACGTACCCGATCCCAACGGTCGAGAACGGATCCGCGAGATCACCAATGACGCGGTGCTCGAGTTGGTCCTGGCCGTGACCGAGGACAAGCGATCCGATCGAAGTCGGGACGAGACATGGGAGCTGCGCAAACAGGAGCAGATCGCCGATATCGAATCCATGCCCCGGGACGCGGTCCTCATCAAGAGCGCCGATACGATTCACAATCTCATGACGCTCGAGCTCGATCTCGGCGAGGCTTCCGACCCCCAGTTGGTCTGGGATCGATTCAACGCTTCCAAGGAAAAACAACTCTGGTATTTCTCGAGCGTTCTCGACGCCATTCGTCTGCGACTCGGAGATCACCAACTGACTTCGGAACTCGCCGAGGTCATCCGCCGCCTTCGAGATTGACCCCCCATAGCCACGGAGGTGCGCATGCCCGGCCCCGTCCGCTGTCTCGTTTCACTCCTCTTCGCCTTCGCTCCCGCGGTGATCGCGACCACCGACAGATCAACCGGTGATCCCGCGCCTTCCGATCTCGAGCTCGCATTCGGCGAAATCGCGGAGACCCGCCTCGACACCCCACGGGTCGAGTGGCGTCCCGGCCACGACACGGTGATCTGGGTCGACCGGTCGGATCCATCGAACCCACGCCTGATGGAGTTCGATCCCTCGACCGGGGATCGCCGTACCCTCGTCGACACCCTCCACCTCGAGTCGATGGCTCGCGACCTGCCCGGCGGGACGCCCCTCCTCGACGACCCGGTCTGGCGACCGGATGGACGAGCGGTGCTTGTCAACGATGGCGAGGATCCCTACCTCTTCGATCTCGAGGCCGGAACCTTGACGCTCCTGGAAACCGGCGCAGGGGCCGAGAAACACGCCCGGTTCTCACCCGACGGCCTCCGCATCGCGTGGGTCCGGGGCAACGATCTCTGGGTCTACGATCTCGGACGCAAAACCGAGACCCGGTTGAGCCATGATGGCTCCGAGACCATCTTCAACGGCGTCTTCGACTGGGTGTACGAGGAAGAACTCGCCGATCGCAACGGCCGCGCGTTCGAGTGGGCGGATGACGGCTCGGCCATTGTCTGGCTTCGGCTCGACGACACCGAGGTTCCGGTCTTTCACCTGCTCGACCTCATGGAGACCCATTCGCGGCTGACCGGGCAACGCTACCCGAAATCCGGCGACCCGTCGCCACGTCCGTCGCTTCATCTGAGGATTTTCGGTCAGAACTCGACCACCGCCCGCTCGAACGAGATCGCCTTCGCCGATCCCGTCGGCTACGTTCCCAGGTTTGGCTTCACCCCCGATGGCGACCTCTGGTACCAGGAAATCGACCGGGCTCAGAAGCATCTGAGACTGGTCCGCGTCGATTCCCAGAGCAACGCCCGCACCTCGCTCATCGAGGAGAAGGATGTCTACTGGACCCTGCCGGTGGATGGTCTCCATTTCTTCGCTGACGGCTCGTTTCTCTGGCTGAGCCGGCGGGAAGGCGCCACGCACCTGTGGCACGCCCGGGCGGATGGTGAACCCGTCGATCTGAGTCCCGGTCCCTGGGACGTCACGAAGATCGTCGGTGTCGATGCCGGCAATCGATTCGTCTGGTACCAGGCGGCGCGGCCCAACCCGATGGAACGTCGCCTCTTCAGAGTCGATCTGAGGACCGGCGACACCTTGGAACTCACCCCCGGCGCCGGCACCCACTCGGCCGAGCTCGCGGCTTCCGGCGGTCTTCTGGTCACCACATCCAGGCTGAGCGCACCTCCCCGCCGATGGGTGATGGACGATTCAGGAGCGAGGGGTGCGGAAATCCCCGTTGAACACCCGATTCCGAGAATCGACTACGCGGACCACCGATTCGTCGAGGTCAAGGCCGACGACGGGATTGTCCTCAACGCGATGCTGCTGCTGCCGCCGGAATTCGACGAGTCGAGCCGTTATCCCGTTGTGGTTTACACCTACGGAGGTCCAAACGCGCAGGTCGTCGTCGATGCGTGGCCCCGGACCAGCGGTCTCTTCAACCACATTCTCACCGGTCGCGGTTTTGTCGTTTTCGCCCTCGACAACCGCGGCTCGCCGGCGCGTGGTCGTGAATTCGAAGGTGCGATGAATCTCGCCCTGGGATCCAGCCAGCTGCCGGATCAACTCGCCGGTGTGAGGTGGCTCAAGAGCCAGACCTGGGTGGATCCCGCTCGGATCGGAATCTGGGGTTGGTCCTACGGTGGGTACATGACGACCTTTGCCCTGACCCATAGCCCCGGCACCTTTGCTGCCGGCGCGGCGGTGGCGCCGGTGACCGACTGGCGACTCTACGACTCTATCTACACCGAGCGCTATATGAGCACCCCCGAAGCCAACCCGGCGGGCTACGCCGCGGGTTCGGTCCTCGACGCCGTCGGCGATCTCGCCGAGCCGCTCCTGGTCATCCACGGGACCGGGGACGACAACGTCCACGTCCAGCACACGCTCCAGTTCGCCGACCGGGCGTGGCGCGAAGGGGTCCGGTTCGAGCTCATGCTCCTGCCCAACCTGGGCCATGGGATCAACGCGCCGGGCTCACATCTGCAGGTCTTCCGCGCCATTGCAGACTTTTTTGAGAAGCACCTAATGGAGGCCGAGGTCAAAGCAGGTCGGTGACTCCGGACAGGAGGTCGACGGGTCCATCGCAATGGGACACGGATCAACACCGATCAACACGGATTTTTTCTATGGTTGAGTCCAGGTTCAGGGAGGACAAACGACTTCGTGGCGACGTAGAGGGAATCTCGATTGATTTCGTTTTTGATCTCAGACGGATTTCACGGAAGCGGGCCCCGACTCAACGCAGGGCTCACAATAAACACTCCGTGGAAATCCGGTTCGAATCAAAGACCACGTCATGAAAGCTCGCGGTCCCGCTTGTACGAAGTTGGAGCGCGACTGAGTTACAACAACCCACTCTTAGAGAAATCCAGTCAAATCCGTGAAATCCGTGTCCAGTTCGTTCGGCGGCGGCGTCGTTGGGGGAGGGCGAACGCCGATCTTCAGGAGGGACGATCAAGCACTCACGACCGCGATGAACTGTCGACTGTCAACTGTGGATTGTCAACTCCGCAATCACGTTACTCGCGTTCCAACCCGAGAATCTTGAGCCCTTGCTCCTCGAAGTCGCCGACCATCCTCGGGTTGACCGACCGGACCTGTGACAGCAGCTTGTGAGCCTTGCCGTCCATTCCAGAAGCAAAGAGGGTCTCCACCAGAAACAGTCTGTTGTAGAGCTTGAAAAGACCGTTGGAGGCCTGGATGTAGGTCATGTTCTCGTCGGCGGCCTTGAACCGCTCGACGGCCCCTTCGAGATCACCCTGAACGGCCAACCGAACGCCCTGGAGGTGAGCGAGGGCTCCGGCGGCGTCCGACTTGTCCCTCTCGTCTCCGCCTTCCGCCATCTTGTCGATGACGGCGGCATAGTCCCTCTCGATGGCCTCGGCGATCTCCCATTCGCCCAGGAGGCTCGCGGCGCGGTGGGCCGTAACGCTCCCGTGGCCCCAGGAATGGCCCTTGAAGCACTCGGGGTCCTCTTCCTTCAGCGCGAGAATCTCCCGGTACTGCTCGTTGTGGGCCAACTCGGCGATCCGGATGATGCACCCGATCCCGGTCTTCCAGTACTCAGGAACCTCGCCCGCCTCCCCGGCCATGACGAGTGCGTCCTCGGCTCCGGCGAAGTCGTTCATCATCATTTTCGTCATTGCGAGATGATCATAGGCGGCCCAGAAATCGGGCTTGATCTCCATGGAACGGTAGAGGGACGACTCGGCGTCTTCGTAGCGACCGATCATGATGTAGAGTTCGGCCAGCGAATCGTGCGGATTCGCCTGGTCCGGCGCGACGAACCGATAGCTCGTGAAATACTCCTCGGCCTCGGCGAATCGCCCCTGCGACATGGCGATGTATCCCAACTGGTTGTAAGCGATGACCCAGTTCGGCGCGATCTCGATGAGGCGGCGATTCAAGAGCTCCGCTTCTTCGAAATCACCGGTCATCCACAGCGCGAGCGCTTTTTGATGGAGGAGGAATGGGTCGTTCGGGTGATCGGCGAGATAGGCGTCGAGCATCTCGTCCGCATCTGAAAACCGCTTTTCCTGCATCGCCCGGGCCCGGTTGATGGAGATCCGCTCACGTTCGGAGAGCTTTGACTGATCGGCCGACATGACGTCGTTCCACAGGCTGGCGGCTCGACTCTCGTCATCCTTCTTGACCTTATCGGCGAGGTAGAGCTTGGCCATGACGAAGTCGGGATCGAGCTCGAGGGCCCTTTCGAGATGCGCCTGGACATCGCTGTGGTAGAGCTTCATCTGGGCGTCCACCGCAGCGGTGAACTCGGCCCGCGCCTGGGGCGACGACGTGGTCCACTCGGCCCCTGACGGCAGCGCGATGAGGCTGAGCGCCGCCGCCGCCGCAACCACGATCGCCACGCCCAACCAGATCTTCTTGTTCATCAATCCTCCATCGACGGGCGCAGAGCCCCGCACGAGATTGTACGCGGTGCGGTTCCGATAGGTTTCAAGTCGCTCAAGCGGAAGGGAATTCCGGATGCTGGATACTGGTCTCTGGACAGGAGCAGCGCACCATCGCACATCAACGCAGAGACGCAGAGGCGCCAAGGCATCGCGTTCGAGAGTGGGCGGGGCGGGGCTTGAAAGGTGTCAGAGTTCGTGTTGGCGCGCGTCTGACAGGGAGGAGTCTGAAGAGCCGGCGGGACGCCGGCCCTACAAACATCGCAGATCAGGACTTCGGGTGGAGGAGGCGCCAGGTCAGGCAGGGAGTCTGCGGTCGCTGACCGAGATCCGGCCGCCGCTCCTGTCGCTGACCCGGACACGGTCGCTGTCCCTGTCGCTGATCCTGCCCCTGCCGCTGATTCGGATTCCTACCGCCCCCGCAGCTCCCGCGCCCGCTTGATCAAGGTGTGGGTCTTGTCGGCGGTGGGCCAACTGAGAAACATCATCATTCCGGCGAGACCCAGGACACCCCAGGCGACTGCGGCGGTCCCGCCCCAGATCGATGCGACGACCGCGGCGATGACCATCACCTCGAGCCGCACGAGAACCGCCAGGTTGACCATCCGATGATCCCTGAGCAATCGCTGCTCATCGCCCGTTGCCGCAAAGGCGCGTTTGATCCGGTCAAGCCGCGCCTGGGCGTCGCGGTTGGCGGTGAACCCGACCCATAAGGCCGCTGCGCCGGCAGTCAGACTCACCGCCATTGGCGATACCGCGCTCTCCCGCTTCGCCACTCCGATGCACAGAACCGCAGCCAGTACGACCGTGGCGAGGAATACCCCGGTCGCCACGCGCATGTTCTTGAGATGCCGGTCGATCTCTCCCGGCTGCAGTGACGTCGAGTTCATCCGGGTTCTCCTCCCGGGGCATCGTGAACCCCCGGCTCACCGTGCGGATTCCGGACCCGGCCGGCGAGACCCCACATCAAACCGATCCAGGTCGCGAGGAGGTATCGGTTGAGAGGCGTCTGGAGACCGAAGCCGATGATCTCGTGAATCCCGGTGGCCACGAGCGCAAGGGCGACTCCGGCCAGGGCGTAGCGGAATTCGAACCTGAGTCGCCGCACCCGCCGGGGCGCGAGTCCCGTCCCCACCCCGACCACGAACAACCCCACTGCGGCCGCTCCGATGATTCCCGCCGTCGACGCCCACTCGAGCCAGTCGTTGTGGGCCTGTTCGAGGACGGACTGTCCCGTCGCCGGCTTGTCGAGTCCGATGACGTAGCGGTAGCTGCCGAGACCGGAGCCCACCACCGGCGACCGCTTCCACGAACCGACGGTTCCCGACCACAGATCCCAGCGGGTGTTGCCGTCGACGCCTTCGACCGCGACGAGATCGCGAAACCCCTCTTCGAGTTCGGGAAGCCGGGTCCACGACAAACCGCCGACCACGGCGACGAGCACGACGCCGGTGACGACTGCCGGCCAACGGCGGCCGCGCAAGCGAAGGGGACGCAACCAGATGGGAAGGGTCAACGCGAGGGCCAGCAGCAGAAAGAGCGCACCACCCCTGGACCCGGAGCGCAACATCGCCGCGACCGTCACCACCGTCGCCACCGCCGAGCCGAGGACCATCACCGCCGCCAATTGGCGCTCGCCACCCGAACCCCGCAGCTTGCGGGCGCCGACGGCGAGCAGGACCAGCGCCGCCGGCAGGGTGAGCTCCACGGCCTGGGCGAAGTGGTTCTCGTTGACGAAGGGTCCGTAGGGGCTCCCACCGCCGGTGTTGTCGCGCACGAGAAGCACCTTTTCAGGGGCGCCGGCCTCGCCCGCCAACCCGAGGACCGCGACCACGACCCCGGTGGCGGCGATGAGGGCGAGAAGCACCGGCAGTCCGCTCCGGGTCACCCCGATCCGCGCCGCCGTCACCGCGATCCCGACCACGATCACCGCCGAAGCGGCGACCTGGATGGTCGCCCACGGGGCCAGCGACAGCGGGTACCAGCCCGAGGCCATCACATCGGCGAATCCGGGCTGGATCAGTCGTCGAAGAACCTCGGGCAGGGGCGCGAGCTGAATCAGGATCAAAGCGGCGATGACGAATCCGGCGAGCCGGTGCAGGTGCGGCACATCCGGCACCCTTTTGAGATCGAGCATGAGCAGGAGCACGACAGCGGCCGTCGCGAGCCGGACCGGTGGATCGACTCCGGCGAACGCCACGGCATTCCCGAGAAGAACGACGCCGAGGGCCAGCCGGTGCAACGAGACCATCCGGGACCCGGGAAAAGGGATGCTCACCGGCGACCCTAGGTCGAAGGCGTGAAGCGGTAGCCGACCCCACGAACCGAGTGGATGAACCGCGGTTCCTTGGGGTCGGGTTCGAAGTAGCGGCGGAGCCTCACGATGAAGTTGTCGATGGTCCGTGACGAGGTCGAGAAGCGGTACCCCCACACCCGCTCGAGGATCTCCTCCCGGGAAACGACCTGGTTGCGCCGCTCCACGAGGAGCTTCATCAGCATGCACTCCTTCTCGGTCAAACGAATGGTGCGTTCGCCGGTGGTGGCCTCATAGGTTCGGAAATTGACCTCGTTGCCGTCGAACCTGAAGACCTCCTGCTCGTCCGGCGCAGCGCTGTACCAGTTCTGCCGCCGGAAGATGCCGTGAATCCGGAGAATGAGTTCTTCGAGCAGAAACGGCTTGGCGACATAGTCGTCGGCGCCCACCTTGAGCCCGAGCAGGCGGTCGGCGTCGGAGGACTTTGCGGTGAGAAAGAGGATGGGGGTCCGAGTGCCGCCCGCACGCAATCGCCGACACACTTCGAGACCATCGAGCTTTGGCATCATGATGTCGAGGATGATGAGGTCGGGGTGGATCGACTGGGCGAGCTTGAGCCCCTCCTCGCCATCGTTGGCCACCGTCGTCGAATAGCCCTCGAATTGGAGGTTGTGGGCGAGTGCTTCCGCCAGATGCTCCTCATCCTCGACGATGAGAATGTGCTTCTTCATTCCCGGTCCTCCCCCATCTCGACTTCGGCGAGCGTGACGCGCATCGTCGTCCCGTCCGGACCTGTGTCCGCCACCGAAACCGTTCCTTGATGAGCCTTCATGATTCTTTGTACCAGATACAGACCCAGACCGGTGCCCTGACTCGTTCGAGTCATCTCGTCGCCCGCCCGGTAGAAGCGACCGAAAATCAGGGGGACCTCACCCTCGGCGATCCCATTGCCGTTGTCGCTGACATCGAGAATGGCGAGATCGCCCTCGAGACGAAGCTCGACCCTGATCTCAGCGGGGCGACCACCGTATTTCAACGCGTTCTCCAACAGGTTCGACACCACGATGGCCATCGCCTCGTCGTCGATCTCGGCGATGAGGTCGTCTCTGATCTCGACCAGAACCGTCGCTCCCGCGGCCGCCGCACCGGGCTCGAACACGGCGATCGCCCGCTCGACCACCCGACTGAGCGATCTCCGGCTCAACCGGATGGCGGCCGACCCGCTGCCGAAACGCGTCGCCTGGAGGACCTTTTGCACCAACCGCTCGAGGCGGTCGGTGTCCGCCAGCGCGTTGGCGATGAACTTGCGTGACGCCTTCTCGTCGGCGCGGCCCGAAACCACGGTTTCGAGGGCAATGCGAATCGCCGCAATCGGTGACTTGATCTCGTGGGTGATGGCCGACAGAAAGTTCCGGTGCTGCCGTTCGAGGTCCACCTCTCGGCGGAAGGTCCGCCACAGGATCACCATGAACACGACCAGGAGGAAGGCGAAGAACGCCCCTTCCGAAACCATCATGACGATCCGTTTCCGGTACTCGTCGAGGATCCGGTCCCAGGCGGCCCGGGTCGGACGAATCACCCGACCATGGGGATCGCCGGCGAGGTCGACGGCCGGACGGGGCGAATCGATCTCCGGCGCCGCCACGACTTCGAGCCCATCCGGGATTGGCGGCGCCTGATCCAGACCGGTCCGCGCCGACACCTCGGCCCACGACCGTGCCCGGACTTCGAGCAGGGTGCGTTCGAGCTCGAGCCGGTCCCGCGCCTGACCGGTGGAGAAGATGATCCACCACGTCAACTGCGCGTTGACGACAATGACGAGCAGCACCGCGATGGCGAGGTGCCGCCCGGATATGGGACCACTCTTTTGCACGGATGGAGTATAGCTCCCGCGGGCGTTTGCTCGCGAAAGCTCGGTACGCGCTGCGCGCTACAGCGTCGTCAGGACCTTACCGATGCGCTCCACCGCCCAATCGATCTCGTCGAGGGTGATGGTCAGCGGAGGCGCGACGCGGATAACGGTCGCATGCGTCTCCTTGCACAGGAGACCCTCCGCCTGAAGCGCCTCGCAGAATCGACGAGCGCCGCCGGCGGAATCCTTGAGGACGATCCCGATCCACAGTCCCTTGCCGCGGATGAGCTTGACATGCGGCGAGTCGATGGCACGGAGCTTGTCCAGGAAGAGACCGCCGAGCTCGGCGGAGCGTTCGACCATCTTCTCGTCGATGAGGACCTTGAGCGCTTCGCGGGCGACCGCCGCACCGAGAGGGTTGCCGCCGTAGGTCGAGCCGTGCTCACCCGGTTTGAAGACTCCCATGACCTCGTCATCGGCGAGAATGGCCGAAACCGGATACATCCCACCGGACAGGGCCTTGCCGATGATCACGATATCGGGACGGATGCCCTCGTGCTCGTAGGCGAAGAGCGTCCCGGTGCGGCCGAGGCCCGATTGGATCTCATCGGTCACGAGCAGCGCGTTGTGCTCGGTGGTCAGCTCGCGGAGCTGGCGGAGGAAGCCCTCCGGCGGGGACACGATTCCGGCCTCGCCCTGGATCGGCTCGACCAGCACGGCGCAGGTGTTGGGGTTGATGGCCTGCCTGACCGCCTCGATGTCGCCATAGGGGAGAATCCGGAATCCCGGGGTGAAGGGACCAAAACCGAACCGGTACTCTGGGTCCGCCGAGAAGCTGACGATGGTGGTCGTCCGGCCGTGGAAATTGCCGTCAAAGACGATGATCTCTGCCTGGTCCTCGGCGATCCCCTTGACGGTATAGCCCCACTTGCGCGCCGCTTTGACCGCGGTTTCAACGGCCTCGGCGCCGGTATTCATGGGCAGGACCCGGGAGAAACCGGTGAGCTCGCAGATTTCCTGACAGAACGGGCCGAGCTGGTCGTTTCGAAACGCCCGCGAGGTCAAAGCGACCTTGCACATCTGCTCCGCCATGACCTTGACCAGCCGGGGATGGCAGTGGCCCTGGTTGACCGCCGAGTACGCGGCCAGAAAGTCCATGTACTTCTTGCCCTCCACATCCCAAACCCAGGCGCCGGATGCGCGAGTGATGACCACATCGAGGGGATGGTAGTTGTGAGCGCCGAAGCGATCTTCGAGGGCGATGAACTCTGTTGACGTCTTCATGAACTGGCCTCCTTGTTGACGGCGCCGGAGGGCGCGAGTGATCGGCGATGGCGGAGACCAGGTCGATCCGCTGACGAGCTCGCGCTCGTCTCGCCGGGCTGCACGTTACACCGAAGGCAGAGGGGTTTCAAGCCCTCGCCGGCGCGTTCTCCGTTTTTCAGCCGCGAGGCGATTCGTAGGACCCCGGTCAGTCCTGCCCACTCGTGGCAAGCCGCTCGATTGCCGCCAGGGCTTGACTGCGGACCTTTGGCGTCGTCGAAATCTGGCCGGCGAGTTCGTACAGATCGCGGGCTTGTCTTTGCTGCCCGACGGCTTCCTTGGCCTGAGCGAGGGCCAGAACAACCCACTCGTCCTTCGACTGCGTCTTCGCCATGGCCCTTTCAAGCCACGGTATCGATTCCTCCGCACGCCCCGAGCCGACGAGAGCGATCCCATAGTGGATCGAGAAATCGTTGTGCGCAGGCTGCTTTCCGGCGAAAGGCTCGAGGATGTCCACCGTTTCGCCGTAGCGTCCCGCATCGTTGAGAATCGAAGCCAGGGTCAACCTCGGGTCGAGGAGAACCTCGTCGGACTCGATGGCGCGCCGAGCCTCGACTTCCGCTCCCTCGAGATCACCGGCACGGGCCAGGGTCAACGACAGGTTATTCCGCGCTTCGGCAAAATCCGGGTGCTCCTCGAGCAATCCTCGGAGCATCTCCTCCGCTTCCGCGAGACGGCCCTGGATGATGAGCGAGACAGCCAGGTTGTTGTAAGCCGACTTGCTGAAGGGCCGGCTTTCGATCGCCCGCCGCAGCATGGCTTCACCCTTGGCCCCGAAACCCATCTGGAGGTACACCCGCCCGAGATTGAGCAGAGCTTCATAGTTTTTCGGATCGAGGCGCACCGCCTCCTCGAGATAGGCGACCGCCGACTCGGCGTCCTGGATCTTGATATCGCCGATGGCGGCCAGGGCGCGCGGGTTGCCCGGCTGAATCCGCAGAAGGTCCTCGAGCACCGCCACCGCTTCGGCGCTGCGCCCATTCTGCTTGAGCAGCTCGGCCAGGAGAAAACGAGACGGGGCGTGGAGTGCATCCTCGGCAACCGCCCTTCGGAAGTACTCCTCCGCTCGCTCGATGTCGCCATCGTGGGCGCACATGTCACCTCGCATCGCAAGGAGATCCGCATCGTTCGGATTTGCAGCCAGCCGTTCATCGACGAAAAGGGTGGCATCCGCCATCCGGCCCAAACCGATCAACGCCCGGGTTTTGACCACCGAGAGGCTCTCGAAGGCGCCCCTCTTGGTCGCTCCGATCTCGGCCAGCTCGAGCGCCCTGTCGAAGTTGCGGTCCTGGATCTCGATCTGAGCCATGCCGTAGAACACCGTCGCGCTCTCCGGGTCAAGGGTCAGACAACGCTGGAAGTCGCTCCGGGCGTCATCCAATTTCCCGGTTCGCAGATAGAGCCGCGCCCGTTCGGTGAGCATCGCGACGTTGCCGGGATCCCGGTCGAGGGCGCCGTTCAGGGCCTTGAGCGCGAGTTCGGTGTCGCCCTGACTGACGAGCTCTCTCCCGGCCTCGAACTCGACGTGCGCATCGATCATGTCCCTCGGGTCCGGCGGAGCTTCCCTTTCGGTGGCCTCGCTGCCGATGTAGCCGAGCGCCGCCAACTGATCGAGCTCGCTTCGCGAAAGAGTCAGACGGACCTCATCCTCCGACGTGGCCTGCGTGAGAGCATCGAGCCGCTTCTCGAGCGCTGCCGTAATGGTCTTCTCCCTCTCGGAGACATCCGACAGCTCCCTCGGGTCGAGCTCGAGATCGAAGAGCGTCGAGTACGCCCCCCGGGTCAGCTGCCATTTACCCTGGCGGACTCCAAGCAGAGGCGCCCAACCGTATTGATACTTCGGAAGCAGGATCTCGGTGATGATGTCTCGCTCCTGAAACGCACCGGTTTCGGGTCCGTCGACCGCAAAGACATTGATCCCGTCCGCGGTCTCTCCATTTGGAATCGAGACGTCGGCCAGCGCCGCGACGGTGGCGGCGATATCGACTCCCGACGTGGCGGCCGTGTACCGCTCTCCGGCAGGCACCGACGGACCGACGACGATCCACGGAACAAGTGTGGTTGCCTGGTGAAGGAGGATTGCGTGGGTCTGCTCGCCGTGTTCACCAAAGGCCTCACCGTGGTCGGCGACCACATGGACGAAGGTATTGCCGGAGAGCCCCCGATCCTCGAGGAACTCGACGACCTGGCCCACCAGCGAATCCGTAAAGGCGATCTCGCCGGCGTAGGGATCGGTGGGGAAGCGCCGCCTGAATTCCGGCGGTGGGTCGTAGGGGGCGTGGGGATCGTAAAGGTGGAGCCAACAGAAGAAGGGCCTGTCCGCCGGCGCCTCACCGATCCAGTCGAGGGCGGCCTCGAGGGTGAGGTCGCCCCGGCGCGCGGGGACGCCGCGACGGGTCAGATGCGATCCGCGACTGAGGTCGTCGTCATAGATGTCGAATCCTTGGTCGAGACCGAAACGACGGGCCAAGACCGAGGCCGAGACGAAAGCGCCGGTCGCATACCCGGCGTCGCTGAATACCGTCGCCAGCGTTTCCACGTCGTTGGACAGGGCGAACATCCCGTTGTTGCGCACACCGTGGTGATAGGGATAGAGGCCTGAGAGCATGGATGCGTGCGACGGCAGAGTGATCGGAGCCGCCGCCTGCATCTGCTCGAAAAGCACGCCCCGCCGGGCAAGACCATCGAGCACCGGGGTGACCTCGGGGTCACCGCCGTAACAACCCAGACGATCGGCGCGCGTGGTGTCGAGGGTGATCAGAACAACGTTGGCGCCGGCAGTCGGGCCAATGCTGCTCACGGCCGGTCCGCTCCCCGGGCGTGTCAGGGAATACAGACCCAGGCCGAGCCCGACCGCCAAGATGGCGAACCCAATCATCTTCCGCGTGTTCATAACCCCTCCTGTGCACACCGCGCTGCAGTCTACCGTATACTTCCGCGGGATAAGAAATCGCCGTTGGAGGTTGGAAACATGACCGCAAACCCGAGGTTCCGATACCTTGTCGTGACAGCAGTAACAATCGCACTCCTGCCGGGTCTCGCCGCTGCCGCCGGCAAGGCCGCGGGAAACCAGAAGCCTTGGTACGAGGAGAAAGCGGCGCAGCAGAAACTCGGGCTCACCGCAGACCAGGTGACGAGCATCGCCGAAGTGGAAGCGAGCTTTGGTCCGCGGCTCGCCGCGATGAACGAAGAGAAACGCACCGCCTACAGGGCCTTGATGACCGCCCTCGATGACGACGGGCTTCCGCAACAGGAGTTCGAAACCAGGCGCGCGCGATTGGAGACGGCCTACGGTTCCCACGCGGCAGTCACCGCCGACCGCTGGCGGGCCCTGCGCAGGATCCTCAGCGAGGAACAGTGGCGAAAGCTCCCCGAGGCGGCGCCGAAGGCGCTCACCTTGGGCCACTTCGGCGTGGCCAAGCGCGGCGGGGTCTACATGGGGCCCGGGCAGCCGAAGCCGGCCCCAAACCCCAAATAGATGAGACGATCGCGCTCCATCCGACGGCAAGGCGCCGGGGTCGCCTTGACAGATCTCACTTTCGATGACGATAATGGTCTGGGAGTCGATATTATTCTGTTCCGGAGGGGAAGGAAGATCTTCATGCGCAAATCCTTGTTTGTTGTCGTTGTATTGTTGGCCATGGCCGGCGCCGCACACGCCGATTTCGGCACAATCAGCTTGACGGAAACCCACACTTTCACGGGGATGTGGTCTGTGGATATGACCATGCACATCACCACCGTGGGCGCGGTGGCACCACAGCCCAACGACTGGATGGGCCACATCGGGCAGCTCTACTACCCCTACACCTGGAACACGGCTCACCCTCTCTTTGTGTCGACGACGGCCCAGGGCTTTGAGCAGTCCGGTCGGACGACCAACGGAGGAACCCCGTTTAACCGCAGCGTCCTCTACTCCTTCACCTGCCCCGACGAGCCGGGCGGGACGGAGCCGACAGCGGGTCTGTGGGCATTCTGGCTCGGAGTCTGGGCCATCGACGGAGGTGGTACAGCAACCACGTGGACAACCACCGTCACCGAAGGGCCCCTGCCCGTCAGTTTTCCTTATGATCCAGCCCAACCGACACCGACTCCTCCGCCCCCGGGCGGTGCCGCGATCCCGGTTCCGTCGCTGAACGCCTACGGCATGGTCGCCATGGTGCTCATGATTATCGGTGTTGCCATCCTCGTGATGTGGCGCCGCAACTGACCGAGTTCAACCTGACACCCAAAACGCCGCGCCATGCGCGGCGTTTTTTTCGCCCGCGAAACCACAGCTTCCGGTCGTTGGATTGCGGCGGCCCCGGTCTCGCCCTCCTCGAGTTGTGCCGCGGCATCAACAGACGCCGCGCTCGGGTCCCTCCGTCGATCTCAATCAGGCTCTCTTAACCCGCTCTTCTCACCAGCTGTCTGCTGCGGTCGGCGATGCACAGCAACCAGCTGGGCTTTCTCACCTCCGGGTGCTCGACGTACTGTCAAGTACGCCTCCGCGCCCCTCGGGTCGAAAACCCAGCTGGGCACAGTACCTCGCCGACCTCGCAACGAAACCCGGTGAGAAGTGCGGGTTAGAACCGCTCACAAACCCAACTGACCGTTGACGAAATGACCTGCTCGGGGCCGCGTCGGCGCTGCCTCCCCATAGCGACGGTATGGTATTATGCGGTCCGAAGATCCGCCGAGCGAATCCACGGATCCGGACCGACCGCGTCCCGGATTCATCGTTCGCTTTTTTGAAAAACTCGTGGTCATCGAAGGAGAAAGAAAAACATGAGCAAAAACACAACCTGGGCACGTGGAGCAATGCTGACGGCGGCGGCGCTGCTGATCGTCGGCGGGGTAGCAGCCGAGGTGCAGCCGAGCCTGGTCAACGACACGATCAATACCCGGCAGGGTTTGTTGGACTGTACCGGTTTTACCGGATACCAACAGCCCATGGATTCGGGCAACTTCAACACCGCCCGTACGAGCGACGTTGAGGCCAGTTTTTTCGTTTATGAAGATTTTGTCGACGGCACCGGCGCCGTGACGCCTTTTGTGGGCGGCTCTTCCGGCCTCAAGTGGTGGGGAATCAACGTCGACTTCAACCCGACCGTCACGTTCTGTGACGACGACGACCTCGCCAACACGCCATACAACATCTACTTCTACGACGGCCCCGCTACCGGTCCCGGATCGGTGGTCGCGACCGTGACGGGCGTCGTTCCGACCATCACCGACACCGGTATCGCCTTTTCCACGACCACCATCAAGGAGTACACCGCGACCTACGCCGGCGTCGACATCAGCGGTGCCACCTGGGTCCGGATCGAGCGTCAGACCGGCGTTCCGGAGTGCTTTTTCCTCTGGGTCGATGAGGATCTCGTCGATTCGTACGACGACGCTGCCTATCAGGAAGGCGCCGTTCCGCCCAATGTGACCACCGACCAAGTGATGTGCATGCAGTTCTTCGACCCGACCCAACCGACCCCGACCCCGAGCGGCGCTGCCGTGCCGGTACCCTCGTTGAACAGCTTCGGCATCATCGCCATGGTGCTCTTGCTCATCGGGGTTGCCGTTCTCGTGATGTGGCGCCGTAGCTAGTCGACTCTCACTCGATCACTGAAAACGCCGCGCTTTGCGCGGCGTTTTTTTGATCCTGAGGACAAGGCGCCGGTGGGGCACTAGTCCGCGGCGTCACCGGCGACCGCGCCACCGCCCTGGGCCTGCCAGTGCAGGTAAGCCTCGATGAAACCGTCGATGTCGCCGTCGAGCACCCGGTCGGTGTTACCGACCTCATGCCCGGTTCGCAGATCCTTGACCATCCGGTAGGGCTGGAGAACATACGAGCGGATCTGGCTGCCCCAGGAGTTGTCCTTTTTCGGCCCCTTGAGCTTGTCGAGCTCCTCCTCTCGCTTCTCGAGCTCGAGCTCGAAGAGGCGCGCCTTGAGGACCTTCATGGCGCTCGCCAGATTCTTGATCTGCGAACGCTCGTTCTGACAGGTGACGATGACACCCGTCGGCTCGTGCACGAGACGCACGGCCGAGTAGGTCGTGTTGACACCCTGCCCGCCCGGGCCGGAAGAACAGTAGCGGTCGATGCGGATGTCTTTTTCGGGGATCTCGAAGTCGATCTCGTCGTCGATCTCGGGATAGACGTGGGTCGAGGCAAAGGAGGTGTGGCGCCGCGACTGTTGGTCGAAGGGCGAGATCCTCACCAGCCGGTGGACACCATTCTCGGACTTGAGGTTGCCGTAGGCATAGGGGCCCTTGACCAGCAGGACGGCGTTCTTGATTCCGGCTTCTTCCGCCGGCTGCTCGTCGATGATCTCGGCATCGAATCCCCGGCGCTCGCACCATCGGAGATAGAGCCGGAGGAGCATCTGCGCCCAGTCGGCCGACTCGGTGCCGCCGGCCCCCGGGTGGATCTCGACAAAGGCGTTGGCAGTGTCGTGCTCGCCGGTCATCTTGGCGGTGAGCTCGATGCGGTTGAGCTCCGGGATGAGCCGGTCGAGGACGGTCTTGAGCTCGGCATCGACCCCGTCGTCGCCGTCACGGGCCATCTCGGCGAGAATCTCCAACTCGTCCCCGGCCTCCCTCAGGGTCTCGGCGGTCGCAACCTGTTGTTGGAGCTCCGCGCGTCGCCGCATGACGGTCCTGGCGCGGTTCTGATCCGACCAAATTTCGGGGTCCTGGGCCTGTTCATCGACCTCGGCAAGCTGCGCCGTCAGGCTCTCGACGTCAAAGATACCCCCGGAGGCGTTTGACGCGCTCGAATTCGGCATCGGCTTTCTGAATCAGATCGTCGAACATGGCATCTCCCGGTCACACACCCCGTCGGGCGGAGCGTATTGTACTCAACAGTTCTCGAGGGCGCTACCTTCCCAGTCATGACGCGGGGTTCTTCCTCAGCAGTTCGTCCAGTTTCCTGCGGAACCTCGCATGGTCCGGATGACCGGTACTCGGAAGCAACCTCAGGGCTTCACGCAACTCAACCACGGCCTCTTCCGTGTCCCCCTGCTGATCCAACAAGAGGGCCAGCCGAAAATGGAACGTCGCTGTCGATTCCTCCGGGATCGTCCGGATTCCCTTGCGAAGGGTCTTCATCGCCTCGTCTGTCTTTCCCGCTTCACGCAGTGTTTCGGCCAATCCCAGATAGGCGGCCTCGAACCCCGAAAACGGGACCTCCACGGCCTTGCGGTACTGTTTGATGGCGCCTTTCAGATCGCCGTTGGCACGGAGAACGCTTGCCAGACCGAGATGAGCCCCAGGTGACGAGGTGATCGCCAGGCTCCGGCGATAGGTTGCCCCGGCTTCTTCGAGATCGCCCAGCATCCGGAGACCGTTACCAAGCTGATTCAGGAGCCGGAAATCCGGATTCTGCCCGGTTGCGATTTCCAACTGGGCCACGCTTTCCGGATGGTTCTTCAGCCCCCCCGCCAGAAGAGAGCTGAATCGCCAACGCAGCTCCCAGTCCGATGGATACTCTAAGATTGCGTCTCTGTATTGCGCCGCAACATCCTCCAAGACCGCCGGGTTCAAGCGAATGTTGAGCTCCCGGAGCTGAGCTCTCAGCCTACTTACCTTTTCCTCATGATAGATCTGCCCGTTGAACGGTGGGCCGCCGATGTGCGCTTGCAGAACATTACCGATCATTCTCCGGCGATCCCAATCCGTGTGCGCCAAAAGTTTGCCGCACTCCTCCTCGGTCAACAATCCACCGGCGCCGGCCACGGGCGAAAGACGTTCCGGATCCATCGCCTCGATCTGTTCGAGGGCAGTGCGAGCGAGAAGATAGTTCCCTGCGAAAGTGAAATGCACGTGCTCGTAAAAGAGCTCGTCGCCAGGCACGCGATGAGGGCTGTGATCCGCGATCGCGGCGACCACATCTGCAAGACGAACATGCGATCCGGGTTCTCCCCCTGCGACCGAACGGATGGCTTGGTTGATCCGCGAATCGGCCCGGAAGCGCAGGGTGTCCAGGTCGCGGGCCGCGACATATCGTTCCCGGGCCAGCTCATAGTTCCCGAGACTCCAGAAACAACGGGCGAGGCGATACTGGAGATCGGCATGTTGGTCGTCGATTTCAACGGCGGACATGTAGCGTTCAACGGCCCGCTCAAAGTCCCCTGCCGCTTCGAGGGTCTCGCCCTCGATATAGATTCGTCGCCACTGTTCCTCATCCGCTTCTGACAACCCCAGCCGATGTTGCGGAGCAAAGGGAGGACAATCCCTCAGGTTGCTCGCGACGGTGCACATGATGACCTTGGCACCCCCCTCGAGCCCGGCGTCCCTGATGCCTGCGAGGTTCTCGGCGAAGTGTGCATAAACCGACTCCAAGCCCGGCGCGTCGTGGCGGACCAGGTTGTCGAGAAAGAGGAGAGACGCCTGCCGAGTCATCGACATCTCCGGCTCGGCCGTCACCCAGTGGCCCAGTCGCTCGAAGAGCTGGCCGACTCTGGTTGCCGAGAGCGCGATTCTCAATTGCACGGCCGACGACCTGCGGGGAAGTCGGGAGAGAACGGTGCCGGGGCCGTAGGGTCCGACCACTTCGTTGTTTCCCAGGTAGACGATGAAGAGGTCCGGTTCGTGGCGGGCACACTCTTTCGCGATGGGCAGAACCACGTGGGAGTTGATCGCGGTCATCGCGACCGTAACGACCTCGATCTCGGTTTCCGGATACCTGTCGGTCAGCATGCGATGGAGAATGCGCCCGAAACCGTACGCGTAATCCGGACTCCCCAGTGCGGCGGAAGATCCCAATACGAAGACGCGATAGGCGTTCGGCGGCTTCTCCGCGGGAAAGACAAATGGTCTCAGGTTCGACCGGAGGTGGGAAGGAAACAGCCCACGACCGAACTCCGGGTTGTCGCACCGCATGAGCCTGCCACCGATCTCGCGGGTTGCAATGGCGTTTGTCGAGTAGCCGAACCCAAGCGCTCGCAGGGACAGCTCAGCCGTCACCATGAGGACGGCGGGAATGAGCACAACTGCCGCGATGCGAAACCACCATCGGCGCCACCCGCGGTCCCGGCGGCGGGGCAAAGACATCGGATGAGACTCTTCCCGGCGGTCCTCAGGGGTGAAGCGCGGGCCCCGCGCATGCCTGTCTCGGGTATGATTGCTGCTCATTCTCTTTCCAAATCGCCCACGGCTCCATGAACGATGATACGTGTTGTACTGTTTCACAGCCAGAAGCTCTGCGCCGACGGTGGTTCAGTCAGTCCTTCCTCTTCCAAGGCGCCGACCGAACGCGAGCTCCGAGGAACAACACCGCCGCCGCAACGGCGCACAGCACCGCCCACCAGTCGCCCCAGCGCGCTCGAGGCGTGAGCGTGGCGATCGGCTGGAGATCCTCGATGAGCAGGCCCTGCTCCCCCACCGCGAGACGCGAATCGACCCGGCCGTAGGGGTCGACAAAGGCCGAGATCCCGGTCAACGCGGCCCGAGCGAACCAGCGCCGCTGTTCGGCGGCGCGCAGTCTGACATGGGCGAAATGCTGGGCCGGCGCCCAACTGAAGCCGTACCAGCCGTCATTCGTCAGAGTGACGAGGATTTCGGCGCCCTCCCGCGCGGCGGCTGCGGCGTGGCCCGGGAAGACGACCTCGTAGCAGACCGCGACCCCAAGGGGGACGATCGCCGGCAACGGCGTCACCGCTTGCCCCGGAGTGAATCGGCCGACCTCGCGCACGAGGGCGTCGGTGAACGCGAGCTCTGCCCACGGCGGAACATACTCGCCGAACGGCACCAGGTGAACCTTGTCGTAGCGCACCTCGGAGACCCCTTCAATGGTCACGAGGTAGGCCGAATTGGCGAATCCTCCGTCGGCGGTGCCGCCGATGGAGTTGAGCACGATCTGGATCTCGAGTTGGCGCGCGAGGTCCGTCACCATCTCCCGGTAGGCCGCGTCGGTTTCGATCCTGAAGGGAACCGCGCTCTCGGGCCACACGACGATCTCGGCGCCCGCGTCCGCCGCCCGCCGGGTCAGCGTCCACACCCGGTCGGCGATCTCCTGCCACTCGGACGGGTTCCATTTTTCCTCGAGGCTCGTCCCGGGTTGGAGCACCGCCACCCTGACCGGCGGTCCCGACGGTTCCGGCGCAGGAGCTGAGACTCCGAACACGATGGTCGACCCGATCGACGCAATGAGAAGCGCTGCGGCGGCCGGACGTCCGGCCGGTCGTGCGAGACCCCAAAGCCCGGCGCCCACTGCCATGGTGGCCCAACCCAGCCCGGACGCACCCCACACCGGAAGCGATCCGAGCATGGCCGGCAGATCGCCGAACACGAGGGCGACATCGCTCCATGGGAACTCGTAGGGCTGGAATCGGCGCAGGGCATCGATGGCAACCCAGGCGAAGGGAAGGAACCAGATCCGCCACGGTGGCGGCACCAGCGCCGAAAGCCCCGCAATCAGCAGCCAGATCACACCCAGGTACACCCCCATCCCGAGGAGGGATCCCAGCGCCGCGATCATGGACAAGCCGCCATAGTGGTGCATGACCTCGAGCACCCAATTGGTCGCCACCAGCCAGAAGACGGTCCCCGCCAACCAGCCGAGGAGCCACGGCCGCCATCCGCCGCCGCCACGCTCGATGGCCTCGAGCAGGAGACCCGGGAAGAGCACCACCAAAGGCCACAGCCCGGGACCCGGCATGGCAAGAGCCAGCACCAATCCGGCCGATGAGGCGAGGATCCAAGGGAGAGCGCGTTGCATGGGTGGGAGTATAGCGGCGCGACCACTCGGGAGTCGGGTATCGGGAATCGGGAGTCGCGGGCGAGCCCGAACCGGAGTCCGTTGCCTTTTCGCATTGTCGTCTTGTTACCTTCAACAAATCCCTGCAAAAAGCCCCAATACACACTCGGAAACAAGTCATCGACTTACGACTCCCGACTCCCGACTTACGACTCCCTCGACTCCCGACTCACGACTCCCGATTCCCGACTCACGACTCACGACTCACGATGATCGAACCAACACCGCCAAACGAAACGCCGCGATCCGACGAAAATCCCTTGACACTGTTCACGCCAAGGCGTAAGGTTTTCGTTGCGGCGAAAACCCTGGAGAATGCGCCATGACCGAAGCCACCCTCAGCGCCAGCCTCGAAGACTATCTCGAGGCGATTTTCCACATCCAGCGCAAGAAAAAGGCGGCCCGGCCCAAGGACATCTCCCAGTTTCTCGAGGTCGGTAACTCCTCGGTAACGGGTGCGCTCAAGGCGCTCAAGGCGCGCGAGCTCGTCAACTATGCGCCCTACGATCTGGTGACCCTGACTCCGAGCGGCGAAGAGGCCGCCCGCGATGTGGTCCGACGCCACGAATCGCTCCGCGAGTTCTTCATCAAGGTCCTCGCGGCCGACAGCGAGCTCGCCGAAGAGGCCGCGTGCAAGATGGAACACGCCGTCCCCGCGGATCTGGTGGATCGTTTTGTCCGCTTTGTCGAGTTCATCGAGATGTGCCCACACGGCGGCCCGGGCCTGCTCGAGGGATTCCGCAACCACATCGAAAACGGTTGTCGTCCCAGGTGCTTTGACGAGTGCAGATTCGATGCAACACTGCCGACATCCCACGGCGATCCGTTGGGCGCCGGGGAGATCATGACCATGGCCGATCTCGAACCCGGCCAACAGGCAACCATCACCCGGGTCCAGGGCGAGGGTCCATTGCGGCGACGGCTCATGGATCTCGGGATCATCACCGGAACCCCGGTCACCATGGAACGATCCGCCCCGCTCGGTGATCCCCTCGAAATTCTCGTCAAGGGAACCCATCTCTCGCTCCGCCGCGAAGAAGCAACCGCGGTCCAGGTCAGAATCGACGACTGAAGGGCCCGGCGGCCCTTTTTTCCGGGGAGTTTTCGCCGTGCCGAATATCTTGAGTGTGGTTGAAACCAGCTCTCAGAGAAAAGATCCGAAATCAAAGTTCGTCACCCTCGCCGGCAACCCCAACAGCGGGAAGACATCGCTTTTCAACGCGTTGACCGGCGCCTACCAGCACGTCGGCAACTACCCGGGGGTGACGGTCGAACGCAAGGAAGGCAAGCGGCACTTCCGCGGTCTCGATCTGCGGATCATGGATCTTCCGGGGACCTACTCGCTCGCCACCAACTCCCTCGAGGAGCGTGTCGCCCGCGATGTTCTCGTGACCGAGAACCCCGATGTCACGGTCTCGGTGGTCGACTGCTCGAATCTCGAACGCAACCTCTATCTCACGGTTCAACTTCTCGAACTCGGGCTCCCGGTCGTGGTCGCACTCAACATGGTGGATGTGGCCGAGAGCCGGGGAACGGCGGTGGACACCAAGAAGCTCTCCGCCCTCCTGAGATCGCCGGTGGTCACCACCGTGGCCCGCCGGGCCAAGGGTGTTGAAGGCCTCCTCGAGGCCATCCGTGAGCGCAGCACGTTCCCGGCGCCGAGCGAGTTCAAAGTCGACTACGGCACCGATATCGAGCGCGAGATCGAACGCCTCGACGGGCTCCTGGCGATGGCCGATCCGAAGATCGAGCCCATCGCCCGCCGAGGCCTCGCCATCGCCCTCCTCGAGGGCATCGACGCCGAACGCACCGGGGGGCTCGGGACCGGAATCCTCGACGCCGCCCGCGACGGCGTCGAACGCCTCGAGCGGCTCTTCGGCGACCCCATGGACATCCTCATCGCCGAACGACGGCACGGCGCCGCCATGGGTCTCGCCCGGCAGACGGTCAAGACCTCGGCCGAGCGGCGGCGGGATCTCACCGATCTCATCGACCGGGTCCTCGTCAACCGCGTCCTGGGCATGCCCATCTTCCTCGGCACCATGTATGCGGTCTTCCTCTTCACTTTCACGGTCGCCGAAAGACCCATGGAGTGGATCGAGGCCGGTTTCGGCCGGCTCGGTGAGGCCGTCAGCGCGCTGTGGCCCTCCGGATCGGACTCGGTTCTTCAAAGCCTCATCGTCGACGGCATCATCGGCGGGGTCGGCGGGGTGCTCGTCTTTCTGCCCAACATCGTCCTGCTCTTTCTCGCCATCTCGCTGCTCGAGGACTCCGGCTACATGGCCCGAGCCGCCTTTGTCATGGACCGGGTCATGAAGAGCGTCGGTCTCCACGGCAAGAGCTTCATCCCCATGCTCCTCGGCTTCGGCTGTTCGATCCCGGCCATCATGGCGACCCGGACCATCGAGAGCCGGCGGGCGCGGATGACGACCATGATGGTGATCCCGCTCATGAGCTGCAGCGCCCGTCTGCCGATCTACGCCCTCATCATCCCGGCCTTCTTCGCCGGTCAGATGCGGGCCGCGGTGCTGTGGATCATGTACCTCATCGGGGTCGTCCTCGCCATGGGCTGCGCATGGTTATTGCGCAGGACTCTCTTTGCCGGCGAGGGCCTTCCCTTCCTGATGGAGCTCCCCCCCTACCGCCTGCCCACCATCCGAAGCGTTCTGCAGCACATGGCCGAGCGGTCCTGGCTCTATGTCCGCAAGGCGGGGACCATCATCCTCGGGATCTCCATCGTCATGTGGGTGCTGGCCACGTTGCCGCGGCTCGATCCCGAGACCGTCGCCGCGGGTGGGCCCTCGGTTGTGGAGGGCGCCGCTCCGGACGACACCGAATTCGCCTCCCGCCAACTCGCACACTCTTTTGTCGGTCGGATCGGCCACGCCATGGAGCCCGTCATCGCACCCATGGGCTTCGATTGGCGCATCGGCACCGCGCTCGTCGGCGCCTTTGCCGCCAAGGAGGTCTTTGTCGCGCAGCTCGGCATCGTCTATGCGGTGGAATCGCCGGATGACGCGGGCGCCGCCCATCTGAGAACCCAGCTGCAGGCCGACTACACACCGCTGGTCGGCTTCTGCATCATGCTCTTCGCCCTCATCGCCTCGCCGTGCATGGCGACGGTGGCGGTCATCCGGCGCGAAAGTGGTTCGTGGGGGTGGGCCGCCTTCCAGTTTCTCGGATTGACGGTGCTTGCGTGGATCGTCACGGTCCTTGTCTTTCAGACCGGGACTCTTCTCCAGCTCGGAACCTGACCGAGGACCCGAGGGGAGGACCACGACTCGGGTGATTCGTACCCTTGGGAGTGGGATCGCTGATGGCTGCGGCGAAGGTGAGCGGGGCCGACCTCGTGGGTCTGGTTCCCGACACGATCATGGAAACCGCGTCTCGCGACTCCGGCCGCCGTAACGCGACGTCAAACGGCCGGCGAGACGCCGGCACAGAAATCATCGCGAAGCAGGGACCCTCCCTTCGGACTGGCGCAAGACCCGGCGCCCGATTCAACGAGTCTGACGGTGGACCCAGTCCCATCCTCCGTCGGATCTCGATCAACCTTGGAGCGGCGAGCGGCCGGCTTGCCATCGATCCGGGCGGTTACAGCTCGTTGAGCACCGTATCGGTGTGCTCGCCAAGAGTGGGGGCGGGGCTCTCGGGCGTCCGGCCGATGCCGCTGAGCCACGGGCCGATGGCGTCCATGCTCCCCCCTCCAGGCATCGGCAGCTTCTCGGTCAGACCCGCCCGGGCGAAGACCGGATCACTCGCCGCCTCGCCGGCGGCGTGGACCGCGCTCAAAGGCAGACCCCTCTGCTCGCCGAGAGTCAGCCAGTGGTCACGGGGGTGCCGCAGGAGAATCTCCTCGACCCTGGCCACCGCTGCGACGGCCTCCGCACCCAGGGCGAAACCCGCCCGGTCGAGCTCCCCGGCGCCGAGCATGCGTGACAAAACCGATCCAGAACTTCGGTTCGAGCGCCGACACCGCCATGAGTTCGCCATGACCGCAGCGATAGACCCGATAACACGGGAAGGCGCCGCCGAGCAGGAGATCCACCACCTGCTCGCGACCGGCGGCGGCCTCGGCCCAGCGCCAGGTCATGAAGGGCAACGAGCCGGTGATGAGGGGTTGGTCCACCCGGGCTCCCCGCCCGCTCTTCTCGCGCCGCAGCAACGCCGCCAGAATCGACGAGGCCGCCAGCAATCCTGCGCCGATGTCGGCGAGCTGGATTCTCGGCTGTTCCGGCCCCATGGCATCCAGCGCACCGGTGAGCGCGACGAGGTTGAGATCGTGCGCCAGACGGTGGCGCACCGCCTCGCTTCGCCCGAACGACGAGAGCGAGCACCACACGAGTTTCGGGTTGATCTCAGCCAGTGAGGCGTAGCCGAGACCCCAACCCGCCATGGTCCCGGGCCGAAAGCTCTCGACGAGCACATCGGCGCGCGACGCCAGCAGCCGCAGCTGCTCCTGACCCTCATCGGTCGTCAGATCCAAACAGACCGACTCCGCTCCGCGCAGCAGCGTCTGAAAACCGATGCCGATGCCGTCGACGATAGGCGGCACCATCCGCATGGGATCACCCACGCCGGGCTCCTCGATCTTGATCAGCCGGGCGCCGAGATCCAGCAACTGCCGCGCCAGCACCCCGCCCGGCAGCATCCGCGACACATCCACCACCACCATCCCATCCAGTGGGAGGAATTGATCAGTCGTCATCTTGGCCTGCTTCCTGAAAGCACAGCGTGACCGCGCCATTTGAAGGCGGGTGACGAGTGCTCCTCGTCGCGAGTGCCCGTGAGTGCCCCCTCAAACGATGTTTGGACCCGAAGGGCGCTCGGCGCCGGAACGAGTTCCGTCCCAAAATCGTTTGAGACGGCACGTCCGGTGAACGCCAGTCCCGCGCACCCTCGAGAGAACGCGGGATGGGTGCCTGGCTCCATCTTTGCTCCCGCGAAAGGCGTGCCTGGCATCCGCTCCCATCGCGTCGAAGGAACGATCGGAATCGAAATCATCGTCGACTCACCTTTTCCGGATAGAACAACTCACCGTTCGACGCCAGTTCCCGGAGACCACGAGCGGGCTCGAACCGCGGGCCGTGGCGTTGGGCGAGGGCTTCCATTCGCTCGACGATGGCGGCGGCGCCCTCGTGGTCGACGTACCTGAACGGCCCGCCCCGGAACGGCGGGAAACCGAGCCCGAGGATGGCGCCGAGATCGCCGTCCTCGGCGGACGCGATGACACCCTCGTCGAGACAGTGAACGGCCTCGTTGACCATGAGCAGCGCCATCCGGCCGCGGATCTCCTCGGCGGCGATCCTGCGGCGATCGGCCCCGCCGAAGAACTTGTAGACCTCGGAGTTGACCTGCCGCGGCCCCTTCTTCTTCTTTTTCGGATAGAGATAGAAACCCCTGCCGTTTTTGCGGCCCTGGAAGCCCGCCTCGTACATCTTCGGCAGTGCATCCGACGAACCGAGTCCGCGCGCGGCGAAGGCGGCGCCGAGATCGGCGGCGACGTGGGCGCCGACATCGATTCCCACCTCGTCCATGAGCGCCACCGGACCCACCGGGTAGCCGAAGTCCTTCATGACCCGGTCGAGCTCCTCGATCTTCGCCCCCTCCTCGAGCAGCACCACCGCCTCGTTGAGATAGGGCGCGAGGATCCGCGTGGTGTAGAAACCGGGTCCGTCCTTGACGACGATGCAGGTCTTGCCCTGGGCGATCCCGAAGCTCCGTGCCGTGGCCGTCGCCCAGTCCGACGTGGACTCGGCAACCACGATCTCGAGCAGCGGCATCTTGGGCACCGGCGAGAAGTAGTGCATCCCGAGGATCCGTTCCGGGTGTCGGGCGCCCTTGGCGATGCTGGCGATGGGCAGCGCCGAGGTGTTGGACGCCAGGACCGCCTCCGGCGCGATCCGCTCTTCGACCTCGGCGATCACCCGCCGTTTGAGATCGAGATCCTCGAAGACCGCCTCGATGACGAGATCTGCGTTCGCCAGGTCGGCAATGTCGGTCGTCGCCAACAGCGCGGATCGCCGCCGGTCGGCCTCGCGGCCGGTGATGGCGCCCGAACGGGTCTGGGCCTTCAACCCGCTTTCGATGGTCCGAATCCCGGCGCCGAGCGCCTCGTCCGAGATGTCCTTGAGCACGACCGGACACTTGCCGAGGGAGACCGAGGCCACCCCGGCGCCCATGAATCCGGCGCCGAGCACGGCGAGGCGGTGAACCGGCTTCGGCTCGGGGCCGTCTCCCGGCTTCTTGGCGTTGTTCATGGCGTGGAAGAGCCGGACGAGATTGCGGCTCTCCATCCCGGTGGCGAGAATGCCGAAGTAGTACGACTCGCGGTCGAGCCCCGCGAGCCGCCCCTTCTTGAGCCCGGTCTCGACGCAATCGAGGATCGCAGGCGGCGCCGGATAGAGCCCACGGGTTCGGCGTGCAACCTGCTTGCCCGCTTCGCGGAGGATCTTCGCCCTGACCGGCGGGAACGACGACAGTCGATCGACCAGGGTCTTCTTCCGCTCGGGCCGTTTCAGCTTGCCGTCCGCCATGGCCAACGCCGCCCTGGCGGCGGTTTCGACAATCCCTCCCGGTGTCGTCAGCGCGTCCACCAACCCCATCCGCTTCGCCTTCCTGGCGCGGACGCGCTTCCCGGTGAGGAGCATGGGCAGACCCGCGACGAGCCCCGTCCGTTCGATGAAACGCTGGGTGCCGCCGCCCGCCGGGAGCAGACCGAGCATGACCTCGGCCTGGGACAGGACGGTGGCGGGGTCATCGGAGGCGAGGATGTAGTGGCACCCGAGCGCGACCTCGAGCCCGCCGCCGATGGCCGCGCCGTGGACCGCCGCCACCACGGGTTTCGGGCCCGTGAAGATGCGTTCGAGCAGCGCGTTGCCATCGCGCGACATCTGCGAAATCTCCTCCGCATCGAGACCCTCGATGACCTCGAGATCCGCGCCGGCGATGAAGGTGTCCTTTTTGGCCGACGCCACGACGAGGGCGCGCACGCTGTCGTCGTCCATCAACGGCAGTACGAGCTCGTTGAACTCGGCCACCGCCGCCGGTGTCAGCGTGTTGACCGGTTTGTCGGTGCTGTCGAGCCAGACGACGGCGACGCCGTCGTCCCGTCTTTCAATGCGGATCATCGGCATGGCGGGCTCCTCATCGATTTTGCCTCTTCCTTTTTTCGGTCGGAGATTTCCAGGTGGCGCGCCCCGTTTCCGCAAGGTCTCCAGGGGAAATCTCCGACCGAAAAAAGAAGATGGAGTGGAACATATGGGAAATCACGCGCGCCCGAAGACCATCCCGATCCCAATGGCGCCGGCGGCGCAGGCCGCCACGATCCCCAAGTTCTCGTCTTCCTCGACCATCCGCTGACAGCAGTTCATGATGAGCCGCGCTCCCGTCGCGCCAAAGGGATGACCCACCGAGAGCGAGCCCCCCCAGGCATTGAGCCGCGCCGGATCGATCGCGCCCACAGCTTCATTGCGACCGAGCCGATCCTGACACCACCCGGGGTCGGCGAGCACCTTCTCGACAGCGAGGACCTGAGCGGCGAAGGCCTCGTGGAGTTCGACCACTCCCATGTCGCCGAGGGAGAGTCCGGCGCCGTCGAGGGCGCCCGGGATCGTCAGCGCAGGTCCGAGCAGGAGCTCCTCGAGAGGATCCAGCGCCGCCACCGCCGCCGACCGAAGCGTGGCGATGGGCATGAGCCCGAGCTTTTTCGCCGCCTCTTCCGAGGCCAGCAGCACCGCCGCCCCACCGTCGGTGAGATACGAGCTGTTGCCTGCGGTGATGGTCCCGAAACGGCGGTCGAAGGCGGGCCGCAGCTTGGCCAGCCCCGCCAGGGTCGAGTCGCCTCGAATCCCGTTGTCCTCGCGGACCGCGGTGCCTTTTGGCGGCACAAAAGCCGGGACGATCTGTCGTTGCAGCTGACCGGAGACCGTCGCCGCGGCCGCACGGTGATTCGACCTCAGGGCGTAGGCGTCCTGCGCCTCGCGGGTGATTCCATGACGCTTCGCCAGGCGTTCGCAGTTCTCACCCATGATCTCGCCGGTGGAGAACTCCGCCAGCGCCACCGGTTCGGGCAGCAGATCGCTCGGCCCGAGCCCCTTGAGCAACGCGAGATAGTCGCCCGGTCCCCGCGCCTTCTGCGCCTTGATGAGCCGCTTCCGCACCGACCGCCGATAGCGGATCGGAGCATCCGACAGGGTCTCGGCCCCGGCGGCGATGGCGACATCGGCGCCTCCCGTTGCGATGGCTCGCGCCGCATCGAGAAAGGCCTGGAGCGAGGACACGCAGGCCACCGAGACCGTGTAGGCCGGACAGCTGTCGGGCAACTGGCTCGCCAGAACGACCTCGCGCCCGAGATTCGAGGTCGCCGGGTCGGCGATGACCGTCCCCATGACGAGCATGTCCACCACCTCGGGGTCGACGGCCGTCCGGTGCAACAAACCCGACACCGCCATCCGACCCAGGTCATAGGACTTCAAATCGGTGAAGGCGGTCCCCGAACGGCAGAACGGAGTTCGGCAACCACCCACCACCACCACCCGGCGCTTCAGATCGGCGAAGTTCTCGATCACGGCAGCCACCTTTCTCAGTTTCCTCCACGGTGATAGCAGAATCCGCGAGCCGTGGCTACTTTCGCGCTGTCGCGGCCGTGACTGCATTCCCTCCTTCTCCCGTTCCCGATCCCGATCCCGATCCCGATCCCGTGCCCGTGCCCGATGTCAGCAGCAGCGGCGGCGGCAGGGACAGCAACCCCACGCCCCGCGTCCATCCCTGGTAGGATGCCGAGCGAACCTGCGCCGTGTCTTGACGTATGAGGTTTCTGGAGGAGAAAAAATGCGCCGTCTGCTCACCGTCACCCTCGCTCTCGCATTCTGCGGTCCTGCCGCCGCCGACGAACCCAACGACCCGTACCTCTGGCTCGAAGAAGTGGAGGGCAAGGAGGCCCTGGAGTGGGTCAAGGACCGCAGCGCCAGGGACACCGCCACCCTGGAAGCGGTGCCGGTATTTACGGAGATCCACGAGAAGCTGCTCGAGATCTACAACTCCAGCGACCGGATTCCGGGGGTGAGCATCCTCGGCTCGTGGCTCTATAACTTCTGGCGCGACGCCGACCATGTCCGGGGGGTCTGGCGTCGGACCTTCCTCGACGAGTACATGAAGGACAAACCATCGTGGGAGATCGTGCTCGACCTCGACAAACTCGCCGAGGCCGAAGGCGAGAACTGGGTGTGGAAGGGATCGAATTGCCTCCCGCCCGAGTACCGTCACTGCATGATCACCCTCTCGCGGGGCGGCAGCGATGCCGCGGTCGAGCGCGAGTTCGACGCCGTCGCCAAGTCATTTGTCGCGGACGGTTTCGTGGTCCCGGAAGCCAAATCGCAGATCAGCTGGAAAGACAAGGACACCCTGTGGGTCGGCACCGACTTCGGCGAAGGTTCGCTGACCACGTCCGGGTACCCGCGGATCGCCAAGGAGTGGCAGCGGGGCACGTCGCTCGACGAAGCGGTCACCGTCTTCGAGGGCTCGGTGGACGATGTCGCAGCGGTGGTCTTCAGCATCCACACGACCGAAGGCCGCTACGACTTCGCCCAGGTGACGCCCGAGTTCTACCGCGGCACGACATTCCTGATCCTCGACGGCCGCAAGGTCAAGCTCGACATCCCCGAAGACGCCAGCGTCGTCGGCGTCTTCAAGGATCGGATGCTGCTCACTCTGCGCACCGACTGGGAGAGCGCCGGGACGAGCTACCCCGCCGACGCGTTGCTCGCCATCGACGTCGACGATTTCCTGGCCGGACGCAGGGACTTCGACGTGCTCTTCACGCCTTCGGAGCGGATCTCCCTCGGCGGCGTCGGAACGACCGCGAACCATGTGCTGGTTTCCACTCTGGACAATGTCCGCGGCCGGCTCTACCGAATGACCCCGGGCGACGAGGGATGGACCACCGAGGAGATCGGCCTGCCCGGGCTCGGCACCGTGGGCATCGGCAGCACCAGCGACTTCGACGACAGCTTCTTTCTCACCTACACGGACTTCCTGACGCCGTCGGGCCTCTATTGGGTCGCCGACGGCGCCGAGCCGAAGCAGGTCAAGAGCTCGCCCTCGTGGTTCGAACCCGAGGGCATGACCGTCGAGCAGTACGAGGCTCCCTCGGCCGACGGCGTGATGATCCCCTACTTCGTCGTCATGCCGAAGGGCTTCGCGACGGATGGCGCCCACCCGACCCTGGTCTACGCCTACGGCGGCTTCGAGAACTCCCAGCTGCCGTCGTACCTCGGCTCCAAAGGGCCGTCGTGGGTCTCGCGCGGCGGGGTCTACGTGCTGGCGAACATCCGCGGCGGCGGCGAGTTCGGCCCCAAGTGGCACCAGGCGGCGGTCAAGGAGAACCACCAGAAGAATTTCGATGATCTCATCGCGGTGGCGGAGGATCTCGTCAAACGCAGGATCACCTCGCCCGGGCATCTCGGCATCCAGGGCGGCTCACAGGGCGGCCTCCTCGTCGGCGGAGCGTTTGTTCAACGTCCCGAGCTCTTCAAGGCCGTGGTCTGCCAGGTGCCGCTGCTCGACATGAAGCGCTACAACAAGCTCCTCGCCGGTGCGAGCTGGATGGGCGAGTACGGCAACCCCGACACCGACGATTGGGAGTACATCAAGACATGGTCGCCGTACCACAATCTCGACAAGGACGCCGACTACCCCGAGGTCTACTTCTACACCTCGACTCTCGATGATCGGGTTCACCCGGCCCACGCCCGCAAGATGGTCGCCAAGATGACCGACATGGGCCACAAGGTCTACTACTACGAGAACACCGAGGGGGGGCACTCGGGCGGCGCGAACCTCAACCAGGCCGCCTATTCGGGCGCGCTGGCCTACGCCTATCTGTGGATGATGCTCCAGTGAAGGATCCCGCGCTCTGCGCGGCCGAGGCGGTCGGCGTCCCGGTCGCCCGCCGTCACGTCTTTCTCTGCTGCGACCAGGCCAAGCCCAAGTGCTGCGACCGCGAGGCGTCGCTCGAGTCCTGGGCCTTCCTCAAGCGGCGGTTGAAGGAGCTCGGGCTCTCCGAATCGGGCGGCGTGCTGCGCACCAAGGCCGACTGTCTGCGGATCTGCACCGCCGGCCCCATCGCCGTGGTCTACCCGGACGGCGTCTGGTACCGGGGTTGCACCCCCGAGGTCCTCGAACGGATCATCACCGAACACCTCGTCGGGGGCGCCCCTGTCGAGGAGCACGTCATCGTGAAACATCGGCTCGAGTAAACTCCCCAAAAACAGCGACGGCTGGCTTCGAGCCAGCCGTCGCTGTTTTCGGGGCGAGCGTGGCCCTCACGTGACGAGCGCGACCCCTGCCCAGACCATGGCTCCGAGAATGAGGAGCGGGATCAGGACCACGAGGCCGATCCCGAAGACGAGCGGGCCGACGACGAAGAGCACCACCAGCGCGCCGATGAGGAAGGCGAGCCCTTTGAAGAGCAGCGCCAGCGGAATCAACGCAATCTTGAGCACCAGCTTGAACAGCCCGAGGACGATCGCGATCACGCCGAACACCACCGCACCGACCGCAATCAACGCCAGAATTCCAAACAGCTCGAACATGGGGTGTGCCTCCTGAGAGGGATTACGCACTTCGGATGAGAAAGGTTCTTGAGCCCATCGCCGGCGGGGACGCCGACGCTACAAAAGGCTGTCCATCTTCATCTCAGGTAATTCTCTGCGGTGGTCCGGTCGACGAACCACCGCAGAGAATTACCTTCGCATGATGGAATCGAGAATCATCAGGAACGCCGCCTGCTGCTCGGGCTCGGCCTTCTCGATGACCGCGAGACAGCCGGTGTCGTCAAACTCCTCGTGCAGGCGGTCGGCCGGGTGGGACGACGTGATGATGATCCGTTTGAGATTGACGCCGATGCTGCGCGCCACCTCGAGGACCTCCTTGCCATCCATCCACGGCATCTCCCAATCGAGGAGGAGAAGGTGGACTTCCGGAGCGAGGGCACGGACCCCTTCCCGCGGGTCGCTGTAGGTCTCCACCGCAACCCGATCGCCGTAGCGTGACTCCAGGAGCCGCTTCCACACGGCGCACTGGATCTTCGAGTCGTCGATCACCAACGCGCGCCGCGGTCGAAGATCCGCCATCGGGTTCAGAGTAGCAAAAACTTCGCGTTCAGTCGGCGGTGACGATGTCGACCTCGAAGCCGAGGCCGCGAACCTTCTCCGCGAGCAGCGAGCGATCAAAGCCCGAACCGCGGACGCTCGCCCGACCCGCAGCGAGATCGACCGTCGCGTCCTCGACGCCATGGGTTTCGTTGAGAGCTCGCCGGACGCTCTCGACACACCCGTTGCAGCGCATCCCGGACACGGCCAGTTCCAAGACATCGAGATTCGGCATGGTGATCACCTTCACGCTCCCCCGCCCCATGGGCTGCGGTTGCGGCCACAGGGCGTTGACGAGCAACAGGATGAGCAGGATGGCGGACCCCCGGCCGAAAAGACCGGATCCGGCCTCCTCACCGTGGTGTTCATGCGCGGCCGCCGCTGCAACGGCGGCCGGCACCATGGCGGATGGATCGACGAGATCCGACGCCACGATGGCGTCGACGGCCATCCCCGTCGCGAGGGCCCCGACCGCCACGGTGAGCAGGAAAATCACCACCGACCGCCGTCCGAGCACCCGCCAAAGAGTGGTCAGAGTCGCGCCGTTGGTGGCCGGTCCGGTGATGAGGAAGACCAGCGCAGCGCCCGGGGACAGCCCGGCATGGATCAGCGACAGCGCAATCGGGGTCGAGGCGGTCGCGCAGACATAGAGCGGAATCCCGACGGCCATGGCCACGAGCATGGGCCAGATCCCACCACCGAGAGTGGCCTCGAGAGCGCGGGGCTCGATCAACGCAGAGATCACACCTGAAAGGAGAATCCCGACGATGAGCGCGCGGCCGATGTCCCGGGGCAGCGTCACCAGACCATAGGTCAGTCCGTCGAAGAGGGTCTTCCTCCTCGGCTCCTCGTCATCCTCGCAACAACCGGAACCGCTCGAACACGCGGTCTTCGGAAGCTCTTCCGCAGGCAGGTCATCGTCGTTCCGGTCAAAGGCGTAGACGAGGCTGCCGCCGAGGAAACCGGTGAGCAACGCCGCGATCGGCCGGACAATGGCGAGGAACGGTCCGAGCAGGGCGTAGGTCACGGCGATGGAGTCGACACCCGTCTGCGGGGTCGAGAGCATGAACGCCGTGGTCGCTCCCTTTCCGGCTCCGTGTTGGCGCAGCGAGGCGCCGACAGGGATCACCCCGCATGAGCACAGGGGCAACGGCACGCCGAAGAGGCTCGCCTTGAAGACCTGGCCGAGTCCGCGGTTGCCGAGGTGGCGCTCGACCCACCGCGGGGAGATCATCACCGAGAGCAGACCGGCGACGGTGAACCCGAGGAGCAGATACGGCGCCATTTCGACGAGCATGGCCCAGGACGCGACGACGATGGTTTGCAGGACTTCCATCACTTGCTCAACTTGTAGATCAGATCCATCAATTCCTCATAGTGCTGCTCGCGTTCGTCCCCTTGCAGACCGTCGGTGACACAGGTCTCGAGGTGGTGGCGAACGACGAGCTTGCCGACCCCGCGGAGCGCCTCGTGGATGGCGGAGATCTGGGTCAGGACATCGAGACAGTACTTCTTCTCTTCGATCATCTTGCTCAAGCCCCGGAGTTGGCCCTCGATGATGGCCAGCCGCCGCTGCGCGTTCTCCTGGACCTTTTCGTCAATGGCCACGGTGGCTCCTTGGGAGAGAATTGGACGTTAGACGTTAGACGTTAGACGTAAGACGTTAGACGTTAGACGTAAGACGTTAGACGCCGAGAGGATCTTACGACTCCTGACTCCCGACTCCCGACTCCCGACTCCCGAAAACACAATACCCCTGGGGGGTATGCCTGTCAATGCAGACTTGCACAATCGAGGAAACGATTGCAGGACTCGTTCGCGATAGTTACACTGTCCGTCCTGACCGTGACGAAAATCAAGGAGGTGGCAGTCATGTGCGATGAAATGATCCAGGCTCAGTTGGGGCACAAGGTACCCGACTTCGAACTCAACACCTACGACCCGAAAATCCGCAATTTCGGAAAATTCAAACTGTCGGAGAACATGGAAGCCGGGAAGTGGACGATCCTCTTCTTCTACCCGGCCGATTTCACCTTTGTTTGAGCCACCGAGTTCGCTGCTCTGGCAGAGCAGCAGGACCGGTTCGCGAAGATGGGCGCCACCCTGGTGACCGTCTCCACCGACACCCAGTTCGTTCACCTCGCGTGGAAGGACCATGAAAAGGAACTCGCCGATGTGAAGTACCTCATGGGCGCCGACCCCACCGGCGAGGTCTCCTGGCTCTTCGGCGTGTATGACGAGAACTCCGGTCTCGCCCTTCGCGGCACCTTTATCATCAGCCCCGACGGCACCCTCTTCAACTCCGAGGTCAACTTCTACAACATGGGCCGCAACATCGACGAGCTCATGCGCAAGTTCAAGGCCAATCTCTATCTCTCCCGCAAGACCACCGAGGGCTGCCCGTCCAAGTGGAAGGACGAAGGCGACGCCACCCTGACCCCCGGCCCCGAGATGGTCGGCAAGGTCCACGAAGCGCTCAACAAGTAAGCGGTCATCAACCAAACCAAAACCCCGCCGACCGGCGGGGTTTTTTCTTACCCGAACGCCGACAAGGTCCGTGTTCTTGAAACACTAAGATCACGAAGAGCCACAAAGACAGCACAAAGGACATTTCAATGACTCATCGCAGGGTTGTTTGGTCCTTCAAGACTGGTGGGGGTCCGGGTCAATCGTGCAATGTCTTTGTGGTTCCTTCGTGGGTCTTGGTGCCCTTTGTGTTTCAAAAACACCGCTCCCGATCACACACACTGTCACCCTGAGCGGTTCCGCGCCGCGACGCAGGGCCTATTCACGGGTTGAACGAGGTCGACTATTCCTGTCATTCTGAGCGAGCAAAGCGAGTCGAAGAATCCCCTGAGGGTCGGGACGGCGTTTGTAACTTCGATGTCCCGCCTGCTTCGGGGGACCCTTCGACTCACTCGTCGGACTCTTTCGCTCAGGGTGACCTGGTTTGGAGGCGTGACGGCGCTTGGGTTGACGAGCTCGAGTCTGTTGAGCGTCGTGGAGCCGCCGGTACGAGTCCGTCAGCCGCCATGAGCTCGGCGTGTTCACCGCGTTCGACGATGCGGCCGTGGTCGAGGACGACGATCTCGTCGAACTCGTCAAGGGCGACCAGGCGGTGGGTGATGAGGATGGTGGTCCGTCCGTTGAAGAGCTTCAGCACCGAGCGCATGACCCGGTCCTCGGTGACGGGGTCGAGACCCGAGGTCGGTTCGTCGAGCACGGCGACCAGCGGGTCGCTGGAGCACCAATCGGGCCAGGCCCAGGCGTCGACGCTGACCGCCCGAGAGCTGCGCCCCGTGCTCGCCGATCCAGGTCTCCCAGCCTTCGGGAAAGCCGCGGATGGCGTCGAGAAGATCCGCGGCGGCCGCCGCGCCGATCGAGATCGTCCTGATCCGCAGCCGGCGCGGCGAGCACGAGATTGTCACGGATGGTGCCGGTGAAGAGATCGGTTCGCTGCGGCAAGACTCCGATGGCCCCCCGGAGCGTTGCCTGCGAGTACGATCGCAAGTGGCAGGCCCGAGAGCCGGATCTCGCCCTCGGTCGGGTCCCAGAAACGCAGCAGCAGATGAGCCAGCGTCGACTTGCCCGGCGCCCGACGGCCCCACCACCGCGACCCGGCGGCCGTCGCCGATCTCGAGATCGAAAGCAACGCAGCGCCGGTCCGGGAGCTCCCGGGTAGGACAAGGAGACCCCGCGAAACTCGATGGCGGCGCCGTCTTCGGGCCGGATCTCGAGCCGAGAGCCGAGCGAGTCAATCACCGCCGGACGGCGCGTCGAGGATGGCGAAGATCCGATCCGCCGCTTCGAGCTGCTCGGACATCCCGCGGGCCGCCGCGGGCAGCGGTTGAACCGCCTCGAAGGCGGCCATGACCACCAGACAGACCACGGCGAGCCCGACCCCGGTCAATCGCCCCTCGCCGACCATGGGAATCGCCAGCACCAGGATCAGCCAGACCGTGGCGTGGCTGGCGAAGGTGACGCCTGCGGTCCCCAGCGCCTCGACTCGGGCCACCCGCCGGCGAGAATCCGATGACGACTGCGACAGCCCGTTGACGATCCTCTTCTGAGAGTCCTCCCGACCAAAGACGAGGAGATCGGCCATCCCCTCGATCCCATCAGCGACCGCCATCGCCAGATCGGACCGCACCGAGACCAGGCGTGCGCCGACGGCAGCTCCCAACCGGACCACCGCCAGAGAAATCGCAACGGCGCTGAATACGTAGGCAAGGACGAAGGCGAAGGCCAACCCTGAGGAGTAGATCCCGACGACCGTCCCCGCCCCGATGGCCAGCGAGACGGCGACCAGCGGCGGCGCCACCGCCCTGATGAAGAAACTCTGCAGCGACTCGACATCATTCACCGCCCGGGTCAGGAGATCCGAGCTCCGCATCTCCACCGTCCGGGCGGGGACCAGGGGTTCCAGAGCGCAGAAGAACCACCGCCTGAGACCGACCCAGCAGACGCAGGGTCAGATCGTGGGACGTCAAACGCTCGAGATATCGGAATATCCCACGGCTGAGACCGAAGAACCGCACGCCGACGATGGCGACCTGGAGCTCGGCGATGGACGGCTGCAACGCGGCCGAGGCGATGAGGTAGGCCGCGGTGGCCATGAGACCGACCCCGCTGCCGACGGTGGCGGCACCGAGAACCACCGCGGCGAGCATCTGCCAACGGAAGGCCCCGAGCAACCGCAGCAGGCGCCCCAGGGAGCTCATCGAACCGCCTCCGTACGCTTCGACGAGGCCTCTGTAGACCTCACAGCGCTCCACGAGCTCCGGGTGAGAGCCCTGGTCGACGACCCGTCCCTGGTCGAGAACGACGATCCGGTCGGCGGCCATCACCGTGGGCAATCGGTGGGCGATGACCACGGCCGAACGTCCCTGCAGCAGGACCGCCAGAGAATCATCGATCTCCGCCCGGAGCCGGGGATCGAGATCCTCCCCCGGCTCGTCCAGGATCACGACCGAGGCATCGGCGAGAAAGGCGCGGGCGAGAGCCAGGCGACGGGCCTCGCCGCCGCTCAGCTTGGCCCCGCGCTCGCCGATGCCGGTGGCGGCACCATCGGGCAGCGCGGCGACGAACCGCTCCGCTTTCGCTGCTCGAAGGGCCTCCCTGACGTCTTCGTCCGGCGCCTCGGGACGAACGAGCCGGGTGTTCGCCTCGATGGTGTCGGCGAAGAGATGCGGGTGCTGCGGCACCCAGGCGACGACCCTCCGCCAGACCTCCGGATCGATCGATGTCGCATCGACGCCGTCGGCAGTGAGCCGGCCAGTTTCGGGCTCGATAAAGCGCAGCAACAGACGGGCGAGGGTCGTCTTGCCCGAACCGGATGGCCCTACCAGGGCGATGGTCTCGCCGGCGCCGATGGTCAGGCTCACCCGATCGAGCGCAGGTCTCGATTCCCCGTTGTCTCCCGGGTACGCAAAGGACACCTCGTCGAGGACGATGGTCGGCCGTCCGGGCATGATCCGCCCCGTCGGGTCTTTGAGTCTTCGTCCTTCGTCAGCGAGAATCTCAAAGAGCCGAGCCGACGCCGCAACGCCGGCGAGCCCCGAGTGAAAGGCGGCGCCCAGCCGCCGCATCGGGAGGTAGAACTCGGGCGCGAGGAGCAGTACGAAGAAGGCCGACTCGAAACCGAGCCGCCCGCCGAGCAGTCGCAGACCGATCTCCACGGCCACCACCGCAACGCTGAGGGTGGCCACCAGCTCGAGCACCAGGGCTGAGAGGAAGGCGATGCGCAGGACCGCCATGGACGACGATCGAAAGGTCTCGCTGGCCCGGCCGATGGCCGCGATCTGGGTCTGGGCCCGGCCGAGGATCTTGAGCGTCGCCAGGCCCTGGATGGTGTCGAGGAAGAAGGCGCTGAGCCGCGCCATGTCGAGCCACTGTCGGCGCGCCATGGCATCGGCGAGCCTGCCGATGAGATACATGAACGCGGGATGAGCGGCGCGGTGAGGACGAGCACCACCCCCGAGAGCAGATCGCGACCGAGGACCACTGCGGCCACGGTCAGCGGAATCACAACCGGCCAGGACGAGTTGAGGCAGATAGCCGGCGATGTAGTCGTCCAGCGCTTCGACGCCGTCGGTCAGGAGGGTGATGAGATCACCGGTGCGTCTGCGGCCCGCCGCCACCGGGCCCTGATCCATCAACGAGGCGAAGACCCTGCTGCGGATCTCGTGCTTGACCCCGGCCGCCGCGCGGGCCGCAGCGGCGTCGGTGGCCCACGACAACCCGGCGCGAAGCACGATGGCGCCGAGCAGCCAACCCAGGCTCGGCGCCACCGCGGCGCGATCCGCCCCGCCGAGGAAGACCTCGGCGACGATGTGCGCCAGCAGCCACGCTTGAACCACGGTCGACCACGCCGCCCAGCCATCCGAAGGCGACGCTCAGGATGAGCGTCCCGACGGTGCGGCCGAGTCAACGCGAGGAGGCGGCGATCGAGGTGCATCTCCGATCAGGATACGCTGGATGACCCCGTCATCGAGAGGGCTGGAGGCTTGCTCCAAAGTGAGCTCCAGTCCGTTGTGGGTCAGGCTTGCCGCCGGCCACGTCATCGACGCTTCGGTGATCTCAAAGGTCTCGTCGGATTGCACCCCGGAGGCGCGGAGGCACAGAGGGGGCCTCTGGTTTCACAATATTTGACGAAATCGAGATTGACCATAGATTGAAAGAACGATCATGGTTGTATTGAGAGGAAACCATGGGGGGTCACGTAGGATCGAGGTCGAGGTCCCTGGTCCTCGTGGCGAGTTGTCTCGCCGTCGGGATCATCGCAACGTCGGGCGAAGCCGCCGATACCACCGGCGAACTCCACGGGATCGTCGCCGACGGCGAAGGGTCCGGACTCACCGGGGTCCGGATTTCCCTGAGTTCGGAGGTGCTCATCGGGGGCGTCCACCAGAGAATCACCGGAGACGGCGGCAAGTTCGGCTTCCGCCTGCTGCCCCCCGGTTCATACCTGGTCCGAGCCGAGCTCGAGGACTTCGTCCCGGTGGAGACCCAGGCCGTGGTGAGCCTCAATCGCCGAACCGATCTGCGCATTGAAATGTCCACGGCGCGATTCTCGGACGAAATCACCGTCGAGGTGGCCGCGCAACCGGTGCAGATGGATTTCACCCGGATCCACGTGGGCGAGGTCTACAACCGCGAGTTCCTCGAGGTCGGCGCCATCGGGATCGACGGTCGGTCGGTGCTCGGAATCATCGGCAAGGAGGCCGGGGTCGAGGGCGGCCCGCGCCCGCGAATCATGGGCAGCACCTACTCCGAGAACGTCTTTCTCATCGACGGCCTCAACACCACCGACCCCGTCCTCGGGACGGCATACCTGGAGATCAACTTCGACGCCCTGCAGGAGATCGCGGTCCTCACCGGCGGATTCGAGGCCGAGTACGGACAGGCCCTCGGCGGGGTCATCAACGCGGTCACCAAGTCGGGCGGCAACAGGGTTTCCGGGACGGCCGATCTTCGGTACCGGGATCCGAACCTCGCGGAAGGCGGAGACTTCTTCGATCCGGATCGGGACCCGACCTCGCAGTTCGTCGGATCGGCGACGATCGGCGGACCCATCAGCCGCGACCGCCTTTGGTATTTCGCAAGCCTTCTCGGCAGCACCGGAACTACCACGCGGCACCTCGCCACGCTCACCGAAAAACGACAGCTCACCGATGGGCTCGCCAAGCTGACCTGGCAGGCGGCGCCCAATTACCGGGTCACCGGGAAAGCGGTGTTCAGCGGTCTGTCGATCGCCAACAACGGCGCCCACCAATTCATCGCCGCCGATGCCGGCCAGAAATACGTGTCAAGGCTCGGTATTCTTCAGGCCAGCCTCAACTCGGTGCTGAGCGATTCGCTGCTCTTCGATGTCCAGCTCGGCGCCACCACGGCCCGGGTCGAGTACGAACCGATGCACGGCGACCCCGAGGTCCCGCAGGTGATGAACTGGACCGACGGAATGATCTCTCGGAGTTCGGGGTCCGTCGGCTGGAACGATGTCGGGACCCTGCAGATCAGAACGAGCCTGACCGCGCTCTTCAGCGGCGCCTCGGGGTTCCACGAGCTCAAGGGCGGGCTCGAGTTTCGCGACATGAAGGCCGATGTCGCCGGTCGTCAGACGGGCGACGTCTTTCTCACGGTGATGACCTACAGCACCGACCCCACCGCCATCGGGTACGGCCATTTCGACGAAGACGGCGATGGTTTCACCGACGCCCTCGCCTGGGTATCGGACCCGGCCGCGGGGGAACCCGTGCAATCCGACGGCACTGCCTGGAGCATCTTCTTCCAGGACGAGTGGCGCCCGACCCCCACCCTCACCATCAAGCCGGGCCTCCGCTGGGACCGGGTGGGGTACGTCAACGACCCACACCGCAAGATCGCCACCCTCGACTCCTTCCAGCCGCGGCTCGGTCTGGCTTGGGACGTCAACGGCAAGGGACGCCACGTCCTCCGGGCGAACATCGGCCGGTTCATGCATCCGGCGGCCCTCAGTGTCAGCCTCATCGCCGACGGCCGGCGCTTCGGCTACGGCGAGTACTACGGGTATGAGCTTTGGTGCAACGCCGGATACTGCAATCACGATTTCCTCGAGTCGCTCTTCGGTCCGCCCATCGTCAGGGTCGATGAAGACGGCGACGAACACCTCTACTATCTCGATCAGAACTTCTGGTCGACTCCCTTCGAGTCCATCGAGAGCCTCGGGATCGGGACGCTCGACACGCCGCATGCCGACCAGTTCATGATCGGCACCGAGCACCGGTTGTGGAAGAGCGGAACCCTCGAGTTCATCTACATCAACAAGAAGACCAGCGGTCTCATCGAGGACACCTGCCGGATGAACACGTGGTTCTGGGGCGACGGCGACCCGCCGGATCTCGACGATCCTTCGACCCACAGCAACGCCGGCGACTGCGACGGCTACGTTCTCGCCAACGCCCCCGGTCTGAAACGCGAGTACGAGGCGGCGGTGTTCAAGCTCGAGAGCCGTGGTCGTCGCCTCCAGCTCTTTGCCAACTACACCCTGTCGACCTCGAAAGGATCGACCGAAGCCACCGCCGACCGGGCCTTTTCCACCGTCGAGTACGATCTCTTCCCGCGCGATTTCATCAACATCGAGGGCTATCTCTCCGATGACCGGCGCCACCGGTTCAAGATCTACGGCTATGTCCTGCTTCCGTGGGACTTCAACATCGGATTCGACGCCAGATGGTCGTCGGCGCCCGCCCTCAATGTCACCATCGGCTGCGACCGCATCCTCACTGCTTCGAGCATCCGGCTCGAAGACCTCGGCATCACCCGCCAGTACTATTACGACTTCTGCGCCGGCGCCCGCGTCGGTGATGTCCTCTTCGAGCCGCGGGGCAGCCGCCGTGGCGAGCCCAACTACCAACTCGACCTCCAGCTCTCCAAGGGGTTCGCGATGGGCTCCACCGAACTCCAGCTGTTCCTGACAGTTCTCAATGTCCTCTCATCCGAACAGCCGTTGGAGTATGAGTCCGGCGTGCTCCAGGTGCTTCCCTGGGGTACGCCGCTCGAGTATCAACTCCCCCGCCGCTACGAGGTCGGTCTGAGACTGGAGTTCTGAGCGTCGAGAATGATCGGCGATCAGTAGTGCAGATGCGTCTCCGGGGTGATGCGCTTCCGGAAGATCCAGTAGGTCCACGCCTGGTAGACGAGCACCACCGGAACGAGGAGGCAGGCGACGATGCTCATGACCTTGAGCGTGTACGGGCTCGAGGCCGCGTTGTAAATGGTCAGGCTCCAGTCCGCATTCAGGCTCGAGACCATGACCCGCGGAAAGAGCGCGATGAAGACCGTCACCGTGGCGAAGACGACGGAGACTGCGGTGAGGATGAAGCTCCACCCGTCGCTCCGGTTCGAGATCGTCCAACGGGTCGCGAAGAGGGCCATCACCGCCACGGTCGGCACCACGCCCGGGTTGAGTCCGAGACGCTCGTGGACATCCGTCATCCAGTACGTTCCGGCAACAAAAAGAAAGAGGAAGAGGACCGCCGGGTACCACACCTTGTAGGCATAGGCCCTCGCCCGATCCTCGAGGCCGCCGCCGAGCTTGAGGGTGAGGAAGGCGGCGCCGTGCAGGGTGAAGAGGGTCAGCGAGGCGAGACCGCCGATGAGCGCATATGGGTTCAGAAGGTTGAAGAACCCGCCGACATAGTTCATGTTCTCGTCGATGGGCACCCCACGGATGAGATTCGCCAGCGCCACGCCCCAGAGCAGGGCAGGGATGGCGCTGCCGAAGAAGATCGCCCAGTCCCAGGTCGCCCGCCAACCGGGCTCGTCCATCTTGGAACGGAACTCGAACGCGACTCCACGAACGATGAGGGCGAGGAGCATGAGCACCAGGGCCAGGTAGAAACCCGAGAACAAGGTGGCGTACCAGTGCGGGAACGCGGCGAACATGGCCCCGCCCGCGGTGATCATCCAGACCTCGTTGCCGTCCCAGACCGGACCGATGGTGTTGACGATCATCCGCCGTTCGGTGTCGTTCTTTCCGAGGAAGGGATGGAGGATGCCGACGCCGTAGTCGAAACCTTCGAGGAAGAAGAAACCGACGAAGAGCACGCCGATGAGCGCGAACCAGAGAGTGTTGAGATCCATGTCTTCCTCCCTTCCCTACACCGCACCGGCGATCGCCGGCGCCGCTGCGTCGTCGTCCGGCACGCCCGCGGCCGCATACTTCCTGAGCAGCACCACATCGGCCGCCATGAGCACCCCGTAGACCAGGGTGAAAGCCACGAGCGAGAACAGGACCTCGCCCCCGCCCACCGTCGGCGAGACCGCATCGGCGGTCTTCTGCAGCCCGAAGACGATCCACGGCTGACGGCCGATCTCGGTGAAGATCCACCCCGCCGAGTTGGCGATGTAGGGCAGTGCGATGGCCCAGAGCATGAGTCTGAGATACAGGGCGTTTTCCGGGACCCCTTGGCGCGCTTTCCACATGCCGTAGAAGGCGAGGAGCAACATCGCCGTCCCTGCGCCGATCATGATCCGGAAGGTCCAGTAAGAGACGGCCACCGGCGGCACGTAGTTTCCGGGACCGTAGGTGATCTGGTACTCGCGCTGGAGATCGTTGATGCCCCTGACCTCACCCGAGAATCGGTTGTAGGCCAGGAAGCTCAGCAGACCGGGAACCTTGACGGCAAAGACATCCCGGCGCTCGGATTCGTTGCCGATGGTGAACAACGACATGGCCGCCGGGTCTTCGGTCTCCCACAGTGCCTCGGCCGACGCCATCTTCATGGGCTGGATCTTCATCATGTACTGGGCCTGGGAATGACCGACCAGCATCGAGAGCACGACGCCGATGGTGGCATAGAGAATGCCGATGCGGAACGAGCGTTTGAAGACCTCGATCCGATCCGATCTGCGCGCGAGATGCCAGGCGGAGATCCCGGCGACGAAGAAGCCCGCGGTGGCCACCGCCGAGAAAAAGACGTGCGGCCACTGAACCCAGACATGACCGTTGGCGAGCAGGGCGAAGAAGTCGTCCATCTCGGCTCGGCCGTTGCGCAGGACATAGCCCACCGGTTGCTGCATGAACGAGTTGGCAACGAGAATCCAGAGCGCCGAGATGTTGGAGCCGATGGCCACCAGCCACATGACGGTCGCGTGCAGGCCCTTGGAGATCTTGTCCCAACCGAAGATCCAGATCCCGATGAAGACCGACTCGAGGTAGAAGGCGAGCAGCGCTTCGATGGCCAGGGGCGCACCGAAGATGTCGCCCATGAAGCGCGAGTACTCCGACCAGTTCATCCCGAACTGGAACTCCTGGACGATCCCGGTGACGACTCCCATGGCGAAGTTGATGAGGAAGAGCTTGCCCCAGAACTTGGTCATCTTCTTGTAGGTCTCGTCCCCGGTCCTCACGTACATGGTCTCGAGGATGGCGACCAGCACGGCGAGGCCGAGGGTCAGCGGGACGAAGAAGAAATGGTAGACGGTGGTGATGGCGAACTGCAGACGCGCGAGGATCACGACATCCATCGGCATCCTCCTTCTTCAACGTGGTTTCCGGGGCACGCGCCCGCCCCGGACATGAAATCGGATCTCGAATTCAATTGTAGATCAAGGGATGACCTGGGTGGGATCGGGCCTGTCAAGGAAGATTGGGAATGACTACTCCGCATCGTCTCTTGGCGTTGGAGTATAACACCGCAAAGTGCCGAACTGATTGATTTTGTTGGTTGTTCAGATACTAAAACGACAATCGAGCTCGTCGTCGACAACCGACCCGTGCGTCCGCCGTTCCGGTGGATCCCGCTTCGACGGCCCTATGTCGAAACGGACCCACCGAGGGGTCCGAGCGTCACTACCCGGCCTCGAGTTCGAGTCGGCAGCGGACCCAATCGCCTCCGTCGTCCCCGGCGGCCTCCACCGGCAGCAGGCTGACCCGAGACGCGTCGAGCCCGCCGACGTCGACCAGCCGGGCGCGGATCGCCTCGGCGCGGGCGGGGCCGAGCGCCACCACCGCAGCGGGGTCAACCGGTTGGGCCGCGATCAGAGCCTCGGTGAGCGCGCGCCGGTAGGCGGCATCGTCGAGGACTCCCGCCGCTGCTGGATCCGCCGCGTCGGGCGCGGTGTGCCGGCTGCGGACGGCCTCGAGGGTCGGTTCCGAGACCGTCGAGCCGTACAGACCCTCGAGAATCTCGATGGGCGCCGGCGTGTCCACCTGCTCCTGGGCTACGCCGCCGGCAACGAGGGCGTCGTTGAACGACGCCGTCCTCAGCGCCGTCGCATCGGCCTCGGGATCGGATGCCCCGACAACCCCCATGGCCAGCGCCGGTCGTTCGTTGAGGGCGTTCACCAGCGTCTCGAGCTTGGCCGCGGCGTACTCGTCCAGGACCGAGCTGCCGGCCGCGAACTCGACGTACTCGAGATCCTGGTCGTCGCTGCCGCCGCCGAGCTTGCCGAGCAGCTTGAACGGCGACTTGACGATCTCGCTGAAGACAACCTTGGTCGCCGCTCCGGCCGCGGCGGCGATGCCGAAGCCCGGGGTGTCGAAGCTCCCTTCGAACGGCACGTCGAGCGCGATTCGGCCTTCCTTGTCCTTGAGCAGCGAAACGCCGAGCTTGAAGGGCAGGTTGACGAGCCCCTCCCCTTCCACCTTGTCGCCGAGGATCAGGTCGTCTGCCTCGATGCGGTTCCTCGCCGTCAGGTAGCGGTCGGCGATGTCGTAGTCCAAGTCGAGAGAGACATTCCCGCCGGCGATCGGGTGGCCGATGAACTTGACCGACATGGGCGACAGCGGCGGCAGCGCCACGTCGCGAATGTCGATGCCGAGGTCGGCGAAGCGGGTCGAGTCGAGCAGATCCAGCGACCCGCCGAGCCGGACCAATCCGCCGCTGGAGATGTCTCCCTCGATGTCGAGCTCGGCGGCGCTGGTGCCGGTCGTGGAGATCCCCGTCACCGTGCCGTTGACCGGCTCGAGCGCCAGGACGAACGGCACTTCGACGGTGTTGTCCGTGAATCGGCCCCAGCAGTCGTGCAACCTGAAACGGGCGATCGCCACCGGCGGCAGCCCGCCCTCAGCCGGCGCCCCGCTCGCGCCGTCGCCGCCCTCGGTCCCGCCCATCGCCTTGAAGAACTCGAGCAGGTTGACGGTGCCGTCCTCGGCAATGGTGATGTCGATCCCGGCGCCGTGGACATCGACGTCGGCGACCCGCGCCGACATCGGTTGGAGCGTTGCTTCAATCCCCGCGACCTCGAGATCGCCCCACCCCAGCAAACGCCCTCCGGTCACCGTCTCGTCGAGATTGAGGCCTTCGACCCCGAAGCGGCCCTCGAAGGTGGCGTCGAGGTCCTCGGCGTCCGGACCCTTCGAAGCACGGGCAACGCCGCTCACGTCGAGCACACCGGCCTTGAGGTCGAGCGGCGCGAAGCGGGCCACGTAGGGTTGGTACTTGCCGAGCTCGAGCCCGCCGAGACCGACCTCGGCATCGAGTGCCAACGGCGACGCACCGAAGGTGCCGGCGGCGCGGGCCGCGGCCGACTCGGCGAAGACCGCTTCGGCCTCGAACGGCCACCTGCTGCCCTCTTCGGTGGTGATGTCGGTAACCGCGAGATTCGCGTCGCGGACCACGAAGAGAATCGGCTCGTCGAAGGTTCGGTCCTCGAACTCGGCGCCGGCGCCGCGCAGCTCGAAGCGGCCGAGCCGGGCGGTGGCATTGATCCGCTCCTCGAGCGTCCGGTAGGTCTCGACGATCTGCTTCTGGGTTGTTTCGGGCACCAGCACGTCCCAGCTCGGAGTGCCGTCGGGCTCGATCCACGCGAAGGCGGTCACGCCCTGGATCACGAGCGACTCGGCAACGACGTCCTGCTCGGGCCACTCGAGGTGGCCGCCGGCGACACGGATGGCTTCGATCTCGAGCAGCTCGACATCGTGGCCCTTCCAGCGGAACCCGAACTCGGTCATGCTGACGTCGAGGCCGTCGACGGTCAGGTGAAGGCCGTCGTCCTCGAGGCCGACGGCGTACTCCAGGTCGAGGTCGAGGTCGCCCCGCTTGAGCTCGAAGTCGAAGAGGTAGTCAACCGCTTCCCAGAGCCTCTCCAGAGTGGCGTTCTCCAACGACAGGGCTCCCGCGAGCCCGAGCGGCTCGACGACCACGGTGCCGTTCACCGACAACGTGCCGCCGTCCGGCATCCGCACCACCACGTCGTTGCTGCCCTTGCGCTCGGGGATGGTCGAGATCTCGGCGAGCTCGACCTGCGACGGCCCGAGCTCCCACAGTAGAGGCTCCGGACGGTACCGATCCTCGATGTCGATTCGAGCGTCGATCACATGCATATGCTGCAACAGGGCGCGCGGCAGGCCGCCTTCATCGTCGGACTCCGGTTTGCCGGTGGTGAGGTCGTCCATCAGCTCGAGCACGTTGACCACCCCGTCGTCGAAGCGGCGTAACGCGACGTACGGCCCCTCGATCCGCAGCTCCTTGACGGTCGCGGCCCAACGGAAGAGGCTCGAGAGTTCGGCGTTGGCGTAAAATTCGTCGAACGAGAAAAAGACCGAGCCCGGCCGGTCGGGCATGGAGAAGTCGCGCACCGTCAGCGATAGGGCGAACGGGTTGCACCTGACCTCGCCCACCGTCACCTCGCGCCCGGTCCGCTCCCGCATGACGTCGATGATGAGGTTTTTCGCGATGGGCGGCACGACGAAGAAACCGACCAACCCGTAGGCCACCGTCGCGGCCACCGCGGCCGTCCTCCAGCTCACCAACCTCCACGAACTGAACCAACTCGAGAGAACACTCATGGCGCCACCACCCCTGCTGCTGCGGTAGATTCGTCGGAAATTTTTCCGGATCTCTCAGCCCAACACCGTCAGCAGCCTGTGGATTCCAACCGCGACCGTCTCGGTGGGCAGCCCCGCATAGCACAGACGCATGAACCCGGGCTCGCCGATGTGGCAGGCGGCGCCGGGGGTGAGGTTGACCCGGGCCTCGTCGACGAACCGCAACCACAGGTCACGCTCGCCTTCCCACGTCTGCTCGGTCAGGTGGGCGCGGAAATCCAAAAGTGCGAAGACGCCGGCCTCGGCCGGCAGATACGGAATGCCGCCGTCGTTGAGGAGCCCGGTGAGGCAGCCGTACGCGCTGCGCAGACCATCCGTCATGGTGGCGATGTAGCCGTCGATCCAGGCATCGTCCGAGATCATCTCGCCGAGCAGGTACTGGGTGTGGCCCGAGCAGCAGGCCCAGTAGGCGAAGGCGTTGACGGCGGCGTTGACGGCGCGGTTCTCGCTCACGAGCACGCCGCAGCGCAGGCCCGAGGCACCGAAATCCTTGGAAAAAGCCCAGACGATGTGAACGCGTTCGCCGAGCGATTTTCTGACGGCGGCGCAGCTGGTGAAGACCCGGTCGCCGAAGATCGACAGCGCATAGATCTCATCGAAGACCACGTGGAGCTCGCGACTCTCGGCCCAGGCCAGGATCTCCTCGATTTGGTCGGCGGAGTAGACGATTCCCAACGGGTTGTTGGGCGAGGTGAAGAGCAATGCGCCGACCGGCCGTCCCGCCTCGGCAACCGCGCGATCGAGACGCTCGGGAGTCAGTCGGAAACCGTCGTCGCTCGAACAGTGGACCGGCACGATCTCGAGTCGATCGCGGAGTTCGAGATCCATCCAGAATCCGGCGTAGCTCGGGGTCGGAACGAGGATCCCGTCGCCGGGATCGGCCAGGACGTTGAAGAGAATCTCGAGCACGCTCCCCGCGCCGGCGAGGACCGAGATCTGGTGCGGGGGAAACTCGCGCCCCAGGAAGGTCCGACCCATGAATCGGCCGAGCTGCTCGCGGAATCGCACGGACCCGGTCATGGCGTCGTAGCCGAGCACCGATTTGGGCACCATCGGGATCTCATTGAGGCGGCCCGCCACCAGATCCGCCACCAGCTTGTTCTCCGCGACACACAGGCCGATGTAACCGTCCGGGTTGTCGGTCGGGTGATAGGGATCGTTCGATCCCTCGAATTGACGGGTGAGGTACTCGGGCACGGCAGCGCCGGCGAGAAGATCCTGAGCACGGCGGGACACGGAGCGGGTGTCGAGCTTCATGGGGAGGGATTGTACGACCGAGAGCCCGCCCTTGCACCCTCATCCGTCCACGAAGAGCGTCAATCGACCCGGTTCATCTCCGACTCGAGGATCTCGTCCAGGAAACTCTCGACCTCCGGTGTCAGCGGCTCGGTGGGCTCGGCGGTCAACTCCTCCACCGCTGCCCGGCATCGGCTCTCGAGCCCTTCACCCCCCCGCGAATCGGCGTTTCGATCCACCAGGTCGCCCGGGAACAGGATCTCTTTTCTGAAGTTCTCTCGAGTGTGTTTCATCGAGAGAAACCCCCTGCCGCCGATCGCCTGCTCGAAGAGATCCGCGAGGCCCTCCGTCGGTTGGGGCTCGACGCCTCTTTGGAGGCGGATGGCCGCGGCGCAGATTTCGGCGTCGAAGGCGAGTTTCTCCAGGCTCAAACAGCCGATGAAGCTCAGCATCCCCGCCCCGGAGACGATTTCGATCCCACTCAGCGCCGCCATGGTCGCACCCATCGACGTTTCGCTCCCCGCCTGCAGGTCCAACCGTTTCGAGTCGGACAGACCGAGGTAGCCGTGTGACGGCAGCCCGAGAAACCGCGCGACGCGGGCCGACGCCGCGTTGAGAAGCATCGTCTCCGGCGCTCCGGTTGGAGTCGTTCCCTTTCGCATGTCGAAGGCCATGGGACAGCCGCCCCAGATGAGTGGGGCTCCGGGTTTCGCGGACTGATGAATCACCACTCCGGAGAGGTTTTCGGCTGCGATTTGAACCAGAGCGCCGTGCAGGGTCACCGGACCGGTGGCGCCGCAGAGAGGCACCGAGATCAACTCGGCCGGGATCCCGCGGCGGGCGCACCTGACGAGGGTCGCGCACGCGACGGCCGGCCACATCAGCGGAGCGATGGAGCAGCAGTCGAAAACGGCGAGGGGGTAACGCTCCAACTCGGCGGCGGATCCCCGGACCGCCTCGAGCATTCGCAGCATCGGCGCCAGTCCGTCCTCCTCGAACACACCGGTGACGATCGGTTTTCGGCAGGCTCGCAGCGCGTGGTAGAGCCGCACCCGATCGGCGATGCGGTCGGGCACATCGCCGGGAACCAGGCCGGTGGCCTGGAGCGGGAATGCCGGGAGACGATCGGTGAGCCGGCCGAGACGGTCGAGATCGTCCCGGGTGGCCCTTCGCTGTTCGTCGGCGCCAGGGTCCAGGATGTAGAGGGCGGCCGAACCGGGAGCAAAGTGGCTGCGTCCGGTTCCGAGCATCGCCGCCGGCCGGCGGTCCCGGTCGAAGAGGGTGAACTCCCTTGGCGCGGTCTCGAGGCACCTTTCCACCAACCCGGCGTCGATGAAGACCCGTCCTCTGCCCGGATCGACGCGCGCTCCGTGGGAACCGAGCAGATCCACGGTCTCGGGGTGTTCCAACCGCACACCCACGGTCTCGAGCAGCCCCTTCGCCGCCTCGATCACACCCTCCACCGCTCCCCGGTCCAGCAAGCCGATTTCCACGGACATTTCGCCTCTCCCTCCGTTACCGCTCGCGCATGGTGCAATCGAGCGCCTCGCACTCGAGGCACTTCCCGGGGGCGCCCGGTTTCCTTCTCGGACCGAAGCCGCGACCAAGGGGCACGGCGAAGGAAACCGATTTGCGGGGCGACATCAACATCGATTCGCCGAGCTCGATCCCGGCCCGATCCGCCCCGAGAATGCCGAACAGTGCTCGCTGGGCCTCGATCCTCCACGAACCGTAGCCCGGACTCCGGCGGCGGCGGGCCCCGAGACCCCGGGCCCCGGCCTCTTCGCAGATCTGCCGCTCCACCTCGTCGGCGGCCCCTTCCGCCAGGGCCGAACCGAAGGCATCGAGAATGACCGCATCAGCGAGCTTGCCGCTGCTGCTGAGCTCCGCAACGCGCTTCTCGAGATCGGCGCCGATGGTGACCGCGGCAATGGCCACGACCGACGCTCCCTTCGTCATGGCGGCCGGCAGCTCGAGTTCACCCAGACGCTCGCTTTCAATCAACCCGAAGACCGCCGAGCCGCACCACAGGCCACCGGCGAGAGTCTTCGCCCGTTCGAAATAGGCGGCGATCCTCGACCCGGCAGCCCGCCGCGCACCCAGCAGACGGCTGAACTCGCGGCAGCTCGGCACGATTTCGAACCCTCGGATCGGCCTGAGGCTCACCCGGCCTCGCTCAGCGTCCACGCCAACTCCGCAGCCGCCATGGCATCCGACGCGGTCCCATCCGCGCCGATTTCTCTCGCCCACGACTCGGTCACCGGAGCGCCGCCGACGAGCACCTTCACCCGTTCTCGGAGCCCGAGGCCCGCGAGCCGCTCGATCACGACCCGCTGGTGCGCCATGGTGGTGGTGAGCAGGGCGGACATTCCCAGCACCGAAGCCTCGTGCTCGACCACCGCATCGATGAAGGCCTGATCGGCAACGTCGACGCCGAGGTCGATGACATGAAACCCCCGGGCGGTGAGCAGGTTCCCGACGAGGCTCTTGCCGATGTCGTGCATATCGCCCGCCACGGTGCCGATCACCGCCCGCCTGCCGCCCAGGGCCACCCCCTTCGCGGTCAGGGCCGGACGAATCACCGCAAGAGCGGCAATCACCGCTTCGGCTCCGGCCACCATCTCGGGCAGAAAATATTCTCCCGCCTCCCACAGCCGCCCGACCTCGCGGATGCTCCCGATGTAGACCTCGAGCAGATGCGCCGGGTCGACGCCGTCTGCAAGCCCGGCGGCCGCGGCGATTCCGGCTTCATCGACCTCGCCGTCGAGTACTGCACGTCTCATCCGTTCGTCCAACTCAGTCGCGTTCACGGGCCCCTCCCTCCATCGCGTGGAGCTTGCGCCAGATGGCCTGCTCGCATCCGTCGACACTGAGAACATCGCACTCGGTCCCGAGGATGAACGGGTGCCCGGTCTCCCGCATCTTCAGCCTGAGATTCGCGGCGAGTGATCTCACGTCCTCCTCCGAGATCTCGGCATCGTTGAAGAACTTCTTCGATGGGAGATTGCCGAAAAGCACCGTGGATTCGGGCACCACCGAGGCGTCCTGCCAAAGGGTTCGAGAGGAGCCCAGCGAGAGGATCGCCGGATCCAGCTCGCAGAAAGAGCGGAGCATTCCGTCGGTGATTTCGCCGCAACAGTGGAAGATGAGATCGACCTCCCGTTGCGTGAGGATGTCCACGATTCTTCTGTTCGGCGCCATCACATAGCGCTCGAAGATGTCCGATCCGGCCGCCAACTGCCGAGGGGAGATGAAGGCGTTGCTCGCCGCGGGTTCGCAGACCACCATAGCCTTGGCACCGGCGTCGATCTGCCGTTCGATGGACCACTCGATGATCCGAGCGCCCAACTCGAGAACGAGTTCCATGGCGGCGATCTTGGGGTTGTCCCCCGCGGCCGCTCCCTTGCCGGCGGCGAAGACCGCGGTGATGGGATCCTCGGCCAACTTCACCATCAGAGAAAACGGTCCGATGACCATCCCGACCGGCACGAGTTCTTCGCACCCGCCAACCTCCTCGATCGCACCGCAGATCGCAGCCATCCTCGCACTTTCAAACGCCGGCAAAGCCGCCTCGACCAGCCCCATGGAGCCCGGATCGACGGCGGCGTCGAAGTGGAATCGGTCCATCTTCTCGGGGTGAATGCCGAGACATCCGAGAAGGACCCGTTTCTCCACCTCGAGATCCATCAACGGGATGGCGAGCGGCGTGTCGAAACGCCGGGCCGTCTCGATCGCCACCTCGCCGAGGGAACGTCCGTCGAGCACAACCTGCTCCGGTCGGTCCCGCTCGTGAAGAACGAGGTGGGCTCCGATGGGCAATGCAGTGCAGCGATCTGCGAGATCAAGGTAGAACTGGCGATCCACCGGTCACCTCCCCGCCACGGACACCTCAAGTCCGAGCATTCGTGCCCGGGTTCAATCGACACTTCCGGGCTGCCTGTTTCCTCAGAAACTCCGAAGCGAAATTGTGGACGAGGAAATCAGAGACCGCTGAGGCGGTTCACATAGGTGATGAGATCGGTGGGCAAGGTTGCCATCACCCGACCATGATACTCCATGGCCTGGGGAACCGCCCGTCCCATGACAGGAACGAGGACGGCTGGCAGCTCGTTTTTCGAAGTCGGAACCGCGGGCGGTGATCGACGACCACACGACGAGCAACGAGAACCCGGCGATGGATGCGATACCGTCGCGACTCCTGCGTTCGGGAGACCGAGGATGAAGTCGATAGTGCGCCGCGACGGCGGGTCGGCGACGGCATTCACGGGACGGGATTGCCGTCCGTCGAGCCCGATCACCGCTCGCCGGGCTCAACGGCCTTTCTGGAGCTTCTTGTTGGCGCGCCGCATGGCCACGCCGGCCACCCCCTTGGACTGCTCCGCGGCCTCGTCCAACATCTCGTAGAAATCCGAGGTGTCGGGCTCGGAGACCGTCCCGGCCACCGTGATCGGCCGGATGACCGTTCGGTAGCCGTCCTCGCCCTCCTCGGCCGCGAGCAGACCCAACCCCTCGAACAGGATGGTCAGGTCGCCGTGGGTTTCCATGTCGAGACTGGCGTCGAGCGGGCTCGCCGCAAGCGGAACACCCGCCTCGACCTCGATCCCGCCGCCACCGTCGATCCTCGCCAGCGGCGAGTCCACCCGGAGCCCGGAGATCGCGAAGCGCCGCGGGGTCTCGCGCGCGAGCTCGAGGGAGAAGGTGTCGAACTCGAGCTCCTCGAGCTCCTCGAGCAGCCGGCCGATCGCCTTGAGCTGTTTGGAAAAGGTCAGAAACCCGATCGCCTTGGCGCCGGTTCGGGCGAGACCGAAGCGGCCCGCCAGACCTCGGAACACGCCGTCCCGGCCGCTCAACCGCACGCTCCCGAGGCTCCCGAGCCCGAGGTCGGCGAGGTTCCTGCCTCGGCCCGAGACCTCGCTTCGAACCTCGAAGACACCCTCGAGAGTCGGCGGCGCCTCCGGATCGACCGCCCGGAACAGCGCCCCGAGGTCGAGATCGGTGAAGCTCGTCTCGAAGCGGAGGTCGTAGGGCTGCTCCTCGGCGGCGTCGAAGCCGAGACCGCCGGCCATGGTCAGCTCGGCGCCGAGCAGCTCGGCCTGAGTCTGCACGAGCTCAACGCGGCTCGGGTCGACCTCCACCACCCCCCGGATGCCGTTGACGGCATAGCGCGGCAGCTCGATGCGTCCGATCTCGAGCCGGGCGCGACCGCTGACCCGGCTGCCCCAGACCGGTTCGGTGTCGCGCCGCTCGCGGAGCTGCGCGATGGCCGTCTTCGACCACCGCTCGGCCGGTTTCGTCCGCGCCGGGTCGAGATCCGCGGTCTGTCGCCCGTCCTCCTCGGGGCCGACCAGGCCCAGGAGAGTCATCACATCGGCAGCCGCGATCCTCTCGCCCGCGAGCGCCGCGTCGAACCTGACCCCGTCCTCACCCTTTTCGATCTCGCCGCTGAACCGGAGATCGCTGTCTCCATTGGCCGCGGACCTCAGCCGGATCGGCGCCGTCACCTCGAGTCGCTCGCCGGCGATGGAGAGAAGCTCGAGATCGGCATCGACATCGGGCAGCAGGCCGCCGCTCTCCACCCGCGCGCCGCGCAGCTCGAGCGCCGCGGTGAGACGCGACGTCTCGCCGGCATTCATGTCGATCTCACCCGCGACGGTGCCCTCGGCAAACGCCGGAAGACCGCGAAAGATCGGCTGCCGGGTCAAGGGCTCGAGATTGGCCGCGATCTCGAAGTGGAGGCTCGAGATCGTCTGCCGGTCGGTCAGCGGCATGACCGCGCGCAGGGTGGCTTCGCCGATCGGCGTTCCGCGCGGACCCAACGTGGTGAACTCGATCGACCGGGCCTGCAGTCCGTCGGCCGAGTAGAGGATCTCGTGCTCGAGACCGATGGTCACACGGTCGAGCAGCGCCGCGTCCCCCCAGCCGACGGTGACGTCCCTGAAAACCAACGGCTCGTCCGCCGCGAGCAGCAGGCCGCCGTTCTCGACCCGGCCGATGAACTCGCCCTGCGGCAGCACGCCTTCGAGGTTGAACCCGAGCAGTTGCGGGAACAGCTGCTCGAGCTCGAGCGGCGTGATCGTCGCGACCAGGATGTCGGGCGAGCCGCCGTCGACCCCGACGCCGAAGGGCGCCGCGTTCACATTGAACGACCGCAGCGTCCTGAGCTCGAGAAACCGGGTCCCCACCGCGTCGCTCAGACCGACCTCGAGATCGGTGATTTCGAGCTTTCGGCTCGCCGTGTGGATGATCGCCTCCTGCCGCCAGCTCAGCGCGCCGAGCCGTCCGATCCGCTCGGCGACCGAGGGGAACTCGCCCTCGACGAAGACCGAGGCCGCGATTCTCTCCGGATCGGCGCGGTCGACGACCAGCTCGATCTCGCCGTCGAGCCGGTCGCGGGGAGGCGTCCTCACCTTGAAGCTCTCCAGCGCGAACCGGACCGTGCGGTTGTCGAGGCGGAGCCTCGGCTCGACCGAGGCGGTCGACCCGGCGGCAAAGGCCCAACCGCGGTAGGCCGGCTGGAGGTCGCGAATCTCGAACGGCGCCGACGGCTCGAGGGTCAGACCGAGCCCACCACCCGTCACCGCGTGCAGCTCGCCGTACAGGGCCCCTCCGGCGAGCTCGAGCTCGGGGATGAAGGGGCTCACCCAGGCGATGGGAAAGGCGTCAAAGACCACCTCGAGGTTCTGCGGCGTCGACGTCTCCCAATCCGGCGTCATCCCGGGCAGCGCCATCCGCAACGGCTCGTCATTGTCGAAGCGAACCGCGATCATCGACCGGCCGGAAGGGTCGGTGACGTCGAGCGAGGCGCTGTCGGCGCCGAGCACCAGCTCGCCGAGATCGAGCTCGAGCCGCGCCCGCCCCGCGATCCGGTCGATGTCCGGAACGAGGCGCCGCAGCCCGGGCACGACGACCGACAGATCGCCGTCGAGATCGACCACCGGCCAGCGATCGCGGGACGTGACCGCGCGACCGCCGAATCGAAGGTCGAGGCCGGCGTCCGACACCAGACGGGCGCGCTCGATCGCCGCGTCGAGGGTCCCCTCGTCGAGGGAGATCCGCGGCTCGATGGTCAGGTTCAGCGACCGGGTCTGCGCCCGGCCGTCGCGGGCGCGGATCCTGAGGTCGGCGAACTCGATGGGCCGATGCGTGGCGACCACGGTGTGGCGGGGGTCCATGGGGATGATGTCGATGGCCGCATCGAGCCGTCCGTCCTCGACCAGGACGGCGGGATCGAAACCGTTGGCCCAGAGCAGCGGGAACCGGTCCGCCTCGAAGCGCAGCACCGGCTCGCCCCAGTTCCGGGGCGTGAAACCCCACCCGTCGAGATCGATCACCACCGGTTGGGTTGCGGCCGCGCGGAGCATCTGGCGGCCGTCCCGGCCCGCCAGCGAGATCCGCATCTCCTCGACGTCGAGCAAGTCGCCGGTCTTCGTCGCATCCACCTCGGCGTCGACGACCAGCTCGTCAATCTCGCCCAGGCGAGCATCGAGCCCGGCCCACCCCCGGCCCTCGAGGCGTCCGCCGCCGTCGATCGAAAGACGGTCGCCCGCGAGATCCAGGTTCGCGACACCGGAGCTGGTCAGCGCGAGCTCGGGCAACGGCCGGCCGCGGGAAAACGCCGCCAGGAGCTCCGGCGCGACCGCCGCGGACCAGCGTCCGTCCACCACCCGATCTCCGGGATCGAATTCCGCCGACGCGTCGAGCAGGCGATGACCGCCGGTGACCTCGACGGTCAGCGTGTAGGATTCCGCCTTCTCCGACAGCTCGGCCGTCATACGCGCATCGATGCCCCGGGGCTCCCCGGCAGCCGCGTGCAGCCCGGCGTTGCCGAGCACATCGTTGACCTGCCCGGTGCGGCCCACCGCGGCCGACACCGCCGCAGAGACCTCTGCCGCCGCGAACGGCTCGCCGCTTCGCGAAGCCTCTATGACCGCGTCGATCGAGGCCTCGGCCCGGCGATCCGGTCCGAGATCGATCACCGACGCCGACCACGGCCCGGCAACGGTGATCGAGCTCGTCGCGACCACCTCGATGGCGCCGTCGAGCTCCGCGCGGCGGAGGACGAACCGTTTCGGCAGCCGCGCAAGCGGCGCAAGGCCGGTGAACTCGACCGGCTCGGCATCGACGTCCGATCGCTCGGGGAGACGACCGATTCGGACCCGAATCCCGGTTGCCGCCGCTCGTTCAACGACGAGCGAGAGACGCCCGAGCGACGACCAGAAGCCGAGGTCGACCTCGGCGCGGGGAACCTCGATTTCGATCCCCGGAGCGGCCACTTTCAGCGAGTCGATCGTGGCGCCCCACGGGCCCGCCGAGACGCGCTCCAGCGTGATGTCGGCACCATCGATTCCGCCGACCAGAGAGCGAACCAGCGCGGTCTGGACCGGCGGGAGCAAGAGCACGACCACTAGGAACGCAGCAATCAGAACAACGGCAACGAGGATTCTCCTGATGGACTGGCGTGTCATGTCGGCCTCCGAAATCGGGATGCGTCACCACATGCTCGCACAGGGCGAATTTTGGGGAAACCGACCTGCAGGCTCATGCGGGGTCACTCCGCGCGCGTGGCGGCCAGGGCCTCGTTATCGCCGTCGTCCCTCGTCGTTGCGTACACGGTCCTTCCATCCTTGATCGTCTCCAGCACCTCGATCCGGTCGAGCGTCTCCGGATCGACGGCGGTGGGATCGGCCGACAGGATGACCAGGTCGGCGAGCTTGCCGACCTCGATGGAGCCCTTGGTCGCCTCCTCGTGGTGCTGCCACGCGGGCCAGATGGTCATCGCCTTGAGCGCGGTGATGACGTCGACCCGCTGCGCCGGGCCGATGATGTCGCCGGAGCGCGAGCGCCGGGTCACCGTCGCGTCGAGGATCCGCATGGAGTCAGGGAAGGCGACCGGCGCGTCGTGGTGCGACGAGAACTTGATCCCGCGCTGGACGCACCAGCCGGTCGGCGAGATGTCGTCGGCGAGCTCGGGCCCGACCGTGTGCTCACGGTGCCAGTCACCCCAGTAGAAGGTGTGCATGGGAAACAGCGACGGCATGATGCCGAGCCGCTTGATGGCGTCGAGCTGGTCGGAACGCAGGAACTGGCCGTGGATCAGCACCGGCCGCGTTGCGGTCACGCCGTGCTCGGCGAGCGCGGCCTCGTTGGCGGCGATGAGCAGATCCGTCGCCGCCTCACCGTTGGAGTGGGTCAGGAGCTGGACGTCGTTGGCGCGGGCCCAGGCCACCGCGTCGACGACCTGCTCGCGGGTGGCGGCGGCGTAGCCCGCGTAGGCCGGCGGGTACTCGCCCACCGGATCCACGTAGGGACGGTCGCGCCAGGCGGTGAAGCCCTGCGGCGAGCCGTCGATGGTCAGCTTGGCGCCGGCGACCCGGAAACGGTTGCGGTAGGTGTCGCTCTGGTGCTCCGCGATGAACTCGCGGTCGGAGAGCACGTCGACGTAGGTGACGATGTCGATGTCGAAGCCGCCCTCGTCCGCGATCTTGCCGAGCATCGCCACGGTTGCGGGCAGCGACCGGCCCTCCTCGGCCGTGGTGTAGCCGAACCGGGCCCAGAGCTCGGAGCCGGCCTCCGCGAAGGCACGCGCCCCGGCCTCGCCGATATCGCCCATGAGCCGGCCGATGGCGGCGAAGAACGCGGTCTCCTCGAGCACGCCGTCGGGCTCGCGGCTGCCGGCGCGGCGCCGGATCACGCCGCCCTCGGGATCCTCGGTGGCGGCGCCGTAGCCCACCACCTCGAGTGCGGCCGAGTTGAGCGCCGCGAGGTGGCCCGACTGGTGGATGATGACCACCGGAAGGTCGCGGGAAACCGCGTCGAGGTCGTCGCGGGTCGGGTGCCTGAGCTCGGTAAGCTGGGCGTTGTCGTAACCGAAGCCGATGATGAGGTCGTACTTCTCGACGGCCTCTGCGTTGGCGGCGGTCCAGTCGCGCAGGGTCTGCTGCAGCGAGGCGATGTCGGCGACCTCGCCGTCGGGCGGCGCCAGCAGATTCGCCGACAGCGCCTGCAGGCCGCCCATGAAGACGTGGCCGTGGGCGTCGAAGAAGCCCGGCAGCATGGTGCGGCCTTCCAGATTGACGACCTCGGTCTGCAAACCCTTGAAGGTCATCACCTCGGCCTCGGGGCCGACGGCGACGATGCGGCCGTCCCGCTCGGCCACCGCCTCGGCGCGCATGGCGGCGTCGTTCATGGTCAGGATCGTCCCGCCGTGCCAGATCCGGTCGGCTGGCTCGGCGGCCGCCGCAACCGACGCGCACAGCATCATGGACAGAACCACGACAGCGGTCATCTTCACATCGACCTCCTCGAGAAAACGAGTCTCCAATCTTGCAACACGGCGGCCGTGCGCAGGCTTCCAGGACCGGCCGATCCGCGCCCCGCGAGGCCCGTCACTCCGAAGTCCCACCCCCTCTACGCCCCACCTCGCCCACTACCAAATGCGGTGTATTCGTGAGCCCTTCGCGTCTTTGCGCCTTCGTGTTTGCGACGTTGCGGTGGTTGCGATGACCTGGCGTCCCTTGCGTCCTCGCGGTTCAACTCATCGCAGAAGTCACCCCTCAACGAGCTGCCGGCTCACCAATCGCCGGTACAGTCCGTCAACCGCCATGAGCTCGTCGTGGCTGCCGGTCTCGGCCACCAGGCCGCCATCGAGAACCACCACCCGGTCGGCGTTCTTGACGGTGGACAGCCGGTGGGCGATGACGAGACTCGTGCGGGCGGTCATGAGCCGGTCCAATGCGTCCTGGACCAGCGACTCCGATTCGGCGTCGAGCGACGAGGTCGCCTCGTCGAGGATGAGGATCGGCGGGTCCTTGAGCAGGGCGCGGGCGATGGCAACGCGCTGCTTCTGGCCGCCCGAGAGCCGGACACCCCGTTCGCCGACCTCGGTTGCGTAGCCGTCGGGGAGACCGAGGATGAACTCGTGGGCGTGGGCGGCGCGGGCCGCCGCCTCGACCTCGTCGTCGGCGGCCTCGGGACGGCCGTAGCGGATGTTGGCGGCGATGGTGGTGGAAAAGAGGACGGGCTCCTGGGCGACGGTGCCGATCCGGGTCCGCAGCCAGCGCGCGTCGAGGGTCCTGAGATCCGCCCCGTCGAGGCGCACGACACCCTCGACGGGGTCGTAGAGCCGGAGCACGAGCGCCGCGACGGTGGATTTCCCCGCCCCGGACGGGACCGACCAGCGCGGTCACCGTCCCCGGCTCGAGGGCGAGGTCGATGGCGTCGAGCACCGGCGTCTCGGGCCGGACGGGGTAGGCGAAGGAGACCCCGTCGAGCTCGACCCTGCCGGTCACCGTGTCGAGAGTCGCGCCGCTGCCGCCGTCGACCACGGGCTCGCGGTCGAGAAGCTCGAAGATCCGCTCGGAGGCGCCGCGGGCGCGGGCGAAGTCGGACCACAGATCGGCCAGCGCCGAGAGCGCCATGGCGACGATGAGGGTGTAGAGGATGAACGACGTGAGCTCGCCGACGGTGAGCTCGCCGGTCATGACCATCCGGCCGCCGAACCACAGGACCGCCGCCACCGAGCCGAAGGCGGCCATGGTCATGACGCCGACGAAGACCGCCATGAGCCGGATCCGCCGCCGCGAGACTTGGAAGGACTCCCAGACCCGCTCGGAGTAGCGCTCGGTCTCGGCCTCCTCGCGGGAGAAGCTGCGGACGGTGCGGATCCCGGCGATGACCTCCTCGGCCGCTTCGTTGGCGCGGGCGAGGGCGTCCTGCGCCTCGCGGGCGATCTTGGACATCTTGCGGCCGACCACCACCGCGCCCACCGCCACCGGCGGCACCAGGGCCAGCATGAGCAGGGTCAACCGCGGCGACGAGGCCACCAGCAGCGTGAGTCCGCCCACCAGCATCACCATGTTGCGAAGCCCCATGGAGAGGTTGACGCTGACGGTGTTTTGCACCACGGTGGCGTCGCTCGTCAGCCGGCTGGTGAGCTCGCCGGTCTTGCGGAGATCGAAAAACCCGATCTCCTGCTCGATGATGGCGCCGAAGACAGACTCGCGGAGCCTCGTGACGATGCGCTCTCCCGCCACCGAGAAGAGGTAGTAGCGGAAGGCCACCGCGACCCCCTGGACCGCGAAGATCGCCGCCATGGCGACGACGGCGTTGTTGAGCGTCTCCTGTCCTCCGGCCACCGCGGCGTCGATGAGAACGCGGACCACCTGCGGCCATGCGAGCCCCGCGGCGCCGCCGAGGACGAGAAAGACCGTCGCCGCCGCCAGCCGCCGCCACTCGGGCTTGGCCAGTGCGATCAGCCGGCGAAGGGGTACTTTGGCCGGTGCGTCGCCATTCGGCTCGCGAGTGACTTTCGAGAGATGTCTCACCACCGCACCTTACACCACCAGCTCCTCTTGAACGCGCCTGTCGAACCCCCTCCGAAAAATTCCTCGTCGACACCCTACGGTCGGGATAGAACCATGGCGGACGCGATCCCCGGTCGGGTTTTGGCTGACCCTGCCGGACCGTCTGGCCGCCGCCCGCCTCCGGCCGCCGCAGTGCCGGTGCGAGTCGAGGATTCCCTTCACGTAGGGGGGACGCATCCAGACGTCGCGTGGACCATCACCGGGCGACGACCGCGCGGAGGGAAGCTCCGACCTCATGGCGGTGTTGAAGATCCAAAGGAGCCCGTCGACCGCAACCGCGAGATCGTCGATAGGCTCGGGCTCGATTACCCGGTGCTGTACGACGACGGCCGCGAGACGATCGACGCCTACGGCCTCGTCCACGCCGGGGCGAGCATCGAGGGCGGCGACATCGCCCGCCCGGCGACCCTCGTCATCGGCCGCGACGGTCGGGTCGCATGGCGCAGCCTCACCGAGAATTGGCGGGTGCGGGTGCGACCCGACGCCGTCATCGCCGCCCTCGACGATCTCGACTGAACTTCGCGTCTCCCCGGCGCGGGCTGTGTGCCTGTTTTCTTCTCGAATCCGCCGGCTGCCGGGAATGCGCGACCCAGACCGGCGGACGTCAACCTGACAAATGGATCCGAGTCGGGCACGCCCACGCTTGGCAGGATCGCGGTTTCCGGTTATCCTCCATCTGTATCCATGGAGGGCAAGGCGGTCGCCCGACGTGCCGCTGGAAAACAGATTTGCCGCCGTGAGGCGACATGAGAGGTTGGCTTTGACCAGACCATCTGCTCCGCGACGTCCGCCGGGCCTGCAGCCACCGAATCGTGGCCGCACGCCGAAGCTGGTCTCCATCGTCGACCGGGCGGGCTGCCCGTCGGTGGCCACCGACAGATACAACCGCATCGTCGCCTGGAACACGCCCTTCGACGAGCTCGTCACCGGGTATCGGGACCTTGTCGGCGCGAACCTTCAGGACCTCCTCCGTTGCCGGCGGCCCAACGGCAATATCCTGTCCCACAGCCACGTCGCGCTGCATGAGATGGTTCTCAGCGGTGAGGCGCCGGCCGCGTTCGAGATCGACATCGAACCCGAGGGACGACTCAGGGTCCGGGTCGAGGTCTCCATCGTGGTCGTCCTCGACACAGACCCCGAGAACCACTGGCTGGTCTACCTCCTCCGCCCTCGACTTCGCCGCCGGCGGCTGGACGCGGCGCTCGAGAGAATCCTCGACCCGGCCTCGTCGGCCCAGCGCCGCAACACGCCCAACGCGCGGCCTTCGAACCTGACCCGACGCCAGCTCGAGGTGCTCGAGATCATGGCCACCGGCGCGACCGCCACCGAGATCGCGAGTGAGTTGAACGTCAAGGTCAACACCGTTCGGACCCACATTCGCGCGATTTTCGAAGCCCTCGGCGTCTCGCGACAAACCGAGGCAGTGGCGCGAGCGGTCCGCGATCACCTGATCTGATCCCCCCGTCCTATTGGCCCGACTCTGCCTGCTCGATGCCAGCCGAGGGACGCGTTCGAGGTCTCCCCATTTTGCAGTATACGAGCCCCCCATTTTGACGATTGCGTCCGAAACCGCGGCTCCGTACATTCAATCTGTCAACAAAAAACTCAGTGTTCGGCTCGGTTGCCGTTGGAGGGCACAGCGAGTTTCTTCACCGTGGCGGTGGTGACGCCATCCGGACGAAGGAGGTGAGCGAGATTCGGCGTTTTCGGGATCCGGCGGCCCGCGGGGCGTCTTCCCGGCCCCGGATCGAAAGTTCAACCGTTCAACGAACGAACAACCGGAGGAGATTCATGAAGAAGCTGTCCTTGATTTTACTCGTCTGCGCAGTCGCCCTGCTGGCCTGGCCGGGAGAGATTCAGGCCTGTGAGTGCAGTACCACGGTTCCCCTGATCGCCGGCCAGTACTACGACGCGGGCCAGGTCGCCGCACAATGTGAGACCGGAACGGTCACCGTCACCTACTCGACGTACCCTGGGTGGTGCTTGTCGGCAACTCATCTCTTCGTGGGACAGACACTGCCGAAGAAATCTGCACCCGGGCTGCTCGGTCAACAGGCTGAGCACGGGTGCGTTCAAGATTACACCTACACGATCGAAGTCGACGATTGCGAAAACCTCCTGATCGCGGCACATGCGGACGTCCTGGCCTGGAATCTGCCCATCGGCGGAGACATCGAATACAGCGTTCAGTTCGGATCGCCAGACTCCTACTTCGATGCAACGGTCACCTATGACGGGATGACAGACTACTTCCGTGCGTTCTGCGTGGATCTCGCTCACACGATCAACTCCGGCCCGACCTACGGGGCCACGCTCTACTCGACGCTCGATCCAGGAGCGCCGGTCGACAAGCCCGAGAATCTCGATATCGCAAATTACATCCTCAACCACCAGGATCACTACGCGGATGTGTGCGGAGCGGACTGGCAGGAGGTTCAGGGCGCCTTCTGGAAGCTGCTCGACGACGACTACTCGTGCGGCGCCACCGGTCAGTGTTCCCTCGGGAGCATCACCTTCGATGTGGACAAGGTGAACTGCATGATCGCCGATGCTCTCTTCAATGGCGCAGAGGGCTTCGTCCCGGGTGAAAACGACGTGATCGGGATCCTGGTCTTTATTCCGGGCACACAGTTCACGATGTTCCAGATCACCATGATCGAGGCCTATATCGGTGGAGAAACGGCATGGGGCGAGGGCCTCGAGTGGGGAAAAGGCTGGGCGATGTACTTCGAGTGCGACTGATCGACGTTTACGACGCGCATCATCTGCGCGCCGTTCTCGAACGGGGAGCTCCGGCTCCCCCGTTTCTCTCTCCAGACGGCGCGACGTCAGCCCCCGATTGCCGGCGACGCTTCGTCGCTCGAGATCAGCAACGACCGCTCGACCGGCGGCAGGGTCTCCCAGGAGCGCCCGAACCAGCTGACGCCCTCGAGGAAGGCCCGCGCCCGATCGGTCTGGCGGCACACCTCTCGGAGCGACGCCCAGAATGATGGTCATGGTGCCATTACCCTGACCTTGCAACGAAACCCGGTGAAAAATGCGGGCTGGTCGCCGACCCGGTCCTCTCGCGCCGCGCGCATCCCTCTCCGCCGCGCCTCCGATCAGTCGGCAGGGTAGACGGCCGCCCAGTCGCGCTTCATGTCCACCACCACCCAGCCGCGGTCGGCGGCTTCGTCGAGGCCGCGGTCCAGCCGGCCGATGTGCGATTCGCGGTCGTAGGCCCACTCGCGCTCGGCGTCGGTGTGGTGGACGAGCACGCCGAGGCGCGCGCCGTCGCCGGCGGTGGTCCACTCGCAGCATCTGGAGGTCGCCGTCGGAGTTGCCGAAGGCGGCGATCGGCCGGCGGCCGATGTGCGCGTTGATGCCGACCGGCTTGCCCTCCTTGTCGTCGATGAAGTCGATCTCGGGCAGGCGCACGAGCACCGGCTCGCCGTCGCGCATCTCGAAGACGGTCTTGATGCTCGAGCCGACGACCTGCTCGGGCGGGATGCCGTAGACCGCCTCGGTCCACGGCCGCATGAACTCGATGCCGCCGCCGGAGACGATGAAGGTCTTGAAGCCGTTGGCGCGCAGGTAGTCGAGCAGCTCGAGCATGGGCTGGTAGACCATCTCGGTGTAGGGCCGGCCGGTGGTCGGGTGGCGGGCGGTGGCGAGCCAGTCGCGACGACGGCCTCGAACTCCTCGGTGGTCATGCCCGGCGTGGGTCGCCATGACGAGCTCGAGCAGCGCCGTGCTCGCCGCGCGGCCGCGAGCGCCTCCATGTCGCCCTCGAGCACCGCCTGGAAGGGCTGCTGCGTCTTCCACTCGGGGTGCTCCGGCGCCAGCGCCTTGACCCGGTCGATGGCGAAGAGGAGCTGGAAGTAGACCGGCTGCTCGGACCACAGGGTGCCGTCGTTGTCGAAGACGGCGATCCGCTCGGCGCGCGGGCACGAAGTCGGGGCCGCCGCGGTCGGTCACCCGGCTCGACGAAGTCGACGATCGCCTGCCTCGCCGCACCCTCGTTCCACGACGGCAGGGCTGGTCCCGCCGCCAGCGACTCTTGTTGCGGGGTTGTGCTCGGCGTGCAGGCCAACGCCAGCGACGTCATCAACAGCACTGCCATGAAACGGTGTCTCATCTCCAGACTCCTTGTCCGGCGAACCATCGACGACGTCCAGTGGAAAAGAAGAACTCTGCGGATGCCGTCACGCCATCGCCCGTCGAAAATATGGGGCCGTCACCCGACACCGGGTGACGGCCCGACATGATCCGATCCACACGGCCCGTCAGTTCGAGCCGACGCCCGACCGCAGCTGCTCCTCGATCTTGGTGAGGTTGAAGGACCCGGGGCTCTGGCTCGGCGGATACTCCTGCATCGTGGTCAGGAACTTCGCGGCCAGCCCCTGCATCGGCACCAGTACGAACACCCGGTCGAGGAACCAGTCGTGGTAGGTGTTGGAGTTGTGCTGGGCCTTCTCGAACGGGATCGCGCCGCAGGTTGAACAGCAGCGGTACGCGCAGCTCGGTGAAGGGCTCGCGCCAGACCTCGAAGGCCTGGCCGCGGTTTTCGAGGAAGACCGCCTTCCAGGCGTCGAAGCGGATCGCCACCACCTGGCCGTCGTCGTTGACGTACATGAACTCCTTGCGCGGCGAGGCCTGATGTCTCGTCGACTCTTGAGCGTCGGCTTCGACAGGTAGTCGAGCATGTCGTAGCCGTCGATGTAGTTGCGGTAGCGTGCGGCCGTCGAGCTCGACGCCCGTCTGAGCAGGTCTCCTTGATGTCGGTCATCGCCCGCGGCAGCGGCGAAGGTCGGCAGCCAGTCCTCGTGGGCGACGATGCCGTTGAGGGTCTTCGCCGGCAGGGAACCGGCCCGGCCAGCGGACGAAGGCCGGTACCCGGTAGGCGCCCTCCCAGTTGGAGTTCTTCTCGCTGCGGAACGGCGTCGTTCCCGGCATCCGGCCAGGTGTTGTAGTGCGGGCCCGTTGTCGGTCGAGTAGAAGACGATGGTGTTGTCGGCGATGCCGAGCTCATCGAGCAGCTCGAGCAGCTTGCCGACGTGCATGTCGTGCTCGACCATGCCGTCGTGGTACTCGTCGCCGCTCGGGCCGCGAGATCCCGCGGTGCTCGTCCTTGACATGGGTACGGAAGTGCATCCGGGTGCCGTTCCACCAGCACGAAGAACGGCTTGCCCGCCGCCACCTGCTGCGCGGATGAAGTCCATGGCGCGGCCGACGGTCTCGTCGTCGATGGTCTCCATCCGCTTCTTGGTCAGCGGCCCGGTGTCCTCGATGCGTCTGCGTGCCGTCGGCGTTGGCCCACGAGTGGATGCACGCCGCGGGGACCGAACTTGTCGCGGAAGGTCGAGCCGTCGGCGAGCACCATGTCGCCAGGGTAGTCCTCGTTCTCGGGCTCCTCCTCGGCATTGAGGTGGTAGAGGTTGCCGAGGAACTCGTCGAAGCCGTGCATGGTGGGCAGGTGCTCGTCGCGGTCGCCCTGGTGGTTCTTGCCGAACTGACCGGTGGCGTAGCCCTGGCTCTTCATGACCGTCGGCGATGGTGACGTCGGTCTTCTGCCAACCCTCCTCGGCGCCCGGCAGGCCGACCTTGGTCATGCCGGTGCGCACCGGTACGTTGCCGCCGAGAAAGGCGGCCCGGCCCGCGGTGCAGCTCTGCTGGCCGTAGTAGTCGGTGAAGGCGATGCCCTCGGCGGCGATGCGGTCGATGTTGGGCGTGGTCGTAGCCCATCATGCCGCGGTTGTTGTGGCTGATGTTCCAGGTGCCGATGTCGTCGCCCCAGATGACGAGGATGTTCGGCTTCTCCTGGGCGGCGGCCGGCGGGACCGCAACCACCAGAACGAGACACACCAAAGATCCGAGAACCAAGTGACTTCTTTTCATGCAACCCTCCTGAGGTTGGCGCTGCCGTCGGCAGCGATTCAATGTCTGCGTGAATGAGTGTCCGTCGGGCATCGTACCAAGGCCTGCCGATGTTCGACTGTCTCGGACCTCGACGGCGCAACACGCCTCGATCGACGTCAGACGTCTTACGTCTTACGTCTTACGCGTTTCACGATTCCCATTTCCCGATTCCCGACCCTACTTCTTGTACTTGACCGAGCAGCCGTACGGCTTGGTCTCGGGTGTCGACACCGCTTGACCGGCGGCCATCTCGTTGAGGGCGTTCGCCACATAGTTGGTCCGAGCGCCCGCTTCCATGTTGCCCCGCGGGTCGTCGTCAATGGCGCCCTCGTAGACGACAACCCCCTCGGCATCAATGATGAACATGTGCGGGGTCGTCGCTGCGCCGTAGGCGTGCCCCACGGCGCCATCCTGATCGACGAGGATCGGCCACGTGATGTTCTCGGCTTTGGCGAAGCCGGCATTGGCCGCGGCGTCCATATAGTTCGTCGAGTTGATGGTCAGCCAGACGACGCCTCTCTCGGAGTAGGCCGACGTGAGGTTCTTCATGGTGCCCTCTTGGTAGTGGCGCTTGACGAAGGGGCAGTCGGGGTTGGTCCACTCGAGGACCACGACCTGGCCTTCATAATCGGCGAGGGCCACCACCTTCCCCGCGCTGTCGGTGAGGGTGAAACCGGGGGCCTTGTCGCCCACCGCGACACCCGATTCGGCGGCGGCGGCTCCGGCCGCGGTCAGGATGGCGATCAGAGTCACGGTTTTCATCATCTTGATCATGTTTGGTTCCTTTCCATGGGCCGACGAGGCGACCCTGTCATTCGAGGTCGATCGCGGCGATCCGGGCGGATCGCCTTCCATGTTCATCTTCGGTCACGATGAGCGAGCGCAACGATGTCGCCGATTCACCCGAGGTGTGCATCCGAGAAATACTGAAATCGATCCGGGTCAGCTGCCCGCGGGTCTGCACCCGGACGCCCTCGACCTTGAGACCGGTGCCTGGATCGGGGAAGAACTCGACGGCGCCCGGCGCCGTTTTCCAGTTCAACCACGCGACCATTCCCACGGCGCCTTTCGGCGGCACCGGTCCGCCGGTGACAGAGAGCTCGAGCAGGCCGGGTTCGAGCTCGGTCGGCAATGCCTCGGACCATCCATCGAGGGCCGCCTTCGCGGCCTCGAGCTCGGCACCTCGGAGCGGCAGTGAGGCTTGGAGTTTCGCCGATCCGAGCACGCAGACATCCTTGCAGGCGAGCCAGGAGGCGGTGACGGTGACGGGTACCGGAGCACCCACACTCGCGGTGGTGGTCACCGCCGCGGCCAGCACCACCGGTTCCTCGTAGCCGTAGCCGATGATCCCGCCGGGTTGTTCGAACTCCACCGGAGCCGGCCACTGCAGCCGGCCCACCGCGAACCCGGCCGGCAGTTCGTACGCGATCTCGGTGGCGAGACCGGCCTCGCCGGGGTTGCGCCAGTAGACGTGCCAGCCCGGCTCGGGTTCCAAAAGCACGCCAAGGTGGAAGGTCTCGCTGGGACGAATCTCCGCCGCATCGGACACGAGCTTCGCCCGGACGTGGCTCTCCTCGGCCGCCGCGGCCGGCGAGACCGCAATGACCGCAAGAACTGCCGTGAGACCAGGTTTCAACACCACGTTGTATGGAAGGCCCGCGAGTTCGCGCATATTCCCTCGACGGCCCCCTGCACGCGAGAACGCAAGCTACCACAGTCTGCCTTGCTCCGTCAGTTCACAGCGGCAGGGGCAGAGGCAGTCGCCGGAACCGCGGCGGCGGCAGCCTGCAACGACCGCAACAAGGATCCGCGACCGAAACCGTACCCGGGCACGCGGAAGGCGCCTCCACCGGGCGTGCCGGGTACGGAGTTGTGCCGGATCGACCATCCGGCCCCGCGTCGCGCCCCGCACAACTCCGCTACCGGGCAACCCCGGGGAGCGCGATGCGGTCTGCTTCTCCGGCGGCGAGGGAGGCCGCCGGCGCGTCATCGGCGGGGTCGCAGCCCGCCCACTCCTCCCACGAGCGACCACGCCGATGACGCGACGCTGGACCGCCGAAGGCGGGTCAGAAGGCCGGAGATCCGGGAGCTCGGAAATCAGTCCCCTGTGGGTGTCCCCGCAAGAGATCGCGCCGGACCGGTCACACCCTCGATTCGTTCCGGTTCCTTGACGAAGAGCAGCCGGCGATTCGTCCAGTCGACTCCCACCACCGACCCGGTCGGGACAAACCGGTCGACACCGAGATCCTGGGTGAGGATGCGGATGACTCCACCGTGGACAAAGAGCAGGTGGCGACCGGCGGGCAACTCGTTCACGAAACCCTCGATCCGCCCCTGAAAGGACTCGTGCGAATCCCCTTCGGGCATGTTGAAGTCCCGGAAACCCAGGAAGACCCTCGCGTCGGCGGCATCCACCTCGTCGAAGGGCATGCCCTCATAGACGCCGAAGTTGCACTCCCGAATCCGGGGATCCGGGACCGCCTGACCCCAGGCGAGGCGCGATGTCTCCACCGCCCGCTGGAGATCCGACGACCACACGGTGTCGAACTTCGTGCCGTCGAGCTTCGGCCCGACCGCCGCCGCCTGCTGCCGCCCGAGATCGGTCAACGGCGGGTCGCACCAGCCGGCGATCCGCCGGGCGGCGTTGTAGGTGGTTTCACCGTGGCGTACGAGCCAGAGTTCGACGACATCGTTGTTCATGGCGATGGAGTGTAGCCGATACGCTATGCTGCGCCGAGTAACAAGATCGAGGTGAAATCATGAGCAGGTCCGGGACCTCTTACCGAAGCTGGCAGCCGGAGCATGAATACGACGCCATCGTCATCGGGTCGGGAATCGGCGGCCTCGGCGTCGCCGCGCTGCTCGCCAACCGCGCGGGCAAGCGCGTGCTGGTCCTCGAGCGCTACGCCAAGGCCGGCGGCTTCACCCACATGTTCAAACGCAAGGATTACGACTGGGATGTCGGTCTGCACTATGTCGGCGAGGTCCACAACCCCGACTCCACGATCCGGCGGCTCTTCGACGAGATCACCGGCGGCCGCCTCGAGTGGCAGGCCATGGGCGAGGTCTACGACACCATCGTCGTCGGTGAGGAGCGTTTCGAGTACGTCGCCGGACGAACCGCCTGGCGCGACCGCATGGTCGAGTCCTTTCCCGATGAGGAAGCCGCCATCGACCGCTATCTCGAGCTCGTCAAGGCGACCACCCGCGGCGCCCGCGGCTTCTTCGGCGCCAAGGCGCTGCCCGGCCCGCTCTCCGCCATCGCCGGGCCCTGGATGCGCCGCGGGTTTCTCCGCCACGCCTCGCGAACCGTGGCCGAAGTGCTCGACGGACTCACCGACGACGAGCTGCTCAAGACCGTCCTCACCGCCCAGTACGGCGACTACGGTCTGACCCCGAAGGACGCGAGCTTCGGCATTCACGCCATGGTCTTCAACCACTACCTCCGCGGCGCCGGCTATCCCGTGGGCGGCTCGGGTCGGATCGCGGCCGAGATCATCCCCGAGATCGAGGCGGCCGGCGGCGCCGTGGTCGTCGGCGCCGAGGTCGCCCGGATCCTCATGGAACGGGGCCGCGCGGTGGGCGTCACCATGGCCGACGGCCGCGAGCTCCGCGCGCCCTTCATCATCAGCGACGTCGGGGTCCCCAACACCGTCCGCCGTCTCCTGCCCGCCGACGCCCCCGGGCGGCTGGCCCTGGCATCGGTGCTCAAGCGGGTGACCCCCTCGACCTCGCACATCTGTCTCTACGTCGGGCTCGACGCCAGCGACGATGAGCTCGGTCTCGGCACCTCGAATCTCTGGGTCTTCCCGGGACCTGATCACGACGCCTCCGTCGAACGCTATCTCGCCGACCCCTCGGCGCCGATCCCGCTGACCTACATCTCCTTCCCGTCGGCCAAGGACCCGGATTTCCAGAATCGACATCCCGGCAAGGCCACCGTCGAGGTCGTGAGCATCGCGCCCTACGAGTGGTTCAGCGCCTGGGAGGACAAGCCCTGGCAGAAACGAGGCGACGATTACGAGGCGTTCAAGCAGCGGCTCACCGAGCGCCTGCTCGAGGTTCTCGTCCGCGAGGTGCCGCGAGCTCGAATGGCCACATCGACTATCACGAGCTCTCGACCCCGCTCTCGACCCGCCACTTCGGCGCCTACCACGGCGGCGAGATCTACGGCCTCGAGCACACGCCGGAGCGGTTCAAGACCACAGGGCTTCGACCAAAGACTCCCGTCCCCGGTCTCTGGCTCACGGGCCAGGATGTCTGTACGGCAGGAATTGCGGGCGCGCTCTTCGGCGGAGTGCTGTGCGCGTCGGCGATTCTGGGGAAGAATCTGCTGCGGTAGACACCGAGCACCGCCGGGCCCGGCTCCGCCGGACCGGCGGCACCCGCTGCAACCGATGTACGTTGCACATCGGACGTCTTTCTTATCCTCGGTCACGCACCGGGTTGGGTTGACAGCTGCAAATAGTGCACATATATTTTACCAAGGAGGCTTGCCGTGCCACAGCTCCATCTCTACGTGAACGATGTTCTCGCCGCCGAAATCGGGCGCCGAGCCGAGGCAGCCGGAATGAGCGTGTCTCGGTTTCTCGCGATGCTCGTGCAGGAGAGAACTCGATCCGGTTGGCCGGAAGGCTGGTTCGAGTGCGTGCCCGGAGGCTGGAAAGGCGAGCCGCTCGAGCGACCGCCGCAAGGGAGTATCGAAGCCCGTGAGACGCTGACGTGAAGTACCTGCTCGACACCAATGCGTGCATCCGTATATTGAATGGCACGTCTCCTCGGGTCGTCGACCAGCTCGAAAGGCTGAACCCGGCTGATGTCGCCATCAGCGCGGTCGTGAAGGCGGAGTTGGCGTTCGGCGCCCGAAAAAGCAGGCACGTGGCGGCCAATCTCCGCCTCGTCGATGCGTTCGTCGAGCCGTTCGTCTGCCTGCCGTTCGACGGACGCGCTGCCGACGTCTACGGCAGCATTCGCGCCGACCTCGAGCGTGAGGGACGACCCATCGGACCGAATGATCTGCTGATCGCTGCAACGGCGTTGGCGTACTCGTTGACCCTCGTAACCCACAACGTCTCGGAGTTCAACCGGGTACCGGGCCTCTCCGTGGTGGACTGGGAATCGGAGGGCTGATCACGCCGGGTGGCGCCGTGCCGCAGCTCTCTTCGTCCCGCGCGTTGGCCCACCTTCATCTTCGATTCCTCATGTCGATGACGGTGGTCATCGACATGAGGAATCGAACGAGCGGTATGCTCGAGTAGGAGGAACGATCCATGCACCTCATCGCCGACATCGCCATCATCCCCCTCGGAGCCGGGCTTTCGCTTTCGCCCTATGTCGCCGCCTGCGAGCGGGTATTCACCGAGGCCGGGCTCGACCCCCAGCTCCACGCCAACGGCACCAACATCGAGGGCGAGTGGGACGAGGTGATGGCCGCGCTCAGACGCTGCCACGAGGTGCTGCACGAGATGGGTGCGCCCCGAATCGCGACCAACGTACGCCTCGGCACGAGAACCGACAAAAAACAGAGCCGCGGGGACAAGATCGCCAGCGTCAAGAGAAAGTTAGAAGGTTAGAAAGCAAGGGAGTGAGAAGACCCGGCTCGCGTGGACACGGGATCCGTGGAGATCACGCGGGTACGGTGCCTGGCTCCAACTTTGTTCGCCGCGGACAAAGTTGCGTGCCTGGCATCCGCTCCAATCGCCTCCCGGAATCGGTCTGAGCGGTCAGTCGCTTTCCAGAACCTCGATCACGGCTGCGGCGCCGGCCTCGAAGCCACGGCGGGTCGCGGGGTTCTTGAGTCCGCCGTAGAGCTGATCCCCGGTCTTGGGGAGGGTGATGTTGTCGCTGCAGAAGAGCAGCGCGCCCATCTCGAGGCCGAGCCGGGCGCCGACCACCGCACAGGCGGCGCACTCGGACTCGACGCCGATGGCGAGACCCTTGTAGGTTTCATAAATCTCGGGGCCCTGCCGGTAGCCGGCGTCGGTGGTGTAGACCACACCGAGGTGAGCGCCGGTGTCGGTTCGGCCCGCGGCCTCGAAGAGCTTGCCGGTGAGCAGTGGATCGAAGGCGGCCGGAAACTCCATCGGCGCATAGTAGCGCGAGGTTCCCTCGCCGCGGACCGCCCCGCTCACCGCGATGAGATCGCCCACCGCCACCTTCGGGTCGATGCCGCCGCAGGCGCCGAAGACCACCACCCGACGGCCGCCGTTGTTGGCGATCATCTCGAGCGCGTTGGCCGCCGCCGGGCCGCCCATCCCCGAGTACACCAGGGTCAGCCCGCCGAGTTGGTGGACGATGCGATCCGTTGTCTCGTCGAGGGGCACCGGGTCGCCGTCATATTTCTCGACCAGGGCCTCGAGGAAACTGCGTCGGCCGAAGGGCAGCAGGATCACGTTCTCGGCGCAATCGAAGTCGGGGTTGTTGGCGTGGCTGAAGTCGCGTCGGCTCATGGTGCCTCCCGCATCCGTCACAGGCTATCAGTGCGGCCTGGTTTGACAAAGGTATACCTAAGATATATTTTTTATATCATGGAGTTCGAGTTTGATCCGGTGAAGAGCGACTCGAACCTGAAGAAACACGGCATCGACTTCGAGCGGGCGCGGCGACTCTGGTCCGACGTCGATCTCATGGTGATTCCCGCCCGAACGACCGATGAGGTTCGCTTCCTTGCCGTCGGGATCATTGAATCCCTTCATTGGTCAGCGATTTTCAACGTTCGAAACGGCCGGATTCGCCTGATCTCGGTGCGCCGCTCGAGAAGAGAGGAGATCGAGCTTTATGAAAGCTAAAGACCTGGACGCAAAGTTCGACGCCGGGGAGAGCATCCTCGACCACTTGGATCTTGCGGCGAAGGTGAGACCCGGTCACGCGCAAAAACGGGTGAACGTGGATTTCCCCGTCTGGATGGTCGAACTGCTCGACCGGGAAGCATCGCGGCTCGGCGTTCCTCGACAGTCGTTGATCAAGATGCTCATTGCACGACACTTCGACAAAGCGTCATGACCACCCAGGAACGTGTCCTCCTCGCCATCGCCGTCGTGCTCATCGACCTGTCGCTCTTCGTGCTGCCGCTCACCGGGTTGTTCGCGGCCTATGTCCTGCTGGCCCGTCCTCCGTGGTTTCTCGACTGGGTCAAGGAGCTCTACGGCCCTCGATCCTGATACGATCCGCGATCGGGAATGGAGGCTGATCCATGACATCCGATCGCATCGTGTCGCCCGTCGTCGTCATCGCACTCGCAGCCGCCGTGCTGGTTCTGTCGTCCCCCCCGTCCGAGGCCTGCACCAACATCCTCGTCACCAAGGGCGCCTCGGCCGACGGCTCGACCATGATCACCTACGCCTGTGACGGCCGCTTCCACCCCCGGCTCGAACACAGCGCGCCGGCGGACCACCCGCCCGGCGCCGAGTACGAGATCCGGCACTGGAGCGGCGAGCTGCGGGGGGTCATCCCGCAGGTCGTCCACACCTACGCCGTGGTGGGTCTGATGAACGAGCACCAGCTCGCCATCGCGGAGACCACCACCACCGGCCGCGAGGAGCTCGAGAACCCGGATGGCCTGCTGCACTACTGGGACCTGATGCAGCTCGCCCTCGAGCGCGCCGCGCACCGCCCGCGAGGCGATCGAGGTGATGACCGCGCTGGTCGACGGAGCACGGCTACCGCTCCACCGCCGAGAGCTTCTCCATCGCCGACCCCGACGAGGTCTGGCTCATGGAGATGATCGGCACCGGGCCCGGCGGCAAGGGCGCCGTCTGGGTCGCGATGCGGATCCCCGACGGCTCGATCTCGGCCTACGCCAACGGCATGCGCATCCGGTCCGTTCCCCCTCGACGATCCGGAGAACTGCCTCTACTCGGACAACGTCATCTCCTTCGCCGTCGATCGGGGCTACTACGACCCGGCGTCGGGCCAGCCCTTCAGCTTTGCCGACGCCTACGACGTGCCGACCCAGCAGTCGCGCCGCTACACCACGACCCGGGTTTGGAGCGTCTTCCGCCGCGCCGCGCCGTCGCTCGAGCTCGACCCGCCTACCACCGCGGCGACCCGTCGGCCGAACCCTACCCGCTGTGGATCGAGCCCGAGCGGAAGCTCTCGGTCGCCGACGTCATGGCGCTCATGCGCGACCACTACGAGGGCACCGACTACGACATGACCAAGGGCGTGGACGCCGGCCCGTACCAGACGCCCAACCGCTGGCGGCCCATGACCTGGACGGTCGACGGCGCCGAGTACTCCTGGGAGCGGCCGATCTCGACCCAGCAGACCGGCTTCTCCTTCGTCTCGCAGTCGCGCTCGTGGCTGCCCGACGCCATCGGCGGCGTCTACTGGTACGGCGTCGACGACACCTACACCTCGTCTACGTCCCGCTCTACGCCGGGATCACCCGAATCCCCGAGTCGTTCACGGTCGGCCGGCTCGACCGCTTCTCGTGGGACTCGGCCTGGTGGGTCTTCAACTTCGTCGCCAACATCGCCAACCTCAAGTACTCCTTCATGATCGAGGATATCCAGGCGGTTCAGAGCGAACTCGAGGGCCATTTCCTGGCCATGCAGCCGGTCATTGAATCAACCGCCACTTGCCCTGGCCGAGACCGATCCCGCGCTCATGCGGGAATTCCTCACCCAGTACTCGGTGGGTCAGGCCGAAGAGGTCGTCCGACGGTGGAGGGCACTCGGCGAGGCGCTGCTGACCAAGTACAACGACGGCTATGTCGCCGGCGTGGACGACGAGGACGTCGAGCGCGGCTATCCCGAGACCTGGCTCCGTGAGGTCATCCGCGCCCGACCCGACCGGTTCCGCCTCGACCAGGCCGAAACCCCGGAGAATGCGCTACCGTACTGATCAGAAATGAATGAGATCGAGCGCGACCCCATGCTCTTTCGACCACCGCGGCTCAAGCGGGGCCTTCAGCTCGCCCTCGGTCTGCCCCTGACGCTGGTGGTGGTGCTGCCCACCCTCTTTGCCGCCTGGCTGGTGTGGGCGCCGCACGTGGTGGAGCTCCGGGTCGATGAGGGTTGGCTCCACGTCTCGACCGCGCCGGCGCCCATCAGCAGCCACCACGCCTTTGACCTCTCCACCATTGTCGCGGTCGAAGAGGTCCGCGTCAGCCGCGGCCGCAGGGTCGCCGGCACCGGTCTTCCCGGCTACTGCGTCGGAATCTTCAGCTACGACGAGATCGGCCGCGTCTGGCAGGCAACCGACTGCTCGCGCGACGTCCTCGTGCTGCGGCGCAGCGGCGACAAACCCGTCGTCCTGACGCCGCCTGACCGCGATCGCTTTCGCGCCGCCCTCGCTGCCGGCGGCGGCTATCACGAGAGCCAGCCGCCGCCGGATCCAGGGCGCGGCTGGTTCATGATCAAGCTCATGATCCTGCTGACGCCTCTCCTCGGCGTGCTTGTCCCCGTCATCTTCTTCGTTGCGCCGGGGCGTCTGCGCTACCGGGTCATCTCGGGCGGACTCGAGGTCGTGACCATGCTCGGCACCAAACGGTTCCCAACCCCTGGTTGCACAGCTCGGCACCACCATCCGCGGGTCGGACTCAGGCTCTGGGGAACCGGCGCCCCCGGCTACTACACCGGAACCTACCGCGTCGATGGCGTCAACACCAGGATCTACACCACCTCGGTCGATGAGGGCGTCCTCATCGAAGGACCCGGGGTGCGGGTCTTCATCAACCCCGACAACGAGGCCGCCTTCCTCGAAGCCATGCACACCATGGGCGGCGCCACAGACTAAATTATGAATTATGAATTATGAATTTCATCGCACCAACCCAGCGACGTACTGGCTGCGATGTGCGACGTCATTCATCATTCAAAATTCATAATTCATAATTCTCTCGTGCTAATCTTCACAACGCTGCCGCGCCGCTTCGGACCGGAAGCCTGATCGGCGCCCGGCCAACGCCATTCCTGGGAGGGAAACCCATGCGCCGCATCCTCGTTCTGGTCCTCGCGGTCCTCGTTCTTCTGCCCGCCGCCGATGTCTTCGCCAAGAAAGCGAAGGACACCGCAGCCGATGAACCCAAGGCCCTGATGTCGGAGGAGACACTCTCGGGTCTCGAGTTCCGTCTCATCGGCCCGGCCTACAACTCGGGGCGGGTCGTCGATTTCGCGGTCCAACCCGACAAGACGCAGATCATTTATGCCGCGACCGCGTCGGGCGGAATCTGGAAGACCGTCAACAACGGCACCACCTGGACGCCCGTCTTCGACGGCGAAGGCTCCTACTCCATCGGCTGTCTCGCCATGGATCCCAGCAACTTCAACACCATCTGGGCGGGCACCGGCGAGAACAACAGCCAGCGTTCGGTGGCCTTCGGCGACGGCGTCTACCGCTCCGACGACGGCGGCTCAAGCTGGAAGAACATGGGGCTCAAAGACTCCGAACACATCGGCGACATCGTCATCGATCCCCGCGACACCGACGTCGTCTACGTCGCGGCTCAGGGCCCGCTGTGGAAAGCCGGCGGCGACCGCGGTCTCTACAAGACCACCGACGGCGGCGCGACCTGGGAGCGGATCCTGCACATCTCCGACGACACCGGCATCAACGAGGTCGTGATGGACCCGCGCGATCCCGACGTGCTCTACGCCTCGTCCTACCAGCGCCGGCGCCACGTCTGGACCCTCATCAACGGCGGCCCCGAGTCGGGGATCCACAAATCCACCGACGGCGGCGCCACCTGGACCGAGCTCACCACCGGGCTGCCCAAGGTGGACATGGGCAAGATCGGCATGGCCCTCTCGCCCGCAAACCCTGATGTCATCTACGCCGTCATCGAGGCGCAGCGCGACGAGAGCGGGACGTACAAATCCACCGACCGCGGAGAGACCTGGAAGAAGGTCTCCGATTACGTCGCCGGCAGCCCGCAGTACTACAACGAGCTGGTGGCCGATCCGGTCGACGTCGACACCGTCTACGCCATGGACACCTGGCTCCACCGAACCGTCGACGGCGGCGTCACCTGGACCAAGGTCGGCGAGGACAACAAGCACGTGGACAACCACGCCATGTGGATCAACCCCGCCGACACCGATCACTTCGTGGTCGGGTGCGACGGCGGCGTCTATCTCAGCTATGACCGCGGCGCCACCTGGCGTTTCATCGCCAACCTGCCCATCACCCAGTTCTACCGCGTGTCGGTCGACAACTCCAAGCCGTTCTACCATGTCTACGGCGGCACCCAGGACAACAACTCCCTCGGCGGTCCGCACCGCACCCTCGACGAATCGGGCATCTCCAACGAGGACTGGTTCGTGACCGTCGGCGGCGACGGGTACGAAACCGTGGTCGACCCCACCAACCCCGACATCGTCTACAGCCAGTGGCAGTACGGCGGGCTCGTCCGCTACGACCGCGCCTCGGGCGAGCTCATCGACATCCAGCCGCAGCCGGAGCCCGGCGAGGACGCCCACCGCTGGAATTGGGACTCCCCCCTGATCATGAGCCCGCACTCACCCAGCCGGCTCTATTTTGCCTGCCAACGGCTCTATCGCACCGACGACCACGGCGATTCCTGGACCGCCGTCAGCCCCGATCTCAGCCAGGCCATCGACCGTGACACTCTGCCGGTCTTCGGCAAGATCCAGTCCATCGACGCGGTGGCCAAGAACCAGTCCACGTCGCACTACGGCAACATCGTGGCGCTCACCGAATCTCCCCTCGTCGAGGGTCTCATCTACGTCGGCACCGATGACGGGCTCATCCAGGTCACCGAGGACGGCGGCGCCAACTGGCGCGTTGCCGCAGCGGCGCCCGGCGTGCCCAGGCAAAGCTATGCCTTCCGCGTCGAGGCCTCGCTGCACGACGCCGACACCGCCTACGCCGTTTTCAACAACAAGAAGGCCGGGGATTTCAAACCCTACGTCTACGTCAGCCGCGATCGCGGCGCGAGCTGGTCGTCGATCGCCGGCGACCTGCCCGAGCGCGAAATCGCCTACTCGCTCATTCAGGACCACGTCAAACCCGAGCTGCTCTTTCTCGGCACCGAATTCGGCGTCTGGGCCACGGTCAACGAGGGAAAAAACTGGGTGAAGCTCAAGGGCGGTCTGCCGACGATCCAGGTGCGTGACATGGACATCCACCGCAGCGAGAACGATTTGGTGCTCGGCACCTTCGGTCGCGGTTTCTACGTCCTCGACGACTATTCGTCCCTTCGCCAGATCACCGAGCAGGCCCTCGAGAAAGAGACCATCCTCTTCCCGGTGAGAAACGCGCTGCGTTATGTCGAGAAGACCTCCCGCATCGGCGACCGCGGTCATGACTTCTATGCCGCCGAAAACCCGCCGTTCGGCGCCACCTTCACCTACTACCTCAAGGACGGTTTCACGAGCCTCACCGATCAACGCGTCGAGACCGAGAAGAAGGCCGTCGAGGCGGAGACCGAAGTCGTCATTCCTTCTTTCGACCAGCTTCGCGCCGAGGACGAAGAGCTCGACCCGGCGATGATCTTCACCATCCGCGATGGCGACGGCAACGTGGTTCGCCGCATCGAGGGCTGCGCCAAGAAGGGCATCCACCGCGCGACCTGGGATCTCCGCTATCCGAGCTCCCGCCCCACCGACATCTCCGGCAAGAAGCCGAGCCGTTGGGGAACGCCGTGGATCGGCCCCCTCGTCGCACCCGGCACCTTCTCGGTGAGCATGGCCAAGAAGATCGACGGTGTCATGACCGAGCTTGCCGGCCCGGTGGAATTCGAGGTTGTCAATCTGGCGCTCGCCGCCCTGCCGGGCGCACCGCCAGACGAGGCCCTCGCCTTCGAAACCAAGGTTGCACGCCTCCAGCGTGCGGTCGACGGCGCCGTCAAGCTGGCCGGTGAGGTCGAGGATCGGCTGGCTCACCTCCGCAAGGCCATCCTCGACACCCCGGCCGCCGATGCCGACCAACTCGCCGCCGCTCGGGCGTTGCAGACCGAACTCGACGACATCAACATCGCCGTCGTCGGCGACCCCACCAAGACCGGTCGCAACGTCTTCACCCCGCCTTCCATCAGCGATCGGGTCAACCGCATCGTCGGCGGGCTGTGGACCACGACCCAGGGACCGACGGGCACCCAGCGCGACAACTACCGTTGGGCCGGTGAGGCATTCACCGTCGAGCTCGGGCGGATCCAGACCCTGATTTCCAACCTCGAGACGCTCGAGAACGAACTCGAGCTCGAAGGAGCCCCCTGGACCCCGGGCCGGGTGCCGACCTGGCAGCCGGAATAGCGCGGGATCAACACGACCAACCCGCGGGAGGGGCTTCGGCCCCTCCCTTTTTCTTTCTGCGGTTCAGGCTCCATCCCGGAAAGTGGTAAGAAAAATTTGACACCATCTGATTCAGAATGTACATTAAATCTTACACCGAGAGACCACACCCGGAGGTCGTCATGTCACTCGCCCGCAAGCTCGCCATCATCTCGAGCGTCGCCCGGTCGCTCATCGGCGTCGCGTCCACGCTGTTGATCATCGACGTCTCCGGCAACATCGATGGCTAAGGCACGGATCAAGAACCGAATCCGCGAACTGCGGGAGGCATCGGAGATGACTCAATCCCAGCTCGCAAAGCGCTGTGGCTGTACCCGTCAGACGATCATCATGTTGGAGCAGGAGCGGTATGTTCCATCGCTCTCCCTGGCCTTCGGTATCGCCGATGTCTTCGATCTCCGCATCGACGACGTCTTCAAACCCGGATGATCCGCGAAAGGCCGGTCTTCCCCCTAAGGTACCCCGCCGGTGACCCCCTTGAAGCGCCCACGGCTCGCGGGCGATGGAACCAACCCGCAGCGGCAACCGCCAACCGCCGGCGGGACGTCGGCGCTGCAACTCATCGTTCACCCCCATTCTTCAAATCTGTCTTCCCGTCGGTTCGACCGACGGGAAGACAGATTTGAACGAGCGGGTTCTCCAATCGGGAGGACCGATCATGAAGGCGACATTCGGCGCAGGCTGCTTCTGGGGCGTGGAGATGAGTTTCCGCCGGCTGGATGGGGTGACGGACACCGCGGTGGGCTACGCCGGCGGTCACACAGAAAACCCCACGTACCGTGATGTCTGCTCGCACGGCACCGGCCACGCCGAGGTGGTCGAGGTCGACTACGACCCGGCTCAGATCAGCTATGAATCACTGCTCGAGGCGTTTTTCGAGATCCACGATCCGACCCAGGTCAACCGCCAGGGGCCCGATGTCGGCGACCAGTACCGCTCGGTGATCTTCTTCCACACCCCCGAGCAGCAGGCAGCCGCCGTGCGGTTCAAGGACGAGCTCGACGGCGCCGAGCGCTTCGCCCGCCCCATCGCCACCTCCATCGAACCGGCCCCGACCTTCTGGCGCGCAGAGGAGTACCACCAGCGTTACATCGAGAAGCGCGGCGGCGGCGGTTGCGCGGTGCGCTGATCATCGTGAGTCGTCGATCGAGGTTCTGAGATCCGACAGGCTGCGGGTTCTCGGATCCGACCCTTGCCGTCATCGAGGCCGACCAGTTTTGAAACACAAAGGTCACCAAGACCCACCAAGAAGCCACGAAGTCCTCGCAGCTATTGAGCCATCGCACCATCGCTTTGGAGGGTGGGCGACGCGTGACAGTAGGGGCGTTTGCTTGCGTGAAAAGCCCAAAGCACCGGCGCGACACTGAAGGGCTGGCTGGTAGCCCGCCCCTACAAAGGACGCTGCGACGATTGTGGGGGCGGCCATCCTGGCTGCCCTTCAGACACATCTCGGTGGGAATCGCTTTTCCACGCAGTCGTACGCCACTCCGGAACCGAGGCCCTACCCTCAGATGGGATGCTTCGTGGTCGTCTTCGTGGCCCTTGGTGATCTTCGTGTCTCAATCAAACGGCTGAAGTCAACGAAACCGATCCACGCAGTCGTGTGGCGCACAGGACCCGAGGCTCCCCTGTTCCTCTCCACCGCCCTTTTCTAGTCCACCGCGAGATCCTGCGCGGCGCGGAACTCGGGTTCGGCGAGGATGGTGAAGATCACCGCCGCGATGCCCACCGGAAAGAATCCGAAGATCGCGGCGATGGCGCCGGCAACCGAGAGCCCCCAACGTCGACGGTTGAGGGCGGCGATCCCGCCGAAGATCGCCACCAGACCCGCGACAAGACCGAAGATCGCCAACGGCAGGAAAAGCAGCAACGGAAGCATGGCGAGCCGGTTGGCCTCGGGATCGGGGACCATCCCGAGGACGGCGGCGCCGCCGAAGGCGAGGAAGCCCAGCGGGATCGCGCCGACGCATCCGATGACGCCCGCCGTGATGTCGAGAATTCCCGCCACAATCGCTTTGTTCGATTCCATCGCTTTGTCCTCCGATTTCCGCTCCCGCTCTCGCTCCCGAGCAATCGTTGCGCCTGATGAGAACTACGCAATCCCGAGCCCCGTAGTTCTCTCAACAACCCCGACCCTTCTCGCGTATCTTGAGCGGACGTGAAACGCGAAGAGACGACTCCCGCGGCCCGGATCCGCGACCCCACCGACAACCTCGGGGTCTGGGGAACGGTGAGGCTCTCGCTCGCCGGCAAGGAGCTCGACTTCACCACCGGGCCCATCGGCCGGGCCATCATCCTGCTTTCGATCCCCATGGTCCTCGAGATGGTCATGGAGTCGGTTTTCGCCCTCACCGACGCCTTCTTCGTCTCTCGCCTGGGGACCGACGCGGTGGCGACCGTCGGTCTCACCGAGGCCATGGTCACCATCCTCTTCGCGGTGGCCGGCGGCATGGCCATCGCCACCACCGCCATGGTCGCTCGTCGAACCGGGGAAAAGGACAACAACGGCGCGCGGGTCGCCGCCGCCCAGGCGCTTCTTCTCGGGATCGGCATCTCCGTCTGTTTCGCGGTCCCGGGGGTCCTTTTCGCGCGACAGTTGCTCGCGGGCATGGGCGGATCACCCGAACTCGTGTCCTCGGGCCACGGCTTCACCCGGGTCATCTTCGGCGGCTCGGCCACCATCGTCCTTCTCTTCCTGCTCAACGCCGTCTTCCGCGGCGCCGGCGACGCCGCCATCGCCATGCGGGTCCTCTGGATCGCCAACGCAATCAACATCGTCCTCGACCCGTGCCTCATCTTCGGTCTTGGTCCCTTTCCGGAGATGGGAGTCACCGGCGCCGCGGTCGCCACCACCATCGGCCGCGGCATCGGGGTGGCGGTCCAGCTCTGGGTGCTCTTTTTCGGCGGCAGCCGCATCCGGATCGACCTCCGGGATCTCATGCCCCGACTCGGTGTCTTGGCCCGACTGTTCCGACTCTCTGTCGGCGGCATGCTGCAGAACGCGATCAGCCACTCGAGCTGGCTCTTCCTGGTCTGGATCGTCGGCCAATTCGGAGCCGCCGCTGTGGCCGGCTACACCATCGCCATCCGGCTCGTCGTCTTCGCCATCCTCCCGTCCTGGGGAATGGCCAACGCCGCCGCCACTCTCGTCGGTCAGAACCTCGGCGCCGGAGAACCCGAACGCGCCGCAACCTCGGCCTGGCGCGCCGGAATCTACAACACCGTCTTTCTCCTCGGCGTGGCGGTGCTCTTTATCGCCGCCGCCGATCCCATGATCCGTCTCTTCACCGACGAAGCCGCGGTGATCGCCTACGGCGTCTCCTGTCTTCGCTGGGTCTCTTACGGCTACCCCTTCTACGCCTGGGGGATGGTCATGGTCCAGAGCTTCAACGGCGCCGGCGACACAATGACGCCGACGGTGATCAACTTCTTCTGCTACTGGCTCTTCCAGCTCCCCCTCGCCCATTTCCTCGCCCACGGCGGCGGTTTCGGCGCCACCGGAGTCTTCATGGCCATCGCCATCGCCGAGGCGATCATCGCGGTCATCGGGATCCTGGTCTTCCGCCGGGGTGGGTGGCAAGAGCGGGTCGTCTGATTCTGATTCCCCCGGGGTGCCACGTTCCCCATTGCACCATTGTCGAAAACGGCCAAAGAACGATCAGACAATGGTGCAATGGGGAACCTGGCACCCTCACTTGACACTCCAATTCGGACCGCTTATCTTGGCCCCTTGTGAAACCGACCGACCGGTCGGTCAGAACAGGAATGAGACATGACATCAACACCAGCCGCAGCCCGGGGGGAGAAACGCCCGCTCATCCTCCGCGCCGCCACCGAGGTCTTTGCGGAGCAGGGCTTCAACTCGGTGACGGTGGCTGCCATCGCCGATCGCGCCGGGATCGGAAAAGGGACCGTCTACGAGTACTTCTCGTCCAAGGACGAGCTGCTTTTCGCCGTTTTCGAGTGGATGAACGAGGGGATCTTCGACCGGATCCACGGTCTCATCGAGGTTGGCGGGACCAACCTCGACCGACTCCGCGGCCTCCTCGGTCTCGGAGCGCAGATCACCCGCGAGCAGATGGAGATGCAGGCGGTCGTACTTGATTTCTGGTCGGCCTCCCGCGGCACCAAGTTGGAGGAGCGCTACAACCAGGCATGTCTCACGACCTTCCGCGCCTACCGCAGGCTGGTCGCCGACGTGATCCGCGAAGGTCAGACCGCGGGCGAGATTCGCTCCGAGGTCGATCCCGAGGCGGTGGCGGCGATGGTGGTCGCCGCCATGGATGGACTCGGGGTCCAGATCTTCTTCGACCGCGAGCTCGATCCCGAAGCTACCGTCTCCGGCTTCGGCGAGGTCCTCCTGGCCGGCCTCGAGACGCAGCCATGACGAACACCGAAAACCTACCCGCGCCGGACTCCGTAGGAGTTCCGGACAGGAGGGCGCAGATGCATCGAACAGAAATCCGGGCGCTGCCCATCATCTTGGTTCTTGTCCTGACTGCCGGCGCCGTCTCCGCCCAGGCGCCCAACGGGCCGAAGACCACCCTCAAGGAACTCGTGATTTCGGCCCTGGACAGCCATGAACGGGTCGAGCTCGCCGACAGCGAAATTCGCCGCGCCCAGGCGGACAAGAAGCTCGCCCGGTCGGCCATCATGCCGCGCGTCAACCTCAACGGCGCCTACACCTTCTACGGCAAGGAGGTCGCCATCGAGCTGTCGCCGGGCGAGAGCTTTGTCATCCAACCTTCCCAGGACTGGTCGTGGAGCGCCGATCTGCGCCAGACCCTTTTCTACGGCCTCCGCCCCTGGCGCGCCAAGAACATCGCCAAGCTCAACTACGACATCGCCAAGCTCGACAAGCTGACGGTGATCAACAACCTGACCCTCGAGGTCGCCGCCGCCTACCTCTCAACCCGGGCTGCCGAGGACGGAGTCGAGGTCCGCAGGGTGGCCCTCGAACAGATCGAGAAACAGCTCCACGTCGCCGAGCGGCGGTACGAGGTCGGCGAGGCGACCATCGCCGATGTCGCGCGATGGCGAGCCGAGGTCGCCGGCGCCAAACAGGCCTATATCGTCGCCCTCGGTGACGCCACCTTCGCGCGCAAGAGCCTCGGCCGGTTGACCGGAGTGAACGAGCTCGGCACTCTCGAACGGCTCGGGCCGATACCCATCCCGGAGGGCGACTCCGAGGCGTTGATCGCGACGGCCTATCACGACCGCTGGGAGATGAAGACTCTCTACAACCAACTCGAGGCCGCAGGTCTCTGGGTCAAGCTCGAGAAGGGCGCATGGCTGCCCGAGCTCGAGGCCTCGGCGCAGTATTTTCAGCAGAAGGCGGCATTCCCTTCCCAGGGCTGGGCGTCCCTCGTGTTCAGCCTGAAGGTGCCGATCTACGACGGCGGCGTCACCTCCGCCAACGTCGCCAAGGCCAAGGAGGACGTCAGACAGGTCGAACTTCTCGATCAGACTCTCCGCCGAACCATCGCCGATCAGGTCGACTCGGCCCACATCGGCTACCAGGCGGCCGACGCCGCCCTCGACGCGGCCCGCGAAAGGTCCAACGCAGCCAGGGAGGCCTACCGTCAGGTGGAGCGCGCCTTCAGTGTCGGCGAGGCCTCATCGGTGGATCTGCTCGATGCGACCACCGAAGCCACCGACGCCGAAACCACCCACATCATCGCGCGGGCGCAACGCGAGTTCCAGGCGATCTCGCTGCGCCACGCCATCGGCGAGTTTCCCCTTCCGGATCTCGACTACGCCGATTTCGACGCCAACACCGAGGAGTGACAACCATGAAACCCGAACGCTTCCGTCTCATCACCGCCCTCTCCATCGCCGTCCTCGTTCTCGCTCTCGGCGCCTGCGGCCAGGCTGATGACGACACCTCCGTTGAAGGCATCGAAAACGCCGCCGAGGCGCTCGAGCGTGCGCTGGCGCCGCGCGAGGTCGAGCTCGTCACCCCCGAGATCCGGGAGGAAAACCCGTCGGTCCAATTGGTCGGAGAAATCCGCGCCTTCGACACCGTGACCATGTCGTCGGAGGTCGGCGGCAGGATCGACCGGGTACTCGTCGAGGTCGGCGATGAGGTCGCCGAGGGCGCTGCGCTCATCGAGGTCGACCGCGAGACCTTCGCCATCTATCTCGCTCAATCGAAGGCCAACGTCGAGGCCGCCCAGGCGGATCTCGCGCTCGCTCAGAAGGACCTCGAACGCAAGACCGATCTTCGTTCGGACGAGACCATTCCCCAGGCGACCCTCGACCAGGCCCAGGCCGGCTTCGACCTCGCCAAGGCCCGACTCGCGGCCGCCGAAGCGTCCCTCGGCCTTGCCCAACGCAACTACGACCGGAGCGTCGTTCGCGCCCCCGCCGCCGGCGCCATCACCGAGCGCATGGCCGTGGCCGGTCAGTGGGCCGATGTCGGCGCCGGTCTGCTCGAGCTCGCCCTCGGCGGCAAGGTCAAGATCGCCGCACGCGTACCAGAAAGTTGGGTCGGTCGGTTTGTCGGGCTCAAGACGTTTGACTTCACCATCGACGCAGGCTCGACGGTTCACACCGCGACGATCTACAGCCTGCAACCCGTGGTCAGTGAGGCCAGCCGGTCATTCGAGATTGTCGGCACCGCACCCGCCGACGAATCCATGCGGCCGGGAATGTTCGCCAACGTGACCCTGACCTCGCCCGAATCCAAGCGCACCCTGTGGCTGCCAGCCTCCGCAGTGGCCACTTCGGATCTGCCGCAAGTCCTCATGGTCGTCAACGACGCCATCGTCTACCGCAAGGTCCAGATCGGGCGGCGCGACAACGGCGCCATCGAGATCGTCTCGGGTCTCGAGGAAGGCGAACAGGTCATCAGGGACGTCTCCGGGCTCACCCGAGGCCTGCCGGTCACCATCGTCGGCTGAGGATAAACGAATGCAACGTGTTCAATTCTCAATTTTTAATTCTCAATTCTTAATTGCGGACGGCACAACCTGGCTTGCAGACGCTGATCCGTGCGATGTCATTCAAAATTCAAAATTAAGAATTAAGAATTTTCCGCGATTGGACTCACGATGAATCTCTATGACGTAGCGATCCGCCGCCCCGTCTTCACCGCCATGATGATGATCGCCCTGGTGGTCTTCGGCATCCTCGGCTATCAGACCCTGCCCATCAACCTCCTGCCGTCCCTCGACATCCCCATCGTGTCGGTGATCACGATTCTCCCGGGTGCGTCGCCCGAGGTCATGGAGTCCGATGTCACCGATGTCCTCGAGTCCGCAGTCAACACCATCGAAGGCATCAAACAGATCACCTCGTACTCGGGCCAGGGCGTCTCCCAGGTAACGGTCACCTTCACCCTCGAACGCGACATCGACATCGCCGCCCAGGATGTGCGCGACAAGGTCTCGGGGGCCCTCGGCCAGCTGCCCCTGGACGCCGAGCCCCCCATCGTCCAGAAGTTCGACGTCAACTCGCAACCCATGCTGTGGATGGCCCTTGCAGGTCTCGACGCCCGCGAGCTCTCGGATTATGCCGATCAGGTGGTCAAACCGCAGCTTCAGGCGGTCCCCGGGGTCGGCAATATCCTCGTCCCCGGTTTCCGAGAGCCCATGATGCGGATCTGGATCGACCGCGACAAGCTCGCCGCGCACCGATTGACGGTCACCGATGTGATCGTCGCCCTCGGCCGAGAAAACCTCGAGCTTCCCGGCGGGTTCATCGAAGGCCCCCTGACCGAGCTCGCGGTCCGCAACCTCGGCCTCTTCGAAACCGTCGACGACTTCGACGCCATGATCGTCGCGACCGTCGACGGCCGGCCGATCAGGCTCTCCGATGTCGGTTTCACCCAGCTCGGTGTCGCCGACGAACGCGGCGGCGCCCGCTACAACATGACACCGACCCTCGGTATCGGCGTTGCTCCCCGCTCCGGCGCCAATCTCGTCGATGTCAACCGCGCCGCCCGGCAGCGGATGGAGGAACTTTCGAAGGACTTCCCACCGGGGCTCTTCTACGATGTCGCCTTCGACGGCGCCGAGTACGTCGAGAAATCCATCGAAAACGTCCAGATCGACATCGTCTACGGCGCCGTCCTGGCGATCCTCGTGGTCTTTGTTTTTCTCCGATCCTGGCGCTCGACGCTCATCGTCTCGCTGGCGATCCCGACCTCGCTCATCGCGACCTTCGGTTTCATGCGGATCTTCGGATTCTCGCTCAACAATCTCACCACCCTGGCCCTCGCTCTTTCCGTGGGCGTCGTCATCGACGACGCCATCATCGTGCTCGAGAACATCTATCGCCACCAAGAGGATGGCGAGAGCCGGATGACGGCCGCTCTCAGCGGAACCCGGGAAATCGCGCTGGCCGCCATGGCCGCGACCTTTTCCATCGCCGCGGTCTTCATCCCGGTGGCCTACATGAAGGGGATGATCGGCCAGTTCCTCTTCGAGTTCGGGATCTCGGTGGCGGCCGCCATTCTCATCTCGCTCTTTGTCGCCCTGAGCCTCACCCCCATGCTGTGTTCGCGGATTCTCAGCGTGAAACCGAAGCACGGCAGGCTCTACGACGCGCTCGAGAACGCCTTCAAGGGTCTCGAGCGCGGCTATTCGGCGCTTCTCGATGTGGTGCTGCGGCACAAGATCATCACGTTGGTGACCGCGAGCGTGGTCCTCGCCGCAAGCTTCCTGCTGGTTCCGTACATCGGCGCCGAGTTCGCCCCTGCCGAGGACATGTCGTCGTTCATGCTGACCACCAAGGCGCCGGTGGGAACATCGCTCGAGCACATGGACCGGATGATGCAGGAAGTCGAGCGCGTCGTCCTCTCACAACCCGAAGTCCGGGCCGGTTTCATGGCCATCGACATGGAAGAGCGCGGTCAAGTCAACACCGGCATCATGTTCATGCGAATGTACAAACCCGACGAGAGGGAAACCACCCAACAGGAAGTGGTCCAGCGGCTCCGCCGCGAGCTTGCCAAGATCGAGGGCATTCAAGCCTTCGTCATCGAGTTCAGCTTCTACAACGTCGCCGGCGAGGGTGGCGAAAAAGCTCTCGCCTACTCCATTCGTGGTCCCAAGCTCACCGAGCTCCAGCGTATCGGTGACCGGGTCATCGAACGGCTCTCCACCGAACCGGGCTTCGTCGATCTCGACCACAATCTGCAGCTCGAGCAGCCGCAGCTCTTTGTCAAGGTCGACCGCGACCGCGCCCACGATCTCGGTCTCGACGCCGCGACGGTCTATGAAACCGTGTACTCGCTCATCGCCGGGCGCGAGGTGGGCTCCTACACCACCGAGGGCAAGAGATACGACGTCCGAATCAAGGTGCGGCCGAGCCAGGCGCTCCAGCCGGAGGACATCGGCGCCCTCCAGATCCGGACTCCGTCCGGCGACATGGTGCGTCTCGACTCCGTGGTTGAGATCAGCCACGGCGTGGGCCCCATCAACATCAACCGCACCGACCGCGAACGCAGCGTCCTGCTCACCGCCAACCTCGAAGGATTGCCGCTCAACCGGGCGCTGGAGAAGGTCGACGAGATCCTCGCTGAAGAGCTTCCCGACGGCTACCACGCCAAGGCCACCGGCCAGGCCGAGGAGTTTGCCGAATCCATGGGCTCGTTGCTCTTCGCGCTCGGTCTCGCAGTGCTCATCGTCTACATGCTGCTGGCAAGCCAGTTCGACTCGCTCATCCACCCCTTCACCATCATGTTCGCGTTGCCGCCGGCCCTGGTCGGAGCACTCATCGCCCTCTTCATAACCGGCTATACCATCAACATCATGTCGGTCATCGGGATCATCCTGCTCTTCGGACTGGTGACCAAGAACTCGATCCTGCTCGTCGATCTGACGATCCAGAAACAGGAAGCGGGATTGGACCGGGAGACCGCCCTTCGCGAGGCCTGTCCGATCCGGCTCCGACCCATTCTCATGACCGCAGTCTCCATGATCTTCGGCGTTCTGCCCGTCGCTCTGGCCCTCGGCGAAGGCGGCGAGGCGCGGGCGCCCATGGCGGTGGCGACCATGGGCGGGATGATCACATCGACCCTGCTCACCCTCTTCCTGGTTCCGGTGGTCTTCGCGTACATGGACCAACTCGCGACCAAGCTGCGCGGCCACGAGTCGCGTTCGAGGCAGGAGATCGATGCTGCGATCGCCGAGAAGCTGACCGAGGAGATCGCGGAGGAGCGCCGCTGACCCGCTGCCGTTGCATCTTTTGCCGAAGGGACCCACATTGGGTACAGGTGAGCGCGATCTTTCGTACCGGGAGGTCACCATGGCGACAACGATCGACAGAATCGTCGTGACATGCCTGAAGTGCGGTGAGGAATACACCACCTGGGCCGGATTCGATCTCGATTCCCCCGAACCGGATCCATGCCCGCAGTGCGGATTCTCCCCCAGCGACGATCCCTGGCTTTTCGAGGACGCGATCGTCGACCCGCTCGACGAGGATGAGGCGCGGCTCTCAGGCTGAGTCGACGGGCTCGGTCCCCGACGCGCCGCCGAGCTTCTCGAGGTCGTCGCCGAGGGTGACCCACTCGACGTGGGTGTCGTAGAAGACGTGCGCCTTCGGGTCGCGATCGATGGGGCCGTCCATGTGGGCGAGCGCGATGTGGGTCTCACCGGGCCAGCGCTTACTGGTGAAGAAAAGCGAGCTGCCGCACCTGCGGCAGAAACCGCGCCGCGCTTCGGGGGTCGATGAGTACCAAACCACCTCCTCCTGACCGCTGGTGAATCGGAACTGCTCGTTCGCCGCTCCGAACCAGGTCACGAAAGCCGCTCCGTGCGATCGCCGGCACAAGCTGCAGTGACAGTGCGCGCACCACCTGGTCGGCGCCGTGACTTCGAAACGCACCGCGCCGCAGAGACAACCGCCCGAGAAGGTGACTTCTTGTGCCATTGGTCGATTGTAGCGCGCCGCCGGATGCAGGATCGATCACCGATCACCATGGTGACTCGACCCCGGGCTCGTGCGATGATCATCGGATGCCGGGGACGATTCCCAAACCACTCGAACCGATCCTTCGCGAGTTCGCCGATATCGCCGGGCACCTCTGGGACCTCGGGTGGGCCGAGGCCAGCGCCGGCAACATCTCGGCCGACGTCACCTCGTTGATCAAGGTCGCTCCGGCGAGAGGTCGGGGCGGGCAGGATCTCCCGATGCCGCTGCCCGCCATCGCCGGCCGCAGGTTCCTCGTCACCGCCACGGGATCGCGGTTCCGCGATTTTCGAAACTCCCCGGAAGACAAGGTCTGTCTTGTCGAGGTCTCGGGTGATGGTGGCCGCATCAGCTGGAATTCGCTGGTCTTCAGCGGCCGCGGCGTCAATCCGACCTCTGAGCTCCCCAGCCACCTCGAGATCCACTCGATTCTGCGCCAACAGGGCTCCCCGAGTCGCGCGATTCTCCACACTCACCCGACCCACCTCGCCACCATGAGTCATCTCAGGCGGTGCGCGGATCCCGACGAACTCAACCGCCTGCTGTGGATGACTCACCCCGAGGCCAAGATCTTCGCGCCCCGGGGCGCGACCCTCGTGCCCTACCTCCTGCCGGGGTCCAACGAACTCGGCGCCGCGACGGCGCGAGCCGTGCGCAGCGGCGCCGACACCATTTTGTGGCGCTATCACGGCTGCATCGCCCACGCTCCAGATCCGTCGACCGCACTCGACCGGATCAACGTCCTCGACAAGGCGGCGAGGATGGTGCTGTTGTGCATGGCCTCCGGGGAGTCTTGGGAGGGTCTCGACGCCGCCGAGCTCGCCGAGCTCTTCGCCAGGTTCGGGAAATGAACCGCAAAGGCGCCAGGGCCGCCAAGACATCGCAGTTCAGAACGGACACCACTGAACTGATGAGATCTCTGACCTCGTGGTGAGATTCGAGCTCACTCAAGGACTCTGAAGGCAGGCAGGATGCCTGCCCCACAATCGGCCCATCGCCATGTGATGGTTGTGGGGGGCGGGCTTCCAGCCGGCCCTTCAGGCACGCCCCGGTCGAGAAGACGCCACCACGGAGTCAGGCAACCCCCACGCTACGAATGACCAACTCTCCATTGCGATGGCTTTGCGCGTCTCTGCGATGGACGCTCTTGGCGGTCTTTGCGTTTCAACCCTGCGATGGTGCGATGGGATCTGGGTCCATCTGGGCGATCTGCGGTTCCTCCGAACGTGGGCGCCTCAGGCCACCGCGCGCTGGTCGGTGACGACGAGGCCGTCGCGGATCTCGACGACGCGTCCGGCGCGTCGTGCCAGGGTCTGATCATGGGTCACGACGACGAGCGTCCTGCCCTGCCCCCAGAGCTCCGACAAGAGGCTCATGACATCGGAGCCCGAGCCGGTGTCGAGGTTGCCGGTGGGTTCATCGGCGAGCACGATATCGGGTTCCATGGCGAGCGCGCGGGCGATGGCGACACGCTGCATCTGTCCACCCGAGAGCTCGGTCGGCCGATGCTCGACGCGATCGCCGAGACCGACCCGTTCGAGGTGCTCCATGGCGCGACGGCGACGCTCAAGGCGCCCGACACCACCGAAGAGCATGGGCAGCTCGACATTCTCGAGCGCCGTGAGCTGGGGCAGAAGATTGAAATTCTGAAAGACGAACCCGACCCGGCGGTTGCGCACATCGGCGAGCTGATCGCGATCGAGCCCGGCCACGGCTTCGCCGCCGATCATGTAGCTGCCGCCGCTGGGGGTGTCGAGACACCCGATGAGGTTGAGCAGGGTCGACTTGCCCGAACCCGACGGACCGACCACCGCGACGAACTCGCCGGGATCGACCACGAGCTCGATCCCCTTGAGGGCCTCGACCTTGATCTTGCCGGTGTCATAGGTCTTCGTGATCCCCAGCATCTCGATGATGTGGCCGTTCGAGTGCCCGTCGCCGTTGTTCTTCTTTTTCAATGGCCAGTTCATGTTGTCTCCCCGGGGGTGCCAGGAGAAACTATCCTAACTTTCTCGCTTGCAGTACCGTCGAGAACACTCATGCGTTCTCGACACGAGAAAGTCAGGAAAGTTTCTCCTGGCACCTACTCGTACCTCAACGTTTCTGCAGGATCGACGCCCGCCGCCCGCCGTGCCGGAAAATACCCGGCGAGGATTCCGATGAAACCCAGCAGGGCCGCGGTCGCCACCGCGATCTCCACGCTCAGGGTCGGCTTTCCGAGGAACTCGATCGCCTCGTTGTGCTCCACCGGCACCATCTGGAACAAAAAGACCAGGATGAGGGCGACCACGAGCCCAAACGCGCCGCCGAGCAGGGTGTAGGTCATCCCCTGTAGAACGAACGGACCGGTGATCCAGCTGCGGTGGGCGCCGATGGCCATCTGCACCCCGATCTCGCGGGTCTTTTCCTTGACCACGGCGTACATGATGTTGGCGACGCCGATCCCGCCGACGAGCAGCGTCAGAGCACCGATGACGCCGAGGAAGATCTGGAACCGGCGCATCTCGGCCGCCAGGGTCTTGCCGCCCTCGGCGGTGTCCCACAGCTGGGTCACCTGCTCGTCGGTCGGATCGAAGCGGTACCTGGCCGAGAGCGCATCGGCGAACTCCCTGCGCGCCCGCGGCATGTCCTCGGCGGCGGCCACCTTGAAGACCACGTTGTCCAATCGCTGGCGGCTCCACTGCGCCGAGAAGGTGGTGATGGGAATCACCGCGCCGTTCTCGTCCGGGCCCTTGTAGGTGCCCATCTGGAGCTTGGGCTGCAGCACGCCGATGACCAGGTAGGGAACGGTGGCCACCTGGAGGATCTCGCCGACCGGATCGGCGTCGCCGAAGATGTCTTCGGCGAGTTGGTTTCCGACGAAGATCACCCGCCTCTTGTCGCGCTCGTCGTTGGCGTTGAAGAAGCGCCCTCCCGACTGCGGGTAGTGGTGGCGCATCTCGCCGTACTGCCAGTTGGCGCCGGTCACTCTTCCCGTGATGGTGGTGGCGCCCCAGGTCAGGGTGGTCTGCCACCCGGTCATCTCGCCGAGGACCCCGGTGGCCGACGGCATCTTGGCCCTGAGATAGTCGAGATCGTCGAGCCGCGCCCGGATCGGCCGGCCCTCGGGCAGACCCTGCCAGACCTTGGAAGTCTCGCCCGACCACCAGACCGCGATGTTCTCGCCCATCCCGCGGCGGGCCTTGACCATCTGGTTGCGCAGCCCCTCGCCGAAGGCGAGCAGCATGAGAATCGCCACGGTCCCCCAGGCGATGGCCGCCACGGTCAGAATCGCGCGCTTCCTCTGGAGCGATGACGCCTTGAAAAACAGCGTCGCGATGACGGAAAGGTCTCTACCCATCTTGACGTCCCTACAGCTTCATCGCGACGACCGGATCGAGGCGCGATGCCTCGCGGGCGGGGAAGAAACCGGCGAGAAACCCCACCAAGCCGAGGACGGCGGCGGTGAGCAGCGCGATCTGCGGCGACAGCACCGGTCGGCCGATGGCGTCCTCGGCGGGTGTTCCCGCCACCGCGGCGCAGAATCCCCAGGTCAATGCGAGCCCGATGAGCCCGCCGATGGCCGTGAGGACCAGGGTTTCGAAGAGAAACTGACCGAGGACGGTGCGGCTCTTGGCGCCGAGCGCCATCTTGATCCCGATCTCGCGCGTCCGCTCCTCGACGACCACGTTCATGATGTTCGACACACCGATCCCACCCACCGTGAGGGTGAGTACGCCCATGAAACCCATGAAGAGCTTGAAGGCGAGCATGAAGGTGTCGAACCAGACGAACATGTCGGTGGTGTCCCAGATCCCCAGGGCCTGGCTGTCTTCGGGATCGAAGCTCTTGCGTTCGCCGAGCGCCGCGAGGACCCTTTTGGTGAGCCCCTTGTTCTGATCGGGAGTCGCCGCCTTGTAGATGAACAGGTTGACGTAGCGCTGACCGGTCAGGGCCATGAAGGTCGTCGACGGAATGATCATCTTCGAGTGGTCCCGTCCCGAGTACGAGGAGTCCTGGTCCTTTTCCAGCAGAACGCCGATGACCTGGAAGGGCGAGCCGTGGATCATGACCTCCTGTCCCACCGGATCGAGCTCGCCGAAGAGGTCCTCGGCGAGCTCGTTGCCGACGAAGACCACCCGGCGCCGCTGCTCCATGTCGGTGGGGTTGATGAAGCGGCCGCCCTCAGCCGGAATCATGTTGCGCATCTCGCCGAAGACCGGTGAAACCCCGGAGACATCCACCAGCCGGGTGCGATCGCCGAACCGCGCCCGCAGATTCTGGTTGTACTCGCTCGAGATCCCGGCGAGACCCTCGACCCGCTTTTTTAAAAACTCGATGTCCGACTCGTCGACTTGAATCCTCCGACCCTTGCCGAGGCCCTCGAAGGGCAACGATGTACGCGACGGCCAGGCGATGACGATGCGGTCGCCGAGGCCGGCGAAGCTCCTGGTCTGCCGTTGATGAACACCCTCCCCGACGGCGAGCAGCAGCGCCACCGCCACCGTCCCCCAGATGATCCCGAAGACGGTCAGGAAGGTGCGCAGCTTCTGCGACCAGATATCGCGGACGAGCTGACGCAGAAACGAACCAAAGCTCGTCATCGCGTCACCTGCTCAGTGTGCGAAATTCATAATTCATAATTCATAATTCATAATTCATAATCGTCATGAGATTTCTTTCGGCGGCCGCTGGACGATCTCGTCTCCCACCGAAAGCCCTTCGATCACCTCGACATTGAGCCCATCAGAGAGCCCGAGTTTGACGGTCAGCTTTTCCGGTTCAGCTTCCGGACCGATGCCGGGGACCTCGACAAAGGTCTCGGAGCCGTCGTCGGAGAACACCACCAACCGTTCCGGAATGAGCACGATTTCGGTCTTCTCCCGGATCACCACATCGGCATTGGCCGAGTACCCGGCGCGCAGCGTCACATCCTGATCGGGATCGAGCTCGATTTCGACATCGAAAAGGGTCGCGCCCTCGTTGCGCTGGGCCTGGGGCGCAATCCGCGCCAACCGACCCGTCACCACCTGATCGGGCAGCGCGCCGACCTTGATGCGGCAGGGCAGACCTGCCGCGATCTTACCGACGTCGATCTCGTCGACGGTGCCCTCGAAGATGAGATCGCTCATGTCGGCGATGCTCGCGAGCTCGGTGCCCGGCTGGTAGGAGGTCAGGGGGACCACCGGATCGCCGACATCCACGGCTCGGCTGAGCACGGTCCCGCTCGCCGTCGAACGGATGATCCGTTCAACATCGGTCACGCTGCCGGAGACGATCCCCTGGCGGGTCAGCTCGCGATTGTCGCGCGCCTGATCGACCGAGACCTGGGCGAGTTCGAAGGCCTCCTTGAGGGCATCGAGATCGCCCTTGGAAAGAAGCCCCTCTTCGTGGAGCTCGATCCCGCGTTCATAATCCGCCCGCGCCTTGCCGAAGCTGGCGTCGGCCGAGCGCACCCGGTGATCCACGTTGAGCAATTCCTGGGGGGTCGGATCGGGCGCGATCTCGAAGAGGGGATCGCCGGCGCGGACCACATCGCCGACTTCCACATAGCACCTGGCGACAATGCCCGAGATCTTGGACTTGACCTGGAATCTCTCGCGCGGTTCGATCTGGCCGACCGCGAGCGCCTTCTCGGTGATGTCGCCGAGTTCGGCCTCGATGAGGGTCAGGCCGTTTTCCTCACCGCCGCCCTTGCCGACAAAGGCGTAGATGGCTCCGCCGGCCGCACCCACAACGATCAAGACCAGCAGCAACCGCAACAGCTTGCCCATGGCGATTTTCCTCCCCGATATGGACTACGTAATCACCGGTGGTTCGGTTCGCGTACATGGACTTTGACGCCGCGGGAGGGCCGGGAGTTTGAATCGCATCCGGCGACCGTGACCGATCAGAACACGAGGTAATCGCGTTCATTGGGACGTGCCGGGTACGTAGTTGTGCCGGATCGACCAACCGGCACCGCGGCGCGCTCCGCACAACTACGCTACCGGGCACTCCACGGGGAGCGCGATGAAATCAGCTTTCCCGGCTTCGAGGCAGGCCGTCGGCGCGCCATCGGCGTGGTCGCAGCCCTCTCAATCAACCCACGCGCGACCACGCCGATGGTGCGACGCTGGGCCGCCGGGACGCTTTGGCGTCTCGGCAGCCCAGAAGGCCGGTGATGAAGGGCAGATCCCGGGGTAGCGGCAGGAATCAGGGGCAGCAACCGGGAGTCCACAATCCCCAACACCCCGCACTCTCTCGGAAACGCCCAACCGACTTCTACCTCTCTGACGGGCAGGCTGGAAGCCCGCCCCCACAATGTCCGCCCAACCTGTTGTACATCCGAGACCGAAGCCGACCAGGACACGCACACTACCCCGCCCCATCGGGGTGCCAGGTTCGGCATTGTGCCGGCACCCTGATCCGGCGCGCCTCTCCCTTCGCACAATGCCGTACCTGGCTCCCTCGGAGAGCGCCTCGAGGTCAGCTCTCCCGGCTTCGAGGCAGGCCGCCGGCGAATCATCGGCGTGGTCGCAGCCCTCGCAATCAACTCACGCGCGACCACGCCGATGGTGCGACGCTGGGCCGCTGGGACGCCTTAGGGTCACAGCGGACCAGAAGGCCGGCGTTGAGAAAACCAATCGTGCCGGATCGACCTCCAAGCTCCGCGACGCTCTCCGGACAATGGACTTCCGGACCGACCCGCGTAGAATCTCCATGCACTCGACGGAATCGGAGGCTTTATGCGTAAACCAGTCATTCTCATCACCGGTGCGAGCGGCGAAATCGGCCACGGCCTCATCGAAAAGCTCGCCGCGAGTGGAGACAACTCGATCATCACCATCGACCTTCAGCCGCTGCCGAAGGAGCATCGCGGCATGGTCGACCGGGAGTATCTCGGCTCGATCCTCGAGATCCACCTCCTCGAGCGGATCCTCGCCGAGTTCGAGGTCAGGACGATCTACCACCTCGCTGCGTTGCTCTCCACCCGCACCGAGTTCACACCCCTGGCCGGGCACCAGGTCAACGTCGAGGGCACCCTCAAACTCCTCGATTTCGCCCAGTCCCAGGGAGAGAGCCACGGCCGCCCGGTCGTCTTTCTCTATCCCAGCTCCATCGCCGCCTACGGCCTTCCCGATCTCGTGACCAAGGAAGCGGAAAACCACCTCCAGGAGTACGAGTGGAACCAGCCGACCACCATGTATGGCTGCAACAAGCTCTACTGCGAACACCTCGGCCACTACTACGCAGCCCACTACAAACAACTCGCCGCCGAAACCCTTTCGGGCAAAATCGACTTCCGTTCGATCCGCTTTCCGGGTCTCATCTCCGCGTTCACGGTTCCCTCGGGCGGGACCTCGGACTACGCACCCGAGATGATCCACGCCGCCGCCCAGGGCAAACACTATGCCTGCTTCGTCCGACCCGACACCCGCATCCCGTTCATGGCGATGCCCGATGCGGTGGACGCCCTGCTCCGTCTCGCCCACGTCGACCACGCCTGCCTGACGAGATCGGTCTACAACATCTCGGCGTTCAACCCGTCGGCCGGCGAGATCGCCGAGCTCGTCCAGCGGGGTTTTCCCGATGCCGAGATCAGTTTCGAGCCGGACCTCAAACGCCAGGCCATTGTCGACAGTTGGCCGGCCGGCGTCGACGACAGCGCGGCGAGGAAGGACTGGGGGCTCGCCCCTCGGTACGACCTCGAATCGGCGTTTTCGGACTACCTGATTCCCCATATCAAGAACCGCTACTGAGGCCGAGAAGGCTCGATCGGCGCAAAACACCTCACCCGAGATGCGGTCCCATTCGCCGTTCAATATATTGACACCTTTGCACGGTGCTTCTCCGTTAACCGGCGGTTTATGAGAAAGAGTTCGGAGTATCGTTCAAGGTCTCTGAACCGGCCCGGAACCCGGTTTCTATCAAGCACTTAGAAAAAGTCAAAAACCGCTACATCTTGTTGTTGACAATCAACAAAAGCCCAATATATAGTGGTGCAAGTCGGCAAAATTCACCCCGGTAAGTGGGACGTTGACGGTGTATGTCGGGGGGAGTTTGTTCGCTCGGAGTCGCAAAAAGCACGGGAGGTCGAGGGGGCCAGATGAAGGTAGCGCGTCGATTCACCAAAGCGGGAGCCGATCCATACGCCGATATTCAGTTCGCGACGCGATCGACTGAAATACGCAACACCGACGGCAGTCTCGTCTTTGAGATGGATGGCGTGCACGTCCCCGCGAAATGGTCTCAGGTCGCGGTCGATGTCCTCGTCCAGAAGTACTTCCGCAAAGCCGGTGTTCCCCTGCTCGACGAGGATGGCAACCCGCTCCTCGATGAAAAGGGAAACCCGGTCACCGGACCCGAGCGCGACGCGCGTCAGGTCTTCCACCGACTCGCCGGATGCTGGACCCACTGGGGTCGCGAGCACGGCTACTTCGACAGCGAAGACGATGCGCAGACCTTCGAGGATGAACTCAGCTTCATGCTCGCCAACCAGATGACGGCGCCCAACTCGCCGCAGTGGTTCAACACCGGTCTGCACTGGGCCTATGGCATCACCGGCCCGCCCCAGGGGCACCGTTTCTGCGACCCCGAAACCGGCGAGCTCAAGGAGTCGGCCAACGCCTACGAGCACCCGCAGCCCCACGCCTGCTTTATCCAGTCGGTCTCCGACGACCTCGTCAACGAGGGCGGGATCATGGATCTCTGGGTTCGCGAGGCTCGCCTCTTCAAGTACGGATCGGGAACCGGCAGCAACTTCTCCCAGCTCAGAGGCGCGGGCGAACCGCTTTCGGGGGGCGGAAAGTCCTCCGGTCTCATGTCGTTTCTCAAAATCGGCGATCGTGCCGCCGGCGCCATCAAATCGGGCGGCACCACCCGGCGTGCGGCCAAGATGGTCTGCCTCGATCTCGACCACCCGGACATCGAAGAGTTCATCTCGTGGAAAGCGGTAGAGGAGCGCAAGGTCGCCGCCCTGGTTGCCGGCTCCCGCACCAACCGGCGTCGCCTGACGACGATCCTCGCCGCCTGTTTCGGTGATGACGGCAAGGCCGATATCAACCCGAAGAAGAATCATCGCCTGGCCCGTGAGATCCGCACCGCCCGCCGGCGGGGGGTGCCCGACGGTTCGATCCAACGCGTGCTCCAGCTCGCCGCCCAGGGCATTCGGGAGTACCCCGTCGAGGAGTACGACACCGACTGGGACTCCGCCGCGTACTTCACCGTCTCGGGCCAGAACGCCAACAACAGCGTCCGGGTGCCGAACGCCTTCTTCGAGACCCTGGAATCGGGTGGCGATTGGCCGCTCATCCAGCGCACCGACGGCAAGATCGCGAAAAAGGTCGCGTCGACCAAACTCTGGGATGACGTGACCATGGCCGCCTGGGAGTGCGCCGATCCGGGTTTGCAATACGACGACACCATCAACGAGTGGCACACCTGCCCGAACTCGGGCCGGATCAATGCCTCGAATCCCTGCTCCGAGTACATGTTCCTCGACGATACCGCATGCAATCTTGCCTCCATCAATCTCGTCAAGTTCCTGCGCGAGGACGGCACCTTCGACATCGAGGGTTTCCGCCACACCGTCCGGCTGTGGACCATGGTGCTCGAAATCTCGGTGCTCATGGCCTCGTTCCCATCGAGCCGCATCGCCGAGCTCAGCTATCGCTACCGCACCCTCGGGCTCGGTTTCGCCAACATCGGCTCGCTGCTCATGCGTCTCGGCATCCCATACGACTCCGACAAGGGCCGCGCCATCTGCGGCGCCATCACCGCCATCATGACCGGCGAGGCCTACACCACCTCGGCCGAGATGGCCTCCGAGCTCGGACCCTTCGAGGGTTTTGCCAACAACCGCGACGCCATGCTGCGGGTCATCGCCAACCACCGCCGCGCGGCCTATGGCGCACCGGCGGAAATGTATGACGGGCTGACCATCAAACCCGTCGGCCTCGAAGCCTCGATCACCCCGCCGGATCTCCTCACCGCCGCCCAGGAGACCTGGGATCGCGCCCTGGAACTCGGCAATGCGCACGGCTTCCGCAACGCCCAGGCAAGCGTGGTCGCCCCGACCGGCACCATCGGTTTGGTGATGGACTGCGACACGACCGGGATCGAACCGGATTTTGCGCTCGTCAAGTTCAAGAAGCTCGCCGGCGGCGGGTTCTTCAAGATCATCAACCAGAGCATCCCCGCCGCCCTCAAGACTCTCGGCTATGGCAAGGGCGAGATCGAGGAAATCGTGCACTTCGCCGTCGGCCACGGCACCCTCGCCGGTTGCCCGACCATCGACCACCAGGCGCTCAAGGCCCGCGGTTTTGACGACGATGCCATCGACCGGGTGGAAAAGGCGCTCCCGACCTCCTTCGACATCCAGAGCGCCTTTGCCCCCCATGTCCTCGGTGAGGGGTTTCTCAGGAAGCTCGGGCTTTCGGACGAAGAGCTCGCCGACTGGAAACTCAATGTCCTCGATCGGATCGGTTTTTCCGGCGACGACATCGACACCGCCAACACCTGGGCCTGCGGCACCATGACGGTGGAGGGCGCGCCGCACCTCAAGGCCGAGCATCTCGCGGTTTTCGACTGCGCCAACCGTTGCGGACGACTGGGCACCAGGTCCATCACCTACGACGGTCACATCCTGATGATGGCCGCCGCCCAGCCCTTCATCTCGGGTGCCATATCCAAAACCATCAACATGCCGGCCGAGGCCGGGCTCGACGACATCAAGCGCGCCTACACCCTGGCCTGGCAGAAGATGCTCAAGGCCGTTGCCCTCTACCGCGACGGCTCCAAGCTCAGCCAACCGCTGTCCATCTCCATTTCCAACGAGGAAGAAGAGAACCTGGCTGAAGCCGTCGCCAGCAAGGATGTCCAACAGGTCGCCGAGGCCATCGCCGAACGTGTGGTCATCCGCTACCAGGCCCGCCGCCGGCGGCTGCCGCAACGCCGCACCGGCTTCACCCAGAAGGCCGGCGTGGGCGGCCACAAGGTCTACATCCGTACCGGTGAGTACGACGACGGCTCGGTCGGTGAGATCTTCCTCGACATGCACCGCGAGGGCGCCGCCTTCCGTTCGCTCATGAACTGCTTTGCCATCGCCGTCTCCCTCGGCCTTCAGTACGGCGTGCCCCTCGAGGAGTTCGTCGACGCCTTTGTCTTCACCCGGTTCGAGCCCTCCGGCATCGTCGGCGGCCACGACCGAATCAAGATGGCGACGTCGGTCATCGACTATGTCTTCCGCGAACTTGCCATCACCTATCTCGGCCGCGACGATCTCGCCCAGGTTTCCATCGAGGACATCCGGCACGACGCCGTCGGGGGAGGCAAGGACCAGCACAAGAAACCTGCCGGCGAGGGATCCGTCGACGACGCCAACGTCCGGCCCATCGCCGTCGGCGAGACCCGCACCCAGGCGACTCTCAGCGCGGGCGGGTCAGCCGCCACCGCCGCGAGCCGATCGTCCTCCCACACCACCACCGCCGTTCAACAGGCCCGGTGGATGGGATACGAGGGCGACCCGTGCCCCGAGTGCGGATCGTTGACTCTGGTGAGAAACGGAACCTGCCTCAAGTGCGAGTCCTGCGGCGCCACAACCGGCTGCTCGTAGTAGCAGACGATCTGACTTTTTTCGGGGCGGGGTCATCATCCCCGCCCCTTTTGCGTTGTCTGCAATCCAAACTTGGTCAGACACAAAAACACCCCATCGCAATGGGACACGGATCGACACGGATAGACGGAGATATCACGGATCCACTACCAAAGTTGAGTTGTTGGCCCTCGGACGCAGTACAACTTCGTGTCGATGAGACGAGCAGCTTGCATGGCTTGGTCTTTGATTTGGAAACGGATCTTCACGGATGGATCTGGTTCGCTTACCTTTGGCGTGAGTATTTGGCTCCGTGAAAATCCGTTCTAGATCGGGAACGAGAACCCTCCGGGGTCCGATCTCAACGCCACGAAGTTGAGTCACCCACCGGTACCGAGTTCCACCTCAAAAAAAATCCGTGCAGATCCGTGTTGATCCGTGGGCTTCGGGTCCGATGTCGATCAGCTCAGCTCGTAGACCAGATCGGCCGCCACATCCATGTCGTCCGCCAGATACCGGTCGTCCTCGAGCCTCGGCACACGCTTGCGGAGACGGGCGACAACACCCTCGAGGGTCGGCGAGGTCGTCAGCGGCCGATGGAACTCGAGGGCCTGCGCCGCCGCGAGGTACTCCATCCCGAGAACCTGGCGACCGAGCTCGACCACGCGGGCGAGCTTGCGGGCCGCCCAGGTCGACATGGAGACGTGGTCCTCCTGCCCCGCCGATGTCGGGATCGAGTCCACCGAAGCCGGGTGCGAGAGGGTTTTCATCTCGCTGACCAGTGCCGCGGCCGAGACCTGGACCATCATGAAACCCGAGTTGAGCCCTGCGTCATCGACGAGAAAACGCGGCAGACCCGAAAGCGAGGTGTCGACCATTCGGGCGAACCGGCGCTCGGAGATCGAGGCGAGATCGGTGATGGTCATGGTCAGATAGTCGAAGACCGCGGCGATGGGTGCGCCGTGGAAGTTACCGCCCGAAATCACCCGCCCGTCGGCAAAGACCATGGGGTTGTCGGTCGCCGAGTTGAGCTCGATGGTGAGCACTCGGCGGGTGTGTTCGAAGGCGTCACGACCCGCCCCGTGAACCTGGGGCGAACAACGCAGGGAGTACGCATCCTGAACCCGCCCGCAATCCCGGTGGGACTCGCGGATGGCCGAACCAGCGAGCAGATGACGGATCCGGCGGGCGCTCTCTCCCTGACCGGGATGGGGCCTCGCCTCGTGAACCGATGCATCAAAGGCCGCGTCGGTCCCGGCGAGGGCATCGAGGGTGAGGGCGCAGATCACATCAGCGGCGGCGAGGAGCCGACCCGCATCGGCCAGGGCCAGTGCGCCGACGGCTGCGGAAGCCTGAGTCCCGTTGATCAGGGCGAGTCCCTCCTTGGCCGCAAGAATCACCGGATCCAAACCCGCCCGCCGCATGGCCTCCACTCCGGGGAGGCACTCGCCGCCGACAACCGCAGACCCTTCACCGACGAGGGGAAGGGCGAGATGGGCGAGCGGCGCCAGATCTCCCGACGCCCCCACCGAACCCAGGCTCGGCACCACGGGGTGGACCCGGGCGTTGAGCAGATCGAGCACCCTCTCCACGATCACCGGACGGCATCCGGCATGGCCCGTCGCCAGCACGTTGGCCCTGAGCAGGAGCATGGCCCGGACCACCTCCTCGCTGAACGGATCACCGACACCGCAGGCATGGGACCGCAGCAGGTTGAGCTGGAGCCGTTCGAGTTGATTCGGGGGAATACGCACCTCGGCGAGCCGCCCGAAACCGGTGTTGATGCCATAGGCGACCCGGCCCGAGGAGAGGATGTCGTCGATGACCCGGCGGGAGGCGGCCACCCGATCGCGGGCCGAATCGCCGAGGACCGTCGATGCGCCGCCACGCGCTACGGCTTCGACGGCCTCGATGGTCAGGGATTGTCCGTCGACGAGCACTGTTTGCTCACTCATGGAAGATCCTCCGGAAGATTGGATGTCATTCCCCCGAACAATGTAAAGGGCGGCACCCCGTTCGAGACGCCAGTCTCAAGCCCTGAAGGCGTCGCGATCACCCCGTCGCCAGCCTGTCGACGAGCTCGACATACGCCTGCATCGCCTCCTCCTTGCTCATCCCTCTCCGCTTTTCCCACGCGTCGTACTTGGCGGCCGCGACAAAATCGAACATCCCCGGTTTCTCTCCCGAGACATCTCCTTCGGTGGACTGCTTGAACAGACCATAGAGTTCGAGGAGAACATCGTTGGGTTGGTGCGGCAGTTCTTTGGCTCGTCCGGTCGCGGCTTCAAAGGCCTCTCGTTGATCCATCGCTCGATCCACCCTTCTTTGAGGATATTCATTGTAGCTCCGTCGCCGACGACCCCGATCCGCCGCCCTCGGTGCTATCCTTGTAATGCTCAGTTGACGAACTGAGGTGCCGCGATTGAGATCACAAGAAACACTCCCATCGCCGCCTGAACCGCCGGGCAAGACGAAGTCGTCGTTGCATGCTGAGGGTCGGCATGCGGCCGGCCCCGACGGATCGACGGTCGGCGTAGGGGTCGCAACCGCCCTCGCCAAGGCGCGTCGGGTGCTCGACGAAGAACCCGAGTTCATCTTCTGGAAGAACACCGAATCGGTTTATCTCGGTTGCAATCAGAAGTTTGCCGAGGCGGCCGGGTTCACGTCGCCGGACGAGATCGTCGGCAAGACCGACTACGACCTGCCCTGGACCGAAGGTGAAGCCGACTTCTACCGCGAGGTCGATCACCGGGTCATGGCCAACGATCTTGCCGAGTACCACATCATCGAATCGCAACTGCAATCCAGCGGCCGCCGTCTTTGGATCGACACCTCGAAGGTTCCCTATCACGACGTGAGCGGACGGGTCGTCGGCCTCCTCGGCATGTATTCCGATATCACCACCCGGGTCGAGTCGGCCAAACTCCTTTCTCAGGGAACCGAGATCTTCCGGGCGATGAGCTTCTCTGCCCGCGCCATGGTGGAACACAGCGATTGGACCGTCAACATCGAGGAGGTCCTGAAAAAGCTCGGCCGGGCCGTCGAGGTCAGCCGGGTGACCCTTTTCTCGATCCACTCCGGTGCCGACGACCATCTCCTGCGCCATCGATTCGAGTGGGTGTCCGAAGAATGCGAACCGCGAGCCGATCGCCCCGAACTGCAGAATGTTCCCATGCAGAAGATCGGTCTGGGTCGGCTCTACCACGAACTCGAGCAACAACGATGCGTGCATGTTCGAGTTCGGGAGCTCACGGGAAGCGAACGGAAGGTTCTCGAGGACCAGAAGGTGCTGTCGGTGGTGACCGCGCCGATCATCGTCGACAATCGACTCTGGGGTTTTGTCGAGTTCGACGACTGCGCCATCGAACGTCAGTGGCTCGTCGCAGAAATCGAGGCGCTGCGCTCGGCCGCAGGCATCATCGGATCAGCCATCCAGCGCCACCGGGTCGAGCAGGCTCTCCGTCTCGAGAAACACCGCTTCGAGCAACTCTACGAGAACACCCCGCTCGCGATCCTCGTCGCCGGAGCGGACGAAAGGGTCGTGAACGTCAACTCCGCGTTCGAGTCTCTTTTCGGCTTTGCCCGCGTCGAGGTCATCGACCGAGAGATCAACGATCTCATCACCCCGCCCGACCGGACCGACGAGGCGAGCTGGTTGTCGCGAAGGACCTTTGCCGGTGAAACCATCAACCAGCGAACGGTGCGCCTGCGCAAGGACGGATCCCAGGTCCCGGTTCAGATCTTCGGTGTGCCGGTGGTCCAGGATGGCAAGGTGGTGCTGGTCTACGGCATCTATGTCGACCAGACCGAGCGGCTGCGGGCCGAAGCAGCGCTTCGCGAAAGCGAGGAGAAGTTCCGCTCCCTCGCCGAGCAGTCGCTGCAGGGGATCTTCGTCCTCAAACGCGGAAGAGTCGCATATGCCAACCAGATGATGGCCGAGATCACGGGCTATGATCTCGCCGATTTCCTCGGTTTCGATCAGCAGGCGCTGGAGAGGATCATCCACCCCGCGGATCGGACCTTCGTCGTTGCCGCGGCCAACGGATTCGAGATCGGCGACGGCAAGGTCAGCCCTCAGACCGAGTATCGCCTCATCACGAAATCGGGCGCGGTGAAGTGGGTGCTGCAGCAGACCAGGACCGTGCAATTCGATGGTGATCTCGGCGTCGAAGGTGTTCTGGTCGACATCACAAAACGAAAGCACGCCGAGGACCAGCTCCTCCAATCCGCTCTCCACGACTCGCTCACCGGTCTGCCCAATCGAGCCTCGTTCTACGATCGGGTCGACCTCGCGCTCGAGAGGACGCGGGGCCGGAGCCGGTCGCCGTTTGCCGTTCTCTTCCTCGATCTCGATCGATTCAAGCTCATCAACGACGGGTATGGTCACCAGGCCGGCGATCGTCTTCTGGTCGAGATCGCCCACCGTCTCCGCCGGGCTGTTCGGCCCGGGGACACCGTCGCCCGTCTCGGAGGTGACGAGTTCACGGTGCTCATCCCGGACATCAAGGGCCCGGAGGAGGCGGTCTCGGTGGCGGAGAGAATCCACACCGCGCTCTCGAGGCCCTTCCAGGTCGGCGATCAGGAGGTCTTCACCTCAGCGAGCACCGGCATCGCCATCTCATCAGCGCAGTACGACAACCCCGATGAGATCCTCCGTGACGCCGACATCGCCATGTACGAGGCCAAGGCCAACGGCCGGGCGCGCCATTTCATGTACGACGAATCAATGCACCCCCTGGTGCTGAGCCAGCTCCACCTGGAGAACGACCTCCGACGCGCGCTCGACCGGGAAGAGTTCGTGCTGCACTATCAGCCCATCGTCGATACCCTGACGGGGAAGATCGTCGCCTGTGAAGCCCTCGTGCGTTGGCAGCATCCCGAACGCGGCCTCCTGCCGCCGAGAGAGTTTCTCGCCATGGCCGAGGAGACGGGGCTCATCAACCCCATCGGCAAATGGGTGCTGCGAACAGGTTGCCGGCAGGCGGCTCGCTGGATGGCCGAGTGCGAAGGCTTCTCGTCGCCAGCAGTCAGCATCAATCTCTTCAGCCGGCAGTTCTCCCGCGCCGAGCTCGTCGTCTTCATCCGGGAGGTTCTCGAGGAGTCCGATCTTCCATCCAATCGCCTCCAGCTCGAGATCACCGAGAGCGCCATCATCGACGTCCCCGAATTCGCCATCGACGTCATGAGCCGGCTGCGGGACCTGGGGATCAAGGTCCACCTCGACGACTTCGGAACCGGGTATTCATCCCTCGCCTACCTCCAGCGCTACGCCATCGACACTCTCAAGATCGACCGCGGGTTCACCCAACGCATCGGCAGCGACGGCGGTGGAGCGGAGATCGTCCGGACCATCGTCAACCTCGCCCGGAATCTCGGGATGGACGCTCTCGCCGAGGGCATCGAGACCCAGGAACAGCTGGCCATCGTCCGCGACATGGGGTGCGGTTTCGCCCAGGGCTTCCTCTTCGCCAGACCGCTGCCGGCGGATGAGATCCTCGAACTCATCAAGCTCGGGCCGATGGATGTGGGGTGAAAAGGTGAGGCGGCTCGTTCGCTCGAAGGTGAGGAGGTCAGCGCTCGCTTCGCTCGCTGGTGAGACGTGAGACGTGAGACGTTAGAGGCTGTAATCGTCTAACTCCTAACTCCTAACTCCGAACAACCTTAAAACGGCGAGAATCCCCCATCCGCCCAGTGGTCTTCGCGAACGCCTCCGTAGAGTTTCTGCAGCGCCTCGAGGTGGCCCTTCTCCCAGTCGGCGAGGAACTGGTAGAAATCCCTGACCTCATCTTCAGAGGCGCTCTTCGCGGCGCCGGTGAAGTACTGGATGGCCCGGGTCTCCAGCGTCATCCCGATGGAGAGAACTCCCATCTCGAAGTCGGCCCCGCGGGCCTGCTCCCTGAATCCATCGGTGTAGATCGTGCCGGAGAACGCCTTGAGGTCGGGGTCCCGGCGGTGGATGTTGAACGCCTCGACCCCCTTGTCCTCGAACGAGCCCATGACGCTCTGCAGGTAGGCCTTGTGCTGGACCTCGTCACGGGCGAGCTTGTCGAAGAGTTCCTGGACAGCGGGCTTCTCCGCCCGATCGGCCGCCATGGAGTAGAAGGTGTAACCGTCGACCTCGATCTGGTAGGCCTTCTTGAGAACTTCGCGGATGTCATCGTGCATAGATCACTCCTTCAAATCGGCGCCTGCGATTCTCACCACAGAGTCACGGAGAGACACACAGAGAAGCACAGAGGTTCTTTTCGCCCTTTCTCTTCTGGATTGAGCCATCCGGAAGCAGGAAATCCCCTGCGATGGCTCAATGAGACGCTCTGTGTCTCTGTGCCTCTGTGGTAAAAACTCGGGCTCCAACTCATTTCAGCAGCTTTCCCGTTCACCCAAACCTCACCCGATGACCAGCGATTCGCGGTCCAGGGGTTCAGGCGGAAGCACCGCCTCGGCCGCGGGGACCCAGGCGATGGCGCCGGTGGGACAGAACGGGACGCAGCGCGGTTCGCCGCCGCAGAGATCGCACTTCTGAACGCAGTTGTATGTTTCGTCCCACAACATGTTGCCGAAGGGGCAGCCCGCGACGCACATCCGGCAGGAGATGCACCGCGATCTCATCATGTCGATGGCGCCGGTCTTCTCATTGCGCACCAACGCCTGGGTCGGACACACCGTGACGCAGGCGGCGTCATCGCACTGAAAGCACACCACCGGGGTGCCGAGCTCGGGGCCCCGGCGGTGGATGTTGATCCGGGTCTTGGACGGCCTGCCTTCGCTCCCGTGCGCGAAGGCGCAGGCGAGCTCGCATTTGCCGCAGGCGATGCAGCGTTCAACTGAGACCTTGTAGATCATGTGCATATTGCCTCTTCCTTCGGCGGTGCCCGTCATTTATTTCACCACCCTAAGCCGTTCCACCGTCTTCGCCACCTCGAGCCGCTTCGTCCTGTCCGAGGTTTCGAAGTACTTCATCGGCACCCCGCTCCGCTTGGCGAAGTGCTCGGCCTGGACCCTGGTGATCACCGCCTCGCCGGTTGCGGGGTCACGAAGCATCTCGAATTCCCGGCCCCAAATGGTGCGGCTCGCATTGGAGCTGGTGAACTTGATGTGATCGGTGGGGCAGATCTCGGCGCAGGCGAGACAACCGATGCAGTCCGGCGGCGGCTCGTTGAAGGGCGGCGCAATTTCGCGGCCCCAGCCGCGATCCGTGCTCGCGATGGCCGAGACCCCGATGTGATCGCAGACCCGGGTGCAGAGCCCGCACAAGATACAGTCGGTGGGCTCCGGATTGAGCTCGTAGCTGGTCTCCTCGATGCCGTGCTCGCGGGCGAGTTGCTGGATGAGCGGGGTTTCCGGACAGCGGGCCAACAGGAGATCCAGCACCACCCGCCGGGTCGCCAGCACGCGCGCGGAGTCGGTGACGACGGTCATCCCCTCCTCGACCGGGTGATTGCAGGCGGTGACCATCTTGAACCAGTCGTCGTCCCACTTGGCCAGCGACATGTCGACGACACAGAGCCGGCACCCGCCCCACGGCTCGAGGCCGTCGAAGTTGCACAGGGTGGGCACCACGACACCCGCCTCGCGGCAGGCTTCCAGGAGATAGACATCCTCCGCCACGGTGACCTTGCGGCCGTTGATCTTGAGCGTCGGCATCACACCACCTCCTTGGCGGCGAGCTCGATCTTGGGAAACGTCCGGATCGAGTCGGTGGGACAGACATCGAGGCAGGCGCCGCACGAGATGCAGAGATCGTGGTGAATCACGTGCAGCTCCTTGATCACGCCTTCGATGGCCTCGGTCGGACAGGCCTTGAAACAGACGTGGCAGCCGTCGCAGTCATCCATGATCTCGAAAGCGGTGAGCTCGCGGCAGATCCCGGCGGGGCAGGCGTGGTCGCGGATGTGGGCCTCGTACTCGGCGCGAAAGTACTTGAGGGTCGAGAGCACCGGGTTGGGGGCCGACTTGCCGAGCTCGCAGAGGCTGCCGAGCTGCATGCCGGCCGCGAGGACCTCGATCCGCTCGATGTCGCCCTCGCGACCGCGGCCCTCGACGAGGGCGTTGTAGATGGCGAGCATCTGTTTGAGCCCCTCGCGGCACGGAGTGCACTTGCCGCAGGATTCCTCGGTCAGGAAGCCGATGAAGTACCGTGCGACATCGACCATGCAGGTGCGGTCGTCCATGACGATCATCCCGCCGGACCCCATCATCGAGCCCGCCTCGGTGAGCCGCTCGTAATCCACCGGCAGATCGAGGAGATGCTCGGGGATACACCCGCCGGACGGGCCGCCGGTCTGCACCGCCTTGAAGGGGCGATCCTTGAGGACGCCGCCGCCGATGTCGTAGATGATGTGCCGCAGGGTGGTTCCCATGGGCAGCTCGATGAGGCCGGTGTTCTTGACCTTGCCGACGAGCGAAAAAGCCTTGGTTCCCTTGGACTTCTTGGTGCCCATGGCGGCGAACCAGGCGCCGCCGTGGTGGATGATGGCGCCGATCCCCGCCCAGGTCTCGACGTTGTTGAGCACCGTCGGCAGATCGAAGAGCCCCTTCTCGGTGGAATGGACGTACTTGGCCCGCGGCTCGCCCGTCTTGCCGGCGAGCGAGCGCATCAACGCCGACGATTCGCCGCAGACAAAGGCGCCGCCGCCGCGCGAGATCTGGATGTCGAAGTCAAAACCAGAACCGAGGATGTTGTCGCCGAGAAAACCGGCCCTGCGCGCCTCGGCGATGGCGACCTGGAGATTGACCACCGCCAGCGGGTACTCGTCGCGAACATAAATGTAGCCCTCGTGGGCGCCGAGCGCATAGGCGCCGATGATCATCCCCTCGAGCACCGAGTGCGGGTCGCCCTCCATGATCGAGCGGTCCTTGAACGCGCCGGGATCGCCCTCGTCGCCGTTGCAGAGCACGAATCGGCGATCGCCGGGCGCCGACTTGCACGAACGCCACTTGCGCGCGGTGAAAAACCCGGCGCCGCCGCGACCGCGCTGACCGGAAACCTCGACCTCGTCGATGACCTCGTCCGGGGTCATCTCGAAGAGCGCCCTGGCGAGACCCGCGTAGGCCTCGTGAGCGACGGCGTCCATGAGATCGGTTGGGTCGATGCGGCCGATGTTGCGCATGGCCACTCGCACCTGGTTCTTGTAGAACGGAATCTCCTCATAGGCGGGGATCCGCTCGTTGTCGGCCGGATTCTTGTAGAGCAGGCCGGGGATGATCTCGTCGCCGAGGATGGTCTTCTCGACGATTTCGGGGACCCTCTTGGCGGAGACCTTGGTGTAGAGGAGTCCTTCCGGCAAAAAGACGACCAACGGGCCGCGCTCGCAGAAACCGTGGCACCCGGTCGATTTCACACCGAGCCCGATCTCGACATCGAGTCCGCGTTCGGCGATCTCGTGGGCAAAGGCCTCCGCCACCTCCTTGGCGCCGGTGGCGAGACAGCCGGTGCCGCAGCACACGAGCACCTTCTTGGGTTGGCCGGCCTCGCGCTCCTTGGCGGTCGTCCGGAAGGCCTCGAACTGGTCCCTGGACTCAATTCTCATCGTTGCCCTCCCCGGCCAGATACGTGGACATCCGCGCCGGTTTGGCGCTTCCCCAGTACTTCTCACCGACGATCATCACCGGCGCCATGGCGCACGCGCCGACGCAGTTGACGGTCTTGACGGTGAATTTGAGGTCCTCGGTGGTTTCACCGGCGCCGATGCCGAGTGAGCGTTCGAGCTCTTCGACGAGCTGACCCGCGCCGCGGATGTGGCAGGCCGTCCCGGTGCAGACCTTGATGATGGTGTCGCCCTGCGGTTCGAGGGAGAAGGCCTTGTAAAACGTCGACACCGAGAAGACCTTGGCCAACGGGACCTCGAGGACCTCTGCAACCCGCACGAGCACATCACAGGGAAGATAGTTGTAGGCCCGGTGGACGTCCTGGAGCACCTGGATCAACGAGGGCTCGGTGTGTGGATAACTGCCGAGGATCTCCTCGGTCCTGGAAAGATCGACACACGGTTGTTCGGCCATGCGTCCCCCTTCAAACCGCGACCGCGCGGGCCGCGCCGATGTCGCGGCCGCGGTGCAGCGCTCTGATGTTGACTTCGACGACCCCGGGCTTTGTTGCGAAGGTCTCGCGGATCACCTCGACGATTTCGTCGATGGAAACCGCCTCGGTGGCGCCGAGATACGCTCCGAGGGCGACCATGTTGGCGCCCCGCCGGTTGCCGAGTTCGTTGGCGATCTCGTTGGCCGGAACCTCGATGACGGTCACATCGTCCCTCGTCGGCTTGCGTTCGATGAGAGAGGTGTTGACGAGGAGCAGACCACCCGGTCGGACATCGGGCTCGAACTTGACCAGCGAAGGAAGATTCATGGCAACGACCGCGCGGGGCGACTGGATCACCGGCGAACCGACCGGGCGATCCGAGATCACCACCGTGCAGTTGGCGGTCCCTCCCCGCATCTCCGGTCCATAGGAGGGCAACCAGGAGACCTCTTTGCCCTCGCGCATCCCGGCATAGGCCAGCATCTTGCCGATGAGCAGAATCCCCTGCCCCCCGAAACCGGCCATGATGACATCGTTCTGCATCGTCGACCTACCCTTCGAGGGGCCGCGGTTCGCGGCTGCCGCTTTCGGGTGTCTTGAAGACTCCGAGCGGGTAGTAGGGAAGCATGTTCTTCTCCAACCACTTGGTGGCCTCGGCCGGTGGAATGCCCCAGTTGGTCGGGCAGGTGGAGAGGATCTCCACCAACGAGAAACACCTCCCCGCGACCTGGTAGCTGAAGGCCCGCCGCAGCATCTCCTTGGCGTTGACCGACAGCAGCGGGGTGTGGACCGAGGCCCGAGCCACAAAGGCCGGCGTCCTCAGCGTCGAGAGCATCTCGGAAACCCGAATCGGGTGGCCCGCCAAATCGACATCTCGACCGAGGGGGCAGGTCGTGGCGACCTGACCGGGCATGGTCGTCGGCGCCATCTGGCCGCCGGTCATACCGTAGATGGCGTTGTTGACGAAGACCACCGTCACCTTCTCGCCGCGGTTGGCGCAGTGGACGATCTCGGCCGTCCCGATGGAGGCGAGGTCGCCGTCTCCCTGGTACGCGAAGACCACGAGATCGGGTCGCGCTCGCTTGATCCCGGTGGCGACCGCCGGCGCCCGGCCGTGCGAAGCCTCGTGGAAATCGGTCTCGAAGTAGTTGTAGGCCAGCACCGCGCACCCGACCGGCGCCACGCCGACGGTCCGTTCGCGGACCCCGAGCTCATCGATCACTTCGGCGATGAGTCGGTGGATCGTCCCGTGCGTGCAGCCGGGACAGTAGTGGGTGGTGACATCCCTGAGAGCATCGGGTTTGGAGAACACGGTCTCAAGCATTGGGCACCTCCACGGAGGATCCGTCTCGGATGGCGCGGATCTTGTCGACCACCGCATCCGGTGAGATCAACATCCCACCCACCCGATTGAGGAAGTGAATCGGTTTGGACCTGCCGACGGCAAGCCGAACATCCTCGATCATCTGACCCATGGAGAGTTCGACCACCAGGACCTCCTTGGCCCTGGCGGCCGCTTCGCGAACCGCTGCTGACGGGTAGGGGAAGAGCGACACCGGTCGCACCATGCCGACCCTGATGCCCTCGTCGGCGAGCTCTTCGAGCGCCGAAAGGCAGACCCGGGCCACCGTTCCGTAGGCGACGATGAGGAGATCATAGTCGGTGTCGAGTCCGTGGCCTTTGAAGCGGATCTCGTCGCGCTGCATGAGCTCGTACTTCCGCTGGAGCCGGAAGTTGTGTTGCTCGAGCTCCGCCGGGTCCAAAAAGAGCGAGTTGATCACCGCCCGGGGTTTACCGCCGGTGAAACCGGTGGCGGCCCAGTCCTTGGGCGGCAGCTCCTTGATCGGCACACGGTCCTCGGCGAACTCGACCGGCTCCATCATCTGGCCGATGAGACCATCCCCGAGAATCAAGACCGGGTTGCGGTAGAAATCGGCGAGGTCGAAGGCGTCCTGAACCAGATCGGCGGCCTCCTGGACCGACCAGGGCGCGAGCACGAGCAATCGGAAATCTCCGTGCGCCATGCCCTTCGTGGCCTGAAAATAGTCGCTCTGGGACGGGAGGATGCCGCCGAGCCCGGGCCCACCGCGCATGATGTTGACGATCACCACCGGCAGTTCGGCGCCGGCGAGGTAGGAGATCGCCTCGGCCATGAGCGAAACCCCGGGTGACGACGAAGAGGTCATGACCCTCTCACCGCTGCCGGCGGCGCCGTAGAGCATGTTGGACGCCGCGACCTCGGACTCCGCCTGAACAAAGGTCCCGCCCACCTGCGGCAGGCGCATGGACATGTACTCGGGAATCTCGTTCTGCGGCGTGATCGGATAGCCGAAGAAAAGGTGGCAGCCGGCCTGCACCGCCGCCTCACCGATGGCTTCCGATCCCTTCATGAGTTTCTTGGTCATAAGGATCTCCGATCCCGATCCCGATCCCGTTCCCGACACGATCTCGTTCCATTCGGGAACGGGAACGGGATCGGGATCAAACGGATGGCACGCGGGTTCTGCATCTTCATCAATACGCGAAGTAGTGGTACATGGTCCCGTGAACCTTCATGCCGATGGCCACATCAGGGCACGTGATGCAGCACAGCCGGCAACCGATGCACCGCGCCTGCTCCACCACCTCGGCGTAGAAATAGCCCTTGTTGTTGATCTTTCGGCTCATGCCCAAGATCTGCTGCGGACAGGCTTGGACGCAGAGTTCGCAACCCTTGCAGCGATCCGGGCTGATGTTGATCTGCGGCACGAAAGCCTCCTTTCAGTTGACGACGAAGAGGGGCCCGGTGGTCCTTCGCTTCGGCATTTCGAACGGCGGCAGGACGATCCGGCGCAAGGGCACCACCGGCTCGTCGATCACGGCGCCAAGCTCGACGGCATGATCCTCGGATGCGGCGGCAGCCCGAAGGGGTATGTCGAGGAGTTCAGCCGTCAACCGAGCGCTCTTGAGACCCTCGAGGATGATCTCGAGGGTCGTTTCACTCATCAGATGGGTGTTGGCGATCAAGCCGGCGATCGGCACTCGGCCGACCGCTTCGATCTCGCGGGCCATCGCCGCGGCGGCAGCCGGATTCGGTGTCGACGGGCGGCAGAAATTGAGCACCAGCAGACACTCGGTCTCGTCCCCGGGAACGACATCGGCCAGCGACCCGAGCACCCGCGCTCCGACATCGTCTCCCCCGACATCGATGATGAGCCGGCGATCCGATCGACGCAGGTGCGACCGGATCTGCGGGACGATGATTGGGAGATCGGCGTGGATATTCGGTCCATCGGGAGCGAGGAGGTCGATTCCCGACTCGGTGAGCAGCCCCCGCGCCGACCTGGTTCTGAAGTACGGCTTGACGACGTCGAGATCCGCCATGGTCACGGGCTCTCCTCGGGAGGCCAGGTCCATGGCCAGGTTGAGTGCGATTTCGGTCTTGCCGCTGCCGAAGTGCCCGACAAGAACTGTCACCCTCTTTTCGAACAAATTCAGCCCTCCTCCAGTCACTCCGCGCCAGCGAATCCGGGGACACAGGATACTCCGGACTGCTGCTGACCACAAGGTATGTGAAACTTTTCACTTCGACAAGTCACAGAGTGAGACACATTTGCAGTTAATCGCCCGCTCGCACCACCGTCCGCTGCACGAATCGAGCGCCGCCCCCGACCGACAACCACGGAGGACCGCCAACACGAGGATAATTTTCGAGAAACCGCTATGATGATCTCGGTTCATGTATCTTTCCGGACTCGTCCACCGCGACCGTCTTTTCGATGTCGCCAGCCGCTGGTTGGCGGACCGCGTCAACAACGACGACGGCCGAATCCTCACCGAGATTTTCGCCTTCGAGCGCGCCATCACTTCGCCTCTCGTCCGGTCCCTGGTGGCCGATCTTGCCCGCGCCATCCGGCCGGGCAACCTCCGGCTGACCCGAGTCACGAGCAAAGACGCGGTGCGGAAGGCCATCGTGGATGCCGTTCAGAATCCCTCACCCAGGGTCGAGCAGCTCCTCGCCCACTACCGCGAGTTCCCCGAGGAGTTCTTTCCGCGAACGCCGGTTCACATGAGCCTCATCGCCGGGGGCGATGGCTCCCTCGTCGGGATGGTGCGGCGCAAGCGGATCCGGCGAATCGCCGACAAGGTCTCGAGACGGGTCGCCGATCAACTTGCCGGCGAGATCGACGCGGCGGCGAAATCTCTTGCCGCGGCCCGCGCCGGGAGCGTCGGGATCCCCCTCGACAAGATGGTCTCCTCCCGGCAGCAGATGGTCGACGAGTTCGCCGCCGCCGAACGTATCGTGGCCGATCGGATCAGAACCGGGCGCTTCACCTTCGACCCGGACCAGGTTCGGGTCGATGACGTCATCGGGGTCAAGATCATCGGCACGCCGGCCGAGCTCGCCCTCATCGAGACCGCCCTCGACGCACGCGAAGGCACCTTCGCCTGCGAGAGCGAGGTTCACGAGGGAAGCTACACGGGCACCCACTATCTCGTCGATCTCGAGCTGCCGCCGCTGGATGAGACCATCTCACGATTCCAGGGCGTCGACTGGACCTTCGCCGAGGGCCGGGGCTTGTCGGCCTATCACCTCGAGGAGAATCTCATCGACTATCTCGGCTCGGCGAGTCCGACGTTTCGGATCGAGCTCATCCTGACGACCCTCGACGATCTCATCGAGTCCGAGTTCGGCCAGTGCATCCATGAGGTGAGGATCCTCGAGCAACGCGACCGGGCTATCTACTCCGGTCGGATCGCGCAGAACGCTTCATCCATCATCGAGTACATGCTCGAGTTCGCCATATCGCCCACCGTTCAGGTCGAGTCCCTGCCCATCAAGGTCTGGGGTCGCTACCTGCGCGACACCGTCCGTCATGCCCTGGCCCAACTGCAGCAACAGGAACGCGTCGAGTGGCTGGTGCCCCAGGACGCCGGGCCGACCATGGAGCTGTAATCCAAAGAAGCGCTCGCCGTTGGCACGCCATGGGAGGGGAGCCAGGCACCCATCCCGCGTTCTCTTGAGGACAGGTGGATTGGGCGCCGACCGGACGTGCCGTCTCAAATCGATCTTGGGAAGGACCGCCGCGCCGTTTGCAACGCACATCTGGCCCAACCATCGTTTGAGGGGGCACTCACGGGCAACCACATTCCTGAGAATCGGGCTCGGCGTCGCGTTGATGGGGAAAACAGAACCAAAGGGCTCCAAGTTGTTTCATCATAACGCATGCATTATGATGAAGGAGGAGTCACATCATGCCATCCCTTCAGATCCGCGATCTCCCCGAGCATCTTTACGAAATTCTCGCCGAAAAGGCCCGGCGCAACCGGCGTAGCCTCGCCCAGCAGGCCACCATCGAGCTTGAGCGAATGGTCGAGGTCGAGGCGAGGACACGCCGCCTCGACGCGGTTTCCACACTCCGGGCGCGCTTGGAAGCCGATGGCGCATACGAAACGAAGCTCGTGCCCGCAGACGTTGTTCGTGAGGATCGCGACCGATGAGTCGTCATCTCGTCCTCGACGCCTCCGCAGGACTCGAGGCGATCCTCGGACGCCCTCGTGCCGTCGACGTCCTCGAACTGATCGAAGGCGCAACGACGGTCCGCGTGCCGGATCTCTATGCAGCGGAGGTCGGTAACGCGTTGTGGAAGCACATCAAGGCGGGCGACCTCGATATCGGTGAGGCGCAAGAAAATCTGCGATCCGCGCTCGCTCTCGTCGATTCGATCATCCCTTCGGGTGGTCTTGTAGATGAAGCATTGGTCACCGCTGCCGAGTTCAATCATCCGGTCTACGATGCGCTCTATCTCGTGACGGCGAGGCGAACCGGTGCCACGGTGTGCACGCTGGATCGCCGCCTTGCGGATCTTCTGACGGAGGCACGGGTCCCGGTTGAGCTGATCTGATCCAGTCAACCCAACGTCAATCTTCCTTGCCACCCTCCGCCGCCATCCGAATCGCGCGAGCACTGCACTCGGCAAAGCCGGGGCAGGTCCGGCAGGTGTTGTCCTCGATGAACCCGAACTCCGCCGGCGCGCAGACCGTGATCGAGGGATCTCGGGCGGCATCCAGTTCGGCGAGCAGCAGTTCGTCCTCGGGAGGAACCTCGCCGCCGGATGCGGCCCGCGCGACGGCGTCACGGACTCGCGGGTTCCAGGCCTGATTCCGTTGCTCAGCCATGACGCTCTCGGCCTTGACCTCGACCGAGGCCCTGCGTTTCTTGATCTCGAAGGCGATCTTCCTCCGGGTCGGCATCCGGCGGGTGGCGAGGAAGAAGAGGTAGCCCGAACTCATGCCAGCGACGTTCGCGACCCCGGGGAGAATCCCCATCTGCAGGCTCGAAAAGGCGAGCCAGGCCACCGCGACCACAGCGAGATACTTGACCTTGACCGGAATGATGAAGAAGAGTCGGAACTCGATCTCGGGAAACAAAGTCGCGAAGGTGAGCAGGATCGAAGTTCCGACGCCCGTGTCCCCGAAGAGCGGGAGCTTGAGCGCCACCGCGGTGAGCGAGGCGCCAAAGGTCGCCACCAGCCAGAAAACCAGGAACCGAGGCGATCCCCAACTCTCCTCGAGGGGCTTGGCCATGATCCACAGGACCAGCATGGAGATGAAGAACCAGAACATCGACGGGCCGTGGACAAACTGATAGGTCACCAACGTCCACGGTCGCGACGCCACCTGGCCCGGGATCACCGCCAGATTGATGAGTCCATCGCGGTTCGCCCAGCTCAAAATAAAAACGGCAAAGTGCACGAAGATGAGTCCTTCGGTCAGACGCCACGAGTCACTGCGCATTCAACGCCTCCCCAGACGGCGCTCCATCTCCTCCTGGCTGAGTCGGAGAATGATGGGCCGCCCATGCGGGCAACGATACGGGTTCCTGGTCTGGGCCAAATCGTCGAGCAGCCTGCGCTGCGCGATATCGGTCAGACGGTGGTTCACTTTGATGGCGCCGCGGCAGGACAACCCCGCCGCCACTTCCTCTTCCACCTCAGCGGACAGCCGTTCGGGAACCCCGTCGAACGCGGTGGCCCGATCGAGGAGCTCGGCGACCAGCTCTCCCGCTTCGTCGGCCTCGATCTCCGGTGGCAGCGCGCTGATCCTGACCGTGTCGGGACCAAAGACATCGGCTTCGATTCCGACCTTGAGCAGGGTTTCGGCCACCCTGTCCAGGGCGGCCGCCGACGCGTCGCCCACCTCCACGAGGACCGGCACGAGCAACCGTTGGGACGGCGCGACCTCGCCCGAGAGCCTGGCGAGGATCTGGTCGTAGAGCACCCGCTCGTGGGCGACGTGCTGATCGACGATGACGAGCCCGTATTCGTCCTCGAGCAGGATGAACGAGTCGCGGTACTGGCCGAGGAGCCGGCCGAACGGCGTGTCGGACGGACCGGCTTTGGCGCCCGACCGTGGCAACGACCCACCATCGAGGAAGACCGGTTCGGTGGCTTCGAGGGGTTTCCCGCTCAAGGCCGGATGCGCAAAGAGCGGCGGCGCTCCCGCTTCCCGCCGTGACCGGAGGAGTTCGCCATAGCCGCCGCCCGATGGCTCGGCGACCATCGAATCTCCGTCATCGAGGCGGCGGACGGGGACCCGTCCCTGGGCCGCCGAGACCCCCTCGCGAAGGGCGCGCTCGACGAGGGCGAAAACGGATCCGCCGCGGGCGAACCTGACCTCGGTCTTGGCCGGGTGGACATTGACATCAACCTCATCCGGAGGCAATCGCAACGATGCGACGACCCGGGCGCCGCCGAACCCTGAACCGGCGGATCGCAGGACCCTGAGGACCGCCCCGACCAGGAGGCGATCCTTGACAACCCTGCCGTTGACGAGAAAAAACATCGAGGGTCGTCCGTGGCCGCCACCCGGGGCGATGAGCCCCTCGACCTCGGCCTCCCCCGCCGCCGCGAAGAACCGCGTGACCTTGGCGGCCTTGGGCCAGAGGGCGCGCAACCGGTCGCTGAGATCCGTCGACGGTGGAACATCGAGCAGGGTGCGCGGGCCGTGGCGCAGGATGAAGGCGACATCGGGGCGCGCGAGCGCCGCTCCCCAGACGACGTCCGATGCGTGGCGCAGTTCGGTCTCCGGTGCGTGGAGGAACTTTCGCCGCGCCGGCACGTTGAAGAAGAGGTCGCGAATCTCGATCGTGGTACCGCGGGCCCGGGCGGCCGCTTCGGTGCCGAGGACCCGCCCGCCTTCGACGCTGACCCGAATACCGCCCTCGGCCGGATCGGCGGCGGTGAGCAACTCGAATCGGGAGACCGCGGCGATGGACGGCAGGGCCTCACCACGGAAACCGAGGGTCGCAATCCGATCGAGATCATCGGCCGAGGCGATCTTCGACGTTGCATGCCGCTCGAGGGCGATCAACGCATCGTCCGCATTCATCCCGCAGCCGTCGTCGGTGACCCGGACCAGGCTCCTCCCGCCGTTGACGAGCTCGACGCCGATCCGCCGGGCGCCGGCGTCGAGGCTGTTCTCCACCAGCTCCTTGACGACCGACGACGGGCGTTCGACCACCTCACCGGCGGCGATGCGGTTGACGAGACTATCGGGGAGGATGCGGATGCGGGTCACCGGGATACTATACCGGGGCAATTCAGGGCCTGACAGGCACTGAATTGCAGTCGTTACTTCTTCGCCATCTGGCTGATATCGAAGACCGAGGTGTCCGGCTTGGAGTTCGGCGTGACCTTACGGGTGTCGTCGGCGAGATCTTCCTGGATCAGCAGGTCCATCAGAAGATCGCGGACCCCGCCCTTGCCGTTGGACCGGAAAACCCGGCGCACCGCGGCCGGTTTGAGCTCGATCCCGGTCATGTGTTTGAGGTACTGGCAGAAGACCCGCGACCGGGAAACAAAGCTCGCGATGAGGATCATTCCGAGCAGGGCCATCCCGGCAACGGCAATGAGGGTGTAACTGGCGTCAGCGCTGAGGTCGAACGAGCCCATCTTTCCCCCTCATTCTTCGTCCGACGGGTCGCCATTGAGCTCCCGGGTCGCGTCGATCTCGGAAAAATAGTCCTTGGGGACCAGAACCTCGCGCCCCTTGGAACCCGCCAATGCTCCCACGATACCTTCTCTCTCCATCATATCCAAGAGCCGTGCAGATCGAGTGTACCCGAGACGAAGCCGTCGTTGGATATATGAGGCCGAGGCTTTTCGGGTCTGGACCACCATTCTCACCGCCTCGTCGTACATCGGATCGCCGAGATCCTCGATCTCGTCGATGGTGGTCGGGGCCTTGCTTTTACCGTTTCCGCCGAGCGGCTGGTGGGTCAAGACATGACGTTTGTATTCCGGCTTGCCGAATCGTTTGATATAGCGCGCCGCGGTGGCGATTTCCTTTTCGGTGACGAGGGGCCCGTGGAGACGCAAGAGGTTGGACGTCCCAGGTGGGAGAAAGAGCATGTCGCCCCGGCCGATGAGGTGTTCGGCGCCCATGGCGTCGAGAATGGTCCTCGAGTCGAATCCGGAACGGACCTTGTAGGCGATCCGGCACGGGAAGTTGGCCTTGATGATGCCGGTAAGGACATCCACCGACGGCCGCTGCGTCGCGCAGATCAGGTGGACGCCGACCGCCCGCGCCTTCTGCGCCAACCGGGTGATGGACTCCTCCACCGCCCGCGACGACGTCATCATGAGATCGGCAAGCTCGTCGATGATGATGACGATATAGGGGAGTGGCTCGAGTTCGACCTGCTTCTCGTCGTCGTCTCCGGCGAGCTGCTGCTGGGCGCGCTTGAGCTGGACCGGATCCGAGACGATCTGGTTGTACTGCTCCAGATTGCGGACACCGAGAGCAGCAAGCCGGTGGTATCGGCTGTCCATCTCGGCGACCGCCCAGGCGAGCGCGCTGGCGGCCTTCTTCGGGTCGGAGATGATCGGCGTCAGCAGATGAGGGATATCCGAGTAGACCCCGAGCTCGACCATCTTGGGATCCACCAGGATGAACTTGACCTCATCCGGTTTCGCCTTGTAGAGGATGGACATGATCATGGCGTTGATGCCGACGGACTTCCCCGCTCCGGTGAAACCGCCGATGAGCAGATGCGGCATCCGCGCGAGATCGGCGATAAACGGTTTGCCGCGGATATCAACCCCGAGGGCCAGCGTCAGCAACGATTTCGCCCGCTGGAATTCGGGCGCCTCGAAGAGCTGGCGCAGACGGATGGTCTCGGGATCAGGGCTCGGCACTTCGATTCCGACGGTCGCCCTACCCGGAACCCGCGCGATGCGGACAGACTCGGTTCGGAGCGCGAGAGCGAGGTCTTCGGCGAGATTTTGAACCGCCGAGATCTTGACCCCCGAGTCGAGACGGAACTCGTAGGTGGTGATCACCGGCCCGGTGCGGATGCTCGTCACCTCGCCCCGGACCCGGAACTCCTGGCACTTGCTGGTCACCAGCTTCGAGATCTCGATAAGCGCCGCGGAATCGCGTTCGGGCGCTCCCTCGGCCACATCGAGAAAACTGATCTTGGGAAGATCGTAGTGCTCGAGATCCTCGATGAACTCGAATTCCTCCTGGACGACGGGTTTCTTCGGCGCCGGTTTCCTGCGTGCGGTCCCGGCCTGTTTCGCACCCGGTTCGGGCTCGGGAGATTCGTCGAGATCGGCGATGGGTTGCTCGACCTCATCGCCGGATCCGGCAACCCGCCGCTGAATCCGAAAGCGCCCCTTGCCTTCGACTTCCTTGACGGTGAGCGACCCCCGGTAGCCCTCTTCCTTGTCGAGCCGCTTGACCTGGCGCTCGAGAACCCGCCGCCGATTCCGGGCATCTTCGGCCTCCTGCCGACGGCGCGCGCGCTCATCCTGACGCCGCAGCCAACGCCGTTCGAGCCCCCCGGTCAGGCTCTCCGCCGCAGAGCCCACCGACAGCCCCGAGACCAGCACGACACCGAAAACGATGAGAAACCCGAGCACCACCAACCGGCCTACCGGACCGACAAAACCACCGAGAAGATCGGTCTCCGCGCCGCCGATGAGGCCTCCGCACGAGATCCGGCCGTCGCGAAACGGCAGATCCGAGCACACCAGCGTGGCGATCCCGGGCAGGGCGAACACGATGAACCCCCAGCCTGCGAGGGTGATCCTCGGATGCTCGAGATCACGCCCGCGGAGCATCCGCCATCCGAGGACGATCCCGAGGGGCGGGAGGGCGAGGACCACGATCCCGAAGAGGCCGTAGAGCACCGCCGACAGCGCCGCACCGAGAGGTCCGGCAAGATTGACCGGTCCGTCGCGAAGGGTCGAGGCGTGCAGCGGACTCGGGTCGAGGGGGGAGTGGGAAAGCAGGGCCGCCGCCACCAGGATCGAGCCGAAGACGAGGCCGACGGCGATCATCTCGGAGATGAGTCGTTCGCGACTCATGGCGCGCTCCAGGTCAGGGCGATCACCAACAGACCGAGGGGCAGGCAGTACCATGAGAAGCGGTGGAAGACCCGGCTCGACAGGGTCTTGACCACGATTTTCAGCGCAAAGAACCCGGCGACTCCGGCCGCGGCAGCGCCCACGAAACAGATCAGCCAGTACCCCGCCCCGGCCACGACGAGGGCCTGCCGCTCGTCAAAGACCTCGAGCACGGTCACCCCGGCGATGGCCGGGACGGCGAGGAGGAACGAGAACCGCGGCGCCCAGTTGCGGTCGAGACCCGCCCCCAGCGCCGAGGCAATGGTCACCCCGGACCGCGAAAGACCCGGAAACACCGCCAGCCCCTGGGCCAGACCGATGAGCGCCGCCTGTCGCCAGGTGGTCTCGCGCTCATGCCGCGCGCCCCCGGGGAGCCACCGGGTGAGACCCACCACGATGCCGGTGGCGACCAGGGCGACCCCGATCCACAACGGGCGAACAAAGGCCGCTTCGGCGGCGTTCTTGACCGGAAAGGCGATGACCGCAGTGGCGATGGTGCCGGCGATCAGGAGGCCGAGGAGCCGCCGTCCTCCGGGGGTGGTCATCCAGCGCCGGATCTCGCCTCGTTCGAACCACACGACGGCCCCGGCGGTCCCGATGTGGAGCATGGCGTCAAAGACGACGCCGGGCTGCGAAAAACCCGGAATCAGCATCTGCGCCAGGGCGAGGTGCCCGGACGAGGACACGGGGAGAAACTCGGTGAGCCCCTGGAGGACCCCCAGCAGCACGGCCACGCCGAGGCTC
>CAWGLT010000022.1:0-172548 GCA_963823445.1 uncultured Acidobacteriota bacterium
TTAAACGTGCCAGGTTCATACATTCGGTGATTCTTGGTAGGATGCAACCAGAGGTTCCTGATGCCGAGAGCGCCGAGAGTTTTCATTGAGGGTGGGATCTACCACGTCTACAACCGGATCACACGCGGCGAGCGGGTGTTTTCGGAAGATGGCGAGGCTCAACGTCTCTTCGATTTGATGGGCGAGATCAAGAAACGGGATGGCCTCATCGTCTTTGCCTGGTGCATCATGTCGAACCACTATCACCTGGCGGTTCGCTGCACCTCGGTTCCACTATGGAGATCCCTGGCGAGCGTTCAGCTGAAGATGACCCGGGTATACAACGCTCGCTCCAAAGTCTACGGCCCTTTTTGGCAGGGAAGATACAAGGCGAAGCTCATCGATGCGCCCGACTACCTACGCCAGCTGATTACGTACGTTCATCTGAACCCGGTCGCCGCCGGGGTCGTCGAGAAACCGGAAGAGTTCGTATGGAGCGGACATCGTGAGGTCGTCCGCAAGACCCGAGATCCCCTGGTGGATCCTGATCAACTCCTCCTCGCCTTCGGAGAGACACGGCGAGCCGCTCGAAGAACCTACCTCGATTCCATCAAGGCGGGCGAAGCCGCCCCCTGGGCCTCCGCCCTTCCGGGGGGACTACCCTGGTGGCGGTTGGGTCGGCCGCCTGCGGAAGACAACGACGAAGAACTGAGAATCGGCAGCTCGACTCCGATTGTCGACGAGTTGGGCCGCAGCACGGCCGTCGAGAGACCGCAGCTCAACGCGGAGGATTTTGTGAATCGCGTTCTCGACGCGTTGAAGATCGAGGCCTCCGAGGTGACGGGACGGACGAAGCGACCCGAGGTGGTGCGAGCGCGTGAAACTCTCCTGACGTTGGCCGTGGAACGATATGGTCTTCGCGTCAAGGACCTTGCAGCGTCGCTGGGAGTTCGCTACGACGCCGCAAGCCTCTGGGGTCGGCGAGGGGCCCAGCGGAGAACGGAGGACTCCGGGTTCGCCCGTCAGATCAATGAGGTCGACGCCATCCTCGCAGCCTCCCCTTCTTCCGTAATCGATCCCACCAAACGCCACAGAGAATGACCGAATATATGAACCTGGCACGTTTAAGGCGGCACCGATGAATGGGCTGTTTGGAGGCGCCGTCGCAGTGCGCTATGATCGGCTCAGGATTTCGTAAGTACGTCACAACCGGTCCGCCTTCCCGACTGCGGAATCAGAGGGGGATGCGATGCGCTGTTCAACCGTTTCGATGTCGGTCGTTGTCGCGCTCCTGTTCCTTGCGGCTCCCGTCGAGGCGGCCCGCGTTTCAGGCTCGATCACCTATGACGGGCTCGGTCCCGGCGATGTCTTCGCCGACATCGTCAGCGTTCAGGCCTACCACTACGACTACGCGACCGGGACGCGGACCTACGGATCGGTCGACTGGGAGGCCTGGACCTATGCCGTCGACGGGATCGGATTGAGCGACTCCGGGTACATCGGGATCGAGATCGACCGCTCCCAGTCCAGCGGTTGGGACGCGGGCGATCTCTTCGGCATTGTGGCCCATCGCGGTCACCGATCCCGGGAGCGCGGACGTCGTCGATGTTTCGGTCCGGGTCTGGCTCCGGTTCCTCATCCCATTCGACAGCGAGACCTATTCAGGAAATGAGGTGGAGGACTGCTTCGTCGGCCCCGGGGTGTCGTCTCCGACGGTGGTCGAGTGGGAGCCTGTGCCGCGGGCGCAGTCCTACCGGGTCACGGTGCAGTTCCAGTCGTGCCCCTACTCCATCCTCCACACCGACATCGAGGACACGACCGAACCGTTCGTCGAGTTCGTCCAGGGGCTGTACGACGAGGACGTGACCCAGGTCGGCGTGAGCTGCGCCGGCGAGACTGCGGACGACCTGTGCATCCTTCCGTATGTGGGGTACCGAGCCAACTCGGCCAACCAGACCTACCGTTTCCACCTGGGAGGCGGCGGTGGGGGCGGCGGTGGTGGCGGCGGCGCCCGAAGCCTCCACCCGACCGGTTCACGCTTTCTGCCCGCGGTCGCGAGCGCGGCAGGCGCCGGGGACACCTACTGGTCGAGCCAGGTCGTCGTGGTCAACCGCGGCTCCGGCCCGGCGAGCCTCGAACTCTTCTACACCCCGCGCGACGCCGACGGCACCGTGGTCTTCGACCGTGCGACCGCGACCGTCCCGGCGGGCGCCTCGGTCGCGTGGGACGACATCCTGCAGGAGGCCTTCGGGACGACCGGGGCGGGCTCGGTCGAGATCCGCGGCGGCGGGCTCGTCGTCGACAGCCGGACCTCGACCCCGGCGACCGGCGGTGGCGGCTACGGCCAGGGGATCCCGGTCCTCGGCAGCGGCGATGTCCTGTCGGCGGGAGGGCCGACCTCTGCGGCGGCGGGCGGCGTCGTCGACAGCGCCGCCTTCCGGACGAACCTCGGGCTGTGCGAGGTGTGGGGCGAGGCGGCGACCGTCGAGATCACGCTCTTCGACCGCGACGGGGACGAGCTGGGCTCGACCCAGCGAAGCCTGCGCGGGTTCGAGAATCTCCAGATCAACCGGGTGGTCCGCGCCATCCTCGGTCAGCAGCAGCTCGACGACGGCATCGTCGAGGTGCGCTTGCTGTCCGGAGCCGGCCGGGTCGGCGCCTACATCTCGATCGTCGACAACCAGACCGACGATCCAACCTACCGCCTTCTGAGCCCCTGATACGGGTGCCGGCCTTCGCTTTCCGCGGTACTTGATCGGTGCGTTGGCGATCAGCGATTAGGGGTACAGGCAAAGGAACTCGGTGGGTTGCTGGGCCGCCGCCCGGAGGTCGTGACGAGATGGGCGGCGCGCGGAGCAAAGAGCCGACTCGACAGCGGGTCATTTCGGGCGGACTATGAGCGTCTCGATCGGATGATGGGAAAGGAAAAAGCGGTCAAGCTCGACAAGTGGTGTAGAAACGCCTAGAAAATAAGGCCAGGCGCAAGGGGTGCGCCCGGCCGGGGAAGAACCGAACCGACGGGGGATTTCGGTCGGGTTCAGATTTCGATCTGGGTCTTCAGGTTGGCGATGACGGCGTTGACCTCGTGTTCATTGATCTGGTGCGCGGCCCTCTCGTTGATCTTGCCGAGCACCGGAACCGGCACTTCGTAGTCCATCTCCAGGGTGACATCGGTGTTCGTGCCGTGCTCGTTCAGCAGCCAGGTCACGGTTCCTTCGATGCCCTTCCGGTTCTTCGCCACGATCTTCTTGTTCGGAATGACTTCGATCTCTTCGCTGTCCCCTTCGATGCGAAGGCCGGCCATCTTGTAGGCCCAGTTGTACTTCTTGCCGCCGTTGGGCAGCGTTTCGATATTGGATACCTCCAACATGCTCGGCCAGAACTCGGGGATGTGAGTTTTGTCCTCGAGAAAATCGAAGATGTCTTCGGCTCGGGCGTGGACTGTGGTGGAACGAACAAGTCTTGCCATTGCTGCCTCCCTTGCGATTTGACGGGGTGGAGGAATTTCCACCTCGCCATCGCTTTCGGCAGCCCGGCGATCTTGGGTTCCATCCGCGGTGGGTTCATCGCGGGCAGAGCGAGGACCCGAGGCTTTCCGACGCCGGCTTTCGCCGGTTGTGGCTTTGTCGGTGCACAAAAGAATATGGGTTCAGGGGGCGATCACCACAAGATCCGCCGGAGTGCTTCAGATCACATTTCCATTCGATTTGATGCGCGAGACTCTCGTAACGATGGCCGCCGAACGAGATGGTCTTCAAGTCGAGGACCTCCACCCAGGGCCACAGAGAATGACCGAATGTATGAACCTGGCACGTTTACATGGCACGTTTACAAGATCCGCCGGAGTGCTTCAGGTCACATTTCCATTCGATTTGATGCGCGAGACTCTCGTAACGATGGCCGCCGAACGAGATGGTCTTCAAGTCGAGGACCTCCACCCAGGGCCACAGAGAATGACCGAATGTATGAACCTGGCACGGTTGGAATGTATGAACCTGGCACGGTTTTGGCACGTTTGTGAACCTGGCACGGTTGCGGTTGCGGGAGTGGTGCCGTAAAAGGGAACCGGCCGAGGGGTGAACCCTCGGCCGGGAGATGTACATTCAGGGCAGGGCGCCCCGAACTGTGCGCACAGCAGGCGAAGCCGTCACTCGATGGTGAAGGTCTGCAGCTCCACGGGAAGGGCGTTGTACTCGAAGAGGTCGACGCCGATGTAATCGGAGTTGGCCCCGGATGGGCCGCCGTTGGTCACGTAGTAACGGAAGGCGAAGCGCCCCTGGGTCGGCGCCGCGACGCCCGAAATGGTGACGCTGTACTGGGTCCACACGTTCGGGTAGCCGCCCACCACGAGGGTCGGGTTGATGTCGAGCAGCAGGGTCGTGAAGTCGCCGAGGTCCTCCGGCAGGGTGCCGCAGTTGACGCTGGTGCCGGCAAGGCTCATGCGGAGCTGGAGCCGGTCTGGGAAGGTAGACGTGTCGGGACCGCGGGTCCAGAACGAAACGGTGTCGCCATTCTGGATCGTGACGGCCGGAGTTATCAGCCAGTCACTGATCGTGCTGGCGCCGGTGGTGGCGTTGTAGTTGTCGGCGATGTAGCCGGTGCCGGAATAGCTGGGGAACACGGTAACGTTACCCTGGAAGTCGGTCTCTCCTGCCCGGGTCGTCATCTCCACGGCCGGTGGCGCCCAACTGGTCGTACCCACTCCGGTGCTGTTGTTGTCAAATGCCCAGCCAGAGCCCACCAAGGTGGTGATGTCCTCGAACTCTTCACTGAAGCTCTGGGCGAAGACCGGCGCCGCGCACAGCGCCAGCGACACACCTGCGATCACGAAAATTCGACGAAACATGATTCAACCTCCTCCTCTCATTCCTTGACTGGAATATTAGCAGGTATTCCACCACCCGTCGTACTATTTTGCTTCGGGCGTGCAACGGCGGGCAACCTGATCATCGGCAGGTCGCAAGCTTGATTTATTCGATTTCGTATATCGGTATCTACGAGCCTGTGGTACCGTTTGTGAGTTGAAATTACATGGGAAGAACTAGGCGAGAGTAGCCGTCAGGGGTCGCCGATGACCATACGCAAAATGACCCGGCAGTGCCCCGCGCGGCGGGCCATCTCCCAGGGTTTGTGTTTGGTCGTCTTTACGTCCATAGGGCTCGCAGCAGCGTCTACAACCGCCGTCACCGACGCGGATGGCGAACCCTTTCCAGCGGCGGTTTTTTCGAATTCCACAGCGTTGCCCGTCGCCGACGCCTTCTCTCTGGCCGACCGGTACATCACAATTTCGTGGCGGGTCAGGACACACGCAACGGGGATTGCCCTCAGGCTCTACCGTGGCGACCCCCTGGGAAACCTCGTCCTGTTGGCGGAGCAGGCGATCGAGCCGGGTGTGCGCTCGTTCCGACAGGAGGATGTCTTCGACGGGGTTGCCCCGTTTTTCTACCTCCTCAAGGTGGTTGAACCATCCGGGAGGGAAACCGAGCTCGCCGGCCGATGGTGCCGCCCACAGCAGTTGGCGCCGGCTCATTCGGCCGCCTCAGCGCCCCCGCCGAATGCGGCTCTTCTGACCCCGTCGATGACAGCGTTCCAACTCGTCATGAGCGGACGCCCCGCTCAGCGCCGCTATCCGAACCGCGGCCTGCGGCCGGAGCCGCCAACTCCACCGCCTCGGCTTTGACCCGCCGCGCCTGTCGCCGCTTCCCCGCGGCGGCAAGAGGGTTGCGTCGCGTTGGGGCGATTCAGATCCGCCCTTCGAATCGTACGAACGATACGGCTGAAAGAGGAGGAGAGATCATGAAAAGGACGTCATTATTGGTACTTGGAATCGCGGTTCTGCTTGCGCCGTCGCCAGCCGGAGCCGCCAGCGGCCAGATGGTGTTGACCACAAGCCAGACTCCGGTGGAACGGGTCGTGCCGGAGGGGCCGGACACGACCTTGAATCAGGCCCCGAACCAGACCAACGGTGTTTTCAGCGACATTACCTGCGGCATCTGCACGACGGGCGTTCAGGTTATCGGAGAGAACTTCACCGTGAGCACGGGTGGGATGGGTTACGACCTCGACGAGTTCTTCATCTGGGGCGGCTATTACCCCGGCGACGTCCCGACCGCGGCGCCATTCGACATCTACATCACCGCCGACGCAGCGGGCGCCCCGGGCGCCACGGTCTGCTCGGCAACCGGGATCATGCCGACTTCGGACGTGTTGACCGGTGTGACCCTCTTCGGTGTGTCCGAGCACTTGATTCAGCTCAACATCACCCCCTGCAACCTGGCGGACGGCACGTACTGGGTGTACCTCTTCACCGACACCGGCGCCGGGGACGATTTCTTCTGGGAGACAGGGACCCTCGACGCAACGAACGGCATCCTGGGCAGCGTCTGGGCAACAGCGAATCCCCCAGCGGCGTGGAACATCGACGGGGCCACTGATCTCGCGGTTCAGATCACCGGCACCATCGTTCCAGTGGAGTTGCAGTCGTTCAGCATCGAGTAGGTCTTGAATAATCGTAAGCTCGAGTGACGCCGCCCTCTGCAACGGAGCATCGGGCAGACATCGAGACCCCGCCCTCGGGCGGGGTCTTTTCATCGCGCGAACCGGGCTCTCTTACGGCAACCGCATCGGCTGGGCGGTTTGCGAGCGGCTACTCGATGGTGAAGCTCATGAGCTCGACCGGGACCAACGTTCCGGTCACCGAGTAGGAGCAGATGATCGACGAGGTGGTCGTCGGCGGCGGACCGTTGGTGTCGAAGAGGGCGCCGAGGTGGGTGGCGATTCCGGTGGGCGGTTGAGCCGGAGAGCTCGCTTTGAAGTCGTAACTCGGGACGCCGGCGACGCCGTACACCACGAGCCAGTAGCTTTCACCTCCAACCAGGACCGATCCGGAAGACGTGAAGTCGTAGTTGGCAATCCCCGTGGTTGGGAACGCGGGATTCGTCAGGGTCTCGATCGACGCTCCCGGGAGACCCCCGAGGTTGGACCAGAGCTCGACGATCGGGACGATCCCGAGCGCGGGAATATTCAGCCGCAAAGTGACGTATTGCAGCTGATAGTCCTGACCCGCCGGCATCGTGAAGCCCATGCCCTTGTTGCGGAGGTCATTCAGGCCGGCCGATTGGCTGGCATCGTTGCCATCCAGGTTGCTGATCAGCGTGGTCTGGGCCAGGAGGGGTTGAGCCGCCAGACCTGCCAGTGCGACGAGAACCACGATCCGGGCGATGCGGAAACGACTGGACATTTGAGTCTCCTCTCGATGCTGGATTTTGGGTAAATGATCGTACCAGAACGGGCCGTCGGCCGAAAGAGGTTCTCGTCGGGGGTCCCGGATGAGTCGTGTCGGGCAGGCCCTGTCGGACGACCGCCTGCGTCTACCCGACACTCATCCTCATCAGCATCGATCGGATTCGTTGCTTCCCGCGAGACGCCGCTGAAGCTCTGAAGCTCCACGGGCACCGGTGGTCAGGTTGGCGCCGATCTCGACACCGGGGTGGAACGGCGACGGATGTCGATACCAAAAAGGCGAGGAGGTGCTACCGTCGTCGTTGAGAAAGGCAGGAGATGGACGCATTCCCTCTTGAGTGGAGTCTCGAGAAGGTCCAGTACCAGAACCCGCGGATCCGCGCCCTTCTGGGATCGGTGCGCAGCCTCGACGGGGTCCTCGAGAGCAACTTCGCCATTCTCCACTGTTCGCCGACCCGACTGCTGGAAATCTGGGACACGGTCCGGCAGGTCCGCGGGATTCTCAGCACCGAGTTCAAACGGCTCATCGATCGCCCGTCGATTCTGCCGGAGCTCGATGCCGCGGTGCGCAACGCGCGCATCAAGCTCTCCTTTCTCGACAGCGAGGTGTTTATTCCCCTCGACCGTTTTCCGGATCGGCCGGAAGAAGCGGAGTTCGACGCCCTTCGGCGAACCCTCTGCGTCGCCATCGGCAAGCTGCACGGATTCCTCGTCGACACCCTCGGCGAGATCCTCGCCGCGGATCCACGCAGCAGCCACGACGTCGACTATTTCCTCGCCCGCAGGTTTCCCCGCGACGTGGAAGAGGCCGAGTGGCTGCTGACCTCGGTTTTCAGGCTCCACGCCGAGCTGCAGTACATCGACTCGGAACGTCACGAGAGCCTCGGATCGGTGATCGACGAAATGAACCGGACGGGCCGCCTGCCGTCGGTCGTCGACTGGCAGAAACTGGCGGCGTACCTCGGCGCGCTCGAAACCGACTTCGCTCCGAAGCTCCAGGGCATCATCGGGCTGCGCGGCATCCGAATCGACGAGCTCGAGGTCTTGCAGGCGCACGCGAGCGAGCTCGCGGAGTCGTGCCGGCGGGTCAACGAGCTCTATTCCGTCGCGGGTGAGATTCTCGGGCGGCTCAGGGAGTCCACCGACCGAAGCTTCGACCGGGTCGCTCGCGGCGGCGCCATCGACACGGTCGAGCACACCCTGAGCTCGCGAATCGTCACGCGCCTGAGGGCCATCGAGGACGAGCTTCGCGATCTCGCTGCGTTCATCCCGCTCTGGTTGCGAAGCGTCGAGAACCGCCGGGCGTTGATTCTCCGCCCGAAGGAGGACTCCACCGCCGCCGATGCCGATGCCGATTTCGATGCCGAATCGGAATAACCCGAGAGAAGCCTGACGCCGACGACTCGACCCGCTGCCGGAGCCGGCGATGGCGGCGGCCGCCGGCGGTGGCGGGCCATCGGGGTCAGGGGCTGATCGAACGCAGCATGCCGTCGAATGCCGGTGCCGCAGCGAGCACGGTTTCCCCGGGGCCGGTGATCTTGAAGAACCACGGGCCGCCCGGGCCCTCGACGACCGCGCCGAGAAGCCGCGACCCCGGCGTCGGCTCGGTGGGGCCGCCACCCATCGGGCTCGGCAGGAGCGTGCCCGCGACGCCGATGGTCGAGACCGTGTAGCCGTTGACCGTGAAGCTGTCGCGCACCGTTTCGGCGCCGGGGTCGGCTTCGATCTGCCCCGCCCAGCGCTGGAGGTTGGCGTCGGTGCCGCCGCCGCCGCCCGCGCCGAAGAAGAAGACCGTCAGGAGAGCCGGGCCGGCCGGGCCCGGGATCTCGGCTTCGGCCAGCCGCATCGAGGATGACGGTGCTCGGAAGACCCAACCCTCCGGCCGGTCGATCCTGGCGCCCGGCAGCACGAGCCCTTCCCCTGCCCCACCGCTGCCGGCGGAGACGTCTGCTGGAGCTGCCTTCTCGGCGGCGTCGGGTGCGGGTTTGTCGGCTGCGCAGGCGACTCCGAAAACGAGGAACGTCGAGGCGACGGCAATTCTGATGAGATTCATGGTTCGACCTTTCTGACGCGATCGCGTCACACGGGAAACGACTGCGGGGCGGCGGTCATTTCCGATGACGGCTCAACGCGGGCTGCGTTTCATGTCGAACGGCGACCTCGCGAATTAGCCCGAAGTATTCATGAGGTTTCGTCGCGAGGTTGGCGAGGCGCCGATGCCAGTCGCCTTTTCTCATCTCGGGGCGCGGAGGCGTACTTGACAGTACGTTGAGCACCCCGAGATGAGAAACGGAGGCTGGCGCGGATGCATCGTCGGCCGCAGCAGACAGCTCATGAATACTTCGGGTTAGACCCGCCGGACGGGATCTCGTAGGTCCCATCCAGACGAGCGACCATGTCTTCGTAGCGGCGATCGAGATCCTCGAGCTCGGCTTCGAATTCCGCTTCGGTGAACTCACCGCGGTCGCGGCGCGCTTCGAGGGCGGCGCGGTTGGTGTTGAGCCAGGTGTCGGGATCGAAGTTGTAGGTCATCGGCCTTCGCCGCTCACGATACCTGATCCGAGGCGGCAATCGGCCCTCCCCCCACTCGAGGCGTCGGCGCCTCGGTGCCCTCGCGATGAAACCCCATGAACAGCCCGGGCAAGTTCCCGTCCAGAGTTTCCGGACGGAAACGGGCTAGTAATCGCCCAGAGATCTCCCCCCGAGTCCGCTCGAAGCGTCCGGTCCGAACCGTTCTTCATAGGCGCGAAGCGCTTCGGCAAGATCGAGCGCGGCCGCGCTCGCGGACGGCGGCGGCTCCTCGGCGATGGCGTGCCGGCTGCACCCCTCGGCGCAGCGAACGATGCCTTCGGGGGTTCCCACATCCGTCCACCCGCACGGCGGGACGGCGATCACCCGCATGTCCGCACCCGCCTCCTGCAGCACGGCTCGCGAGAAATCGACGTTCGGCAGACGTTCGTAGAGCCTCGACACCCGCGCCGCGAGGGGGCCGGCGGACGAATCGACCAGGGCGTAGTCGAACATCCTCGTCAGCCACGGCAGCGCCCACTGGAAGAGGGCGAGGAGCTCGGCCGCGCGCATGGCGAAGATGAAGCTGTTCCACAGCGCGCCTTCCCGCACCAACTCTTCGGCTCGCTCCTGGGAAGGCTTCTCGACGAAGTGCGAGACCGGCGACACCGGCAGGTGCTCGACCGAACGACGCGTGATCCACCCGAGGCCGGTATCGGGTCCTTCGGGTTCGAACCCGAGCAGCACGAGTCGATCCGGCTCCCGTTGGATGTGCTCGGCGGCGGTGTTGATCGCCGCGAGGAGGGTCAGCTCATCGGCGACCACGTGGTCGGACGGCATCACCACCACGGTGGCATCCGGGTCGCGTCCCAACACCTGCATCAGCGGCAGAAGGACACCGCACGCGGTGCCGCGGTTGCACGGTTGGACGACGACGTTGACGGACGGGAGATCGGCGAGCTCGACGGACCACCAGCGGCGGTGCTCGGCCGCGACGACCACCGTCGTGTGATCGGGTCCCGCCACGGCCCTCGCGCGCCGCAGCGCCCGCCGCAACAGCGACGGTCCGCCCTTGACGCTGCAATACTGTTTCGGCACGGCGCGGCCTTCAAAGCCGCCGGTGATCCGACTCAGACGCGATCCATCCCCGCCCGCAAGCACAATCGACCAGAGATTTCCTTGCTTTTCCACTGTCACCTCCGCGGCTCCGATGGGGAGTCGGCGACCAGACTCGAGCGCCGGGTCAGACCGTTTTCGGGGAGCCGTTGAGCTCAAGATAATGCGACGGAATCTCCCTCGCCAGGGGTCGGCGGGGCGCCGAGTGACCATGGTCACGAAGACCGGTCGAGACCGCCGTTGATCGCCTCGTATCAATCGGAATCGCTGAGCTGAATCGGCCGGGTTAGAATCTCATTACAGACGAGTTCTTTGACCGTGTCAGTAACGACCGGACCCCGGAGAGGAGCGCCGAATGCGTCTGAGTGCCCTGGTCGGAATCGCAGCGGTGGCGGTCACCGCGGTTGCGGGCGCCCCGTCCGGCGCCGCTGAGGAATCCGCCGCGCACACCCAGACGAAGGTGCCCGCGGTGATTGTTTTCTCCAGCGGCACCTGGCACCTGGTCGACTCGCTCGGGTTGAAGGATGGATCCATCCTCTACAGCAAACCCGGTGAATACCCGCGCGCGGTTCCCGAGTACAAGGTGGACTCACGTCGGACCACGGAGGTCAATCGGGCGCTCGAGGAGCTCGACGAGGTCTGCCGGACCGAAAGAGTCGATATCCCCGGGATCGCAGCCCTGAAGGGAAAATCTCTCGAGATCTTCACCGATGCGGGCAACCGGACCATGCCGCAGTGTCTGGCCGAGGTCCGGGATCGCATCAGACGGGCCGAGGCCGCCGCCCGGGAACGAGCGCCGGACGATGCACTGTCGGGCCTGGCGGATGCCGAGATCTCGGCAAGCCTGCAACAGGCCGACAAGGTCGTTCTGACCAACCGATCGGTCGCGACCACGGCCAGGCTTGCCGACGGCCATAACGCCAAGAGCGCGAGCCCGGCCGGCACCGGTGACAATCGCGCGGATCTCGCCCCCGAAGTCATCGCCGAGACCTGCCGCGAGGAGGCCGCGGCGGGCACGCCCCAGTACGCGGCATGCCACGACCGGCAGACCGCCGCGCTCGGCCGCCTCAAAGCCCGGAGGCCCGAGTCGGTTCCGGAAAACGCGTTCCTCGATATCCGCGCTCGCTGTCGAAACGAGTGGCCCGGGGATTACTCCGATCGCGACAATTGCGAGCGCGACGAAATCGGCGGATACCACGCCGTCCGGCGCCTGGCGGCCGATCCCCGCTATGACCCCGTGTTTCTCAACCGGGCTCGGGTGGAGTGCGAGCGCGCCTGGGCCGCCCAATACACGATGCAGAAGGTCTGCCTCGAGGAACAGCTCAGGGCGGCCCAACCCAGTAACTAGCCCGCACTTCTCACCAGCTGTCTGCTGCGGCCGGCGATGTACGTCACCCAGCTGGGCTTTCTCACCTCCGGGTGCTCGACGTACTGTCAAGTACGCCTCCGCGCCCCTCGGATCGAAAACCCAGCTGGGCACAGCACCTCCCCGACCTCGCGACGAAACCCGGTGAGAAGAGCGGGCTAGCCTTGAATCGGCGGCGACTGGTTCGGGCCCGGCGGCTGGACTTTCTCACGACCGGGGCGATCCCGACTTACGGCACGACCACCGACCACGCGTCCGTGGCTCCCGACTCGAACCCGTCGACAAAGACCGCCAAGGGCGCGACGCCGTTCCAGCTGACGGCGTCGATCTCGGCGAGATCGTTTGTGACGGCGTAGCCTGCACCGAGGATCCGGTCCATGGAATTGTCGAGGTAGACCCTGAACGCACTCGAAGGGTCGTCCGGTGTCGCGGCGGGATACGGCCACGGCGGGGTGTAGCCGTTGTCCAGGAACGCCGGAATGAGGATCTCGGTGGCGGCCCAGATGTCGGCGGCGACCGGATCGGTGCTGGCGACGAGTTGATCCAGCCGCGTGGCGCCGCTGTAGCTCGTGGCTCGGACCCGAGTAGGGGTTGGCGTTGACCCAGATGCAATCGAGGATGTTGAGATCGGCGAGCCCGATCTCCGCGATGACCTCACCGAGAAGACCGGCGCCGATGGCGCTGTGCGAGTTGGTGCTGAGCTCACGGGTGACCAGACCCATGTAGTGCTTGACGCACGCGGTGACCCCGTAGGTCGCGTGGTGGGATTTGAGCACCGGAAGGTTGATGAACTTGAGGCTGTCGCGGTCGTAGCTCGAGGTGCCCGGGTCCCAGATGCCGTCTCTCATGCTGATGAAGGTGCCGTCATCGGTCTGGAACTTCGGATAGGACACCCGGCCCGAGATCTGCGGGTCGTAGTCGTAGACGATATAGCCGTCGTTGAGATCGGCCTGCGAATACTCGTCGACCTCGGTGTAGCGGATGGAGGTCCAGTCGTAGTGCGAGACGGTGTATCCCAGATTCTGAAAACCGACCACCACATCGTGCGGCGACAGCGAGGTGTTCTGGGCGTTGTTGTCCGCTCGATCGAAGCCGCTCACCGAGTTGAACTGGGCGTTCTCGCAAACCACCACCTCACCGGTGAAGGTGTCCGGGTGGTCGACGATGGCGCGGATCAAACCGCGCAGGAGATCGGTGTTGCTGCCGCCCCGCTCGTCCCACTGATAGTTGATTTTGATCACGACGACGTCATCCGCGGCGATGATGCCTCCCGGGCCCGCGAGTCCGGATGAGGCGACCGACCGGTAGAACTTGGTCCCCTGAGAACCCATGAGCGTGAGCAGATTGTCGAGCCCGGGGAAGCGATCGCCGACGGGATCCAGCGGACAATCGGTGACCCGGAAGACCTGCGCGCGGTAATCTGCCGGCGCCGTCGCGTGGGTCGAACCGGGATTGTCGGCGAGGGACGAGTGGCCCCACATCCCCATGGTCACGAGCAGACCCACCATGGCCGCGGCGACTCCGGCCGGGGTCCGCATCCCCTGAACGAGACCTCGCCGCGCGGCCACCAGCGTCGAGATCACGGGCGCGGCGAATGCCAGCGACGCGGCGGAGAAGGCCGCCTGCTGGCAGGGATAGACGAACCGGCTCGGTTTCGGCCCGGTGCGGAGCACAAGCCAGATCAGGGCGAGCGCGCCGGCCACCACCGAATTGACGACAAACCACGACCGAAGCATCCAGCCCATGGGCTCGTCAGAAGAACGTCGGGGACAGTTGTGGTGTCTCACCTCGAGCCTCCCTCCCGGACTACTATGGGCAATCTCCGGAGCCCCCTTGGTGACCGTTGTCACCCGGCGCGCCGATGCCCACGAACCCCGGCATCGAGACCATCTACCCTTCGGGCGCTGCAGGCTCCGAGCCGAGCACGGCGAGAAGGTTCGACTTGAGATCCGCGATCTTGTACGGTTTCTGGATGAACCCGCTCGCCCCGCTGGCGAGCAGTTCCTGGGCGCCGCCATCCACGGAGTAGCCGGACGAAACGAGCACCCGCAGCTGCGGATCGATCTCCTTGAGCGCCCGAAAGACGGCCTCGCCGGTCATGTTGGGCATGACCAGGTCAAGCAGGACGGCGTCGATCTCGTCCCCCATTCGCCGATAGAAACCCACGGCCTCCTCGCCGTCGGTGCAGACCGTCGCGCGACACCCGATGGTCTCGAGCATTTCCGCCACCATTCGGCCGACGCTCGAGTCGTCATCGACCACCAGCACGTGCGGGGCGCCATCGATCAGGAGAGACGTGTCGTCCTCGGCCGGCGCCGGGGCATGAACGCGGCCGCCATCCTCCGTATGGACCGGCAGAAGCAGCGTGAACGTGGTCCCGCGACCGACCGAAGACTGCACGGTGACGCCGCCTCCGTGATTCCGCATGGTGCCGTAAACCGCGGCCAGACCGAGACCGGTCCCCTTGAGCTCTCCCTTGGTCGTGAAGAAGGGCTCGAAGATCCGGTCCTTGATTCCGGGAGGAATGCCGACGCCGGTGTCGCGCACGTCGATCTTGATGTAGGGCCCCGGAGGAATGCTGAACACCAGCCGGTCGGCCCACGTCTCATCGACATCGACGAGGTCGGTCGCCATGACGAGCTCACCGCCGTCGGGCATCGCGTCGCGCGCGTTGATGGCGAGGTTCAGTATCGTGCTCTGCAGCTGCGACGGGTCTCCCTTGGTTGTCGAAGGGTTGGCGTTCAACGACTGCCGAATGTGGATGTTCTTCCCGATGCTGTGCCCCAGCAGCGAGGCGACCTCGAACACGATCTGGTGGACATCCACCGGCACGGAGAGGTACTTCCCCTTTCTCGCGAAGGCGAGCAGTTTGGCCGTGAGATCCGTCGCCCGCTGCACACCGGTGAGGATGTTGTCGGCGTAGCGGATCAGGGTTTCGTCGCGCCCAACCTGGGTGCGCAGCAGATCGGCAAAACCCATGACCCCCGAAAGCTGGTTGTTGAAATCGTGGGCGATGCCTCCCGCGAGCTGCCCGACCGCCTCCATCTTCTGCGAGTGCCGGAGCCGCTCTTCCAGTTGCTTTCTCTCGGTGATATCCAGCACGGAAAAGGTGACGCCCTTGTCGAGATCGGCGAGGTCGATGGGGGTCGAACTCAGGAGAACGTCGATCTCGCGACCGTCGCTGCGAAGCCAGGTGGTCTCCACGGTGCCGGTGCCGAACCGGCTGATCTGCTGGTACTTCTCGCGTCCGACGAATTCGAACGCCTCGTCCGATGGGTACAGCATTCGCGCGCTTTTTCCTCTGAGGTCCTCCTCGGAGTAACCGGTCATCTCCTGAAGCCGCTGGTTCGTCCACCCGAGGATTCGCCTTCTGACAACGCCGATACCCACCGGCGCCGCTCTGAAGATGCTCCTCAACATGGCCTCGCTCTCGGAGAGGGCCTTGTCGATGGTGACACTCGAGGTCACGTCCTCGATCACCGCGACCATCCCGTCGAACTCCCCGTCCGGCGTGATCAAGGGCGTGGCATTGACCTTGAGGAAGATGCGCGAGCCGCCCTTGAGCTCGATGGCGTGACGGATGTCGGTCACCCGTTCGAGGGTTGTCTTGACCCTTTGAAACGGCAGGTCTTCCACCGGAAACCCGCGGCCATCATAGTCCGTGATGACCCATTCCGGATCGTCGTACTTCCGTTCGGCGATGCGACCCCGGGTGAGCCTCAAGGTCTTTTCGGCCTGGCTGTTCGCCGCGATGATCCGACCGTCCCGGTCGACCACGGTGATCGCCAACGGGCTCATCTCGAAAACTCTTCCGGAGCAGATCCCGGTCCATCGGCTGGTCCGCGGCAATCTCGACCCGAACAGCCATGACATACCCTCCCCCTCCATTCATTATGACCGCGAAATCGACGGAGTGCACGTGCTTGCGGGGCATGGCTCATCTGGCGCCCACCCGTCAAGAAACGCTAAGCTACAACCCGGTTCGCTGAAACACCTGCCGAGAGGGGCCGACCGATGAAACACACTCCGTTGACCATGACGCTGATCACCATCCTGGTTCTGGGCGCCGCTGCTGTCTGCGCCGGGAACCGCACCCACCTCATCGAGGCCGAAGACTACTTCTCCATCGCCGGCATCACCGGTATCGCCCTGTCACCCGACGGCGGCACAGCCGCGTGGACCGAGTCTCGTTGGGATGTCGATGCCGACGGCCGCACCACCGAGCTGTGGACCGCCGATCTGGAGACCGGGAAAACCCAGCGATTGACCTTCGACGGCCTGGGACCGTCCGGGATTCGATTCAGCTCCGATGCCCGGTGGATCATCTTTGCCGCCGATGATGTCGACGGCAACAGCCAGATCTGGCGGATTGCGGCGGCAGGCGGGGTCGCGGGCAAGCTCACGTCGGTCGCCGACGGCATCGAGCTCTGGGATCTGTCGGACGACGGCCGCACCCTGGTCTACACGGTGAGCGCCGATCAGACCGACGACGAATGGAAGGACCTGCGCGAAGAGTTCGACGAGCTGGAGTACGGCCACGGCGTCACCGCGTTCTCCGAGGTCCACCGCCTCGACCTCGGCACGTGGCGCAGCCGCAAGGTCTTCGACGGCAAGCGGGTGATCAAGAGCCTCGACCTCAGCGCGGACGGAGCTCTCGCCGCACTGGTGACCGCACCGGACAACGAGCTGGTCCATCACGAAGGGTGGTCGCGGGTCGAGGTCCTGGACGTCGCCACCGGCGAGCTCACCGAGGTCACCACCGACGGTTGGCGCGACGCGCACGACTCGCCCTTCGGGTGGATCGACGATGTGCGAATGGCCGGCGACGGCAAGGCCCTCGGGTTCACGATCTCTTTCGACGGCTACCCCACCCGGGCCTACAGCGCATCGGCCGGCGCGAACGGTTGGAACCTGACCGAGCTCGACCGGCCCGCCGGCGTCTCCGTCAATGGCGGTTCGCTTCGCTGGCAGCCCGATGCCCACACCCTGTACTTCACCGGCGACTCCCGCGCGCGAGTGCACCTTTATCGCCAGAAACCCGGGCAGCCCGCCACCGTCGTGACACCGGGAGACGTCACCATCGGTTCCTTCGCCTTCGACGCCGGGGGCTCGAAGGTCCTGGTCACATCGGGCGCCATGGACAGCCCCGAGGACCTCTATCTGGTGGCGGCGGACGGCGCCCTCGCTCAGGTGACCACCATCAACCCGCAGGTCGATGAGTGGGTCCTTCCCTCCATCGAGGCCGTGCAGTGGACGGCGCCCGACGGCGCCCGGGTCGAGGGCATCCTGGAGCTGCCGCCGGGCTGGACCAAGGACGACGGACCGCTGCCGCTGATCGTCGAGATCCACGGCGGTCCGACCGCCGCAACCCACCTCGAAATGCGTTTCTGGATCTACGGCCGCACCCTGCTCGCCGCCAAGGGCTACGCCCTCTTGAGCCCCAACTACCGCGGTTCCACCGGCTACGGCGATGACTTCATGACCCAACTCGTCGGCCGCGAGAACGACATCGAGGTAAAGGACATCCTGGCCGGCGTCGATGCGATGATCGAACGCGGCATCGCCGACCCCGATCGCCTCGGCGTGATGGGTTGGTCCAACGGTGGGTTCCTGACCAACGCACTGATCGCCGCGACCGACCGATTCAAGGCTGCCTCCTCGGGCGCCGGAGTGCTCGACCAGGTGCTGCAGTGGGCGGTCGAGGACACGCCGGGCCACGTCGTCAACTTCATGGGCGCGGCGCTGCCCTGGCAGAACCCCGAGCATTACCTCAAGGGATCACCGCTCTACGGCCTGGCGTCGGCGACGACACCGACCCTGATCCACGTCGGCGGCAGCGACCCCAGAGTGCCCCCCGCCCACTCCCGCGGGCTCTATCGCGCCCTCAAGATCTATCTCGGTGTTCCCACCGAGCTGATCGTGTATCCGGGGGCCCAGCACGGGCTCGCGACCTACACCCACCGCAAGGCCAAGATGGTCTGGGATCTGGCCTGGTTCGAGAAGTATCTGGGAGCCGGTTGGAGCCGGGGGATCGAGGAGTAGGGAGCGGCGCGCTCCGCCGGCGGCTGGGACCCCGCCGGCCGACGACTGCTGATGTTCGTTCAGCCGCCGTGTCCGGAACAGGTATCACGCACGAAGGTCGATCGTCACGTCCGAAGCGGCGGCTAAACCACTTCCTCGCGGACTCGTATTCTCTGGTCAATGGGAGACATCATGCGCCATCATCCGTGCTCGAAAAAGGCCGTCGCTCTGCTCGCGTTCGCCGCGCTCGCCGTCGCCTGCGGCGGCCCGGGCCCCTCCACTGAAGCTCCGGCGCCGGCGCCCGCCGTCGAGTCCGCCGCGTTCCCCGACTCGCTGGTCACGACCGAGTGGCTGAGCGCGCACCTCGACGACCCCGATCTCGTCGTGCTCGACTGCACCGTCAGTGTGCAGCGCGGCGCGGACGGGGGCATGATCATCGAGAGCGGACGCGCCGGGTACGAGGCGGGGCACATCCCGACCGCCGGTTTCGCCGACCTCATGGGCGAGCTGGCCGACGGCGACAGCCCGTACGAGTACGCCGTGCCGTCGCCCGAGGAGTTCGCGGCGGTGATGGGCGCGCTCGGCGTCGGCGACGACACCCGGGTGGTGCTCTACGACGCGAGCATGTCGGCCTGGGCGGCGCGGGTCTGGTGGATGCTCCGTTGGGTCGGATTCGACCGGGCGGCGCTGCTCGACGGGGGTCTGACGGCATGGCAGGCCGAGGGCCGGCCGCTGTCGACCGAACCGGCCGACGAGCCCGTGCGGGTCCTCACTCCGGCGCCGAGGCCGGAGCTCATCGCCGACCGCGACGAGGTCTTCGCAGCCATCTCCGACGAGTCGGTCCGGTTGATCGACGTCATGCCCGAAGCTCACTACCGGGGCGAGATGGTCATGTACGCGAGACCGGGCCACATTCCCTCCGCCGAGAACATCTCGGTCATGACGATGCTTGACGACACCGGTCATTACAAGCCGGCCGACGAGCTCGCGGCGCTCATCGGGGGCGATGCCGGAACCCGCACCATCACCTACTGCGGCGGCGGGATCGCAGCCTCGTCGACGGCCTTCGTCATGACCCGGCTCGGGTACACCGATGTCGCGGTCTACACGGCCTCGCTCCAGGAGTGGGCCGAAGACCCCGCCAACCCGATGGAGGTTCCCGCGCCCTGAAATAGAAATATCTGATAATACGAAGGATGTGTGCTATAGTGTGTTTCTTGTTGCCGGCCGACGGGGCCGGCTTCTGTATTGGAGGACGCAGAGTCCCCCACGGCGAGTGAGACGGGCGCCCCTGCACAAAGGCAGCGCTCACGGAGAAAAGAAAGATATGTCTAAGAAATTGTTTGTCGGAAGTCTGAGCTGGGGAGTCAACGACGACTCATTGCGCGATGCATTCAGCGTCCACGGCCAGATCAGTGAGGCCGTCGTCATTGCCGATCGCGACACCGGTCGCTCGAGAGGCTTCGGCTTCGTGACCTTCGAGGACGACGACGCGGCCGACAAGGCTGTTGCGGCCCTCAACGGCACCGAGCTCGACGGCCGGGTCCTGCGCGTGGACGTGGCCCAGGCGAAAGAACGCAAGAGTGGCGGCGGTGGCGGCGGCTACCGCAGAGAGAGCGGCTGGTAGGTCGACTCCCCCCGAATTCAAACCCCTCCCCCGCGGAGGGGTTTTTTCTTGTCCACCCGGCAGGGCGCCGGGCCCGTGGGCGCACCACGCCTCCTGCAGGAGCCTCGATTTTCAGGAGATCGCAATCAGCGGCGCACGACGCCGGCGGGGCGCCGGCGTTTACAACGACATCTCAGGGGTCCGACGGCACCCTGCGCCGGCTGACGGAGGCATTTCGGGCTCTGGAATGACTCGCGGGGGGTCCGCCCGTGATGGTGAAGGGCGCCGGAGTGAGGGCGGTCGCGGCTTCGCCGTCGACGTGCAGGGTGGTGCGGATCACGGCTTCGGCGGTCGCGGCCGTGTCGGTCGGCACCAACCACTGAAAGCGGCCGCTGTCCGGAAGATCGGCCGCAATGAGCCGCCACGGACCACCCGGACCGCTGGTGGAGAGCTCGAGGTCGACGAGACCGCCTCCCGAGGAGGGCACGGCGCTCATCCAGTCGACAAAGACGATGGTTCCGGAGCGGACGGTCTCTCGTCCTCGTGGATAAACAGGTTTCACTTCGAGGATCGCAGGGATCGAAGTCTCGGTGAGGACGCGGAGCCGGCTGCGCAGTGACGGCCAGCTCCCTTCGTCGGCGACGAGAACAATGTCCGGGAAACCGTTGTGGTCGGTGTCTCCCGCGACGCGAAACGCCTGCATGTCACCGACGGGCGGTGTGCTGAACGAGGCAATGAGCTCCCAACCACCCGACCCGTCGCCTCCCCAGACTTCACCCTGCCCCGCGCCGAAGCCGGTCAGATCCCGGTGTCCATCCATGTCCATGTCGGCGATCTGGGTCGCCTGACAGCCGCCGGTCGCCGGCAGATCGCCGGAAATGCTGCGCCAGACCGCCGGTCGATCCATGGTCCACACTTCGATGCCGCCGGAGAGGCTGCAGAAGGCGAGATCGTCGGCGCCGTCACCATCGACATCACCGAGCGCGACGCCGATGCGTCCCCGGGAATCGCCCGGCGGCAGGTTGCCGTCTGATCGTGTGAAGCCCCCCCTGCCGTCGCCGAGATACACGGTTCCCGCCTCGTGGCCGGCCGCGAAATCCGCAACCCCATCGCCGTCGACATCACCGAAGACGAAGGCCGACCGAGCGTTGCCGCCGAGCAGGCCGAAGGACTCAACCCACCGGCCGTCGCCCTGATTGAGGTAGACGTGGACCCCGGCGCAACAGCCGAATCCGACGGAGCCGAGATCGAGATCGCCGTCGCCGTCGACATCGGCGAAATCGGCGGCGCTCATCCCCCAGGTCTCGCCGTTCGAGGCGAGGCCGTCGTCCCACGGCGTCCAGGCGCGACCGCTGCCGTCGCCGAGTGCGACCTCGAGCAGCTCATCGCCGAAATCGGTCGCCGAGTAGTCGTGGTGGATGCCGTACCCCACGTCGATCAGACCGTCGTTGTCGACGTCGCCGAGCGCGACACCGCCGTAGCCGAAGTGTCCCGACATCTCGAGGGTCCAGTTGCCTGCGCCGTCGCCGAGCCAGACCATCACCCCGTGCTGATCGGTTCCGACGAGCGGCGAGCCGTGGTCGCCGACACTCACGAGATCGAGAAATCCATCACCGTTGACGTCGCCGATCTCGATCTCGGTGGGTCCGCCGTCCAGGGTCGGGGGAATCAGACCGGCGGAGGAATCCACATAGGCCGGGGTCTGCGACCCGTCCACGCCACCCGCCGCCGCGAACAGCGGGACGGCGATCAGCAGCAGCGCCGTCGCACGGAGGCGAGGGTGGTCCACCTCCCCATTGTCGCAGATGAACGGCGCGGCAACCCTCCGGCGTCGTGAAACTCCCCATCGCGGTGCCCCCCGTAAAGAGTTCGTTTTCGATGATCGGCGGCGCGGCCGTCACCCGGCCGTGGTGGAGTATCATCGGGTACCGTCACAGGACGCTTTCCTGGTTCCAACCACAGACGCGGAGGGAGGCGAAGTGAAGCAACCCATTCTGTGTATCGTGATCGCCCTGTTGCCGAGCCTGGCCATCGCAACCGAGCCGTGGTTTGGGATTCCGACCATTTTGGATGCCGACGAGGCCGACCAGACAGCGCCTGTCGTCTCCTTCAACTCGATTCGCCAGGAGTATCTGATCGCCTGGACGGCGGTCACCGCCGGATCTCACGAGATCGTCGGCATTCGCGCCGACGCTGACGGAGTGCCCGTCGGCTCGCCATTCACGATCAGCGCGACAACCAACTCGGTGTTCTCCCCGGATATCGCCTATGACCCGTTTGGAGACCGCTATCTCGTCGTCTGGACCTTCGACTATTCCGGGAATCACACCGATTACGATATTCACGGCCGTTTCATCCCGTGGGACGGCCCCTCGCCGAGCGAACCGGCCTTCGTCATCGATCAGCCGACCTCGATGCAGGGAAGCCCCTCCGTCGCGTACAGCCCGGTTTCGTTCGAGTTCATGGTCGTGTGGCACAACGAGGAGGCGGGCGTCCCTGCTTGGATCACCGCCAAACGGCTGCCGGCAGATGGCAGCCCGGGGTCATCGACCTTCACGGTGGTCAGCGCATCCGAGGACCGCTATTACCCGGAATTGGCTTGGAATCCTCAGATCGGGCAGTACCTCGTGGTCTACGAGCGGGTCGGGGCCGGCCCTCAATGGGACGTCTACGGGACCCGTTTGAGCTGGGCTGGTGGAGTCATCGGCGCGGAGATCGGTATCGCCGGCTGGCCCAGTGCCGAGGAGGAGGCCGTCGTCGCGTCGTGCCGCGGGAGCTACCTGGTCGTTTGGAGCACCGGCTCGGACAGCACCGCCGAGATCTACTCCCGGGCGGTCTCGGCCGAGGGATCCGTCGGTCCCATCGTGGCCAATCTATCGGGCGCCACGGGCTACCAGGACCGCCCGTCGGTTGCCTGCAGCGAAAGCGGCGCGCAATTCCTCGCCGTTTGGCAAAGGTTCGACACCGACATCACCGTTCGGAGCCACGGAATCGCCGGCGCTTTCATTGAACTTGACGGGACCGCTGCCGCGAGCTTCACGGTTTTCGAGAGGTTGAATGAGCTTGGCGACATGCACCCGGGCATTGCCTTCGGGAACCACGGGAAGGCCCTCGTTGCCTGGGATTCCCAGCGCCCCGATTTGACGTCGACCGATATCGTCGGCCGTCTCGTCGGTGACCGGGTCTTCGCCGACGGCTTCGAGATCGGAGATCCCCGCTACTGGCAGGTGGGGTCGACCCCGAGGTGAGCATCGCCCCGGTGGGGACAGAGTAACCAACAACGCCGGATTCAGGTCCGGTTGACGGCCTCTGCCTTCATCGAAAGACTGATCCGACCGCGATTGTGATCGACCTCGAGGACGGCCACCTTGACGACCTGGCCGACATGGAGGACCGATCGTGGATCACCGACCCAGCTGTCGCTCAGCTGAGAGATGTGGACGAGGCCGTCCCGCTTCACCCCGAGATCGACAAAGGCACCGAAATTGGTCACGTTCGAGACCCTCCCCTCGAGGACGAGCCCCGGCTCGAGATCGTCGATGGAGGTGATGTCCTCACGCCAGGTCGGTGCTTCGAACTCGGGACGGATGTCGCGCCCGGGCCGTTCGAGCTCCTTTTGAATGTCCATCAGCGTCGGGCGGCCGATGCCGCTCCCCGGATCGACGAACGACTCGAGATCGATGCGCCCGGCGGCTTCACCGATCAACTCCTCGACCCCGAGCCCCAGGCTTGCGGCCATCTTCTTGACCAACGTGTACCGCTCGGGGTGGACCGCGGTTCGATCCAACGGGTTTTCGCCGTCGTGGATCCGCAGAAACCCGGCGCAGAGCTCGAACGCCTTCGGCCCGAGACCCGGCACGTCGAGCAACCGGCGACGGTCATTGAATCGACCCTCTTCCTCACGATTACCTACGATGGCGCCGGCCACCTTGGCGCTGACTCCAGACACCCGCTCGAGCAGTGAGATCGAAGCCGAATTGAGCTCCACGCCGACCCGGTTCACCACCGACTCGACCTCGCGGTCGAGTTCGTCCGCCAGCGCCTTCTGGTTGACATCGTGCTGGTATTGGCCGACACCGAGGGCCTTCGGTTCGATCTTCACCAGTTCGGCCAGCGGATCCTGCATCCGGCGGGCGATGGACGCCGCGCCGCGCAGGCTGACATCGAGATCCGGCAGCTCCCTCCGGGCCACTTCGGATGCGGAGTAGACCGACGCGCCGGTCTCGGGGACGATGACCACCATGACCTCGTCAAGCCCGGCATCACGCAAGCACCTTCGCGCAAAGGCCTCGGTTTCCCGGCCCGCGGTTCCGTTGCCGACCGCGACGGCCCGGACGTGGTGGCGTCGGCACAACGCCGCGAGCGTCCGCTCGGCGGCAGCCGTCCGCGGCCCCTCCGGAACCGCATACAGCACATCGGTCGCGACCACCGTTCCGGTCGGGTCGACCACCGCCAGCTTGCAGCCGGTCCGCAGACCGGGGTCGAGTCCGATGACCGCCTGTTGACCGAATGGCGGCTGCATGAGGAGCTCGCCGAGGTTGGCGCGAAAAACCCGGATCGCCTCGGTTTCGGCCCGTTCCCGCATTTCCGCCCGGATTTCGTTGCTGATCGACGGCCGAAGCAAACGCCTGTAACCGTCGGCGGCGGCGAGCGCGATCTGGTTCCCACACGGTGTCGTCAGCGGCACCCCGGGAATCCGCGCCAGGCGGGCGATCTCATCCTCGTCGTCGATCCGCAGGCTGCTGACCAGAACACCCTCGCGCTCGCCGCGCAGAATCGCCAGCATGCGGTGTGAAGGCACCCGGGCAGCGGGTTCCCGATAATCGAAGTAGTCCCGGTAGGTGGCGCCTACCGCCTCCTTGCCGGCCAAGACCCGAACCTCGAAGGAGGCGTTGGCCCGGAACACCCGCCGCAGCCGGGCGCGAGTGGGGGCGTGCTCGGCAAAGCGCTCGGCGAGAATGTCCCGCGCCCCCGCCAACGCGGCGTCGACGTCGATCTCGGCTGTGACATATCCGGCCGCCAGCTCGGCCGGGTCCCGCTGACCCCGGGCGGCTTCGAGAAGAGCCTCCGACAGCGGTTCGAGCCCGCGATCCCGCGCCATCGACGCGCGGGTTCGGCGTTTCGGTTTGTACGGCAGGTAGAGGTCTTCCAGCTCCGCCTTGGTCATCGTTGAGCGAATGATCCGCTCGAGATCGGCCGTCAACCGTCCCTGTTCTTCAATGGAGGCGAGAATCGCCTCCCGCCGTTCGGTCAGATCGATGAAGTAGTCGCGCCGTTTGGCCAGGGCCTCGAGGGCCGCGTCGTCGAGGCCTCCCGTGGCTTCCTTGCGGTAGCGGGCGACAAACGGAACCGTGGCGCCGCCGGCCAGGAGCTCGGCCGCCGCCGCGACCTGCTGATCGGCACAGGCGATTTCTCGTGCGATCGACGCAACGAACTGGGGCTCGAGACCACCCGCGAGTTGTTCTTGCATTCAGTGCTCCATCCACGCTGCATCCTGGCAGGACCTCAGCATTCGTCAAGCCGAGCTGTCGCGTTTGTCCATGAAACCCGGGAGAAAATCCGGAAAACGTCGCGATCGTCCATGGCTCCGCGGTTTCCTCCCCCATAGATTATTCAAAGGAGGATCCAGATGACAACTCGCAACGGATGCACCAACCCATCCGGGCGTTCTGCGGTTGCCGTGTCGACGGCAATGGCGGATGCCCCCTCGTCAATGACCGCCCCCCCAGCGAGGGAAACCGCAAAACCCAATCCACGTGTGGCGGCCCTGCTCCTGGCCGCGGTAGTCGCGCTCGCCGGCCCGGCTCTCGCTCAGACCTTCCAACAGGTGGGGTTCGCGGGCCTCGGAGACACCAACAACAACAATACCGGCGCCATGGCGATCTACAACTCGATGCTGTACATCGGGACCGGAAACTTCACCACCGGGACCGAGGTCTGGCGTTACGACGGGTCTGCGTGGACTCAGGTCAACAGCGACGGCTTCGGCGATGCCAACAACCGAAGCACGAATTGCCTCACGGTTTTCGGTGGTCGGCTCTACGCCGGGACCTACAACAACACCTCCGGCGCCGGGGTGTGGGAGTACGACGGTTCAAGCTGGACACAGGTCAACAGCAACGGCTTCGGCAGCGCCTCCAATCAGTGGGCCAACAGCATGGGCGTATACGGCGGCAACCTTGTCGTGGGCACCGGCAACATCGCTTCGGGACTCCAGGTCTGGGAATACGACGGGGCGACCTGGTCCCAGATCGCCACTGGAGGCTTCGGCGACACCGACAACCACAACGCCCTGTCCATGGCGGTCGACAGCGGGCTTCTCTACGTCGCCACCTACAAGACCGTCGGGCCGGGCGGCGAGGTCTGGTCCTATGATGGGGCCACGTGGAGCCAGATCAATACCGATGGATTCGGCGACGCGAACAACTTCGGCTCTCACGCGCTGGTTGTGTTCAACGGGATGGTCTATGCCGGAACCTACAACCGGTTCACCGGGACCGAGATCTGGCGGTACAACGGTTCGAGCTGGACCCAGGTCAACGCCGACGGCTTCGGGACGGCCAACAACGAAACCTCGCAGGCCGCCGTCGTGATGGGCGGCGCACTCTTCATCGGAACCGCCAACGCCAACGACGCCGCCGAGGTCTGGGAGTGGGACGGCGTTGCCTGGCGCGAGATCGTCAGCGGAGGCTTCGGCGACTCGAACAACGCCGCCATCGCCTCCAACGGGCTCGCCGAGTTCGGCGGATATCTGATGGCCGGCACCTTCAATCCGGGCGGAGGTGAGGTCTGGGAGATCGATCCCGGGCAGAACCCGGGGCCGATTCCCGCCATCCCGGTGTTATCCGGGTTCGGATTGCTCGCCTTGGCCGCGATCATCGGGATCGTCGCCGTGAGCATCTTGCGGAAGATTTAACGGGAACAGCCCCGGGGCTTCGCGCTCGCGGTTCTCACCGGCTGTTCGGCTGCGGCCAACGATGAGTGTTCTCTTGCCGGTCATCGTCGGTGAAGTCAAATCTTGCAAAAGACGAGGTCTTTTTGAGAACTCTCATGCCGCATGGACGAAAATGTCTCCACAAATCGCCCGTGGACTGAACCGCGGCAGACGGGGTGCCATCCGCCCGATCGGAGACAGGGATGAGGATTCGACTTCTTTCGGTGTTGTCCGTTCTCTGTATGTTTTCCACGGCGGTCGCGGCTGAAGTGACGGCGACCCAGAGCGACTGGTCGGGTGGAGCGGGGGTCGGTGGTCCGGTCTACGAATGGGGCGCCGGTTTCAATACCGCGAACGATGTTGCCTGGCGCGCGATCCGCGGTCAGCTTGCCCTGGCGACCTCGCCGGCACCAAGTCCCGATCGCCTCACCTTCCCGGGTGAGGCGGCGGGCGCGATCAAGGTCTACGCCGCCGATATCGACCTCGATGGCGACACCGACGTTCTCGGCAGCGCCTATTACGGCAACGAGCTCATCCTCCTGGTCAACGATGGCGGCTCGCCGCCGTCGTGGGAGCGAAGGGTCGTCGACGGGGGGTTTCTCGAGGCGCTGGCGGTCTCGGTGGTCGATCTCGACGGCGACGGACTGCCCGACATCCTCGGCGGCAGTGCGGCCGGCGCGGAGGTGGTCTGGTGGCGCAACCTCGGGGGGAGCCCTCCCGCTTGGTCGCGGTCGACCATCGACGGCGATGTTCCCGGTGCGCACGATGTAGCCGGCGCCGATCTCGATGGCGACGGTGATGCCGACGTGATCGGAGTGTCCTTCGAGGACGATGAGATCCTGTGGTGGCGCAACGACGGCGGCGCAGGGACCGACTGGCAGAAGTTCGTCCTCGCCTCCGGTTTCGACTATCCGACCAAGGTGGCCATTGCCGATGTCGACCTCGACGGCGATCTCGATGTCTTCAGCGTGGCGTGGCACGACCGCCAGATCGCCTGGTGGCGCAACGAAGGCGGCGATCCCGTCGAATGGACCCACGACGTCATCGAAACAGGGTTCACCGGGGCCCACTGGGTCGATGCCGCAGACATCGACGACGACGGCTGGATCGATGTCATCGGCGCGGCCATGGATCTTCGCCAGGTCGCCTGGTGGCGCAACGACGGCGACGGACAGACATCGTGGTCCAAAACGATCGTCACCAACTCGCTTTCAGGCGCGGTTTCGGCCGTCGCGGATGACCTCGACGGTGACGGTGATCTCGATGTCGCGGCCGCTGGATGGACGAGTTCCGGGCACATGGCATGGATCGAGAACGTCGACGGACACGGAGCGGATTGGATCTTCCACAGTGTCGATCGCAGCTTCGACCAGTCGAGCTCGGTGCACGTGGCCGATGTGGACGGCAACGGGAGTCTGGACATGCTGGGATCGTCGTGGGAGGTCGGCGCGCTCGGGTGGTGGCGGATCGGCGATTTCGCCGAACACGGGTCGCTGACATCGTCGATCCTGGACTGCGGCGCGCCCGTCGAATGGGTCGGCTGTGATTGGCGAGCCGAGCAGCCCGCCTCGACGGCGATGACTGTCGAGGCGCGGACATCGCGTGACCCGGGTCAGATGGGGGTTTGGGTGCCCCTCGAATCGGGGAACGGATGTCTGGGTCTGACCGACGGCGCCCGCTATCTTCAGTACCGCGTGAGGCTCGACTCGACGAACTCGGCCGGGTCGCCCATTCTCGAGGAGATCAGCTTCAGCTGGGTCCCGATGGTGTCACCGGCGCCGCGACAACCCGGGGGGCGAGTGACTCCCTGAACGGACTGCGTCTCGCGGGCACGAGGAGGTGCGTCGATCCGGGGAGACTCAAATACCAGGATGGCGCGTCACTCCTGGAACGCGTGCGCATCGCCGGCGAGACGCCGGCGCTACAATGGCGCGCACCTTCCTTGAATCACACTGTCGTTCAATCGCACGAGGTGTTTGTAGCGCCGGCGTCTCGCCGGCGTCGAGTTCCTTGCGAGCACGCGAGCTGATTGGCTGTGGATCAGCCCAGGACGTAGTAAACCGGTGAGGGGGTGGCGGTGATGGCCGTGCCGTTCGGTGGCGCGATCTCGGCGCCATCGCGGGTGACGGCTCGCCGGGGGGGGCCGGGCAGATCGGCGGCAACGGCCCCGTCGAGGCTCCAGGCGGCGACCACGACCTCGCCGCCGCGGTCGAACCGGTAGAGCCACGTGTCATCGCCGGTCGGCAGAGCGTCGGTGAACGTCGCCCCGTCGAGAATCTCGTTGAGGGTCTTCAGCGCATACCACGACGGGCGGCGGCGCAGGTTACCGTCGGGCTCCGGGGCGATGAGGCCGTAGCCACGGGCGATCATCCGCCACCAGTAGACCCGCTCGACGGCGCCGCTGGCCAGGGTCTCGAGGTAATAGCGCACGAGATAGTCGGCCTGAGCCTCTTCGCTGACGGCGACGGTCTTGCCTGCGGGCGAGTGCGGCCCCTCGGCCAACGGCCAGTTGACCTCGGTGATCCAGCTGCGGCCCTTCGAGTTGCGAGAGGTATCGGCGATGGCCTTGAGCAGCAGCACCTTGTCGATGGTGCAGAAACAGAGCTGGCAGTTCTCGGGCGCGCCGCGCCGGTCGACATAGAGCAGGCTCGCCAGGATGTCGAAATCGAGGTCCCTGGCGCGGTGGTTGACGACGGCGGCGGTGATCTGAAACTCGAAGTCGATGACCGCCGGGCCGAGGAGTTCGACGCCGTCGATCCGGCGAAGGACCTCGGACGCGACCTGGTAGAGCCGGACGTACTCGTTGCGGGTCCAGATCCCCCATTTGCTGCGGTTGACGGCCTGGCCGATCTGGAAGCGGGTTCCGTAGGGTGCGAATCGCTCGCCGATCTCCTCGACCGCGGCGCGCCAGCGCGGAAGGTCGGTGACGAGATCACGGACCTGGGGCAGGGCGAACACGAGATCGCAACCCCGGCTGTGGAGCGCCGCCGCGAGTGTCTCCTCGGCGTCGTGGTCGATCTCCCACGGGTGGAGGCGAATGAGGATCTTCTTCACCCCGAGCTCATCGACAGCGTCGAGGTGTGCTTCGGGATCGTCCGCCCACGGCCGCAGGCAGAGACCAAAGCCGTCCATGAGCACCGGGCGGCTGTGGAGTTCGCGTTGAAGCTGCCGGTAACGGCGCCAGACCCTCGGGGCGGAGGCGGCGACAACGGCGAAATCGGCGGCGTGGTGGGGGCTGTCCATCAACCGGATCCCGAACTTGGACCACCGCCCGGCGTGCTGGTGGGGTTGATCCGAGAGGTGGTCCCAGACCGCGAGGTTGCGCTTGCCGGCGTTCTCCGGAGCCGGCGGGAGGTGATCGTGGTGGCCGCCCCGGTGGGCGTGCTGGCGGCGCAGGTGATTGCGCCGGATCCACTTCTTGAACACGTGCTTGTTGATGTAGGCATCGACACTGAGGCCGTAAAGCCACCACTTCGGCGACCAGTGTGACGGCACTTCGCCCCAGTAGCCGCGGAGGAAGGCGGCCCGGTGACCGGGCTCGACCACCGGCTGCCGGCAGATATCGCGAGTCCGGCGGTAGGTCCCGGGCGTTTGGCCGATCCTGGCGCGGTTGAAGTCGACCACCGAAAGCTCGGGCTCGGGACCGTCGCTGATGGCGAGGACGTTGCCCATGGAAAGATCGCGGTAGATGATCCCGGCGTCGTGGATACGGCGCGCGTGGCGTCCGAGCTGTTCGAGGAAGGCGAGCGGGTCCACGGCGGGGAACGGCCCTGGGTCGGGCTCGTGGTTGAGCCGGCGGAAGAACTGACGGACCTCGCTGGCGCCGTCGAGCAGGCGGGCGATGAAAAAGGACGGCCCGTCGATTCGCTCGGACTCCACCAGGGCAATGGGTTCCGGGGTTTCGATCCCGGCCCGCAGCAACTCCTTGGCGACGCGCCAGCTTCGGGTCGCCTTGCTGCCGCGGAACCGGCGCTCCAGCCTCTTGCGCCAACCCTGGTTGCGGAACTGCTTGACCACCACCGGGACGACCCCCACCGGTGTCACCAAATCGGCGGTGTAGAGGTAGTTGCGACCCCAGTGGATGGTGGCGGTTGCGGAGACCGGGTCGATGAGCCGTCCGATCTCGGCGATGACATCTTCGGGGCGGTAGGCGCGGGCGATTTCGCCGTACAGTCCGTTGCCGGCGAATGTCTCGAAAAGGTCCGTATCCTGCACATCGTCAGGATAGCAGGGGGAGGTCGACGGGAGCATCTCTCTCCTGGATTGTGGAGGCTCATTTTCCAGGGGTTCATTTCGCCTCGTCGGACGCGGCGAAATGAACCCCGAGAAAATGACATGGCGAGCGTCATCCGCTCGCCGGGTTAAAGGATGGGGTCAGGCGAGCATTCGATTGAGTTCGTCCGGTCGGCTGCTTCGGGCGAGAGCCTCGTCGGCCGAGATCGCACCGCTGCGAACGAGGTTCGCAAGGGACTGCTCCATGGTCCGCATGCCGTGGCTGCGGCCCGCCGTGATCTCGTTGTAAAGCCGCTCGATATTGCCGCGGCGGATGTGATTCCGCACCGCGTAGTTCGCGACGAGCAACTCCACCGCCGGCACCCGCCCGCGTCCGGCGGTGGTCGGCACGAGCTGCTGCGACACGACGGCCCGCAACGAAAGGGCGAGCTGGTGGCGGATCTGCTCCTGTTGCGACCCCGGGAAGACATCGATGATCCGATGGATGGCCTGGGCGCTGTCGGCGGTGTGGAGCGTCGAGAGGACCAGGTGACCGGTCTCGGCCGCGGTGAGGGCGGTGGAGATGGTCTCGAGATCGCGCATCTCCCCCACCAGGATCACATCCGGGTCCCGCCGGAGCGCGGCCCGCAACGCCATGGCGAACTCGGGGGCGTCGCTGCCGATTTCGACCTGTTCGAAGACCGACCGCTGGTTGCGGTGCTCGTACTCGACCGGATCCTCGATGGTGATGACGTGGCGGAACTCGGTTTGGTTGAGTTGATCGAGGATGGCGGCCAGGGTCGTCGATTTACCCGAGCCCGTGGGTCCGCAGACGAGAACGAGCCCGTTGGAGTTGGTCGCCAGACGGCCCAGTTCGGGCGGCAGGTTGAGCTCATCGAGGGACGAAATGCGTCGCGGCAAGGCGCGGATCGCCGCGGCCAACCGGCCGCCCTGGCGTTGGAGATTGACCCGCAGGCGCCAGGATTCCCGTTCGCCCGAGCCTGCGAGGTGAAGCGAAAAGTCGGTCGACCCCGACTCGGCGAGGACCCGCATGGCGCGGCGGCTGAGGTGCGGTGTGAAGTGAGCCCGGATCGCCTCGTCGGTGACCTCGGCGAGGGGCAGGGTCTCGAGCCGGCCGTCGATCCGGACGACCGGCGGAGACGCCGGCACGAGGAGGAGATCCGACGCCTGGCGGCGCACCATCTCACCGAGGATCGGATCGAGGGGCTCGTCGCCGTGGACCTCGCGCAGATCGGGGCCGTCCCACAGCGAAACCTCATCCGGCCCGGCGGTTTCGGCACTCTCGTCGCGATTCATCTCGAGGATGATCCGCTCGAGCTCGGGATCGGGGATGAGTTCGCCCATGGGCAGTCATTGTACGACGTGGCCGGGGCATCCGTTGGGCTTCCAATTCTCGGCGCAGATTTCGCCGCGCCGAACGCGTCGAAATCTGCGCCGAGAATTGGACATGACGAGCGTTGCACGCTCGTCGGTGAACAGGGCGGCAAACTCAGATTTGAGCCCTGTGCAACCACCGAGAATCGGGCACTGAGATCATCCAGCTCTCGCCACCATCAGGCCGGCGAGACGCCGGCCCTACAATTGATCTCAGCACCACCAGGCCGGCGAGACGCCGGCCCTGCAATAGTTCTCGGCCCCTTGTGGTGCCGGCGTCTCGCCGGCACAGAGACCACGGATCATTTCAGGACCGTGCGAACGAGGCCCTCGGCGACAGCCATGCCTGTGGGGGTGGGTTGGATTCCGGGGCCGTCGAGACGCCGGCCCTACAACTGATCTCGGCCCCTTGTGGTGCCGGCGTCTCGCCGGCACAGAGACCACGGATCATTTCAGGACCGTGCGAACGAGGCCCTCGGCGACAGCCATGCCTGTGGGGGTGGGTTGGATTCCGGGGCCGTCGAGAACCAGGTGACCGGTGTCGGCGAGACGCTCGACGGCGGTTTCATCGAACCGCGCCACGTCGGCGCCGAAACGCTGCCGGAGCGCGTCGCGATCAATACCTTCGGAGGTTCTCAGACCCAACATCACCGCTTCGAAAAAGAGTTCGGCGTCGCTGAGCTCCTCCTGCCCCTCGATCGCTGAGCGATGGTTCTCGATGGCCGCGGTCCACAACCTCAGCTTGCGCAGATTCCACCACCGCCGGCGGCCGACGAGGCTGTGGGCCGACGGCCCGAGGCCGAGATAGGGGGTGTGGTCCCAGTACTTCATGTTGTGCCGGGACCGGTGGCCGGCGCCGGCGGCGAAATTGGAGACCTCGTAGCCCAACCAACCGGCGGCGCCGAGAATCTCGTGGGACAGCAGATAAAGCTCCGCCTGGTCGTCGTCGGCGAGCTCCGAGAGCTCGCCCCGGGCCTTGCGGCGGCCGAAGATCGTGCCGTCGTGGATGGTGAGTTGGTAGCACGACAGGTGCTGGACACCGAGCGAAAGGACAATCTCGAGCTGACGCCGCCAGAAATCGGCGCTCTGGTTCGGAAGACCGAAGATGAGATCGACCGAGACCGTCGGGAAACCGGCCTCGAGCAGCGTCTCGGCGGCGCGGCGGGCGCTCGCCGCGTTGTGTGTTCGGCCGAGGAAGCCGAGGGCGTCATCGTCGAAGCTCTGCACCCCGAGGCTGGCGAACGAGAACCCGAGATCGCGCCACGCGGCGGCGGATTCCCGGCTGACGTCGTCGGGGTTGATCTCGAGATGGAGGGCCGTGTCGGGCTCGAGGATGAGGTGCTTGGCGATGGTCGAGAGAATCTCCTCGAGGCTCTCCCGCGCCAAGCTCGACGGCGTCCCGCCGCCGAAATAGACCGTGTCGAAATGTAGATCGTGCCGGGCTGCAAGTTCGATCTCACGATCGAGGGCCTCGAGGTAGGCGCCTCGGCGGTCGGCGCCAGCGATCGTGACGGCGAAATCGCAGTAAGGGCAGACCGAGGAGCAGAACGGAACGTGGACGTAGAGGCCGGCGCGGTTCACTTCTCGCGATCGGTCTTGAGCACCGCGATGAAGGCGGACTGCGGGATCTCGACGCTGCCGACCATCTTCATCCGCTTCTTGCCCTTCTTCTGCTTCTCGAGGAGCTTTCGCTTTCTCGAGATGTCGCCGCCGTAGCACTTGGCGGTGACGTCCTTGCGAAAGGCGTTGATGGTCTTTCTCGCGACGATCTCGCCGCCGATGGCGCCCTGGATGGCGATCTTGAACTGCTGCCGCGGGATGGTGTCCTCGAGACGTTCGCAGTAGTGCAGGGCGCGCATCCTCGCCCGGTCGCGGTGGACGAGCTGGGCGAGGGCGTCGACCGGCTCGGCGTTGACCAGAATGTCGACCTTGACGAGATCGGTGTCGCGGTAGTCGAGCATCTCGTAGTCGAAGGATCCGTAGCCCTGAGTCGTCGACTTGAGCCGGTCGTTGAAATCAAAGACGACCTCGGCGAGGGGCATCTCCGAGGTCAGCTCGACCCGGCCGACGGCGAGGTAGGTGAATGTGGTCTTTTCGCCGCGGCGCTCGCGGCAGAGCTCCATCACCGCCCCGACATAGCGTTCGGGCATCATCACCGCCGCTTTGATGAAGGGTTCCTCGGTGCGGACGATCTCGGCCGGGTTCGGGAAGTAGCTGGGGTTGTCGACCCAGCCGGTCTTTCCGTCGCTGGTGGTCACCCGGTAGCGCACCGACGGCGCCGACAGAATGAGCGAAAGGTCGTACTCCCGGCGCAACCGCTCCTGGACCACTTCGAGGTGGAGCAGACCGAGGAAGCCGCAGCGGAAGCCGAACCCGAGCGCCGCGGACGAGTCCTTCTCATAGGTCAGGGCCGCGTCGTTGAGCTTGAGCTTCTCCAACGCCTTGACCAGCTCCGGGTACTCCTCGGTGGACATGGGGTAGATCGAGGAGAAGACGACCGGTTTGGCTTCCTTGTAACCGGGCAGCGGACCGGCGGCCGGTCGATCGGCCTCGGTGACGGTGTCGCCGACGTTGATGTCCGAAACCGACTTGATGCCGGCGATGACGTAACCCACCGATCCCGCCTCGAGCTGGGCCACCTTGACTCGTTTGAGCTGGAGCAGACCGACCTCCTCGAGATCGTACTCCAAACCGGTGTGCATGAGCGCCAGCCGCTGACCGGGTCGCAGGGTGCCCTGCATGACCCGGACGAGCAGTACAGCGCCTCGGTAGAGATCGTACTGGGCGTCGAAGATGAGCGCCTGAAGCGGCGCCATCGGGTCCCCCGCCGGCGGCGGCAACCGGGTCACGATCGCCTCGAGGACGTCTTCGATCCCGATCCCCTTTTTGGCCGAGCACAGAATCGCGTGCTCGGCGTCCAAACCGAGGTCCTCCTCGATCTCCTCCTTGACCCGTTCGACATCGGCCGCCGGAAGATCGATCTTGTTGATCACCGGCACCAGCTCGAGGTTGTACTCGGTGGCGAGGTACATGTTGGCCACGGTCTGGGCCTCGACGCCCTGGGATGCGTCCACCAGCAGGAGCGCGCCCTCGCACGACATGAGCGAACGGCGGACCTCGTGCGAGAAGTCGACGTGGCCGGGGGTGTCGATGAGGTTGAGCTGGTAGGTCTTGCCGTCCTTCGCGGTGTAGCTCAGGGTCACGGTGTTGGATTTGATGGTGATGCCGCGTTCGCGCTCGATGTCCATCGAGTCGAGGATCTGGTCGCGGAAATCACGCTCCTGTACCCCACCGCAGAACTGGATGAGGCGATCGGCGAGGGTCGACTTGCCGTGATCGATGTGAGCGATGATGCAAAAGCTGCGTACGTTGTCCATGGTTCCTTCTCGGCCGCCGGCGGCGCCGGCAGGCATTATCGCCTATCAACCGGTTCCGGCGCCACGGGATTCCGAAAGCAGGGTCCGGGTCCGAGCCTGGAGATCGGTGTGGGCGGAATTTTCCGGGTCGATTTCATGGGCGTCTCGAGCCAACCGCAGCGCCTCGGCGAACTCGGGCTCGGGGTCCGCGCCGCGCCGTCCGAGGATCTCCGCTTTGAGCAGATGCGCCCTGGACGCGAGCAACAACGGCACAGCGCGCTGCGGGTGCGCCGTGCCGGCGGACGCGGCAGCCTCGATCGCCTCGTCGCAGAGCGCCCACGCGAGGGTGTCATCTCCGGCACGAAGCTCGATGAACCGCAACAACCGCGCCGCCTGGGCCTCATAGAGCCAGGCGTCACTCCGCGCGACCCGGAGGGCGCTGGAGTAGGCCTCGCCGGCGGACACGAGATCGGCTGCGGCGCCGTCGAGATCTCCCCCGCTCACCCGAACCTGCGACCTCGCAACCAGGATGTCGCCCTCGATCTGGAGCGCCTCGTACAGCCACGGCACCCGGGCCGAGGACTCCCGGGCGGAAGCGAGGGCCTCGTCCAATCGGCCGGAAACGAAGAGGGCGAGGGCGTCGTGAAAGTCGTCGCGGTCGCTGGTCTGCGGACCTCGGCGCTGCAGGTGGCGCACCGCGCCGGCAACGCGGGATGCGCTCACCTGGGCCTCGGCCCCCTCGCCGTTTCGGGCGGCGAGAATCTGCATCGCCTGCGCAATCCCCAGCGCCGACTCGACCTGGGCGCGATCGTAGCCGCCGTCGACGGCAGCCTGCAACCAGATCTCGGCCACGGCGAAGTCACGCAGCATGAGATGACCGAAGCCGAGGGCGTAGTGAGCGGGGCCACGGGCGAGCGGACCGGTCGCGAGCAGGCTGGTCTCGACCTCAGCCAATCTCCGCCGCGCCGCCGCCTCCGCCGCGGTCGTGTCGTGGAGCGGCATCATGCGCGCGCGCCGCAACATGCTGTCGATCTGATCGACCTCGTTCTGGTGCCGGGCCGCGAGCGCCTGGCGCTCATTCTCGCGGTAGCGGAGCCACAGTGCCGAGCTCGTCGCGGCAGCGACGAGCAGCAGCACCGCAGCGAGGCTCGCGGCGGCGAGCCGGCGAGTACGCACCCAGGTCTCGAGCTGGTAGAGAGGGCCGGCTCTCCGGGTCCGGATGGGTCTGCCCTCGAGCCAGCGGCGGAGATCATCCGCAAACGCCCGGGCACTCGGGTAGCGCCGCGACGGGTCCTTGTCCATGGCCACTGCGACGATGGTCTCGAGATCCGCCGACATCCCGGGAACCACCAGCCCGAGGCGGATGGGCTCCTCTTCGAGCACCTTCCGTTTGGTTTCCGCGCGGGTCGCGCCGAAGAACGGCGCCTGCTCCGCGAGCACGGCATACAGCGTGGCTCCGAGGCCGTAGACATCGACCCGGTGATCGAGCCGGCGGCCGTCACCGCGGATCCGCTCCGGCGCCATGTATGCCGCTGTGCCCGTCGGCACGGTGGTCGAATCGTCGTCCGGTTCGGCCAGATCGTGGGCAATGCCGAAGTCGAGGACGTAGGCGTGGAGGCGGCCGTCGTCGCGCCGTTCGACCATGATGTTGCCGGGCTTGAGATCGCGGTGAACGACACCGCTGGCATGGGCGGCCTGCACCGCCCGCGCGACCTGTTCCATGATCTCGAGCCTCTCCTCGAGATCGAACTCGGTGACGGGATGGCGCAGCGTCTCGCCATCGATGAACTGCATGGCGAGGAATCCCCTACCGTCGATCTCACCGACCTCGAAGACCCGGCAGACGTGTTCGTGGTCGATGCTCGCCTGGGCCTGCGCCTCGCGTTGGAACCGCGCGACCTCTGCCGGGTCGCGCGAGCGGAGAAACTTGACCGCCACCGTGCGTTGGAGCCGGCGGTCGATGGCGCGGTAGACAACCCCCATCCCACCCTCGCCGATGAAATCGACGACCGCGTACCGGTCCCAATCGGGCGCGGGGTTGCCGAAGGGGACCGGATCGATCGGACCCCAACTGGGATCGGTCTCGTCGTCCTGTGAATGGCGCGCCATGATGGGGACAGCTTAGCCGATCCTGGCCAAAAGAGTCAGCAATCACCTGTCAGATCGTAATCCTCGTGGCTTTTCAGGTGGGCTCGGCCACCTTCGGCGGTAATCGAGTCCCATATAAACCGTCGTCTTGAAACACGAAGATCACGAAGATCCACAAAGGAAACACGAAGACCGATCTTGACCCATCGCAGATCACATCGACCATTGAACATCGGACTGGGTCCGGGTTTTCCCAGCGATGACTTGGTGGTCGCATTGTGGGTCTTTGTGTCCTTCGTGTTTCAAGCGATCGCCACAAGGAACCAGAAGCGACATCAACAGGTGCGACGCCTGCGATGGTGGTTCACCGATACGGATTCGTTCAGTCGCCGGCGGGACGCCGGCGCTACAACGGCGCATCATTCTGTGTGAAGGGTCGGTTCCATCGCCGGCGGGACGCCGGCGCTTCAAGTTCGAGCATTCTTGGCGGTGCGGACGGCACTCCGGCGCTCAGGTCCTAACGAATTCCCACCGCGCTTCGAACGTCGTCCATGAGGGGGGCGACGGTTTCTCGCGCGCGCTCGGCGCCGGCGAGGAGGATGCGCTCGACCTCGGCCGGGTCGGCCATGAGTTCGTCATAACGGGCCCGCGCGTCGCCGAAGGTGGCGAGGAAGTACTCGAAGAGCCTCTTCTTCATCTCGCCGTAACCGACGCCGCCGCTGTCGAACGCGGCTTCCACCCACGACCGCTCCTCGGCGGGCGCGAAGATCTTGAGCAGGTGGTAGAGCGCGCCGTCCTTGGGTTTCGGATCCTCGACGGGAGTCGAGTCGGTCACCAGCGACATGATCCTCTTGCGGATCGGCTTCTCGGGGCCGAAGATGTCGATGGTATTGCCGTAGGACTTGGACATCTTCTGCCCGTCGAGACCCGGGACCACGGCAACGTCATCCTGGATCAGGGGTTCCGGAATGGTGAAGACCTCCTTGCCGTAGGTTGCGTGGAACGACGCGGCGATGTCACGAGTCACCTCGAGGTGCTGCTTCTGGTCCCTGCCGACGGGCACCTGGTCGCTGCGGACGATGAGGATATCCGCCGCCATGAGGACCGGATAGGAGAAGAGGCCGTGGCTGGGCACCACTCCCTGGGCGACCTTGTCTTTGAACGAGTGGCAGCGCTGAAGCAGTCCCATTGAGGCCACCGTCGAGAGGTACCAGTAGAGTTCTGGGATCTCGGGCAGATCGGACTGTCGATAGATGACGCTTCGCGCCGGGTCGAGACCGAGAGCGAGATAACCGGCGGCGAGTTCGCGAACCAACGACCGCATCCGGTCGGCATCCTGGACGGTTGTGAGCGCGTGCATATCGGCGAGGAAGTAATAGCACTCGTGGTCATCCTGCAACGCCACGAATTGCCTTATGGCGCCGAAGTAGTTTCCGATGTGGAGAGTTCCCGAGGGTTGAACGCCGGACAGAACGCGCATGAGTGCTCCTTCGCGGGCGGATGATAACACTGCCGGGAGGTGCAGGATGCAGTGTTCGTCATTCCGAATCCTGGATACTGGATCCCGCATCTCCAAAAAAAACGACCGGCGCTGGGCGCCGGCCGGTTCTGTCTGTGTGCGAGGCTATCAGCCGTCGTCGCCGATGGCTTCGACCGGGCAGGACTCCATCGCTTCTTCGCAACCGGCTTCTTCTTCTTCGTTGTCCGGCTGTTTGACCACGAACGAGTAACCTTCGTCCTCGTTCGCTTCGAAGTTGTTCGGGGCGGTCGTGCGGCACACGTCGCAGTCGATACAACTGGAGTCGACGTAGTACTTACCGGGCGCCTGGTCCGGGAGTTTGTCATCAGGATCGGCCATGTTCAATCTCCTTCCGGCGGGTATTTCCCGCAACATTTCGCATGCTACCACAGGCCCGATGCCTGTCAATCTCAACGACTGGGCGGAATCTCGAACGGACGTCGCTTGACAAGTGCGCCCTTGCCGGCTCCCACCGGTTCGGAGCCACCCCACATGCAGTCGACATCGTAGGGAAACGCAAATGACGGCAGGATCGTCACGGGATCGTTGGTGTTGTTGTTGACCATGGAACCATAGCTCGTCATCATCGGAATCGGATCCGCCCCCTGGGATGACCAGGCCTCGATGGCGACCTGAACCGTCGCCCCCTCAACCTCGTCGATCCCCCAGTCGTCACGGAACGGCCGGAAAAACTGGACGTGAGCGCCCGGCGGCACCTGAACGACGGTCATGATCTCGTTCTCGTCCTCGTCGAGATAGGGCTCGCCGTTGGGCTGGAACGGTTGGAATCGCACCGTCAGACTGGTCACGGGGTCGGAGGCGTTGACCATGCCGACGTTATACCTCAGTCTGCCGCTCTCCTCCCCGCCGGTGAGTTCTTCGAAGCTGAAATCGACAACCTCGTCCACCGCGCCGCCGTCGGCGAGGTTGTACCAGGGCACCCCAGGCATGGTCTGACCGTACTGTCCGCCCTTCTCCAGGAACTCGCCCTCGTTGTCCGGATCCGGCACCCAGATCGTGGTCTGGTTGTAGATCCTCGCAGTGGCGATGGCGAGGGCGGCCGCGTTGGTCCCGTCCGGTTCCAGGGTGTCGGCCTCGTAGACGGTGATGACCATGGCGCCGTTGCCGTTGAGACCGAGTCGTTCGACCCAGTATTCACCGACGATGTTGCGGATCACGATGGTTCCGTTGGGTGGGATGTCGGCGAGCGTCTCGTCGATGATGCCGAACTCGTCCTCCTCGCGACCACCGAGCCAGGTATCGCGACTGAAGAAGACTCCTCCGTTGTTGACCAACCCCGAGGGGAGATAGGCGATGGCCACGTCGATGGCGACATCATCCACGTTGGTGATGTAGAGGTCGGTCCTCCAGCTCGAACCCACGGCGCCCGGGCTGAACGAAGACACCGGAATATAGATGAGTTCGGCGGCGCCGAATCCAGCAAGGACCGGACCGGTGGCCAGGAGAGCCAGCACCACCGTTCCAACCACGATACGTCGATCCATCACAGTCCTCCTCGCCGGCTCCCAGTGAAACCGGTCACTCGCTCATCTTGCCAGCACCATCGCCAACGGGCAAGACGATTCGGGCAGTAAATCCATGGGGTTCCATATTTTCGAGTTCGACACGACCGCCGTGAACTTCGGCGAAACGCTCGGCGATGGCGAGACCGAGACCCGAACCGCCCCGCCGTTTCGTGAAAAAAGCCTCCCGCACCCGTGACAGGTCTTCACTTGCAATCCCGTCCCCTCGATCGGCGACCGCGATGGCGATCTCGTTCTCGGTCGCGATCGCCGACAACTCGACCACGCGGCGGTCCGGCTTTGAGATCGACGACGGCCTGTATCGCGTTGAGCACCAGATTCAGGATCACCTGTCGCAGCCGGCCCTCGTCGGCAACCACGATCGCATCGGGAAGCTCCGGAGCCACTTTGAGATGCACCCCGGCTCCCGTCGCTTCGGCATGGAGAAACCCGCAGACGTCGTGCAGCAGAGCGGATACGCCGATGGCCTCGAGGTTGGGATCGGCGGGCCGCGCATAGGTCAGAAAATCGCTCACGAGCTTTGCCAACCGCCCGACCTCGCGTCGGGTCGTGACCAGCGATTTCCGCGCCTCGGAATCGCGATCGCCGAGGTCCTCGTCGAGCAGCTCGAGATTGAGATTGATGGAGTTGAGTGGATTCCTGATTTCGTGCGCGAGATTGGCGGCCAACGTTCCCAATGCCGCAAGCTCCTCGGCGTCGTGCTGCTTGGCCTCGAGCCTGCGCGTTCGCTGGACGAGGAGCCAGACGAGGACAAAGGCTACGAGCAGAGTGGCCAGCGTCAGCACCGCCGCGGCGACGGTCTGGGTCAGGAGCTCGCGCTGCAGCCGGCCGACCCGCTGGTTGACCCGCGCGCGGCTCACATTGAGGACGATCTCGCCGACATCATCCCCGAGCGGAACCATGATCCGGTAGGGGGTCTCGGTTTCGATGACTTCCTCATCCGGAAGTTCGCCACCCATTTCCAGATCGTTGCGGAGGTCGTCCGGAAGATCCTCCATGGACTTGGACTCCGACCGATAGACGATCCGGCCCTCCTTGTCGGTGACGACAATGGACTCGTATACGCTTCGCCGCGGAATTCCCTCGAAACTCCGAAACAGGTGCTCTCGCCGCTGCTCGAGAACCTGAAGGTCCTGAATCCCGCTGTTTTCGAGTTCGTCGGCAATCCGCCGCGCGTCTTCTCGTCCACCGACGAGAATGTCGTCAATGTACCGGCGGGACAGCGACCTGGAGATCAGGTGTCCGAAGAGGAAGATGATCCCGATGACGAGCACGAGAAAGACCGCGGTCGCAGTCGCGTAGTGCCGCTGCAGCGACCCTTTCGTGCCGAAGATGCGTTCGAACCGCGTCATCCTGACGTCCACGACTCCCTATCGACGAATCAACGCGTCTGCAACCATCGAGGCGTACGGTCCATCGCGACCATCATGCAGGAGGTGTGCCAGCTCGCCGGTCGGATCGAGCCGGGCGTCAGACCCCACACGCGGTCCGCAGATCTCCCGTCCGGTTCGTGGCCTCCCAGGTGAAATCGGGATCGTTGCGACCGAAGTGTCCGAACGCCGCGGTCTTCTTGTAGATCGGCCGCAGCAGGTCGAGGTAGTTGATGATGCCCCGCGGGGTCAGATCGAAGACCTCACGCACCGCCGCGGCGATGCGCTCGACCGGAACCGTCTCGGTGCCGAAGGCGTCGACCATGACCGAGACCGGATCGATGACGCCGATGGCGTAGGCCACCTGCACCTCGACTCTGTCGGCAAGACCCGCCGCGACGATGTTCTTGGCCACGTGGCGGGCCATGTAGCACGCCGACCGGTCGACCTTGGATGGGTCCTTGCCCGAGAAGGCGCCACCGCCGTGCCTGCCGGCACCGCCGTAGGTGTCGACGATGATCTTGCGGCCGGTCAGGCCGCAGTCGGCCTGCGGTCCGCCCGAGACGAAGCGGCCCGTGGGATTGATGAAAATCTTGGTCCGCTCATCGAACATCTCCGCCGGAAGGGTCGGCCGGATGACACGCTCGGTGATCTCGACCCGGAGGTCCTCGGTCGAAATCTCCTCGGCGTGCTGCGACGAGACCACAACCGCATCGATCCGCTTGGGAGTAAAACCGTCGTACTCCACCGAAACCTGGCTCTTGCCGTCCGGACGGAGCCAATCGAGCTCGCCCGAGCGTCGAGTCGTGCTCAGCTTCTGGGTCAACCGGTGAGCGAGCAGGATGGGCATCGGCATGAGCGCCTCGGTCTCGTTGGTCGCGAAACCGAACATGAGTCCCTGATCACCGGCGCCGCCGGTGTCGACCCCCATGGCGATGTCGGCGGCCTGCGGGTCGATGGACGAAATGACCGCACAGGTCTCGCAGTCAAAACCGAACTTGGCCCGGGTGTAGCCGATCTCCCGGATGGTGTCCCTGACGAGCTTCGGGAACTCGACATAGACATCGGTGGTGATCTCGCCGGCGATAAAGGCGAGACCCGTGGTGACCAGGGTTTCGCACGCGACACGGCCGTTCGGGTCGTCGGCGAGGACCGCATCGAGAATCGCATCCGAGATCTGGTCGGCGATCTTGTCGGGGTGACCTTCGGTCACGGATTCCGACGAAAAAACGTATTTCCCGTTGGGTGCCATGGGCTCTCCTATTCGCGCTCGCCTTCTCACCTTTCAAGAGCAGAATCCGGCGAAAAGTGAAGACTCACCCTAGCAGTCCGCCGCACTCCGGTCAATGCGAACGGATCGCGATTTGGCGTGCTTGACGGCTCTGCACCCGCCGATCATCATCGACGGATGACGACTCGACATCCCCGCCCCGGCAGCCCCCTCGTGCCGCCCGACACGATCCGGGATCTCGAAGAACGGCTCAAGGCCTTCAGAACGACCTGCCGCGTGACGACGTTGGCCGAGATCCAGAGCTCCAAGCGTTCGCCATTCCACCTGCTCGTGTCGTGCGTCATCTCACTGCGGACAAAAGACGAGGTGACCCACGACGCCAGCAGGAGACTCTTCCAACTCGCGGGCACACCTGCCGAACTTGCCGCCCTCGACGACGAGGCCATCGCCGGCGCCATCTACCCCGCCGGCTTTTACAACACCAAGGCGGGTCAGCTCCGAAAAATCGGGGCTGTCCTTCTCGCCGAACACGGCGGCGAGGTTCCGGCGGACGAGGCGGCATTGCTCGAGCTCCCCGGGGTCGGGCGCAAGACCGCCAACCTCGTGCTCGGGCTCGGTTTCGGGGTCCCGGCGATCTGCGTCGACACCCATGTCCACCGGATCTCCAACCGGCTCGGTCTCGTCGAAACCGGGAATCCCGACGCCACCGAGATGGCGCTGAGGCGCGTCCTGCCGGAGGACCTCTGGATCGATATCAACGATCTGCTGGTGACCTTCGGTCAGAACCGGTGCCACCCCACGTCGCCCAGGTGCACCGGCTGCCCGCTCGACGACCTCTGCCCCAGGATCGGCGTCACCCGGCATCGGTAGAAACCGCGAGGACGCAAGGGACGCGAGGCATCTCACCGACGCAATCACGAAGCATCGCAGGAATGAACGCAGAGACGCAGAGGCGCAGAGACATCGCATTCCATCCCAAAACGGGACACGGATTTCACGGATCATCACGGATCGGGCCCATTGCCGACCTCAACGCGTTCAATCAAACGATCGTGAACCGGCCGGTCGGTTGCCCTCGTCCAAGGGCCGAGGACCCAAGACCCGCAAAATTCGATTCAGAAATGCGGCATTTCTGAATCGAATTTCACGAGTCTTGGATCGTGCCTACGGCACGACCGCCCGGCCTCCGAGACTTCAAAGGTGTCGTGCCGCTTCAATCCATCCACAGATCGATGGCCGACTCCCACCAATTCTCAGATAGAGGGGAAGAAAACCAAACCCAGGCAGAGCCGACGCGCCGTAGGCGTGGCGTGCTGCTGCTTCAGGTGCTCACAGCGAACGCCGCGTTCGTGGTGAGCACCTGAAGCAGCAGTGGTGGCGGTCCGACCGACACCGACTCCGCCGTGATCACCGGGTGCGATGAACTGCGATGCCTTTGCGTCTCCGCGCCTTTGCGCCTTTGCGTTGAAATCGCCTTCCGGACCCGAACCCGTTACCACGACAGTCAGAAACCCAAGAATCCCGCGAGCAAATGCGATGTCTCTGCGTCTCTGCGTCTCTGCGTTAAATATTGCGATGGCGCGATGTCTGCGATGCCTTGCGTCCCTTGCGTCTTCGCGGTTCAACTGCGCGTTGTGGCGTGGCGGCCGAGCTGGGCGGCGCGGACGAGTTCTCCGCGTGAGATGACGCCGATGGGCCGCCCGTGGCCGTCGATGACAACTGCGACCTCGGGGCCTCCCTCACGGAAGTTCGCCACCGCCTGCTCGACCGGCGTTCCGCCCGGGATCGGATCGGCCAAAGCCTCGGCGACGGCCATGACCGGCTGCGTCCCCGGCTCGTCCGACCTCACCTTCGCCCAGAGGCGCGGCGCCGAGAGATAGGCCACCGGCCGGTGCCGGTCCATGACCAGGAAGTCCGCGATGGGGTCCGCCACCGATATCTCCGCGGCCTCGGACACGGTCGTCGTCGCGTCGACAACCACGACCCCGGTTCGCGCCACTTCACTTACCAGACGATTGGCGAACTGCTTCACGGCCAGGGCGTAGCGAAGCTCGGCGTTGGCCGCGGGCAGGACGAGCAACCCGGCCAGGACGAGCCAGAAATCCTGGATGAATCCGACCAGGATCAGAAGGACGGCGGCGATCTGGCCGATGGAAGCCGCCCACACGGTGGCTCTGGCCCACCCGAGTCTGGTCGTCAGAAGACCGCGGAGAATCCTCCCGCCGTCGAGCGGAAAAGCCGGCAGGAGGTTGAAGCCGGCCAGGATGAGGTTCGCCCAGAACAGCAACGAGACCATCCGCACCACGAAGTCGTCTCCCGGAGCCAGGACCCCACCTGCGCTGACGACGAAAAGGGCGCCCGCAATGGCCAGGTTGACCGCCGGCCCCGCGGACGCGATGACGACCTCGACCATCCCCTGGGGCGGACGACGGGCCATCCGCGCAACGCCGCCGAAGGGGTAGAGCGTGATGCCGCTCATGGGCACCCCGTTGCGGATTGCGGCGGCGGCATGCCCGAGCTCGTGCAGGGCGACGCAGACAAAGACCCCGAGCACCAGGCCCTGCTGGATGAGCGCGGCTGAGAGACCCGAGGACGAATAGGTGCTCCACCCGAGAAAGACCATGAGCAGCAGAAAGCTGGCGTGGATGCTGATCGGGATGCCGCGGATGGTCGCCACATGAAGCGACCAGCGGGACTCGGACGGGCGGGCTTGATCTTCGGTCACTCTGAGATTGTACGGGAAACGACGCCGGATGCTGGTCAGCAACCGGGAGCTCCCATACCATCGCAGTTTCACCGCAAAGGCGCAAAGACGCAAAGGCATCGCAGACATCGCAGAAATCAACGCAGAGGCGCAGAGGCGCAGAGATCGGGCCCAGTGCCGACGTCAGCGCGTTCGATTAAATGATCGTGAACCGGCCGGTCGGTTGCCCTCGTCCAAGGGCCGAGGACCCAGGACCCGCGAGATCCGATACCCAAACGCGGCGCTTGGGTATCGGATCTCACGAGTCTTGGATCGTGCCTACGGCACGACCGCCCGGCCTCCGGGACTTGTAGCCCAAACCATACCCATCCCACCAGGCAGGTTGGCCCGATGGCGAAGTGGAATAGGTGTGGCCCGGACCAAGGTGTCGACTTCCTCCCTCGGGGCGACGATGGACTTCCTGACTCTTTCAAAAAAGGGGATAGCGAGCGGAACCCAGGCGGAGCCGACGCGCCGTAGGCGTGGCGAGCGGCTGCTTCAGGTGCTCACAGCGAACGCCGCGTTCGTGGTGAGCACCTGAAGCAGCAGTGGTGGCGGTCCGACCGACACCGACTCCGCCGCGATCATAGGCTGCGATGAATTGCGATGTCTCTGCGCCTCTGCGCCTCTGCGCCTCTGCGTTTATTATTGCGATGTCTTTGCGCCTTTGCGTCTTTGCGTTGAATTGCGATGTCGTGGTAGGCGATAGCTGCGATGCCTTGCGGTTTCTCAGTCGTGGGCGCTAGGAGTCTGCACCGCATAGATGGTGGATGGATTTCGGAGTGGCATTTGAGGCCGATTTTCACCTGTTTCGCCGGTTCATACTGGGGGTATGGGCCAAGAAACAGGCGAAAATCGGGCCAAATGCCGCCCGAAAGGCGCCGCCGATTCTATGAGGTGCAGGCTCCTAGTTCACCTGCCGCTGCTGGGTGAGCGCGGCGAGGCGGGCGCTGACATCGCGATAGGCGGGGTCGATGCTCTGGATATCCGCAAAAAGACCGACCGCCTGCTCGATCTCGCCGGTCATCTCGAAGGAGAAGGCCAGTTCATAACGAAGCGCGGTACGGGCATCGGAGGAGAGATCGGGCGCGACCAGCGCTTTCTGGTACCACTCCGCCGCGTCCACGTGCCTCCCGAGCTCGTTGGCGCAGACGCCGATCATCGAGCAGGCTTCGACGAAATAGTCGGGATCGTGGGAGGCGATCTGAAATTCGCCGATGGCTTCGTTGAGAAGCCCCATTTCCTTGTAGGCGATCCCGAGGTTGAAGTGGGTGTCCGAATCCTCATCGGAGAGCTGCTCGGCGACGCCCTTCTGAAACTCCCGGAACACCTCGTCGAGCAGCGCCTCTCCCTTGCCGCGACCGGTGGCTTCTTCGACCATGGCCTCTTCTTCGGCAAGCTCGTCTTCGAGCTCCTTCGCCAGGTCGATGTACTCCTCCACCGGCTCGTCGGCGAAGATGTCCTCGGATTCCCGAGGGGGTTCGACGGCGACCGCGGCGGGAGGTCGCACGGGTTCGCCGAACACGACGGGCGGTTTAACCGCCGAAGGAACCTCGACTGCGGGCGCCGGAGTCGCCGTCACTCCGAGACTGTCGAGCTTTTGCCGTCGGATCCCGAGATCCGAATCGCCGGGATAGTCGTTTTCGAGCCGATCGAGGATTGCAGCGGCATCCTCGAAGAGCTCCTGATCGATGAAGAGATCGAGCTGGGCGAGCTCGTTGAACGAGGGCCCATCCACGTCGGTGCTGATCTCGACGAGTTCCTCCTCGACGATTTCGTCCTCGACGAGTTCCTCCACAACGGGTTCGGCGGCTGGAGCCGGAGTCGAGCCGACCAGTTTCCGGATCTCCTCGTCGAGCAGAGCGCCGGACCGTGACGCCGCGGGCGCTGGAGTCTTCCTGCCGACGCGGAGATCGAGATCGCCGATGGCGCTGGCCACCATATCGTCGACGTTGACACCGCCGAGATCGAAGTCGATCGAGTAGGAGTCCCTGGCAGCGGGTTTGACGGTTTTGGCGGGTTTCTCCGCGGTGGCGCCACCGAGATCGAACTGAATGGCAGTGGGCTCATCCGTCTGCGCTTCCGCGCTCTGATCGCCATCATCGATCTCGACGATGATGATCTCGTCGTCGTCCAGGGCGAAATCCGAGGACTCCGTTCCATACAGGGCCTCGAGATCAGCCGCCGCATCGTTCTCGCCTGCGGAGCGAAGCTCGCGGATGACAGGTAGGATCGTGGAAGCCGCCGCATCGCTGTCACCCACGACGAGGTACATCTTGGCCAGCGCCTCTCGCGCCCCGGAATGATCCGGAAGACGTTCGACCACCTCTTCGAGGTGTCTGACCGCCTTGTCGTTGAGTCCGTACTTGGCAAAGACCGCCGCTTCGTTGATCCGCTCGGTCGGGTCGAAGCTCGATGAACCCAGGTCCACAGGATCGGGTTCTTCAACGGTGCCGATGGCCTCGTCGCCATCGATGGCGAAAGTGATCTCGGAAGGCACGTCATCGCCGAAATCGATGACGTCGATCCCTGCATCGATTTCGGCCACCGCACCATCGAGCTCGGCCAATCTCTCCCGATAGAGCTTGTTGGTCGGGTCCGACGCGACGAGTTCGAGATAGAAACGCTTCGCCTGATCTTCCTGGCCGCTGGTGAAGCACACGTCGGCCAACGACGCCGTGAGGCGAGTGATCATTTCCTGATCACCCGAGGGGCGGAACGCGCGGATGGCCAAACGCAGAATGCGCTCCTCGGTCGGCGCGATTTCGACGAGATCGCGCAGCATCTTCTGCGCCCTCGAGTAATCGGCCTTCTCGAGAAGAGCTTCGGCCGCCGGGATCATCATCTCGGCCGCTTCGGCATCGTCGCCGTCCGACATGAGGAGATGGCCGACCAGCCCGCGGACATCGGGGTTGTCGGGCTCGACCTCGAGAATCCCCCTGGCGAGCTCGGTCGCCTGCGCGGTCTCGCCCAGAGCCATGAAGGCGCGGACCTGCAGGGTGCGGAGAACGACGCTCTTGGGAGAGACCGCAAGCCCGGCGGTGAGCAACTCCTGGGCGGAGGTCACCCTTCCGGAATCGAGGAGTCGATCGCAGACCGGCGCCATGATCTCGCCATCGGGCAGCTCATGGTCGAGCAGCCGCCGAAACAGCCGCTCTGCTTCATCGATTTGATCCCGATTGATGAGCGCTGCGCCCAGCGCGCCATAGGCTTCCATGGCCTTCTCGACGTTGCCCGATTCGAGCAGCATGTCGGCGAACTTGAGCCTCGAGGTGGAATCACTCGGATCGATATCCGCGAGGCGTCGGTGGGCGCGAACCGCGCTCTCCATATCGCCGTTCCTGGCATAGTGTTCGGCGAGCATGGTGAACTGACTCTTGGCCTCGACCCTGAGCCCCTGCTCGACATAGAGCTCGCCGAGTCGCTCGAAAATGTCCAATCGTTGCGGAGCGAGCCGGTTGATCTTTTTGAAAATGGCGATCGCTTTCGGCAGAAAACCCTGATCGGCAAACCGGCTGGCGACCTGCTCGTACCGCGCCACCGCCTTGTCGATCTCTCCGACCCTGCCGTAGAGGTCGCCAAGCCGATTGACGGTGTTGGTGTCGTCGGGACTCGCACTGAGGAGCTTTTCGTACTCCTTGATGGCCTGGTCGAGCTTCCCCTTTTGGACAAGCTTTTCAGCGGCTTTCAGGATCTTGTCCCGTTTGATTGCCATCCGTAATCTCTATCCCTTAGCGCATTTAGTCCGCGGGTTTCATGGTAGCACAGGCGACACCCGAAAGCTCCGACGATGCAAGTGGCTGCGGCCAAAGCGACCGATCCCGCGACGGTGCTCGAGGGTTCCATAACCCATGTTCCGCGCCCAGTCCCAACGATCGTCCAAGACTCCCAATTCCGACATGATCCCGTCGCGATGAACTTTGGCGAGAATCGACGCCGCAGCGACCGAGAAAAACGAATCGTCGGCTCCCTTCAGCGACTGCACGGGCACACCCATATCACCAAGTTGAACGTGATCCACCACGACCTCGATTCCGGGCTCGAGGAGCGTTGTCACCGCCGCCCTCATGGCGAGGCGGGTCGCCTCGAGAATATTGATCCGGTCAATGAGTTCCTGCCAAACCTCCACCACAACCCAGGCGGAACAGATTTCGCGAACGAGCTCGGCGGCTTCCGAGCGTCGTTTTGCGCTGAGCCGTTTGGAGTCCTGAATGAGCGCCGAGTCCGGAATGCGGTCGAATCTCGCAGCGCCGACCACCACCGGCCCGGCGAGCGATCCCCGCCCGACCTCATCCACGCCGACAACCGCGCGGGCGTGCCGCAGGATTCCACGATCAAGTTCCCCCAAGGTCATTGGGGGAACTCGCTTATTCGGGGATGCCATTTCGACCTAGCGTAGGCCCGTCAAACGGGGTTAACGGACGTTCGACCGCTCCCGGATACGCGCTGCCTTGCCGCGGAGCCCGCGGATGTAGTAGAGCTTGGCGCGGCGGACTCGTCCGCGGCGCGTCACCTCGACCTTGGCAACCGAGGGCGAGTTGATCGGAAAGGTTCGCTCGACACCGATCCCTGACGAGATCTTCCGGACGGTAAAGGTCTCGGACACCCCACCGTGCTTGCGTGCAATCACCAGGCCCTCGAAGATCTGGATGCGCTCTTTTTCGCCTTCTTTGAGCCGCACGTGAACTTTGAGGTTGTCGCCGGGGCGAAAATCCGGAATGTCGGTCTTGAGATACTGCTGCGTGACTTCTCTGATGAGGTCCACCGTATGCCTCCATGCGGGAACACAAGGGACCGGTCTCGGACCCTCGGGGACGCGGAGTATACATCATTTATCCGTTCGGGCAAGCGGCCTGCCCGACGGAATCGAAGGTTCAGGTCTCGTCGTCCTCGTGGTCGTGTTCTTCCGGGGCCGGGATGCCGACGAAAGAGACCTTCCCCGCAAAAGGCACCGCGACCACGCGCCCGTGAGCGTCGAGCGCCGCGTTGTCGGGCACCGGCTCCCCCGAAGCTGCGTCGAAGCTCCGGAAACCGAAGGGCACCTCGGCGCCGTCCGGGGCGAGCCAGTCCGGGATCACAAGATCCCACCTCTCCTCGTCCTCGGGCACGATCCCGAACCGTAACCGCTGCAGCGGCACTTCCAGGACCTCGGCGCGCTCGGCGATGGCGGCTTCGGCCTCGTCGATGAGATCGTCGAGGGTCTGCTCGGTGAAGGCCTGAAGGAGGGCGGCGTCCTCCGGCCCGTCGACCTCCGCCATCAACAGCAGCCGGTACTCCCCATCCTCGATCTCGTCGCCGGCGGTGAAGTCGACCGCGAATTCGGCGCCGGTTTCCTCCGCTTCGACATCGAAGGAGGCGCCGTGAATGAGGTCACGGACGACCAGAGCAAGCAGGACCTCGTCAGCGTTTGTTGCGGGGAACTCGATCTCCCATCCGGTATTCCAAGTCGCCATGGCACCCCCTTAATTCTCAATTCTAAATTTTTAGTTCTTAATTATCCATCGCAGAGTTTCAAGGAGCGTCTGCGACGCAATTAAGAATTAAGAATTCAAAATTCAAAATTCAATTCACTCGTCGGGCTCGCGTCTCTTGCCAAAAATCGCCGCCACCACGATTCCCAGAAGATAGAGAAGGATCATGGGCACGGCGAATACGGTTTGGGTGGCGATATCCGGCGTCGGTGTGATCACCGCCGCTGTGACGAAGATGCCAAGGACCGCCCAGCGAAAGCCCTTGAGCAACTGCCGCGCATTGACGACTCCGATCCGCGCGAGGAAGAACATGAGCATCGGCATCTCGAAGACCAGGCCGAGACCGAGCAGGATCTTGGACATCATCCCGAAATAGGCCTGGATGGTGACGACCTGTTTGAAGTCCTCGCCGACCCCGAGAAGAAAATTGACCACCATGGGAAACGCGACGTAATAGCCGAAGAGCCCGCCCGCGAGAAAGAAAATGGTCGTGAAAATGACGAACGGCACCGCGAGCCGTCGTTCTTTCTTGTAGAGGCCGGGTTTGAGAAAGAGCCAGAGCTGAAGGAGCAGAAACGGTGACGCGACAAAGATCGCCGACAGCAGGGCGACCTTGATGTAGAGCATGAACGGTCCGGCAAGATCGGTGAAGGCGAGCTTGTCGTCGGGCGGCAGCACATCGAGGATCGGCGCCTGCAACCAGTGGAAGATGGTCGGGGACAGATACCAGCAGCCCATGAAAGCGATGAACACCGCGACGACACTCGCGAAGAGGCGCTTCCTGAGCTCATCCAGGTGGTCGAGCAGGGTCATCCGCGGGAGCTCTTCCATCCCCTCCTCGAACTCGTCCGGAGATCCCGGATTGGCGTCGATCACTTTTCGCTCTGCTCCTCGGGGATCGCGGGTTCCTCGCTTGCGGCGTCGATGGTCTTTTTCACGAAATCGGTGCCCGCACTCTTGATGTCGCGGATCTCTTTCTCGACCGATCGGATCTCCTCCGCCGCGACCTCGTCCTCGACCGTCCGCTTGAACTCGTTGGACGCGCGGCGGAACTCACCGAGGGCGCGACCGATGGAGCGGCCGAGCTCGGGCATCTTTCGTGGTCCGAACAGAAGCAGACCGACGATGAAGATCATGATGATCTCGGGCATACCGAGAGGACCGAACAACGCTCACCTCCGGGGGACAGTATAGCTGTGCAACCGCGGATTCCCACCGCAGGCCGATGGAATCCGCGGCCGGGGAACGATTTTGGTCTCCCACCGGTTTCCTGTATTGTGAATCGAGAACCGCAACCATCTCGTGTTGCATTTTGTTGAGGGATCATGAGCCAGAACACACGCCGTCCATTCGCCCTCATCTTCGTCGCTTTCACGCTGACCATCGGCGCCGCGACCGGCGCCATCTTCGGCGAACGGACAATCCCGAGAGACGAGCAGGAGCTCGTCCTGCGGGCCTCGGAGATCGTCACCACCCTGCTCGAGTGGCTGCCCGAGGAGCACGAACCCGAGGACATCGTCTACGACGGCATCGGCGGCATGCTCCAGGTCCTCGACCCGCATTCGAGCTATCTCGACCCGCGGTCGTTCCGCCACATGCGGGCACGGCAGGAGGGGTCGTTCTTTGGCGTCGGCATCATCATCTCCCGCCGGAACGGAAACGTAACCGTGATTTCTCCCATCGCCGGAACTCCGGCAGCTTCGCGCGGGCTGCGCGCGGGCGACATCATCTCGGGGGTGGCGGGCGAAGCGACCGAGGATCTCAGCCTCGACGAGGTCGTCGATCTCGTGCGCGGTCCCGAGGGGACCACCGTGGTGCTCACCATCGCCCGTCCGGGCTTCAAGGAGCCTTTCGATGTCGAGATCGAGCGGACGCGGATCCCTCAGACATCGGTTCGCTTCTCCTTCCTCATCGAGCCCGATATCGGCTATATCCGACTCTCGGAATTCTCCAACACGAGCACGCGTGAGGTCGTGGAAGCCATCACTGCCCTTTCCGCCCAGGGGATGAAGCGACTCATCTTCGATCTCCGCAACAACCCGGGAGGCCCCCTCGACGCCGCGGTCGGCGTCTCCGATCTCTTCCTCGAGCCCGAGATGCTCATCACCTGGACCCGCGGACGGACCCCCGAGAACAACACGACCTTCACCGCACCCGGCAACCCGGCCGGCTTCGACGGGCCCCTGGTGATCCTCGTCAACCAGGGTTCCGCATCGGCCTCCGAGATCGTCGCCGGCGCCGTCCAGGATCACGACCGCGGTCTCGTTCTCGGTGAGGTTACCTGGGGCAAGGGTCTCGTCCAGACCGTCTTCACCGTCCGCGACACCGGGCTCGCCCTCACCACCGCCCGCTACTACACCCCTTCGGGCCGCTGTATCCAGCGCGACTACGAGTCATTCATCGACTATGTCACCTATCGCAACGGAACCGAAAATTCGACGGCCGAAATCTACGAAACCGAGGCCGGGCGGACGGTCACCGGCGGCGGCGGCATCACCCCCGATGTCACCATCGAGAACCGGAGCCTGTCCGAATCCATGGTGCGGCTCTTCAGCGTCTCGGCGTTCTTCCGTTTCGCGGTGGAAATCCTGGCCGATGTCGAGGAACAGGACTACGCTGTTTTCGCCGAGAACTTCAAGACCGATGGCGAAATCGCCGATCGGTTCTGGACCTGGGTCATCGAGGAAGAGATCCTCGAACCCGCGATCATCGAGAGCCTGCAGGAGGACGAGATCGAGAACGCCGATGTCATGAGGAACATCACGGTCGAGGTCTTCAACGCCACCATCGGACTCACGGAAGGCTACCGGACAGCCCTCGAAGGCGACGATCAGATGGCCGCCGCCATCGAGCACCTCGACGAGGCCGCGGAATTCTGGGATGCGTTCGTCGGAAGAACACAAAGACTAATTCTTAATTCTTAATTCTTAATTCTTAATTGCCATCGCACGGTTATCGATTGTAATTGCTTGAATATTCTAGATACGAATTGTCAATAAACGACCACGGCTATTCGTTTTCACATTTCGATGTCATTCGATTTCAACATCTTAGAATCGACAATTCTGAGGTTAATTATATCGTCTCTATAGGCGCTATGTGATGTAATTAAAAATTAAGAATTAAAAACTAAGAACTCTCCCAGAGCAACGTCACCGGTCCGTCGTTGACGAGCTCGACGGCCATCATGGCGCCGAAGACCCCGGTTTCGACCCCGACTCCGTGGCCGCGCAACAGCTCGACAAAACGATCGAAGAGCGGCTCGGCCTGCAGACCCGGCATGGCGGAGTCAAAGCTCGGCCGCCGACCCTTGCGGATCGAGCCCGCGAGGGTGAACTGCGACACCGCGAGAACCTTGCCGCCGATCTCGTCGAGACCGCGGTTCATCCTCCCGCTTTCGTCCTCGAAGACCCGCAGGGTGGCGATTCTCCGCGCCGCCTTGTCGATCTCTTCCTCCCCGTCGCCGGTTTCGAGACCGACCAGGACAAGGAGTCCCGCCGCGATCGCGCCGACGATCTCGTCATCGACCCGGACCTCGGCTCGGGACACCCTCTGGATCACGAGCTTCACTCGACGCGCTCCTTCTTGAAGGTCGCCATGAGGTTCGCCAGCTCGCGGCCGCCGAACAGCGTCACCAGCGCGACATAGGCCACGACGGTGGGCACCAGGACCGCTGCCAGGCGGAACGCACCGGCCAACGAGGTGTGATCGATCCCGGCCAGCCACCACCTCAGTTCGAGCAAAACCACGCCAATGACGGCGCTCGCCACCACCTGGCGCGCGAGAGCCTTGCAGGCGACACCGAACGCAGCCCCCGCGAGACCGTAATGACGGTGGTAGAGCACGGTCAGAAAGCCGGCGAAACAGATCATGGCGAGGGTGTTCGCCCAGCCCAGACCCGGCGTCCCGTACGGCCCCACCAGCCGCCAGCACATCAAGGTGAAGACGATGAGCGCCACCAGGCTGCCCCACATCGGCGTCCTCGTGTTTCGCTGGGCGAAAAATGCGCTCGCCATGACCTTGACGTGGCCGGTCCCGACCAACGAAAACGCATAGGCCGTCAGGGTGGCGCCGGTGATCGCCACATCGGCCGAGTTGAAGCGCCCACCGCCGAAGAGCAGGCCGATGATGGGCTGCGACAGCACCGCCATGACCACAGCCGTGGGCAGGGTCACGAAGCTGACCAGGCTCACTGTCCGCATCAGCGTGGTCGCCGCCTGTTCGGGGTCGTCGCGAAGCTCCTTGGACAGCAGCGGCAGAAGGACCGTCGTCATCTGCACCACGACCGCGCCGAAGAGCAGCTCGGTCACCCGGTAGGCGCCGTAGGTGTAGCTCACGCCGCCGTCGATGAACGAAGCGAATCGGTTGGAGATGAGCTGGTTGAGCTGGTTGATGCCGAGCACCGGGATCCCCGGCAGCATGAGCAGGAGAACCTGTCGCACGCGGGCGCTCGTAAAGCACGACCACAGCGGGCGGAGTGAAAAACCGAGCCGCCGAACCGCCGGCATCTGGACGGCGAACTGGAGCACGCCCCCGACGAGCACCGCGACCGAGAGAACGATCTCCGGATTTTCGACCCGCGGCACCACCCCCCAGGCGACGACGACGAGGGTCAGGTTGAAAAACAGCGGCGTCGAGGCCGCAAGGAGAAACTTCTCATGACTGTTGAGCACCGCCTGGAACAGGGCTGCCAGCGAGATCAGCAGCAGGTAGGGAAACATGATCCGGTTCATGAAGACGGTGGTCTCGAGCTTGCCGGGAACATCGGCGAACCCCGCAGCGAAGAGCCGCACCAACCACGGCGAGGCGACGACGCCGGCCGCCACGACGCCGCCGGCGACCAGAAGCAGCACCGCAAGAAGACCGCGGAAGAGCTCGCGGGCCTCCCGGTTCTCGGGGTCGCGGCCGATGAGCTGCGAGAAGGTCGGGACAAAGGCGGCGTGCAGCGTGCCCTCGGCGAAGAGCCCGCGGAAGGCGTTGGGAATCCGGTTGGCGGTCCGGTAGGCGTCGTTGAGAAAACCCGCGCCGATCACCGAGTACAGCGCCTTGTCCCGAAGGTAACCCGACACCCGGCAAAGGAGGGTCACCACCACCATTCGCGAGGCGTGGCGGAGGAGGCGTTGTTCTTGACTCACGGACAGAGATTACCACTCGAGTGCGGCGGGAATGGGGCTGCAACGCGGGCGGACCGAGGCGAAGCCATCGCGTTGAGAGGCAGGGGCAGGGGCAGGGGCAGCGGCAGGGGCAGCGGCAGGGGAGGGGGGGGGCAGGGACAGGGGCAGGGACAGCGGCGGCGATCAGCGATCAGCGGCAGTAGTCAGGGACAGCGGCAGCGACCGCACCGCTGCTGCCGACGTTGTCGCTGGTTCCCGTCGCTGGTACCTGACGCTGCCGCGGCCGCTGATTCTGAATCCTGCCGCTGTCCCGGACCCTGTCCTCAGCACCGGCCTTCTGGACCGCTGTGACGCTTTGGCGTCCCAGCGGCCCAGCGTCGCACCATCGACGTGGTCGCTCGTGGGTTGATTGCGAAGGCTGCGACCACGCCGATGTCGCGCCGGCGGCCTGCCTCGTAACCGGAACAGCAGACCGCATCGCGCTCCCCGGGGGAGCCCGGTCCGCATTTTGTGCGCGAGGCGAGGCATTGCCGAGAGGTCGTTGCTGCACAAAAACGGACCCGGCACCCCGTTGGGACGGGGTGTTCCGCTCGCCAGGGAAGCTATAGCGGCGACTTACAATTTCGGGTTGAGCAACCTCCAGGTCATGGCTCGCACTTCGTCGAAGAGGTGGAGTGAGGACTTGGTGCCTGACTGGTTGACGGCGCCGACGGCGAGAAGGAGGCGAAGGTGCGTGTCAACCTCTTTCGCTGAAGCGTATGCGATGCGCCAGTGGTGGATACGATCTCTGCCGGATCGTCCGTGGCCTTCTGAGAGGTTTGCTGGAACCGAGGAAGCTGATCGGACCACCTGATCCGCGATCGTCTTGAGGGGAGCGGGGACTCGCTTCACGAGCGAGATTGCCGCTGCGGCCGCTTCGATCGCCTTCTCGGTAGCGATGAGGTTGTACTTCGGGAGCGCGTTGTTCATGGTTACCTCCGGGTCGTTCATGCACTTCCCCCAGTCGATGTGGAGTCCGTGGTCAAGGGTCGCCCTCCGAGGGCGATACTTTCACCCCTTGACCATCGGAATCCCATCGACTACTCGCCCCTCCATGAACGACCCGGAGGTGACCATGAACATCGGGTCCAGGAAGGCGCATCCGTCGCTGGTCGCTGATGCCTGCCGCTGATTTCCTGTTGCTGTCCCGGTTGCTGCCCCTGCCGCTGTCTCGGGCGCTGATTCCTGACGCTGTCTCGGGCGCTGATTCCTGACGCTGTCTCGGGCGCTGATTCCTGACGCTGTCTCGGGCGCTGATTCCTGACGCTGTCTCGGGCGCTGATTCCTGACGCTGTCTCGGGCGCTGTCCTCGTCCCCGGCCTTCTGAGCAGCTGTGACGCTCGCGCGTCACAGCTGCTCAGCGTCGCACCATCGGCGTGGTCGCTCGTGGGTTGAGGGGAAGGGCTGCGACCACGCCGATGGCACGCCGGCGGCCTGCCTCGTCGCCGGGAGAGCTGACCTCATGGCGCTCCCCGGGGGTGCCCGGTATGACATTGTGCGGAGAGTGACGCCGAGCCGGGAGGTCGATCCGGCACAATGTCAAACCCGGCACCCCGTTGGGGCGGGGTGCCCCACGGATCCTGGTCGGCTACTGCCACTGTCGCGGTCCCTGCCCCTGCCGCTGATCGCTGCCCCCGCCGCTGATCACTGCCGCTGACATCGGGACTGGGATCGAGATCGGAAGTTGTACTCCCAAGCCGGGCCCTGTAAACTCTCCCTACCCTGTCCACGCAGGAAGGAGACTCCCAATGGGAATCAACAAAGTCATTCTTGTCGGCAACGTCGGCCGTGATCCGGAAATCAAAGCACTCCCGAGCGGCACCCGCCTGGCCACCTTCTCCCTTGCGACCACCGACCGTCGGTTCAAGGACGATCAGGGCAATCCGCGCACCGAGTGGCACAATCTCGTCGCTTGGAGCGGCCTGGCCGATGTCGTCGAAAAGTACGTCACCAAGGGCAAACAGCTCTACGTCGAGGGTCAGATCAGAACCCGCAGCTACGAGCAGGACGGGCAGAAGAAGTACTTCACCGAGATCCACATCAGTGAGATGGAGCTTCTCGGCGGCCGGCCGTCATCCGGCGGCGGCGACTTCCGTGACCCGGGCCCGACGAACGCCTACCCGGACGACGCCGACGACGTTCCGTTCTAGCCCGACCGATGCATCGTCGAATCGCCCTCCCGCCTCCGGCAGGGGGGCGTTTTTCGTATCCTGCGGAGAGCTAACCCTTGACACAGGTAGAGCTTCCAGGTATCTTCGCAGCTCGTGTCGCGTGAAGGAGGAGTGGATGATCAAGTCGGACCTCGTGGAAAGGGTGATGGGGGCCACGGACCTGGCGAAACCGAAGGCCACCGACGCCGTCAACGCGCTTTTTGAAGGCATGAAGGAAGCGCTTCTGCGAGGCGACCGCATCGAACTCCGCGGCTTCGGCGTCTTCCAGGTGAAGGACCGCAAACGCGGAATCGGCCGCAACCCGAAGACGGGGAAAGAAGTCGAGATTCCGCCGGGGAAGACCATCCGATTCAAGCCCGGAAAATCCCTCCGCAACATGAGCTGAGCTTGAGCTCGCCCGAGCTCTACGGATCCATCGGCCCCGACGGTCAGACCGCCGGGGTCTTTCAGTTTGACCCGCCGGCGTATCGGCCCCGGTGGTGGCTGCACGTCCTGCTCTTCGTGCTGACCCTCGGCACCTCGACCTTCATGGGGGCGATCTTCTACGGATGGACACCCGTCGAGCTCGCCCAATTCGGTTGGCTCGAACTGATGGTCCACCCGATCTTTGTCGGCGAGGGGCTCAAGTTCGCGGTTCCGCTGCTGCTCATCCTCCTGGCGCACGAGATGGGCCACTTCGTCGCGGCGCGTCGCCACGGCCTCCTGACCACGCCGCCGTTCTTCCTGCCGATGCCGGTGCCCATGCCCTTCAGCCCCGGCACCCTCGGCGCCGTGATCCGGATCAAACAGCCCATCACCACCCGAGCCCAACTCATGGACATCGGCGCCTGGGGCCCCATCGCGGGGTTCATCGTCACCGTTCCAACCCTGGTTGCCGGGCTGGCCATGTCCCAGGTCCGGGAGTTCCCGCACGAGGGGCCGCTGGTCTATTTCTCCGAGCCGGTCCTGTTCAAGTTTCTCGCGCGGGTCGTCTTCTTCCCCGGACTCACCGGAACCGAAGACATCATGTTGCACCCCGTAGCATGGGCGGCGTGGTGGGGCCTGCTGGTCACGGCGCTCAACCTCCTGCCGTTTTTCCAACTCGACGGCGGTCACATCTCCTACGCGCTCTTCGGAGCCGGGCAGCGACGGTGGGCGCGGCGCCTCCTCGCCCTCTTCGTCGTCATGATCGCCTTCTGGCCGGGCTGGGCGCTGTGGGCGGCGATCCTGGTTGTCGTCGGTCCAGAGCACCCTCGAATCCTCTATGAGAATGCACCCCTCGATCGCGGACGGAAGATCGTCGGTTGGATCGCCATCGTGATCTTCGTTCTCTGCTTCACCTTCGCGCCGATCCAACTCTGGTGAATCCTGAGCATCGCAACGGAATCGGACACGGATGCACACGGATCCTCACGGATTTCTCTCAAGGTTGGGGATGTGATTTCCATCGTTGGCTGATTTCGTGACGTCTCGGTTGGATGCTTGCACAGCTCCGACTGGATTTCGGAACGGATCCTCACGGAGCGTTTGCATCCCGAGTATTCCCGATGACCGTGTCCATCCGTTCCGAAATCAAAAGACGAGTCCCCACACGCAGGTGGGCTCGTCGCCACGAAGTTGAATCCCGATCCGGCTTCGAAACTCCATCCAATCAAGAATCCGTGATTATCCGTGCAATCCGTGTCCCATTGCGATGGAAACTCCAGCCGGTGGACCGGGCCACGGATGCGGGCTAGCGCATGGGCACCGTGGTCGCGTCGTTGGTGAGATTGTCGACGACCGAGGCGTAGGCGACGACTCCGCCGCCGCCGGTCACGGTCACCTTGGCCGACGCGGCGCCGAGATCCTCCCGGCCGGCGCGCACGAAGAACGGCCGGTTGTCCGCGATCCAACGCTCGGGCTCGATGACGAGCTCGTAGCTCGTGAGCTCCGCGCCCGTGGCATCGAGGAGGGAGACCTCGACGGTCGCCGGTTCGGCGCCGGTGTTGACGAAGCCGAGATTGGTGCGGAAGGCCGCCGATTCCCTGAGCTGGCCCAAGCGGGCGGTCTCGCCCAGCGCCAGGCCGGCGGTGGAGAGCTCGCCGGCGAGATGCTGGCCCAGGGTCCCGCCCGGGAAACACGGCGAATCGGACGCGAGAACGTTGTAGGTGCGCGAGTCGATGACGAGCTCGCCATCGGAGCAGATCTCGAGGGCGCCCGAGCCGCTGAAGCCCGGATCGAGCCACTGCACCACATCGACGAGGTTGACCATGGCGTCGGGGGCCACGGTCACGATCCGCGTCGCGCTCGAACCGCCCGCGTGGAACCGGAGCTCGACCGCCGACCCGGCGGGGTCGACCCCGAGGAGACCGAGATCGGATCGCCAGACGCTGCCCTGGGCGCCGTTGGTCCGGCTGACGACCGGGACCCAGTAGGTCAGGTCACATGTTCCGGGCCCGGTTCCGGAGACCGTGATGTCACCGGACCTGGTGCAACTCGCGGCGTCGGCGGCGGCCGTCATCCCCCACCGGAGGGTCCCGATGGCGCTGTAGGTGTAGGTGGGATTCGCCACATCGCTCGTCCCGCCATCGCCGAAGGTCCACGAGTACCCGACGGCTCCGGTGCAGTTCGAAGCGCTGGCTGTGGCCTGGAACGAGGCCGGCACGCCCAAATCCGCAGTGGCGGGCGCCGTGGCGGAACAGGACACGACACAGGCTGATGCCGGACCCACCGTGAGCGCGCGGGAGGCGGTGTTCGATCCCGCGTCGTTGCTGGCGGTCAGGGCGACATCAAAGCTGCCCTCGGAAGCGAAGGTGTGCGAGGGGTTTTCCACAATGCTGGTCGCGCCGTCGCCGAAATCCCATGCCCATGACGTCGGCTCCCCGGTCGAGGTGTCCGTGAACTGAACCGGAAGCCCCACCGCCGGCGCTTGTGGAGAGAAGGCAAAGTCCGCCACCGGGACCTCGACCACCGAGGTGGGAATCACCGTGATTTCGTCGAGTTTCGGAAGCTCGTCGCCGCTGGTCTTGTGCAGCGAAACCTGAACCTCGAGATAACGGCCGGGGGGCGTGCCCGAAAGATCGACGCCATTGGTTGCCGGCTCCCACGCCGACCACCTCTCCTTGTTCTCCGAACTCCGAACCCGCACCGCGACCGACGTCCCATCCGGCTGCACATCCTGCCACGAGATGAGACCCCACGGCGTTCCCGCGACCCGGCTGTCCTGGACCACGGTCCAGGTTCCGAAACGCGAGGTCAGGTTGCGCGCCACGATCCCGGTGAAATCACCGGTGGCCTCGTGGGCGAAGGTGCCCACGAGGAACCTCTGGAGATCGATGAAGACGGTGACGGGGTCGATTCTGAAGATGGTGCCGGTCTGGTTGCCGGCCACCCAGACCTTGCCGTCCTGGTCGACGGCCACCCCCGTCGGCCCGTTGAACACCTGCACGAATCCGAATGGGTTTCCATCGGGGTCGTACCTGTTGACCGTTCCGGATCCCGCGGCGGCGACCCAGATCTGACCGTTCTCGGTCGTCGCGATGCCGTTGGCGAAGCTGCTGGTGATCAGGTCCCACTCGACCTCGGCGGTTTCGCCATCGATCTTTGAAAACCGCTGGTCGCTGTACCCGGTCACGAAGACATCGTCATCTGCGTTGACGGCGAGGCCGCTGCTGCCGTGGGACAGTTCGACCTTGTTCTTGACCCCGGTGGTGGTCTCGACCGCCAGGACCCACCGGTCGGGCCAGCTCGAGACCCAGAGGGTGCCGTCACCGGCGATGACGGCGGCGGTCGGAGAGGTTTCATCCTCGGCGACATCCATCTGCTCGCGCACCTCACCGGTGCCGCCGTCGATGTGGTAGAGAAGACTCGAATCGTAGACCCCGGCCCACACGTCCCCGCCAGCGTCGACCGCCACCGCCTGGAGGTTGTTGGCCTCGTAATCATCGTGACCGTCACCGGGAACGTGCGGCCCTTCGAAACCCTCGACCAGCACGGTTTCGATCAGGACGCATTCGTCCTCACCCCAGTCGAGGATCTCGCCGGGGCCGATATCACCATCGGAGTTGGCATCGGTTGAAGTCTCGATCTCCCCGTTGCCGTCACGATCGACACAACCGCCGTTTTCCAGCAAACCGATCTTGACGAGGGTTCCCGCACCCCGGTTTCCCACCCAGCACGACCCCTCGAGATCGACCGCAGCGACACCGGGATCGGCATCGCCGCCGGGACCGACCCTGTAGCGGCCGAGCTCAACGCCGGTCAGAGCGTCGATCTTGGACACCGTTCCGGTCACCGAGTTGGGAATCCACAGATATGGCAGGGCATCCCAATCATCGGTCAACTCGAGGGCATCGGTGGTGCTCACCAGGCCGACCGCGGTGCCCAGGGCAAAATCGGCATCGCTGGTGTAGGTCCGGCCTTCATCGATCTGCGATCCGAGATCCACGGTCAGCTTGACCTCATCGAGATAGGCGCCTTCGAACGCATTGTTGTGGTCCGATTGGTATACGAATGCGATCCACACGACCGGCTCGCCGATGACGCTGCCCGCGGCGCCCCAGTGATTGAGATCCTGGGAAATGGTCTGCCAACCGCTGGTGTCGGTGGATCTGGCGCTGCCGCTGTAATTCTCGCCATCGGTGGAGACCAACCACATGAAGACGTCCTGGTAGGGCTCGGTGCGCAGCCACAGATTGAAGCTCAGCCTTCCCGCGCTGGTTTCGCTGAGATCGTAGGGACCGACAATGGTCCAACTCAGCGTATCGACCGGGGCCGGCCCGCCATCGCCGGGCGCATCCGGGCCGGCCCCGGCACAGTAGATGCTCGCAAGACCGTCCGTTGAACGGTAGTCGGTTCGGCCCCACGTCACCTCGGCCGCGCCGTCGGGGAAAGACCTCACCCGCCATGGAAGGAGGGGAAACGCACCCTCGAATGAGGTATCGAGCAGAACTTCGGTATCGCCGTCCTCGACAATGGCTGCCGGCGCCCCGGCCGATGGCGGATCGGCCGTCCACCCGCAGTTCGGTGCCAGCAGGATTGCGACAAGCAGGCAATGGGCCGGGACACGGTGGTTCATCGGATCGCTCTATTTCTGGAAGACATACGCCGCTTTGAGCTGCGGGCCACCATAGCTCGCCGGCCCGTGGTCGTAGGTCTGATCCCGATAGCGCCAGCCGATCTCGAGCGAGAACGCCCTGGTCGCGTTCCACCGGAGCCCGAGATCGATCCCCCACATTCCCGTATCGATGGAGTCGCTCACCTCCACCGTCCCACTACCAGGATCCTGGGAGCTGATCGTCGCGTTTCTGGTGCCCGTGGCCCAGCGGAGGAGCACCCGGCCGGTGACATCGAGGGTCGACCAGATCCGGTAGGACGCATCGGCGCCGAGGACGACGCCCCAGAGACCGGCGTCGGCGTCGTTAATTTCTGCGCCGGCGGTCGAACCCGGCGGCGGCATCGTCGTGCGTTCCTCGCTGATCCGCACATAGGTTGCACCGATCCACGGCATGATCCCGGTTCGGCGGTCCTCGCCGAACCACTGGCCGATCCCGAGATCGTAGGCCGAGTTCTTCATGCTCAGCTGTTGGACGAGGTCGTCCCCCTCCCCATCGAGATCGGCGGCGCCGACGGCGTTCAGGGTCGGGAACCACTCGCCATCGAGAATGATGGTGTAGGTCGATCCCGACACCAGAAGGCGCGCGTCCGCGAGCATGAACTCCGCACTGTCGTCGAAGTCCCACTCGTCGTACTTGCCCGGGTTCCACCAACCCCAGTCCGCCCCGGAGGAACTCGAAGGGCCGAGATTCGCGAAGGCGATATCGACGGTCACACCCGGCTCGCCGGCGAACCCGGACCGCGCCGCGAACACACCGATCACCACCACCATCAGGATCCGGAGTAGCTTCAAGACATCCTCCCCTGCATCTGCAGAGTGTACGTCGGACGGGGAACAGACGTTGAGGTTCAAGGGCACCCGCGATCAAAGACGATCTTCCAGACGCCATCGGCGTTGCGCCGCCAGATCGAGTTGAAGGTCCCGATGCGATTGCCCTCGGGATCGAAGACCGGACCCGAGGTCAGACCCAGCGAACCGGAATCGAGCACCGACACCACTTCGGGCCGCCACGAGAACGGCGCCGCCTCGGTTTCGAAGAATCGGGCCCACGCCTGTTTGACCGCCTCGGCGCCGCGAAGCTCGGTGGGCCCGGCGAAGAACACCGTCTCGGCGTCGAGAAAACCGACGAAGGCGTTTAGATCGCGATCCGCCATGGTGGCGGCAAAGGCCGTCTCGACGGCGCCGAGATCTTCACCCGGCGACTCGGCCCAGAGCGACGGCGCGGCGCCGATGACGATCACGACGGCGAGGACCGGACCGGCCCATTCTCCCCTTCCGCGCAGAAACCGGCTCGCATTCATCCTTGACCTCCCGGATACATCACTGAATCTCTGGCGCCACCGATGATATCCTCTCGCGACCCGGAGGTTCCATGATTCACCGTTTCGCCCCGATTCTCGTCCTCACCCTCGCCATCGCCGCGACCGCTGCCACCGTCGTCGCCGGCCCGCCCAGCAGCGACTGGCGGGACAAGGTCGATCCCTGGGTTCTCGAAAGCGGCCGCGCCCAGGAAACCGGATTTCTCGTCTTTCTCGCCGAACAGGCCGATCTCAGCGCGGCGGACGGTCTGGCAAGCAAGGAAACCAAAGGCGCCTATGTCTTTCGCACCCTCACCGAGTTCGCCGCGCGAACCCAGGGCCCGGTCCTCGATGAACTCCAATCGCTCGGCATCGAGCACCGCGCCTACTGGATCGCCAACATGATCTGGGTCCGCGGCGGGATCGACACGGTCCAGGCCATGGCAGAACGGGACGATGTCGCACACATCTACGCCAACCCGGCGGTGAGGATGGATGCGATCCCGCCGATTCCCGGCGAGGATCCCGAAACACCCGAGACCGTCGAGTGGAACATCGCTCTCGTCAACGCCGACGACGTCTGGGCCCAGGGCGTATCCGGCGCCGGCGCCGTCGTCGCGGGCCAGGACACCGGGTATCTCTGGAACCACCCCGCCCTCGTCAACCAGTACCGCGGCGGCCCCGGCAACCACGACTACAACTGGCACGACGCCATCCACTCGGGCGGCGGGAGCTGCGGCGCCAACTCGCCCGTACCCTGCGACGACCACGGCCACGGCACCCACACCATGGGCACCATCGTCGGCGACGACGGGCTCGGCAACCAGGTCGGGATGGCGCCGACGGCGCAGTGGATCGGCTGCCGCAACATGGACCAGGGCGTGGGCACTCCGACCACCTACTCCGAGTGCTATCAGTTCTTCCTCGCCCCCACCGATCTCAACAACCAGAATCCCGACCCCAGCAGGGCGCCCGACGTCATCAACAACTCGTGGGGCTGCCCGCCGAGCGAGGGCTGCACCGACCCCAACGTTCTCTTGACCGTCGTGCAGAACATCCGCGCCGCCGGAATCGTCACGGTCCATTCCGCCGGCAACTCGGGCTCCAGCTGCAGCACGGTGAACGAACCATCCGCGATCTACGGCGAGTCCTTCTCGGTCGGCGCCACCAACAGCGGCGACGGCATCGCATCGTTCTCATCGCGCGGCCCGGTCACCGTCGACGGCAGCAACCGGCTCAAACCCGACATCTCGGCGCCCGGGGTCGACATCCGATCGAGCACCCGCGACGGCTCGTACCAGGGCGGGTGGGACGGCACCAGCATGGCCGGACCGCATGTGGCCGGGCTCGTCGCGCTGCTCGATCTCGGCGAGCCCCGGTCTCGCGGGGGACGTCGACACCATCGAAGAGATCATCGAGCAGACCGCGGTCGGGCTCACCTCGAGTCAGGGCTGCGGTGGGATCGGCTCCACCGAGGTCCCCAACAACGTCTACGGCTGGGGCCGCATCGACGCCCTCGCCGCGTTCAACGTCGCCGCCGATTACCGGCTTGTGGTCGACCCCGAAACGGTGGCCGTCTGCGCACCGCTGCCCGCGATCTTCGACATCACCGTCGAGCAGTACCAGGGATTCTCGGAGCCCGTCACCCTGAGCACGACGGGTCTGCCGACCGGAGCATCCGCCGCGTTCACACCGAATCCGATCGTGCCGCCGGGCGCCGGCACGCTCACCATCGACGGCACGGCCGCGGTCGCGCCGGGCAGCCACGCCTTCGATCTCATCGGCACCTCGAGTCCGAGCGCCATCGTCCAGGAGGCGCCGGCGACGTGCAGATCTTCGACGCGACCCCGGTCGCGTCGAGACCTCGTCTCCCCCGCCGACGGCGCGCTCGACCAACCGACGCGACCCACGTTCGAGTGGACCGAGGCGATCCAGGCCGGCACCTACACGGTGGAAGTCGACGACGACCCGAGCTTCGCCAGCCCCGATCTCATCGAATCCGGAATCACCGACCCGCTCTTCACGCCGGCCACCGATCTCGCGTCGAACACGGTCTATCACTGGCGGGTCACGACCGAGAACGCGTGCGGCGTCAGCTCGCCGTCCACCGCCTTCACGCTGACGACCGCCGCCCTTCCCGGCGACTGCGGGATGGGAACCGTCCCGTCCGTGGGCTACACCGAAGACTTCGAGACGGGCGCCTCCGGTTGGAGCCACAGCGGCACCGGCGACACCTGGGCGCTTTCCGGCGCCCGGGTTCCACAGCGGCACGTTCTCGTACCACGGCGTGGGCAGCAACGTCACGACCGACCAGCGCCTCGATTCACCCGAAATCGCCCTGCCCTCCGACACCCCGCTCACCCTCCAGTTCTGGAACTGGCAGTTGATGGAGGACAAGTCCGGCGGCTGCTGGGACGGCGGCGACGCCGAGATCTCGACCGACAACGGCGCCACGTGGGTCCCGCTGCCCAACGCTCTCATGCTGACCGACCCCTACGATGGTCCGACCACGGGGCTCGGCGGTCTTGACGGTTGGTGCGACGATCTCGGACCCGGCGGCGACGATCTGGAAGAAGGAGGTGGTGAACCTCGACGCCTACGCGGGTCAGACCGTTCGATTCCGCTTCCGCCTCGGAACCGACTCATCGGTCTCTCGCGAGGGTTGGTACATCGACGACGTCGCGGTCCAGACCTGCATTCCCTACGCTCCTCCGCTCTTCGCCGACGGCTTCGAGGGCGGCGATTCGAGCGCCTGGTCGCAAACCGTGCCGTGAAGACCGGACGACGCGGAACGGTCTACTCCACCGAGGCTGGACGCACGTGCCCGAAGTGCGGCTGGCCGGCCGGCAACTGCCGGTGCTCCACCGAGGTGGATCAGCCGGTGCCCGACCGAATCATCGCGCGACTGCGGATCGAGAAAGCCGGCCGGCGGGGCAAGACGGTGACCGTGGTCGAGAGCCTGCCGCGAAACAAGGCCTTCCTCAAGGATCTCGCCGGCGAACTCAAGAAGGCCTGCGCCACCGGCGGCAAGACCATCGAAGACCGGATCGAGATCCAGGGCGATCACCGGGAGAAGCTCAGGGATCTGCTCAAGGCCAAGGGCTGGGTGGTCAAGGGGTAGGCGACCGAAACCGCTGCCGGACTCGAAAAGACGCGTCCCTCGGGGTGCCGGGTTTGACAATGTGCCCCACGAGTCTTTCGGCAACGCGTCACCTCCCGCACATTGTCATACCGGGCTCCCTCGGGAAGCGCGTTCCGGGACTCCTCTCCAGGCTCAGAAGAAGGCCGCCGGCGCACGTTCAGCGTGGTCACACACTCCCGGCTTCCTCTTATGACCACGCTGAACGTGCGACGCTGGGTCGCCGGAGGCGGGCCAGAAGGCCGGAGCTCAAGGAATCAGCGGCAGCGACCGGGGCAGCGACCGGGGCAGCGTCCGGGGCAGCGACCGGGGCAGCGACCGGGGCAGCGACCGGGGCAGCGACCGGGGCAGCGACCGGGGCAGCGACCGGGGCAGCGACCGGGGCAGCGACCGGGGCAGCGACCGGGGCAGCGACCGGGGCAGCGACCGGGGCAGCATGATCACCTCCTGGTTGTTCTCAATCACGCGTAGCCGCTGGGGAATCCGATGTCAAGGGCAAGACAAGTCGCCTCGGAGGCGACCCTTGACATCGGATTCCACAGCGGCTGGTTGGAAGGGCATGAACAACCAGGAGGTCATCATGCGCAACACCCGAACTGAAACCGGACTCATCGCCCACTCGAAGGCCCTCGAGGCCGCCGGCATCGCAATCCGGCTCGTTCTTCGAGTACCGGCTCCCCTCAAGTGTCTCGCCGACCAGGTGATTCGCTCCGCATCCTCGGTCCCCGCAAACCTCTCTGAAGGCCACGGACGATCCGGCCGGGACCGGATGCACCATTGGCGCATCGCCTACGGTTCCGCGAAAGAGGTCGACACCCATCTTCAAATCCTCGTCAACGCCGGCGCCATCGACTCCGTTCGGGCGGAATCCGCGTTGCGGCTCTTCGACGAAGCTCGAGCGCTCACCTGGCGCCTCCTCCACCCCAAACGATGACCTCGAGGTAACCCGGAAGGGAGCGTTCCTCGGGGTGCCGGGTCCGCATTTGTGCCGGAACGACCTCCCGGCGGAGCGGTCCGCCCGCACAAATGCCGACCGGGCTCCCCCGGGAGGCGCGACGCGGTCCGCTCTCCCGGCTACGAGGCAGGCCGCCGGCGTGCCATCGGCGTGGTCGCAGCCCTCCCCTCAACCCACGCGCGACCACGCCGATGGTGCGACGCTGGGCCGCCGGGACGCAACAGCGTCCCGGCGGCCCAGAAGGCCGGGGATGAGGGTGTCAGGAACCCGAGATCCCACAAGACCCAATACCCCGCACTCTCTCGGAAACGCCCGGCCGGCTTCAACAACCCTGACGGGCAGGCTGGAAGCCCGCCCCCACAATCTCCGCCCAACCTGAAAGAAAACCGGGACCGAGGCCGATGGGGACACCCGGAAAACCGCGCCCCACCGGGGTGCCGGGTCCGCATTTGTGCCGGTACGACCTCCCGGCAGAGCGGTCCGCCCAGCACAAATGCCGACCGGGCTCCCCCGGGAGAGCGCGACGCGGTCCGCTCTCCCGGCTACGAGGCAGGCCGCCGGCGTGCCATCGGCGTGGTCGCAGCCCTCCCCGCAACCCACGCGCGACCACGCCGATGGTGCGACGCTGGGCCGCCGGGACGCAACAGCGTCCCGGCGGCCCAGAAGGCCGGGGATGAGGGTGTCAGGAACCCGAGATCCCACAAGACCCAATACCCCGCACTCTCTCGGAAACGCCCGGCCGGCTTCAACAACCCTGACGGGCAGGCTGGAAGCCCGCCCCCACAATCTCCGCCCAACCTGAAAGAAAACCGGGACCGAGGCCGATGGGGACCCGCGGAAAACCGCGCCCCACCGGGGTGCCGGGTCCGCATTTGTGCCGGAACGACCTCCCGGCAGAGCGGTCCGCTCCGCACAAATGCCGACCGGGCTCCCCCGGGAGAGCGCGACGCGGTCCGCTCTCCCGGCTACGAGGCAGGCCGCCGGCGTGCCATCGGCGTGGTCGCAGCCCTCCCCTCAACCTACGCGCGACCACGCCGATGGTGCGACGCTGGGCCGCGAAGCGTCCGGCAGAAGGCCGGACGAGGGTAGCGGCAGTGCGCAGCGGCGGCGCCGGCGGAACGCCGGCCTACATGGGATGAGTTCGATTGATGCTTCGCGTGCTTTGCGTCTTCGCGGTTCAACTGCGATGAATGCGATGGCTTCGCTCGTTCAGGGCGTGGCGCTCGCCCAGCCGGTGGTGTCGCCGGTCTCGAAGCCGTCGCTGAAAATCAACCCGCCCTCCGGCTCCGGGGCCACGGCGACAACATTGCTGTTGCTGTCACCACTCACGGTGATGATGTCGACGACCGCCCAGGTGGCGATATCGATCACGTACACTCCGTCGTCCCCGGTCACGCTGCCGTTGGTCACGTACGCCAGCGTACCGGCGGCGTTGATGTCCACGTCCCTGGGATCCGCGTCCGCTGCCAGGGGGATGGTCTCCACGACTAAATTGGTCGTGGTGTCGATCACCGTCACGTTGGAGCTGTCCTCGTTGGCGACGAACAGGAGGCTCCCGTCCGGAGTGATGTCGACACCCCATGGGTCGTCACCCACCGATACCGAGGTCGTCACCGTCAGCGTTGCGGGATCGACGACGTGGACCTGATCGGTTCCCCGGTCGATGGCATAGAGCGGCGCTCCCGATGGGTGGATGGCGAGGTCCCAGAGGCTGGTGCCGATATCGGCGGAGGTCACGGCCAGCGAGACGGGGTCGATGGAGTAGAGAAAATCGTTGTACCAGTCGACGATGAAGAGGGTTCCGTCGCCGGGGCGGACTCGTCCTTTGCCCGGCCCGAAATAGACGGAATTGATGGGAATCGTCGATCCCGTGGGCGTGTGAGTCGCAACATCGACGATGACGACGGCGTCGCCGTCTCTGGCGCTCACGTAGGCGGTCGTTCCCGCTTCATTGAAAGCGACATTGACCGGATAGCCGCCGGCCGCACCGAGATCGATCCTGGTGATGACGGCATGGCTCACCGTGTCGATGACGACGACACCATCGCCGTTGGCGCCGCAGACCCAAACCTCGCTCCCATCCGGGAGGATGGTCGCGTCGTAGGGGTAGTCGCCCTCAGGCAGCAGACCGATGGACGGGCTCAACGCCGTCCCGGCGTCGAGATCCAGCACAACCAGAGAGTCGGTCCCGGACATCCCGACGAATCCGAATTCCGCGGCCGTCCCGATCATCGGCACCAGTACCACAAGGACAAAACAGAAGTGGCTGATCGAGCGCATGCTGACCTCCCCGAAGGTGTATGGCCTATGGTACCCGACCCAGGTGTCAAGTAGGTTTGGCCTACCCCCCCCGGTCGAGAAGATGCTCCCACGAGGTCCAGCCGCTCCTCATGAACGCCTGCGATGTTGCGATGGGTCGATCATGCGATGGCTTGGCGCCGCTTTGCGATGGATGATCTTCGCGCCCTTTGCGTTTCAACCCTGCGATGTGTGCGATGTCTCTGCGTCTCTGCGTCTCTGCGTTGAACTCTACCCGCCGAAGCTCCCGCGGATGCTGAGCTGCACCGATCTCCCCGGAGCGAGGACGGCGTCCTCGTCGGCGGAGCCGAGATAGCTCCGGTTGAGCAGGTTCCGCCCGACGAGACCGAGTTCGAGCGCGCGCGACAGTTTCCACCCGAACCCGGCGTCGAGGACCGCGTACCCGGCAAGCGCCTGCTCGGTGGGCCCCGGCCGGTCGTCCTCGGCGAAGGCGGCGCCGCGGATCATCCACCACCACCTCTGGGTCGGCGTTCCCCGGAAGACCGCCGTGATCCCCGGCGGGGGTACATCATCGGTGGGGCTGCCGTCGTCCACGACCTCACCCTGGATCCAGGATGCGCCGAGTTGGAGCTCCATCTCGGGGTTGATGATCCAGCTCGCCTCGATCTCGAACCCGGTGATCTCGCCGGCGCCCCGGTTGCGGAAGTAGTAGTCGCCATCGACCCGGTAGCGTTCGATGAGGTTGTCGATCCGGTAGCCATAGGCGTAGCCGGCGACGGCCAGCCGGTCGCGGCGCCAACGAACGGCGAGATCGAGCTGGCGGCTGGTCTCGGCCTCGAGATCGGGGTTGCCGGTGATGAACCCGCGGCCGGTGATGCCGCGGTAGTAGCGGTCGGAGAGCAGCGGATCGCGGAAGCCGCGGGCGATCTGGAGCGTCGCCTCGAAACCGGCGCCGAGGTCGCGCGTCAGGGCCAGGAATCCGGAGAAATCGGACTTCGACGACGAGATGTCGCCGAAGTAACCGCCCCGGTTGACGGTTCGGATCGAGTCGAGCCGGATCCCGGCGGCGAACTTCCAGCGCTTCCAGTCCCGATTCATGGCGGCGAAGAGACCGATGTCGTCGCGGCGCGCGTTGTCGATGGCCACTTCGTAACTCGAGTCGATGACGGCGTCCGAGTCGTCGAAGGTCGTCGAGGAGTTGACGGCGTGGAGATCGTAGCGGCCCGAAACATCGAGCCCGAGGACCAGTCGGACGGGGCCGACCGGCCGTTCCGCCTCGAGGCGCAGACCGTAGTCGTTGGCGTCGGTGTCGGAGACCTCGAGCCGCCGGGGGTCGTCGGCGGTGGCGAACCGGTCCTTGTCCAGGATCAGGGTGGATGCATCCCAGAAGACGGAGGCCGCGATCCGGTTCCACTTCCCCGGTCCCGGACTCTCGTAGCCGAGATTGAGGCGATGGGAGTCGTCCCTGGAGTAAAAGACCCGCTGCTGATCGGAATCGGGAGCGGGCTTGCCGATCTCGCTTCCGAGATCGGAACGCCACCCCGCTCTGATGACGCCGCTCTTCACGCTTGTTTGAAATGCGGCACGGAAGCCCGAAAGCTCGGCGCCCGAGTCGGCGACGGTGCCATGGGGGCTCGAGTAGTCGTCGTATTTGCGCGAGTGGCCGCCGAAGAGCCAGCCGCCTCCCAGTCCGTGGGTGGTCGCCTCCGCCATGGCTCCGAGCTCGGGGATCCCGACGCCGCCGAGAAGACCGTACCGCAGCGCGGAGCCCGCCTGGGGATCCGGCATTCGCGACCGGGCGCGGATGATCCCGCCGAAGGCGTCGGATCCGTAGGCGACCGACCCGGGCCCGCGGACGACCTCGACCTCTTCCACCGAATCGGGATCGAGGAAGCTGGCCGAGGGGCCGGCCCGGCGCTCGGTGGTGACACGACCTTCGTCGAGGACCACCAGAGTTCGTTGTTTCGGCAGGCCGCGAAGACTCGGAACCATTCCGTGACCGGTTCCCGACCTCCCGGCGCCGGGGAGATTTTCAATAGTCTGGGTCAGCGACGTCGTGGCCCGCTGCTCGAGATCGGACCGGCCGAGGACCGTGGCCGCCGTCGCCGGCGGCAGCTCGAGATCGGGGACGACCCCGCTGATCACCGTGACGGTCTCGCCGGCGGCCTCGACCTTGACCTCGAGGATGCCGTCGGCAGGGATCTCGATGACGGTGACCGGTTTGAGCGCGACTCCGTCGGGGCGCGCGACATAGAGCACCATGGGCAGCGCGGGATCGGGATCGAGCACCACTCGACCGTTGGAGTCGGCCACGTACGAGCCGGAGCTGCCGATGACCAGCACCCGGGCCCCAGACAGAGACTCGCCGTCGATGCCGACGATTCGGAGCTCGACCGCAGCCGCCGGTCCCGCCCCCGAAAGGACGAGCAGCAGCGTCAGGAAATAACAGCGAAGCACATTCACAGCGGGAGAGCCTAACATGGAAACCGCGCCGCGAGGCGAAATCGACCCCGTGATGTTCGCGCCACAACCGTGTTCTGCAACAATGGGCCGCCATGAATGTCGTCCTCATCGATCTCCACCCACACTCCGACCCGGTGACGCCGATCTCGTTGGCCAACCTGGCGGCGGTGCTGCGCCGTCTGGGCCACGACACCGACCTCCTTTCACTGAGCTCGGGCCGGCCCTTCTCTCCGGCGGCGCTGCGGCGCTACCTGCACGAGAAACAGCCCCGGCTGGTGGGCTTCACCGCCTACCAGCGCAACTTCTTTCACATCAGGGCCATCGCGCGGATGGCCAAGGCAGCCTCACCCGGGTGCCGGGTCATCATCGGCGGACCGCAGGCGAACTTCATGCCGGAGGAAGCCCTGGCGGCGCTCGGGGAGTTCGACTTCGTCTGTCACGGCGAGGGCGAGTTGGTCATCCGGGCCGTGGCCGACGCCGTCGATGGGGGGCCCATCGACGCCGCGGTTCCCGGCACCAGCACCCGTGTCGACGACGGCACTTGGCTCCGCGGAGATCCCATCGTGCCGCCCGACGATCTCGATGGGTATCCGTCGCCGTGGCTCGATGGCGTCCTCGACCCGGCCGATTGGGACGAAGCGATCATGCTGACCTCGCGCGGCTGCCCGCACCACTGCGCCTTCTGCGTCACCCCCGCGGCATTCGGGCCGACCACCCGCGCCCATTCGGTGGAGCGGGTCCTTGACGACATCACCGTCGTCGCTCGCCGCGGCAAGGGCCGATTGTGGTTTGCCGACCCGAACTTCTCGTACGACGCCGCTCGGGTCCACGCCATCCTCGAAGGCATCGCCCGCCGCGATCTCGCGGTCGAGATGTGGATCGAGACCCGTGCCGACATGCTGAGCCCGGAGCTGCTCCGGCTCCTCGCCCGCGCCGGGGTTCACACCCTTGCCCTCGGTTTGGAGAGCGCCGTGCCCCGGGTGCTCGATCGATCGGGCAAGGCCATCGAGCCCGAAGCCATCCGCCGTGCCGCCGTCACCGCCCTCTCGGCCGGCCTCGATGTCGAACTCTTCTCGCAGTACGGTCTTCCCGGCGAGGCCAAACAGGACGCGCTCGCCACCCTGCGGTTCGTCCAGGACTGCGGCGTCGCTGTCCGCGGCAACTCCAACGCCCAGCAGATGCAGCTCTACTTCGGCTCGGCCATCATCAGAAATCCCCGGGCGCACGGGATCAAACCCCTGCGCGACGACATGCCCGCCTATCTCGCGCTGGGCGACGAATTCGAAACCGAGTGGATGTCCCGCGGGGACATGGACGAGGTCCGTGCGGCGTGGAGCGCCGCGTCGGCCGACGGCGGCAAACGGATCGTCTCGTGACCCTCGCTCAACCGCCCGTCGAGTGGCTCTTTCTCGATGCCGACACCCCCGCCGGTCTGCTCGCGCCCTGGTTGGCCGCCTCCCTTCCCCACTGCGCCTGGAGCTGCCACGTGGTCGCCGCCGGAGGAGACCGCGAGGGCCTGATACGCCAAACGGTCGTCGACCATCTCGACCGGGAAGAGGTGGCCGTGGTCCACCTCCATCTCGTGGCGGAGGCCGGCATCGGTCCGGCGCCCGAGATCGAAGCCCTCCTGGATGCGGCGACCCGGTTTCAGAACGAGGCCTATCGGGAACGCACCGGCGCTCGGCTGGTCCCGTTGCCGATCCTCGAGGTCCCGCCCGGCGTCGATCCCGAGCCGGCGCTGGAAACCGCCGGCGACCTCGCCGCCAGACTCGCCAAACCGAGCCTGCTGCTCTGGGACGAGCCCACCGAGACCACGATCACCACCGCTGCGGCGCTCGGTCTCCGCCTCTACCTGGGAGCGAAAGCCCTCGACACCTCGGTCATGGAGATCCTCACCGCCGCCCATGTCCTCGACAGCACCATGGCTCGATCAGACGGCGCCGGTGGGATTCTCGGTTCCTGCTGGGCTCACAACGTGGTCGCAGGCGGCAGGGTCTTCGATTGCGGCCAGCAGTGGAGACGGGGGCGATCCCGCGCCGGTTTCGCCGAAGGGCGAGCTCCGGTGTGGCAACCCGACCCCTCGCTCTGCGCCGGTTGCATCGCCGACACCATCGCCGGTATGGGCCCGTCCCTTCATGCCAACCAGCGGCGAAACGAGGGCCGCGAGCTCGCGCTCCGCGCCAGCTCCGCGCTGGTCGATTCCGCGGCGCACCGCGCCGCCGCCGAAGTGGCCTGGACTGCAGCCTCGCTCTCTCGAGGGCCGGCGGAGCGAGCCGCCGCGTTGGTCCAGACAGCGCTGTGCCGGCTGGCCGGGGGGCAGCTCGAGGATGCCGACCGGACGCTCCTCGAAGCCGGGGAAAATGGGGCTCCTGCCGGGCTCATCGCCTATCACCGCGCCCATGTCCAGGTGGCGTGGCGCGACGACATCGAGGCCCTCGACCGCTTCGCCGAAGCCCTCGATCTCGGGCTCGAGTCGGTGTCCGTCGAGGATCTCCACTTCGAGATGGCCTTGAGCCACATCCGGCTCGAGGAGTGGCCGGACGCCCGCGGCCATCTGCAGCAGTCGGGCGGCCCATCGGCGGCCATCGCCTTCAACCTCGGGGTCTGCGACGTCAACGACAATCAGGCCGAACGCGCGCTCGGACACTTCGACCGCGCCCTCGAGATCGGTCCTCCCGACGAGGATCTCGGCCGGATTCGTTTCTTCCGCGGCTTCTGCCTCAAGCAGCTCGAGCGTTTCGAAGAAGCGGTCGACGACCTCTCCCTGTCCATCAAGATCGAAGAGCCCGAGCTCGCGCACCACAACAGCCTCGGTTTCTGTCTCTTCAAGCTCGGCCGCCACCGCGAGGCGGTGGCGAGCTTCGAGAAGGCCGTCGCCGTCGATCCCGGTTCGGCCGTCGACTGGGCCAATATCGGGGTCAATCTCGAGCGGGCCGGAGACGTTGTGCGGGCATGCCGAGATGTATCGCAAGGCGCTCGGGATGGATGGCAGTATCGGGTTTGCACGGGAGGGGTTGGAGCGGATCGCGCGGAGTTGAACCGCGAAGGCGCTAAGAACGCAAAGACATCGCACCATCGCAAATCAACGCAGAGGCGCAAAGGCGAAAGGCGCAAAGGCAGCAGAGACATCGCATGATTGGCCATCGCACCCATTCATGACGGATGTTGAACCGCGAAGGCGCTATGGACGCAAAGGACATCGAAGTGTGCAGAGTGGGATGCCCGGGCTTGGAGATTGCATCGCAAGAGCGCGACGTTGGTGGACGTGCTTCTGATGAGGAGGTCATCGCCTGCAGGTGTCTGGCGTGGACGCCAGGCCACTCCAAACATCGCAACGGACGGATGACCTCGATAGAACGTGGGAGGGACCTCGAACGGACGTGCCGCTTCAAATCATTGTTTGGAACGAGGGCCTTGCGGCTGTCTCGGGCGTTGGGGGCCAAACAATGTTTGAGGGGGCACTCTCGGAGAGCGCGATGGGAAAACCAAGCTCGGAAGCGCGTTCGCTGAAACGAATGCCACTGCCCCGAAACCTGCCCTCATCCCCGGCCTTCTGGTCTGCGGTGACGCATTCGCGTCCCCGCGCCCCAGCGCCGCACCATCGGCGTGGTCGCTTGTGGGAAGCGGGGAGGGCTGCGACCACGCCGATGGCGCGCCGGCGGCCTGCCTCGTAGCCTGGAGAACTGACCTCATCGCGCTTCCCGAGGAGTGCCCGGTAGCGTAGTTGTGCGGAGCGCGCCACGATGCCGGTTCGTCGTACCGGCACAACTACGTACCCGGCACGTCCCAATGAACGCGACTTCCGCGTGGCCGGATGCGGTTACGGTCATGGCTGCCCGCAGGAGCCAGTAATCCTTTGGGTCATCACCTTGGCCTGCAGGCCAAATCGAGTGAGTTCCACGAACCTACACCCTCAAGAACTGATGATCCAGCATTTTCTTCAGAAAACTCCCGGCAACTTTGCGATGAACAAAAAACTCCACCCCTCAGAAATCCTTGGGGAAGGAGCGAAGCGACCTTCCACGGGGATTTCTGAGGGCGGGCGGGTGGGGGGTGGAGGCGGCGCGGAAAATTCGAACCGGCAGTCGTCAACGTAGGACCCACTGACGCGCCGTAGGCGCGGCGCGGATTCGACAACTCGACGGCAGCGAGAGTGAGCTCTCGATGACGGCGATGGTCGAATCCGCAGAGCCACCGTCCGACGGTGGCGGTGGGTCCGGGCGGTGGGTCCGGGCAGTTGACTCCCCCACCCTGCACGCGTACTGTTCATCGAACGGAGTGATAAGGGAAGCCGGTGAGAATCCGGCGCGGCCCCCGCCACTGTCACCGGGGACGCACCGCCCACGAACCGATGGTTCAGCCACTGGTGGAACCCACTGGGAAGGCGGACGGGAGCGAACGATCCGGAAGTCAGGAGACCTGTCGCACCGATTTGAAACGGGAGGTTTCGTATGATGTTTCGCCCGCTGACCGTCACCCTCGCCACAGGTCTCCTGACCGCCGTCCTCAGCGCCGCCACCGCCGCAGCCCAGGTCATCCCCGCAGTGCCCGAGATCGAGCCGGAGTTCGGCTCGGAGATCACCGTCACCGCCACCGGTACCGAATCCTCGGTCAGTCAGGTCCCGGTCGCGACCACCGTCATCACCCGCCAACAGATGGACGACTCGCAGGCCGAATCGGTCACGGAGCTTCTCCGCCGGGTGCCCGGCGTGTCGGTCGCCCGGTCCGGCGACGAGGGAACGCTGTCCTCGGTCTTCACCCGCGGCACCAACTCGAACCACACCCTCGTGCTCTTCGAGGGCGTCCGGCTCAACTCGCCCTACTACGGCGGTTATGACTGGAGCCTGCCCACCACCACCGCCCTCGAGAGAATCGAGGTTGCACGAGGCCCCTACTCCGCGCTGTGGGGAGCGGACGCCGTCGGCGGCGTCATCAACCTCATCCCCTACCGCGAGACGGACAAGCTCGGCGGCCGCCTCCTGGCCGAGGGAGGCGAGGACGGCTGGCAGCGCTACGAAGTCTCCGCGGGCTATGCCAGCAAGAAATTCGACGTCCTCGTTTCCGGATACCGCAGGAGCGGCGAGGGGACTCTCGACAACAGCGACTTCGAAGGCAAGCAGGGCCTCACCAACATGGGGTTCAGTTGGGGCCAGGGCAGCCGGATCGGCCTCGTCTACCAGGATCTCTCGAGCGACATCGGGATCCCCTTCGTCAGGCCGGACGATCCCACCCCCAACCGACGCCAGGACACCCGACAACAGCTGATGGCCATTCCCTTGAGATGGCAGCTCAACAGCAAATGGAACCTCGAGGTCGTGGCATCGCGGGTCGAGCGGACCTTTGATTTCGAGGACCCGGACGATCCCTACGGCTACACCTACGGCAACACCGAAGCCGACACCGATCAAGCACGCCTCGCGAGCCACCACACTCTCGGCGGCCACACGGTCAGTTGGGGCGCCGAGTGGCGCGAGGACCGGGTGACCGACAGCAACACCTTCGGCGTCAGCCTCGACGAAGCCACCGACAGCTATCTCAGCGTGTTCGCCCAGGACAACTGGCGGATCGGCACGAAGCTCAGGTTGTTGGCCGGCCTCCGTTGGGACGACAACGACGACTGGGGATCGAAGATCACCGGCCGGATCGACTTCAGCTGGCGCCTCGCAGACACGTTCGAGCTCCGCGGCGGCTACGGTCAGGCCTACCGAGCACCGTCGCTCGGCGAACTCTATGCGCCCATCGGCGGCAACGCCGCTCTCGAACCGGAAACCTCCAATTCCGGCGAGCTCGGCGTGGTCTACACCCCACTCGCCGGGCACTCGAGGTGGCAGTTGAACATCTTCTCCACCGATATCGCCGATCTCATCGAGTTCGATTTCTCGACCTACGAGAACGTCAACATCGGCAAGGCCAGGATCAAGGGCGCCGAGTTCGTCTGGGAGCAGGGCGCGCTCGACGTCATCCGCTGGTATCTTCAGGCGAGCTATCTCGACACCGAATCCGAGGATGGCCTGCCCCTGCTGCGGCGTCCGGAGTGGAGCGCATCGTGGACCCTCAACGGAAACATCGGCAAGGGTTGGAGCGGCGATGTGACGGTCCTCTGGGTCGATGCCCGCGACGATATCGACCCGGTGACCTTTGACCGCGCCGAGGCCGACAGCTATACGACGGTCAACCTCGCCGTGGCGTGGGAGGCGTGGAAGAGGATCACCATCACCGCGCGGGCCCTCAACATCCTCGACGCCGACTACCAGGAGGTGCTCGGCTACCCGGCGCCCGGGCGCCGGTTCCTGGGCGGGGTGCGCTACGGGTTCTGATCGCTGCTGAATCGACCCGGAGGCGGAATGCCGCTTCCGGGTCAGTCCATCTGGATGCTCAGGCCGCCGCCTCGGATGGTGCTGTTGAGGAGCGCGAACTCGGCCGCCGCCGCCGAGTAAGTGGCGTCCAGACGCTCCCGTTGAACGGCGAACGAGGCCGCGATCTGCTCGGGCAGACCGTCCTGCCAGGGGACTCTCCCATCGTCCGCGGCGAGGGCGTCCCGCTCGGCGGCGATGGCCGCCACCAGCTCTTCATCGGCGCCCGCGGCTGTTGCGGCGGCCAACTGGCGTTCGATCATCCCGCGCAGTTCGGCCCGCACCCGGCTGTTCGCGGCCGAGGACGTAAAGAGCTTGGCCGCGGATCTGTCTGAGAGCTCCTGATCGTGGTACGCCAGGACATAGATGTAGCTGTATTCACCGAGCCCCATCCCGGCCTCGACGAGGGCGCGGTTCCTGGCTCGTTCGATCTCACCGAAGACAAAGGGCAGCCCCATCATCGACCTGGTCATTCTGAAGACCGCGGGCAGGGCCTGCCTCATGGGCGGCTCACCATCGGCCATCTTTTCGAAATCAGCCATCTCGTCATCGACATCTTCGATCTCGGCGTGGACCCCGGCGAGGGCCTCTCTCACGGTCAGGAAGGCCGCCACACGATCCTCTGCCACCGAGCCATCGACGGCCGGGGTGAAGAGATCGACCTCGCCGAACTGCTGCTCGAGGATCTCCCGGTCTTCGTGCGCGTCGTCGAACGCCGTCCGCATCGAGACCGACATTCCGACGATGAAAAGGACAAAGAGCACAACCAGAGCGCCGCACCCCAGCGCACAACCCTTGAGCCACTGCCCCGTTGATTCGGACACCGCGCCCCCATTTCCAGCCCGACGGACTCCCGAGTCCCACCTCAGACAACGCCCCGGCACCACCTTGGTTAACCCGCCGACGAAAAATTTTCTCATGGCGCGTAACCTCGGCGGGATGATCTACGTACTACCGTGTGTTAGGATTCTTATCGAGATCGCGAATCATTTTCACGGGTGCCGTCACCAGGAAATAACGAAAAGGAGAATTGAAAATGAAAAAGATGATGGTCATTTGTGGAGTCTGCGTGATTGCGTTGGCTTTTGCCGGAGTTGCCGCCGCTGACTGTGGAGGCTGTGAGAAGACCGCGAGCGCCGAAGCCGCGGGATGTGACAAGACCGCCGCGAAGACCGCGAGCAACGACGGCGCCGGCTGTGACAAGTCCGCCGTCAAGACCGCCAGCAACGACGGCGCCGGCTGCGACAAGACCGCCGTGAAGACCGCCAGCAACGACGGCGCCGGCTGCGACAAGACCGCCGTCAAGACCGCCAGCAACGAGGGTTCCTCCTGCGCCACGACCGCCGCCAAGGCCGCCTACGACGCCAGCCTCGCCGAGAGCGGTTGCGAGAAGACCGCCAAGGCTGCCTATGTCAACGCCCTTGCCGAGCAGAGCTATGTCAACACCTACCACGAGACGAGCTGCTCGAAGACGGCCTCCAAGGCCGCCTACGACGCGGTCCTCGCCGACACCAGCTGCTCCAAGACCGCCGCCAGCGCCGCCCGCCACGCCGTGGCCCAGGCCGCGTATGACGAGACCTATACGAAGACCAGCTGCACCAAGACCTCGCAGGCCGCCTACGAAACGGCCATGCAGGCCTCGGCCGACCTCGAGTTCACCGACGAGAAGAGCGCTTCGTAAGCGGTTCATCGCAGAACACAAACGAGCCCGGGCGAAAGCCCGGGCTTTTTTGTTGTCGATGCTGGCTGCTGGCTGCTGGATAAGAGCGTCGCACCATCGCACACAGGGATCGTATCGAGGGAACGCGGAACGGCCTCGAACGGACGTGCCGTCTCAAACCGATTTTGGGAGGCAACGCCTTTCCGGAATGCGGCGCGCTTCGGGCCCAAACATCGTTTGAGGGGGCACTCTCGGAGAGCGCGATGGGAGAATCAAGCTCGGAGGCGCGTGCCCTGGTACAAATGCCGCTGATTCGTGACGCTTTCGCGGTCGCAGCTCCGGTCGCTGATTCCTGCCGCTGTCCCGGTCCCTGATCACGATTTCGGATCACTCAGCTCCAGGAATCGGCGGAAGCTCGACGGCACGCGAGATGACGACGAGGCTGCGGTCGTCGAGGGTGGCGGCTTCGCCCTGGAACGACACGACCTCGCGGACGATCCGATCATGGATGGCCTTGGAGGAGCCGCCGTACTCCAGCGACCGTCGAAGTCGATCATAGCCAAAGTCGGCTCCGGTGGGATCGAGGGTCTCGGCGATGCCGTCGGTGTGGAGGAGGAGCTGATCACCCCTCTCGATGGTGATCTCACCGGTGGGCGAGACCACGTCGTTGCGAATCCCGAGCGGCAATCCCCCCTCGCCGAGCTCGATGATCTCGCCGTCGCCGCGGCGGAGCATGGGATAGGGATGACCCGAAACGACGTATTCCATCCGCCCCGTCCCAGGGTTGAGCAGACCATAGAAGAGGGTCATGAACGCTCGATTCGTCCCGCTCCGGCACAACGCGCGGTTGACGAAACGCGCCACCGAGGCCGGCGTCGGATCGACATCGATGGCGAGCTTGAGCGCCGAGCTGGCGATGGCCATCAGGAGTCCGGCCGCGATGCCGTGCCCGCTCGCATCACCGACCACCACCGCCAACCTGCCATCCTCGAGAGGGATGAAATCGTAGTAGTCGCCGCCGATGGTGTTGGCGGTTCGGTACGAGAAAACAAACTCCCAATCCCCGACCTGCGGCGGATCCTTGGGCAGCAGGTCGTGCTGAAGCTCCCGGGCGACCTCGAGCTCGTCCCGAACGACGATCCGATCGGCGAGCTCGAGGAGGATGAGAAAGACGAAGCCGGCAATCCCGACGAGATGGAAGAGGAAAAACTGACCGCCGGCCTTCATCCCGAGGTTGAAGTCCTGCAGCGCGAGAAGCGAGAGAATGATGCTGACACCGAAGAGCAGCCGTCGTGGCGGCGAGAGCTTGAACGACAGTCCGAGAAAGAGGATCTTCGTCCGGTAGAGGAACCTCCCGAACTTGCCCTTCGGTTCGGCGCCGTCGTGCTCTCGGGTCACGACGCCGAAGGCATGGGCGGCATCGCGGTCGAACAGGCGTCGCAGATCCCCCGCCCCGACGCCGCCGGTGTAGTCGCGGACAAACCGCTCGGCTCGGGCAAACCAGTTGTCTTTCATCATCTCGCTCACTCAGTTCTACGGATCCACTCGAGAAGAGTTCACTCCGTTCTCAGCTGTTTTCGCCGGCGGCCGACCACGCGTCCACCGACCCGGTGCCGCCGGACCCCGGGGCTGCTCGACGGCCGGCAATGACATCTTCGCACCCCGAGTTGAGAAAGACACCCCCGCCGCGGCGCTGGGTCGCTCGAGAGCCGAATCCCGGTCAAACCGACCGGGCTGAGCGATTGTGACCCCGGGCACAGCGCGGTATCCGGTGCTGGTCCATCCTGTGGCCAGAGATGCAAATGCAGCCAGAGGGCCATTCTCACCAGGTTTCGCCGCAGGGTCTGCGAGGGAGCCCGGATCGTCGGTCCCGATGGACCGGCGGAGAAGATGGCAGGCTCAATGTCAACCGCAACCGTACCGGCTAGGAGTGTGTAGTGCCTAGATGGTGGATGGATTTCGGAGGGTCGTTTGAGGCCATTTTTGGGCGAATTCGCAGGTTCATACTGGTGGTATGGGCCAAGAATTCGCCAAAAAATGGGCCAAACGACACCCGAAAGGCACCGCCAATTCTATGCACTACACACTCCTTGAGTCGGAGAAAGCGGGATTAGGGCACATGGGAAGCGCCAGATCACGACGGCTCAGACTGCTCGAGAGCCTCCGCCGGACCATCAGCGACAAGCTCCACCAAAAGGTCAGCTCGTCGAATGTCGCATACGGCGGGTTCAGTCCTCCCGAGAATACAAGCGCGATCTACCAACAGGCCAAACACGTGGCGCCGGATCTCCTCGACCAGCTCTTCAACGTCCACCAGCGGACCTGCGAAGAGCAGGGCCAACCCATGATCACCTGCCATGGACCGGAGCCCAACGATCTCGAACGCAAGCAGATGCTGTCGGCGGTTCGTGCGGCGGTCATGAGGTCGCAGACCCGGTTCGGGTAGGACGACGGAGACGTCAGTCGACAGCTCCGGTCCACGAGATTTGCGTTCGATGGATTCTGTCGACTCTCGACTCAGCCGTCTGCAAGGTTCGAGATTCGGACACTGAGGTCTGCTGACCCCGCTGGATGCCGGCCCTACAGTGGATCTCGGCCCTTTGTGGTGCTGGCGTCTCGCCGGCACAAAGACCACGAACCAGCAAGAATGGTGGGTTTTTGCATGAGGCTCACCGTGAACTGCCGACTCGCACCGTCCGACTCAATTCACCACATCGTCATCGACATCATCGACTGAGCCGCTGGTCGTGAAATCAAGGGCCTGCCGCGGTTCAGGGCGGGTGCGAAGCGCCGCCAGCTCCTCTTCCGCATCCCAGCGCTGCTTCATGGCGGCGCTCTTGGTTCTCCGGCGGCGAATGGCGACCACGGCGAGGGCGGTGATCGCCGCCCAGAGGACTCCCGTCGAGGTCAGAAACGGGACCCAGGTGTGCCACAGCGCCTCGCGGACGAAGAACCGGTGCTCGGCTCGCTCGAGGGTGTCTCCGGTGGCGCGGACAAAAGCCTCTTCGAACCGCATGTCACGACCGATGAGCTCGAGAATCCGCGCGGTCACGAACCCGCCGTACTCCACCCGCATCCATCGCACAAAGGCGCCGGAGAGCGCGTACGACCGGCTCACCCGCCGTCCGCCCTCGGCAAAACCCAGATCGAGAGCCGCTGCAGTGCGCGGCCCGCGACCGACGACGGCGGCCGCATACCGGGCACGATCCTCGATCCCCCACTCGCGCGCGGCGACGGTCGCCACGCCTTCGTTGAACCAGCGTGGCACCGGCCGGCCCCGTGCCGCCTCCGCCACAAGGACGTGCGCGACTTCGTGGTGGACGAGAGTTCCCAGCGTGTCGTCCGGATATCGTGCAACCCGATCCGGGAAGAGCACGATGGTTCGCGAATCGCCGTCGGCGAACCCGCTCACCCAGGTCGGCGTCCGGCGCGCAACGGGGCTGTCTTCCTGGTCGAGAACGACCCTGATGGGCGAGCTGAATCCCATCAAACCCGTGACCAGCAGGGCGGCGGAGAAATCCCCGCCACCGATGACCCGGACCTCATCGGCAGCCGCAGCGAGGGCAGGAGGAGCCTCGATCTGGAGATCGGGCGAGGGCCGCGCCAACACCCCCGGGGCCGCCAGAAAGCCGAGGCAGGCGCCGACCGCCAGCGCTCGCGCGAAACCCGTCATCGGTCGGATTCGGCAGCCTCGGGAAGAGCCGAACCGATGATTTCCCTGACGTGGTTGCTGAGCGTCGGAAGATCGGCGGCGGCCGGATCGTCCATCGCGATCGGTCGGTGGATGACCAACCGCACGCGCCCGGGGCGGAGATCGAAGCGGCGGGCCGGCAGAACATCGCAAGCGCCGTCCACCGTCACCGGAAGAACGGGCAGATCGGTGTCCATGGCAAACCGAAAAGCGCCCTTCTTGAATAAGCGAAGCCTGCCGTCGTCGCTGCGCGTTCCTTCGGGAAAGAAGACCACCGATGTCCCGCCGGTGATCCGCTGCCTGGCTTCGTTGATGGAGCGAACCGCAGACTCGTGATTCGAGCGATCGATGTAGATGTGTCCAATGGCCGCGCAGGCGGCGCCGAGACCCAGAACCGATCGCAGTTCCTGCTTCATCACCCAGCGGAAGTCGATCCCGAGAAAGCCGTAGAGGACGATGATGTCGATGTTGCTCTGGTGGTTGGAGACCACGACGTACGACTGGTCGGGATCGATGTTCTCCCGGCCGATCACCTCGACCTCCATGGGAGTGACGAGGGCCACGATCCGCGCCCAGCTGCCGGCGATGACCCGGCTCAGGGTGCTCGGATGGACAAATGGGCTGAGAACGATGACGAGGACGGAGCCGATGAGCGTCGCGGCCACCGACACCGGAACCGCCACCAGGTATTTCCACACCTGGTAGGGCCACCACCACCACGAGCGAGTTTTCATCCTCCACATCCTACCGAACTCTGCCCTCGTTCGGAAAAACCGCGACGGGCATCATTGCTGGAATCAAGTGAAACGTCGACAGCTGAAAGTTCCATTGCAGAATTCCCTTGGCCTGTGTCACTGCGGGTTCCCGGATTTAGAGTGCGTCCCGGGGCGCCACATTTGAAACACTGGGGACACGGGGAACCACGGAGATTCCACGGCGCAAAGTCATCCTGACCCGGGTTCAACCTGTCTTCGAGGATTGCGGGACTTCTCCTAAAGATGAAATGAACAGATCGATCCCCCGTGGAGACCCCGTGGTTCCCCGTGCCCTCCGTGTTTCAACTCGAGCCTCCATGTGGCGAGCACCGACGACGATTCCCCTGGATTTCGGTTTATTCAGGAGGCTCAACCATCGGCTGTCGACTCCCGAAACCCGGTTTTCATGGCGGGCCCCCGGCGATCCGCGATGCTATCCTTTGCCCCTTGGAGGCACTGTGTCCGACACCTTTTACATCACGACCCCGATCTATTATGTCAACGACATGCCCCACATCGGCCACATCTACACGACGGTGATGGCCGACGCCTTCGCCCGCTATCAGCGGCTCAGGGGCAAGAAGGTCTATTTTCTGACCGGCACCGATGAGCACGGTCAGAAGATCGAGAAAGCGGCGGCGGCCCAGGGAATCAGACCCATCGAACTCGCCGACCGGGTCGTGGCGAGGTACCACGATTTGTGGAAGCTCCTCAACATCTCCCACGACGACTTCATCCGCACCTCCGAGGACCGGCATCAAAAGGCCGTGGCCGCGATCATCGAGCGCATCACCGCGGCCGGAGACATCTACAAGGGTGATTACGAGGGCTGGTACGACGCCCGCGACGAAGCCTTCGTCCCCGACTCCCAGGTCAAGGACGGGGTCGACACCGAAAGCGGCAACCCGGTGGAGCGGCTCTCCGAGTCGAGCTACTTCTTCCGCCTGTCGGCATTTCAGGACCGGCTCCTCGAGTGGTACCGGGCCAACCCGGAGTGCATCCGCCCCAAGAGCCGGTACAACGAAGTCCTCCGATTCGTGGAGGGCGGTTTGAAGGACCTGTCGATCTCGCGCACCTCGCTCAAATGGGGCGTCCCCTACCCCGGCGACGAGGACCACGTGGTCTACGTTTGGCTCGACGCCTTGACCAACTACATCTCGGCGCTCGGTTTCGGCAGCGATGACGGGTCGCGCTATGACGAGTTCTGGCCGGCGAACGTCCACCTTGTCGGCAAGGACATCCTCCGCTTCCACTGCGTCTACTGGCCGGCCTTCCTCATGTCCGCCGGTCTGCCGCTGCCCGACAAGGTCTTCGGCCACGGGTGGTGGCTCCAGGACGACGCCAAGATGTCCAAATCCGTGGGCAACGTGGTCCGCCCCGAGTACCTCATCCACCGCTTCGGCGCCGATGCGCTGCGCTACTTCGTGGCGCGCGAGATGTCGTTCGGCCAGGACGCCAACTTCTCCGATGAGGCCTTCCTGGAGCGCTTCAACGCCGATCTCGCCAACTCCCTGGGCAATACCGCGTCGCGCACGACGGCCATGACGACCCGCAATCTCGACGGCGTGGTCCCGCAGCCGAGCAGCGACGGCCCGGTACCCGAAGCCGCGGCCGTCGCCGTCGAGAAGTACATCCTCCACATGGACGCGTTCGAGCCCAACCGGGCGTTGGAAGCGGCCTGGCAGCTGCTCTCCACCATCAACGTCTTTCTTCAGGACACCCAGCCCTGGAACCTCGCCAAGAAGGGCGACGAGGGCCGGGCCGAGCTCGAGTCGGTCCTCTACGCCGCCCTCGAGGGGCTCAGAATCGCCTCCATCCTCGCCGAACCCTTCATCCCCGGGATCGCGGCCGAGCTGCGGTCACAGCTCGGCGCGAGCGACCTCCCCCTCGATCTGGTGGGCGCGACCAAGTGGGGCGGATTGCCCGCCGGAACCAAGCTCGGCGAGGCGCAACCGCTCTTCCCGCGAGTCGACATCAAGGCCTACCTCAAGGAGATCGAGGAGGAGAAGGAGAAAAAGATCGAGGCCGAGGCGATCGCCCAGGGGGACCTCGTCACCATCGACGACTTCGCCAAGATCCAGCTCAAAGTTGGCCTCGTCAAGCAGGCCGAGCGTCTGCCGAAGTCGAAGAAACTCATGAAGGTCATGGTCGATCTCGGTGAAGGTCAACCACGGCAGTTGGTGGCCGGGATTGCCGAACGCTACGAACCCGAGCAGCTCGTCGGCCGGCGCATCGTCGTCGTCGCGAATCTCCAACCAGCCAAACTCATGGGGGTCGAATCGCGGGGGATGCTCCTCGCGGCATCCATCGATGGCGCGCCGTACCTGCTCTCCGCCGACGACGAGGTTCCGCCGGGAACGCGGGTGAAATAGCTCAGACGCAGCGGCCGCAACCGCGGCCGTATTCGTACCCGGGCACGCGCTTCCGAGCTTGATTCTCCCATCGCGCTCACCGAGAGTGCCCCCTCAAACGATGTTTGGGCCCGAAACGCGCCGCTTTCGGGGAGGCGCTCCATCCCAAAATCGGTTTGAGACGGCACGTCCGTTCAATGCCAATACCGCGTTCTTTCGAGGCACGAGGACGACGCGCCTCAAGAACACGAGGTAACCGCGTTCATTGGGACGTGCCGGGTACGTAGTTGTGCCGGATCGACCAACCGGCACCGCGGCGCGCTCGGCACAACTACGCTACCGGGCACTCCACGGGGAGCGCGATCCGGTCTGCTCTCCCGGCTCAGAGGGAGGCCGCCGGCGTCCCATCGGCGGGGTCGCAGCCCTTCCAATTCACCACCTAGCGACCCCGCCGATGGGGCGACGCCGGGCCGCCGAAGGCGGACCGGAAGGCCGGTGCCGTGAGAACCGGGATCAGCGGCAGCGACCGGGACAGCGGCAGCGTCCGGGGCAGCGACAGCGTCCGGGACAGCCGGGACAGCGGCAGCGTCGGAGCAGCGACCGGGACAGCGGCAGCGTCCGAGCACGGAAGCCGCCTGCAGACTGAAACCGGTCTGCGATGGTTGTAGGGCCGGCGTCCCGCCGGCTCTTCAGACCCCTCCCCGTTTGGTGCGCGCTCCACGAAGTCTGACAACATCCAGGGGCAGCGACAGCGGCAGCGGCAGATGCTGTCCCGGGTCGGAGGGAAAGAACGTCCCTCGGGGAGCGCGATGAAATCTGCTCTTCCGGCTCAGAGGCAGGCCGCCGGCGTCCCATCGGCGGGGTCGCAGCCCTTCCAATTCACCACCTACGCGACCCCGCCGATGGGGCGACGCCGGGCCGCCGAAGGCGGACCGGAAGGCCGGTGCCGTGAGAACCGGGAACAGCGACAGCGACCGGGGCAGCAGCGAGGCAGCGTCCGGGGCAGCGACCGGGAGCAGCGGCAGCGACCTGAGCAGGCTGGAAGCCTGCTCCACAAAGCCGCCTCAATAAACCGGTCTGCGATGGTTGTAGGGCCGGCGTCCCGCCGGCTCTTCAGACCCCTCCCCGTTTGGTGCGCGCCTCCACGAAGTCTGACAACATCCAGGGGCAGCGACAGCGGCAGCGGCAGATGCTGTCCCGGGTCGGAGGGAAAGAAACGTCCCTCGGGGTGCCGGGTCCGCATTTGTGCCGGAACGACCCCTCGGCGGAGCGGGTAGCCCCGCACAAATGCCGACCGGGCTCCCCCGGGAAGGCGCGATCCGGTCTGCTTCTTCCGGCTCAGAGGGAGGCCGCCGGCGTCCCATCGGCGGGGTCGCAGCCCTTCCAATTCACCACCTGACGCGACCCCGCCGATGGGGCGACGCCGGGCCGCCGAAGGCGGACCGGAAGGCCGGTGCCGTGAGAACCGGGATCAGCGGCAGCGACCGGGGCAGCGACAGGGTACCGCGTTCGGGCACGTCACCGACGACAGCCAGGATGGCTGTCGCTACACAATCACGAAGGGCCGCTGTGTAGCGACAGGCTTCCAGCCTGTCGGGGGCAGCGGCGGCGTCCGCGGCAGCGGCGGCATCCGTCACACTCCGCTCAGAGATACACCCGGGGATTCACCGGCACGCCGTTCTTGATCACCTCGTAGTGCAGGTGCGCGCCGCTCGCGTTGCCGCTCTTGCCGACCCGGCCGATGGTGTCGCCCCGCTCGACCCGCCTGCCCCGTTTGGTCTCGATCTTCTTGAGGTGGGCGAAACGGGTTTTGAAACCGCCGCCATGATCGATCAGAACGGTCCTCCCGTAGCGGCCGTCCCTGCCGGCAACCACGACAGTGCCGTCCGCGGTGGCCCGGACCGGGGTCCCGGCGGGAGCCGCGAAGTCGATTCCCTCGTGCCGCGAGCTGCCGCGCGGCACTCCGAACTCGGCGCTCACCGCGGCCTTGGCCTGAGCCACCGGCCAACCGGACGGGACTCTCACCTGGGGTTGAGCCTGCTTTCCCGATGCGCAGGCCTGCAGGATCAGAGCACCTCCGAGAATCACGAACCAACCCTGCAGCTTTGTCATGAACGGTCGTAGCGCTCGAAGGAACAGGCGAACTCGTTTTTCTCGTCCGCGGGGTGGTCGACCCGATCGGAGAGAAGCCAGCCATCGAGATCGATGTCGGGGAAAAAGGTGTCTCCCTCGACATCGGCGTGGATCCGGGTGATGTAGAGGCGGTCGACCATTCCCGCCTCGAGGGCCTGACGGTAGATCTCGGCGCCGCCGCCGATGAACGGCTCGTCGTCGTCGACCACCAGGGACAAGGCGTCCGCCAACGAGTGAGCGACGAGCACGCCGTCGGCGGCAAATCCGCGATTGCGGGTCACCACCACCATGGTTCGTCCGGGAAGCGGTTTGCCGACCTCGTCCCAGGTCGCGCGGCCGATGATGAGGTGGTGGCCCGTGGTGGTGGTCTTGAAATGCCGGAGATCGGCCGGGAGGTGCCACGGCAGATCGCCATCGCGGCCGATCACGCGGTTGGCGGACATGGCGACGATGAGAGAAACCACGGGCTCTCCTCAGACCGCGATGGGCGCTTTGATGTGCGGGTGCGGGTCGTATTCGGTGAGCTTGAAATCGGCAAACTGAAAATCGAAGACCGAACCGATCTCGGGGTTCAGGGTCATGGTCGGCAAGCGCCGCGGCCGGCGTTGGAGCTGGAGCTTCGCCTGATCGATGTGGTTGCGATAGAGGTGAACATCGCCGAAGGTGTGGATGAACTCGCGCGGTTCGAGACCGCAGCTCTGGGCGACCATCATGGTCAACAGCGCGTAGGAGGCGATGTTGAATGGCACCCCGAGAAAGACATCGGCGGACCGTTGGTAGAGCTGGCAGCTCAATCCCCCCTCGGCGACCCAGAACTGGAAAAGCGCGTGGCACGGCGGCAGCGCCATCTTTTCGAGGTCGGCGACATTCCAGGCGCTGACGATATGGCGCCGCGAATCCGGGTTTCTCCGGATGTTCTCGATGAGTCCGGCGATCTGGTCGATGTGCCGGCCGTCGGGCGTCGGCCACGAACGCCACTGGGCGCCGTAGACCGGACCGAGGTTGCCGTCGGCGTCCGCCCACTCATCCCAGATCGTCACGTTGTTGTCGTGCAGGTACTGCAGATTCGTGTCACCCGTGAGGAACCACAACAGCTCGTGGATGATCGACCTCAGGTGGAGCTTCTTGGTCGTCAACAGGGGAAAGCCGTCACGAAGATCGATCCGCATCTGGTGACCGAACACGCTCAGAGTCCCCGTCCCGGTCCGGTCCTCCTTGACCACGCCGTGATCGAGGACGTGCTGCAGCAGATCGAGGTAGACCCTCACCGTCGGCCTCGGGCCGGAGACGACAACTTCTCGACGAGACCGGACCACAGCCCCTTGGCCTTGAGCAGGATCTCGGCCGCCTCCCGCACCGCACCGTCGCCGCCGTTCCTGCCGCTGATATGGTCACAGACGGCAATGACCTCGGGAGCGGCGTCGGTGGGACAGAACGAGAAACCGGCGCGGGTCAGCATCGGCAGATCCGGCAGATCGTCGCCCATGGCGGCCATCTCGTGATCGGCGATGCCCAGGGTCTCCAGCATCCGATCGAGATCGGCGCCCTTGTCCTTCGATCCGAGAACGACGAGGGCCTCCTTGAGCCCGAGATCCGAGCACCGCGCCGACACCGCGGCCGACGATCGGCCGGTGATGATTCCGACATCGATGCCGCCCTCGAGCATGAGCCTGATGCCGAGACCGTCGTGGACGTTGAACGCCTTCATCTCCTCGCCGGCCGCCGAATAGAACAGCGATCCGTCGGTGAGCACGCCGTCGACGTCGAAAACGACCAGGCGGATGGGTTCGAGTTTCGCGCGGATGTGCGGCGGCAGGCGGCTTGGCATGAAGGGATGTTACTAGAATCCTTCGAGGACTGCGCTGACCAGGGCTCTCGAGTACTCGGTGGAGAGCTCGTTCATGGCCTCACGCTGCCGGTCGAAGTAGTCGACGGCATCCTCGTCGACGGCATAGGAGGTTCGGCGGGAAAACGCCTTGTTCTCCCAGAGCAGCACCGGCTCGTCTCCGCGCACATCCGAGAGCCGAACCTCGGTGAGGAGGGTCATCTGGTACTCGGTGGCGCGACCGCTCTCGTCAAAGCTCACCGGGACCACCATCAATCTGGTCATGGTGCCGCTGAGCACGATATCGGCATCCTCGGCGCGGTCGACGAGCTGGAATCGCCCCCGCCGCACCCACTCGAGATTGAGCGCCTCGGCGACCCGCTGATCCATATCCGCCCTGGCCGTCTGGTTGGTGAAGAGCTCGACGTGGAGGCTCCGGACATCATCCGGCAGATAGGTCGAGGTTCCAACGAGGTGGTAACCGCAGCCCGTGAGGGCGAGAAGAAGCAGCAGCGGGAGAGTTCTTCGCACGGCTGAAAGTTAGCACAGTCGAACGGCGACTCCCGACTCCCGATTCCCTATTCTCCGATCAGCCGCGCTTCTTGAGCTCAGCGATCTCGCGAAGCCGTTCGCCGATCCGGTGCTCCCAACCGCGCTGGGTGGGTCGGTAGAAGGTGGCGTTCTTGAGCTCGTCGGGGAGGCACTGCATATCCGACACACCGCTCGCCTCGTCATGGGCGTAGTGATAGCCCTTGCCGTAGCCCGCATCCTTCATGAGCGCCGTCGGCGCATTGCGGATCGCCATGGGTATCGGAAGCCCCGGCCGTTCCGCAACCTCACGCTTGACCGCGCCATAGGCCTTGTAGATGGCGTTGGATTTTTGCGCGAGGGCGAGGTAGACCGTCGCCTGAGCCAGCGCGAGCTCGCACTCGGGCATCCCCATGTGCTCCACGGCATGCGCCGCGGCCGATACCTGCTCGAGGGCCTTGGGGTCGGCCATCCCGATGTCTTCGGACGCCATCCGCAGCAGCCTCCTCACCACGAACCGGGGATCGGCGCCGCCGCAGAGCATCCGCCCGAGCCAGTACAGCGAGGCGTCGACATCGGAGTTGCGGACCGACTTGTGGAGCGCCGAGATGAGGTTGTAGTGCTCTTCCCTGCCCTTGTCGTAAACCGCCACCGAACGCTGCGCGATCCTTTGAACCAATGCCTCATCGATGAGGGAGACTCCGTCGACGCCGGCCAACGACACCGCCAACTCGAGGTGGTTGAGCGCCTGTCGCGCATCCCCCGCCGCGAGCCGCCCGATCATGGCGAGGGCCGTCGCATCGGCCTCGACCCCGCTCGCACCGAGACCGCGCTCACGGTCCCGCAGCGCCCTCTCGAGCAACCGCGCCATCTCGTCGTCTTCCAGCGGTTCGAGAATATAGACCTTGACCCGGGACAGGAGCGCGCGGTTGAGCTCGAAGGATGGATTCTCGGTGGTCGCCCCGACGAGAACGATGTCGCCCACTTCGACGAATGGAAGGAAGGCATCCTGTTGGGCGCGGTTGAAGCGATGGATCTCGTCGACAAAGAGGACCGTCCGCCGGCCTTCGAGCTGCCGCCGGCGGCTCGCCTCGGCCATGATCTCCCGCGCTTCCCTGACTCCGGACAGGACTGCGGAAAACGTTACCATCTCGGTGCCGGAGGCTTCGGCCAAGAGCCGCGCCATCGTCGTTTTCCCGGAGCCGGGCGGCCCCCAGAAGACCATCGACGGAAGCTCGCGGCGTTCGATAAACGCGCGAATCACTCCATCGCGACCCACCAGATGTTTCTGACCGAGAATCTCGTCGAGGGTGCGCGGACGCATTCGATCAGCGAGTGGCGTAGCTTGTTGATCGCTGGAGAAGAGCTCGGTCTGCCGGTCCACCTCACCCACCCCGGGTCATCAGGGCGAGCCGCTCCAGCTTGATCATCCGCAGCACCGCCTGGTCGACGGTGGCGCCGATGGTCACCGCCCCGTGCGCGGCGATGACGAGCGCGGGCGCCCTGGCGATGCCCATGGTGACCTCTTGCGCCAGCGAGCGGCTTCCGGGCGGAAAATCGTCGATCCACGAAACCCGGTCGAGGATCGATCCGCCGGCGGGAAGCAGCTTCGGATCGGGCGCAAGACCGGCCTCGGCCAGCGCGAGCACCTTGTCCGGGTGGGCATGAACCACCGCGTGGACCGATGGAAATTTCTGGTAGATCGCACGGTGGAGCCCGACCTCGGTCGACGCGCCCTCCGGCACCCGGTGGCTGTTGATCTCGACTTCCATCAAATCCTCGGGCTCGAGCTTGGCTTTGTCCGTTTTGGTGGGCGTCACGAAGAACCGGTCCTGATCGATCCGCGCCGAGAGATTTCCCTCGCCGAGCTTGAGGATCTTGATCTCCGTCAGTTCCCGCCCGCCCTCGATGATGGAGAGACGGAGCCCAAACAGACGTTCAGGCCTCATTCGAGCCCCCAGTCGTGTGCGCCTGCCGACATCGATCGCCACAGAAGACCGCACCGCCGTTCGCGAAAAGAGCACGACCGACCGGCACAAAGGTGCCGCAATGTGCGCACTCGGACAGCTCCTCCGGCGACGGGTTCGGCGGGTCGTTCTCGAGATCCATCCGCCGGCGTCGCTGTCGTGGTGAGAAGCGGCTGAAGCTGTCCGCGCCGAGGCCGCTCGACGCTTTTCGCTGGCCGAGCGAACTCAGCACCCTCCACAGCACGAAGAGGGCAAGAACGAAAAATACGATTCGTGGCATCACCCTACCGGTAAATTCAAGGACCTCAAGTGTATCCGATCAGCGGCGGTACGGCTACTTGGACATGACCTCGGCCTCGATGGCGGTGAGGTCGGGAACCTCCGGGTTTTGGGCGGCGATTTCCTTGAGTCGGCGGAATGCCTCACGCGCTCCGTCGTGATCGTGGAGATCGAAGTTCAACACGATCACCTTGTTGAACCATGCCTGCCAGTGGTCCGGCTCGACGGCGATCGCACGATCGAGCGCCTCGACGGACCGATCGAAGAGCTCGAGGTTGCGCAGAACAACGCCGAGATCGGTGAGAACATCGGGGTCGTTGCCGCGACCCTCGGCCATCGCGGTCTCGTACCAGACCCGGGACTCCTGCCAATGTCGGGGATTGCCGGTGGTGCGGGCCAACTCGAAAAACGAGTTGCCCATCTCGACTTTGAGACCGACATCGCCCGGATTCTGGGCGATGCGCCCGCGAATTTCGGCGATCTGCTGCTCGAAAAATTTCGTTTCCGGGTTTGGCGCGCCTTCACCGACGGGGGGATGACCATCCGGCAGACCCGAGTTCTGGGCCGCCGGCGGCGCCCCCAGACGGAGCGCCTTTCCAGGCGGGATGGGCTGTCGTTCGGCAAAGACATAGCCCAGTGCAAGGCCCACCATGAGCCCGATCACCAGGGTGAACCAGGGGTTCTTGTACATCAACTCACTCCTTTGCGGTCTCTCGCGATCGATGGGGTAACAACAACCGATTGAATTCTAGTCCGAGCGAACCGCACGCCACCCTCCGGCGGACGGCATCCCAGTCGCGAGCTGCGTCGCTTCCCACCGGCCCTGGATCACATTCGGTTCTGAGGCCATGTCGAGTTCGCCGTAGAAGATTGCCGCAAAACCGAGCTGAGAATCGATTCTCTCGAGGCGCACCTTGTTCGCAACGAGGGTGCCCCGGAGCGAACCCGTCCAGCCGCCGGACAACTCATAGGTGCCGCTGACCAGCGTTCCCTGCTGGACGAGGAAGATCGTCCCGGTCAGACCGGGTTGGACCGTGACATCCCACGGCCCGTCGAGAACTTCCAACTCATCCGACGACTGCGCGCCGAGAGCTTCTGCAGCATCGATCACCGCCAGGTGGGCAAAGACATCGCGTCTGACACGCTGGGCCTCGAAGAGCCTCATCAGCAACCGCGATTCCAGCTCCTGGAGCTGTTCTTCCCGGCTCCGGAGGGCGTCGAGGTCCGCACCCTGACGCTGGGCGTCGATCATGGCGGAGGAGACCGCCTCCACCTGCGCCCAGGCATCGTGCATCAACCCGTTCTGCCGCTCGAGCTCGGCGATGCCCGCGGCCATCAACTCGGCGTGAATGGCGGCCAGGCCCCTCACCGTCTGTGCCTCGGCCGGCGAAGTCGTCCATCCGGCGAACACGATCATGAACACCACAACACAAGTCGCATGTCTCACGGCGTCTTCCCTTCGAAACGGGTAATGACAGCGGTTCCGACCAGATCGCTCCAAACATTGGTCGAGGTCCGCATCATGTCAAGGACCCGGTCAACGGCGATGATGGTGGCGATCCCCTCGATGGGCAACCCGACGGCTTCGAGCACGACGATCATCATGACCAGCCCGGCCATTGGAATCCCCGCCGCTCCGACCGAGGCGAGCAGGGCGGTGAGGAGGACGAGCGCCTGTTGCGAGAAGTCGAGCTGGACTCCGTACATCTGGGCGATGGTCAGGGCGGCGACGGCTTCATAAAGCGCCGTCCCATCCATGTTGACGGTGGCGCCCAGCGGCAGCACAAAGCTCGCGACTCCGCGCGGCACCCCGCCCTCCTTTTCGGCGCATTCCATGCTCAGAGGAAGGGTCGCGGACGACGATGCCGTCGAGAAGGCCGTCGCCACCGCCGGGAGGACGGCGCGGAAGTACTCGAGGGGGTTCCTCCGGGCGAGGAAGACGAGCAGGAGCGGCAGGGTCACGAAGGCGTGTACCAGCAACCCACCTCCCACCGTCGCGAAGTACGGCAGCAGCTTCATGATGAGCTCCGGACCACTGCGAACGACCTCCCGTGCCAGCAGGGCGAAAATGCCGATGGGGGCGAGCTTGACGATCGCCAGAGTCAGAGCCTGGATGACCTCGAGCGCTCCCTCCATCACCCGGTGTACGGCATCCACATTGGGCCCGTTGAGCCGGACCAGAAAGAGACCGAAGAGAATCGCAAAGAAGATGACCGGGAGGACATCACCCTGCGCCATGGCCTGGACGATGTTGTCCGGCACCATGTGGAGAAAAAACTGCGACATGCTCTGCGAACTCGAGGAGAGCCCCTCCGGAAGAGTCGACTCGCTCCCGATGTCGAGATACTCACCCGGCGTGAAAACGTTGACGAGGGTCAGACCGACCAGGATCGCCAGGGTTGTCGTCAGGGTGTAGTAGGCAACGGTGCGCAGCCCGACTCTTCCGACGCTCTTCGCATCGCCGAGGCTCGCCACACCGCAGACCAACGAGGTGAATATCAAGGGGATGATGACCATCTTCAACAGTCTGAGGAAGATGTCTCCGACCAGCCCGACGCCCTCGCCGAACGCTTCGGTGGGAAACCCGTGGGGACCCAGGAGCCGCGCGCACACCCCGACCAGGAAACCGAGCCCGAGAGCGATGCCGACCTGAGTGTGCAGTTGGAGATACCAGGGTTTCTTCGACTTCGATCGCGACATTCATCCTCCAAGGTGTCAGAACGCCCCGAGGATACCATCGGCGGCAGTGATTGAACCGCAAAGACGCAAGGGACGCCAAGCATCCCAGAGAATCCAGCCAAGGGAATGCCGGGCGGATCCCGCCCGGCATTCCCTTGGTTTGTCTGTCTTTGCGCTCTTTGCGTCCTTGCGGTAAGAACTACTCCTCGATCGGCTCCATCGGTTGACCGAGCGCGACGTCGATTTCCTTTTCGACCTCGGGAATCTCACGATCCTGGACCACCGCGGTCTCGACCACAAGCAACTGACGGGCGTGGTCGTACATCTTGCGTTCGCGGAACGAGAGGGTCTTGCGCCCCGCCACCTCGGCCAGGCAGCGCAGGACATCGACGATTTCGTCCAGGTCGCCGGTCTTGATGCGCTCCAAATTGGCGCGGTAGCGGTCCTTCCAGTCCTCGACCCCGTTGGTCTCGGTCGAACTCAACCTCTCGAGAGCCCCCACCACGGCATCTTCCTCGGACAAGGGGCGCAGCCCGACGCGCTCCGAATTGGCTACCGGAACGACAACCTTCGAGTCAGTGCTCAGGAGCCGCAGGGTGTAGCAGTTCATGGTGCATCCCGCGAGCTCTTCCTCGGTGATGCTCTCGACCACCGAGACTCCCTGACTCGGGTAGACCACTTTATCTCCGATATTGAACTCCACGAACCCTCCTCACGGTGAACAATACATCTTAGCATGGCCGGTTCCATGCCTGGGCTCAAATCCCCCGGGCGCTGCCTGGTGTTTCGGATTCGGTGGGTTGCCGGGGGTGAGGGGTTAGGAGTGAGGAGGTCAGCGCTCGCGTCGCTCGCTGTGAGACGTGAGACGTAAGACGTGAGACGTGAGACGTAAGACGTGAGACGTGAGACGTAAGACGTGAAACGTAAGATGTGAGAGGAGCCGCCCGTCCAAAGTCCAACGTCCAACGTCTAAGGTCTAACTCCTAACGTCTAACGTCTAACCCCTAACCCCTCACTCTCACCAAAAATCCCCTCACTGCTCCTTCTTACAGTGGAGACACACCAGAGCTCCCGGCCGGATCGGCTCACCGCAGTGGCTGCACGCGACGCGCCGGGCCTCGGACCGTCTTTCCACCACCACCGAACCGCCGACAAGGGCGAGCGCCAGAATCATGGAGACCGGCGGCACCACCAACGCTGAACCGGAGAGAGCCGCCGATGCGCCGGCCTCGGAAAGCGACGCCACCTTGCCGACGGTCTCGTGGGTATCCTCGGCGATGTCGCGGAAAGGCTGGCGGACCTTGTTTCGCAACCAATGGACCCCGGCCGCCGTACCGCCTCCGAGAACTCCCGACGCGCCGAGTTGCACGACATCCGGATCGAGTTGGCCGGTCACCGCCGCAAAACCGATAAAACCGGCGACGATTTTGGGCAGGTAGGAGACGACATCCGAGAACCGTCCGAGATCGGGGTGGGAATCGACCGCGATTTCCAGCACCACCAGAACGGCGATGATGCCCATCACCAGCGGATCGGCGATCCACGCGAATCGCCCGGACAATTCGAAATAGGGCGTGTAGTGGAACGCCCCGAGGGCGAGGATGGGGATGAACGCCTTGGCGCCGGCGCCGGTCGCAAGCCCGAAGGCCGCCATGTAGGTCATCAAGGTTTCCATGATTGTCCTCTCACCGGATCAGTTTCGCAGCCAGCCGATGACGGTCGCCGCCGACCACCCGACGACCACTCCGCCGAGGATGATCACGGCGATCGCCGCGATGGTGATGGTCGCGAGGGTTGCCATCAGTATTTTTTCCCACGCCAAGAGGGGCTGTTGCGACCACTCCCGGGCGAGGCTCCACTCCGTGTAGACGTGAACGGCTTCGGTGAGCACGACAAAGGTCCCGACGCCGCCAATGATCCCGGCCAGCGGCACCGCCATCGAGGCGTAGCCCGGAAGTCCGAGCCACAGAAAGCCGAAACGGGCCGTCCATCGCGTGAAGAAACGCCGGGTCGGACCGAGATAGCTTCGAGCCTCCCGAACAAGATAGACCCGCAGTACGACGAGGTGCACGACGGCCACGATCGGAGCGAGCAACACGCCGCCGATGTGCAGAAGCGATGCCGCGACGGCGATGACCGCGACGGCCGGGACTCCCCATTTCAGCACCTCCCGGACACGGGCCCATTGCCGGACCTCTATCTGTTGATAACGGAGATCGAGCTCACTCGGTTCTCCCTCGGGCCCGGTCAGGGGTCGTTCGCAGTGGGGGCACGACGGTTGCTGTCGTTGGCCGAAGCTCAGAGGCTCGAGACACCAGGGGCAACGTGAGGCCATGTTGGAAGTATACGCAGGGCAAGAGATTCCGGGTTCGGAAGGCACTTCGCCTGCGCCCATTCCACCTTGCTCTCCCGCGTCCGCGTCCGCGGCAGCGTCCGCGGCAGCGTCCGGGACAGCGGCAGCGTCCGGGGCAGCAGGACAGCGGCAGCGACCTGAGCAGGCTGGAAGCCTGCTCCACAAAGCCGCCTCAATAAACGGGTCTGCGATGGTTGTAGGGCCGGCGTCCCGCCGGCTCTTCAGACCCCTCCCCGTTTGGTGCGCGCCTCCACGAAGTCTGACAACATCCAGGGGCAGCGACCGCGACAGCGGCAGCGTCCGGGGCAGCGGCAGGCCCTCAAACCCTCAAGCCCTCACGCCCTCCATCGCCCCGAGAACGATCTCTACACCACGATCGACCTCGTCCTCGCTGGTGAACCGCCCCACCGAGAACCGAATGGTGCCGAGCGCCACTTCGGTGGCGACTCCCATGGCGGCGAGGACGTGCGAGACCTGGATCTTGAGCCCATGGCAGGCGGCGCCGGCCGAGGCCGCGAGATTGTCGCCGACGGCTTCGAGGAGATCGCCGGCGTGGACGCCGGGCAGGCTGACGCTGAGGGTGTTGGGCAGGCGATCGGCACCGGCGGCGTGCTCGATGAGGCCATCGACCCCGGCGGCGAGCCGGTCGCGGAGGCGGTCGCGGAGCGAGGCGAGCCGGCGGTGCTCGTCTCGGCGGCTCGTCCCGCACCAGGGCGCAGGCGGCGCCGAGCCCGACCATTTCGAGGATGTTCTCGGTGCCGGCACGGAGCCGCCGCTCGTGGCCGGCGCCGCGGATGAGCGGTTCGATCGTCGACCCCGCGGCGAATGAAGAGAGCGCCGATGCCCTTGGGTGCGTAGAGCTTGTGGCCGGCGACGGTGAGCAGATCGACCCCGAGGGCCTCGACGTCGACCGGAATCTTGCCGACGGCCTGGGCGGCGTCGGTGTGGACGAGCACGCCCCGGTCGCGGCAGAGCCCGGCGATCGTCGGCCACCGGCTGCAGGGTTCCGACCTCGTTGTTGGCGAGCATGAGCGAGACCAGCACGGTGTCCTCGGCGAGGACCGCTTCCACCTCGGCCGGGTCGACCCGACAGAGGCGGTCGACGCCGACGACGGAGAGGCGGATGAGGCCCTCCATCTCCATGGCCAGGGCGACCTCGAGCACCGCCGGGTGCTCGACGGCGGAAATCACCACGTGGCCGCCGCCGCGCGCCGCGACGACACCGCGCAGCGCCAGGTTGTCGGACTCGGAACCACCCGAGGTGAAGATGATCTCTTCGGGGCCGCAGCCGAGGCACGCCGCGACCCGGGTCGCGCGCCGACTCCACGGCGGCTTTGGCCTCGCGGCCGAAGCGGTGGCCCGACGAGGGATTGCCGAAGAAACCGGTCAGATACGGCGTCATCGTTTCGGCAACCCGAGGGTCAGTCGGCGTGGTGGCGTTGTAATCCAGGTAGATGAAATCGTCCATGTCGCCGAACAGTCTACAACCCGCTCGACGACTTCTGTCGACCCGCGGATTCACGGATTGAACTTGCACCGGGTTGCCCTCGCGGATACCATGCCCCTCCGGCGTCCGTCGGGCGCCGAGAGAATCTGTGACTCGTGGAGGTTGATATGCCCAACGGAATCGTCCCGATCCCGCCCCCGGTCAACGAGCCCGTTCGCTCCTACGGCCCCGCCTCGCCCGAGAAGGCGCCGCTCAAGGCCAAGCTCAAAGAAATGCTCGCCGCGGAGATCGAGATCCCCCTCATCATCGGCGGCCAGGAAGTCCGCACCGGCAAGACCGCCACGGCGGTCTGCCCGCACGACCACGGACACGTGCTCGCCACCTACCACCAGGCCGGCGAGGCCGAGGTCAAGCAGGCCATCGAGGCGTCGCAGAAGGCCTGGCGCGAGTGGTCCGAGGTCCCTGGGAAGACCGCGCCGCGGTCATGCTCAAGGCCGCCGAGCTGCTCCCGGGTCCGTGGCGCGACACCCTCAACGCGGCCAGCATGCTCAACCAGTCGAAGACCGTCTTCCAGGCCGAGATCGACGCCGCCTGCGAGCTCATCGACTTCTGGCGCTTCAACCCGCACTACCAGCGCTTCATCTACTCGCAGCAACCCGAATCCGCTCAGGGCTACTGGGACTATGTCGAGTACCGCGCCCTCGAGGGCTTCGTCTTCGCGGTGACACCGTTCAACTTCACCTCCATCGCCGGCAACCTGCCGACGGCGCCGGCGCTCATGGGCAACACCGTGCTGTGGAAGCCGGCCTCGTCGGCGGTCTTCACCGCCTGGCAGCTCATGCAGCTGTTCAAGGCCGCCGGGTTCCCCGACGGGGTGATCAATTTCGTCCCCGGCTCGGGCGGCCAGGTCGGCAACCCGGTCATGGCCAGCCCGCACCTCGCCGGCGTCCACTTCACCGGCTCGACCGCGGTCTTCCACGACATGTGGAAGACGGTCGGCAACAACATCGCCAGCTACAAGACCTACCCGCGCATCGTCGGCGAGACCGGCGGCAAGGACTTCGTCTTCGCCCACCCCTCCGCCGACGTCGAGGCGCTGGCCACCGCGCTGGTCCGCGGCGCCTTCGAGTACCAGGGCCAGAAGTGCTCGGCCGCCTCCCGCGCCTACATCCCGAAGTCGATCTGGGCCAGGACCAAGGACGCTCATGCTCGGCCAGATCGACGAGATCAAGATCGGCCCGCCCACCGACTTCCGCAACTTCATGAACGCGGTCATCGACAAGGGCGCGTTCGACGACCACGTCGGCTACATCGAGCACGCCAAGGCGTCGTCCGACGCCGAGATTCTCATCGGCGGCAACTACGACGACTCGGAGGGCTACTTCGTCGAGCCGACCGTGGTCCTGACCACCGATCCCCGCTTCAAGCTCATGGAGGAGGAGATCTTCGGCCCGGTGCTGACGCTCTTCGTCTACGACGACGCCGATCTCGACGAGACCCTCGAGCTGTGCGACACCACGAGCCCCTACGCCCTCACCGGCGCCATCTTCGCCGACGACCGGCTCGCCGGCGATCAAGATGGCGGCCGCGCTGCGCCACGCCGCCGGCAACTTCTACATCAACGACAAGCCCACCGGCGCGGTGGTCGGCCAGCAGCCCTTCGGCGGCTGCGCGCGCCTCGGGCACCAACGACAAGGCGGGCTCGTACCTCAACCTGATCCGCTGGACCTCGCAGCGGACGATCAAGGAGACCTTCGTGCCGCCGAAGCACTTCGGGTATCCGTTCATGGGTGAGAAAGTAGGAGCAATTCGTCGAACGAATTACGGTGGCGTCGCTCGGACGCGCCAGTTCGACATCACCGGAGGCCGCGGCCCACACCGCGGCCTTTTTCGATCGCGATCCGATCCCGCTCCCGATCCCGATGAGATGTTCAGCGACAGCGACAGGAGCTGACCAGGGCACGAAGCAATCACGTTCAAAGGGACGTGCCGTGTACGTCGTTGTGCTGGAACAACCAACCGGTAGGCGACACGCTCGGCAAACTTCGTTAGGGGGCACTCCTCGGGACGCGCGATGAAATCTGCTCTCTAGGCTTCGAGGCAGGCCGCCGGCGTGCCATCGGCGTGGTCGCAGCCCTACCAATCGACCGACGAGCGACCACGCCGATGGCGCGACGCTGGGCCGCTGGACGCAAAGCGTCACAGCGGACCAGAAGGCCGGCGATGAGGGAAAGTTCAGCGGCAGGGGCAGTGGCAGTGGCAGTGGCAGTGGCAGTGGCAGTGGCAGTAAACGATACACCGCTCGCGGTCTCGATCTCGGACGCGGTCGCCTGCGGGTGGCCGGGGGTTGACAACTCAGGCAACTTGCCTTAAATTGATTTCAGGCAACCCGCCTGAGGAGTCGACATGGGCCACAACGGACACGAGATCACCGACACCGAAATCGACCGTCTGCGCCAGCTCTGGCGCCGCGATGACGCCACCATCCGCGTACTGACCGACGCGCTTTACCCCGGTGGCGGTCACTCGCACTACGCCACGGTCCAGAGCCTGCTCGACCGGCTGCAGGCAAGGGGTTTCGTCGAGCGGGAGAGGGACGGTCGGGTCAACCTCTACCGTGCCTCGGTCAGCCGCGCCGAGCTCGCCGGCCGTCGTCTGCGCGCAACCGCCGACGCGCTCTTCGACGGCGCCATGGCGCCGCTGCTCACCCATCTCGTGGACAACGCCGATCTCAGACCGGACGAGGTCGACGCGCTTCGGGAACTTATCGATCAGCTCGACGCTGGTGAGCCGGCGCGACCGAGAGGGGACGACTGAGATGGAAACACTCTCTCAACTTCGGCCTGACCAACGCACTGACGGCGGCGCCCTGGCCGTGGCGGCGGCGACCATCGCGCGGTTCACCCGGCGCCCGGCTCTCTGGTACACCCTCTGGCTGGTCGTCCTGCTGAGGCTCCTCGCCCCACCGCTCTTCGACCGTCGATCTGCCGATCCCGGACTTCGGCCGCACGCCTGGGGCAATCGACGCCGCGGTCGTCGCGGTGAGCGGCGGCGAGGTTGCGGCGGCGGATTCGGGCTTCTCCCCGGACCCGCGAGCCGTCATTGCACTCGTCTGGGCGGCCGGAGCTCTGATGGTGATCGGGTTCGCCATCTCCCAATCCGTGCAGCTGCGCCAGATCCTTGCTGCGAGTGGACCGGCATCGCCCGAGATCGCGAGCCGGGTGGCGGTCCTTGCACGACAGTTGGGCCTGCGCCGCGCCCCGCCGACGGTCCAGGTCCTGGACCTGGTCCCCCCTATGCTCTGGGCCTTCCTCGGTTCGGTCCGACTGATTCTCCCGTCGCGACCTCCTCGCGCGACTCGACGCGAACAGACCGACACCCTGCTCGCCCACGAGCTCGCCCACCTCAGCCGGCGCGATCACTGGGTTCGCCACCTCGAACTCGCGGCCCTGGCGGTCTTCTGGTGGAACCCGATCGCGTGGTGGGCCACCAGCCGTGCTCGGCGCGCCCAGGAGCTGTGCTGCGACCAACGCGTCGCCGAGCTCCTGCCGGAGCACCGCCGCGCCTACGCCGACTGTCTTGTCGAGACCGCCCGCTTTCTGTCGGGCCGACGAATTCCCCTCGGATCGCCGGCCCGAGCTATGGCCGATCTGAGTCAGATGAAAGGTAGGATCCGCATGATCATGAGCGACCCACACTCCCGCAGACTTTCGCTCACCACCAAAATCGCAGCCTCCGTCGTTCTCGTCGCGGCGGTGACCGTCACCCCGATGCTCACGGCACAGCCCGAAGAACGCGACTACAGCGGCGAGCCCGTGACTCTTTCGATCAAGGACGCCGATCTCAACGACGTCTTCTCGACGTTCGCCAAGATCTCCGGCGACGAGATTCTGGTCGAACCGGGCATCACCGGCAGGGTCACCATGAATGTCGATCAGGTGCCGTGGGACGGCGCTCTGGTCACCATCGTTGAGGAGCAGGGCCTCGAGTGGGAACGGAGCGGAAACCAGATCATCATCCGGAGAGCCGGCAGCGAGAAGACGGTTCCAGCCAAACCGGTCAAACCCATCCACCGGCGTCGCCGACCGCCGAGGTTGTCAACGCGCCACCGTCCACAGGTATGTCGAGGGCGGCGAAATCGAGCCCCCGAAGGCTCTCGAGAAACTCCCGCCGAAGTACCCACCCGAGATGCGGGAACCGGGAGTCAGCGGCCTCGTCATTGCCGAACTCGTCATCGACGAGAACGGAGTCGTCAGGGACGTGGCGATCCAGGAAAGCCCGGCCGACGAGTTCTCGGCGGCCGCCACCGAGGCCCTCGAACAGTGGACCTTCGAGCCCGCGACCAAGGACGGCAAACCCGTAGCGGTGACCTACATCGTCACCGTGAATTTCGCCTTGAGGTAGTCCGCACCATCGGGATCGGGAGCGGAGACGGAAACGGTCGCGGACGTGGGCGCTGCCCGGAAACGGGATCGGACGCGGGCGCTGCCCCGGACGCCGCCCCGAGATCGGGAACAGGATTGGGAACGGGATCGGATACGGATACGGATGCGGATACCGATGCGGACACGGATACGGATACCGGTATCATCGCGCAATGGGAACGGACCTCGAGACCACGATCGATCGCGCTGCCGAAGCGATCTCCCGGGCACAAGCGCTTCTGATCACCGCCGGCGCCGGGATCGGCGTCGACTCGGGGCTGCCGGATTTCCGCGGCAACGAGGGTTTCTGGCGCGCCTACCCGCCGCTGCAACGCCTCGGCATCAGCTTCTACGACATGGCGAACCCCATGTGGTTCAAACGGGATCCCGAGCTGGCCTGGGGCTTTTACGGCCACCGGCTGGAGCTCTACCGTTCCACCGAGCCGCACGAAGGATTCCGCCGATCTTCGCGAGTGGGGCGAGAGCTGCCCGAAGGGCTGCCTTCGTCTTCACCTCCAACGTCGACGGGCAGTTCCAGACGGCCGGTTTCGACGCCGACCGGATTCTCGAGTGCCACGGCTCGATCCACCACCTGCAATGCTTGAAGCACTGCGGCGAGATCACTCCGGCGGAACCGTTCGCGGTCACGGTCGACGACGAGACCTTCCGGGCCTCGCCTCCCCTGCCCTCGTGTCCGCGCTGCGGCTCCCTCGCCAGGCCCAACGTCCTCATGTTCGGCGACTTCGGCTGGCTGCCCGATCGGACAACCGCTCAGGAGCAACGATTCGCCTCCTGGATGAGCGGCCTCGGCGACGCCCGCCTCGCCATCGTCGAGATCGGCGCCGGAACCGCCGTGCCCACCGTCCGCATGACCTCCGAGCAGCTCGCCCGCCGGCCCGGCGCAACGCTCATCCGAATCAACGTTCGCGAACCCCAGGTGCCGAGAGATCACATCGGGATCCCGCTCGGCGGGCTGGAAGCGTTGCGCGGGATTGCGGCGCGAATCAGATAAGCTCCAGACTGCAGCGGCCGGGGCAGCGGCCGGGGCAGCGGCCGGGGCAGCGGCCGGGGCAGCGGCCGGGGCAGCGGCCGGGGCAGCGGCCGGGGCAGCGTCCGGGGCAGCGTCCGGGGCAGCGGCCGGGGCAGCGTCCGGGGCAGCATGATCACCCCCTGGTTGTTCTTGAAAACACGCGTAGCCGCTGAGATGGTCGATGTCAAGGGCAAGACGAGTCGCCGCGACGGCGACCCTTGACATCGACAATCTCAGCGGCTGGTGGAGGGGACATGAACAACCAGGAGGTGATCATGCGCAACGCCCTACCAACTACCGGCCTCATCGCCCACCGAAGGCCCTCGAAGCCGCCGCCATCGCCATCTCGCTCGTCATGCGCGTTCCAGCACCACTCAAGAGCCTCGCCGATCAGGTGATTCGATCGGCCACGCTCGGTGCCTGCGAATCTCTCCGAAGGCCACGGCCGTCGGTCGCGACCGGATGCACCACTGGCGCATCGCCTACGGCTCAGCGAAGGAGGTCGACACCCATCTGCGTCTTCTCGTCGGCGCCGGCGCCATCAACGCATCGAAGGCCGATTCGGCAATCCGTCTCTTCGACGACATCCGTGCTCTCACCTGGCGCCTTCTCCACCCGAAACGGTGACCTCGAGGTCACGCGGGACAGGGGCCTCCCTCGGGGTGCCGGGTACGGTATTGTGCCGGATCGACCCTCCGGCACGCGGTGCGCCCTGCACAATGCCGTACCGGGCTCCCCCGGGAGGAACGTTGCGGTCTTCTGCTCCGGCCACGAAGCAGGCCGCCGGCGTCCCATCGGCGGGGTCGCAACCCTTCCAATTCACCACCTACGCGACCCCGCCGATGGGGCGACGCCGGGCCGCCGAAGGCGGACCGGAAGGCCGGTGCCGTGAGAACCGGGAACAGCGGCAGCGGCCGCGGCAGCGACAGCGGCAGCGGCAGCGGCAGCGTCCGTTTCCGTTTACGTTTCCCCGACGACAGCCAGGATGGCTGTCGCTACACAATCAAGAACGGCCGCTGTGTAGCGACAGGCTTCCAGCCTGTCGGGGGCAGCGGCAGATGCTGTCCCGGGTCGGAGGGAAAGAACCGTCCCTCGGGGTGCCGGGTACGGTATTGTGCCGGATCGACCCTCCGGCACGCGGTGCGCCCTGCACAATGCCGTACCGGGCTCCCCCGGGGGGAACGTTGCGGTCTTCTGCTCCGGCCACGAAGCAGGCCGCCGGCGTCCCATCGGCGGGGTCGCAGACCCTTCCAATTCACCACCTACGCGACCCCGCCGATGGGGCGACGCCGGGCCGCCGAAGGCGGACCGGAAGGCCGGTGCCGTGAGAACCGGAAACAGCGGCAGCGGCCGGGGCAGCGACAGCGGCAGGGTACCGCGTTCGGGCACGCCACCGACGACAGCCAGGATGGCTGTCGCTACACAATCAAGAACGGCCCCTGTGTAGCGACAGGCTTCCAGCCTGTCGGGGGCAGCGGCAGCGTCAGATGCTGGCCCGGCCTTGACAGCCTCGACCTCCTTGAAGTAAAACTGACCCCGATGAAGAGCGCGACGCTTCCCACCATGGCCATGATGATGCGCATGTCGATGCGTAAGCTGTGGGTGAGGAGCCTCGCGGTCAGCTCGACCTAGCAACACCGCCACAAAGCTCCAAACCCGCAGCCCCGCGCTGCGGGTTTTTTTGTGGCCAAAACCAACGAGGAGGCAGACATGAACACGACGCCCATTACCCGAATGCGAATGTGGATTTCCCGGCTCAACCACCCGACCGCCTTCAAACGAGCTCGACAAACGGGAGAACCACATGTCCGACAAGACCACCGACTACCACTTTGAAACCCTGCAACTCCACGCCGGCCAGAAGCCCGCTCCGGGCACCAACGCCCGCGCAGTGCCCATCTACCAGACCACCTCCTACACCTTTGACGATACCGACCACGGCGCCCGTCTTTTCGCCCTCGCCGAGTTCGGCAACATCTACACCCGCCTCTCCAACCCCACCACCGATGTCTTCGAACAACGCGTCGCAGCCCTCGAGGGCGGTATCGCAGCCCTCGCCACATCGAGCGGTCAGGCGGCGCAGCTTCTCGCGCTGACGACCCTCTGCGAATCAGGCGACCACATCGTCGCCACCCGGAACCTCTACGGCGGCACCTACAACCAGCTCAAGATCTCGCTCCCGAGGCTCGGCATCGCGGTCGATTTCGTCGACGGCGACGAGCCGGCGGCCTTTGCCCCGGCGATCCGCGAGAACACCAAGGCCCTCTACGTCGAGACCATCGGCAACCCGCGTTTCAACGTCCCCGATCTCGAGGGCCTCGCCGAGCTCGCCCACCGCCACGGCATCCCCCTGGTCGTGGACAACACCTTCGGCTGCTGCGGCTATCTCTGCCGGCCCATCGAGCACGGCGCCGACATCGTGGTCGAATCGGCGACCAAGTGGATCGGCGGCCACGGCACCTCCATCGGCGGCGTCATCGTCGACTCGGGCAACTTCGACTGGGCGAGCGGCCGGTTCCCCTCCTTCACCGAACCCTCGCCCGGCTACCACGGTCTCGTCTTTGCCGACGCCTTCGGCCAGGACAGCCCGCACGGCAACATCGCCTTCATCATCCGCGCTCGGGTCGAGGGTCTTCGCGATCTCGGTCCATGCCAGAGCCCGTTCAACTCCTTCCTGCTGCTCCAGGGGCTCGAGACCCTCTCGCTCCGGGTCGAGCGGCAGGCCGACAACGCCCTCGCCCTCGCCCGCTGGCTCGAAAGCCACCCCGCGGTCGCGTGGGTTTCCTACCCGGGTCTCGAGAGCCACCCCTGGCACCACCGCGCCCGGCGCTATCTGAAGAACGGCTTCGGCTGCGTGCTCACCTTCGGCATCCGCGGCGGCGAGGCGGCCGGGCGCGCCTTCATCGACTCCCTCGAGCTCGCCTCGCACCTCGCCAACGTCGGCGATTCCAAGTCCCTGGTCATCCACCCCGCGAGCACCACCCACCAGCAGCTCAGCGCGCAGGAGCAGCTGGCGTCCGGGGTGAGCGCCGATCTCATTCGGGTCTCGGTCGGCATCGAACACATCGACGACATCAGGGCGGATTTCGAACAGGCCTTCAGCCGGATCGAAGAGGCCGCCGCATGAGCGCCGCCGCCCAACCCTCAGTCATCGGCACCGTCATCGGAGATCTCGGCGACTTCGAGCTCGAGAACGGTGCGGTCCTGCCCGATTGCCGGATCGCCTACCGGAGCTGGGGCCGGCTGTCGGCCGCCGCCGACAACGTGGTGGTGGTCTGCCACGCTCTCACCGGCTCGCCGGATGTCGATCTCTGGTGGCCCGGCCTCCTCGGCCCCGGACGATCCCTCGACCCGGAGCGCGACTTCGTCATCTGCTGCAACGTCCTGGGCAGTTGTTACGGCAGCACCGGACCCACCACTCCTGCGCCCGACCGACACGGCCCCTGGGGCGGCGACTTCCCCGCCGTGACCGTCCGCGATGTCGTCCGGTCGCAGCGCCGGCTCCTCGACCACCTCGGAGTCCGCGGCATCCGCCTGGTCGTGGGCGGTTCGCTCGGCGGGATGCAGGCCCTCGAGTGGGCCGTCCAGGACCCGCGGGTCGAGTCGGCCGCGGTCATCGCCGCCCCCGCCCGCCACTCGGCGTGGAGCATCGCCATTTCCGAGGCCCAGCGGGCCGCCATCGCCGCCGATCCCCGTTGGTGCGGCGGTCACTACGATCCCGCGAATCCCCCGGCCGCCGGACTGGCGGCGGCGCGGCAGATGGCCATGTGCTCCTACCGCACACCGAGAAGCCTCGGCGAGCGCTTCGACCGGCGGGCCGACAACGACGGCGAGTTCGAGGTCGCCGCGTGGCTCGCCCACCACGGCGCTCAGCTCGTCAACCGCTTCGACGCCGCCTGCTACGTGGGTCTCACCCACACCATGGACAGCCACGACGTGGGTCGCGGCCGCGGCGGCCACCGCCGCGCCCTCGAATCGGTGGCGATCCCCATCCTCGCGGTGGCGATCGACAGCGACGGCCTCTATCCTCCCGCGGAGCAGCTGGAGATCGCCGAGCTCGCCCCGTTTGCCGAGCTCGCCTGGCTCCGCTCGCCGCACGGCCACGACGCCTTCCTCATCGAAACCGCCGACCTCGATGGCCAGCTTCTGGCCTTCCGCAGCCGCGCCGCGAGCTATCGCCGCCGGCTGGCGAGCTGACCATGCGAGTCCTCAAGTTCGGCGGGAGCTCGGTGGCCGATGCCCAACGCATCCTCGAGGTCGGGTCCATCGTCTCGGCGGCGGCCGAGGAAACGCCCATCGTGGTCGTCGTCTCCGCCCTCGGCGGCATCACCAACGAGCTCGTGGCCCTGGCCGACGGCGCGCCAGCCGGCCGCGATCCGCTCACCGACACGATCGACGCAATTCTCGAGCGCCACCTTCGGGCGCTCTCCGAGATCGCTCCCGATGACGACGCCACCCGAAAAGAAATCGTCGAAACCGTCGACGAACTCCGGCGACTGGTGACCGGCATCGGCTACATCGGCGACTGTCCGCCCGCCGTCCGCGACCGGATCATCGCAACCGGAGAGCGGCTGTCCGCACCCATGGTCGCCGCCGCGCTGCGGGCGATGGGTCGGTCCGCCCTGCCGGTCTGCGGCACTGAGGTCATCCGCACCGACTCGAATCACGGGTCGGCCGAGGTCGATCTCGAGGCCACCACCGATCTCGCCCGCCGGCGCCTGCTCGCCGCATGCGAGACCGCGGTTCCGGTCGTCACCGGCTTTATCGGCGCCGACCGGCACGGCAACCTGACCACCCTCGGTCGCGGCGGCTCCGACCTCACCGCAACGGTGCTCGGCGCCGCTCTCGGGGCGGGAAGGGTCGAGATCTGGACCGATGTCAACGGGATCTTCACCGCGCCGCCCAGGGTCGTCGCGGGCGCCCGGCCGCAGCCCTTCGTGAGCTACGACGAGGCCGCCGAGATGGCCCGTTTCGGTGCGGCGGTGCTCTTCGCCAAGACCATCGCGCCCGTCCGCGATCTCGGAATCCCGGTGGTGGTCTGCAACACCTTCGAGCCCGACGGGCCCTCCACCTGGGTCGACGAGGGTCCGGATGTGCCCATGGGCGCACGTTCGCTGGCGTCGGTGGAGCACGCGGCGGTGCTCAAGGTCCGCCCCCTCGGCGGCGACGACAACGCCGCCGGCGCGGTCGCCGTGATTTCCAAGCGCTGCCTCATCGCGGCGATGGCGGCGGCGAGCGGCGAGTGGACGCTGGTTGCAAACCAAAACGAGGCCGAGAGTCTGGGTCGTGAGCTTCGCTCGAGCGGGCTCGAGGTCGAACTCATCTGCGGGTCGAGCGTCGTGACGGTGATCGGTTCCCGCCTCCTGCAGCAACCGTGGGTCGCCGGCCGGGCGCTCGAGGCGCTGGGACGGCGCAACATCGCCCTCAGGGGGTTGGTCAGCCCCTCCGAACATGCATTCTGCGTTGTTGTGGATCACAACGACCACGACCGTTGCCTGGCCATACTCCACGAAGCCCTGATGCTTCCACACCTCGCCGAACGGGCCGCCAACGCCGCGCGGCGTGACGCTTCAAAAAAGGGAGACGACAATGGAACGACCACGATTCACCGCAGCCGTGATCGGCGCGACCGGGACCGTCGGACAGCGGCTCGTCCGCCGGCTGCATGACCACCCCTGGTTTCGGCTGACGACGCTGGCCGCCTCGGCTCGATCGGCGGGGAGGAGCTACGGCGAGGCGGTCCACTGGCTCCTGCCCACCGCTCTCCCGGACCCGGTCGGCGAGCTGGAAGTCTGCGATGTCCGCGATGTCGATGGCTGCGACGTGGTCTTCTCGGCGTTGGATTCCGCCACCGCGCGGGAGGTCGAGCCGCTGTTGGCTCGGCGCGGCCTCATGGTCGTGTCCAACGCCTCGGCGCTTCGGATGCACCCACGGGTTCCGCTGCTCATCCCCGAGGTCAACCCCGATCACGTCGGGATGCTCGACCATCAGGACTTCGGCGCGGGTGGCGTCGTGACCAACCCCAACTGCTCCACCGTCGGTCTCGTCCTGAGCCTCAAACCGCTCGCCGACGCCTTCGGCATCGAGGCCGTCCAGGCCACCACCCTGCAGGCGATCTCGGGGGCCGGACACCCGGGGGTTCCGTCCCTCGACATCCTCGGCAACACCCTTCCCCTCATCCCGGGCGAGGAGGAGAAACTCGAGACCGAACCGCAGAAGCTCCTCGGGGCAATCGTTGGCGGGGACTTCATCCCGGCGCAGTTCTCCGTCAGCGCCCAGGCCAACCGGGTCCCGGTGGTGGACGGACACCTCGTCAGCGTCTCGGTCAAGCTCGGCCGCCGGGCGTCCGCCGAGGAGGCGCGGTCGGTCATCGAGAACTTCCGCTCACCGGTGGCCGGTCTCCACCTGCCTTCGGCGCCAGGGCGTCCGGTGGTGGCGGTCGATGACGGCCCGCGGCCGCAACCCAAGCTCGACGCGGACCGGGAAGACGGGATGACGGTGACCATCGGCAGGATCCGAAGCTGCCCGGTCTTCGACCTCCGGTATGTCGCGCTGGTCCACAACACCGAGCGGGGCGCCGCCGGCGCCGCGGTGCTCAACGCCGAGCTTCTGGCCGCGGTCGACCGACTCTGATGAGCCCGCTGGTTTCAACCAGCGAGAGACCCTTCTCGCGATGCGACGCTGTTGCAGAATTCCGGTTTCTTGGCTAGGATCATCGAGCATCCAAGATCCAATACCGGAGGCCGCCAATGCAATTCCCGTTGCGAAACATGGTCTTCACCATCGCCGCCACTCTCGCGGCGGCCGCAGCTGCCGCGAGCGAACCGTTCCTCTACGCCGCCGACGCCGTCTCGGGCACGCTCTACACCATCAACAAGGCCAATGGAGCTACCGTCGCCAGTGTTCCGGTCACGATCGGCGGCAACCCGGTTGCGTCGATCAAGGGTTTGGCCGCTCGCGAGAGCACCGGCGAACTCTTCGCCGTGGTCCGCACCGGCGCACCGGCGGAACAGGCGGACGACTTCGCACTCGCCACCATCGCGCCGAACACCGGTGTCGCCACAGTCATCGGTCCGCTCAGCGACCGCTTCGCCGGTCTCGCCTGGGCCGCCCTGCCGCCGACCGATGGCGTTCCCTGGACCGAGGTTCTCCTCGGAGTCACGGGGGACGGGGCGAATGTCCCCGAGACCCTCTACACCATCAACCCGAACGATGCGTCGGCCACCTTCTTCATGACCCTGGGCAACGGCGGTCCCGGCGAGACCATCGCTTATAACCCGGACGACACCATGCTCTACCATCTCTCGGGCTCGGGCGGCCCTGAACAGATCGAAGGAGTCGAACCCGTCTTCGAGAAAATCGACCTCATGTCCATGGCGATCACCGGGATACCGCTCAGCGGTGCACCGCTGTATCTCGGCAACGGCCTGGCCTACGATGGCGTCAATACGGTCTTTTATGTCTCGGTAGCGTCCCCGAACGAGGGCGGGGATGGCCTCATCGGCGCCGAGTTCTTCTCGTTGGACGCCGGTGGCGTGGCGACACCCCTGGGGTTCTCGGAGGCATTTTTCGGCGGGATGGCCTTCTCATATCTCGTCCCGGTGGAGCTGCAGAGCTTTAGCATCGAGTAGAACGCTCGAGCCCCGCGGCCCGTCCTCCCGACTCATCGCACAGCGACCGCAATCAGGGACATCAGGCGCCAAAACGAAAACTGACGCGGGCAAGAATACGGAGTCTGCAAACTACACCCGGTTGCGCAGCATGAGCTCCTTGGGGTGCGGTTCGAGATAAAGCTGCCCGGTAAGGTATTCGATGTGGTGCCGGTTGACGTAGTGGCGAAGCATCGTGATCGGCACGACGAGGGGCACCAGCGAGTTGCGGTAGTCCTCGATGAGGTCGAGAAGCGCGCGCCGGTCGGCCTCTTCGACGACATCCCGGAGATAGCCGACGGCGTGCTGGAGAACGTTGACGTGCCGTTTGACGGTCGCGCGGCGGGCGAGAACGGCGAAGAACTCGTCCTCGTATTCGGCGAAGACCTCGCTGTCGGGCCGCCGGCCGAACGAGGCGACCAGCACGCCGAGCCGACGGTAGCCAGCCTCGTTGTGGGTCCGCAGCAGCATCTTGTGCGCGGTGTGGAAGGCGATGAGCCGCGCCCGGGACAGACCGACGCGCTGGAGCGACCGCCACCGGTGGCTGCAGAAGACCCGCTCGACGAAGTTCTCGCGCAGCACCGGGTCGTTGAGCCTGCCCTCCTCCTCCACCGGCAGGTTCGGCCAGTGGGCGAGCAACACCGCCGCGAAGATTCCGACGCCGTTCTTCTCCGGCATCCCACCCTGGCTCCAGACCTTGACCCGCTCCATACCGCACGACGGCGACGCCCGCTTGAGGATGTAGCCGTCGAGGTCGAGCCGGCGGAGCTCGCCGACCCGCCGCTCGGAGTACGACCGCATCCGCTCGGTGAGATCCTCGCCGCTCTTCGGCTCGACGAGGCGCGGTGCGTCGCCGGCCGCCTCGAGGCGGATGGTGGGCCGCGGCGTGCCGAGACCGATCTCGACCTCCGGGCAGACCGAAACCCAGTCGAACCACTCGCCGAGGACGTCGGTCAAATATCGGTCGTGCTTGTGGCCGCCGTCGAAGCGGACCTTGCGGCCGAGCAGACACGAGGAAACACCGACCCGGATCGACTCCTTCTCGTCGTGCCAGGCCTGCCACGCGGGTTGGCCAGTCGCCATGATTGCCCCCTTTGCCACCGCCAGTCTATCTCCGCCTCTTCTTTCGTGCTCGGTTTCGCCGGCGAAATCGAGCACGAAAAAAAAGAGCGGGTTATCATTCAGCTTCGGAGGTTGGTTTCATGTCCAAGTTCTGGCTGCTCAAAGGTCACTTCAGCGCTCCCGGCTGGGATGCCCTGCGCAAGGATTACGACGACAAGAAGATCGAGATCGTCCATCTCGACCCCAAGGTCTGGGCGATGGTCGAAGCCGACGATCCACCGCAGGGATACGACGGCCTCACCCCCGAGGAACCGGTCGACGGACTGTACCTCGATCCCCAGGGCAATGCTCTCTATATGGTTGGCGGCCGCGTCGTCACGACGGCGGAAGAGGTTGTCGCGGCTCTCGGCGCCGACGCTAGAGCGATGCTCGAAAAAACCGGAGACGCCCACACCGTCCTCCAGCGCGTGGGAAGGGCGTTCTGAACCGTGCGACGACAAGCTCTCATGGGTGCCATCGCCGCGCTGGTGCTTTCGAGCGTCCCCGCCGCCGCCGAGCAGGGCGACACCGAGGTCGGTTTCCGGCTCATGTGGGTCACCGGGAGCGCCAAGGCCGCGGGAACCATCGCCGACACCGGCAGCGCACCGACCCTGTCATCGGGACCGGGGATCGAGGTCGACTGGGTGATCTGGCCGTTTGACGAGCTCACTGTCGAGATGTCCATCGGAGCGTCCGCCCACCCGGTGGGGACCTCCGGCGGCGCCCTCGCCGGAGTCGACGGCGGAGACCTGTGGCGTCTGCCGTTGAGCGCGGTGGCTCAGTACCGCCCGGACCTCCATGGCAAGTTCGACCCCTACGTCGGGCTCGGGTTCGTCTACAACGTCATGATCTTCGACGACTCCGGGGCCTACCGGGATCTCTTTTCCGAAGCGAAGTTCTCCAACGAGATCGATCTCGTCGCCCAGGTCGGCGTCAATTACTCGCTGGACTATCGGTGGTCGGCCAATCTCGATCTGCGCTATATGGGGCTCAGGACCACCGGGACCTTCGTCGGCATGGACGGCACCCGGGATGATCTGAGCTTGTCGATGAATCCGTGGGTCGTGGGATTGGGGTTCCGGTACCGGTACTGACCCCGCGTCCGAGTCCGCGTCCGCGTCCGTGTCCGTATCCGTATCCGTATCCGTAACCGAATCCGTAACCGAATCGGTGGCCATGTCCGCTGCCCGTGCCGGTCGCTGCCCCGGCCGCTGCCCCGGCCGCTGCCCCGGCCGCTGCCCCGGTCGCTGCCCCTGTTCCCGGTTCTCACGGCGCCGGCCTTCCGGTCCGCCTTCGGCGGCCCGGCGTCGCCCCATCGGCGGGGTCGCGTAGGTGGTGAATTGGAAGGGTTGCGACCCCGCCGATGGGACGCCGGCGGCCTGCTTCGTGGCCGGAGCAGAAGACCCCAAAGGTCCTCCCGGGGGAGCCCGGTACGGCATTGTGCGCAGCGCACCGCGTGCCGGAGGGTCGATCCGGCACAATACCGTACCCGGCACCCCGAGGGACGGTTCTTTCCCTCCGACCCGGGACAGCATCTGACGCTGCCCCTGACGCTGCCTACGACAGGATCACACCCCGGCCCGAGCTCTCCATGAAATCGAGGACGACATCGACCTCGGGCTGGCCCGCGAGTTCGGCCTTGGCCTTCGCCACGGCTTCGGTGGTCGTGATTTTCGGACTCCGCAGCAATCGCCAGAGCCGCTTGAGGGCCAGCCGGCTCTCGGGTGAAAAGCCCTTGCGTTCCAAACCGATGGTGTTGGGTCCGTAGCACTTGGCCGGCCGGTTCCCGGTGGTGTTCATGTAGGGCAGGCAGTCCTTGTTGGCGGCGGTGAACCCACCGAGAAAGGCGTACTGACCGACCCGGGTGAACTGGTGGATCGCGGTGAAGGCGCCGATCGTCGCGTGATCCTGCACCTCGACGTGACCGGCCAGGGTGGCCGCGTTGGCAAAGATCGTCTTCGATCCGACGTGGCAGTCGTGCGCGACATGGGCATAGGCCATGAACAGGCTGTCGTCGCCGATGGTGGTGAGACCGCCGCCGCCCGGTGTCCCCCGATGGATCGTCACGAACTCGCGAAAGGTGTTGCCGTCGCCGATCTCGAGGCAGGTCTTTTCTCCGGCATACTTGAGATCCTGCGGCGGCGCGCCGATGGAGCAGTGGCTCTCGAACCGGTTGCCGGCTCCGATGGTCGTCCACCCGGTGATCCGGCTGTAGGGGCCGATTCGACAGTCGTTGCCGATCACGACGTGACCTTCGATGATCGCATACGGCTCGACGACGACGCCGTCGGCGAGCTCGGCCTTGGGGTCGACGATTGCTGTGGGGTGAATTTCGGTCGCCATCACTGCTCCATCATGGCGGACATCATGTCCGCTTCGCACGCCAGCTCGCCGTCCACCGTTGCCCGTCCGTGGATCTTGGCAAACGTCCGCTTGATCGAAATGACCTCGATGTCGAAGACGACCTGGTCGCCGGGGATGACCGGACGACGGAAACGGCAGTTGTCGATGCCGGTGAAGTAGATCAACTTGTTGCCTCGATCCTCGATTCGGCTGAACAGGAGGAATCCTCCCGCCTGCGCCATCGCTTCCACCAGGAGCACGCCCGGCATCACCGGACGCCCGGGGAAGTGGCCGAGAAAATGGGGCTCGTTGAAGGTGACGTTCTTGATCGCCCGAATGCTGTTCTCGCCCATCTCCAGGACCCGGTCGATGAGCAGCATCGGGTACCGGTGGGGCATCACCTCGAGGATGTCCTGTATGTCCTTCACGAGCTCGGCTCCTCTCCATCCGTCGCTTCGAGTTCATCGAGCCGCTCTTCGAGCCGCCGGATCGTCTTCCGCAGTCCGTCGAGGCGCTGCAGAGCGGCCTGGGCTTTCATCCATTCCTTCTGCGGTCGGGCCGGAAACCCGGCGAGGACGCCGTGCCCATCCGGGAACGATTTCATCACCCCGGCGGTGGCTGCGACCATGGTCTGGTCGCCGATTTCCAGGTGGCCGGCGGCGCCGGCCTTTCCGGCGAAGACGCAGTGGTCGCCGATCTTCGTCGAACCCGAGATTCCGACCTGAGCGACCAGCAGGCAGTCTTCGCCGACCTCGACGTTGTGCGCGAGCTGGACCAGGTTGTCGACCTTGGTGCCGCGACCGATGCGCGTCTCGCCCATGGTCGCGCGGTCGATGGTCGTGTTGGCCTGGATCTCGACGTCGTCTTCGAGGACAACGATCCCGACCTGGGGCACCTTGTGGTGGACCCCGTCCACCGTCGCAAACCCATAGCCGTCGGAGCCGATGACGACCCCCGATTGCAGGATGCAGCGGTCGCCGATCACGCAGCCGTCCTCGATCACCACCCGCGGATGCAGCAGCACATCGCGCCCGATCCTGACACCGTCGCCGACCACGCAACCCGCAGCGATGACGGTTCTCTCGCCGATGGCGACGCCCCGACCGACCGCAACCAAGGGCCCGACGCTCGCACCCTCACCGAGTTGGAGATCGTCGGCCGTCACCGCGCTCGGATGAACACCGGGCTCCGCCGGCCGCCGCGGGTGGAAGATCTCCAGGGCCCGGGCAACGGCAAGATAGGGTTGGGCGCAGACCAGCAGATCGCGTCCCGGCAGCTCATCCGCGCTGTGGACCAGAATCGCACCGGCGCGAGACTCGGCCGCTTGGGCGGTGTACTTCGGATTGTGCAGAAACGAGAGGTGTTCGGCGCGGGCCCGATCGAGGGGGCGAATCCCCTCCACCATCCGCTTCCCATCGCCGACGAGCTCCGCCCCGAGACGGTCGGCGAGCTCGGCGAGGGAGAATTGCAGACTCAAGGTCACTGGGCGGTGTTGAAGCGCCGGATGACCTCGTCGGTGATGTCCACCGTGTCGTCGGCGTAGACAAGTCCGGACTGGAACTTGTTGAAGATCAGGGTGTATCCGCGCTCGGTGCCGACCTGGTTGATCACCGGGATGATCCTGCCTTCGAGACCGCCGAGCTCACGGCGGCGGGCCTCATCAAGCTCACGCTCGGCGTCGTCTTGAAAACGCTGCAGGGCGATCTGTCCGTCTTCCAGCTGTTTGTTCATCTCGCCGAGGCGTTCTTCGGAAAGCGTGAACCGCTGCTTTGCCATCTGCTCCTGCAGACTCGAGAGATTCTGCTGCAGCGAACGTCCCTGGTCGATCTTCGCATCCTGCAGCGCTTTGAGTTTCTGCAACGCCTCTTTGCCCGGATCCGACTCGGTGACGACCCGTTGAACATCGATCACCGCGACGCTGATTCCCTGCGCCGCCACGGGCAGGGCCATGGACAACACGATCGCGACACATCCCACAAGAAGACTCGTACGTTTCATTGAAAACCTCCTGATCGGCCTTTCCGGCCTGGTTGACCTCGGTCAGAATGTCGTTCCGATTGAGAACTGGAAGTCGCTCTTGTCCTCCTCCGGCCACGGATCGAGATTATACCCATAAATAAATCGAATCGGTGCCTGGAAGATGGGCAGAACAACCCGAAGCTCGATCCCCGTGGTCCGCCGCCACAAAGTGAAATCCCACCCTTGATCTTCGTGGTAGGTGTTCCCCATGTCGACGAAGAAGACCAGCTTGACCGGACCGCCGACGGCGAACTGCTGTTCCAGGTTGAGCTGCCAGTAGCGGTCGCCGCCGAGGCGAACACCGGAGGGGCTGAGAAAATACGTGCCGTTCTCTCTCCTCGGCAGAACCGTGTAGTACGGGATGCCGCGCAGAGTCCGATCGCCACCCAGCCGATAGCGTTCGTAGATGGGGATCTCCGAACTGTTGTACGGGAAGAACATCCCGGTCTGAGCGTTGAGCGCGAAGATGAACTTCTGTTTCCGGTCGTAGGGCATCCACTTGGTGAACGAGATTTCCGGCTTGAAGTAGTCGTAATCGCCCCCGAGCGGACCACCGGCGATCCTCAGGCGGGCGTTGAAGCGTTTCCCCTTGCTCGTATCGAAGGGATCGTTCCGGTTGTCGATGGTGAACGCCGGGGTGATGGACGAGGTCTTGCCGTCAAACTCCTCATAGTACGGCTCGAAGGGGGCCGGTTCCACCGGCGGCACGCCGATCGGGGGAACGTGGCCGCCGGTGGTTCCCCCGGGACGCCGAACAGCGCGACCGCGTACCTCGATCGGACGTTCTCCCATGAGTAGACCGCGGTCAGAGAGGTAAAGGCGCGAATTCCCGTTCCCAGGGAGAGCGTGAACCCCGTGGTTTCCCGGAAGTAGTCGGCGACTTCCTGATTGGTCTTGAAGATCGAACCGCCGAGGAGAATCCGGCGATCGAGGAAGTAGGGCTCGGTGTAGCTCAAGGTGTAGAAGTCGGACCGGCGGCCGATCTGGACCGACACTCCCAGAGTGTTGCCTCGACCCAAGAAGTTCCGCGTGTTGAACTGGGCCTGGGCAAAGACCCCGTCGAGCTCGGAGTAGCCGGCGCCGAACTGGATGTCGTTGCGCCCGACCTCGGTGCCCTTGACGTTGACGTTGACCTTCTTGTTCTCTTCGTCGAAATCGAAGTCGAGGGGCTCCTCCTCGAGCTTCCAGAATCCGAGGGCGTTGACCTTGAAGACCGAGCTCTTGAGGGCGCCCATGTTCATCCAGCTGCCTTCGACGATCCGGAACTCCCGGCGCAGGACCTTGTCGCGGGTGTTCGTGTTTCCGATGAACTCGATCCTCCCGAGATTGAAGCGATCACCCTCGAAGACGTCGACCACGACATCCACGGCCTGGTCCTTGCCCTCGACCTTTTCGAACCGCTCGTTGGCGTAGGCGTAGATGTAACCCGAGTTCTGATAGAGCTCCGAGATCTTCTCTTTCGCCGAATCGAACTCCTTCTTGCTGTAGGTCCGGCCGATCTTGACCTCGAAGAGCTGCTTCAGGGCATCCGCGTTGAAGATCTCCACCCCCTGCAGATCGAGAGACTCGACGGTGTAGGGTAGGCCCTCTTCGACGGGGATGGTGACCTTCATGCGGTACTTCTTCCCGTCGAGGGTCTCGGCATCGGGTTTCCTGGCGATCAAATCGAGAACCGGTTCTCCGATCTTGGCGTCGAGGTAACCGTTGTTCATGTAGAAGTCCCGCAGGTTGTCGCGATCCGCTTCCCAGTTCTCACGGGTGTAGATGATCTTCTTGCCCCACTTGCGGTAGAGATTGACCGCCTTGACCTCTTTGAGGGCCCCACGGAGCTTGCCGTCGGAAAAGACCGTGTTGCCGACAAAGTCGATTTCGTCGATCTTGATCTTCCCGCCCTCGTCGATGAGGAAGAGCACCTTGCGCCGGTTTCGCCCCTCGTCCTCGATCTCGTAGACCACCCGCGCCGACCGGAAGCCCTCCTCGTCGTAGATCTCCTTGATCGCCGACTGGATCCGGGAAAGATCCGACAGCTTGAGGGGAACGTTACGCGGAACATCCACGCCCTTTTCGTCGAGCTTGTCCTTCATGTCCGAGGTGCTGACCTTCTTGTTGCCCTCGAAGGTCACCGTCGAGACAAACGGGCGCTCGGTGACGACGATGTAGAGCACGACTTCGCCGTCTTCAAGGGTTTCGCTCTCGATGCGCACCGTCTCGAAGAGCCCGGAGTCCCAGAGACGGTGAAACCCCTCCGCGACGACATCGGAGTCGACCGGGTCGCCGGCCTCGAGGCCGAGGTAGTAGGTCACCGTGTCGAGGGTGACGGTCACCCCGCCTTCGATGACGATCTCGGCGATGTAGACTTCACCGTCCTGGCCGGCGGCGGGGAGCGGGAGCCCGAAGACCAGCAGGGCGATCAACCCGGCCGCGGTCGTCCTCATGAGACCTCCTGTGGCAGGGTCTCGAAATCAACCACCGAAGCTTCGGGGCGCGAATCGCCCATGCGGACCTTGATCCGCAGCTCATCTTCGGTACGGTTGTCGATGAGGACATCCGCGACCGCGTCCTCGACCCAGAGTTTGATGAGACGGCGAAGCGGCCGGGCGCCCGCCTGGGGATCCAGACCGCACTGCTCGAACAACCACTTCGGCACATCGGGGTCGTAGTCGAGCTTGACATGGCGGCGAGCGAGATTCTCGACGGTTTCGTCGAGCAGCAACCCGGCGACCCGAAGCATGCTCTTCTCATCGAGGGATTCGAAGACGACGATGTCATCGAGGCGATTGACGAACTCCGGCGGGAAGTGCCGGTGCAGCTGGCGATCGACGATCTCCCGCAGCCGAGCCGGTCCGAGCTCCCGTTTGCCGTCCCCGAAACCGACGCCGTCCTCCGCGACGAGGTCACGACCGCCGAGATTCGAGGTCATGATGATGAGCGTATTGGTGAAGTCGATGACATTCCCGTAGCTGTCGGTCAGCCGCCCGTCTTCGAGCACCTGCAGAAGCAGGTTGTAGATATCGGGGTGGGCCTTTTCGATCTCGTCGAGGAGGATGACCGAGTACGGATTGCGCCGAACCTGTTCCGAGAGCTGTCCACCCTCCTCGAAACCGACATAACCCGGAGGCGAACCGATGAGCCTTGAAACGGTGTGTTTTTCCATGTACTCCGACATGTCGAACCTGAGGAGATGGCGCGGATCCTGGAACAAGAACGTGGCGAGCTGTCTCGCGACCTCGGTCTTCCCCACACCCGACGGGCCGAGAAAGATAAAGGAACCGATGGGCCGGTGGGGGCTCGTCACACCGAGCCGGCTGCGGCGGATCGCCCGTGACAGCGCCTTGATCGAGTCGTCCTGACCGACCACCCGCTGGCGGAGCAGCTCCTCCATGCGGCGCAGACGATCCGCCTCATCCTCCTTGATCGAGGTCACCGGGATCCCCGTCCACGACGCCACGACCTCTTCGATGTCGACGCGGTTGACGGTGATCTCTTCTGAAGAGGCCGCAGCGTCGCTCTCGAGCTTCGCGAGCTCCTCCCGCAGACGGAGCTCCTCCTCACGAAGCTCGACGGCGGTCTCGAAGCTCTTCTTCGAAATCGCGTCCTTCATTCCCCGGACCGCTTTGCGGATCTCGCGCTGCACCTGGCGCAACGACGAGGACGAAGACACCTTGCGGAGCTTGACTCTCGCGCCGGCTTCGTCGAGCACGTCGATGGCCTTGTCCGGGAAGGCGCGGTCGGTGATGTACCGCCCCGAGTGGGTCACCGCCGCGTGGACCGCGCCGTCGGTGTAGCGAACGCCGTGGAACTCCTCGTAGCGGTTCTGGACGCCGCGCAGAATCTCGATGGTTTCCGCATCCGACGGCTCGCTGACGGTGACCGCCTGGAATCGACGCGAAAGCGCGCGGTCCTTTTCGACGTATTTCCGGTACTCGCGCACCGTGGTCGCCCCGACGCAGGTGATCTCGCCCCGCGAGAGCGCCGGCTTGATGATGTTCGCGGCGTCGAGGGAACCCTCGGCCGAACCGGTGCCGATGAGCGAGTGGATCTCGTCGATGAAGATAATGATCTCCGGATGATCGTGGATCTCTTTGAGCAGGCCCTTGAGCCGTTCTTCAAACTGTCCCCGGTATTTCGTGCCGGCCACGAGCAGTGAGAGGTCGAGGGCGAGAATCCTCCGGTTCGCGAGCAGCAGAGGCACCGAGCCCTCGACGATCCTCATCGCCAGACCTTCGACGATGGCGGTCTTCCCGACTCCGGATTCGCCGAGGAGCAACGGGTTGTTCTTGGTCCGCCGGCTGAGAATCTGGATCACCCGCTCGACCTCGATGTCACGCCCGATGAGGGGATCGAACCCGCCCTCAACGGCAATCTGATTGAGATCCCGCGAGTACTCGACGATGTGCGGCGTGGCGCTCGCCGAGGCCTCGGCCTCGATCTCGTGCCCCCGCCGAATGACCTCATCCCGCAGCTGAAAAAGCTCGAATCCCCTCGCCGTCAGATACTTGGCGGCGTTGGATTCCTCGATTCTCAAGAGGCCCAGAACCAGGTGTTCGGTGCCGACCCGGGCGTGACCCATGCTCTCGGCCTCGTGAACCGAGAACGCGAGCACTCTCTTGGTATCCTCCGCGAGGGGAAGATCGGGAGACGTGCTGACCGGTTCGAGGGCGAGGCTGCCTTCGAGAAGCTCATCGCGGAGTTCGCGCACATCGATCCCGACCGACTCGCAGAGATCTGTGAGGATTTCGTCGGCTTCGCGCAGCATCCCGAACAGAACATGTTCGGTCGCGATTTGATGGCTCGCCGCGCGAGCTGCCTCATAGCGGGCAAAAAAGAGCGCACGACGGACGTTTTCGTTAAATCTCTCGAACATTGACTGATAATTCGGCGCGCTGGGCAAGACTGAAAATCCGGTCGCACCTGCGGGCCATCTCCTCGTTATGGGTCACTATAATTGATGTCAGACCCGCCTTCAAATGAAGCTCGGTCACCAGTTCGAACAGACGCTCGGCGTTTTCGCGATCGAGGTTGCCCGTCGGTTCGTCCGCGAGCAGGAGTTTCGGCTCCATGGCCAGCGCCCGAGCGACGGACACCCGTTGTTGCTCGCCGCCGGAGAGCTGATCCGGAAAGTGCGACCTCCGCTCGGCGAGACCGACCGCATCGAGGAGCTCCGCGGCCCGTGCGCGGGACGATCGGCTCCCCTCACCGGAGATCCGCAGCGGCAGCGCGACGTTGTCGAGAGCGTCGAGCTCGTCGAGCAGGTGGTGGTGCTGGAAGACGAAGCCGATGACCCGGTTGCGCATCTCGGCCCGGGCGGCGCCGTCGAGCCCATCGGTCGGCACGCCGTCGAGAACGATCCGTCCTTCCTCCGGTCGATCGAGCAGTCCGATGAGGTGGAGCAGCGTGCTCTTGCCCACCCCCGAGGGCCCGACCACCGCGACCAGTTCTCCGGATTCCACGACGAGATCGAGATCGCGGATGACCTCGAGGCGGGTCAGGCCCTCTCCGAATCCCTTGGTGAGCCCCGCGGCCTCGACCATCAGGCGGCCGTCACTCATAGCGCAGGCCCTCCGATGGTTCCCGCCGGGCGACCATTCTCGCCGGCAGCCAGGTGGCGAGCGCGGCCAGGGCGAGGGCGACGGTCACGACCAGGCCGACGGTCATGGCGTCGACGCTGAACGGCACGGCCGTGACCATGAAAACACCGCGCGGAAGCTCGAGGGCGCCGGTCCGGTCGAGGACGATCGAGAGCGCGCTCCCGAGCGCGGCGCCGGTCACCGAACCGACAAGACCGATGGCGAGCCCGAGAACGAGAAAGAGCCGGCGCAGCGATCGCGGCGTGAATCCGAGACCCGCCATCACCGCGAGATCCTGGCGCTTCTCGGCGGCCACCATGGCCACGTTGCAGAGCAGGTTCAGGGCCGCCACCACCAACATGAGGCCGACCGCGACGAAGATCATGATCTTCTCGAGGGCGAGGGCGGTGAGGAGGGGGCGGTGGAGCTCTTCGAGACCCGCCACCCGAAACGAAAGACCCCGGTCGTCGAGGATCTCGCGGGTGCGCTGCCCCAGAGTCCACGGGTCTTCGGCATCCCGAAGCTCGAGGGCCTCGACCACCGGTTCGCCCCACAGCAGCCGCTGGGCCTGGACGATCGGGAGGATCACTTCCCCGGACTCGCTGCCCGGTTGGGGCGACGTCACCCGCTCCACCTCGGTGCCGATCCGCACCGGCAGGGGCCCCATGGGCGTCAGCCGCTGACGGGCCGAGATCACCTCGATGCGATCGCCGGGGCCGACCCCCAGACGGCGGGAGATGAGGCGGTCCGCCGTCACGCTCTCGGTGTCAGAGCGGCCGATGACGGATGCCGGAACGGCATCGGTCCCGGAGCTGACGAGGCAGGTACCCCTCACGATCTGGACGATCTCCACATTGCCGAGTTCGTCTTGCAAGAGCGAGGCCAGGTTTTCCGGGTCGGTCATCCGCCGGCCGGTCTCCGGCACGACCTCGGCGTGGGCCGCGTGGACGACGATCTGGGAACGGATGCCCGACTGGAACCCGTCGAGGAGCGCGAGCGTCACCACCAGGGCGAAGACCCCGAGCCCGAGACCGAAGACCGAGATCAAGGTCACGGTGACAACCGGTGTCCATCGTCGATTCCCGACGAGGTAGCGGCTCGCCACGTGCAGTTCGGCGCCGAAACCCATCGATCCCTAGGACTCGCGCAATCGCAGCTGCGGAAAGAGGATGACGTCGCGGATCGACTGCCGATTCGTCAGCAGCATCACCAGACGGTCGATGCCGATGCCCTCGCCGCCGGTGGGCGGCATGCCGTGCTCCATGGCGAGCACGAAGTCCTCGTCGAGCATCCCGCCGGTGGCGGCCACCTGCTCCTCGAGCCGCCGCAGCTGTTCGGCGGGATCGTTGAGTTCGGTGTAGGCGTTGGCCACCTCGAGCCCGCCGATAAAAAGCTCGAACCGCTCGACCACATCGGGGTCGTCGGGTTTCGACTTGGTCAATGGTGAGATCTCTCTCGGATAGTCCATGACGAAGGTCGGGTTGATCATCTTCGACTCGGCGGTCATTTCGTAGAGCTCTTCGAAGAGCTTGCCGTCCGATCGTTCGTCGATGCGCTCGACCCCGAGCCTGCGGGCGGCCGCCTCCATCCGTCCGCGGCTGCCGAGATCCTCCAGCGTGAGCTCCGAGTGCTCGAGAATGGCGTCGCGCATGGTGAGACGCCGCCACGGCCGTGAGAAATCGATGACCTCATCGCCCCACGGAAGCTGCAGGCTCCCCACCGCATCGAGGGCGACGGTGGTCACCAGTTCTTCGGTGAAGTCCATGAGGAGCTCATAGTCGGCGTAGGCCCAGTAGAACTCGAGCATGGTGAACTCGGGGTTGTGGCGGGTCGAGATCCCCTCGTTGCGGAAGTTCCGGTTGAGCTCGTAGACCCGCTCCATGCCGCCGATGATCAACCGCTTGAGGAAGAGCTCCGGAGCGATCCGGAGATAGAGATCGAGATCGAGGGTGTTGTGATGGGTGACAAAGGGACGGGCGGATGCGCCCCCCGGGATCGGCTGCATCATCGGGGTCTCGACCTCGATGAAACCCGCGTTGTCGAGGAAGCGGCGAACACCCGAGACGATCCGGCTGCGGGTCTCGAAGACCTCGCGCGACTCCGGATTGGACAGCAGATCGAGATACCGCTGCCTCGCCCGCGCCTCACGATCCGCCAGACCGTGGTACTTCTCCGGCATCGGGCGAACCGTCTTGGCGAGGACGGTCAGCTTGTTGACCGCGACGCTGAGCTCGTCGCTCCGGGTTCGGAAGACCCGTCCCTCGACGCCGAGAAAATCGCCGAGATCGAGGAGTTTGAACGCCTTCCACGAGGTCTCGTCGAGATCATCGCGGCGAAGATAGAGCTGAAACTGCTCCACCCCGTCGGAGAGATCGACAAAGGAGACCTTGCCGTGGCCGCGGACCGCCCGCAGCCGCCCGGCGAGGCGAACCTCGGGCTTTGAGGCGGCGAGCTCTTCGGCGGTGGTGTCGGCGAACCGGCGTTTGGCGTCTCGGATCGACTCCGCCACGCGATACCGCGTGGGATAGGGTTCAAGGCCGAGTTCACGCAGCTCTTCGAGCTTTGCGAGCCGGTTGGCGATCAACTGTTCGATGGGCTGGGTGCTGCTCTCCACACGACCTCCTGCGGGCGCGTGATTGTACCACGGCAATTCGCCCGCTGCGAATTGCTAAGGAATTAATTTTCAGTAGGTTATCAACGCTTCCGAGGACGCCTCTCCAGGGCGCGCCCGGACCGCGGTGGAGTTTTCTTCGATGACGCGGGCGGTTTCTTTCGAACCCGCTTCTCCGGCGTGGGTTTGGGTTTGCGTTGGGTGGCGCGGCGCAGGGCCACGACCTCGTCCTCGGTGAGCATGCGAAAATCACCGGCCCGGAGGCTGCTGTCCCGCAGCGGCCCGATGGCCGAGCGACGGAGCCGCTGGACGAGGTGGCCGGCGCGAAAGAAGAGCTGTCGCACCTCATGGGTTCGTCCCTCGGTCACCTCGATTCGCCACCAGGTCGACGTGCCGCCTGTGCTCTTTCGAACCCGCACGGCCGACAACGGCTTGACGTGGTGGTCCTCGATGCTCACCCCGGCGCGCAGCTGTTTGACCTGGGCTTCGTCGAGATCGCCGCGGACCTTGACCATGTACTCCCGCACCACCCCGTACCGGGGATGGGTGACCTTGGCGGCGAGCTCGCCGTCGTTGGTCAGCAGCAGCAGGCCTTCCGATTGGAAGTCGAGGCGCCCGATGGGAAAGACCCGTTCCTTGACGATGGGCCGGACGAGATCGATGACCGTCGTCCGCTCCTCGGGGTCGTCGCAGGTCGTCATCACGGCCCGCGGTTTGTAGAGGAGCACGTAGCGGTTGGGCTCCGCGGGCTTGAGTCGTTTGCCGTCGACCTTGATGTGGTCGGTGACGGGATCGGCCTTGTCGCCGAGCGCGGCGACGGCGCCGTTGACCATCACCCGGCCCTCACTCACCAATTGATCGGCATCGCGTCGGGAGCACAGACCCGAGCGGGCGATGAGCTTCTGAAGTCGTTCCTTGGCCATCATTCCTCCGGTGCTGCCGGGCAGCGGGACGTTCCGCCTCGCGGCGGGGAGCGAGACTCTATCACAGGAAGGACATGGAGGCCTTCCCTCCCCTCCCGATCCCGTGCCCGTGCCCGTGCCCGTGTCCGTCCCCGTTCCCGTTTCCGATCCCGTGCCCGTGCCCGTGTCCGTCCCCGTGCCCGTGCCCGTTTCCGTTCCGTGCCCGTGCCCGATGAGATGTTCAGCACCCGCGACAAATCACCTGGTCTGCGATGGTTGTGGGGGCAGGCATCCCTGCCTGCCCTTCAGACACCCTCCCGCCGGAAGCGCGCCTCCACGAAGTCTGACAAGACCCAGGGGCAGCGGCAGGTGCAGCGGCCGGGGCAGCGGAGCGGCGGGGCAGCGGCAGCGGGGGCAGGCGGGCAGGCGGCAGCGGCAGCGACCGTGAACCCCGCCAAACCCGACCTTCCCGCACTCTCTCGGAAACGCCCGACCGACGTCAAGATCTCTGACGGGCAGGCTGGAAGCCCGCCCCCACAACTGTCCGCCCGACCCGGCGTGGAACTGAGACCGTGGCCGAACCCGTGGCCGTGGAAGCGTTCCTCCGATTCCGTCCCCGATCCCGATCCCGATCCCGTGCCCGTTTCCGTTCCCGTGCCCGATGAGATGTTCAGCACCCGCGACAAATCACCTGGTCTGCGATGGTTGTGGGGGCGGGCTCCCAGCCTGCCCTTCAGACACCCTCCCGCCGGAAGCGCGCCTCCACGAAGTCTGACAACACCCAGGGGCAGCGGCAGCGGCAGCGGCCGGGGCAGCGACAGCGGCAGCGGCAGGGGCAGCGGCAGGGGCAGCGACCGTGAACCCCGCCAAACCCGACCTTCCCGCACTCTCGCGGAAACGCCCGACCGACTTCAAGATCTCTGACGGGCAGGCTGGAAGCCCGCCCCCACAATGTCCGCCCACCGGGGCGTGACTCTCAAGGAGTCAAGAGCAAATCTCGAGTCGTCAAGGCAATGAGTCTGTGGGAAACCGGGAGGGTTGTCCACGGCTGCGGGAAATCGGCATCCCCGGCTTTCCTTCGCCATCCTCGCGTGTTAGCCTTCCCGTATCCCCTCCACGCTCCAGCAAAGGAGCGCCCCAATGAAGATCCAACACGAAAATCCAATGCGACGGAACGTGGTGCGTCCGACCTCCCATCGCAATCCGGCGATGTCGAGCCTGCGATGAAAACTGGCGCGTCCGACGCGCCACCCAATTCGTCCGACGAATTGCCGTACGACGAATTGCATGTGACCACCGCGAACATCCGCTCAGGCGTCCCCGCCGCCCTCGCCGCTCACCCCAACGTCGAGCTCACCCTCGACCACCTCTCCCTCGGCGACTACCGCGTCAACGACACCCTCATCGTCGAACGAAAGACCCTCACCGATTTTGCCCAATCCGTTCGCGACGGCCGGCTCTTCGTCCAAGCCTCCAGGCTCAGCAGGGTCAACCACGCCCGTCCCTGCCTCATCCTCGAAGGAACCCGCATCAACCACTGGAGCGCGGCCCTACCGAGATCCGCCCTTCAAGGCGCCCTCATCACCGTGACCCTCGTCTTCGGACTCCCGGTGCTCAGGTCGTCCTCACCAGAAGAAACCGCAGACCTCATCCTCTATGCCGCGGATCAATTACACCGTCGCACAGCATCGATTCCAAAACGACCCGGCTACCACCCCAAAGGCCTCGCCCGACAACAGAACTTCCTCCTCCAGGCGATCCCCGAGATTGGTCCGGTAAAGGCCAACCTCCTCCTCGACAACTTCGGCTCTCCCTTTGGAGTCGCTTCAGCGACGGCCCAAGACCTCCAAACCGTCGAAGGCATCGGCCCGTCAGCAGCAGCCAACATCCACAACGTCTTCCACGGAGAATAGCCCGCGATGTGACAAGCGAAGCGAGTCACCTCCCCGAACCTTGCAAGCGAAGCGAGCCAGACCGATTCGTCCGACGAATCACCGCGACGCGGTGACGAGCAAAGCGAGTCACTGCGACGGCTCCGGCAAGCGAAGCGAGCCGGTGCGATGAAAACTGGCGCGGCCGCCGCGCCATCGCAATTCGTCCGACGAATTGCCCCGGTGGCGCACACTCGGCCCAGATCCGACTACAATGGCGATGAAAGTGACCATTCCCATGTTCAGATTCCCTCATTCGCGAATCAGCCCGGTGGTGACCATGGCGGCGCTGGCAGCCGCAGCCGTCCTGTTGTTCGCATCGATCGTCATCGCCGAACAGGTGCTGGTGCAGCTGACATCGCACCCCGCCGACGACCGCTGTCCGAAGTGGTCGCCGGACGGTAAGCTCATCGTCTTCGAGTCGAGGCGTTCCGGGACCTGGGATCTGTGGGCGATCTATCCCGACGGCAGCGGCCTGCAGCGGCTCACCGATGACTCCGGCAACGACCGGCAGCCGACGTGGAGCCCGGCCGGCGGGCGGATCGCCTTCGTCAGCGACCGTGGCGGCAGCCCCGACCTCTTCCTCCTCACACTCGGCGGACGGCCGCAAAAACTGGTGGCGTGGAACGGCAGGGAGTCCCAGCCCGATTGGTCGCCCGACGGCCGTCGCCTGGTCTTCGTCAGCGACAGGGACGACGAACCCAGGCTGTGGACGGTGTCCGTCGACGGCGGCATCCCACGGCCGCTGGCCGCCGCCCCCTTCGCCGCAACGTCGCCGCGTTGGTCCCCGGACGGCACCGTGATCGCATGCAGCAGCCGCGCCTTCTCGGATGGCGCCAAGGACGATGTCGTCCTCGTCGATCCCGAAGGCCAGGCACCGCCGAAGGTGGTGACCAAGGGTCCGGGCAGCGCCACCTTTCCGGTCTGGGCTCCGACCGGTGATTCATTGATCTGGGTCGGTTCGCCCCCGGTCGGCGCCGAGGTCCACCTCGCGTTCGGCGGGTTCGAGGGCAAGGTCGCCTCCTTCTTCGGCCGAGGCTTCGCCCGCCTCACCGAGCCCGACCGTTCGCCTACCACCGGTCTTGTCGTGTACGCGTCGAGCTCGGCCGGAGCCGGCTATGACCTCTGGCTCGAAAACGTGCCGCGGCGCTGAACCGATCGAACGCCTCGAGGAGCTCAGGGCGGAGGAGCAACAAAGTCAAGACGGCTTCTCCTGGCCCTTTTCGGCTCTGTTTCGATCCCGCTACCGCTCCCCCTTCCGTTCCAATGCCCGTTCCCGTACGCCTACCCGACGAGATCATCTGCACTCGCGACAAATCACCTGTTCCGCAATGGTTGTGGGGGCGGGCATCCCTGCCTGCCCTTCAGGCACCCTCCCGTCGGAAGCTCGCCCCCACGAAGTCTGACAACACCCAGGGGCAGCGACAGGTGCAGCGGCCGGGGCAGCGGCAGCGGCAGGGGCAGCGGCAGCGGCAGCGACCGTGAACCCCGCCAAACCCGACCTTCCCGCACTCTCTCGGAAACGCCCAAACCGTCGTCGACATCTCTGACGGGCAGGCTGGAAGCCCGCCCCCACAATGTCCGCCCGACCTGGCATGGAACTGAACCCGTGGCCGTGGAAGCGTTCCTCCGATTCCGTTCCCGATCCCGATCCCGATCCCGTGCCCGTGCCCGTTTGCCGTGCCCGTGCCCGATGAGAGGATCAGCACCCGCGACAAATCACCCGGTCTGCGATGGTTGTGGGGGCGGGCTTCCAGCCTGCCCTTCAGGCACCCTCCCGTCGGAAGCTCGCCCCCACGAAGTCTGACAACACCCAGGGGCAGCGACAGGTGCAGCGGCCGGGGCAGCGGCAGCGGCAGCGGCAGCGGCAGCGACCGTGAACCCCGCCAAACCCGACCTCCCCGCACTCTCTCGGAAACGCCCAAACCGTCGTCGACATCTCTGACGGGCAGGCTGGAAGCCCGCCCCCACAATGTCCGCCCGACCTGGCATGGAACTGAACCCGTGGCCGTGGAAGCGTTCCTCCGATTCCGTTCCCGATCCCGTCCCGATCCCGGTGCCGTCCCTGCCCGATCCCGTGCCCGTTTCCGTTCCCGTGCCCGATGAGATGATCAGCACCCGCGACAAATCACCTGGTCCGCGATGGTTGTGGGGGCGGGCTTCCAGCCTGCCCTTCAGACACCCTCCCGCCGGAAGCGCGCCTCCACGAAGTCTGACAACACCCAGGGGCAACGGCAGCGGCCGGATCATCCTCCCCTGAGCACGAGCGATACCACCGCCCACCGGAGCGTACCCCTGAAGGGAGCGAGCTCCGGGTGGGCGAGGGAAGTTTCTCGGGAAGACGCCGAACTTTCACGGGCGCGCGCCGTATTCAGCCGGCAGCCGAGACCGGCGAGAACTGCGACCGGCCGGAAGGGAGCGGACATGGATCGCAAGGAGTTCCTCAAGAGAGCATGCTGGGCGGGCGCGTGCGGCTGCGCCCTGGGCTACCTCCGCGGGCCAGGGACGGCGACGGCGGCCGAGCCCCCAGTAGAGGATCAACGTCTGCTCTTCACCCGGTATCAGATCGCGAACCTGGTCGGGTTCATGGCCTCGGGCGTGCCTACGGAGTCGTGTGCGGAGATTCTCGAAAAGACCGGACGCGAGTGCGCCAGGCTCGGCCGGTTGGGGGAGCGGTTCAAGGGTGACCCCAGAGGCTACTTCGCCGCCGCCGCGAAGAGCTGGGGCACCGAGTTCACGTGGGACGAGGAGACCGGCGTCGTCACCGTCTCGGTGGCCGAAGGGGACTGCGGCTGCCCCCTGGTCGACGCGACGCGGACGCCGGCCGTCTGGTGCTCCTGCTCGGTCGGGTACCAGGCCGAGACCTTCGAGGCTGTGTTCGAAAGGCCGGTGAAGGCCCGCCTCAAGGAGTCGAAGCTGAGCGGCAGCACTCGCTGCGTCTTCGAGGTGACGCTGGCGTAGAGGGGTGCCGATGGGTGCCGGATGGGTGCCACGTTCCCCCTTCCTTCTGCTTCTGTCGCTCCCGTCCATCCTTTTGTCGCGACCGTCCATTCCATCCGCTTCGCTTCCGCACCAACGTCGAGAGATGGAGGTCAGCGATGCAGTCCTTCTCCCAACGTCATTCCGCATCTCTTTGGTGCACCGTGTCGATGTTCGTCGCGTCGATCGCCTATTCGGCGGTTCCGCTCGGAACCGGATTCAGCTACCAGGCGACGCTTGCCGACCCGGGAGGGCCGGTCAACGGAGTTCGAGATCTGCGAATATCGCTCTACGGTTCGGCGACCGGGGGCGCCCCGATCGCCGGACCGCTGGTGTTCGACGACGTTGCGGTCAACGACGGTCGGGTTGTTCTCGAGGTCGATTTCGGCGACCACTTCGACGGGTCGGACCGATGGCTGGGCATCGAGATCCGTGACGGCGCCGCGACGGGCGCCTACACCGTGTTGGGTCCCCGCCAACGAGTTCGGGCGAACCCGCACGCGGCGTACGCCGCCGAGGCCGACGCCGCCACGGTCGCAGACAGCGCGATCACGGCCGGTGATGCCGACACCCTCGACGGCGAGCACGGCGCCCACTATCTCGCCTGGAGCAACCTCACGGGGGTCCCTCCCGGCCTTGATGACGGGGACGACGACACCCTCGCGGGGCTCGCATGTACAGGCTCCGGTGAGGTGCCGGTTTGGACCGGCGGTGGTTGGGAGTGCGGACCCGACCTTGGCTCGTCGTACTCGGGCGTGACCGTCGTCGGTCCGGTGGGAAGCCCTCCAGCCAACGGTTCGGCCCTGCTCGCGGCCATGGCATCGATTCCGATCCCGAGCGATCGGAGCGAGGCCTGGTTGCTGGTGATCGAGCCCGGGCTCTACGACCTCGGCGGAGCGACGATGAACATGAAACCGTGGGTCGATGTCGAAGGCGGCGGCCAGAACAACACCGTCGTCACGTCGTCATTCTGCAACGGAATCGGGATGGATCCGGTGGCTACCGTCAATGGCGCCGCTGCGTCCGAGTTGCGCGATCTCACGGTGGAAAACACCTGTACCGGCGCCAGCATGGTCGGAACGGCGATCGCGATCCCTGAGACCGCGCCCGCGGCGTCGGTTCGCCGCGTCACCTCCCGCGCCCTGGGTGGGTTGCTCGCCGACTCGATGATTGGGTTGAACGTCGACGGTGCGATGGCGACCATCGAGGATGTGACGGCCGAGGGTACGGGAGCGTTCCACACCGGCTTCGGCCTCGTCAACCGGGGTGACCGGAGCCTGTTTCTGGACACCACCGGCATCGGGGAAGGAATCGACCTGGCCGTCGGCCTGCTCCACTTCGGGCAGGTCGCCGTCGAGCCGCACCTGACCGTCAACCGCTGCTCGTTCACCGCATCGAGCCCAAACACCTCGCGCGGCATTTGGATCATCTCGGCGCCGGCCGACCTCGAATACGTTTGGTCGTCCGGCGCGAGCTCGCTGTCGGTGTCCAATACCTCGGGGGTCAACACCGTCCGCGCCGCGCATCTGACGGCCGGCGGCGGCATCGAGGCGACCATCACCGACGGTTCGCTGAGTGTCATTGTCGTGCAGTCGCGCGTGTGGTCGTTCGGCGCGCCGACCATCCAGGCGGACGCCGCGGTCGACGTGCGGGTTGCGGCGACCGGGCTGTGGGGCGATCCCGTCTCGGGCAGCGTGACCTGTGCGGGTGTCTGGGACGAGACCTGGAGCTTTTTCACCAACACCTGTCCGTGAGCGGCGAAAGGACGAGGATGCACGCCATGAGGATCAAACGCAGTTCAAGCCCGCGATTCATGCTCAACCATCCGGCGCTTGTGGTCGGCCTCGTTGCCGTCACGATGCTCATCGCTGCGGGTGCGCGAGCCGACAACCCGAGGCTCGACGACGACCCGGCTTCGGATCCGAACCCGCCGGTCGAGCTCAAGCTCTTTTCGCCATACGACATGTCGTGGTGGTCGGTGGACGGCGGCGGAGGTGAGAGCACGGGAGGCGTTTTCGCGCTGACCGGCGCCATCGGGCAGCCGGACGCGGCGCGGTCGGGAGGTTGCGGGGTCGTCCTCGACGGTGGCATCTGGTCCGGTCCGGTTTTGTGCGAAACGCCCCTCTTCTGCGATGGCTTCGAGTCCGGGGACTTCGGGGCGTGGTCGGGGGTGGCGCCATGAGGCGGGAGGGGGAAATGGTCATGCAAGTCATTCGGATTGCAGTCGCGGTTGCGGTGCCGATCACGCTGACCGCGGCGCTGACGGCGGCGCCGCCCGATTCGGTCTTCACCTATCAGGGCGCTCTTGTCGAGAGCGGCAGCCCGGCCGAGGGCGCCTTCGACCTCCGATTCCGGCTCTTTGACCAAGCGACACTTGGCAGCGAGCTCGGGATGGTGGTCATCGACGACCACCCGATCGAAGGCGGCCGATTGACCGCCGAGCTCGACTTCGGCGACCCCTTCGACGGCCGCGCGTTGTGGCTCGAGATCGAGGTCCGCCCCGGCGCGAGCACCGGCTCCTACACGACCCTCGCACCGCGCCAACCGCTGACCGCAACGCCGTACGCCCGGTTTGCCGCCGACGCCGGCCACGCCGCGACCGCCGACAGTGCGTCCACCGCGACCGACACCGACACTCTGGGCGGCGAGCACGGTGCCTTCTACCGCGCCTGGTCGAGCCGGACCGGTGTTCCGGCAGGTCTCGACGACGGCGACGACGATGTCCTCGGTGAGCTCGCCTGCGCCCCGGGCGAGGTCGCAACATGGAGCGGCTCGGCCTGGGCGTGCGACTCCGACGACGGCGTTACGCGGGCGCGGACGGTCGTCGTGCCGGCAGCGGGCGACCCGGCGGCCAACGGCGCTGCGTTGCTCGCCGCGGTGGACGCCATTCCCGAGCCGACCTCGCAGGAGGAGGCATGGCGGGTCCGCCTCGAACCGGGAATCTTCGACCTCGGCACCCAGCGACTGGACACAAAACCGTGGATGGTGCTCGAGGGCGCCGGCCAGGTGGTTTCGCTCATCACGTCGGAGTACTGTTACTCGGGAGGGATCGCGGTCGGGGTGATCACCGGCGACACGCACGTCGAGATCCGCGATCTCACGGTCGAGAACACCTGCGCTTCGGCCGTCGAAAACAACGCGGCCGTCACCTTCGACCTGGGTGACGTCGGCGGTCGGCTGACAAGGGTGACCGCCCGCGCCGTCGGCGAAGCCGATCGTTGCATCGCGGTCTCCATGCGCGGCGACAACTCGATCCTGGAACGCGTGACCGCCGAGGCGCATGGCTGCGCAACGAGAAACACGGGAATAACCTCGGAGGGTGACGGTTCCCTGGTTCTCGATTGCGTGGCCACCGCGACCGGCGGGGGAATCCACACGGCCCTCCGAGTTTCGGGTGCGAGCCGGGTCAGCCGAGGGATGTTCGAGGCCGATGACGATCCCCACTCGGGCGACAGCGCCGTCAAAATCGAGGGCGCCGTCGAGATGCTCGATGTGACCGTGGCGAGCGACAACGTCGCCGTCGAGGTCGCCGCCTGGGAAAACCTGACGGTCACTCTCACGCGCATGGATCTTCGCGGTCAGTTGACCACGGTCGTGGGCAGCGGCGACTCACTGGCGTTGATCGTCGAGCACTCGCGAATCGATTCTCCCGGCGCCACGATCCAGGGTTCCCCCGGAGCCGTCATCGGCGTCGCCGCGACGCAGCTTTCCGGCGATCCGGTGCAAAGCGGAGGCGGGACGGTGGTCTGCGCCGGAGTGTGGGATGAATCCTGGACCTTCCGCCCGAACACCTGTCCCTGACCGGAGGACGACATGAATCGGATGCATCACATCGCACTCTCGCTCCTGATCTCCCTCGTGGCGACGTCGATCGCTGCCGACCCTCTTGGCACGAGCATCACCTACCAGGGAGTGCTGACCGACGCCGGATCGCCGGTTGCCGGAGTCGTCGATCTCAGATTCCGCCTCTTCGACGCCGCTGCCGGGGGCGCCGAGCTCGGCGTGTTCGCTGTCGACGACCTCGTGGTGGCCGACGGTCGCGTCTCGACCGTCCTCGATTTCGGGGATCAGTTCACCGGCGACGCCAGGTGGCTCCAGGTTGAGGTGCGTGAGGGCTCGAGCACGGGCGCTTTCGAGGTCCTCCCGGCACGGCAGGCGCTGCTCGCAACCCCGATGGGGCTGTACGCCGGTGATGCCGACCACGCTTCGGCGGCGACCCATGCCGCTGCCGCCGCGGCCGCTTCCACCCTCGACGGCCAGAGCGGTGCCCACTATCGAGCGTTCGCCAACCTCACCGGAGTGCCGGCCGGTCTCAGCGACGGCGACGACGACACTGCCGCCGGGCTCACGTGCTCGGCGGGAGACATGCCCACCTGGAACGGTTCGTCATGGCTCTGCGACCCCGATGACGCTGTCGGATACGCCCGGACCGTCGTCGTGGGCCCGGTGGGCGACGCCGCCGCCAACGGCGCCGCCCTGATCGCGGCGGTGGGCGCGTTGCCCGTCCCGGCGTCGCGGTCGGAGGGCCTGCGGATCGAGGTCGAGCCGGGTCTTTATGATCTCGGCGCGAGCCCCCTCGATCTCCCACCGTGGACGACGCTCGAGGGCGCGGGGGAGATGTTCACCGTCATCACATCGGCGGTCTGCAGCACCGCATCCGGCATCACCGCGACAATTCTCGGCGACGACCACGTTGAGATTGGTGATCTGACGGTGGAGAACACCTGTTCGTCAGCCTCGCTCCGGTCGCGGGCCGTCTCCTTCAACTGGTCGCACGACTCGGCTCGTCTTCACCGGGTGACGGCGCGTACGACAGGGGCGGCCGGGGGTTGCATCGGTGTCGTCAACCGGTCGGAAAACTCGGTTCTCGACCGGGTCACGGCCGAGGTCACGGCCTGCGCGGGCCGTGGCGATGCCATCTCGACGGCTGGGGCGAACGCGCTGCTCTTCGACTGCATCGCGTCCGCCGACGGTTCGAGCACCAACAACGGGCTGGTCATCGGCGGGCAAGCGCTGGTCAACCGTGGTGCCTTCACCGCCAGCGACAGCGTCGGCGGCGACGACGCGGCGGTGGTCGTCGACGCGAGCGCGAATCTCCTGTCGGTCATGGCGAGCTGTCCCGATGTGGCCGTTCGCGTGCTGTCGTCCCACGACTACACCGTCACCCTCACCCGGCTCACCGCCAACGGCGCCGTCGAGGCCGAAGACCACGGCGGCACCCTGTGGCTCCTCATCGAGCATTCGCGGATCATCGCCTCGGGACCGACCGTGATCGGCGACACCGCCACCTCGGTCATGATCGCCATGACCCAGCTCGCCGGCGGCCCCGTATCGCCGTCGGGCGGCGTGCTTTCCTGCGCCGGGGTTTGGGATGAGCTCTGGTGGCCCTCCGCAACGACGTGCCCGTGACGCATCTCCATCGCGTCGGTGCCCATCGGTGCTACCGCTGCCCTCCGCCGTCAGGGCACGACGCCCAGGCGGTGGTTCCCGGCGCCTCGACGCCGTCGTCGAAGATCACGTCGCTGCACCCTCCGAAGGGTGTCGGGTAGACCTGGGCGGTTGCCCGCCCAGGTCTACCCGACACCCATCCGGCACAATGGGTGAGCGCGAAGGGTGGCGCCTGACCTGGCACCCGTGCGACACCTCTTACTCGCCAGCAAGCCGAGGAAGCTCTTGCCTGCGCCGCTTCACCGACCTCTCTGGAATAGAAAAGTCCTCCCGGGTGCTTTCTCTGCCATCGATCGGGTGCACAATTTGGGGGGGCAATGACCGACCACGAGGACAGGCGCAGCGGAGGTGGTCCGGGTCCGACCGAGGGCGACGACGAAACACTCTCCGCCGTGGATCCGGCCGCAACGGAGGCGACTCTCTCGGCACCGGCTGACGAGGCCTCGACGGCCAACCGGCGCGACCGCCCCCGACCCGTCGCGATCACCGGCTATCGCATCGTCCGTCTGCTCGGCGAGGGCGGCATGGGAGTGGTGTGGGAGGCCGAGCAGGAGCGGCCGCGACGCCGCGTCGCCCTCAAGGTGATGCGCCGCGATCACGTCGTCGACGACCTGCACTCGCGTCTGTTCTTCCGCGAGGCCGAGACCCTCGCCCGCCTCAAGCACCCCAACATCGCCGCCATCTACGAGTCGGGCCACACCGACGACGGCCACGACTTCTTCGCGATGGAGCTGGTCACGGGAATGACCCTGGACCGGTGGCTGAAAAGCCGGCCGGCGGCCATCGGGAACGATGAGCTGAAGCTGCGGCTGCAGCTGTTCGGCACCCTCTGCGACGCGGTCCACTACGCCCACCAGCGCGGCGTCATCCACCGCGACCTCAAGCCCTCGAACATCATCGTCGCCGACGAGGCGGCGTCGTCGACCGGCAGCGGGCCGAGCGCGACCGGCCCGATGGTCAAGATTCTCGACTTCGGCCTGGCGCGGATCACCGACTCCGACGTGGCGGCGACCCTGGTCTCGGAGGTCGGGGTGATCAAGGGCACCCTGCAGTACATGAGCCCGGAGCAGGCGCGGGGCGATGTCGCCGCCATCGACGTCCGCTCCGACGTCTATGCCCTCGGCATGATCCTCTACGAGCTGCTCGCCGGCAAACGGCCCTATGACGTGTCGCGGTCGGCGCTCGCCGAGGCGGTCCGCGTCATCTGCGAGGACCGGCCGAGACCGCTGCGTCAGAGCTGGACGGGCTCCATCCGCCTCGACGCCGATCTCGAGACCATCGTCGGCAAGGCCCTCGAGAAGGAAATGGACCGGCGCTACGACAGCGCCGCCGCCCTCGGCGACGATGTCGCAGCGCTACCTCTCGTCGCAGCCGATCCAGGCCCGGCCGCCGAGCGCCGCCTACCAGATGCGCAAGTTCGCATCCCGCAACCGCGCCCTGGTCGGCGCCGCCGTCGCGACTCTCATCGTGCTGATCGTCGGCGCAGTGGTGTCGACGACGTTCGGCCTTCGCGAGGCGGCGCAGCGCCGCGAGGCCGAACGGGCGCGCGCCGACCTCGAGGTGGTGACCGACTTCCAGTCGCGCATGCTCGCCGAGGTCGACCCCGGCCGCGATGGGCCGCGACATGGTCGCCGACCTGCGCCAGCGCATCGTCACGGCCGATGGTGACGGGGGCCGAGACGAGACGGATGGGGCCGCGGCCGGCAGCACCTTCGACGAGCTCGTCCTCGGCGTCAACACCACCGACGCCGCCCTGAGAATCGTCGACCACCAGGTCCTTCGGCGCGCCCTGGGGACCATCGACACCGAGTTCGCCGACCGCCCCGAGATCGGTCTGAGACTGCGCGCGACCATCGGCGACACCTACGGCCAGCTCGGTCTGCTCGCCGAGGCCGAGGCCCAGGAGCGGTTGGTGTACGAGGGCTTGGATCGGCTGCGCGGACCGGAGCACCCTGACACCCTGGAGGCGGGACGAAGGCTCGCCCAGGAACTGACGTTTCTCGGCCGGTACGACGAGGCGGAGACGCTGCTGACCGGGATCCTCGACAGCCAGCGGCGGGTGCTCGGCGGCTCCGACCCCGCCACCCTGCGCGCCCGCTCGCTGCTCGCCGATCTGCAGCTCGAGCGGGGCGAGATCGACGAGGCCGAGCGCACGCTGGAGCAGGTCCTTGATGAGCAGCGGCGAGCCCTGGGTGTCGAGCACCTCGACACCATGCGGACCATGAACGCCCTGGCGATGCTCTACAGCGACGAGGGGCGCGGCGATGGCGAGCCCCTGATGCGCGAGCTGCTCGCCACGGCGACCCGGCTGTGGGGCGAGGAGGATTCGAGGACCCTGATCTACGAGCACAACCTCGCGCGGATCCTGCAGCGCCAGGGGCGCGACGACGAGGCGCTGGGGCACAACCGGCACGTCTTCGAGACCCGCCGGCGGGTTCTGGGAGACGACCACCCACGGACCCTGCGGACCAAGGCAAGCGTGGCGGACAGCCTGTCGCGGCTGGGCCGTTTCGAGGAGTCGCGGGAGCTCTTCGCCGAGGTCTACGAGGACCGGCTGCGGACCCTCGGCCCCGACCACCCCGACACGGTCGAGACGATCGGCTCGCTCGCCATTCAGACAAAATACCTCGGCCGATTCGCCGAGGCCGCGCCGCTGTATGAGGCGACCCTGGCCGGCCGCACCCGCCTGCTCGGGGCCGACCACCCCCGAACGCTGGCCACCCAGTACGGTCTCGCCGACCTCTATTGGCTGGCAGGGAGGACCGGCGACGCCGAGCGACTTCTGCTCGCCACCATCGACAGCCAGCAGCGCGTCCTCGGTCCGGACAACCGCCAGACTCTGCGCTCCGAGGTCGTCCTCGCCCAGCTGTACGACGAGCTCGGCCGCGACCGGGAGGCCGAAGAACTGTATCTGGAAGCCGGCGCAGCCCAGCTCGAGTCGCTCGGGGAGTCCGACCCCGAGGCGATGCGGAGCCTGCTCTACGTCGCCGAGTTCTACATCCGGCGCGGCCGCTACGCCGACGCCGAGACCTTTGCGACGCGCGGTCGGGAGCTCACCTCCCGGGCCCTCGGCAACGACAACCCGGAGACCCTCCGCGCCACCTTCGACCTCGCCTGGCTGCGCACCAAGCAGCGGCGCTACGACGAGGCGGGGGCGCTGTACCAACAGGTGCTCACCGTCCAGGAGCGCACCCTGGGGCGCGACCACGTCGACACCGCGAACACCCTGCAGAACCTCGCCTGCGTCCTCCGCGACACCGGTCGCCACGATGAGGCTCGGGCGTTGTTCGAGGAGGTCCGCGTGATCCAGGAGACGGCCTACGGCCCCGACCACCGGTGGACTGCCGGCAACCTCGAGGACTACGCCAAGCTCCTCCGGCTCATTGGCGAGGACGACGAGGCGGAGGCGCTGGAGACCCGTGTCCGGAGGATCCGCGGCTCGTAGCGGATTTGGAGGAACCTCATACCGCCCGAGGTGCTCCCTTTCCAGGCCGGCCATCACAATCCAGTTTCCCGTTTCAGGCAGCGTGCATGATTCTCAAGTTGTTGTCCAAGCTTGAGGATGGGTGCCACCCATCAGAAGCCGCGTGTCACGATGCAGCAGCTTTCCGTCACGGAGCCGATGGGTGGAATGCGCCGACAACGGCCCGGGGTTGCCTGTGGGTGAACGCGCGGACACAAGGAGATCACACCATGGCCACAGTCACACTCAAGGGAAACCCAGTTTCAACCTCCGGTGAACTTCCTGCCGTCGGCCAGGCGGCCCCCGACTTTCGCCTCGTGCGGGGCGACCTGTCGGAGGCCACGCTGAGCAACTATGCCGGCAAGCGCAAGATCATCAACATCGTTCCGAGCCTCGACACCCCGGTGTGCGCGACCCAGGCTCGCCGATTCAACGAAGCGGCCGCGGGCGTCGAAAACACCCTGGTCCTGGTGGTTTCGGGCGATCTGCCCTTCGCGCAGGGGCGGTTCTGCACAACCGAAGGGATCGACGGTCTCGAGACCCTCTCGACCTTCCGCTCGAGCACGTTCGGTCGTGACTGGGGAATCGGCCTCGTCGACGGGCCCCTCGCGGGTCTCAATGCCCGGGCGGTCGTGGTCACCGACGAGAACGACAGGGTCATTCACTCTCAGCTCGTTCCCGAGATCACCGAGGAGCCCGACTACGATGCGGCGCTGGCCGCTCTTATCGATTGATCCGCACGATGCGTCGGGTGGGGAGGCGCCGCACTCGACGAGTCCCGCCCGCCGCAGCGTCGCATCCAGGTGAGCCAAACGGCGGGCTCGAGTTGTCGGATGCGCCTCTCATCGTCTCACCCGGTACCTCCGGCCGGATGGCGCTCGCCGAGCCGAGATGACGGATTCGAGGGCGGACGATTTTCGGGCGCCCGTCGTGAATCGTCAGGGCTAGAATCGAAAGCGGTCACGGCTTTCGGAAGGCAACGACGAGCAGTCCGCGTCGGGGCGAAGCGGGTGAAAGGTGGCAGCGGTGCAGGGAAATTTGCAGGACTTCAGCCCCCTCGAGCTGATCCAGATCATCGGAACGCTCGGCAAGAGCGGCGTTCTCCGTCTGCAGCGAATCACCGAGGAAGGGATGGTCGCATTTCGGAACGGCAAGATCATCTATGCATCGTCGCCGACGGTGCGAGAAAGCCTCGGAAGCCTCCTGCTGGCGCGGGGCCTCATCACCGAGGCGCAGATCGGGTCGAGACTCGAGGTGTCGAGATCGGAGCAGAGCATCCTCTCCCGGGCCACCGATCAGCAGCACTCGGTTCTCGCGAGACTGCCGACCTCGGACGACGACATCAGGATCCTTCAATTCCTCGGGGGCTCCTCGCCGAGCAAGTCCGTGGCGATCCCATTGAGCAGCGAGGGCCAAGTGATCCTGGTGCTCTACGGCGACCACTTCGCCGATGACATCGGCACCGGCCGGCTCGAGGAGGTACCTTCGAGGTGGGTGAAAGGAAATTCCCATCCGCCAAACCGCAAACACTCCTTCAAATCGGTTTCGACCAGACGCTCCCGAGCAGGAACACACCGGATCGAGCTGTTGATTCACGGATGAAGCCGCGGCGAACACGAGCTTGACCTGAAGGACGATCCCAATGGCTGAAACGAACCGTACGGCGAACCTCTCCTCGGGAGACGAAGACCTCCGGAATGATGTCAGCATGCTCGGCCGCATGCTCGGTGAGATTCTCGTCGAGCAAGGGGGCGCGACACTCTTCGCTCGGGTTGAGGCGGCGCGTCAGGCTGCCATCAAGAGACGACGGAATCGCGGTCCTCTGAGCGAGCTCGACGCGGCTCTCGACGGTCTCGACCCGGAGGCGGCACGGGATGTGGTTCGCGCATTCTCGGCGTATTTCTCCCTGACGAATCTGGCGGAACAGGTCCACCGAATCCGCAAACGGCGGAGCTATCTGACGACCAGCGACAGACCACAGCCGGCAAGCCTGCGGGAGGTGGTTGCACACCTCGCCGAAGCCGGCCTCAGCCTCGAGCAGGTGCTTGCCACGTTCGACTCCACCGTGGTGTCTCCGATTTTCACCGCCCACCCGACCGAGGCGACCCGCCGCACGATCCTCGCGAAGGAGCAGCGAATTGCCGGCCTGCTCGTCGATCGTGTCGAACACCCCATCCGGACTCCGATGGAGGATCACGACCTCAACGAACGAATCCGGACGGAAGCAACCTTGATCTGGCAGACCGAAGAGCAGCCGGCGCTGCGACCGACGGTCTCGGACGAGGTCGAGTCGGTTCTCTTCGTGCTGACCGACGTCATCTATCAAACCGTGCCCGCGTTTCACGACGCGGTGCGCGATGCCATCGAGGCTCGATGGGATGAAGGAGCCGCTCGGAACCTCAAGGGACCCGAGATTCGATTCGGATCCTGGGTCGGCGGCGACATGGACGGCAACCCGAACGTCAACGGCGGAACCGTACGCAGAACCCTCGAACGTCATCGCGAGCTCATCATTTCCAGGTATCGGACCGAGGTCCGCGAGCTCTTCGACCACCTCAGCCAGAGCACCTCACGTGTCGAGTTCACCGGCGCCGTGATGAACCGAATCGAGGAGTATCGGCACACGATGCCGGACCTTTCCTCCCGCATCCCCTCGCGATACGAGGACATGCCGTACCGCGTTCTTCTGTGGCAGATCTGGGAACGGCTCGGAGCTACCGATCAGGATCTCGAGAACGCCTATCCTCATGTCCGGGACTTCATCGCCGATCTCGAGCTGATCACGTCCAGCCTGGCGGAGAATGCCGGATCCGGGGCGGGATTGGAACTCGTCGAACGGCTTCTGCTGCGAGTGCGCACCTTCGGCTTCCACCTCGCGACGCTCGACCTTCGCCAGGACGCCGTGGTTCATCGGCAGGCCTGCGCGGAGCTTCTCGGCGACCCCGGGTTCTGCGACCGGACCCCCGGCGAGCGAAACCGTCAGCTCGCAGCTTTTCTTTCGTCGCCGTCCGGGCCCCGGGCCAAGCCGCCGGACGCGCTGAAACAGACTCTCGACGTCTTTTGTGCCGTCACCGAGTGTCAAGAACGATTCGGCGCCGAGGCCATCGGTCCCATGATCATCTCGATGGCTCAAGGCCCGGACGATGTGCTGGCGGTGCTCGCGTTGGCACGGGCGGCCGGATCCGGCGAAGGCGACCACCGGACGGCGCTCGATATCGCACCGCTTTTTGAAACCGTCGACGACATCGAAAACGCGAGCGCGACGCTGCAGGCGATGCTCGCCGACCCTCTCTACCGAGCGCACCTGAGCTCACGTGAGAACCGTCAGATCGTGATGCTCGGCTACTCCGACTCGTCGAAGATCTCGGGGATCACCGCTTCGCGCTGGGCGCTGTACCAAGCACAGGAGCAGTTGGTCGCGGTCTGCGAAGACGCCGAGGTCGGCCTGACGCTGTTCCACGGTAGAGGAGGAACCGTCGGGCGCGGTGGATCCAAACCCCGAGACGGCGTCCTCGCCACACCGTGCGGCGCCGTTCGCGGCCGCCTGCGGGTCACCGAGCAGGGAGAGATCATCAACAGCAAGTACGGTCTCCGCTCCATCGCCGAGCGGACGCTCGAGGTGGCGGTCGGCGCCGTAGCGGAGGCAACCGCCTTGTGCGACCTCTCCAAAGCACCGGAGCGGGCATGGCTACAGACGATGACGACGGTCGCCGGCGAAGGACGCAATGCCTACGATCGCCTCGTCCACCGGAATCCGGATTTCGTGCCGTATTTCCGGACCGCGACTCCCATCGATGTGATCGAGCGGCTCGGTCTCGGATCTCGTCCGGCGTCGCGGCGCTCCGGAGGAGGGGTCGAAAACCTGCGCGCCATTCCATGGGTCTTCTCCTGGGTGCAGAACCGTCACCTCCTGCCGGGTTGGTACGGCCTGGGCGCAGGCCTCGAAGCGGCCCTCGATCTTCACGGCAGAGAGGTACTGCGCACGATGGCCGAGCGGTGGAAATTCTTCAGCACCCTGCTCGGCGACGTCAGCATGGTTCTCGCCAAGGCCGACATGGACATTGCCGCAGCGTACGCGGAGCTCGGCGGCGAGATCGGAGAACGACTTTTCCCCGGCATCCGAGCCGCCTTCGACCGAACCCGCGACATCGTGCTTGATCTTCGCGGAGAACGCGACCTGCTCGATCGGGAGCAGACGCTGCAGAACTCGATTCGACTTCGCAACCCATACGTCGATCCGATGAGTCTCCTGCAGATCGACCTGCTGCGCCGCTGGCGGGCCGGCGGCCGGGAAGACCCCGACCTCGAGCTGGCACTCTTCGAAACGGTACGAGGCATCGCTCGTGGACTGCGCAACACCGGGTAACTCCCATAAGACGGGTTCCGGGTGGGTCCCACGTTCCCCCCCGAGACCGAATCGAAGCCGCGATTCCCCGGTCAGATTGACGAATCAACAAACGGGTGTGCGGCACTCTTCAATACGACGAGCCGACGACGCTGGACCAGCCGCCAAAGGCGCCGTCTTCGAATCCCGCCGCGAAAAGGACCGGGGTCAACATGAAGGCCCGGTCCGCCCCTCCGTAAACGCCGCGGCCGACGATCTGACCGGCGTTGTTGATGCCTCTCGCCTCGGCGAGGACCCAGCCGGGAGGAACGCCGTCAACGGTGTTGAGGTCCATAATCTGGCCATCAACCCAGATCACCGCGTACACGTAAAAATCGGCGCCGCGGGCCCACCCCACCACGTCGCCGTGGTCGTTGACATCGAAGGCCTCGCTCCAATCACCCCCGGCCAGAGTGCCGAGATCCGTCATGGTTCCGTTCTGCCAGACAAACGCGTGCGGATGGCCGACCGCTTGGGGCCCATGGCTCCATCCGACGATCTGCGGGTTCGGAAGATCATTGACCGCAAAGGCGTAGCTCGCGGTCCCGGCCGCGGATCCCGGAAAGGCGCCGAGATCCGTCGGGACCCCGCCATCCCAGCGGGTTGCGGTCTGGACGACGGTTGACGACGATGAATAGCCGACGACGACACCATCGTCGTTGACGTCCCATGCGGCGCTGCTCCAGCCGCCGGGAAGCACACCCAGGTCTGTCATATTTGAAGTGTTGAGGGTCATGGCGAACCCGTGGAAGTCACCGGAGCCCGTCTGCGAGTACCCGACGACCAGATCTGCCGAGTTGATCGCCTGCCCACCGGTGTAGGCAACGCCCAGATGGGTCAAGTTCACCCCATCGTTGAAGGGGCAGGTGTCGGCGGCCTTCCATCGGGCCAGATAGATCGATGCACCGTCGGTCGCCTGCGTCCACCCGACCGCGCACCCGTCCGCATTGACGCCCACGGCTTCGCTCTTCATGTTCGGACTGCCGCTTTGGAAGTCGAAATGGCGGACCCCGTCCGAATACCAGAACGCCCGTTGGCGGGGCGTACCACCCGAGTTGAATCCGATCGAACCCACGACCACGCCGCCGGCGCTGATCGCGTTGGCTTCGCTGCTCAGGTCATCGGCGTGACCGAGGTCGGTGAAAAGATAGGTTGTGTCCTGGGCAGCGACCTGAGAAACGGTGGCGACACAGAGAAGCACGAACAGAGCGGTTGTGAATTTCATACTGACTCCAAATCCTGATCCTGATCGAGGCCGCGATCACTGACTCGCGGTCGACCACTCCCCGGTCGACCCGCTTTCAAAGCCGTCGCTGAAGATCACGGGATCGAGGGTCACTGCGGCAGACTCCTCACAACCGCCGGATGTTGTCGTCACCCAGTACGACGTCTCTTCGGCGGGCGCCACGACGATGCTTTGGGTTGATGCCCCGGTGCTCCAGAGATAGCTGTCGAAGGGCTCCGTCACACCGAGGGTCCATGGCGGCGTTTCCCCGACGCCGATGACCGGCATCGCACACCCGATGGATGCCGTCATCCCGTTGACCAGGGGACTCGGGTCGGAGATGACGCGGTTTCGGTTCATCGAGTGGGGCTCGGTGTAGGTGGCGACGGCAAAATCGTACTGTGTTCCGGGGTTGAGTCCGGTCACCGGGAAGCTCACGGTCGTCTTCGACGCGGCGGTTTCGTTGAGCAGCCAATCAGGACTCGTCGTTTCCTTGACGTACAGCACGTAGCCTCCCGAGCCGGGGGCCGGGCTGGCTGCGTCCCAGCCGAGCCATGCCGTGTGATCTGCGATCGATGTCAGGCTCGGATTCTCGGGGGCGATGGTTTGCGAGCTCTGCCAGTCGCCTCCGATCTGGTCGATGTTGAGCTGGGCGATGAGGGCCGGGTCATCGGAATGGAGCGCGTTCCAACGCAGGTCGAGCCCGGTTCCGTTGGTGACCCAGATGTTGATCCACTCGGGCGGGATGGCGCCCGAGAGCTGATTGGAGTGGAGGTAGAGCTCACCGCCGACCATGCTGCCAAAGGACGCGGGCAAACTCCCGCTCAGCTGGTTGTTGTCCAGATAGATGTATTGGGGATGGAATTGGGTGCTGTACAAGCTTGGCGGAATGCTCCCGCTGAGCCGGTTGTGCGACAGATTGAGCCTCCACATCAGACCTTGGTCGCCACCAAGTTCCGGGGGAATGCTCCCGGTCAGTTGGTTCCTGTCCAGGTCGAGGACCTGCAGATTCGGGAGATTTCCGAGGCTCGGCGGGATCGATCCGGTGAGCTGGTTGCTTCCGAGAATCATGGAGTTCATATACCCACCGAGACCGCCCAGTTCCGTGGGGATGCTGCCGGTGAGCTGATTGGAATCGAGCCAGAGATATCGCAGTCGATGCAGATCGCCCAATTCCGGGGGAATCGTCCCGCTGAGTTGGTTGTGGCTCGAGGACCAGGGCATCCAGAGTGGTGAGGCTCCCCAACTCCGGCGGGATGCTGCCGGTAAGCTGGTTCTCCGAAAGGTTGACCTGCCAGAGCTGGGTGGCGTCGGCGAGTTCCGGGGGAATGCCTCCGGTGAGCTGGTTGACTTGGAGCTTCAGCTCGCCCAGCGCCGGAAGATCTCCGAGCTCCGGGGGGATGTTGCCGCTGAGCTGGTTGTTGTTGAGGATGAGGTTTATCAGGTTGGAGAGACTCCCAAGAGCCGGCGGAATCTCCCCGGTCAGAAAGTTACCGCGCATGGAGATGTAGTCGAGCCCCGTGAGACTGCCGAGTGCCGCGGGCAGCGTTCCGGAGAGGTTGTTGCCGTTGAGGACGATCCTGTCGACCGAGTCCAAGGCGGCATTGCATCCGACACCCTGTCCAGGTGCACTCGGTGCCGACGGCGTTGAACACACCGCCGACCTTCCAGTTGGAACGGTCGTACCAGTTGTCGCCGCCGGTGCTGTTGTAGAGCGCGATGAGTGCGTTCCGTTCCGACGTTGGAATGTCCGCCCAACCCGAGGCCGCCGACAGAAAGGCCACAACCGTCACAACCGCAAGAACCAAACCAGAACCAACTCTCATCTTCATTTTTGCCCTCCATTTGCGACGCTGATTGGTCCAACAGTGCCGGTCGATCTTTGCTACGCAAATTCAATGCCTGCTCTCGGTCTCAGAAAACAGCAACGTTTTGAGCCGGGATGGAACAGATGGTTGATGCCTCGGTATCAAAGTGGATCAGTCAGCGGCGTCGGGCAACAATCCGTGTGGTACGCTCGCGCAAAGGAACAACCTGGGATCTCAATGTCGTTTCGGAGAGTTGTCGGGGCGACAGGGAGGGCGAATTGACACCGAGACGAAAGGACACCGACTCGAAGCAACGCCTGCCGGTCATCGGTTGGCGCGAGTGGGTTGCCCTGCCGCAGCTCGGGATCGCCTTTATCAAACCGAAGATCGACACCGGCGCGCGCTCCTCGTCGCTGCACGCCTCCGGGGTGGAGGAGTTCTACAAGGACAACGCGCTTTTTGTCCGCTTCCGGGTCCACCCGATCCAGCGCAACCGGGAGTTCGGGGTCAAGGCCGAGGCGGAGGTCCTCGAGTACCGCAATGTCAAGAACTCGAGCGGTCAAAAGAGCCGGCGCCCGGTGATCCTCACCGAGATCGAGATCCTCGGCCGGCGTTGGCCCATCGAGCTGACCTTGGCCGATCGTGACGAGATGGGTTTTAGGATGCTGCTCGGGCGCGAGGCCGTCCGCGGGCGGTTTCTTGTTGATGCCGGAAAGTCGTACTACGGCGGGAAGCCCCTGGCGAAGCGAAAGAAGACGAAAATGGCCCGCAGTCGCCGGGGAGGAGTGCCGCCCGGCAGCTCGAAGCATCCGGTTCGAAAGCCGAGCCGGGAAGAGGAATAGTTGAAACTCGCGATTCTGTCCTGCAACCGAAAGTGCTACAGCAGCCGAAGGCTGCGTGAAGCCGCCGAACACCGAGGGCACAAGGTCAAGGTCCTCAACACCCTCAGGTTCTCCCTCGATCTCGAAGAGGGCCGGCCGAGCCTCAACTTCCGATCGAAGAAGTTGAGCCACTATGACGCCGTTCTGCCCCGGATCGGAGCTTCGATCAGCTTCTTCGGCACCGCCGTTGTTCGCCAGTTCGAACAGATGGATGTCTTCTGCGCCAACTCGTCGGCGGGAATCTCCAACTCGCGGGACAAGCTGCGGAGCCTCCAGATTCTCAGCCGGCACAAGATCGGGATGCCGCCGACGACCTTTGTCCGGGACAAGAAGGACGTCCTGCCGGCCATCAAAAGGGTCGGAGGCGCGCCGGTCATCATCAAGCTCCTCGAGGGCACCCAGGGCGTCGGCGTCATCCTCGCCGACTCGGCCAAGATCGCCGAGGCGATCATCGAGACCCTGCAGAGCACCAAGCAGAACGTCCTGGTGCAGCGGTTCGTCGCCGAGAGCAAGGGTCGGGACATCCGGGCGTTCGTCGTCGGCGACCAGGTCGTCGCGGCCATGCGCCGGGTCGCGCAGGGGCAGGAGTTCCGCAGCAACGTGCACCGCGGCGGCCGTGCCCAGCCCGTGGAGCTCGACGAGGAATACCGCGCCACGGCAATCCGGGCGGCGCAGATCATGGGTCTGCGGGTGGCCGGTGTCGACATGCTCGAGGGCAAGCAGGGTCCGCAGATTCTCGAGGTGAACTCGTCACCCGGGCTCGAGGGGATCGAAAGCTGTACCCAGCTCGATGTCGCTGGCGCGATCATCGACTACATCGCCGCCCAGGTCGACTTCCCCGAGATCGACATCCGGCAGCGTCTGACCGTGAGCCGCGGCTTCGGTGTCGCCGAGATTCACATCCCCGAAGGATCCGAATACGTCGGCAAGGAGATCAGGCAGTCTGGGCTCCGGGAGCAGGACATCAACGTTCTCACCCTGAACCGGGGAACAACCGTCATTCCCAACCCGCGCTCGAGCAGGATCCTGGAACCGGGTGATCGTCTGCTGTGTTTCGGCAAGCTCAACTCCATGCGGGCGATGGTCCCGGAAAAGGCGCGCAAGCGGCGCAGGCCGGCCGCCGAGGCACTGACCGTCGAGGTCTCCCGATCCGAAGCCGACTCGCCGCAATCCGCACCGGCCGAAGCCGACGCCGAAGGGTCGGGGTCCGAGTGGACGCCGCGTGAGGACGACTGACCGGTAGAAGAGGAATCGATGACACCATCAGACACGAAGCAGAGAACGGTCGGCAGATGGGACGGGGTGACAGTCGCTCCGGGCGAAAGCCGCGACCTCAGGCTCAAGATCAGCGAGAGCTTCAGCGGAATGACGGTCAAGATTCCTTTGCACGTGCGCCGCGGGCTCGAAGATGGGCCCGTGGTCTTCGTCACCGCGGCGCTGCACGGCGATGAGATCAACGGCACCGGCGCGGTGCGTGCCCTTGTTCGAGATGAGTCGTTTCAGCTCAGAGCCGGATCGGTCATCCTGGTTCCTGTGCTCAACCTGCCCGGCTTCGACCGGCACTCGAGATACCTGCCCGACCGCCGGGACCTCAATCGGAGCTTTCCGGGCTCGAAAACGGGCAGCCTGGCGAGCCGGTTGGCGCGATCGATCTTTGACGAGATCGTCCGGCGCTCCGACTACGGCATCGACCTCCACACCGCGGCGGTGAGACGGACCAATGTGCCGACGGTGCGCGCCGACATGTCGAACCCGGAGGTGCGGCGGATCGCGGAGGCGTTCGGTTGCGAGCTCATCCTCAACAATACGGGGCCGAAGAAAGGGCTTCGGCCGGAAGCCTGCTCCGCGGGCTGTCCGACCATAGTGCTCGAGGGCGGCGAGGTGTGGAAGGTCGAGCCGACCATCGTCGAGTGCGCGGTGCAGGGGATCAAGAACGTCCTCATCGAGCTCGGGATGATCGACGGCGTTCCGGTCAGGCCGAGGCACCAGATCACGGTCAAGAAGACGAAATGGGTGCGCGCAGAGCGCGGTGGTTTTCTCCAGTTTCACGTAGCGCCGGGCGAGATCGTCCGCAAGGGCCAGCCGCTGGCCTCCAACACCAGCCTGCTCGGCCGCGAGCAGAACATGCTGGAGTCGCCCTTCGACGGCGTGGTGCTCGGGATGACGACACTGCCCGCGGTCAGTCCCGGCGAACCGGTCTGTCACATCGGCAAGATGATGAAGGCCACCAGGCGCGCCTTTGAAAACGAGGCCGGTGATGCCGACGACAGTCTGCACCACCGCGTGCTCGAGGATCTGGCGGCCAACGTCACGGTGGTCGAACCCTAGTGGGTGCCACGTTCCCCGCAGCACCATTGTTGCCTTCGGTTTTCCGCGGAGGAACGGGCTGAGTTTTCTCTCCCCGATAGCGTCGTCCGCTTCGAGTCGGCATTCGGACACCGACTTGAGGACCTCGCTTCGAGATTTCGGACCGGGCACCACATTCGCGGGAGGATCGGCGTTTCGCGGCTCGCTGTCTCACGGTACCGATTCAGGGCATGCGACATCGCCGCCCTTTTCTGCAAGGAAATCAACTCTGTCACCCGGTGGCTCAACCGAGGCCACTGCGGGGGCGCGACGATCCTGTGATCAGCGAGCGGATCAATCGCCCCGACGCGGAGATCTCGGCCAGGAAACAGACGACAGTGGTGCAATGGGGAACGTGGCGCCCTTCCCTTCCTTCAATTGCCGGGAACCCGACGCCCCGAACTCTGGCGAACGATCGGTCGCTGAATCCAGGCAATGGCGGCTTCAACGACGGTATCCCGACCGGACGCCGCATCTTCCGGTTCGAGCCAGACCTCGACATCGACTGGCACACCGGTGTGGGCCAGGAATCTGGCACCGTCGACCGTGAAGGCGGCGCCGGTGGCTCTCGATGTCCACCACCGGGGGCCATAGTCAGGGTTGTCGTTGAGGGTGAAGCCCCCGTTCGACGGTTTGCCGAACGTCTTCACCATGGGGTGGGCCAGGAGACGCTGGGCATGGACATCGCCCGCGCTCACCGAACCCGGCCCGATAAGGACCGCGATCGGCCTGTCGTAGAACGTGCTCGGGTCGCCCTTGATCTTCAGCAGCTCGGGAGTGAGCTCCGGGTGGGGCTCCATCTCGCGGGGGTCCACCGACCCCTCGACTCGGAGAGCGTATCCGATGGTGTACACATCCTCATCGAAAAGGAGCGCGAAACCATCGTCCGGAGTCAGCGCGCCGCCTCCGGTGTTGATTCGGAAGTCGAGGATCAGACCTTCGGTGTCGTGGTCGACCATCACGGCCTGGACGGCGTCTCTGAACTCCTCGCTGATCCGAAACAAAGGATCCGGGTCCCAGGATGCGACGTAGATATAGCCGATGTCGGTGTCCTCGACGATGCCCCAGGATACGAACTCGCCCTGTTCGTAAGCGGGCATCGTCACGCCCGGGACGGGAAGTTGTTCGTTGCCGTAGATGGTGCCGTTCTGGTTCAGCAGAGGGGCGGTGGGCAGGTGAAGGGTCTCGCCGGTCCGGTGTTTGACGACGTCGATGCTGTCGAAGAGGTGCCAGTTGAGCCCTGCGCTCATCATCATGCAGTGGTGCATCGACTCCTCCGTGCTGCCGCAAACCCAGACGAGCTGAATCGGGAGCTCGGCGTCGAGCAGTTGCCGGTAGAGCACTGCCCACGGGACACCGTCGTAGCCCAACACGATGTCACCGGGCTCGAGACCCAGTTGCTGGTCCGGGAGCGCTCGAAAAACCAGCAGAGTGTCGTCGGGCAGGACGGTCAGCGAAGCGCCGAACCGCGAAGCGTTGGGCCAGGCGCCGACGACGAACAGGGGGACTCCGGGTACGGCGGCGGTGTGCCAGCTGACCTGGCGGTCGACGATGTAGGTGTGGCAGTCGGTGAGGACCAGCGAAATGTGGTTCATGATCGCCGCGAAGCGCCCCCGGCTGACGCCGCTCGCAATCTCCGGCCGGTAGCGGTTGCGGATCGATGCGAGATTCAGGTCGATATTGTGGAACGCTCCGTAGCCGGTCTCGATGTCGTTGATGACCCGGTCGAACATGTCCAACTGCTCAGCCGCGGGCATGCCCTCGCCCCAGGTCGAGTCGATGACCGTCGCCCAGTCAGTTGCCGATCGGGTACTTTCGACCTCCGGCCGGTCTCGGTCCTGCGAGGATACCGGCGCCGCCCAGCCGACGAGCAACACCGAGACGATCGCGGCGGCGGTGGCCCACGCCAGGGCCCGATTTGCGCCGACGCCGCACCCGGAGGCTGTCATCGGGGACTCGGCGCCGAGGGTGGTGTCGGTTATCCGGTCGGTCCGAACCGACAAGGCCGATGAAGGGGTCCGCTGCCGGTTCTGCGGACGTGTCGGACATTCGGTCGATCCGATGAGCGGGGGATGCATGTGCCTTACCTCCACCAGCGTTCTCGGGCGGTCCAGCGAATCTCTAAGGGGGATTATCGGTCCCCGGTAGAGAAAATGCATGACGGATTTGTGAGGTTCGGATGAGGGCCCAACGGCTACTCGGGGTTCGGTGCCATTTCTCAGGCTCTCGAACCTGAGGATGCTGATCCGCAATTCAAGCAATCGGATGGTCACCACTTTCTAAGGTTCTTAATCCTGGCACGGTTACCTCGATGTCATCTTCAACTGGCGGCCCGACCTCTCCGACTGACGAGTCCGACGGACCGGTGCCGTGTCGACGAGTTCGCCGTTCCCCCTCAATCGGCACCACGTACACACTTCCACACTTGTTGAGCGTTTGAATCTCGGAACCGATTGGCCGGAAGCGTCAGCCGATGATTGAGCCTGCAGAAAACTCAGGTTCACACTCGCCGTCCAGGCTTGCTCCTCCCACCCGCTCCCTTGTTACGACCCGATGATCGGTTGGTCGAGAACGCACCAAACTGACACGCTTTGATTCGCACCCCCACGCTTCGTGATCCGGTTTTCCGAGCAACGTCGTCTGAATGGGCAAAGGGGGTTCTCATGGGAAACGTGTTGGTCCACGCGGTCCGCCTCTCCTCGTCAGCCGTTTGCCGGATTTTTTCGTGTTGGGGGCTCGTTTCTCCCGTTCTTCGGGCCATGCTGCCCAGCTTGCTCCTCGTGGCGGCAGTCCTGGCACCATGGCTGCTCCCTCCGTCCGTCGCCCACGGCTCACCGTCCGCCGACCTGACGGACGAGGAATGGGCCTCGATCTCGGAACGCCTCCGCGCCGCCGAGTATCAGGCAACCTGGCAGGTTCCCACCGGCGTCGATGGCGTCATCGAGGCATGGGAGGCGCCGAATCGGGCCAACGACCTTCGCATTCTCTTCGCCGAGGACGGCGTTCACGTGGTCCCTCGACGGGAAACCACCCCGTCGTGGCACTGGCGGATGCAGCTCGTCGGTGTCGGCCGAGAGGGTTCGGTGAGACGGACCGCAGCTCCCCAACTCGTCGTCCGCAGGAACCGGATCGAGTATCGCCGCGGCGACCTCGTCGAGTGGTACGTCAACGAGCCTCGCGGGCTCGAGCAGGGCTTCACACTCAGCAGACCGCCGGAGGGTCGGGGCGACACGGTGATCCTCGAGCTCGCTCTCGGCGGCGGTCTGGAACCGGTGACAACCGACATGGGTCGATCGTTGGTGCTGCGAGACGAGCACGGCGCCGTCCTCGGGTATCGCAACCTGGTGGCATTCGATGCCACCGGGCGCGAGCTGTCGGCTTGGCTGGAGCTTGACCGGATCCGGCAGGGTGGCGGGCCGGCGCGGCTGCGGATCGTGGTCGATGATGCGGGAGCCTCCTACCCTCTCACCATCGACCCGCTGATCTCCAGCGAGATCGCCAAGCTCACCGCCTCCGACGGCGTCGTACAGGACAGCTTCGGCATCAGCGTCGGTGTCTCGGGCGACCTTGTCGTCATCGGAGCCTCCGGCGATGACGACGCCGGCAACGGCAGCGGCTCGGCCTATGTCATCACACGCAATCAGGGCGGCGCCGACGGCTGGGGCGAGGTCACCAAAATCACCGCTGCGGACGGAGCCGCCTGGGATGTCTTCGGATGCGCCGTCGCCGTCGATGGCGACACCATCGTGGTGGGTGCGAAGAACGACGACGACAACGGAACCAACTCGGGCTCGGCCTACGTCTTCGAGCGCAACCAGGGGGGCGCCGACAACTGGGGCCAGGTCGCCAAGCTCACCCCATCCGACGGCGCCGAGTTCGACGACTTCGGCGAGACCGTGGCCATCAGCGGGGACACCGTGGTGGTCGGCTCATGGCACGACGACGTCGGCGCCGTGACCGATCAGGGCTCGGCCTATCTCTTCGGCCGCCATCAAGGCGGCGCTGACAGCTGGGGCGAGGTCACAAAGCTCGTCGGCTCGGACTCGGCCTCCGGTGACTGGTTCTCCCGCGGCGCCGTCGCCATCGACGGCGATCTCGTCGTCATCGGCGCCGCCGACCACGCGGCCGGCGACGGCGGCGCCTATGTCTTTGTCCGCAACCAGGGCGGCGCGGACAACTGGGGCGAGCTGATGAAGCTGACGCCGTCCGCGGTTTCCGCTCAGTCCCTGTTCGGTTCGGCGGTTGGAGTGAGCGGGAGCACGATCCTCGTCACGGCTCAGAACGACGACGCGATCGGCGGGGCTTCCGGCTCGGCCTTTGTCTTCGAGCGGAACCAGGGCGGCGCCGACAACTGGGGCGAGGTCAGAAGGCTCACCGCCTCCGACGGCGAGGCCAACGATCTGTTCGGCGAGAGCTGCGCGATCGACGGCGACACCATCGTGGTCGGAGCCCGGGCGGAGGACGGGGTGGGTGCCGACAGCGGGGCCGCCTATGTCTTCGAGCGCAACCGGGGCGGCGCCGACAACTGGGGTGAGGTGCAGAAGCTCACCGCCTCTGACTCGGCCGCCGGGGACAACTTCGCCTACGGGCTCGCGATCAGCGGCGACATCATCGTTGCCGGGGCCCCCCTCGACGACGGCGCCATCGGCTCGTCCTACGTCTTTGCCGCATGCGGCACCGACACCGGCGAGTGGCACGAGATCAGCAAGACAACGGCATCCGACGGATGGGCCGGAGATCTCTTCGGCGCCGCGGTCGGTCTCAACGGAGACTTCATGATCGTCGGCGCGCCGATGGACGACGCTCCTTGGAACTCGAACGGCTCGGCCTACATTCTGCACAGAAACTCGGGCGGCGCCGACCGCTGGGGTGAGGTCATCAAGATCACACCGAGCGACGCGGTCGGAGGCGAGCGGTTCGGCACGGCGGTCGCAATCAGCGGCGATACGGCGGTCGTCGGTGCGTTCCTGGACGACCCCGCCGGCACTTCCTCCGGCTCCGCCTATGTGTTCTCACGAAACACCGGAGGTCCCGACAATTGGGGGCGGGTCAAGAAGCTCATCGCCTCGGATGCCGCCGCGAGCGACCGGTTCGGCGAGTCGGTGGCCATGAGCGCCGACACCATCGTCATCGGCGCGCCCTTCGAAAACTCTCAGGGGGCGGCCTATGTCTTCGACCGCAACCTGGGAGGCGCCGACAACTGGGGCGAGGTCGCCAAGCTCGTCGCGTCCGATCCCGGCACTTCGGACACCTTCGGCAAATCGGTTGCGATCGAGGACGACATCGTCGTGGTCGGGTCGCCGCAAGACAACGACGACGGCAGCGACTCCGGGTCCGCGTATCTCTTCGCGCGCAACCAGGGCGGCGCCGACAACTGGGGCCAGGTGCGGAAGCTCACCGCGGCCGACGCGACCGCCGGCGATCGTTTCGGCTTCGCCGTCTCGATCTCCCACGACACCCTGGCTGTCTCTGCCTACAACGATGACCAGCTGGGGTCGAAAGCCGGTTCGGCCTACGTGCTGGAGCGCAACCAGGGCGGCGCCGACAACTGGGGCCAGGTCGCCAAGCTGACGGCCTCCGATGCAGCGGCGAACGACTACTTCGGTTACTCGCTGTCGATTTCGAGCGACATCGTTGCCGTGGGCGCCATCCTCGCGGACGGCGCCGGCGCCGATTCGGGCGCCGTCTATGTCTACGAACGGAATCACGGCGGGGCCGACGCATGGGGCGAGGTCGAGAAGCTTGTCGCGGCCGACTCCGCGGCGGGTGACAAGTTCAGCACCGTCGCGTTGGACGGCCTCACCCTCGCCGTCGGGGCCGAGTCCGACGACGACAACGGGTCCGACTCGGGCTCGAGCTATGTCTTCCGGCTCTCGTGCATCCTGCCCCCGGATCTTCAGCTCACGAAATCCGACGGCGACGCCACCGCCACGCCGGGCGGTGTCACCGCGTACACCCTCGACTACACGAATGTCGGCGGCAACGCCGGCGGCGTCGAGCTGACCGACACGGTGCCCGCGCACACCACCTTCGACTCGGCGGCCAGCAGCCCCGGGTGGAGCTGCGCCCCCGACAACACGCCCGGTTCGGTGTGCACCTTGTCGGTGGGCAGCGTCGCCTTTGCCGGCGGCGGATCTGCGACCTTTGCCGTGCTCGTCGACAGTCACTTTTCCAGCGGCGTGGACGAACTCACCAACACCGCCTCGGTCAACGACGACGGCGCCGGCGGCCCCGACCCGACCCCGGGCGACAATACCGACACGGAGACGACGCCCATCGACGCCGCGCCGGACCTGGTGCTGGCCATGGACGCCGGCGGCGCCTCCCCCCTTCCGGGCGAAAGCGTGGTCTACTCGCTCACCTACGGCAACGACGGCAACCAGGATGCCGACAACGTCGAACTCGCCGAGGTGGTGCCCGTGGCGACGACCTTCGACCCCGCGGCGAGCACGGCCGGCTGGCTCTGCGTGCCGGACAACACCGCCGGTTCGACCTGCACCCTCGGTATCGGCAGCCTCGCCGGCGGCGGCAGTGGTGGCGCGGCGACATTCGCCGTGGTGCTCGACGACCCCTGGACCCCCGGCGTCACCGAGATCGAGAACACCGCGTCGATCGCCGACGACGGGCTCAACGGTCCCGATCCGAACCCGGGCGACAACACCGCCACCGTGATCATCTCCCTGGACTCGGTGCCGCCCACCGTGGTCCTGGTGAACTCGGTACCCGACACCGGGGACGGTCAGCTCGCCGAATGCGAGTCGGTCCGAGGGGTGGAGATCACCCAGCTGCTGGTGACCTTCAGCGAACCGGTGTACGACCCGCCCGGCGACGGCGACCCGCACGATGTCACCAACCCCGCGAACTACCTGCTGGTCGCAGCCGGCGACAACCTGGTGGTCGATACGTTGGGGTGCGGACCCGTGGCCGGTGACGACATCGAGGTGCCGATCACGGCGGCCTCCTACGACGGCGGCAGCCTGACCGCCACCGTCGATCTCGGCGCGAGCCTCGAGGGCGGCGTGCTGCGGTTCCTGGCCTGCGGCTCGACCTCGATCCGCGACATCTTCGCCAACTCGCTCGATGGCGACGGTGACGGCAGCGGGGGCGACGACTTCATCCTCCCCTTCCGGAGAGAGATGCACAACCTCCTCGGCAACAGTCATTTCGACTGCAGCCTCGAAGGCTGGGACGTGACCGAGACGATTCCGGGCGCGGTGAACCACGGCCTCGAGGATGCCGACGATTCCGGTCAGTCGGGCTCGGCGGAAATCTACAGCCCGAGCGACACCGGCGTTCCTGAGTCATTCAGCCTCAGCCAGTGTCTACCGTTGACCGGTCCGTCCGGGTTCTCGGCGGGACTCAAGATCAAGCTCCAAGCCGCGGGCGGTGTGAGCCTCGATGCGACGATCCTGTGCGAGCTCATGAGCGACAGCGGCTGCACCGGGACGACCGAGGCGTTGGCCGTGCGCTCGGATTCGTTTCAGGATACCGCCGACCTCTGGGAGCAGACGATCCTGCCGGTCTTCGCCCCGGCGAGCGGCCAGTCCGCACTCTGCGGCTGCATCATTGAAACAGCGACGGGATCAGCGTTCACGGCGCACCTGGATCAGATCGAGCTCGTGCCGAACGACGAGTTGATCTTCGTCGACGGATTTGAGACCGGAGCAACCACTCCGTGGAGTTCGACATCGTATTGATGGGCGCCGGATAGGCGCCACCCTCGTGCTGCACCCTCGAATCGAACCGGCGCCGGTTTCGGAGCTGAAGCGAGTGCCCTCCTCGACCAGGCCCTCTCGACGAAGGCGACCGAACGCCTCGAAGAGCTGAGTGCGGCGGACTTAAGGAGGTTTCTCCCGGCACCGCTGCTCGGCACCGATGCCGATGCGTCGTCAGGAACGTGATCCCCGCCTCCCGAAAAAATCCCCGGGGCACTCGCGCCTCCCCGGCATCGAAGTGCTCGACCCGACGAAGGGCGGGTTTGGGGGAAGTTGTCGGTCGTGACCGCGGAGCTTTGTTACCCGCACGGTTGCCCGAATGTTGCCGACGTGTGTCATGGCACATGCTGTGCCACCTGCGCGTGTGCCTTGGCACAGGGCCGCTGCAGCCGCCTCCGAGCCTCGGCTCCACGCAGGTCGGGATGCGCCTGTCCGATCCGCAGGAACGAAACACTCCATCAGGATTGATTCCTTGCGAATCACGACCCAGCTGCTCCGTGAGCTCCGAACCCGGACGCGGGCCGTTGGCACGGTTCTTGATCAAGAAGTGATTGCAATCACAAAACTGGAAGGAGGTTGTGGATGGAGACGTCCCACTCAGTGTTGCGGACACCCGCCCCCGCGGCGTGACCGCGCCCGACATCGGACGTAGCCGCGCCGTGGGCTCCCAAGATCAACATCAATGGTCCTCGAAACCGAGGAGAGTGTGAACGTGAGGCGAACTCGAATCCTGCTGGTTGTTGCGGCCGCCGCGCTTTCCGTGGCGGCGTCCGGTTCCGCGCATGCGGTGCCGGGCCGCGCCGGTACCGCCATTCCGGCCGGTACGACCATGGCGACCTCGGTCGGCGAAAACGACACGAGTCCGGTCGGCACCACGCCGACGGAGGCCCAGCGGTCGCTCCGGGTTCCACCGGGAGACAGCGCCTCGGAGGGCGTTCTGACTCAAACACAAAGAGGAGGCTGAGATGAAAGGTATCAGATTCAGTTCCTGTGGGCTTGCATTCCTGGTCGTGCTCGTCGCGTTGTGCCTGATCGCAGGCACCGTCGAAGCACGGACCACCGATCAGGTCTGGCCGATCACAAAAACCATGAAGTCCAAGGTGGACGATCTCGGCATCTGGATCGACGTGGGCCAGGTGACCTTCTGGAACACGAGAGAGGAGCTGGTGGTTGAGGTCGTGCCCGACGGCACCGAAATCGCCGAGCTCAACATCCACGTCGTTCAGGATCCTGCGGAGTTCGCCCCCGTCCTGAACAAGAAGGGCAAGCCGGTCGCCGGCTACTTCGACTACAAGAACGAGTTCGCCCCGACGGTCCCCAGCCATCAGGCAAGGATTCCGTTCTCCGACTTCGACCGGGTCTGCTGGGGTCTCAACACCGACGTGTGCCGACCTTTCTACATCATCGTCCACGCCGAGTTCGTCGGCCTCGGCGAAGCGTCTTTCGCCGAGGGCGAGTACGTCTTCCCGCGCCTCGACAAACCCGACGGCACGTTCTGGGCGTGGTACGTCCACTACCCGCTGGCCAAGGTCGAGGCCGGCCACTTCGTCGACGCCAACGTCGACGGGCTGACCTTCGCGACCCCGACCCAGTTCGGCGTCACCGGCGACAACGGCCAGTTCTGGTACCTGCCCGACGAGTCCATCGACTTCGCCGTGGGCAGCCTCTACCTGGGCAATGCCCTTGCCGACCGTGGGGTCACCCCGGCGGACCTCTTCGAGGGCGCCGGCATGGATGACATCCGGGTGGGCAACGTGGCGCGGCTGCTGCAGAGCCTGGACGCGGACGGCATGCACGACCAGGGGTCGATCAAGATCACCGAGCCGGTCGTCGCCTGCCTGAACAGCGCGCTGGCCGGGCTGCCCCCGATTTCGGGGCCGGACGTGTTCTTCTCAGACGATGCGGCCGTCGGCGCCGTGATCGACGCCACGATCCTCGCCTGCGCCGGCCAGGTCGCCCTGACCCCCGTCTCCAAAGAGGAGGCCCTGGAGAACCTCAACACCGGTCTGAAGGCCGGCAACCTGGTGAGGAAGAACGTCTCCAAGAGCGCCGACATGAAGAACGACAAGGCCAAGCTCGAGATCATGCCGGTTTACGTCCCGGCGATGACGTCGGACGGGATCGCCACTTGGGTGGACTACTACGACGCGGACGGCGAGATGATCGAGTCTCGCGACGTCGCCAAGCCGATCGTGGTCGCGTACCTCGAGGAGGTTCCGGACACGAGCGCTTCGGACGTCTTCGTGGCGATCTCGCGCGACGACGGCGACACCTGGAAGCGCCGCAACATCTCGCGCACCGCGGGCAGGTCGTCCAAACTTGACTACCCGGGCGCGTCCGAGAAGCCGATGCTCAAGGTCAAGGACAACATGATCTTCCTGGCCTGGACCGACAAGTACTGCAACGGCGGCCGGCCGGGCTACGCGATCACGGTCTGCCCCGACACCGACGGAGACGGCCAGCCCGACCCGTGCGAGATCTGCCGCACGACCGACCACGGCACCACCTGCTACCCCGACTACCAGGGTGACGACGCCTACTGGCAGGACGACCTCTACGGGGTCGGCGGCCCGCAGCGCACGGTGATCTACGAGGACTACCCCGAGATGGGCGAGGTGCCTTACAGCTGCGTCTGGACAGCCCGTGGCACGGTCGACCCGGTGACCGGCGACGTCCAGTGGTTCAAGCCCGAGCGCGTCTCTTCGGGCCGCCGCGACGCCAACCAGCTCTTCGCCGGAGCGGGCGACGACGTCGCCTTCGCCATCGTTTGGCAGGAGGACCCCAAGGGGCTGATGCCTGGTGACGGCGACGGCCCCGGAGAAGGTTGGAGCGGCGCCAACACCCACAGCAAGACCGACATCTGGTTCAGCTACATCACCGAGAGCGACTTCGCGCTGGTCGACCCCGACTACGTGGGCAGCGGCGCCGGCGACCCCGAGGACATCGTGGACCAGGATCCGGAGCTCTCGAACAGGGCCAAGGCCCTGGTGCCCATGTCGATGCCGGTGAGGATCTCCGACAACGACGTCTGCAGCGCCGAGAACATGGACCCCGACGGCGGCGGCGGCGAGCACGACTACGACGGCGAGGGTGAGGGCACGCACCGGTACTGCGGCACCCTCGACGGCATCGGCACGGCCGCAGAACGGGGAACCAACCCGCTGTGCGCCTACACCATCGAGAAGACCAACCCCAACGACGAGGTCCACCACGTCTGCGTGACCGCCGACGACCGCCTGCTCGACGGCAACACCGGCGCCTCGCGTCCGATGATCTTCGTCCAGCCCTACAAGAAGGCCGACGACACCAAGAGCGCCTATGTGATCATCGGCTACGAGGAGGGCAAGGGCGTCGGCACCCCGCCGGAGGAGGAGGGCGAGGGTGAGGACGACCGTTACAAGCCCGACATGGGCAAGAACGTCATCTATCACACCTTCGAGCTGTTCAGCCCGGAGACGGTGAGCGGCGGCGGCATCATCAACCTGCCGGAGACCGACGCCGACGGCAACCCGGTCTACCTCGTGGACGAGTTCGGCGACCTGCTCCTCGACTGGAAGGGCGATCCGCAACTCGCCTACGAGAACGCGCGCCGGGTCCGCTTCCTGCCCCAGCCCAAGTCCAAGGCCGGAGCCTCGAAGACGGTCATGGTCGTGCTCTACCGCCAGGGCGAGGAGGGCAGCGGCAAGCCGGCCGACGTCTTCATGCGCCGCGTGGTCTCTACCCCGAGCGGCAACCCGTACATTTTCAGCAACTTCCAACCCGGAGCCCAGAACCTGAGCAGCGTCCAGCCGACCGAGCTCTTCCAGGATCCGTTCGACCCCGAGGCGCCGGTCAAGATGCTGCGCTGGAGCTGGACGCCGGCCAACCTCGCCGATTCGTCCGGCATGACCCCGTACAGTGACGCCCTGGCCCACCGCGGTGCGCTCGTCGGCGACGAGGTCATTATCGCCTACAGTTGGACTCCGAACTGGGGCCGCAACGCCAACGACAAGTACGACCTCTTCGTCCGACGCTCGTTCGACGGCGGGCAGAGCTGGACCACGGATCCCACTGATCCCGAGCCCATCGAGCACAACGTCGTGTTCCGGGTGCCGGTCATCGACTACGACACCCAGACCGTGACCTGGGACGAGGAGATCGTCACCACGGCGTACGGGCCCGGCGCGTCCGAGCCGCCGCGCAACGTCTCCAACCTGCGCAACAATCGGATCAGCGTGCTCGAGCCGCGGCTGGTCAAGACCCCGGGAGACATCCTGACGAACGGCTCCTTCCTCTACTACGAGGACGCTCAGGACAACAGCGTCTACCAGGTCGCCTACGGCGTCGAGTTCAACCAGAACCAGGCCCCGAACGACGTGGTCTTTCCCAAGATGCCGCTCGACATCTACTACGGCCGGACGCTGGACAAGGGGCAGCGATTCGAGACTGTGATCGTGACCCCTCAGGGCGGCAGCGGGGAGCCCGAGGAGGGTTGGAACCTGCTGGCCAAGGACCAGCCGGAGCAGGGCGCGGCCCAGATCCGGCAGACCCCCGACGGCTCTCGAATGTACGCCATCTGGCTCGAGGAGAGCGACCAGGGCAGCGACATCATGTTCCGCCGGGTCGATTACCGAGGAAACGAATGACGACGTGCTCCGGGGGGCGCCGTAGAGGCGCCCCCGGGTCGTCCCGATCAATGGGCAGCTCCCCGCGTCCGGAGCCGCTTCGAAGAACGAAACAAGGAGGACATCATGAAAACGAGAAACCTCATTGTGATCTTTGGCGTGTGCGTCGCCCTGGTCCTGACTGGCTCGAACCTCTGGGGCGCCAAAGGGGGGAACAAACCGCCGGATCCGGAGGATCCGCCGCCCACCCCGATCGAGGGTTACTACTTCTGGCGCCTCGGCCACATGGACGGGCCGCACACCTCGAGCAAGGCGCTCGGCATCTCGCGCGACGGCAAGGTCGCCGTCGGATCCACCGTGGTGGTGAGCTTCGACAGGGCCTGGCGCATGGACATCGACTGGGCCATCGCCACCGACGACGGCGTACCGCCGCTGTACAACGAGCTCCAGGTCCAGGAGGACATCGGGGTCATCGCGCCGCCCGAGCCCAGCGCCGCCTTTGCGGCATCGGACATGACAGTGGGGTGACAGTTGACCCGTCCTACGACAAGGTGAATCTCGTTCTCGACTGGTGCGGCTCGATGCCGGTGGGCACCTACGACGTCGGCCAGGTCTCGTACGGAATCGAGTGGATGCTTCCGTTGCTGGATCGCGTGGGAGAGGATTTCGTCCTCGGAACGGATTTCTGGAGCATTCCCGACTTCGGCGGCGGTATTACCGACATGACGGTCTACGATGTTTCGGCTGACGGTCTCATCCTGGTGGGGACCGGCCATACCATGACCGGGCCGGTCGCGTTCCGCGCCGACACCAGGTCGTGGACGACGACGGCGTGCCGATCCCGTTCAGCTGACCATCACGGACCAGGACTACACGCTGCAGACCCTGCAGAACAGCTCGGCCCAGGCGGTGTCCGCCGACGGGATGATCATCGCCGGGTTCGGCGGCACCTCGACCGGGAACAAGGCGTTCGTCACGACATTCCGGGCGTGACGACTCGACCGGTGACGAACCGATTCTCGAGAGCTACGTGCTGCCCGCCCTCGACGGCGGCAACTGGTCCGAGGCCTATGCCCTGCACCGTGACCGACGAAGGTCGTACCGCCATCTACATCGCCGGCCGCAGCGACAGCCCCAAGGGACCGCAGGCGTGCGTCTGGTGGGGACGACGACACCGAATTAGCGTGGGTGGTCAGGGGCATCGGCGGTCTGTCCAAGAAGAAGTACGACAGCGTTGCCACGTCCATCGTTTACCGGCCCGGCTCGACGGCGGGGGACCTCATGGTTGTGGGCTACAGCAAGTCCATCCTCTACCCCTCCGAGGCCTTTGTCTGGACCGGCAACCCCACGCTCGAGGAAGACGGCCCCTACACCCTGCCGGATGGCGACACAAACGAATACATCGGCTACATGTACGACCTCGAAAAGATCCTCATCAAGACCGGCGCCGGCGAGGCGTCGTTGATGGGTTCCAGCTGGATCCTGAACCAGGCCACGGGTGTCGCGCTCAGCGATGTCGTCAACGCTGGGGACAGCGGGCCTTCAGCCCGGATCGTCGGCTGGGGCATCAACCCCGAGGGCGGAGTCGAGGCCTGGCTCGTCACGAACTACCCGTACGACGATTTGGTGTTCAGCCACGACTGACCGTGCTGCGGCCCCATTCAATGGTGACGACCTGCGCGCCCGTCGCCCATCGACATCTCTGCCGGGGGTCTTCGAAGAGGCCCCTGGCGCTCTTTTACTGTTGAGCGGCCGTTCCGGGCGTGCTCCCGGCCCGGAGCGGTCCGCCTCGCGATCCGAAAGGAGACCAAGTCATGTGCCGACGAATCACCCCGTGGAGCATCGCGATCCTGCTCGTGATCGCCGCCCCGGCGGCGGCGACCACGGTAACCATGAGCGCCACGCCGCCGCCTCCCGGCGACGTCGTCATCGCCGTCGACGTCGACGACGACGTCGGCTGTTACTTGTGCAGCCACGGAAGGACCCAGATCCAGGACCTCGGCCAGACCTTCCGGCCACCGGTTCCATTCACCCTGGCAAAGATCACGCTCAAGGTGCGCGCCCTGACCGAGGAGACCCCCGGAGAGTCGGTCAAGCTGGTCCTCGGGACCTTCTCGGATCCCGACGACTACGACATGGACGAGGTGCTCGCCACCGAGACCGTGGATCTGCCCCCGGACCTGCCCGTCGGAGAGATCCGCTACCTGACCTTCCACCTCACGGGCCTCGATCTGGAGGCCGACCGGCAGTACGGCTTCCGGTTCGCCTTCACGGGCTATGGATGCGTTTACAACGCACGCATCGATCTGCTGCACGCCGACACCGACGCCTACTCGGAGGGCCTCGCCGTGCAAACAGCCGGAACCGTCTCCTCACCTCTGGCGTACGACCTCGTCTTTTATCTCAGCAATTCAACCCTCATCTTCGCCGACGGCTTCGAGAGCGGCGACGTCAGCATGTGGTCGACCGAGCTGGAAAGGCCGGAGAAAGTTGATCGAGCCTCGACCTCGAACCCCAACTGATGGCTGCCACGTTCCCCATCGCACAATTGTCGCAATGTGACGGCCGTCAGTCAGACCTGGAGCGTCTCGTCCGCGCATGGGAGGACTCCCATGCCGAGAGATCCCCGCCTGTTCGTTCCCCGTGCGACCTCCCACGTTCACTGCCGTGTCGACCGCGGCGAGCTCGTCATTGACGACGACGAAGAAGCCATCGTGTTCGTCGTAGGTTTTCGCTGCATTCGCGATCTCGCCGATGCATCAATGCGGCCCGCCCTCTCCTGCCGACGTGTCCGACGGACGGGCGCCGTGTCGACGAGATCGCCGTTCCCCCTCGTAAGGGTCGAAACTCCGTGACTCGATGATGGGGGGCGCCCATGCGACACCCATCCTCGTCAGCGTCGATGGTATTTGAGGTGGTGTTCGCGAACCTCATCGCCGTTTTTCATGACGATATAGCCATCGATGACATCTTTGGCGCGCCGGTAGAAGCTGATTCCGCCGAAGTGCAACGCATCCTTTTCCTTCTTGACGAGTCGGAAGTCGACGAACTCGTCCTTCTCTTCCCAGGCCGTGAAGTCGTCGCTGAAGTGCTTGACCTTGAGGCTGAGGGTGCCCTCCTCGACGCTCAGCAGCATTAACTCGTAGAACACGACGCCGTCGTCGCCGATGAGTTTGAAGAGCCCGACCATGGTCCCGGCCGAGGGCGGATTCCAGACCTCTTCAAACTCCTGGCCGAAGGCCGTGCCGGTCCAGGAGCCGACGAGCCAATCGGCATCCTCGATCGTGGCGGCGGGCCGCTTTTCACCCTCGGAGAGCTGATATGTGTGCTCGGTCTTCGCATCGGCCGCCCACCCTGTAGATGCAAAAACCGCCAGCAGAGTGGCTGCGAGGATTCGGTTCATCGTTGACTCCCTTGCCATCCATCGACCGGACGATTGTCGTGAACCCGGTCATGGACTCCTGGTACAACGCCGGGGTCGCCTGTTGCATTCGTACGCCCTCGCCGCATCCCTTCCCAACGGTGCCAAATGGTGCCCGGGCTGCACGTTCGTTCATCCGGTTGCCGCGTCGGTCGAGAATGTGCGAACGCATGAAACTGGCACTCTATTGGTCGCCGCGGCGAGCCGGGGCCGCAAACCACTGCTCGGGTGGTACGACCTTGGGTTCCGGCGTGTCGCCCTCGTAGGCCGGGGTCATGATCTGCACCCCGTACTCGTTGAACACGTCGAGGATGTTGCGGTGCAGGGCGGTATACAGGACCGGGATCCTATCCGGCGTGTTGCAGTACACGTTGAGTTCGTAGCTGACGGCGAAGTCGCCGAGAGCGGTGTGGAGGACGAAGGGTGGCGGTTCGCGCAGCAGCCCCTCGGTCCGCTCGGCGGCAAGCAGCAGCATGGCCTCGACCTGCCGCCACGGCACCTCGTAGCCGATGCCGACGGTGGTGTGGAGAATCAGGCCGTTGGTCTTCGCGTGGCTCGAGTAGTTGACCACCTGGTTGGAGAGGATGATCGAGTTCGGAATCACCACGTTCTCGTTCTTGGGTGTGCGGACGTTGGTGACCATGAGGCGCGTCGCCGTCACCTCGCCGAAGACGTCGCCGACGCGAATGCGGTCGCCGTCACGAAAGGCGCGGCGATAGGTCATGGTGTAGCCGGCGATCAGGTTGCCGATCACCGAAGACGAGCCGAGGGAGAACAGGACGCCCACGAACAGCGAGATGCCTTTGAAGGCGCCGCTGCTCGAGCCCGGGATGTAGGGGAACGCGACCACCAGGGCGAAGGCGACGACCAGAACACGGACCAGGCGGTAGGTCGGCATCGCCCAGTCCGGGTCGAAGCTCTCGAAGCGCACCACCCCCTTTTCGATCTCGACGAAGAAGAGGTGGATCAAACGCAGGACCAGTCGGGCAACAAGAATGAGCACGAGCAGGAAAACGAGGTTGGGTATCGATGCAAGGCAGGCGCGACCGATGGTGACGAGCGGATCGACGATCAGGTCCAGCATGCCGATCGCGAATCCTCGCGTCCACGGCCACAGACCGAGGACGAAGTTCAGGTACGCGTAGAGCACCAGTGCCATGGCGATGGCGCGCAGCCCTCGCAGCAGGCCGCGCAGCAACATCCAGGCCTGCTCGGGGCTGAGGACGCGGAAGGACTGGATGCGCAGCCGCTCGACGGCGCCCTCGATGCGATGGCCGATCACGCGGTCGATGCGGCGGAAAATCCAGCGACCGATAAACCAGAGCGCCACCAGCAGTGCCGTCGCCGCGCTGGCCCAGCCGGCGCTGTCGAGCAGTCGCTCCGGAGTGCGCAGCCCGCGATACGAGGTGATAGCCGCTACCACGCGTGCCCTCAAGATGGTTGCCAGCTCGATCTGATTGAGTGACTCCAGCTCTGCGTCGGCCTCGACCACGGTGATGATGGACTTGGAGCCGTCTCCGTAGGTCAGGCGCGGCCCGATTTCGGAGGGCTCGATGCGAATCGACGCGGCATCGATCGACCGGTCGCGGGCGACGGCGACGATTCTGCCGGAGACCGTGCGGGCGCGCTCTTCGGCCGGGTAGGACGGCGCCCCGCGCAGGCTGAACAGTTCGACCCCGTCGACCACGACCGGCGCGGTGACATGGGAAGCCTCGGCCTCCGCAGCCTGGTCGTCCTGCGCCCCGGCGAGCCCGGCCGCGAGCAGGAGCGAGGCCAGGCCGAGCGTCACAGCCAAGGGGGCAAGACGTCGGCGATCACTGTGTGAATATGACAAAGGCCTTTTCATCGACTCGTCCTCCACGGCTCATCCATCAAACTTCAACCTCGTGGCGTCTGGCGGCTCGATGCGCAGCCGCTACCTTGAACGCCGTCATCTTCGACCCGGTAGGGCATGATCGGTGTCGGGCTTCAGCACCTGAGAAAGTAGACTGCTGACCGGAACCTGAGGTACTCGTGCCTGACACTCGTTCCGACTGCCGGAGACCTCCGGTGCGTCGGCTGGGCGGTATCGATGCGCATCTCGACGGCAGCAAACCAACGCGACGATCGACTCTAAGATCCGCGTCACGGAGCTGTCAAGGCGGTTCGCGGCAACGCCATCCTCCCCCCGTCACAGGCCGAAGGGTGCCTCTATCGTACATCCTCGCCATACCCCGTCTTGACACCAGGCACAGGTCGAGCGCGAGGAATCTGAGCCGAGGCAGATCAGGTCAGATTCGAAAGCAGGGTGACGACCTTGCAGGATGGGTGCCGGATGGGCGCCCTCAGCAAACCGACGAATATTCCCGGATGGGTGCCGCCTTGTAGCAACGCTGAACGTGACACCCCGCCGGCAGCGCTCGGAACGTCACTGCCGCAGCCCGGCGGTCCAGTTCTGGATGAGGCTCGCACCGATCTTGTCCC
>CAWGLT010000023.1:0-504745 GCA_963823445.1 uncultured Acidobacteriota bacterium
GGCTTCGAGTCCGGCCAGACAACGAATTGGACCGTGACCTCACCGTAGCGGAGTACGGTGGGCGCCACCCTTCCGCGGTGCTGGACCAACCGCGGAGCCGCCAGCGAGGACTCGCGGTGCGGATCGTTCAGTTGCCGCTATTTGCGATCATCGTAGGCGGAGAAATCGGTGTAGCCCTTGGCGCCGCCCGAATACCAGGTGCTCATGTCGTAGTCTTCGTTGATGGATGGGTGCCACCCTTAGCATTCATAGCATTGTTGCATCCTGGATGGGTGCATTCAGGCCACCCATCTGAAGATGATGACGTACCGTTTTGAGGGAGCCGCTGTTGGATCATAATCTGCCGAAGACGCCTGCGGTCGTGGTCGCCATGTCATTGTGGTGGCGCATCACTGGACCACTACCTCGGAGAATGGAGGACAATCAGTCATGACCCCCGACGCCGCCCCTCCTTTCGACCTGACCGACGAGATCCTCGATCTCGTTAGCGAGATCGAAACTACGCTGGGGCTGCTGAACTCGCATCTCCCCCGTGAGCGCCACATCTTGTTGCGTCGAGCGAATCGAATTCGAACGGTCCACGCGTCGTGCGCAGTCGAGGGCAATACACTCACTGCCGAGCAGGTGGAGGCAGTGCTCGAAGGCCGGCGGGTACGGGGCCCGGCGACGGAGATCCGGGAGGTGAAAAACGCTCTTGAGGCGTACGAGCGGATTGAGGAGTGGAATCCGACCGAGAGCTGTGATCTGAAGACTGCTCATGGTGTCTTGATGGCTGATCTGGTCGAGCGACCAGGGGAGTTTCGCCACGGGGCGGCGGGGATTGCCGGCGCCGTGGGGATCGTCCACGTGGCGCCACCCGCCGACCGGGTGCCGTTCCTGGTTGACGACTTCCTCGATTGGCTCGATGAGGCCGGCGCCCATCCCCTGATCAAAGGGTGCGTGGTGTACTACGAGCTGGAGTTCATCCATCCCTTCGTCGACGGCAACGGGCGGCTCGGAAGGCTCTGGCAAACGCTGATCCTCGGTCGTTGGGATCCGGTTTGTCTGCTGCTGCCGGTGGAGCACGTGATCCGAAACCGCCAGGAGGCGTACTTCGCGGCGTTGCGAGAGTCGGACTCCGCCGGGCGATCGACCCCGTTCATTCGATTCATGTTGAGGGCAATCCGAGATTCTCTCGATGAGCTTGCCCGTGAAGCGGATACGGCCGCGACCCCCCAAGTGACCCCCCAAGTCAAACGCCTGCTCGCAGCGTGTGAGGGAGAGCTTTCGCGGGCAGAGCTGCAGGAGCGTCTCGGTCTCGCGGATCGCAAGCACTTCCGCGCCTCGTACCTGTTGCCGGCCCTTGATGCCGGTCTGATTGAAATGACCATCCCCGACAAACCGCGCAGCAGCGCCCAGCGCTATCGGTTGACAGCCCTTGGCAAGGCGTCCCGACGTGAGACCTTCGAGGAATGAGGCGTCCTCGACGCTGCCGTATACGGCACGAACCGGTGCCTCTTGAACGTTCTAACGATTCTGTGAACGTTGCGGCTGGGCGCATCGGTACCGGTTGCGATTTGTAGCGCCCACGTCTCGTGGGCGATGGAACCGACCGGCGGCAGGTCACACCCCATCGCAGGCGAGACGCCCGCGCTACAAGTACTCGGCCGGCACCCAAAGCGCACGTTCTTGTCCGGGCGTAGATTGATCGTGAGTGTCGCCATCGCCGACGGGACGTCGGCGCTACAAGAGGGCGGAAGCGTGGCGGGTTGGGCAGGGGCCAGCCCGGAGAGGAGCTGAAGCCGTTGTTGCAGATTGATTTGCGGCCGAGATCGATCGGGGAGTAACGACTCGTAGCTATCTGGGTTCAGTCGAGCGGTCTGGTGAGTCGAGAGGCAAGATTCTCACTCGAGCTCTTCCAGGTTCCACAACGACCAAGGCACCCTTTTCAAGCTCCGGTTCGAACCTGACCAACGCGTCTTGGAGAGCCTGGAGGTAAGAGTCGGACAGCAGATCACGAGTGCGGATCTGAATGACGCTTGGTTTCTCGCCGCCTGATGCTGCAAGCAACGCCCCAAAATCCAGATCGTGAGTCAGAACGGTGTACCCATTCTCTGCTGCCCATGCCATGATCTCTCGATCGGCGGCGCGAGCATCGCCGACCTCGGACCAGTGAGTTGCAGTGTGTGACAGGCTGCTGAGCTTCTGAACCAGTGCGGGCGACAGGTTCATGTCGAGCAAGATCTTCATGGAACCGCGAGTGGTATCTCGATCTCGGCCGCCCGCCACGCTGAGTAGGTCAACGCTTGCCGGACGTCGTCCTCCTCGAGGTAGGGGTATGCCTCAAGGATTTCTTCGGTGGTGTGGCCTGAGGCGACGAGTCCTACGACCATACCGGCGGTGACGCGCATTCCGCGGATGCACGCCCGGCCGCCCATGATGTTGGCGTCGAAAGTGATTCTGTCGAGGTTGACCATTTCAATGTCCTCATCTGATTCTAGCAGCAATGAGCAGGTCGATGAGGGCCTATGGGTTCCACGTGGGTGTCTAGTACCAGATTTGTTCGGCTGAGGGATTTGGTTTGGCGTCGAGTGCAGGCACGCCCAGACAATCTGCTTTTCCATTCGCGATCCGCGCCGCCGACCACGCTGCCGCGGCGGCATCGATGATGTCATCGGGCGGGATCGAGCCGGCTGGATGAGTCCCAGGACCAACGTTCTAACGATTCTGTGAACGTTGCGGCTGGGCGCATCGGCACCGGTCGCGGTTTGTAGCGCCCTCGTCTCGTGGGCGATGGAACCAACCCGCAGCAGATCACACCCCATCGCAGGCGAGACGCCCGCGCTACAAAGGACCGAGCGCTGTTGTGGTGCGGGCGTCTGATGGGCGCCGCCATCGCATTGATGCGTTTTGAAGCTCGGGAGTCGGACGGTCGAGCATCGAAGAACCCATTGCGTCATCAGATCGATTGGGCGTTGAGGCTCCGCTATTTGGGTGCTTCGCTGCGGTGTGGTCAGTGATGAGCGAGGAAAGAGCTGGGAGCAGCTCGAACTCGGCTCCGGTGATGCGCGACGACCGAGTGATCCTCTGCGGCGTTTGATGCCGTTGCAACTACGTCGATGATTTTCTGTTAAATTGAAATTCATACATTAGGTGATTCAATATATTGACAAACAGTCCATATAGGATCATATTGTATCCGCCCTGTCCACGCAGGAACTGGAGCAGGTTTGGACTTCGAGTTCTCGGCCCGCAAGTTGGAGCGTCTGTACACCGAGGAGCTCGGAGCGTCGAAGTACCCACCACAGGTGATTGATGCATTCTTCGAGGTCATGGCGGCAGTCGAGGCCGCCCGCGACGAAAGGGATCTTCGGGCTTTGAAACACCTCCGCTTCGAGAAGCTCAAGGGTCAACGCAAGCACCAACGATCGCTGGCTCTTCACGGGGGTTTTCGATTGATTGTTCGGTTGCTCGAGGACGACGAGGGAAAGGTCCTGGCGATCGACGAGATCGTGGACTACCACAAGGGCTGATGGTGGATTCGATGAGAGAGGAGGCAACATGACTCGCACGGGCAGTCGTTTGACGCCGGCACGAATTGTTGCTCCGGGGATGGTCATCCGCAGGGAGCTCGATGCACGGGGATGGACGCAGGAAGACCTGGCTCGAATCATGGATCGGCCGGTTCAGGTGATCTCGGAGATCGTCTCGGCGAAGAAACAGATCACACCGGAGACTGCCTTGGGTCTGGCGGCGGCGTTCGGTACCTCGGCTGAAATGTGGCTTCAGATGGAGTCGAACTACAGATTGGGGCTCGCGCAGGAGAAGACTGAACTCACCGACGTGGGGCGGCGCAGTCGGATCTACTCGATTCTGCCGGTCAAAGAGCTTGTTCGGCGGGGCTGGATCGAGGAATGCCAGGGGGTTGACGAGCTGGAAGAGCGGGTCGGGCGGTTTCTGGGGGTCGATTCGCTCGATGAACTCCCCCCGCTCAAAGTCGCTGCTCGGAAAACAACGACCATGGATCCGGATCCACGGGCAGTGCTCGCCTGGATTCGACGGGTCGAAGCACTTGCGGCGTCTCAAGATGTCGGGACCTTCGAACCTCGGCGGTTGGGAGAGGTTGTTGATCAGCTGGTCGATCTGTCAAGGCAGGATGACGGCCCGGTCCAAGTAGGCAGCGTTCTTCGGGATGGCGGGATCGGGTTCGTCCTCGTCCAGCACCTTCCAAGGGCCTCTTTTGACGGAGCGGTCCTCTGGGTGGGTGGAAATCCCGTGCTGGCGTTGACTCTTCGACACGATCGGCTCGACAGCTTCTGGTTCACCCTCATGCATGAATTGGCTCACCTCGTGCTCGGTCATGAAGGCGGCCGGCTCGATGATCTCGACGGAGGGGCCGGGACCGATCCCGAAGAGATCGAGGCGGATGAACGCGCTTCGGAGTGGCTTGTCCCAGGTGAGTCCCTCACGGGTTTCGTGGAGCAGGCCAGGCCGTATTTTTCTCGCCACGCAATATGGAGTTTTGCGTACCGCATCGGGCGGCATCCGGCGGTCGTGCTCGGCCGGTTGCAACACGACGGGCATGTTTCCCAAGCCCATTTGCGATCGTCGATCCCCAGAGTGCGCTACGCGCTCGAGTCGTTCATCGACGTGACCGAGCCGATCTGGGATGTGCGGGTTGATCAATCCGTGGGGTCGGTGAGGGACCAGGGGCCGCCTTACGACCCCCAGGGTGCCGTGCTCGAGTGGCTGCGGAGCCACCCGGGGTGGAACACTCCGGCCACGATCAAGAACTCGCTCCGCCTCGACCGTTCAACCTGGAACCGGGCGATCCGCACACTGTTGGACGTGGGGCAGATCGAGCGGATTGGGGAAAAGCGTGGAACAAAGTACCGAGCGATCGACCCCGACCATCGCTGATGGATGGCTTGATGATCGAGATTCTGTGAGGATGCCATGAAAGTTCATTTCAGCCAGTGGCTCGACGGGTACATTCCGCACCTCCCCGTGGGCGAAGCGGTGATGGCGGAGGCGTGGGTCGGGCCGCGGGGTCTGTTGGAGAGGCTCGAATCCGCGTTTGGTATTGCCGGGCCGGCGAGCGCCGAACCCGAGAGGGTTGATGCCTACGCGCGGCGGATCGAGCGGTGCGTCGACGGCGATGTCTTCTTCTCCCGGTCCTGGGGGATCGATCCCTGGGGGGTTGCCCGCGAGTTGCTGCAGTGGCGGGACGAGTTGGTCTTGGCCGGGTGGGATGGCTCGGTTGTTGCGGATGGGGGGCTTCGGCTGGAGGCGCTGGCGGCCGTGGAGGCTCAGCGCGAGGTGGAGCTGCCGGGCGGCTTTGCGGACAGAGTGCGTCGGGTCGAACGTGTGCTCGAGGGTGGGCGGGAGACCGGGATCGAGGAGGTCCGGCTGATCGAGCCCCGCCGTGATCTCCCGTGTGTCTGGCAGCGCGTGATCGGAGCTTTGGAGAGATCCGGCACCAGGATCATCGAACCGCGTGCCCCGAAGCCGGCGGCTGATCCGGGGACCGATCTCGGTTTGCTGCAGCGGGCGCTGGTGGAGGGGGCGACGACTGCCGGCCGGCAGTGTCCAGGGCGACGGGAGCCTGTTGCTGGTCTCGGGCCGGTCGCCATGGGAAGCCGGCGAAGGACTTGCGGCGTGGCTGCGGCAGCTCGAGCTCGGGGCGTGGCCGCTCCAGCCGGTGGTGGTGCGTGGGGCGGCGCCGGTGGTTCTGGACGAGGCGCTGGCGCGGTATGGCGTGCCCACGCCTGGGTGCGTCGTCGTCATCGCCGTGGCGGCCGGCTTTGCAGGTTCTGCCGCTGGTCCTGTCTCTGCTGTGGGCGCCGCGAAATCCGCAGCGGGTGTTCGAGTTCCTCAGCCTGCCGGTGTCGCCGATTTCGCGGCGATTGCGGACGGCTCTTCTGGAGGCGCTGAGCCGGGCGCCGGGGATCGGGGGCGCGGCGTGGGATGAGGCGTGGCGAGGGGTGGCCGCGAAATCGGAGTCTCCCGAGGATGTCGAACGCCAGGTGAAAGAGTGGCTGGAGAGGCCCGTCTTCGAGCCCTCGGCGGGCGTCCCTGTTGGTGTGGTGCGAGAGGTCGCGGACCGTGTGGCTGACTGGGCCCGCAACCGCGCCTCATCCATGGACGAGGAAGGGGACGAGGCCGAAGCGGAAACCCTGGCAACCGCGGCGGCGCAGGCGCGGCAGCTCTCGGGGATCCTCGATGGTCGGGGCGATGAGCTGCTCGAGAGGACGCAGCTCGACCAGTTGTTGCAGGACGTGACCCGTTCGGGCTCGGCGCGGCGCGTTTCCGATGGACTCAGCGGTTCGGTGCCGTGCATTTCACACCCCGGGGCGGTGCACGGCGAGGCCGACGCGGTGGTGTGGTGGGGCTTCGTGGCCAGTTCGGCAGGGGCGGTCCACCGGCCGGTGTGGCGTACGGCCGAGCGGCGGGCGTTGGCCATCGCGGGCATCGAGTTGGACGAGCCGGCGACCCTGCAGCGGGCGCGGGCGGCGGCGTGGGTGCGACCACTTCTCGCCGCGCGGAGAGCGGTTGTTGCTGGTGTCATTCGAAACTCTGGATGGCGAGGTCGAGTCGCCGCACCCGGTGTGGGACGAGATCTCTGGTCGCCTCAAGATGTCGGACAGCGATCTGGCCGTGGTGTCCGTCGACTGGCGCGACGCACTGTCATCGGGTGGCGGGTCGGCGCCATCGTAAGCTGCCGGAACAAACGCGGGAGGTTGTGCCTGCGGCGGCCGGGCGCGCGGTGTGGACGGTTGATGGATCGCTGCTGCCGCCGCGGTCGAAGGAGTCGGCCTCGTCGCTGGAATCGCTGCTCGGTTGCCCGTTGCGGTGGGGGTTGAACTACCGGGCAAAGCTCCGCCCGGGGGCCATCGGCGAGCTTCCGGACGGCAACCTGCTGTTTGGAAGCCTCGCGCACACCTTGATCGAAGAGCTTCCTGATCGAGCACCGCGACTCGCTGCCCGAGCCCGCGGCTGCGAGGGCGATGTTCGAAGAACGGTTCGACGACGCGGTGGAGCGCGAGGCCGCAACGTTGCTCCAGCCGGATCAGGCCGAGACGCTGCAGAGGGTGCGTCACCAGATCGCCCGGGCCGGGCAGGTGCTGGTCGGTGCGATCCGCGGTGGTGGCTTCAGGGTGGAAGGGTGCGAGGTGGAGGTTTCGGATGCGCGGTTTGCGGATACGGGCTTTGCGGGCTCCATCGATCTGTTGCTGAGTCACCCGCGAGCACGGCGAGGTGGTGGTGGATTTCAAGTGGGGTGGTTGGACGTTTCGCGAGAAACAACTCAAGGATGGCCACGCGCTGCAGCTCGCCGCTGTACGCGAATGCAGTTCGGAAGAGCGGACAGGCGATGCCGCCGACCGCGTTCTTCGTGCTTTCGGAGGCCCGGTTTCTCACGCTCCACCACGGGCTCTTCGACCGTGCGGTGGTGGTGGTCGGGCCGTCGATGGAGGCGACGATCTTGCGGCGGCGGAAGCCACGTATGGCGAGGTGCGCGAGGAGTTCGGGATTGGCGAGCTCGTTGCGCCGCCACTGTTGGACGAGGGATCGCTCCTCGCGGAGGCGCGGGAAGGACAGCCGCTGAAGCTCGAGGCACCTTGCAAATACTGTGACTTCGGCGGGATCTGCGGGTTCGGGCTGGACGGTGTGTCATGAAACACGTGGAGCTGATCTCGGCCAGCGCCGGCAGCGGCAAGACCTACGCATTGACGGAGAACCTCTCCAGCGCGCTCGGTGGCGATCCGGGAGAGCCCGGCGCCGTCCGTCCGGAGGGTGTCGTTGCGGTCACGTTTACCCGCAAGGCGGCGGCCGAGCTGGGCGAACGTGTCCGCCGCAGGCTCATCGAGGATGGACACTACGACGCGGCCCAGGCCATCGAGCTCGGGCTGGTGGGGACGGTGGACAGCGTCTGCGGCCGGCTGGTCCGGGAGTTTGCGTTCGAGCTCGGGCTGTCGCCGGATGCCGAGACCATTCCCGAGGAGGAAGCGGATGCCGCATTTGCCGAGGCGATCGCGGCGCTCCTGGGAGAGGACAGTCCGGAGCAGATCCGACCGATCGCCAGGCGGTTGAGCATCGACGCGGTGCAGGCGCACGTGTTGAAGATCGCGGAGCTCGCGCGCAGCAACCGCATGGATGGCGACGCTCTGGCGGCCTCGGCCGAGCGGAGCGTGGAGCAGGTGCTGGGGCTGCTGCCCGGGCGGATTTCGAAGAGAGAAGGGGAGGAGCTGACGGCGAGCCTCGCCGCTGCGGTGGATCAGGCGATCAGTGATCTGCGGGCCAGTGAGAGCACCCAGAAGGTCACGCAGACCGCGATCAACACCCTCGAGCGGTACGGTGCGGAGATTCGGAATCCCGGTGAGGCGACGTGGCACGCCTGGGCCAAGTTGGCAGGGCTGAGTCCGGCCAAGGCGCTGGCGGACCTCGTGGAGCCGGTCAGGGAGATCGCTGGGCGGCACACGACCCACCCTCGGTTCCACGACGATCTGGCGGACTACGTCCGAGGGGTCTTCGGTCTCGCCGGCCGTGCGATCGAGGAGTACGACGACTGGAAGACCCGCAATCGCCTGCTCGATTTTGTCGATCTCGAGACGCGGGCGCTCGAGCTGCTCGAGCTGCCGGAGGTTGCGGGCGAGCTGCGGCAGCGGTTCGACGTGCTCCTGGTCGACGAGTTTCAGGACACCAACCCGATCCAGCTTGCGCTCTTCCTGCGTTTCGGTGAGCTTGCCGGGCGCGTGGTCTGGGTGGGTGACGAGAAGCAGGCCATCTACGGTTTCCGCGGCTCCGACCCGGAACTGGTGCAGGCGGTGACCGCGCAGGTGGCCGATCCTTCGCACGCAGCAGACGCTCAAGGGTTCGTGGAGGAGCCGGCCTGCCTTGGTCCGGCTGACCTCGGAGGCGTTTGCACGCGGTTTGGTCGGCGACGGGATTCCACGGGAACGGGTTGTGCTCGAGGCCAAGCGTGACGACGCGGCGCTCACCGGCACGCCTCCGGTGGAGTGGTGGTTGCCGGCGACGAAGAACGTGGATGACGACGCCGCGGTGCTCGCGCTGCGAATCAAAGACCTGATCTGAAGATCGGGAGCTGATCGACGACCGGCGGAGTGGGCAGGTTCGGCCGGTGGAGCCCGGCGACATCGCGGTGCTGTGTCGATCGAACGACGATTGCAAACGGGTCGCGTCCGCGCTCGAGGTCGCGGGAGTTCGCGCGGCGATCGCCCGTCCGGGTCTGCTTGGGTGCGCCGAGGCGAGGATCGCGAAGGCGGCGCTCACGCTCGCACTCGATCCTCGCGACAGTCTGGCGGCGGCAGAGGTTTCCAGGCTGTGGGGGTGTGGCGGCCGGACGCCGGATGAGTGGCTCGATGAGCGGATCCGGCAGGTGGTCCATGAACGGGACGCTGATGGTCGCTGGCCGATGCCGTTTGAGAGCGATCCGCTGGGTGGCCCGGGTGCACGAGGTCGCCGATTACCTTAGGGTACTCTCTCCGTCGGAGGCGCTTGATGCGGTGATCGAGGCGTTGAGGCTGGATGAGCACTGCCTGGGGTGGGGCAATGCCGCGCAACGTTTCGCCAACGTGGAGGCGTTGCGGACGCTGGCCGTCGCCTACGAGGATCACTGCCGGTACTCGGGATCGGCGGCCACGATTGCCGGCTTGCTGAGCTACCTGGCAGGTCCTGGCAGAGTCGGAGGACGACGACCAGGCAGAGGGCGTCGGCCGAGCCGCGGTGCGGGTGCTGACCTACCACCGCGCAAAGGGGCTGGAGTGGCCGGTCGTGGTGATGACGAGCCTCAACAAGGGCGCGGAGGCGCGGATGTTCGAGCCGGTGATCGAGCCGCCTGATGACGGGTTCGACGCCACGAGTCCGCTCGCGGGCCGCTGGATCAGGTTCTGGCCGTGGCCGTACAGGGGCTCAGGAAGACCTCGAATAGGGTGAGGCGGCCGACGGCCATCCGGCATCCGAACGCGCCCAACGGGTGGCTCTCGCGGAGAGTCGTCGGTTGCTCTACGTGGGGATGACCAGGGCCCGGGATCAGCTCGTTCTGGTTGCGCGGGAGAGGAAGAGCGGGAAATCGCCTGCGGTTGGCTCGACGATCTCGAGGCCGGCAGCGAGGTGCCGATCTTCAACCTGCCGGCCGGGGTCGAGGACGGCGACACGTGCGATGTGTTGGCGGAGGCGGGCGTGGCGCCGGTGGCGGCACTGGTGCGGCGGCTCACGGTGGAGGAGGCGTTGCCCGTCGTCGAGCGGGAGCCGGAAGTGTGGTTCGAGCGGGGGGAGGATGGCGGAAGACCTCGCCGCCAGACCGAAGCTGTTGCTCGGGTGCTCGAAGGCGCGATTCCCGGACGACGTCGAGGGGGTGCGGGAACCGCCGGATTGCACGAGATCGGGGCACCGTTTGATGTTCGGGCCGGTCGAGTGGGTTGTGTGGGGAATGCGATGCATCTGTTTCTTGGAGCGGACCTGGTACGGCCGGCCGCGGATCGACTCGGCCACGCGGCCGCAGTTCTCGATGCGTACGGGTTGAGCGGCGCGTTCGGCCGGAGACCTGTGTCGAGGTATCTGATCGGCTGCAAGTCGTGGCAGGAAGCTGCATATCCCGGAGCGAAGTGCTCCTCACCGAGGTGCCACTGTTCGGGTCCGTGGAGACCGCCGCGGGGCCGCGCATTCTGATCGGCCACGCAGACCTCGTCCTCGAAACACCCGATGGTTTGGTGCTGGTCGACCATAAGTGCTACCCGCCCGAGAACGAGACCCTGCTGCGAAGAGATCGCCGTGGGTTATGCGCCACAGCTGCTCGGCTACGCCACGTTGCTCGAGATGGCGACCGGCCGAGAGGTCGATCGCGACGCTGATCCACTTCCCGCTTGCGGGCAGGATCATCGAGGTCGAGGTGGATAGGTCGGCCGCTGTCCGAAGTCTCGTCTGAGGGGCGCTGATTGGATGCCGGCCGAGCCTTCTACAAGAATCTCGGCTCTGGCAACGGCAATGGTGCTAGGAGAAACTTTCTTAACTTTCTGATGGTAGTTTGTTGGGCAGGGGAGGCGAGTCTTGCCCAGGCTTCGTCGCGAGATGATCGAAGGCGGTCTGTACCATGTGGGCAAGGCAATTCGTCGGACGAATTGCGGTGGCGCGTCGGACGCGCCAAGCTCTGCAATCGGACTCTCGTGACGTCGCAAGCCGGCGGCAAGACAGCGAAACCGGTCGACTCAGACGGTTGATCGCGTCCTGCGGGATCGAGCGGTGGGATCAACGAGCTGGGGACCTGGCGACGGTGCTGAGGAAGCATCCGGTCGTTGTGAGTCGGTGGGTCAGCGAAGCGAGCCGCATCAGAAGTGAGGATCAAGCCTTCGCCGACGAGCTCGATGCTCTCGATCAGGCCATGGCAAAAAAGGCGATCGAACGACTTGCGAGATTTCCGTGCTTCAAAGCAAGAAAGTTAAGGAAGTTTCTCCTGGCACCACTCCTTGTTGAGCACTCATTAGGGCACCCATCCCCATCTGGCACCCATCGACACCCATTAAGCGACCTGCACCGAGTTCGGTAACGCGGCCATTACCCTTCGAACCTTGGAGAGAGGATGCGCCGAGAATCGTTCGTCGTGGCTTTCATCATCCGAGATGAATCGAAGGACGCTAACGTCCACTCCTGAGTAACTGGGGTCATATGGATCACGCCAGAAACTCTCGTAGTTCTCCGGGGTCAGCTCGCCGTCGTTTGCGAGTTCCGCCGTTACGATGGCCTCACGGCCGCCGGTCATGCTCCGCTCGATAGCTACTACGGTCCATACGTGGTTTTGGTTGGGGACAAATAGCATGCCTGTGAAAATATAGGCCGGTTTCTCAAGCCGTTTGTATATCAACCCCAGAGCGGCACCTTGCTTGCCGTGGGAAACGCGGGCTTCTATCAAACCGGCGTGCCGACTCTCTGCCAACGACCGAGACCAGCCCCTGACTTCTTCCTTGTCTGATAGTTCGGGAAGTTCAAGATAGCCAACAGGAATCGCGAGTGACAGGACGTCGTCTGAAGCGTCCCTCCAATAGCGAAGACCATCTTCTGTTCCCTGCTCAACCCACCCCGGCAAAGTCAGATGCACGGTGCGAAGCCGTTCACCAGAATCGAGTTCAGACTTGCCTCGTCCGAATCGTTTCCACCAAGGCATCGGCTGCTCCCTCGACGTTATTGCTGTAGAAGGTCGTTCTGTTGCCCTTGATAACACTGTTCCAGAAAAAAGTGACTCAACACAACATGGTGACTGTCGCCGAGAAACGCAAATCCACAGTGCAGTCAAGCCAGCGAAGGAAGAGCCGAAGGGGAAGGTAAACAGGATGGGTGCCTGATGGGTGCCTCGTTCAGAATGCACCATTGTTGAGGGGTGAGACGTAAACACTTCCACACTTGTTGATGACGCGTTCATCTGTGCACCCAGCAGGGCATTTTAGTACCAGATGAATCCTGCGTTGCGGTTCGGCCTGAGGTCGGGGACGGGCTTTCCGACCTTATCGCCCGTGCCAGCGCCGATTCGCTCTGCCGACCACGCTGCGGCGGCCGCGTCGATGATGTCATCGGGCGGGATTCGACCCACTGCGCCGAGTTCGTCCGGGATGACGATCCCTGTTTCTTTGAGGAGGCGGAGGCGGGCGAATTGGCCGTGCCAGCTCTTCTTGGAGTAGCCGAGGGGCGGTCCATTCATGGCCATGAAGCTGAGTTCGGGGTGTACCTCGTAGATCCTGTCGTCGTAGGCGGCGACGGCATCGGCCTCGAAGATCTTCTTTTTGAGGGCGTAGGCCTGGGCCGAAATCCCGCGTTTGAATCGGCTCTTCGAGACGCGATTGGCCTCTGCGTATGTGGCCGCTTCGAGTACCACACGAGGCGGTGTCATGAACACCTTCGGTGCGAACTTTCCGAGGAGCTTCTTCGCCTCGACGTCGGCCAGCCTTGGGTAGGGTCCATCGGGGAGACCGATGGGGATGTCGACTGCGATGACCTGAGCTTCGGCGAGGTTGGTGAGCAGCTCGGCGAAAGTGGGGGAGAACTCGGCTCGTGCGAAGTGGCCGTTGGAGAGCACGATGGCGATCCAGCCTTTGGGGCAACCGTCGATTCCGGCAACGTATGTCATGCGATCACTGTAGCTAACTCGGTTTGGGGAAACGGGGCCGGTTGCGGAGGATGAGGCTCAGGGCACAACCGTAGACCACGCGGAGAGCCCGCCCGACTCGAAGTCGTCGGAGAACAGCGTGCACGGCTCGAACTGAGCGCCCAGATCGTACTGCGATGCGAAAATGAGATCGGTGACGACGTCGTCGGCCGCCAGGACCTCGCCGGTGACGTTTGTCAGACGTACGTCGTAGGGCAGCACCATCGGGGTGCTTGACTGGACAACGAACGCGTTCCAGAACTCGCGGGTGGCGGGCACCCACGATGCGCCCGCTGACGAGTCGCGGACCTCGAGGCCGGTCACGCCCTGGCGAGTGCTGAGGGCGATGGCAGCGAACCACCAGGGATTGGACCCGGCGTCGAGCAGGGACGCATTCCCGGACACGGGGCACTCAACGATCTCCCACTCGACGTAGGCGACGCCCCGCCCCGAATCGGCCACGGCTGCGAAGGCCGCCTCGCTGAGGTCGAGGTGGGCGGCATCGCCGCCGCACCAGTCGAGATTGGTGCTCGCCGGGCACTGGTCGGTGATCTCGACGACTACCGTGCCGAGGGGCCCGGTGACCCGGGCGCAGCGTCCGCACGCGGCGCTCCCGTCCCAAAGGTGCTCGGCGACGGCGGTGACCATCGCCTGCAGATCGTCGACCGGGATCCCGCAGGCGCCGGTGCCGGCGTGATACCAGGTCGCGCGACCGCCGCCTGGTGAGGGAATGCACGTCCCCCCCGGGCAGCCGAAGTTGTCGCCGGCGTCGAGGACGTAGCACGGGCGGCTGTCGTTCGGACCCCCAGAGCAGATGGCGCCGGCGGGGTAGAAGACCGGGAACCCGCAATCGACCTGGGCCAACGCCGACCCCGACGCGGCGCCCATGGCGCAGGCCATGGCCATGGCGAGGCGTGCTGGTTTGGAGATCACCGCCCCAGGTTAGCACGCGCTCAAGATGGGCACCTATCTGAAGGATCCTGCGCACCTTCGCATGCTCGATGGCTGCCACCCTTCGCAATGTTGCACGGTGGCCAACCGGCTGTTGGCTGGCGCAGGATCTTCGGTCCACGTGGCCGCCGGCCCAGCCGTGCTGCCCAAACGACTTCAGCGCGATTCCGCGTGATCAGACGGCCAAGACGCTTCCAGGGGGCTGAGATGCGGCGGCGGCCCACGGGTAGGACTCGGTTGACCGGTTCCGGTCGTTTCAGCGGTCAAGCGGGGCCTGGGTCGGTTGAACGGTCGATTCAGAGGTTGAGCGGCGAGCTATAGCGATATCGCTCGACAGACCTTTCTCGGAGTGGTTCCAGGTTCGCACATTCGGTCTTTCCCGTTGGGCTTGGACCGAAGTAGCGGTGCCAGGAGAAACTTTCTTAACTTTCTTATGACAGGGTGTTGGGCAGGGGAGGGGAGTCTTGCCCAGGCTTCGTCGCGAGATGATCGAAGGCGGTCTGTACCATGTGGGCAAGGCAATTCGTCGGACGAATTGCGGTGGCGCGTCGGACGCGCCAAACTCTGCAATCGGACTCTCGTGACGTAGCAAGCCGGCGGCAAGACAGCGAGACCGGTCGACTCAGACGGTTGATCGCGTCCTGCGGGATCGAGCGGTGGGGTCAACGAGCTGGGGAATTGGCGACGGTGCTGAGGAAGCATCCGGTCGTTGTGAGTCGGTGGGTCAGCGAAGCGAGCCGCATCAGAAGTGAGGATCAAGCCTTCGCCGACGAGCTCGATGCTCTCGATCAGGCCATGGCAAAGAGGGCGATCGAACGCTTTGGAGATCTCAGTTCGTCAGGTGAAGAAAGTTAAGAAAGTTTCTCCTGGCACGGTTCGTTTTTTACGTCTTCTCGGCGTTCCCGAGAAGCTCGGCCATTTGGAGCACAGTGCCGATCGCTCGGTCCAGATCGAACTGGCGGTAATCGCGGTCGCGGAGCACGGGTCGAAGTCGTGCCTCGAGTTGGTCCCGTAGTCTGGAGATCCTGGCGTCGCTGACGTCGACAGGGTCGTTTCCCGGAACGGCGATCTTCTTGCGGACAAGCTTGACCATCTCGTCATCGGTTGACTGAAGACCGAGTTTGGTGACGCCGTAGTCGATGTCGTAGAAGTCACGGATGGCGACCTCGCGACGGGTCAACGCGGCGCGGAATTTCTCGGCAAACGCTTCGGCCTTCGAGATGCACCGGATCGGAAACTCCGGCACGAGGGCTTCACTGGAGATGGGGTCGAGGAGGGCCGTTCGCGCTAAGCCGTGAACAGCGCCGGATCTTCGTGGATGCGTGGGGTTCTTGCCTCATCGTTGTTCATTTTGAATGACCCTCCATCGTTTGTTGAATGGGCCGCGCCGCGGCGCCCGGGGAACCGCGGCGATGACGCTTTGCGATTGATTGAGCGTCGATTCGAGGGCTCGAAGCTGGTTCTCTCCGGCGCCTTCTTGATCCAGCAGCGCGCCAATCCGCCGGGTCGTTCCCTGGTTCCCGTAAGCAATCGCGACCCGCACGAGCTCTGCTGCCGTCACCTTGCCGGCCGCGAGCTCCTCGCGAATCCATGAATATCCTCGTGGCAGGCTGTCGAATCGCGCCCAGTCGTAGACCGCGTCGAGGAGCGCACGAGGCCGAGATGAATAGGGCAGAGTGACGCCCGAAGCGATCTCGACTTCCTCTGTCTCGCCGAGGCGTTGCGGCGCCACCTTGATGAGCGTGAGCTCCACAGCACCGATCTTCCGGTCTCCGGAGAGTCGATCGTTATATACATACACACGGTTTGGAACCTGGTCATCAAACCCGTAGTGGTTGAATGCACTCGGGCCGCATACCTGGTATGTCGCCACCCGGTCTTTCATGAGAGTTTTGATCGCGAGACCCTGATCCGGACTCCAGGTACCGCCAAGAGGGAGCCGAGGAGGGATCAGGTACAGGCCGCGCCTCACCTTCGCGATGAGTCCTGCGCGTGCCATCCGGCTCAGCAACTCCCTTTCTTGTTTCGCCGTTATTCGCAGCGGCTCGGTGAGGTCTCCTGTCCGTACCGTCTCTGTGCCGCGCATGTGGCAGTAGGCGAGGAGTTGCGCTTCTCTTTGGCCAAGCATCTTCTTCATATGTGTATTCTATTTTTTGTAGATTGCCTGTCAAGCAATTATTAGAAAGTAGAGTACACGGAAGCGAAAGGAACCGGTGCCAGGAGAAACTTTCTTAACTTTCTTATGATAGGGTGCTGGGCAGGGGAGGGGAGTCTTGCCCAGGCTTCGTCGCGAGATGATCGAAGGCGGTCTGTACCATGTGGGCAAGGCAATTCGTCGGACGAATTGCGGTGGCGCGTCGGACGCGCCAAGCTCTGCAATCGGACTCTCGTGACGTCGCAAGCCGGCGGCAAGACAGGGAGACCGGTCGACTCAGACGGTTGATCGCGTCATGCGGGATCGAGCGGTGGGGTCAACGGGCCGGGGACTTGGCGACGGTGCTGAGGAAGCATCCGGTCGTTGTGAGTCGATGGGTCAGCGAAGCGAGCCGCATCAGAAGTGAGGATCAAGCCTTCGCCGACGAACTCGATGCTCTCGATCAGGCCATGGCAAAGAAGGCGATCGAACGCCTTGCAGATTTCCGTGCTTCAGAAGAAGAAAGTTAAGAAAGTTTCTCCTGGCTCGGTTCACGGTCATCGGGTACTTCGACTTGGAGATTTCCGAGCTTCAAAGCAAGAAAGTTAAGAAAGTTAAGAAAGTTCCTCCTGGCACGGTTCCCTGGCACGGTTCCCAGGGCGCCGTTTCTGTGGGACGTCGAACCTGGGTCTCGTCCCTCGAGCGGCATTGACAATCGACGCCGACGTGTCTATATCCTGGTCGATCAAGATCATCTCGGCCTGAAGGCCGGGTCGACCATCTTCGTATGCGTTTCGGAGCCTGTCGGAGTTTCTGTCCCCACCTCGCCGAAGGAGTACAACCATGCTACGGCACAGTCGATTCGCAGTCATCCTCACCGCAGTGATTGCCGCGGCAGCCTTCAACCACCTCCACGCCGGGTTCACCGGTACCGATCTCTTCCTGCCCTCGGTCGGTCGGGCCGCCGGCGTGGCCGACTGGTACACCACCATTTGGGTCCACAACCCCGAGCCTTTGGCGGCGGAGGTCCAGTTCTTCTTCCTGAAACGCAATCAGGCGAACCCGTCGCCGATGCCGGTGGTGGTCAAAGTGCCGTCGGGTGAAACCCTCCGCTACGCCGACGTGCTCGCCGAGCTTTTCGACACCTCTGGATTCGGCGCGATCCGGATCGTGTCGGATCGTCCGATCCTGGTGACCTCGAGGATCTTCTCGAAGGCCGCGGGCGACAACGACGATGACTCCAAGGGGCAGGACCTGCCCGGCATCCCCGCCTCCTTCGCCATCGGAGCCGGCGAGCGAACCGAAATCCTTGGTGTCTACCAGAGACAGCCGGCGAGCTCCTCCGACTTCCGCACCAACTACGGTTTCGTCGAGACCACGGGCAGTTTCTGCACGGTTCAGGTGACACCGATCGATGGCGACGGGGCACCCCTCGCCACGCCCATGAGCTACGACATGCACGCGTTCGAACAGCGGCAGGTCCAGTTCTCGGTGGAGTTCCCCTCGGTATCGACGACCAACGCCCGACTCGAGGTCCGGGTGACCTCGGGAATCGGCCGGGTGATCGCGTTCGGTTCGTCGATCGCCAACCGGTCCCAGGACCCGACGACCTTCGAGATGCAGTTCCGCGATGCGCTCATCGGCGGTGGCGGCGAGGTCGTCCATGACGGTACGCTTACCGGCGACGGCACGAGTTCGAGCCCGCTCGGCGTTGCGGACTCCGCCATCTCCAAGGCGAAGCTCGAGGCAAGCGGCGGCAGCAGTGGACAGGTTCTCAGCACCAACGGTGCGTCACTGCTGTGGCGGCCGGACGGGTTGTCGTTGCCGTACTCGAACTCCGCGGCGCTCGGAGCCGCCGTCTTCTCGGTGACAAACACCGCCGGGCACGCCGCAATCGAGGGACGATCGCAGACCGGGTCGACCCAGTCCGGGCCTGCCGTCGCCGGGGTTTCGGGGGACCACAGCAGCCTCGCGGCGGGCTTCACCCACCCGAGCGGCGTCTGGGGCGACTCGCGGTTCGGAAACGGCGTCACCGGCACGAGCGATCAAGGCGTCGGTATCTACGGTCAGAGCGCCTACAACGTCGGCGCCGCGGGGATCAGCGAGACGGGCAAGGGCGTCATCGGGGCGGGTGGCGAGATCGGCGTCGAAGGGGCCACCGACAGCGGTGATGGCGTCCATGGTCGGGCGACCACTGGTAACGGCGTCTACGGCGAGAGCGAATCAGGATACGCGGGCAGGTTCGACGGAAGAATGCGGGTCGAAGCCGACACGCCGTTCGAAACAGACGGTTTCAAGGTCGCCAACGCCGGCGGCGGCCGCGGTCTCACGGTCACATCGACAACCGACACCGCGCTGTGGGCGGTGAGCACGAGCGGCGCCGGCATCGACGCCCGCAGTACGAGCGGCAACGGGATCAATGCGACGAGCTCGACCGGCTATGCGGGCTACTTTTTCGGCAAGGTCGCGGTGACCGGCCCCCTTACCAAGCTCGGCGGCGGATTCAAGATCGACCACCCGCTCGATCCGTCGGGAATGTATCTCTATCACTCGTTCGTCGAGTCTCCGGACATGAAAAACATCTACGACGGGGTCGTGATGACCGACGAGGATGGGCGGGCCGTCGTTGAGCTTCCTGAGTGGTTCGAGGCCCTCAACCGCGATTTCCGCTACCAGCTCACGGTGATCGGCTGTTTCGCCCGGGCGATGGTCGAGGAGGAGATCGCGAACAACAGCTTCACGATCCGCACCGACATGGGCGAGGTGAAGGTCTCGTGGCAGGTCACTGGGATCCGACGGGATGCCTGGGCCGACGCCAATCGGCTACCGGTCGAGGAGGTCAAGCCCGACGACGAGCAAGGCACCTACCTGAATCCGGAGGCGTACGATGCGTACGATGCGTACCACCCTTAGCATTCATAGCATTGTTGCATCCTGGGCTTGAGGCGGTAGTATTGGGTGGTCCCGTCCGCGCATGGGAGCCATCTCATGCCAAGACACCCCCGCCTGTTCATCCCAAGAGCCACGTACCACGTCTATTGCCGCGTCACACGGGGAGAGTTCGTCTTCGACAACTGTCCGCTCGAAGACCATCGGGTCGGGATTGAGATTGAGGGAGAACATGGGTGCCCATGGGTGCCAGGTCCGCAGTTCCGCAGTTGTGAGGATGTAACTACGGAACTGCGGACCTGGCACCCATTTGGCACCCATTTGTACGTGGTGCCGTTGCGCAGCAGAGGTGTTGTGCGTGATGCGCAATATGCTATACTCGTGACGTGATCAAGAGCTTCCGGCACAAAGGGCTCCAGCGGTACTTCGAGACGGGCAGTAAGGCCGGAATCCAGGTCGAGCACGAGGCGAGGCTCAAGATGCGCCTGACGGCATTGGACACCGCGACATGTATCGAGGATATGAACCTCCCAGGTTTCCGTCTTCATCAGTTGAAGGGTGATCGGAAGGGGCTCTGGGCGATCGATGTCAACAGGAACTGGCGAATCGTCTTTGCCTTTGAGCAGGGCAACGCGTTCGTCGTGGACTATGAGGACTACCACTGATGACCATGCACAATCCACCCCATCCCGGCCAGTTCATCCAGGACGTCTTTCTCGAGAACTTGGAGATGAGCTGCCGAAGCGTGGCCCTGAGACTGGGTGTGTCACCATCGACGTTTCTTCGTCTCGTGAAGGGGCAATCCGGAGTCAGCCCGGAGATGGCGCTTCGCTTGTCGAAGGGCCTGGGCCGGACGCCCGAGAGCTGGCTCGCGATGCAGAACAATTACGACCTCTGGCAGGCACGGCAGACCGTCGACGTCGATTCCGTCGATCCGATCCACGCGTCGGCTTGAATCGAAAAGGTGCCACTGATCACAACCTCACAACCTAGGCCCGGCGCATCAACGATGTGATGATGCGATCAGTGGCACTCATCCTCATCTAAACCCGACAGCCTCCTTGAACAGCGCCGGATCTTCGTGGATGCGTGGGGTTCTTGCCTCATCGTTGTTCATTTTGAATGACCCTCCATCGTTTGTTGAAGAAATGGTGCCCGGAGAAACTTTCTTAACTTTCTTATGATTGGGTGCTGGGCAGGGGAGGGGAGTCTTGCCCAGGCTTTGTCGCGAGATGATCGAAGGCGGTCTGTACCATGTGGGCAAGGCAATTCGTCGGACGAATTGCGGTGGCGCGTCGGACGCGCCAAACTCTGCAATCGGACTCTCGTGACGTCGCAAGCCGGCGGCAGGACAGGGAGACCGGTCGACTCAGACGGTTGATCGCGTCATGCGGGATCGAGCGGTGGGACCAACGCGCTGGGGAATTGGCGACGGTGCTGCGAAAGCATCCGGTCGTTGTGAGTCGATGGGTCGGGGAAGCGAGTCGCACCAGAAGTGAGGATCAAGCCTTCGCCGACGAACTCGATGCTCTCGATCAGGCCATGGCAACGAAGGCGATCCAACGCCTTGCAGATTTCAGCACGTCAGGTGAAGAAAGTTGAGAAAGTTCCTCCTGGCACGGTTCATGAGTGGATGTCGTGGTGCTGCTTGCGTTTGCGCCGGCCCGGCGGGCGTCATCCGGTGTGGAATCGATCGAAATGACGTCTGCCGCCGGTCGGTCCGGGAAGGCGACGGCATGGGGCGGACCGATGTCTCGCAGGCCTATCCGAGCACCACGGCAACCTGATGCTCGCGGCCGTCGTCGACCAGGGGAACGAGCGCTTCCCGGTGAAGCGGGGTCCCGTCAAGACTGAGGCTGGTCACCCCCCGGCAGACTCCCCTCGGGTTGTCGACGGTGATCCGGTAGGGCGTGCCGCCATGACGGTAGGCGATCTCGAAGTGCTTCCACCCCTTCGGAATGCAGGGATCGACACGGAGGGCGGCGCCCCGCTTCTGGAACCCGAGAATCGACTCGAGACCGAGGCGGTAGAGCCAGCCCGCGGCCCCGGTGTACCAGGTCCACCCCCCCCGCCCCACGTTCGGCGGCTCGGAGTAGACATCCGCGGCGACCGCGTACGGCTCCACCTTGTACACGTCGACGGCGGTGCGGTCGCCGGCGTGGTGGATGGGGCTCAGCAGGTCGAACAGGTCGAAGGCCTTGTCGCCCTCGCCGAGCATGGCAAACGCGACCGCCGACCAGACCGCCGCGTGGGTGTACTGGCCGCCGTTCTCCCGGACGCCGGGGAGGTATCCCTTGATGTACCCGGGGTCCAACGGCGTCCGGTCGAACGGCGGTGACAGGAGCAGCATCAGACGGTCGTCGCGCCGCAGGAGCCGTCGCTGGGCGGACGCCATGGCCCGGCGCGCCCGCTGCCCGTTGCCGGCGCCGGAGATGACCGCCCACGACTGGGCAATGGAGTCGATCTGGCACTCGTCGTTGTCCGCCGATCCGAGCGGCGTCCCGTCATCGAAGAAGGCGCGCCGGTACCACTCCCCGTCCCACGCCTGCTGCTCCAGCGAAGCCAGCACGGAAGCGGCCCTGCCGCGCCACCGTGCCGAGCGCTCTTCGTCTCCGCGGGACTCGGCGATGGCGGCGAAGTCCCGCAGGTTCCGGATCAGGAACCACCCGAGCCAGACGCTTTCCCCCCGGCCGCCATGGCCGACGCGGTTCATGCCGTCGTTCCAATCCCCGGCCCCGATCAAGGGAAGACCGTGGCTGCCGACCGCGAGGCTGCAGTCCAGCGCCCGAGCGCAGTGCTCGTAGAGCGTCGCCCGGTCGTCCGACCGTCCGGGCTCGAAGTAGGTCTCCTGCTCGCCCTCCTTCAGAGCCGGCCCCTCGAGCCACCCGACCTCCTCGTCGAGCACTGCCCGGTCCCCGGTGGTCTCGAGATAGCGGACTGCGGCATAGGGCAGCCAGAGGCGGTCGTCAGAGATTCGCGTCCGCACGCCGCGGCCGGTCGGGGGATGCCACCAGTGCTGGACATCACCCTCCGGGAACTGGCGGGAAGCGGCCCGGAGGAGCTGCTCGCGCACGACGTCAGGGCGGGCCACGACCAACGCCAGTACGTCCTGCAGCTGGTCGCGGAACCCGTAGGCCCCTCCCGACTGGTAGAGGGCGGACCGGGACCAGACCCGGCACGACAGCGTCTGGTAGAGCAGCCATCGGTTGAGGAGGAGGTCCATCGCCGGCTCGGGCGTCGTGACCTGAACCGCACCGAGCACCCGGTCCCAGCTTTCCCGGACCTCGAGAAGGGCCGCGTCGCAGTCGATCGTCCGGTAGCGCTCGACGAGGTTTCGGGCGTGGTCGCGGCCTTCCCCCTGACCCAGCAGGAACACGACCTCGAGGCGCTCGCCCGGATCGAGCTCCACCTTGGTCTGCAAAGCGGCGCACGGGTCCAGGCCCGCTCCGGTCTTTCCCGAGAGCTCCCGCCCCCGTTCCAGCGAGGCCGGGCGGTCGAGGCCGGCGTTGCGGCCGAGGAACTCCAGACGGTCGCCGGTGCAGGTGGCCTGACGACCGCCCAGGTCGGCGAAGGCGACCCGACCCGCGAACTCCCGGCTCCAGGGGTTTCGCGCGAACATGGCGCCGGTCTCGGGGTCGATCTCGGTGACCACGAAGGGCGCTGAGCCGCTCCGCGAGACCCCCAGCACCCACTCCGCGTAGGCCGTGACCGAGAGCCGCCGTGTGCGCTCGGACCGGTTTTCCAGGGTGAGGCGGGAGATCTTGACGGGGTCCTGGACAGGCACCAGCTGCAGGAGATCCAGGGTGATGCCGTGGGACGTGTGCTCGAAGCGGCTGTACCCCTGGCCGTGCCGGATGACGTAGGGCCGGGCCTCCTCGCGGATGGGGAGAGCGGTCGGCCCCCAGACGAGGCCGCTGTCCTCGTCGCGAACGTAGAACGCCTCGCCCGAAGGGTCGCTGACCGGATCGTTCGACCAGGGCGTGAGCTTGTTCTCCCGGCTGTTCACGGACCACGTGAAACCCGAGCCCGACTCGGAGGTCTGGAATCCGAACGCCTGGTTCGCCACCACGTTGATCCAGGGGGCCGGGGTCCACTGACCCCCGCTGAGAACCGTGACGTACTCGCGGCCGTCCGGCGTGAACCCCCCGAGGCCGTTGAAGAGCTCGAGGTCCAGCTCGGGCGGGGACACGGTCTCGGTCGAGCCGGGCGTCCCGCGGGGCCGGGGCGGCGCCGGCCCCGGCCTCGTCCGCTGCAGCCGAACCACCTGCTCGGACAGTGAGCCCCTTCGCGCCAGAATCACGACTCGCGCCGCAGCGTGCAGCAGGATCTGGTCCGGCACCGGTACGAGGTCGGCTCTGAGCACGAAGACGCCTCCAGGCCGCGGATGGCCCTCGCGGCCGGCCGCGGGTTGGATCGCCCGCACCATGGCCTCGAGGGACTCCTGCAGACCCGGTGCGTAGGAGGTGCCCTGGGCATTGAGAATCACCAGGTCGGCGGCAATGCCCTTCCGGTACCAGTACTCGTGGGCCCGCACGAGCTGCCTCGCGACCTCCCGCTCCTCCTCGGCCTCGATGCGCACCAGGGCGATCGGAAGATCGCCGGAGATGCCGTAGGCCCAGAGCCCGGACTGGCCGCCGTGGTTCCTGGCCAGCTCCTGGGGCGCCGCACGCAACGTGCGATCGACGAAGAGCAGGCGATTGGCCAGACGCTGGAAGAGATGCGCCTCGTCCTGGCTGATCCGGAGGTGGTGCAGCTGGACCTGGGCCTGGGTCCAGGCGAGCGAGCTCGCCCGCTCGAAGGTTGCCCGCTGGCGGTACTTCTCCGCCGCCGCGAGGGCCTCTCCCCGGGAGTGGGCCACGATCGTCGTGAACACGACGTGGGCGGTCCCACGAGCGGGAATCGACAGCCGCTGCCGCAAGCTCACGATGGGGTCCAGAACCGTCCCCGCCGTGCCCGAGAGCGGTTCCCCGCCGGCCACGGACAGCGCCGTCCGAACCCCGCGCCCGCGGCCCAGAAAGCGGCCGCGGTCGCTCTCGAACTGGAGCGCGCCGGGCGTCTCCTCCTCGAGGGCGATCAGGTGGGCGAGCCACACCCGGGGCTCGTCCGCCGAGCGCGGGCGGCGGGACGCCAGCAGGGTTCCGAGCCCGGGCACGAACTCCGTCTCCACGAAGAGGTTCGAGAATGCGGGATGGGCCTCGTCGGCGGCCTGCGGCGCCAACACGACCTCGGCATAGGATGTGACATCGATCTCGCGTGTCCGGTCCTCGAGATTTGTGATTGTCAGCCGGCGGAGCTCGGCGTCGTCTTCCGGGGAGACCACGATCTCGAGGGTGGTCGACAGCGACCGATGCCGCTGCATGATCTTGGCCCGGTCCTCGGAGTAGACGACGTCGTAGGCGTCCGCCTCGGTCCCGCTGGGCTGGTAGCCGGCCGACCAGACGTCACCGCTGTCCGCGTCCCGCAGGTAGATGAACGAACCCCAGCCGTCAGAGGTCGCGTCCTCCCGCCAGCGGGTCACGGCCAGGTTGCCCCAGCGGCTGAAGCCGGCGCCGGCGGCGGTGACCATCACCGTGTAACGGCCGTTGGACAGGAGGTGGGTGCGGGGCGTGATGTCGTGCGGCGATTCGAAGTGGCGCAGCGTCGGCGGGACGAGGTCTCGGACGAGTGCGGCCACCCGCACCTCCTCGGCCCGCGGCCGGGCCACCGCTACCGCGCGCGGCGTTCGTTCCTGGAGGAGGAGCTCGGCGGCCTGGATCAGCGGCTGGGCGTGAAAGCGTCTCCGGGTCACGCCGTCGTGAACCACGTTTCCCAGGGCGACGACGGTCATCCCCTGATGGTGGGCCATGTAGGCCCGGACCACGGCCACCTGGTCCCCCTCCGGCAACCTCGACGGGGTGTAGTCGAGGGCTTCGTAGAAACCGTAGGCGCCCCGTGCCCCAGCCTCCTCGAGGCGGACGAAATTCTCCACCGCGTCCTTTGGGTCGATCATGGCGGCGAGGGCGGTCGCGTAGGGCGCCACGACCACGGCTTCGCCGAGGCCCCGTTTGAATCCCAGACCGGGAACGCCGAAATCGGAGTACTGATACGTGAAGTGCACGTCGCGCACGTTGTAGGCCGACTCGGAGACCCCCCACGGGACCTTGCGGTCCGCGCCGTATCGGATCTGGTACTCCACCACCAGTCGGCAGGTGAGGTCGAGAAGGCTGTGGGCGGGCTGCCGCATCACCAGCAGCGGCATCAGGTACTCGAACATCGACCCCGACCAGGAGACGAGGGCCGCGCCGCGCCCCACCGGCGTCAGCGCTCGGCCGAGCCGGAACCAGTGCCGGGGTGACACGTCGCCCTTGGCGATGGCGACAAAGCTCGCCAGCCTGGCCTCCGATGCGAGCAGGTCGTAGCAGCTGGGATCGAGCATGCGATCGGCGACGCGGTAGCCGATGGAAAAGACCTTGCGCGAGGAATCGAAGAGAAACCGGAAGTCCATGGCCTCGACCATCGCCTCGGCGCGCCACGCGAGGTCGACCAGGTGGTGCGCGAGGGTCGTATCCGGCCGCCCGGTCTTGCCCAGACCTTCAAAGATGAGCGCCGCTTCGATGTCCCGGGCGTGGCTCCGGATCGAGCTCCGAACGGCCTTCGCCCAGACCAGAGCCTCAGCCGCGGCCTCGTCGCCGACCTCGTCGGCGAGGGTCGAGGTGATGTCCACGAGCCGTTCCGCCCGGGTGCCGAGCTCTTCAAGGCGCCGGACCCAAGCGGACCCAACGTTCGGGGAGATCGTCAGAAGGGCCGACATCCCTTCAGCGGCCTCGCGGAGCTGTTCCGCCACGATGCCCTGCGCACGCTGCAGAGGCCCGGTCCGCTCCACCGATTCGAGCACCAGGCGGACGGCGTCCCCGATGCCCGACAGGGTTCCGGGACCGAAAGGAAACTGGCGCGCGAGCTCGCGGCACGTCTGGGCGACGGCAATCAGGTGTCCGGCGAGATTGCCGCTGTCGACGGTGGAAACATAGATCGGCTCCAACGGCCGCAGGTCCCGGGTGTCGTACCAGTTGCAGAAGTGGCCTTGAACCCGGTGCAGTTCGGCCATGGTCGTCAACGTGGCCTCGAGCCGGTCCGCGGTGTCCCGAAGGCCGATCCAGCCGAAGTCGTGGGCGCTCACCGTGCTGAGCAGATAGAGGCCGATGTTGGTCGGCGAGGTGCGGTGCGCCCGGACGGGCTCGGGGTCCTCCTGAAAGTTGTCCGGTGGCAGAGCGTGCTCCTCGTCGTCGACGAAGGTCTCGAAGAAACGCCATGTGCGGCGGGCGACGAGCCGCAAGAAGCCCGTCTCCCGGGCGGACAGGGCCGATAACGCCGCGACCTTCGAGGGCGTGCTGATGCGCAGAGCGAGGGCGGGCGCCAGCCCCCAGAGGACTATGAACGGGGCCGCCACGGGAAGGGCTTCCGGCTTGACCGCCAGGCACAGCGCTCCGGTGCCCAGAGCCACCAACACGCCCCAGCGGAGGTCGCGGTAGAACGCCCGCAGCGTCAGGGTGGCTCCGTAGCCGGCCTGTGCCGCCGTCACCCACTCGAGGAGGTTCCGCCGTCTCAGGTAGACCCGCCCGATCGTGCGCGCGACGGCATCCGTCATCAGCCAGGCCTGATCGGCGAGCATGGTGATGGCGAGCACCGTCTGCGACGAGGCGACGAAGATGTCGCGGACCACCGCGCGCAGATGGCTGCGTTTGGAGATCCGCGACCGCCGCGGAGTCAGGTTGTCGAGAACCGGGATGAAGGCCGGCACAGCGATCGAACCCACGATCAGCGCGGCCCACGCCAGCGCAGGGACACCGGGCAGAGTCCAGGCGGCCACCGCCACCAGCAGCGACGACGGCGCGACAAGGCTTCGACGGAGGTTGTCCACCATCTTCCACCGACCCACGGTGGGAATGCGGGCCGACTGCTTCTGTCCGGCGGCGTCCCGCGCGCGGCCCAGAATCCACGGCAGGAGCTGCCAATCGCCCCGCACCCACCGGTGGTGGCGGCGGGCAGCCACCTCGTAGTTGGTGGGAAACTCCTCGAAGAGATCGACATCGGTCAACAGCCCCGCGTGCGCGACCACGCCCTCGAAGAGATCGTGGCTGAGGATCGCGCTCTCGGGGACCTTGCCCTTCAGCGCGGCCTCGAAGATGTCGACGTCGTAGATCCCCTTCCCGGTGTACGAGCCCCCCTCGAAGAGGTCCTGGTAGACGTCGGAGATCGCGGCCGCGTAGGGGTCCACGCCGCCGGGGCCGGAGACGATCCGTTGGTAGGCCGTGCTGCGGGGGCCGGTCGGCAGCGATGGCGTGATCCGGGGCTGCAGGATCCCGTAGCCGCCGACGACCCGCCCCATCCGCGGTTCGAAACGCGGCCGGTTGAACGGGTGCGCGATCGCCCCGATCAGACGATAGGCGGCCCCCTTGGGCAGTCGGGTATCGGCATCCAGGGTGATGACGTAGCGAACCCCCTCGGGCACCGCGGGCGGCTGTCCGTTGATCGGAACGAACGTGGTGTCCGTCTCGCCGCGCAGCAGGCGGTTGAGCTCGTGGAGCTTGCCCCGTTTTCTCTCCCACCCGATCCACTTGCCTTCACCCTCGTTCCAAAGGCGCCGCCGGTGCAGCACGAAGAACCTTGGCCCTCCTCCGGGCGGTCCCTTGTAGATGTCATTGAGGCGCGCGATCCCGTCGACCAGGGCGGCGAGGAGCTCGTCGTCTCCGGGACAATGTTCACTGCTCGCGTCCGTCCAGTCGGAGAGCAGGGCGAAGTGGAGGTGTCCTTCGGAGTTCGCCAGGAAGTGCACCTCGAGCCGCTCGAGCTGCTCATCGATGTCGGCCAGGCCGGTGAGAAACGTCGGCACGACGACCATGGATCGAAGCTCCGGAGGCACGCCCCGTGAGAGCCCGAGCTTGGGGTACAGCCTGGGCTCAACGAGCATCGTCACCAGACGATGCACCAGGGCGACAGCGATCTCCGAGGCGGGAACGACGCCCAGGATCCCCAGCAGGACGACGACCGGGAGGGCGGCCCCGGCCGCCCAGGTCAGGAACAGGAAGGGGGAGAGCAGGACGGCGGTGAGGCCGGCGATCGCTCCCAGGTAGCCGATGATCGCGTGCGCACGATAGAAGCGGCGGAGTCGGACTCGCAACGGAACACGGAAGCCCAGACGCTTCTCGAACGCCGGCCGCCCCTGGGACAGGAGATAGTACGCCGGATACGCCTCGGCGGGCCGGCGAACGCCGGTACGCTCCGGGGCGCTCTCCGGTGAGTTTGCCCCGACCTCACCCGCCCCCCCGCTGCCGGCACCGGCATCCGGCGAGTCTTCCGCGCCCGTGTCGCGGGCCAGGCGCAGGGCCTCCTGTGCCACCTCGAGCTCCGAATGTTCCGAGCACCGGGAGAGCAGCTCGATCTGGGCGCGGCACCTGATCCGCGTCTCGGAGTCCATCTCTGCGAACCCCGGGACCACTCGGAGGGTCTCGTCCACGAGGCTGACGGACTCGAAAAAGCCGGTCCAGTCGACCGAGGACATCCACTGCATGCTGGTGATGATGTTGCTGACGGTGACGTTGGCCGCGCCCTGGGCATGCTGCTCGCGGGCAACCACAGCGTCGGCCGACGACGCCTGGGCGCTCAGCATCTCGTTGAGCCGGTCCAGGACCGGTACGACCGAAGGGTCCTGGTCACGAAGCCGCTGAAAGAGCTGCATGGCGAACGCGTCGGCCAGGGGGCCGTCGCCAAGGCGCCGCAGTGCGTCCTTCACCGGTTCTACCGGCCATCCGCTGAGGCCCAGCAGCCGGTCCGCCAGCTCGTCGGCTTTGGCCCGCGCCTGACGTGAGCGGACGATCAGCTGTGCCAATCGCCGCAGATTCTCCACCAGGACCACTCTGAGATGGATGGCGATCGCCCAGCCCTCGCCGATGGTCAGTGGCTGAACGCGCTGGTAGGCGCGAACGAATCGCTGCAGCGTCTCGAGTTGGAACCGGCTGTCCGTGTGAGCCACGTAGGCCCAGGCGAGCCCGTAGACACAGGGGTGCCCCGCGAGGTGGCCCTCCGCGATCTTGGGCAGCAGGCGGTAGTAGCCCTTCGGGAGGTGGTCCCGGATGTCCCGGATCTGTTCGTCGACGATGTGAAAGTTGTCGAGGAGCCACTCAGCGGCAGGTGTGATCTCCCTCTTCTCCCGCACCGTCTCGGCAGTGGCCCGATAGGCGGCCAGCAGGACCCGCGCGTTGTCGTCGATTCGGGCGAGGAGGTTCAGTCCTTTGGAGGGCTTCGCCGTCGCGCGCTGGGCCGCAGCCAGGCTCTCGGCGTGCTGCTCCAGGCGGTCCATGCCGAAGATCTCGGCGCGGATCGGGGCGTCTACGTGAGGAGGCGCCGCCATGACGTCGTCCACGCCGCGCACCTTCAGCTCTCGTTCCGGATGTTCCTCATTGGAAGGTACCTCGAAGAGATCTTACTCGAGTTCCAGTCTCGAGGGTATTCGGCTGGATCCGCTCTTGAATCGGCAAAAAACGGCGTCAGTAACGGTGCCAGAAGAAACTTTCTTAACTTTCTCATGAAAGGGTGCTGGGCAGGGGAGGGGAGTCTTGCCCAGGCTTCGTCGCGAGATGATCGAAGGCGGTCTGTACCATGTGTACAACAGGTTCTCGCGTGGCGAGGAGGTGTTCGGCGACCCTGAAGAGGCGATCTGCTTTCGGGTCTCGAGAGGCAGGATCTTCGGCCGGGGCAGTTCATCGCCCTGGCATGCGAGTGCCTGGGGGCGGATCCTCGTGACGTCGCAAGCCGGCGGCAAGACAGGGAGACCGGTCGACTCAGACGGTTGATCGCGTCCTGCGGGATCGAGCGGTGGGGTCAACGGGCTGGGGACCTGGCGACGGTGCTGAGGAAGCATCCGGTCGTTGTGAGTCGATGGGTCGGGGAAGCGAGGCGCATCAGAAGTGAGGATCAAGCCTTCGCCGACGAGCTCGATGCTCTCGATCAGGCCATGGCAAAGAAGGCGATCGAACGCCTTGCAGATTTCCGTGCTTCAAAGCAAGAAAGTTAAGAAAGTTTCTCCTGGCACGGTTCGGGACTTGACGTGGATGCCCGAAACTTGTAAATAATTACAAGTATCAGAGAAGAAGATCAATGAAACCGGATGCCTTCCTCGCCAGCCACAGCCTCTTCACGCGGGAGGAGCTGGTTGAGGCTCTGCGAGGGCGGCGGCCCGCCACCATCGATGCCCACCTGGCGCGGTGGCGGCGCCAAGGCCGGATCCTCCGGGTCAAGAACGGGGTGTATGTGCGAAGAGACGTGGGCGGGAATTCGCAGCCATCGCCTCTTCCCGACTTCGTCGCTCTGGCGGCGCGCATGGCGCCGGATGCGGCGGCTGCGTACCACACCGCGTTGGAGGCGCACGGCTTCGCGCAGAGCCTGTTCGAACGGTTCACCTTCGTGACGTGGACGCGGGTCAAGCCGGTCGAGTTCCTGGGCCGCCGGTTCGCGCCGGTTCGCCCTCGGGCGCCTCTCGTGGATTCCAACGGCGGCGAGCCGTGGGTCGAGCTCGTGGATCGGGGCGGTCTCGAGGTGCGGGTCACGAGCGTGGAGCGCACGGTTGTCGACGTGCTGGACCGCCCGTCGATCTCCGGGGGCGCCGAGGAGGTGTGGCGCTCGCTCGCGGCGGTGCCTGCCGTCGACCCCGAGGCGCTGCTCGACTACGTGCGGGCGCTCGGGAGCCACACGGTGGCGGCTCGGGTGGGGTTCTACTTGGACGTCCGCCGCGATGAGTTGGCCGTGCCCGGGGAGACGCTGGACGAGCTCGAGTCGATGCGCCCCGGCAGGCGGTGTACCTGGACAGGTCGCTGGGAGGCCGGCTGGTCAGCCGCTGGAACCTGATCGTTCCTGATGAGCTCGTCGGACAGGCCGCGGGGGGTGCGTGGTGATCACGCGCCGCCGCGTCGAGCAGGTCGCCCGGGACAGCGGGTTCCGCCCAGGCACGGTCGAGAAGGTCCTACGCCTGTGCGACATTCTCGAGCGGCTCGACCGTCACCCGACAACCCGCGGCCAGTGGGTGCTCAAGGGTGGCACGGCCCTCAACCTGCTGTACCTGGACGTGCCGAGGATGTCGGTGGACATCGATCTGAACTTCACGGGCGCGGTCGACCGTGAGGGGATGCTGGCGGCGCGTCCCGGATTCGAAAGTGCGTTGAGCTCAGTGTGCGAGCGGGCCGGCTCGTCGGCGAGGACAAATCCCTCCACCTCTGGAACGACGACACCGGCGCCCTCGAGCAGATGATTCCGGCGGACGGCTGAGGAGCGGGGTGACTCACCATCGCGCGAGTTGGCGTTTCCGGCGATGGGTTGGTTGTTTGGGCTATGGGTTGGTGTATTGGGCCATGGGCTGGTTTCGGCCTGGTAACCGGTCCGATTGTGGGGCAGGCATCTTGCCTGCCGACCGGCACTCCACACCACCATCCCCCTCAGCCAGGACGAACAGCGCTACGAGGATCTTCAGAGATCGCTGGCGGTGTACCGCTTGGTCTTCGGTCAGCCACGCCAGGAGGATCTGTTGGCGTACCTGGTGGATCGGGTTTCACCGGAGCGGTTGGAAGAGCTGCGGGATTTGTTGCAGATTGATTTGCGGCCGAAGGCAACAACAGGCAGTGAGTGATGAGCTCGGAAGATGGTGCCTGCAGTTGCCGGTTATTCCGTCAGCAAACAAATGCGGGGTCTCGCCCAAGAGTTTGTTGATCCCCCATTGTCATCGCACCGCAAGCTGGAAGCTTGCTACTACAAACCCCGAATCATTGTAGGAGCAAGCATCCCTGCTTGCGTCCTGGAGCTTCCTCGTTTGCATCGCACCGCAAGCTGGAAGCTTGCTACTACAAGGGTGCCGCGTATTGGGGTGGCAAGGATCAGCAAGCTGTGAGGTATTGGCCAGTGGTACCTACTTTGGGTGCCAGGTCCGCAGTTCCGTAGTTGTGCACCGTAACTACGGAACTCCGGACCTGGCACCGAATTTGTCGTTGAGTTCACGCCGCTCGAACCGAATGATCACAAGGATGCGTATTTTGGCCTCGTCGAGGCTCTCAGTCGGTTGTTTTCAAGGGATGTCGATCTGATCGAGCTCAGTGCCGTGAGAAATCCATTCGTCAAGAAGCGAATCCTCGAGCAACAGGAAACACTGTATGACGCTGCGTGATCTCGAGGCGTTTCTTTGGGACATTCAGCATTACTGTGCCAGGCTTTAGGAAGTTGGGAAGTTGGAACTTCCCAACTTCCTAAAGCCCGAGAAGAAAGTTCCTCCTGACACGATTCATGCGCCGGTTCAATCGACTCAAACGATCTTCTGTTTGAGGGAGCAGTGCGGGAAACTGGGTGTCCTTCAGCGACGGGAAAGTGGATGTCCCTTGACAGCACCCATCATCGTTGCAGTCCGACCACAAATCGTATACAATTGACCACGGATTGTAGTCGATCATGTTGACCAAGCTCATGCCAGCCGCCCGGGTGAAGACCCTGGCGCTTCTTCTCCTGAACGCGTCGGAAGAGCTCCATCTTCGAGAGATCGCCCGGCGCGCCGGTGTGCCGCTTCAGGCCGCCCAGCGAGAGGTAACGTTGCTCGAGGAGATCGCCCTCGTCAAACGGCAGCAGCGCGGACGCCAGGTGTTCGTGATCGTTCAAACCGATCATCCGCTGTTCGAAGACCTCCGCTCGCTCCTCCTCAAGAGCGATGGTCTCGCGGTCCCCATTCGACAGGCGCTGGAGGACATCGACGGGGTCCGGGCGGTTGCGGTTTACGGTTCGGTGGCTACCGGCACCGACTCGGGCCTCAGCGACATCGACCTCTTGATCGTCGGTTCCCCAGACGAGCTCGAGATCCATGAGACAGTCTCGTCGCTCGAGCAGGACCTCGGGCGCTCGGTAAACTACACCGTCATCTCCGTCGACGAGCTCGAATCGCGCCTCGAGCAGAACGATCCGTTTCTCAATCGAATCCTCTCAGGAGAGCTCATCCGCGTGATCGGGGATCCTAATGGCCTTTGACGACCTCCTTCAGAAACGGAGGATCCACCGGCATCGTGCGTCGAAGGACGAGATCGAACGCCTCATCCATCTTGCCGATCGCGACCTCCGAATGGCGAGACACACGATGCCCGAGGACTGGGATTGGGGATTCTCGATTGCCTACAACGCCGTCCTCCAGGCTTCTCGGGCCTACATGTACTCGCGAGGCTTCCGTCCGACAACAAGCCATGGGCACAAGAACACCTTTGCCTTCATGCGCGCGGCTCTGGGTGACGAGCTCTCCACGGTCATCGGGTACTTCGACCGCATGCGCGTCAAGCGCAACCAGGCGATGTACGACGTTGCCGGCTTGATCACGGAGAACGAGGCGAAAGCCATCCTCGCCCATGCCACCCAGTTCGTCGAGGAGATCAGATCGCAGCTCGCGAAGCTCGACTGATCGCTGGTCACCCAAGCAGCGGCGACGGTGCTGAGGAAGCATCCGGTCGTTGTGAGTCGGTGGGTCAGCGAAGCGAGCCGCATCAGAAGTGAGGATCAAGCCTTCGCCGACGAGCTCGATGCTCTCGATCAGGCGATGGCAAAAAAGGCGATCCAACGCCTTGCAGATTTCAGTTCGTCAGGTGAAGGAAGTTAAGAAAGTTTCTCCTGGCTCGGTTCCTCATCAAGGGACAATGGTGGACCATGCGTCCGGGTTGCCGGACTCGAATCCATCCTCGAAGAGAGCGGGAATGTAGAGACGGATATTGTCGGTGCCGACAGTCTCGACAACCGTGGAGGCGCTGCTCACCCGCTCGACCAGGACGTAGACCTCCTCGACGTTCGTCAGAAGGGCCTGCCAGCTTCCGGACGTCATCGTCCAGAGGCTGCTGTCGAGAACCGCCTCGAAGGTGAACCACTGCCCGGTCGTCGTCGGGCTTTGGTCGAGCGTCCAGACCGCGCGATCCGCTCCCGAGTTGCCGATCAGCACGATCGTTGCATCGACATAAGACGCGACGGCACCGGGGTCGAAGATGTTCTGGTCGTACGCGAAGACCGCCTCGCCGTCGAAGACCGTCCATTCCCCCAGATAGGTCGCCGGCGCCAAGATGTACCCGCCATTTGACATGGTCGGACTGTCTTCGAAGTGTGCGTACCCGCCCGGGTTACCGCCACTGGGCGCGTGGGAGAACACGGCGTCGAGCTGATCCGGGAGCACCCAGCCTTCCAGGTCTGTGTCAAAGGTGCTTTCGACGATCAGATCTTCCGCAAGCAGCGGGCCGCAGGTTATCACCATCAGGGTCCCCACGATGCAGGCGGCCCGACGAACGCGGATGGCCGATCTCTCCCAAGGCCATCCGCCCTTCGAACCGAGGACCGACCAACTCTTTTCCAACATGCTGCCCCTCGCCATATGCACCATCGACCCCTCCGATCGCACCGGGATCACAACTGCATCCTCAATCTGTAAGGCTGCCACCGAACGACACGGGAAATCGACCCGACGCTCTTCGTTGATGATACAGAGTTTCAAAATCTAATTCAACATCCACGTCAATCGAGGTTCTTGAGTTCGCATTCGCATACATCCAGGTTCGGTCAGTCGAGAATGTCGAAATACTTGGAAACGGGAAACGGAAACGGTGGCAAACGGTGCCAGAAAACAAAAAGTGCCAGGAAAAACTTTCTCAACTTTCTTCTGATAGGGTACTGGGCAGCGGAGGGCAGTCCTGCCCAGGCTTCGTCGCGAGATGATCGAAGGCGGTTTGTGCCATGTGGGCAAGGCAATTCGTCGGACGAATTGCGGTGGCGCGTCGGACGCGCCAAGCTCTGCAATCGGACTCTCGTGACCAAGCAAGCCGGCGGCAAGACAGGGAAACCGGTCGACTCAGACGGTTGATCGCGTCATGCGGGATCGAGCGGTGGGACCAACGAGCCGGGGAATTGGCGACGGTGCTGAGGAAGCATCCGGTCGTTGTGAGTCGGTGGGTCAGCGAAGCGAGCCGCATCAGAAATGAGGATCAAGTATTCGCCGACGAACTCGATGCTCTCGATCAGGCCATGGCAAAAAAGGCGATCCAACGCCTTGCAGATTTCAGCACGTCAGGTGAAGAAAGTTAAGAAAGTTCCTCCTGGCACGGTTCATCAGGGTCGATCAGTGGCACCTATCATCGTGATGCTCCTCACCGGCGAGCGTCGACCCCGGCGGCTATGCTCGAGGGCGAAAGCCGACTCGGTTCGTTCCGTGAGGGAGTCTTCGAAGACGGGAGGTCATCATGCGGCCTTTGATGGTGATCGTGGCGCTGCTGCTGGTTGCGACCGGCCTTCCGGCGGAAATCCTGCCTGCAGACCGGTCGATCGAGTGGCGTCCGGGCGTCGAGGGAGGCATTCCTCACCGCGCGCTGGTATGCGCCGATGTGACGCAAGCGCCCTACAACGCGACCAACGACGGCTCGGCCGACGCCACCGCCGCCATCCAGGACGCGATCGACGCCTGTCCGGTTGACCAGGTCGTCTCGGTGCCGCCGGGGACCTACCGCCTCGATGGGCGGCTCGAGATCCGGAAGGGCATCACCGTCCGTGGCTCCGGCCCCGGCTCGACCATCCTCCAGCTCCAGCTCGACAGCGACATCTATATCGGGGGGGCCTGGACCAACAGCGGGGCGGTCACCCAGATCACGTCCGGGACGAGCAAGGGTTCCGACACCCTCGTGGTCGCCGATCCGAGTGCGTTCGGCGTGGGTGAGTACGTCTTCGTGGATCAGCTCAACGACCCGTCCTTCGTCGATGACGGCGGGTGCACCTGGAACGGCCGCGACGGCAACACCCGCGCGCTGCGGCAGTTGGTCAAGATCACCGACAAATCCGGCACCACGCTGACCATCGATCCGCCCCTCTACTTCTCGTTCGAACCAGCCTTCCAACCGGAGATCATCGAGCTGAGCCACTGGGTGGTCGAGCGGGCGGGCATCGAGGACCTCAAGCTCGATCGGATCGCCGCACCCGCGGGCCAAGGCCGCAACATCGAGATGACCGCCTGCGCCAACTGTTGGATCCGCAACGTCGAGAGCAACATGGTCTACGGCAGGCACTTCTGGGTGAACCGTTGCGCCCACTGCGAGGTGCGGGACTCGTATGCCCACCACGCTTTCAACTACTGCTCCGGCGGCATCGCCTACGGAATCGTCATCGCCGACGGCACCTCAGACACCCTGGTCGAGAACAACGTCGCCTACTACCTCAACAACCCGATCTCCAACGAGAGCCTGGGCGCCGGCAACGTCGTCGCCTACAACTACACCGACGAGGCGTGGAACTGCGACGAGCCGAACACCGATTGGCTGATGGCGGACCTCAACCTCAACCACTGCGCGCACAACTATATGACGCTGGTCGAGGGGAACCAGTCCAGCCAGATCTCGGCGGACGCGTTCCACGGCAGCTCGAGCCACCTGGTGCTGTTCCGCAACCACGCCGATGCGCAGCATCCGACGCCGCGGTCATCACATCTCATCTCGGTCGATCTGCACTCGTTCAACCACTTCATCTCCGCGGTCGGCAACGTCTTCGGGCAGCCGGGGATGCCCGGGGTCTACGAGCTCAACGGCGTCCCGTGCTCCAACCAGCCGGCGGCATACAAGATCGGTTACAACGACGACGGCGACTGCGACCCTTCCGGCAACGACCCGGACGTCGCGGCCACCCTCCTGCGTCACGGCAACTTCGACTACTTCACCAGCAGCCTGGTCTGGGACCCAACCATCCCGGACCACGACCTGCCGAGCTCGTACTATCTGGCCGCGAAGCCGTCCTTCTTCGGCGGCCTCCGATGGCCCCCGTACGGCTCCGACCTTTCACCGATGATCGGGGTCCTCCCCGCGCGGCACTGCGTCGATCTCGGACTCATGCCGAACTGCCTGGACGGGAGTGTCTTCTCCGACGGCTTCGAATCCGGCGGCACCTCGGCCTGGGCGTTCGTGGTGCCATAGATCCCCGGCTCAAATAGGCGCCAGGGCCGACACTTTTGGCATTCTTGTCAATCCCCTCCCATCAACACAGACTGTTCAACGAAGAAAGGTCATTGCCCAGACTGAGAATGCCGCCATTGTCAGCCCTGCCCTTCGGGAAACCGGTCGACTCAGACGGTTGATCGCGTCCTGCGGGATCGAGCGGTGGGGTCAAATAGCCGGGGAATTGGCGACGGTGCTGAGGAAGCATCCGGTCGTTGTGAGTCGGTGGGTCAGCGAAGCGAGCCGCATCAGAAATGAGGATCAAGTATTCGCCGACGAACTCGATGACCTTGATCGGGCCATGGCAAAGAAGGCGATCGAACGCTTTGGAGATCTCAGTTCGTCAGGTGAAGAAAGTTAAGAAAGTTTCTCCTGACACCGTTTTTTCGGCCAACCGAGGCAGGAGGACCTGCTGGCGTACCTGGTGGATCGGGTGACGCCGGAGCGGCTGGAGGCGCTGCGGGGGTTGTTGCAGATCGACTTGCGGCCTCGACAACCCGGTTAGTAAGAGATCTGGCCGAAGTCAGCTGGTGGAGTCTTGGTGCTTCTGCGGGAGAATGCAAAATCGATATCACCGCTAAGGTGAATATATGTATTGACATATGCAGTTTGTGGTCGCATACTGAGGTTGCCCGTCCACGCGGGAAAGGACCGACCTTGGATTTCGAGTTCGCGAACCGCAAGCTCGAGCGGCTGTACACCGAGGAGCACGGTGCGAAAAGGTACCCACCGGTGGTGGTCGATGCGTTCTTCGAGGTGATGGCGGTGATTGCCGGCGCCAGGGATGAACGCGACCTGAGGGCGCTGAAGCACCTCCACTTCGAAAAGCTCAAGGGCAAGCGAAAGCACCAGCGATCGCTCGCGCTCCACGGGGGGTTTCGGCTGGTGGTGCAGCTGGCAGGCGGTGCGGACGGGATCTATGTGCTGATCGAAGCCATCGAGGACTACCACAAAGGATGATGACGACTCGAGGATGCGGAGGATGGACATGAGGCGCGAGAAGGCGCGGCCGAGTCCGGCGCGGGCGGTGGCTCCGGGGGTCATCGTGCGCAGGGAGCTCGACGAGCGGGGTTGGACCCAGGACGACCTGGCGAAGATCATGGACCGGCCGGTTCAGGCGATCTCGGAGATCGTCTCCGGGAAGAAGCAGATCACGCCGGAATCCGCCCTGGGCCTGGCCGCCGCCTTCGGGACGTCGGCCGAGATGTGGTTGGAGCTGGAGGCCGCGTTCCGGCTTCGGTTGGCAAGGCAAAGCGGCGCGACGAGCGATGTCGAGCGGCGAGGCCGAATCTACGGGCTGGTGCCGGTCAAGGAGCTCGTGCGCCGCGGGTGGATCGCGGACAGCGACGACGTCGACGAGCTCGAGAGCCAGATCGAAACGTTCTTGAAGGCCGAGACCCTGGATGAGATGCCGCCTCTGCGGGTCGCCGCTCGGCGGACGGTCAGCCGGGAGCCGGATTCACGGGGCGTGCTGGCGTGGACCAGGCGTGTCGAGCAGCTGGCCGCCGCGCAGAAGGTCGGCGCCTATGATCCGGCCGGGCTGTCGGCGGTCGTTGACGGGTTGCTCGAGCTGACCTCACTCGAGGATGGCCCGCTCGAGGTCGGCGCTGTCTTGAAAGGGGCGGGGGTCCACTTCGTCATCGTTCCGCACCTGCCGAAGACACACTTCGATGGCTCGCTGTTGTGGGTCGACGGAAATCCGGTGGTGGCGCTCACCCTGCGCTACGATCGGCTCGACAGCTTCTGGTTCACCCTGATGCACGAGGTCGCCCACCTGGCGTTCGGCCACGATGGCAATCGGCTCGAGGATCTCGACGGCGATGCGGGCGGTGACCCCGATGAAGCCGAGGCCGACCGGAAGGCCGCGGAGTGGCTCGTTCCGGGCAAGCCGATCGCGGATCTCGTTGCGGGCGTGTCGCCGTACTTCTCACGCCAGGCGATCTGGAGCTTTGCCGAGAGCATCGGTAGGCACCCGGCGATCGTGATCGGACGGTTGCAGCACGACGGCCATGTGTCGCAGGCGCACCTGCGCGGGTCGATCCCCGGGGTGCGGCGGATGCTGGAGCCGTTCACGGACGTCGCCGAGCCGGTCGCGTATGCCGGTCGCAGCGCCGGCGCGACGGCCGTGGCGGAAACCGCTCCGGTCTACGATCCGGAAGGAGCCGTCTTCGAGCTTCTCCGGCGAAGCCCGGGCTGGACCCGGCCGGCAGAGATCAAGAGGGCCCTCGGGCTCGACCGCTCGGCCTGGAGCAGAGTCATCGGCTCGCTCTTGGATGCAGGGAAGGTCGAGCGCAAGGGCCGGCGGCGCGGCACGATGTACCGCGCTGCCCGGAACGGGGGTTGAGGTCACACTCCGAGATGTCGTGGATCGGATCGGTGCCACGCAAACGCTTCTACACTTGTCTGGATGAGGTTTAGGCAGCCACTCGCTGTTCGTGATGAAGTGATCAGTGGTGGTGCTCTTGCTCCACGAAGGGTGCCAGGAGAAACTTTCTTAACTTTCTTATGATGGGGTGTTGGGCAGGGGAGGGGAGTCTTGCCCAGGCCATGGCAAAAAAGGCGATCCAACGCCTTGCAGATTTCAGCACGTCAGGTGAGGAAAGTTAGGAAAGCTTCTCCTGGCACCACTCCCACTCTTCCTGCTGAATGACCGAACCCGTGCAAATGTGTGGCGCCCTCCAGAGAACTTTCGGTTCGACGCCACGTTTACAGTTGTTGAAACGGCTGGGCGCCAGTTGGTGGGCCGATCTGATCTCCGACAATCCAACCAAGCCCGATGATCCGAGAAATGGACAAGAATTTGAAAATGAAAATACTCGTCATCGCCATACCGGCCTTACTCGGAGCTTGCGGCGGGACCTTGCCCCCGGTGGACCTTTGCGTCAAAAACGTGACCGTCATTTCGGCCGATCTCCCCGCACCCCTTCTCGCCGATGTCTGCATCGACCAGGGCGAGATCACCAGCATCGAGACAGGCGGCAAGGCGCGAGCGGCTACGGAAACGATCGACGGGTCCGACCGATTCTTGATCCCGGGTCTGATCGACAGCCACGTCCACCTCTATCATGCGCCCGGCCTCAATCGCCGCTACACGAAACAATACGACGATCTGATCGCCGCCTACCGCGAGCAGCTGCCGCGCAGCTTTCTCTACTATGGCTATACCTCGGTAATCGAGTTGAACGCGTATCCGGCTGCCAACCAGCGTTTCGAGGCCGCACCGGAGCATCCCGATCTCTACCACTGTGGGCAGGGGCTGGTTCTCTCGAACGATTTCATGGCCACCGACTACGAGGTCGCAGACGAGTTCTTCGCCGAATACCCGAATTTCCTCCACGACCGATTCACGACACCGGAGTTGCCGCCGGGCTTCGACCCGGAGGACCATACGCCGGCCGCCACTGTGGCGAAGATCGCCGAACAGGGGGGCCGCTGCGTCAAGCTCTACTACGAGGAAGCCCTGTGGTGGCCGGGACCGGAGCGCCCGAGCTTCGAGCTGCCTTCAGAGCAAATCGCGCGGGAAGTGGTCTTCGAGGCGCACAACCTTGGTCTCCCCGTATTGCTGCATGCCACCACCCCGGCCGGATACCGTTTCGCCCTGGCAACGGGTGTCGACACAGTGGCTCACGGTCTGTGGGAATGGCCGGGTGGTTTTCGCAATGGCGGGATCATCCCGCCTGAAATCGCGGAGCTGGGCGATGAACTGGCAGCGAGCGGCGTACGGGTTCAGCCAACAGCGCAAACGTTGCACGGCACCGCAACTCTCTTCGAAGACGCGCTCCTCGACGATCCGCGTTTGCTCGATGCCCTGCCGGGCGCCTACGTGACCTACCTGCGCACCGACGCACAGATGCAACAGGGCATTTTCCTCGACCTCTTCGGCCCGCAGATCGCCGAGACCTCTGACGGCGAGGAAGAACTCGCGACCGAAGTGGCAAACGCCCTGGCGTATGTCAACCACCGATTCGAAAACGAGATAGGCCTTTGGCAGCAAAATGGAGCTCGCCTTCTTCTCGGCACGGATACCGCCGTTGGCGGTTTCGGTTGGAGTCATCCCCCAGGGCTTGCGGGTTTTTGGGAAATGCAGGCGTGGGCCCGCGGCGGAGTCCCACTTGCCGCCATTTTCCGCGCCGCCACGCTCGACAATGCCGAGGCCTTTGGCCTCGAGAACGACATCGGCAGCGTCGCCGTCGGCAGACGCGCAAATCTGCTGCTGCTGGGAAAGAACCCTCTCGACGATCTGAGCGCCTACGACGCCATCGATAAGGTGATCTTGAACGGAAGGATTCTCGATAGAGAAGCTCTCAGCGCTCGCCGCTGATCTTATAGAGGCACCGAGACGAATTCTCGTGTTAGCGAGCATTCCTGCTTGCGGTCCGGGCCATCGCACCGCAAGCTGGAAGCTTGCTACTACAAACCCCGAATCATTGTAGGAGCAAGCATCCCTGCTTGCGGTCCGGGCCATCGCATCGCAAGCTGGAAGCTTGCTACTACAAACCCCGAATCATTGTAGGAGCAAGCATCCCTGCTTGCGGTCCGGGCCACGCATGCGCAGTCCGACCCAAGCTGGAAGCTTGCTACTACAAACCCCGAATCATTGTAGGAGCAAGCATCCCTGCTTGCGGTCCGGGCCATCGCATCGCAAGCTGGAAGCTTGCTACTACAAACCCCGAATCATTGTAGGAGCAAGCATCCCTGCTTGCGGTCCGGGCCATCGCACCGCAAGCTGGAAGCTTGCTACTACAAACCCCGAATCATTGTAGGAGCAAGCATCCCTGCTTGCGGTCCGGGCCATCGCATCGCAAGCTGGAAGCTTGCTACTACAAACCCCGAATCATTGTAGGAGCAAGCATCCCTGCTTGCGGTCCGGGCCATCGCACCGCAAGCTGGAAGCTTGCTACTACAAACCCCGAATCATTGTAGGAGCAAGCATCCCTGCTTGCGGTCCGGGCCATCGCACCGCAAGCTGGAAGCTTGCTACTACAAACCCCGAATCATTGTAGGAGCAAGCATCCCTGCTTGCGGTCCGGGCCATCGCACCGCAAGCTGGAAGCTTGCTACTACAAACCCCGAATCATTGTAGGAGCAAGCATCCCTGCTTGCGGTCCGGGCCATCGCACCGCAAGCTGGAAGCTTGCTACTACAAGGGCGCCGCGTACTGTGGCGCCAAGCAGCCTTGCTTTTCTTTTAAGCGCTCTGGTTGCGTTTAACGGGCCGCGATGGCGTCGGCCAGTTCAACATCTGACGTTCCCATGGCGAGCAAAGTCTTGATGAGCAGATCGAGTGAGACCGTCGGGTCTCCCGCTTCCATCTTGGCGACCCTTGACTGACTCGATTTGACGAGCTTGGCGAGCTCCTTCTGGGAGAGCTTTTCTTGAGCTCGTCTCTTTCTGAGGCTGTCGCTGAGTCGGAGCTTGAGATCGACATACGCGGACTCCTCGGGAGTCAGCTCGAGGAAATCGTCCGCCGATCCAATCTGCCAACCTTTCGCTTTGAGGCGCTCCTGTTTTGCCTTACGCATCGTCGTACTCCTTGAGTCGGGCCTTGGAGGCATCGATCACTCGCTTTGGCGTCTGCGCCGTCTTCTTCTAAAGATGACCTGCCTAGCTGTCGGGGACGAGTCGATATTCGAGTCGATGGTTGCAGGCGTCGGCCCATCTCTTGATGAAGGCGATGGTCGGGTTCGAATCCCATTTTTCAGCCTGCGCGACGGCCTGCTGTGTGACTCCCAACATCTGCGCGAGCCCGGCCTGTGTGATGCCCGCTTCTTCACGGGCGAGCCTCAGCAGGAAGCCGGGCACGGAGGCCTCTCGCTCCGGGAGCTTGTCCCACCGACGTAGCGCGTCCCATTCGAAGTAGTTTCGCGGACGGCGTCGTGTCAGATTCAGTTGCCCTGGAGTGCTCATCGCGTCTCGTCCCTGGGGCCCTGGTTCGCCCAGGTTTCCAAAGCCGATGGATCCGGCTCCGTATTTCCCCACGCAGAGTCAAACACTCGGAGAGACTCTAGGGCGACTTCAAACCCCTCATCACGCGCGCGCTTTGCCAGCCGGTCGTGATCGATCTCGCTCCGGCGCGCTCGGAAAAGAAGAAACGCGTTGACCCCGTCAACTCCCGACTTCCAGTAGTCCCACGCCCCCAGGCGGTCAATCAACAGGTCTTCGATGCTGACCAGCAGCAGTTCGAATCCAAACGCGTTGAACTGGAATCGTCTCTCTTTCGGGTCGAGGGCATCCCCCGGAAACTCGAGGAAGATCTGAGCCGCTTCGTGGATCCAGTGTCGTCCCGACTTATTAAACCCGTTCTCCTCGAGTATGTTGCGGACCGAGGTCGGCACCGAGCCTACGAAATCGAAATCGCCCGTTGTATATGCACCACCGGTGAGAATCTCCACCGCAGCACCACCAACGAGAACCGGAGCCTGCTCGGGTTCGTTGAACAGGCCCTGGATCCAGGCAACGATGGCCGCGGTTCGCCTCGGTCCGTCGGGCTGCGAAAGGGCATCTTTCAAATTCACGAATACAACTTAAACATTGTATCTATGCTTGTCAACCGTCGGACGACACGCGCTGAACGCGTTCTCGGTCGATGATGATGAATGGGTGAATGGGTGCCACTGATCACAACGTCACGACTCCCTCCAGACAGGATAGGTGCCGCACTTCGCATTACCGCTTTGTTGCCGCTCAGATCAAACGAGTCAGTTCGGGTTCGTGCAATGACTGAATGCGACGTGTGGCACCCATCATCTGATCAGTGGCACCCAACCTTGCTCTTCCCCGCAATGGCTTTCGAGGACGCGATGTTGCGTTGTTCCTCGGGAAGCACGACGACTCGGTCACGTTGTGGCTCAGCAACGGCCTCCGTCTCGAACAGAGCGACCCCAGCTGCAAACGAAGGCTCGATCAACTCGATGCGCGAATCTCGGCCGATCGCTGACAATTCAACAAATGTGAACGTGGCACCCGTGGAGATCTCGAGCAAGTGGGAGATGACAATGGTGCAATGGGAAACGTGGCTCCCTTTCGGTGTCGGATGACTTTCGCTCCTCGACCATGCATCATTGGACAACCGGCCGAAGCCGAGGTCCCCCCCCGGAGGTCCCGAATGCCACCCCGCCCGCAGGGTTCGCAGTACGAACTCAGACAGCTCCGGTTCGCGCGGTCGAAGTGCGGCTGGGCGCCGGCGGCGCCGCATCGGTTCTCCGGTTCCAGGGTCAAAGCGGCAGTCGTCATCGGCGCCATGCTGACCTTCGTCCTCGCCGGTTGGGCGGTCCCGGTTTCGGCCGCCGACGATCCGGGGCAGCAGCGGCTGTGGTGGTTCCTGAATCCCCCGTTGGGCAACCCGGACATCACCAAGATCGTGATCGACCCCAACAACGACAGCCTGTGGTACGTCACAAGCTGGAGCGGCGGTCTGTACATCACGAGAAACGCCAGCGGCTCGTGGGAGCAGCACCTGTCCGGCAATGTCGGCGCCGTGGCGATCGATCCGCGGTTCACTTTCGCCGTGTACGCGAGCTCCGGCTCGGATCTCTACTGGTCGGTGGACTCGGGGGTGACGTGGAACCTGTTGTTCTCGTTCCCCAATCCGATTCCCGGCGTCCCGGATTCGTCCACCTTCATCGACTCGATCATGGTCAGCGCCGTCGACAGCGCGGTCGTCGTCGGGTTGTCGTCCATGTTCCACAGCACGCGGGTCTACGCGAGCGAGTTCGACGGGGGAACCGTCGTCTGGAACCCGGTCTGGGAGTCCCCCGAAGGGCTCCACATCTGGTCCATCGCCGAGGACCCCGGAAACGGCAACTGGTTCTTTTCCACCGAGGACAACGATCACACGGTGAATCCCGCCGTCATGCGCTCGACCGACCGGGGCGCGACCTGGCAGGAGATGGCTCCGCTCGCCGGCTACCTCACCGACGGCCACGGGCTCAACCTGGCGGTGCACCCGGCGACCCGGAGGGTGTACTTCCTCACCGAGTCGAGCACGCTCTACACCTCGGACGATTCCGGCGACACGTGGTCCCCCGGCATCTACGTCGACTTCGGCAACGCGCTCCTGCTCGATCCGGCCTGTCCCAACAGGGTCTTCGGCGGCGAGCTTGTCCGCGGCCTCAAGCCGGGTGGCGCCTACTTCTCGCAGACCGGGGGCCAGTCCTTCTGGTGGGAAGGACCGTCCGACTCCACGATCTCCTCGCTCGCTTTGATGAGCTCGGGCACGGCGGTCGTCGCCGTCGCCTCCGGCGCCGGGTTCTGGTATCAGGACTTCGGCACCGGCATCCCGTGCACCGACGACCTTCCGTTCTTCGCCGACGGGTTCAACATCGAAGGGGACCTGCGCCGCTGGAGCACCGTCGTCGGCGGGCCGTGAGCCGCGGGGGCGACTCTCCTGCCTGCCACGACCTGCAGCGGTACCGATGATCGACCCACCCGTCGAAAGTGTAAATGTGTAGGGTCTTAGGAAGCAAAGCACCGAAATAGAGGGGCTATGCTTCCTAAGACCCTACAAATATATGAACCTGAAACCCTTTCCTGTTGATCGCGTGAAACGGGCGCCGTAGCTCAGACCAGGGGGAGAATCCTCACGCGCGCCCGATGTGGCTCGACGACGACGAGGGCGCCCGCGCTGATTTCCTCTTCGAACCGTGTCAGCGTGTCCAGGAGAGTCGTCAAAAACTGGGCCGAGAGAACGTCTCGGATGCGGATCTGAATCACGCTCGGCTTCGCTCGGGCCGACGATGCGAGCAATGCCCCGAAGTCCAGGTCGTGGGTCACGACCGAGTAGCCGCGCTCGGCCGCCCAGGCCATGATCTCCCGGTCATCGGCACGTGGGTCCCCGACGTCAGCCCAGTGAATCGCCTCGTGATGGTGGGTTTGAAGCTCGTGAACCACTTGAGGGGAGAGGTTCATGTCGAGCAGGAGCTTCATGGCGCCGCGATGGGGATGTCGATCTCAGACGCTCTCCACGCCGAGTAGGCGAGTGCCTGTCGAATGTCTTCCTCCTCGAGGTACGGATAGGCGTCGAGGATCTCTTCGGTTGCTCGGCCCTCGGCGAGGAGTCCGACGATCATGCCGGCAGTCACCCGCATACCTCGGATACAGGCGCGGCCGCCCATGACGTTGGGGTCGAAGGTGATTCTGTCGAGATCGACCATGATGATTGTTCCTCTGTCCATTCTAACATCCAGTCGAGGTGAGCCGCTTCCGATGGCGGAGAATCCTCTTCAGTAAACGGTGCCACCCATTAGCCCGACACCCGAGGATCCTCGGGTGTCGGGCTAATGGGTGGCACCGTTCACGGGGCGGTCGAGCTCCATTGGCCAGTGTTTCCGGACTCGAACCCGTCGTGAAAGATGCCGCAGTCGACTGCGCCGAGCTGGCTTGCCGCGGTCGTGCCGTTGCCCTCCCAATCGGCGAAACCGTAAATCGTCACGCTGGAGACCGGGTCCGATTCCACGACATGCCGCCCCGGTCCGACCGAGATGCTGGCGGCGAGATACGGGCCTGTGCCGACAGTCGCGAACGCGTCCACCGGCACCCGGTGGCCATCGACCAGTACACAGTCCGCTGCGGTTGTGACGATGTCGGCCCAGTACGCCGGTGAATTTCCGCCCCCGTAATTGTCGATCGCAAAGGTGTGCCTGTTGGCAAAGTTGGTCGTGGGCCGAACTCCGATTTGCGAAGCATCTCCCGGTTCCCCTGGTACGGTGGCGACGCTGCTGAGCGAGAACCGGGCGGCCTCAATCGGCTGGTTCGCTGTGACGTGGACCGGCTCTGTGATCGCGACCTCGGAGAGCTGGCCGGCGTTGAGCATGCTGGGGGAACCGGGGACCGCGGGGTTCCAGCTGAGAACCGTGGTGTCGATGACCGCCGCGACTCTGAGCCGGTCCAGAATTGCGGATCGTCCGGCACTGGGAACCACGACGACCTCGGTCCCGAGCGAGCCTGTCGGAGCGAGCTGCTCCACGGTCTGGTCGCAGAAACTCGTCGAGGGGAACGGAATGTAGGCGCACGTATTCGCGGCGATCACCGCGACGGGTGCGTCGGCGACGACCGTCGAACCGGAAAGGTCGTCGCCGGCGTTTCCGTCGGCGAAGACGTAGATCGTGTCACCTCGGTCGAGCTGGAGCTGGACAGGCACGGACGCCGGAATACCTCCGGTGGCAACCGTGGTCGTGAGGGTAACCGACGTCATGTCCTGGGTAGCGACCACCGCAAAGGCGGAGCCGCCGGTCGTGCCGTCGCTCGGATACGTCAGCACCAGATAGTCGGTCCCGAGGTGGGGCGTGGAGGTCACGCGAAACGAGCCGATCGACCCGGGAGCGGCGCCCACCGCTGTCACCATGAACGGGTCCGGCGCGGTTACGTGCACGGCCTCGTTGATCACCAGGTCGGGCAACGGGATGGCCGCGGGCGGGATGGGAACCCGTTCCGGCACCCTCGCGGCCAGCGGGATGGTTGCGAAGTACGGCGAAGCGATGGTGACGATCGTGTCGACCTCGCTGAGCAGGACGAGCTCGAGAGAGAGTTGCGGAGCGGCGCCGTCGAACGGAAACGTCAGCCAAAAATCTGTGCCGACGTCAGCCCGGACGAACACGGCGCCGATCGCGAGAGACATCACGACGACCAACGTGACGGTAAACTTTAGAACCTCGAACAGAGCACCACATCCTCGCCTCCACTCTTCGCCGACCGAACGGCTTCGCGGCCGACGATCCGCGGGTGATCTCTTGGTTGATGGGCAGATCGAGAGTAGCACCTCCACCGGGAGCATGCACTCTTCGTACCTCCTCGCCCTGCCCCGTCTTGACGAGATCACCGGTTTGAGTTTGACACTTTCACCGGTCAGGGTTTGGCGCCAGGTACAGGTCGGAGTGCAAGGAATCTGGACCGTTGCAGATCAGGTCAGGTCGGAAGGCAGGGTCACGGCGCGGTGGTCCTCGATGGCCCGCTTGGCAGCGAGGGTGACGTAGGCGAGGGGGTCGACGCCGCTGGCCTTGGCGGTCTCGATAGGTGCCAGATAGGTGGATAGGTGCCAGGCACGCCATACCGCCTTAGCTGCTATGATCGCCTCGGGAGACAAGCATGCCCAGGCCGCCCAGGATCTTCGCGGAGGGCGCGATCTACCACGTCTACAACCGCCTGGCCCGCGGTGAGCAGGTGTTCGCTGCGGAGGAAGAAGCGGCGCGCTTCGTTGAGCTCCTCCGCGAGGTGATGCGCCGGGACGAGGTGACCGTCTTCGCGTGGTGCCTGATGTCGAACCACTACCATCTCGCGCTTCGGACCGGTGCGGTGTCGCTGGACCGGCCGATGCGCAGCCTGCAGCAACGGGTGACGCGGGGCGTGAATGCGCGGCGGCGTGTGCACGGTCCGCTGTGGCAGGGTCGATACCGGGCCAAGCTGGTCGACGACCAGCGGTACCTGGACGGGCTGCTGGTCTACATCCACCTCAACGCGGTAACGGCGGGGCTGGTCGGCGACCCGGCCGAGTACCCGTGGAGCGGCCACCGCGAGCTGGTCGGCATGGACCGCGACCCGATCGTGGACGTGGACGAGGTGCTGCGAGTGTTCGGCACCACGCGGCGTCGGGCGCGCGCGGCGTACGTCCGTCGCTTGAAGGGGGCGGTGGAGGAGGAGTGGATCGGCGAGGCGCCGGGCCGGCTGCCCTGGTGGCGGCTGGGCCGGCCGCCTCGGGGAGAGGACGAGGACCCCGAGGACGCCGTGCGCGCGCGCAGGAGCAACGAGCCCGAGCGGCCCGAGTGGCGGATCCGGCTGGACGCCACCGCCCTGGTGGCGGCCGGCGCCCGCACCCTCGGCGTGGCGCTCGACGACCTGCGTTCGAGGACGCGGGACCTGCGGGTAGTGCGCGCTCGCGAGCTGCTGATGCTCCTCGGCGTCGAGCGCTACCGCCTGCGCGTCGTCGATCTGGCCGAGGCGCTCGGCCGATCCCCCGACGGGATGACCAAGACCCTCGCCCGCGCGATCCGACAACGGGCGAACGACCCGCACTTCCTCAGCGAGCTCGAGGCGCTCGACCGCTCGCTGGCGGAGACGCAGGGCGCGAACGAGGGGAGGTGAGCGTTAAGGCGGTATGGCGTGCCTGGCACCTTTCGGAGACGGGGCGCAACAGCGGAGGTGAGCTAAGGCGGAGGGTGCTGGCACCTCCGGGAGCGACTCTCCTGCCTGCCACGACCTGCAGCGGTACCGATGATCGACCCACCCGTCGAAAGTGTAAATGTGTGAACCTGGCACGCCTCTGCAGATAGGAGACCCCAGGTATCATATTGTGACGTTATTGACCTGGGCTACGGGAGAATGTGGGATTGTGATACGTGGTACCCATCCGGTACCCACCGAGAAGATCCCTACGATTTCCGGTTTCGACGATGGTTCGTCGCGCAGAGCAGGGAGTGTATCGAATGAGGAAGTTCTGGAGGATCGCCAGATGGACCCTGGGTATCGTCGCCGCCGTCTTGCTGATGGCGGCTGTCGTGCTCGCGATCACCGGTGTTCCCAACGTGGGGAATGTCGTCGCGAGGAACGTGCCTCGTGTCGGGTGGTCGAATCTGTCGGCTGTGCTGGGTGCAACTCGACCACCCGACATGCTGTTCATGTTCGGTTTCGACCAGAACCACAATCTCGAGTTCGACAGGGGGAACGGGAAGGTCCTCACGATCGACGACGCCTCAGGAGAGATCGTGCAGACCGCGAAGAACCTGCCCTTCGAGCCGCGCGTCCAGAGGATTCCCGGACGCAGTGACGAGTACCTGTTCATGCGGGACCGTGCGACGAACGAGCAGTTCGACCTGATGGTCTACGACGCCGCGACCGACAGCTCGGAAACGCTGCTGTCGGAAGGGTATGGCGTCTTCGACTACGGGGTTTCGCCTGACGGTTCCATCGTGCTGGCCTACGTCATGGACCTGGAGACGGACAGGCACACTCTGTACCGCGTCGACCTCCGGGGCGACCGGACGCCCCGGGCGCTCTGTTCCTTCGCGGGCCACGTGACGGTTGAAGGATTCGACTCACGGCTGAAGTCCGCCTATGTCCTTCATTCCGAGGATGACAAGACCGGACGCCTGCTGCGGGTCGATCTGGACGACGGGTCCCATGAGCTGGTTTTTGGCGAAGAGCGGGAAGGCGTCTTCTACCACGGCAACGAGCCGGCCTGGCTCTATCCGCAGCCCCGGTTCGTGCTCGGAAAGGACGACTCGCTCGCCATCTACGCGCGAACCGGTGAACAGGAGGGCGACACGGAGTTCGTCGGCCTTTGGGAGAGGAACCTCGTCACCGGCGAGAGCAGGCGTCTCTCGCCACGGAAGAACGCCGACGTCTGGCAGTTGAGCTTCTCCCCGGACGAGCGGTACGTCGTCTACGTGATGGTGGAGAAGGGGTATCCGGCCCTCCATGTGTTCGATCGCCAGGAGAACCTGGACCGGGTGCTGTACGACGACCGGGAGCACCTCATCGCCCACCAGTGGGAGTTCAAGATCCTCGTTCATCCGGAGGAGGACCTGGTCTATTTCACGACCATTTCACTTGCCGGCATGCGCCTGATGTCGGTCGACCTGCAGACAGGCGCTCTCTCGACGAGAGTCGATGCCGTCGACAGCGCCGCCGAACCAAGAATCAGATTCTCCGACTTCGAGTACGAGACCTCCGCGCCGACGATCGGTGTCATGACCGGCATTCACACCTACATGTACGAACCGGTCGATTCCGAAGACGAGAAGCATCCGGTGGTCATCATGTGTCATGGAGGCCCCGACATCTTGATCACGCCGATGCAAGCGGCGGTGAATCCCCTTTTCGGTCTGTTCATCTCGAGAGGCTACACCGTTCTGGTGCCGAGCTACCGCGGTACGTGGGGCTACGGCACGACCTTCGAACGTGCCGACGACGGCTTCGACCGGGAGTCGCAGATCGACGACATCGGTGCTCTGCTCGAGTGGATCCGGCAGCAGCCGAATCTCGACAGCGAGCACGTCGTGCTGGTCGGAGAGTCGTGGGGCGGGTACCTCGTGACGGCATCGCTCGTCCGCTATCCCGAGGCCTTCAAGGGCGGCATCAGCATGGTCGGTGTGGTCGACCTGAAATCGATCGCTGAGAACCGCTTCTTCGGCGGGTGGGAACGAGGGGAAGTGGGCGATCTCTCCGAGCCGGGGATGGCCGAGTTCCTTGAACGGATTTCCCCGTGCAACCACCCCGACCGGATCACCAAGCCGCTGTACATGAATCTCGGAGGGCAGGACCCGCGGGTGCTGCCGGAGCCCGGGCGGAAGATGGCCGAGGCGATGGAGCAGGCCGGTCGGGAGGTCTGGTACACCGAGATTCCGGACGCGGGTCACGGGATCGGCGGGGCGGCGCCTCCGGACATCATCTACGTGGCGACGAGCATCGTGGAGTTCCTGGACCGGATCCGCGAGTAGACGACGAACGATGCCAGGAGAAACTTTCTTAACTTTCTTATGATCGAGTGTTGGGCGGGGGAGGGGAGTCTTGCCCAGGCTTCGTCGCGAGGTGATCGAAGGCGGTCTGTACCATGTGGGCAAGGCAATCCGTCGGACGAATTGCGGTGGCGCGTCGGACGCGCCAAACTCTGCAATCGGACTCTCGTGACGCAGCAAGCCGGCGGCAAGACAGCGAAACCGGTCGCCTCGGACGGTTGATCGCGTCCTGCGGGATCGAGCGGTGGGACCAACGAGCCGTGGAGCTGGCGGCGGTGCTGAGGAAGCATCCGGTTGTTGTGAGTCGATGGGTCGGGGAAGCGAGTCGCAACAGAAGTGAGGATCAAGCCTTCGCCGACGAACTCGACGCACTCGATCAGGCCATGGCAAAGAAGGCGATCCAACGCCTTGCGGATTTCAGCACGTCAGGTGAAGAAAGTTAAGAAAGTTTCTCCTGGCACGGTTCCGACCAGATGTCCAGGCTGCCTCCCGCTCGGTTGCGAGAGCGGACACTCTGCCGCGTTCGGGGCGCCGACGCTGCGGGCCGGGGTCGCGATCCGACAGATCCCGCTGCACCGGAGCCCCTTGCGTTCTCCCCGATCGAGCTTCACATTGACAGTGTCTTTCAACGGGTCGGTCCAGTACGAGTGAGGAACATCAGAGGAAGCGAGGATTCCGGAGCGTCGTCGGGTGGGTGCACAACCGAGCCGGTGCCCCTGAGGCATCCGCGCGTCGGAGCTTTGTTGCGAGGTTCGGCGCCGGCGGATCCGGCCGCGCGGCCCGTGTGTGTGTCTCGAAATCGACCTGCCTCACGGATCGCGTCGAACGACGACCGATCGCTGGAGGGCGGACGAGGCTCTCGGGAACCCGGAGGACGCGGAGGGAAGCATGTTCACGTCACGGTTGCTCGTCGGTTTTTCGGTGCTCACGTTCGTGGTCGCGGCTCCGGTGCCCGGGAGGGAGCCCGGGCCGTACGAGATGCGGCCGGAGGGGTCGGGCTGGCGCGCGGCTTGCCAGCCGCAGGGCTTCGACGCCGTGATCGGGCCGGCGGGCGTGCGGGTCAGCCCGCGTGACGGCACCTGGGAGTTCGCCCTCGAGCTCGAACGGATCGGGCGCGACGGTGATCTGGCCGCGGTGGCGCCGGTGGGAGTCTCGGTGACGGGGCCGAGGGCGGAGCTGCGCCGCGGGCCGGTGGTGGAGTGGTACGTCAACTCGGCGAGCGGCCTCGAGCAGGGGTTCACGCTGCACGAGCGCCCGGACGGCAAGGGGCCGCCGGTGCTGGAGCTGGCCCTCGGCGGCGGCCTGCTGGCCCGAGCGGCACCGGGCGGGCGGGCGATCGACCTCTACTCCGCCGGCAGCTCGCTGGCGGCCCTCAGCTACGGCGGGCTTGTCGTCGAGGACGCCGACGGCCGGCGCCTCGAGGCTCGGCTCGAGCTCGGCACGAGTGGTGGAGGGCCGGGCCTGCGCATCGTGATGGACGACGGCGACGCCGCGTACCCGGTGACGGTCGATTCGTTGATCTCGGGGGCGGCGTGGAGCTCGACCGAGACCGATGCAACGGGCGGCATCGCCTGGGGCGACTGGGACGGCGACGGGGATCTCGACCTGGCGGTCGGGAACTACGGGGAGTCGAACCGCGTGTACAGCAACACCGGCACCGGTCTGGTTCTCGAGTGGTCCTCGGTCGAGACCGAGCAGACCGTCAGCGTGGCGTGGGGGGACGTGGATGGCGACGGCGACCTGGACCTCGCCGTCGGCAATGACGACCAGGAGGTTCGGGTCTACGAGAACGGCGGCGGCAGTCTGAGCTCGGTCTGGACGTCGACCGGGGCACCCGACGCCTACGGTCTGGCGTGGGGCGACTGGGACGGCGACGGCGACCTGGACCTCGCCGTCGGCGGCAACCCGATCCGGGTCTTCGGCAACACCGGCGGGAGCTTGAGCGCGGCGTGGTCATCCGGCGCAGTCGACCTCGTCGTCAGCATGGCGTGGGGGGACGTGGACGGCGACGGCGACCTCGACCTGGCCGTCGCGAGCGGCGGCAGGGCCAAGATGTACACGAACGTCGGGGTCGGCCTGGCCTTGGCCTGGACCTCGGCGGAGGTGGATTCCACGCGCAGCGTCGCATGGGGGGACGTGGACGGCGACGGCGACCTCGACCTGGCTGTCGGGAACGACAACGGTCCCAACCGTGTGTACGTCAACACGGCCGGGGTGCTCGCCGCCGGCTGGGCATCGACGGAGATGGAGAACACGTACAGCGTGGCGTGGGGCGACTGGGACGGCGACGGCGATCTCGACCTGGCGGTCGGGAACATCTACTCTTTCCCGAACCGGGTGTACGAGAACACCGGCGGCTCCCTGGGCTTGACCGCGGTCTGGTCGTCCTCGGAAGGCGACCACACCACGAGCGTGGCGTGGGGAGACCGGGACGGCGACGGCGACCTCGATCTGGCGACCGGCAATCTGGGCCAGCCGAACCGGGCGTACGAGAACGTCGGCAACGGTCTGAACATCGGGTGGTCCTCCAGCGACCCCGACAGCACGTCGAGCGTGGCGTGGGGGGACTGGGACGGCGACGGCGATCTCGACCTGGCGACGGGCAGCAGCGGGCCAAATCGGGTGTTCGAGAACAGCGGCGGCAGCTTGGCCCCTGCCTGGTCGTCGGCGGAGAGCGATGACACCATCGTCGTTGCATGGGGCGACCGGGACGGCGACGGCGATCTCGACCTTGCGGTCGGCAACTGGGGAGGAGCCAATCGCCTCTATGTGAACAGCGGCGGCAGCTTGAGCCTGGCCTGGTCGTCGGCGGAGGCAGACGACACCATCGATCTCGCGTGGGGGGACTGGGACGGCGACGGCGACCTGGACCTGGCCGTTGCCAACTCGGGGCCCAACCGGGTGTACTCGAACACCGGCAGCACGCTGGCTCTCGCGTGGTCTTCCGCGGAGGCCGAATACACGCACGGCGTGGCGTGGGGCGATTGGGACGGCGACGGCGACCTCGACCTCGCCGCAGGCAGCAACGGGCCGAACCGGGTGTACGAGAACACGGGCGGCGCCCTGAGCCTGGTCTGGAGCTCGCCGCAGTCCGACAGCACCTCCTCCGTCGCGTGGGGGGACTGGGACGGCGACGGCGACCTCGACCTCGGCGTCGGGAACTACTCCCAGTCGAATCGGGTGTACGAGAACACGGGCGGCGCCCTGAGCGCGGCCTGGGCCTCGGCGGATCAGGACGCCACGGTCAATCTGGGGTGGGGGGACTGGGACGGCGACGGCGACCTCGATCTCGCGGCCGGTAACGAGGATCAGCCGGTTCGGATCTACGGCAACACCGGCGGCGCTCTGGGCTCCGTCTGGACCTCGGCTGAGTCGAGCAGGGCGTTCGGGCTGGCGTGGGGCGACTGGGACGGCGACGGCGATCTCGACCTGGCGGTCGGCGACTATGGTCAGCAGATCCGCGTCTACTCCAACGGTTTCATCGATCGACCGGTGGGGCTGCCGGAGACGCCGACCTCGCCGGTGCTCGCGGGCCGGCCCGGCGGCACCGCAGCGGCGCCCTTCGGTTTCTCGTCGGCCGGGTACCTCCGCCCGCCGGTGACGATCCCCTTCACCCTGTTCGACGAGGAGTCCGACCCGGCGTGCCGGATCGTGCCCGAGTACTCGCTGGCCGGCGGTGGGCAGTGGCTGGCGGCGACGGGGGCGGGGAGCCCGACCACGGATCTGGCGGCGAGCCCGTGGGGGACCCAGCACGAGTTCGTCTGGGACGCCGCAGCGGACGGCGTCACCCACGAGGCCAACGTCGCCTTCCGGATCTCGGTGCTCTGGCAGGCGCCCGATCACGTCGGCGGCGGTCTGCAGCGGTGCGCCATGCCGGCGGTGTCGCCGCCGTTCATGGCCGGGGATCCTGTGCTGTTCGCCGACGGCTTCGAGTCGGGGAACACTGCGGCCTGGACCTCGACGACACCCTGAAAGCCCGGGGCTGCCCCCAGCCGGCGGCTCGACGCGCGGACGCACCGCGCGCTGCGGGTGACCCCGGGCACTGCGGCGCCGGGAGGGCTTTCTGTCAGAATCGGACCAGGGAGGAACATGCACACTCATCACCACCCGGGCCCCGAACCGAGGTCGGATCACCCGGATGGATGGGTACCACGGGGAGTCTTGCCCAGGCTTCGTCGCGAGATGATCGAAGGTGGTCTGTACCATGAGGGCAAGGCAATTCGTCGGACGAATTGCGGTGGCGCGTCGGACGCGCCAAACTCTGCAATCGGACGCTCGTGAACGGTTTTCAGGAGAAACTTTCCTGACTTTCTTATGGTAGGAAGGGCGCCACGTACACACTTCCGTGGAAGTGTGTACGTGGCGCCGTTCCCACATCAGCTGTCGTATTCGTCCATGGTGTTGGCGCGACCGTCCATTCCCTTCGGGTGCTGATCGACCGAAGATCGGGGTGAGGACGTCCACCGGCCGCGTCGGTGCGGCTCGATGGCGTCGGCCTCGAGGGGTTCAGATCGAGTCGGTGATGATTGCCGACGACTTCGAGACCGGCGGAACAAGAACGTGGTCGACGGTCAACCCATGAGAAGGAGCCGAGCATGCGAAAGTTACTGCACCGAGATAAGAACTACCTGCCTTGAGCCGGCCGAATATTCCGACGAGGTGAGGGGCGCGACGGCGCCTCTCCGGTCGATCTGAGCTCGCTTCCGGCATCAATGCTTGCCGCCCTTAGCATTCATTGCATTGTTGCATCCTGGGCTTGAGGCGGTGGTATTGGGTTGTCCTGTCCACGCATGGGAGAAATTTCATGCTCAGACCAATCCGACGTCCGTCATCACCTCGACGGTGGCGGGACCTTCGTAGCTCAGCGCCTGCTCCAGAGCGGCGGCGAGAGCCGAGGCCTGCCCGACCCGGATTCCGAAGCCACCGCAGGAGTTGACGTACTCAGCGACGTCGGGGTTGGTGAGGGAGGTCTGCCAGACGGACCAGTGCCCGGCCTGCTGTTCTTTGCTGATCTTGCCGAGCTCGTTGTTGTTGAGAAGGATGTGGGTGAGATTCATGCCGTGGCGCACGGCGGTGTTTACCTCCCAGGCGTACTGGCCGAAACCGCCGTCGCCGGTGACGCAGACCACCGGCCGGCCGGCGAATCGACGCCAGAACTCGTCCTGGCTGACCAGATGAGCGCGGGTCGCGGCCCAGGCTCCCATGGCCGCAGGGTAGCCAAAGCCGATCGAGCCGAGGTAGCCCGACATCAGCACGGCCTGCCGTCCCGATGCCTCGAAGTAGCGGCCGAAGCTGTAGGTGTTGTTGCCGACATCGACGGCGATGATCGCGTCCTCGGGTACCACCCGGTTCATCGCATCGAACACGGCGATCGAGCTCACCCCTCGGTCGGAGCGGTCCTTCAGACGGCTCGCCTTTTCCTCACGCCAGATCCGCCAGCGCTCGGCGATCTCGCCGTGATGATCCTGCGAGTGGTGCCGCCCGGCTACGGCGTCGAGCAGCTCGCGGGCGGTCTCGCCGATCTCGCCCCAGAGGGGGCAGTCGATGGCGTGGAACCTGGCCAGCTGCGAACGGTCCGAGTCGACCTGGATGGTGGGTTTCTTCGGCGTGATGCCGGTGTGGTTGCTGAACGAGGCGCCGACGACCAGCATCTGATCGCACTCGTTCATGAACCAGCTGGCGATTGGAGTTCCCGAGCGCCCGAGCACACCGCAGCCCAGCGCGTGGCCCGGGCGGTGGGGCATGGCGGGGTCCGGGTGGTCGCCGATGATGCCCTTGCCCTTGAAGGTGGTGAGCACCGGGCAGGACAGCTCCTCGGCGAGGGCGGAGACGGCGTCCATCTCGAAGCGGGCGCCGTGTCCGGCGACGATGAGCGGCCGTCTGGCCTGCGCCAGCATCTCGGCCGCACGGTCCAGGCTCTCCTTCGACGGACGGATCCTCGGATCGCCGAACCGGCCGGTCGGTGACCCGGCGGCGGTCCCCTCACCGGCCGGCAGCGTCTGGGTGTCGTCCGGGAAGACGATGTGAGCCACCTGCCGGTCGTTGATCGCGGTCTTGATCGCGTTGCCCATCAGCTCGGCGTGGTTCGATCCCGGCAGGCACAGGTGGCTGTATGCGGCGACCGCGCTGAACGCCTCCTTGAGCGGGAGCTCCTGAAAGGCGCCCGGCCCGAAGACCTGCTGGTTGACCTGCCCGGTGAGCGCCAGCAACGGCGCCCGATCGACCTTCGCGTCCCAACACCCGGTCAGGAGATTGGTGGCGCCGGGACCGGCGATGGTCAGGCACGCCGCGGGACGACCGGTGAGCTTGCCGAAGGCGCTGGCGGCAAACGCGGCGGCGCCCTCGTGGCGGATTCCGATGTACTCCAGCTCGCCGGCCTCCGTGCGCCGTCGGATGGCGTCCGCCAGACCCAGGTTGGAGTGGCCGACCATACCGAAGACCGAGGTGACGCCCCACGCCACCATCGTCTCGGCCATCACGTCGGTGACCGTTCGCTCGTGCTCGGGCTCCGGTTCGAGGCCGACGAAGACCTCACCGTCCCGGACTTCGACAGGATAGGTCGCGACCCCGTCGTCATAGCCGCCGGGGGGCCTGCCCGTCACGGGATCGAAGTCCCAGCCGTGCCACGGACAGCGGAGGTAGCAGCTGCCAGAATCGTCGCACTCGATGGAGCCCTCTCCCAATGGTCCACCCTGGTGTGGGCAGTGATTGTCGAGGGCCGAGAACGTACCGGCGACGTGGGTCAGGCAGATCTGGAGGACCGAGTCTCCCCGATCGACGCTGACGGTGGCGACCCGCCCTTCGGGCAGATCGTCGATGTGTGCGACCCGGGTCCAGACGAATGCGGTGTTGCCAGCTTCCATGGTGAGTCCCCCTGTCCCCAGCGATTCACTCGGCCGCGGCTTAGCCCGAAGAATTCATGAGCTCTCTTCTGCGGCCGACGATGCATCCGCGCCATTCGAGTATTCCCATTTCGGGGTGCTCAACGTACTGTCAAGTACGCCTCCGCGCCCCGAAATGAGAATACTCGAATGGCATCGGCGCCCCGCCGACCTCGCGACGAAACCTCATGAATACTTCGGGTTAGGCAGAAACTGCCCGGCGAGCGGGTGCCCGCCGGGCCGGGGTTTTGCGGATTCAGCCCTCGGTGACGGGCTGCGGGTTGTAGTAGAAGCGTTCGTCGTAGATCTTGCCGTCACGCCAGCGCTGCACGGCCACCTGGGTGAAGGCCAGCCGCTGACCGTACTGGGTGTTGTGGAAGTCCAACCACCACTGCGTCATCGACAGATCGTCGGCAATGGCGACCGACTTGAGCTCGGCGCCGTACCACGTCGTGTTGTCGACGAAGGCCTGCTCGCGCTCGAGGTTGGCGGCCAGGCCGACCGTGGGTTCGGCGTCGTTCTCGGCCATGACGAGATCGTCGGCGTAAAACTCACGCATCGCCTCCATGATCTCGCCTTTCTGGATCATTCCGTTGAGGGCGTTCAAGCGTTGACGGATTTCATCGTGTGTCATGTTCATCCTCCGTGGCCGCGGTCGCGGCCATGTGTTGTTGTTTCCTGTTTCCCGAGCCGACCGAGAGCCTCGGAAAGATCAAGCTGCTCATCGGACCCGAGAATGGAAAACCAGTCGACGATGGCGGCGACATGCCGCGGGAATAGTCTCTCGATCAACTTTCGACCCACCGAGGTCAGGTGAACGGTCACCGCCCGTCGGTCGACTTCGCTTCTGCGCCGCTCGACGAGGCCGTTGCGCTCGAGGTTGTCGACGACGGTGGTCAGATTCCCGGGGCTGCACAAGAGCTTGGTCGCGAGCGTTGTCTGACGCATCGGCCCGAGATGGAAAAGCGCCTCGAGAGCTCCGAATTGTCTCTCGGTCAGCCCTTCATCGCGCAGTGAAGCGGCCTCCAGCGCCGACAGCGTATTCGCCGCCCGTCGCAGCTTGATATACGCGTTCAGGGCGCGGCGCTCGTGTTCGGATCCTTGGTGTTTCGTTCCCATCGGAAGGGGGAACCGCGGTGGACTCGAAAATATTTCGAACTTAAAATATCCGATGTGGAAATATAGAACCTGATGGGACCGTCATCGCGGGTGCCGTGTCCCGTAATCCGCAGCGGCAAGGAGACGCCGTGAGGCCGTCCGCGGCTGGGAATGCCGCGACGCCGATCGCAACGCGGAGTAGATGGATGAGTACCACGTATCACATTGTGACAATCTCTCTGAGGCAACGGAAGAATGTGAGATTGTGATACGTGGTACCTATCATCCTTCCGCTAACGTGTGATGGAGGCAGCCACCTTTCTGAAGTCAATCGCATCGACCACCGACTCGGTCCGGCTCTCGTCCGCCGTGACCGTGATCGAGACCGTCTGCGCAGCGGTCGGGGCCGCACCCGGGTGGAAGACCGGGTCGAAGGCCTCGCCGTCGGTGCGCCACCGTCCGAAAAGGACCATCCGCGTCTCGTTGACGTTGCCGCCCTCCATTTTGGTCCAGCGGTAGGCGCCATCCGCCCCGGGGGGCGCGGTCATCGACTCAGCGCCGTACCCGAACAGCCCGTGGCCCGAGTTGACCTCGACCTCGATATAGATGCTGGTGTCCCGGTTGGCAGCGTCCGCCGCCTCGTCCATCCGGTCCAGGGTGCCGCCGTCCGCCATGATCCGCTCCATCTCGGCGGAGGCCTCCTCGATCTCGGCGTTGATCTTCTCCGCCTTGTCGTAGTCGCCCTTCTCGGCCGCGGCGACCGCCGCCATGCTGAGCTCCTGGATTCTGGCGATCACCGCGTCCATGCTGGGCTGTTTGGCCTTCATGTCGGTCTGCATCCGCGCCGCGGCGTCGCCGAGCGCCTGGTCGCGTGCATCGAAATCGTCGATTCGCCGGTAGCTGCGGGAAAAGTCGTATCTCCAGGGCAAGGACTCGTTGTCCCGGCAGACCGAGGGCGCAACGTACAGCTCGTCCTGGCGTGCGACCTCCCAGCCGTCGGGTGCGCTGGGCATGACCTCGAGGGCGGCCTCGAGGACGTTCATCATCGCCGCCCGTTCAGCGGAAGTGATGTCGCGGTAACCCTTGTAGCACTCGGAATCGGCCCCGGCGCCGGTCGGGAACAGTGTGAGGATCGCGGACACGGTCATTGACGGCAGAGCAAGAGACGCACGCATACATCCTCCCCGTCGGGCGCAGCCCGACGCCTTTGTTGAACGCCGATCTCGCGAGGAATCCGTGATGGCGAGCAAGATTTAAATGAATCCTGATCGCAATTATAGATCACGGACATGGCGAATTGGAAGAGGCGTCTTCAGCGATCGACCATCCGGCAGCCGCCGGGATCGAGTCGATTTACCGGGAGAACCCGACCCTGAGCAGGACCCCGGTCGAACCGGCGGTACCCAACGAAGACGAAGGAACGGGCTGCCGGCGCCCGTCGATCCCGCGTTTCCGGCGTCCGGATAGGCGCCACCCTTCGCATTGTTGCACTGTTGACCTTAGGGCACCGATTCCCTAGGTCTTGAACAATGCGTGAATGCGAAGGGTGGCACCAATGTTAGGCGCGGTTTCCTGGCACGGTTTCGTGGACGCTGGTGGGCGCCGATCGGCGTCAGGGGACGGTGGAGCTCCACGCAGACGTGTCGCCGGTCTCGAAGTCGTCGCACTGAAGCCGCCAGGAAAAGACCTGGATGGCGCCGTCGCAGCCAAGGTAGACATCCGCGTTGTCCGGGCTGATGAGGAGGTCGTCGGGGAACCCGAAATCGGGGACACCGGCATCGTTGCCGAAGGTGTTTTCCTCGAGCGTCAGTAGACCCGTCGCCGGGTCGCGGGCGTAGACCGAGAGGGCGTTCCAGCCCGCGGCGAGGACGGCCCGGTCGTTCGGGCTGATTTCGATGTCCCACGCCCAGCTGAGGCCGACGCCGCCGGTGCCGAGCTCGAGCATGGCTTCGACGAAGGTGAGCGCACCGCTCGCCGGATCTCTGTCGAAGATGGCGATCGATCCATCGGCCACCGCGTAGACGTTGGCGCCATCGCGGCTGACGGCCAGCGCTCTCGGCGCCTCCAGGCCCGTCACGCCGGCGACTCCGTCGATGTGGCTTTCGAGGAAGTTGAGCTCACCGGTCGCCGGGTCCCGGTCGTAGACGAGGACGGCATCGCCTCCACGACCGACAAGGTAGAGGCTCGTGCCGTCAGGACTCAGCTCGGGCGACCGTGGTTCGTCTTGTCCGGCGGCGAAGTTTTGATGCGAATCGACATACGTCAACTCACCCGAAACCGGATCCCGCGAATAATGGGCGACCGCGTTGCCCAGCTCGGCGGCAGCGTACACGGAGCTGCCGTCCGAGCTGATTGTCAGGGCCGGGTAGTCGCCTGAAAGGTTGCCGACTTCCTGGATTGGTGTCAACGCACCCGGAGAGGCTCCGAAATCGAAGGCGACGAGGTGGTTTTGACCTTCGTCGACCCCGTACACATGGCGGCCGTCCGGGCTGAAGACGATGTCATAAAGATTGAGGATCGTCGTCTTGTTGAACGACTCGACCCACACCAGCTCACCGGTGACCGTGTTTCGATCGTACAGCGACGCCTCCGTGTAGTCTCCGCCGCCGACGAGCAGCTTCGATCGATCGGGGCTGACGGCGAGCGCGTGGTTTTTGTCCAGCGCGCCCTGGTAGACCGTTTCGCGAAAGCGCAGACGGCGGGGCGACCGGTTGATCGTCGCGACGACGGGGTAGTTGGGGCAGTGCGAACCGGTGTCGCTGTCAACGAGAACCCAGAATCTCGCCTCGATTTCTCCCGCAGGGAGGTCGTTGACCGCGAAACCCAGGGTCACGTCCGCGAAGTCTCCGGGGGAGACGTCGTACGTGCCGTCGGTGATCCACACCACCTGGTACCCGTCGCGCGCGTCCAGCGGGCAGTACGCCAGGTTGGGCGGGACGGAAGTGACCGCACCGGTGCCGGAGACCTGCGCCCCGTTGATGGTCGCCGAGTATGTCGCCGAGTCAAGGTCCCAGCCGATCGGCACCTCGGCGGCGACATACACATTCGCGTTGCCCGCCCCGGAGAAGTCAACCCCGAGCCGCAGCACGAAAGTGGCGACGTCGCCGATCGATACCGATTCCGGGGCCGAAATCAGCATGATCGAGGCACAGCCCGTCAGGAGTACCGCGCAGGCGACGGCGAGGACCGCGGCGGCTCGGCGCATCAGGAACCTCCTCGAATCGTGGTCTTCAGCGGCGCCTGAGCGGCGTCGCAAATGGAGCCTGGTTTCGAGATTGTCATCGTCTGGATGCTATCACGTTATCCAGAACCGGCGATTGTCAGCAAACCCGCAAACTGGGTGCCACAAACCTGGGTGCCACCGATCACAACCTCACAACCTCGGTGCGAGTCACCTGCGTTGTGATGATGTGATCGGTGGCACCCTCGGTAGCGCCCACCTCTCGTGGGCGATGGAAACAACCCGCAGCGGCTCACCTCTCATTGCGGGCGGGACGCCCGCACCACACCGGCCAAGATAGGAATGAAGTAATAACGCGGGCGAATTGCACCCGCGCGGCGGGCGTCGGTGGCACCCACCGAGACGAGGTTACGTGCTCGGGATCGTCACGTCGTCGTCGTAGATGCCGGATGCGGCGCCCTGGTGGCAGGCCTGGCAGTCGGCCCGTCCGGACACCGACGGGCGCTGGAAAACCTCTGGGTCGAGACGCCGGTGTTCGTTTCGGATCATGGGGATGTCGGTCACCCGCAGCGGCGTTGAAGAACCAATGCAGTCGATGATTTCCTGCGCCAGTTCACCGGGTGCGTGCTCGGCGGCGTTGGCGGTGAGATAGGTCTCGAGCTCCGCCAATTGCTCCGGCTCCAGATCGAGCGCCAGGCCGAAGTGTTCCTGAGAACCGTCCAGGAGAAGGCGCCACGACCTGGATGGGAGAAGGGCCGGTTGGAGGGGGAAGTGACAGGCCCCGCACACCTCCTGGTAGGTCGGGTTGTCGACCGCCGGTACCGCGTGCTCCGACCGCGCCTGCTGGTGCTCCCGCTCGCGGTGGCGGTTCTGCTTGTGGCCGTTGGCGACAGCGGTCCCGACCACCAATCCCAGCGCCAAGGCCGGCGCGGCGCATGCGATCACTTTGCGCCTTCCAACCATGGGAACCTCCGGAGTCGACCAGTGTCTTTCGAGGAGATCATAGCACCGGCAGAGGATGATGGGTGGCACCGTTCCAGAACGACGGGGTCGATGCCGATTCCCTCGATGATAAGTGTCGGGTGCCGCGGATGGGCACCTTTGATCTGGCACCCAGTGTGAACGTGACACCATCAGTGATCGCGATCGCGATGTGCGCTTTCCCGATGTGCCGTCGTTGTCCAGTTAGAGGGACGTTGGCGAGGGGTTCCGTGGGCGCGTTCTGATTCGGCCGGAGCGATGGACGAGGCGTTCGGCCGGAGTGGGGCACAAAACAGCATCCAATAGCCAATCGTCGCCCCAAAAGCGAACAAGGAGGAGTTACCCATGCAATCGAGAGCATTCTTCGCCGTACACCTCGGACTTGCGATCCTGATCCTGCTCGCCGCCGCCCAGGCGTGGCCGACGGACTACGTTGTCGACCGCTTCACCGACACCGTTTCCGGCGGGTGTACTGCAGCTCCGGGTGACTGCTCGTTGCGCGTGGCAATCCTGATGGCCAACGATGACCCCGGCAACGATGTCATCCACCTCACTGCCGGTACGTACGAGCTGTCACTCGTCGGACAGTTCGATGACGGGGGCCGGACCGGCGATCTGGATGTGGTCGATACGGTTCGCATCGAAGGTCTCGGCGCGGAACAGACCGTCATCGACGCCGGGGGTATCGATCGCGTGTTCGATGTGGACGTGGTTGGCGGAGGACTGACCTTGCGAGGTGTGACGGTCACCGGCGGGGTCGCTCCGACGTCCCTACCGGGGAGCGAGACGGATGGCGGTGGCATCCGCGCCAAGGTCGGTGATCTGCGCCTCGAAAGCTGCGTCGTCGCCGGCAACTCCGCCAGCGCCGGGTTCGGCGGTGCGATGATCTCGACGACCGCCGGAGAGATCGTCGACATCGTTGACACCTGGGTCACCGGCAACAGCGCCGAGTCCGATACGATCCACGTCCCTCGGCTGGTGATGGAGCGCTCCACAGTGAGCGATAACGCATCGACTACCTATGCACCAGCGGTGATGATCTACGAATCCAGCGTTATCACGAACAGCACGATCAGTGGTCACGTGACGCCGTCCTTCTACGGTGGGTTGGGCGTCTTTGGCGGCGAGACCACGATCGCGAGCTGCACATTGGTCGGCAACGACGGGTCGGAGCTTCATGTCGGCGACAACGCCACGGTCGAGCTGAGCAACACAGTGATCGCCGGCACCTGCTCCGGAATGGTTGACCCGGGCTCCATAGGTGGCAACCTCGAGAGCCCCGGATCCACGTGTGGACTGGGGGCCTGGGACATCGACAACGTCGCGGACCCGGGGCTCTCCGCGCTCGGTTTCCACGGCGGTGTAGCGCCCGTCTTCTTGCCCCTGGCCGGAAGCGCCGCCGTGGACGCGGCCATCGCCGGCCCGGAATGCATGACCTTTGACCATCGCGGGCTGTCGCGGCCGCGCGATGGCGACGGCGACGGCGCGGCGGGCTGCGACATCGGTGCGGTCGAGTTGGCCGGACCGGGCGAGCTCTTCGTCGAGACCTTCGAGTGCGGACTCCTCACACCGTGGTATCAGGTCGTGACCGAGTAGGCTCGGCGAAGAAGGGTGCCACCCTTGATGGGTGTCGGGTAGACCTGGGCGGGTAACCGCCCGGGTCTACCCGACACCGTTTCGTTCGTGATCAGTGGCGCTCATCATCCAGCTCGAGCAGTTTCGCGGCGTTGGGGAGGAGTTGGGCCCGGCGAATCTCGCGGGCCCTGGAGAGTGCGTACTCCATTTGCTCGTCGGGCAACGAATCGACGCCGATCCGGGCGCCGGCCACGAGGGCGTCCGCCACGAGCTGGTGACCGCCGAGTCCCTGGTCCGAGAGGGTGGTGACGATCCGGTCGAGCTCGGCGAGCGCCGGCTCACGATCACCGCGGACGGCGCTGAGTCGAGCCAGCTCGAATCGCGCCCGGAGAGTGACCGGGCTGTGCCCGCCGAGGGTACGCGTCATGTGCGCGGCGGCGAGACGAAGCATGGATTCCGCCTCGTCGAGACCCCCACGGGCCAGGGCGAGCTGACCGAGGTGGAGGCGGCTGATCCCGAGCACCGGGTGGTCCTCGTACTTGAGGCGTCGGATCTCCCATGCCTCGAGGAGAAGAGGTTCGGCGGCGTCGGGGCGGCCGGCCAGCAGCTCGAGGCGACCGAGGGCGTCGAGGGTCAGGGCGGTGAACTCGTTCGGAGTTGGGTAGATGCGACGTTCGATGGCAAGGGCACGCCGGTAGAGGACTTCGGCTTCGTCATAACCGCCACGGTCGGTGAGCAGATCGGCGAGATCCCGAAGGGCAAAGGCCACGTCCTCGGTATCGTGTTCGTGGAGCATCTCGCGGAGAGCCACCGCTCGCTCGAGCAGCGGCTGGGCCTGCGCGAGCTCGCCCATCCCGTGCAACACGCCACCGAGGTTCTTCGTGCTCTCGGCAACCTCTCGGTTGAGCTCACCGTAGGCGGCGGTGCGGATGCTCAGCGCCTCGCGGTAGAGTGGCAGGGCTTCGCCATAGCGGCTGGAAAAGTGGAGTGTCCGCGCGAGGCTGCGGACCGCGTTTCCCAGTCGCGGGTCGTCGGCGGCGTAGAGCTCACGGTGCAGGGACACCGCTTCTCTGAGCAGCGGCACGGCGGGTTCGAAGACGCCCACCCCCCGGTAGAGCTCGGCGACCATGATCAGGAGGTCCGCCCGCAGCGCATCCGGCATCTGGTGTTCGGCCAGGAGTCGCGCCGAACCGATGTCGAGGAGCTCGCGCGTCGTGGTGTCGCCGGCGCCGTCGGCGAGGGCGAGGCGGAGATCGGCGACAAGCGGGCGAAGGTGGTTCTGCAGCGAGCCGTCCTCATCGATCCGGTCTTCCAGACGCGAGGCCGCGCGCTCCACAAGAAGGCGCAGCCGGTCGTCGGGCCGGGCCACCGGAAAGCGGTCACCGCCGCGCAGGAGCTCGAAGAGAAAGTCCCGTGCGGCTTCGGTCTGAGCTGCGGCGGCCCGGAGCTTGCGGGATTGGATCGACAGCGTCACGACATAGCCGGCGAGCATGGTCACCAGCAGTGCCGTCAACGACGCGGTGACCCAGTGCCGGCGGAGAACACGCCCGGCGCGGTAACCCAGAGAATCGACACGGGCAAGGACCGGTAGGCCCATCAGGTGGTGTTCGAGATCGGTCGCCATCTCGTCAGCGGTGCCGTATCGTCGGTCCGGTTCCTTGCGCAGGGCCATCTGGGTGATTCGGTCGAGATCGCCGCGAAGCCTCCGGGCGAGACGGTCGGGTCTCGTGCCTCGTGATCGGGCGCGATCAACGGCGTCGGGCCCCTCGTCGCCCGCGAACCTCGCCAAAGCCGCGATGCTCGGCGCGGTCACGGGGGTCTCGCAGATGGCGCGGTCGAGAGCCGCCGCGCTCGAATCCGCCGGCCGATGAGCGCGCCGTCCGACCAGGAGTTCGTAGAGCAGAAGGCCGAGTTGATAGACGTCCGATGCGGTGGTCACCACCTCGCCGCGGACCTGCTCGGGGCTCGCGTACTCGGGGGTCATCAGGCGGTGGCGGGTGGCGGTCGGGGGATGCTGCAGATCGTGCGGCGGAACGAGCTGTTTCGCGATGCCGAAATCGAGCAGTTTGACCTCGCCGTCCGCGGTGACGAGGATGTTGCCGGGCTTGAGGTCGCGGTGGACGATCAGGTTACGGTGCGCGTGTTGGACGGCGCGGGCCACGGTGCACACGAGCTCGATTCGAGCCTCGATAGCGAGCTGTCTTCTGTCGCAATACTCGTCGATGGCGACACCGCTGACGTGCTCCATCACGATGTATGGGCGGCCGTCCTCGGTCTCTCCACCATCGAGAAGCCGAGCGATGTTCGGGTGTGCCAATCCGGCCAGGATCTGCCGCTCGGCCTGGAATCGTCCCACCAGGTCGTTGGCGCCGAGTTCGGGCGAGAAGAGCTTGAGGGCGACGTGCTGGATGTACGACCGGTCTTTGCGCTCCGCGAGGTACACGGTCGCCATGCCGCCGCGGCCCAATTCCTCGAGCAGCAGATACGGCCCGATCGAATCCCCGACCGCTACCTCGGGTTGCGTCGGACCTCGCTCTGCCACCGACCGCCAAAGCGCCTCGTCCCACGGCGGAACTTCAAAACCGGGGTCGGCCGCGTGGTCAAGCAGATGCTCGACGGCGCTGCGAAGAGAGGCGTCGCCCTTGCACTCGACGCGCAGAAAGGACTCGCGGTCGTCGTCGGGGATTTCGAGGGCGCGGTCAAAGACCGCGTCGATCCGAATCTTGCGATCGCGGGTCTCGGTCACGATGGCCTCTCCGATGACCGGGCCCGGGAGCCCGCGCCCGCCGGGTCCATCTCCCGCCGCAACCACGCCCGAGCCCGGACCCAGTCGCGCTCGACGGTTCGGCTCGAAACTCCCATGGCCTCGGCAGTCTCCTCCGCCGTCATGCCGGCGAACCACCGACACTCGACGACTCGCGCCAAACGCGGGTTGAAGTCTTCGAGGGCCTCGAGCGCCATGTCAACCGCCAGGACCTCCTCTCTGATTTCGGGTGCGGGCGGGTCCACCCCGGTCAGATCGACCCGTTCGCGATCGCCGCCGCGCTTGGCCGCCGACCGATAGCGGGCCCGGTCCACCACCACCCGGCGCATGGTCAGGGCGGCGACGGCGTAGAAATGACCGCGTTCGCGCCACGGCACACCGCGTTCCTCCACGAGATCGAGCCACGATTCGTGAATCAGCGCGGTGGTGCACAGCGTCGCGCCGGGTCGGAACCGGCGGAGCTGGCGCCGCGCCATTCTTCTGAGCTCTTCATAGATGAGCGGTACGAGACGGTCCATCGCCTCCGGGTTTCCGTCCCGGTGGGCGTTGAGGAGTCGTGTGATCTCGCCTCTGTCGGCCACGTCGCCTCCGTAAGGCAGGACCTGCTGCCGGCCTGGGTATCGCGGGTTCGTGACCTTTCAAACAGACGAGCATCGCGAATACTTCCAGTCGGGAGGTGTGGGGACGATTCCCATGGGCGAGCCTCAGCTCGAGCCTGACGACCAGGAAGCCGCGTCCCCCGACTCGAATCCGTCGCTGAAAATGCAGTAGGTATCTCCTTCGGTACAGCCGTGGGGAACAAAGAGCTCGAGGATCACCGTGGTATCGGCGTTGCCGCAATGGTCGGTCGCGGTGAGGTCGACGGTGTAGAGGCGGCCCTCGGGATTGGTCTCGGCGCGTTCGGCGCGGGCGCAAAGCTGATCGATATCGGGGTCGTATGTGCAGTCGTTCACGGTCGAGCCGTCGCCGTCCTGACCGGGATACTCGGGGCAGGGAGCGTCGTCGCACTGGCTCGAGGTGCAGGCAATCACGACATCGACGGGAGAGTTGTCGCAGGCGTCGGCGACGCCGGCCGATGCGCGAACGCCGTCAAAACAGCGATACTCGTGATCCGGTGGCCCGAGAACGACGAATCCGGGGTCGACAACCACGTCCGGGGCTGTGGAGTCGACGACGGTGGCGGTCGATGACGCCCCGGTCGAGTTGCCGCAGGCGTCGGTGCTGGTCAGGGTGACAAGGGTCGCGGCGCCAGGGTCGCAGCCGGCGGGCAGCAGCGGTGGTGCGTTGTGCGTCACATTCGGCACCGAACAGGCGTCGGAGGTTGTCGCTGTGGCCAGCCAGGCCGCGACTTCGGGGTCGTCGATGGGGGTTCCGCCGCCGGTGGTGCACTCGAAAGTCGTCGGAACCGGGGTCGCGAGGGACGGTTTGACGGTATCGAGAACGGTCACCTGTGACACCTCGAAGCCCGAGTTGCCGCACTCGTCGATGGCCGAAAAGACCACGAGGCTCGGATCGCCGTCGCAGCCGACCGGAAACAGCGGTGGGACGCCGCTGATGGAGAGCTCGGCCTCCGAGCACTCGTCAACAGCGGACGCCGAATCGAGCCAGGTCTGCACGGTCGGGTCGGCGCTGGGAACGCCGCCGAGGCTCGAGCACTCGAGCAACAAGGGCAGCGGCGCCGAGATGACCGGGGCGTCGAAATCCTGGATCGAGATCAGCTGGCTGCACGAGGCGAAGTTACCCGCGGCATCCCTGGTCGACCAGATGCGCTGAATGTTGTCGATCACCGGGGTCGGTGGGCACGAGCCTCCGAGTGCCTCATCGACGAAGATCACAGTAGGATCCGCATCACAGGTGTCGCGGGCGGTGGCGCGGCCGGTGTCGTCCGGATCGGTGGAGTCGTTGCACCCGAGTGTCAGATCGTCGGGGCAGAAGATCTCGGGTTCGGTCAGGTCGCCGGTCTCGGGGTCGCGATCATAGTAGGTATCCATGGCGCCGCCGCAGAGGGGATCGCCGGCCCAGACCATGTGCGTCGTGCACTCGGAAAACGTGACGCCGTTGTACTCGCCGATCCGGTAGGTCGGCGGAACACCGGCGCCGATGGTCGAGGTCGAAGCATCGGGGTCGATGGGCGCATCATTGACGACGACCGACGCAAACCAGCTCGCGCCACCGCTGAAGCTGTAGCGCGCCCGAAGATCGGCGCGTGCGTTCCCGGCCGACCCCGGTGGATAGGAAAGGGCGTTCCGGTTGTCGAGCCAGGTCACCGCGATGGAGCCCGTGATGGGGTCGATGGCGGCGGTGGGCAGCAGCTGCCACGTTCCGGACGGTCCATCACTGACGGTTTGAGGGGCGGTCCAGCTGACACCGCAGTCGGTGCTGGTGGCCATGACCACATCGGCGGCGTCGCCGGTCAGCGGATCGTCATTGGGGTCGTCGGTGGTCACCACGTGCAGCGTGCACGGATCGCCGGGATCCGGCAGCAGCCAGCCCTGGCCGGTCCCGATGGTCCAGAATCGCGCATCGGAGATGGCGCCCGGGCGGCTCTGCGAGTTCCAGGTTGTGTCGGCTTCGCCGGCGGGGAAGGGTTCGGAGCGCTGGGGGAGGGTCAGACCGCCGTCGGTAGAACGCAGGACCACCACCAGGCCGGATTCGCCGTCGGGGGTCCCACCCGACACACCGGGTACCGTGATGAAGCCCGGTTGACCGTGGTAGGAGACATAGACGTCACCATTGACGGCGACCGCCACGTGCGGCGGCCAACAGCGACCGTCCGACGAGTCCAGCGGCGAGATCGGGCCGTACGCGACGGCGTTTCGGGTCATCTGGGTCCAGGTCTGGCCCTGGTTTGTCGATACCGCGCCCCAGATCTCGAAATCCCCGGAGAAGGCGCCGCCGGTCACGCTCCAGACGACGTACAGCCGGTTGGAAAACTCGCTCGTGGAGTTGGAGTCGGCTGCGATCCACGGCTTGTCGGCGGTCATCCCGGTGATGATTCCGACCTGGGCGGTCACATTGGTCGGGCCGGAGATGAGGCTGCCGTCGACAGGATCGTGCCGGCTGACGAAGACATCCCAGCCGCCGCCACCGACGGGGTTCCCGAGGATCGCCACGAAGAGCCGGCCGTTGGCGTCGTAGGATGCGGTGCCATCGCCGTTGGAGGTGTGGGTCGGGGGGAGGAACGAGCCGACGTTGACGTTCGTGAACGAATCGCCGCCGTCGGTTGAGACGCCGAGGGTGCTGCCCTGGATGTATGCCAGGCGCTGCCGTCGGTTGGGGTCGGAGGTCATGTCGACCTCCCAGCTCATACACAGATTGGTATCGGTTCCCGGAGTCCGTGTCTTGATCAAAGGGTCGAAGAACCCGTCCTCGCGGGCGTCCTCGTCGGCTTCCGGGTTGGCGGCGACCGGGCTCGGGTTGTCCGTTACGGGCGATGACCCCTCGGCGGTCGCCGGGGCCTCGGTCTCGCCGAACCGCACACCGGTTTGGTCCGCGGCCGGCGGCCCCGAATCAACCACCGACGCTCGAGCCGGCTGAAGGAGAAAAACGGTCGCGACGAGGGCGAACAGAAAGGGCGTGACGATCGACGGCCGACGATTCTGGCGAAGAGACATGATCTCAACCTCCGGTTCTTACCCCTTTAGTCGAAATCCGCCCGAAAAGACCGACACGGTCGCGGGAACACAGCCAAGCGCGGACTCCGAGAAATAGTGCCGGGAGGAACTTACTGGTCCGCTTCATCACCTTCATCCATCTCAACCCGGTCGGGGCGGGATTGGCAGGTCAACCCGCAGAGTACACGCCATCCGGCCACCGCGAGTTGACGGGGAAGGTTCGATTTCCACGGTGTGATGCCGGTGAATCAACCCCGGCTGTCGGGCCCACGGTGAAGACGGTCCGGCGGGCCTACGTCGGCGTTCTTCATCGGTGCATCGGTGCCAGCTGAAACAAAGTCAACAAAGTTGTGGAAACTTCGCGGTAGAGGATTCTGAAGATATCGCGTGGGCGAAGGGTGTTGGTTGATGGTGGGCTGTACCAGGTACACCACCGGTGCGCCCGGAAGGGTGGAAGTAACCGTGCCATAACCGTGCCATAACCGTGCCAGGTTCGCACATTTGAACATTTGCGGGCGCGTCGATTGAGAATGCGCATGTATGAACCCGGCACCCTTCCTATTGCACTCGTGTCGGATGGTTGCGTCTATAGCGCAGTCAGAAACCGTGCCAGGAGAAACTTTCTTAACTTTCTTATGATTGGGTGTCGGGCAGTGGAGGGGAGTCCTGCCCAAGCTTCGTTGCGAGATGATCGAAGGCGGTCTGTACCATGTGGGCAAGGCAATTCGTCGGACGAATTGCGGTGGCGCGTCGGACGCGCCAATCTCTGCAATCGGACTGTCGTGACGTCGCAAGCCGGCGGCAGGACAGGGAGACCGGTCGACTCAGACGGTTGATCGCGTCCTGCGGGATCGAACGTTGGGGCCAACGGGCTGGGGAGCTGGCGACGGTGCTGAGGAAGCATCCGGTCGTTGTGAGTCGATAGGTCAGCGAAGCGAGCCGCATCAGAAGTGAGAATCGAGTATTCGCCGACGAACTCGATGCTCTCGATCAGGCCATGGCAAAAAGGCGATCGAAGGCCTTGCAGATTTCAGCACGTCAGGTGAAGAAAGTTAAGAAAGTCTCTCCTGGCACAGTTCCACGGTTCCTGGCACGGTTCACGGTTCTCGGACGCCCACGAGGACGTGGGCGCTACAAGAGGGCGTCGCGCTTTGTAGCGCAGGCGTCCCCGCCTGCGATGGTTCGGGGGCCGATGTGGGCGGCACCGAGGCGCTCGATCGCAAGCTGATAGCTCGCACCGAAAAATCCCGGATCCTTGGAGTCGCAACCATGCGTGCTTGAGTCCCGGAGCATCCCTCGTCGAATCGCATCGCAAGCTGGAAGCTTGCTACGACAAGGGCGCTGCGTGTTGTTGCGGCAAGCAACCCTGCTTGCCGGTGAACGTCGACCGCGAGACGCGGGCGCTACAAATCTCGGCTCGGCGTTGTCGCGCCGGCGAAACGCTCGTGCGAGCCAGGCGGCAACGAGCTCGATCTTCGGTTTGCGGTTGCACAACTCGTGTTCCCCGGCCCCGACGAGTTTGGAAGGCGGCACGAGGCGCCCTATCGAGGTTCACCCGTCTTCGGGAAGCGACCAGGCGGAGGTGTCGCCGGTCTCGAACCCGTCGGCGAACACCCCGGGCGAGTACTCGTGGGGACCGATGTCCCACTCGGCGGTGCCTCCCCCGTCGCCGTCGACTGGTCGCGCGAGCCCGTCGAAGTCGTCGTCGACCGTGCCGGGCATCGCGGCCCCGGCGTCGATGGCGAGCCCACTGGCGGCGGTGAGCCGGAAATCGTCGAACGGGTCGGCGAACAGCGGATCGCCCTCGACCCCGGCCACCTCCTGGAACGGGTAGTCGATCCGAAAGGCCGACAGGGTCTGGTAGTCCACGCCCGCGACCCGCAGGATGTCGCCGCCCGGATAGTGGTAGAGGTTGTGATCGAGGTCCGTCCCCGCCACCGCCGACGCATCGGGAAACTCGACCATCGGCCGGGTAGTGTCGGTGCGCATCAAGATGTTGTTCTTGATGTGGAGGTTGGTCGGACTGGCGGCGTAGATGTAGAGGTTCCGCTCGTTGGGGTCCGAGATGTTGACGATGAGGTTGTTGCAGACGAAGACGTCCTCCACCGGATCGAGGACATTGACGTAGCCCGCGTAGTCTCCGCCGATGGGCGCGGTTCCCCGGTTCGAGTGAAAGATGTTGTTTCGGATGACGATGTTGGTGGACGGCTGGATCTGGGTCCCCGACTGCGACTTGACCGTGATGGCGTCGACGGTGTCGTAGATCAGGTTGCGCTCGATGATCACGTTGTCGACCGGACCCGAGTCGTCACCGCCGACGCTGATGGCGCCCAGATTCATGTCGTGGATGACGTTGTCGCGGACGATGGTGTCATCGGAGCCGCGGAGCTTGATGCCGTCCAACGACGAGCGGATCGTGTTGCGCTCGATGAGGTAGCCCGACCCGTGCGAGATGTAGAGATTGTGGTCGAACCACGAGTCCGGCTTGCCGTTGTTGACGAAGAGGTTGTCGCGGATCGTCATGTCCGAGCCCGAGACGTAGATCCCCTGGGTGTGGCCGGTCTCCGGCGGGATCCCGTGGTTGTCGTGGACGTGGCAGCGCTCGAGGACGTGGCCGTGCTCGTACCAGGTCAGCCCGTGTTTGAGGTGGTCGATCTCGCAATCGGCGAAGGTGATGTGGTGCGGGTCGACGGGTCGGTAGGACTCGAGGATGAGCACCCCGATCGGCCGGCTCCCGGGCGCCGCGGTGGTGGTCAGCCGGAGGTTCTCGAACCGCAGGTACTGGGCCGCGGGCTCGGTGTAGGTGCCGCGGACGGTGACGATGGTGCCTTCGGTGGTCCGGTCGATGGTCGGCTTCGCGCCGGTCCCGTAGGCGCCGACCACGATGGGCTCGGCCGGCGTCCCCGCGGCTGCGCTCGCATCGAGGGAGACGTCGCCCGACCAGGTGTCGCCGCGCCGCAGCAGCACGCGGTCGCCGGGTCCCACGACGGAGTCGAGCAGCGTCGAGGCTGCCGCCAGGCTCTGCTTGGGCCCATCGGTCATCGACCCGTTGGGGTCTGGCTGCAGACCGCTCCACGAATCGTTGCCGACGCTTTCTGATATGTAGTAGTCGGTGGCTCGGGCCGGGCTCGCGAACAAGGCCGCGACCGCCGCCGCGACGATCGCCCATCGGCTTGCCCGGTTGATCGGATGGTGCATGACGCCTCCCACGAGAGTCGCGGTCCCACCATCATCCTACCGATCGACCGGCGCACTGCCTGTGAGCCCCGATACCCGAGGCCCGCCCCGGATGGCGCCGCCTACAGGGTGGGTGTCGGCTCGACCCGGCACCGTTCCAACGATCAGAGAGGCGCCTATACGACGGGTTTGAGGCCGGAGACACGTCCTCCTGGGCGAGCTGAGGTCGATGCTCGAATATCGCAGAGGCCCACGCGGCCCAGTTCAGTCTCAGTAACCCGGCTGCTCGTTGTGGTTGTAGCAGATCACCGTGGACTCGGTGCAGGGCTCGGTCGGATCGAGGGTGGGGGCTGCCGCCTGGGCGGCTCCCGGGCTCGTGGCAAACGGGCCCCACTCGATCGTGAGGCCTTCCTCATCGAGTCGGTAGGCTGCGGCCTGGTAGACGTCGCCACCCGACCAACCGATGTCCCGCCAGAAGATGAGCAAGCTCGACGGGGTCCGTTCCATGAGCTCTCCGGCGGGATAATAAGCCTCGAGGACCGAGCTGTCCGGCATGGTCCACAAGTAGGGTCCGGTGGAGTAGGCCCGCTGCCGGATGATCAGCGTGTCGGTGCCGGGTTGGTACGCCGAAGGGTTGTACAGCCCGGTCTCCACGGCGATCGGCGCGAAGGCGACGATCTCGTCGGAAACCGTCCCCACGTCGTTCCGCTCGAACCAGCCGCCGAGGTTGGTGAAGAGACTCGAGAAGTCGTAGCCGCTATGCCATGGCGAGTTGCAGAGCGCGCATTCGGCCTGCCAGGTCCAGTCACGGAGCTCGAAACGTGGCCGGTACTTCTGCGATGAAGGGTCGACCATGTCCGCTTCCATGACCACGCGGTATGCGTTGCTGCGGCCGCTGTTGACGAGTCCGAATACACAGGCGTTGACGAGCCCGCCCCGAACGATGGCGGAGACGTTGAACTCCATCTGGGCCCAGGGATACTCCGGATAGCTGCCGCCGCCCACCCGATAGCCTGCGTATCCCGGGACCTCGTCCGCGAAGACCTGGGGCTGGGCGACCGGATCCCCGGAGCTGATCGGGATCGGCGGGACCCCGAGCAGGAGGTCGGTTCCGGGACCGACCCCGGTGCAACTCTCCCAGCTCCGAGGATCGCAGCCGGTTGCGGCCAGGACCGCGAGGGCCACGTCGTCGGCGATCGTCCCGACGTGTCCGAGCTCCATATTGACGCCCGAGTCGTACGCCAGCGCGACCTCCCACTTGGGAACGTCGTCAAAGTACGTCCCGGTGGGTCCCGTCGTCAGCTTCATGCCGAAGACCACGCCGTCTTGAGAGGCGACGTACCACGGTATCCTCTGCCGCACCAGGGACCCGTCGAGATCGGCCCAGTAGGCACATCCTCCGGCGGCCAACTCGTCGGTCGAGCAGATGCCGTCGTCATTCCCGACGCCGTCACCGATGAGCTCGTCCATCTCGCTGTCGTCGGCCGGAAGAAAGCCGGTGAAGTTGGCTTTGCGATCGCCGTAGGAATGACCGGTGAGAGGCTGGAAGTGGCTGCCGTACCCTCCGAGGGCCACGTGGATCGGATCACCCTGGGTTGGAACCTCGAGCCGTCGATCGCCGGGTTGGATCGCCGAAGAGGACCACGGCAGATCGAACGCCGGTTGCCGGTCGCCGCCGATCTTCCACACTCCGGCGTCGCTTGCGAACACGCCGAGTTCATTACCGGCCACGGGCGCGAGGAAATCGTCGCGAGTGTCGAGGTAGATCTCTCGGGGCCCTCCGCCTGCAGGATTGCCGGAGCGGATCTGGCGGAAGTCGATTCCCAAGGGGCGAGACAGGATCGCCCGTTCGTCGGGCACGGCCACGGTGGCGATCCGCGAGATGTCGAGGAGCTCGACCTCGATGGCGCCCCATGCCGCCATCTCGCTCGCGAAACCCGCGAACAACCCGGCCAGATCCGTACCGTCGTGGAAGTAATCGTCGGCGAAGGAGGGATGGGGTGAGGTGAAGGGAGCGCCGGCCTCGAGCTGATCGGCGACCGCGGCGACCGCGGCGAGGACCTCGGCGGTGTCTGCCGACGTCGTCCCGTCGACGAATCCGCCGAGAAACGTCCCCGACTTCGACCCGGAACAGTCGATCAGGGTGAAGGTGCCGAGATAGAGATCCACCGACGAATCGAAGGTAGCGTCGAGGAACGAGCCGGCGGAGCAGCCCCCGTCGACGTCGAGGCCGACGGTCAACTCATCGCCAACCACCGACAACGAGGTCACGCCGCCGTCCCTTCCCCACGGCTGCCGCTGCTCCGATCCGGACCAACTGCCCGCCACGAATCCGCCGCGCCCGTCGAAAACCACCGCCATGTTGGCGAAGTGGGGCGTCGCGAGACCGATCGTGGAGTCGGCGAAGACAAAACGCCGCTCGACGAAATCTCCCTGCCAGCGAATCAAATCGACCGTCTGCGGGGCGAGATCGCCGGTCAGGGTGAGCGATGCCCGCCCCCCCCGGACCGGGCCGGACAGGGTGACGATCCGGTCGCCGGAGGGGCTGCCCAGGGTGAGCTCGAGATCGAGAATCCCGGAGCTGTAGGTCCCGGACGTGACGACCCAGCGCTCGTTCGACCCGAGCAGGTAGCCGACGAGCCTGCCGTCGTTCCTTGAATGAAGCTGAACCAGGAGGGGCCGCACGACGTCGCCGGGGAACGACACCCGGGCGAACCAGGTACCCGAGAGATCGGCAGGCGGGGTGCACGTTCCCTGCCACGCGCACAGGTCGCCCGATTCGAAGCCGTCGAGAAAAATCGGCGTCGCGCCGACAGCCCCGGACGCCATCATCGATACGGCGAAGCTCAGGATCGACACCTCGAGACGGGAGAGGACTTTGATCATAATTGATTCCTGATCTCATGATACATGATCGACACCACGTACACACTTCCACGCTTGTTGGCGCAGTTGTCGGTCGATGTGGTTTGGGATCGATGGTCCCCGTGTTGAGGGTGGGCCCTGTTCTGCGGCCGCCGTCTGCCTTCAGTACCAGATGAAACCAGCGTTTTGATTCGGGCATCCGTCCGGGTTGGGCTCGCCGAACCTCTGTGCACGGGCTGCAGCGATCCTTACTGCCGACCATGCTGCGGCTGCAGCGTCGATGATGTCGTCTGGCGGGATCGAGCCGACAGCGCCGAGATCTCCAGGGATGGTGATGCCGGCGGGTGTCGATTTTCTGCAAAGGGAACCTCGTCCCCGCTCTGAGGTCGCAGATGGTGGGTCGCGATTCCATGTCGCACGTCCGGCCACGGTTGTGATCCGCACCGACGCTCGGGGGCCCGCCGTCGTAAGCTGAACAGGCGCGAGCAAAAAAGAGGTCAGGAGATGGCATGGTCGATAGAAAGTCTGCAGGCTGGCTGATCGCATTCGCATTCATGGTCGCGGCCGTGGCCCCCGTCGTCGCGCAGGCGGCGAAAACGGCTGATCTGAGGTTTGTCGACGCCACGGTGTTCGAGGCCTACTCGGAGATCGCGGAGGCGTGGGGTCTCGAGCTGGCATTTGACCCGAGGTTCCGGGGAACGGAACGGGTCACTCTCGAGATGGAGGATGTGACCGCGCTCGAGGCCCTCGAGACGGTTCGCGCGAGGTGGCCGGTCACTCATCGTCGTCCGGGATGATGGCGGGCTGATGTGTCATCGATGACACACCCCAGAATCGGCGGAAGTACGAATCCCTGGTGATGGCCACCTTCGCCCCGAGCTACATCCCGGCGAAGGACCTCGACAAGCTGCTGCGGAGCCTGATCGAGGGGAGGAGAATCGCGGTCAACGAGCAGCTGCAAACGGTGACGATGCGCGACACCGCGACGAAAATCTGCGTCGCGCGGAGGCTTCTCGAGGTCTTCGACCAGCCACCGTCCGAGATCGATCTCGAGGTTCAGCTCATCCAGCTCGAGCGGGACGGCGCTGGGAATGTCGGCCATCGAATCGACGCCGACACCTTGCAGGCGCTGAGATCGGACCCCGGCGCCACCCGGATCGCTTCGTTCGGCCTGTCGGCGGTCGGCTCGACCGACGCACGGCTCGGCACCTCGGCGCCCTCGGGCCTGCCCGGAGCCATGTCGCTCAGAGCCACGGCCGGCAACCCGTACGGGACGAGGGACGTCGCCTTGACGGTGCAGTTCGAGTGGACGAGGCAGTTCTTGCAGGGCGAGCAGCAGCGCACCGAGCGCATCTACAACCTCCACGAAACGGTGAGTCTCACCGAGGGAGAGGCCATCGTCGTGCCGGTGAAGATCGAGTCGCCGGAGAAGGCCCTGATGCTGACCGTCGAGCCGCGAATCGTCCGGGCATCCGCGCTCGACCCAGCGGCGATGGAGTCGTTCCGGGTCGGCACTGAATCCGGGATCTCCTGTCCCGGATTGAACCCGCTCGCGGACGCACTGAATGGGGTCGAGCTCGTCCGCGAACCGAAACCGGTCGTTCGGAAGATCGCCCCCGGTCCTCCGCCCGGTCCGGGAGTGAGGCCGGGAGCGAGAGGCGGTTACCAGGGTCGTCCGATGGAGTTGGTCACACCCGGCGAACCGGGGAACGAGCGCCCGGCGGAGACGCCGACACCCAGGCCGGACGACTCGCACGGGTAGGCGGCGGGTCGGGGAGCGGACCGCAGGAGGTCTTCAACCGGCAGGCAGATCGGGGTCGGCGGGTTTCGGGGGCTTCTTGCGGGCGGGACGCCCGCACCACAATGGTCGGGCGGCTGGCCGATCGCGATCCTCTGTTGCGGCAAGCATCCCTGCTTGCCTTGCGGGGGGTGGTCGCAAGCTGGAAGCTTGCGGCTGCAAAGGTGAGAGGTTCATTCGGGATTTTCGGGTTGTGGCCGGTGGGGGAACTTCTTCCGGCGCGGGCGTTCTCACCACAACAAGGGAGGAAGAGACGCGGTCGGTGCTGGTGCTGCAGCCCATCGGGCGCTTCGACCACCCGAGCGCGCCGCCGGTGGAGATCCTGCGGCGCTTTACCGAGAGCTACTTCGGAATGACCGCGCAGGTGCTGCCGGCGGTGAACCTCGACCACGTCGACCTCACCTCCCGCCGGGTGGCCGACCTGCGTCGGCCTCAGCTATTGACCGGGGATCTCCTCGACCTGTTGCGGCGCAATCTTCCGGAGCACGCGTTCTGCGCGATCGGGATCACCATGGAGGACCTGTACCCGGGGCCGGACTGGAACTACGTGTTCGGCCAGGCGTCGTTGCGCGACCGGGTCGCGGTCTACAGCTTCGTCCGGTACGTCCCGGCGTTCTGGGGCGAGGACACCGACGACCCGTCACTGGTGCTGAGGCGCAGCTGCAAGGTGCTCGCCCACGAGACCGCCCACGCCTTCGGGATCCGCCACTGTACCGCCTGCCTGTGCGTCATGAACGGCTCCAACCACCTCGCCGAGAGCGACTCGCGCCCCCTCCACATGTGCCCGAACGATCTGCGCAAGCTGCAGTGGAGCGTCGGCTTCGACGTAGTGGAACGGTACCGGCGGCTCGCCGAGCTGTACCGGGAGATCGGGTTTGAGGACGAGGCGGCGTGGATCGACCGGAGGTTGCGCCACATCGCGATCCCTGGTGTAGCGACAGGCTTCCAGCCTGTCGGGGACCTTGCACCAGGAAGGGCCCCGTCGACAGCCAGGATGGCTGTCGCTACACAAGGCGATCCTGTGTAGCGACCGGCTTCCAGCCTGTCGGGGAGGGCGCCGTCGACAGCCAGGATGGCTGTCGCTACACACGCGATCCCGTGTAGCGACCGGCTTCCAGCCTGTCGGGGAGGGCGCCGTCGACAGCCAGGATGGCTGTCGCTACACACGTGATCCCGTGTAGCGACAGGCTTCCAGCCTGTCGGGGAGGATCGGTGCCGGGTGGACCCGGGCGGTTACCCGACACCGTTCCGAATCGCTGGACCTCGCACGTGTCGCCGAAGCGGGCGAATGAGGTTGGGGCGCCGCCTCGAGCGAGGCCCGAATCGGGTGGAGCGGCAAACCCCCGGCGGCGGAGCCCGTACCTCTGGGGAAGCCTCATACGCTGGGGGGTACGCCATGGCGCGACGCGCAGGATGGTTGGTGATCGCCCGGCGGGTCGAGCAGCTCGAGGCGGCCATCGACGGTGACGATCGCGATCGGTGTGGGGCAAGGAGGCAGACGATGCGGTGGTGGCGTGTCTCGGCGTGGTTCGGTGTGTTCGGGTTGCTCGCGCTGTTCGGGTGCGGGGGTGCGACGGGGGCGCCCGACGCACCCGCCGGCGGCCAGGCGGAGGACGCCGTTACGGCGACGGTTCCGGCCACGATCGACCACCACCGGCTGATCGTCGATGTCGACTTCGTGCGGCCCGACGGCGGGGTGCGGCGCGCGGCGGCGTGGGTCGACACCGGCAATCAGTTCCTCATCGTCGTCGAGGGTCTCGCCCACGAGCTCGGGCTCGATGTGTCGCAGCTCGAGGGCGCCGAGTGGGGCGGTTCGGTGGAGTCGTCGTCGGCCGCACCGCCGATGTCGATCGGAGGGGTCGCGCTCACCTCGGACGGGGTCGGTGTCCAGGTGCGAGCGGGGACCCGGGTGCTGAACGGGATCCCGGCGGAGCTGGTCCTGCCCGCCAGCGCGCTGCGCGGCCTGCACGTCGTGTTCGACGGTCCGGCGCGCGAGATGACGGTGGCGCGGCCGGGAGTTCTGACGCCGCGCGGCGAACCGGTGCCCTGCCGGGTGAACCCGGAGACGGGCCTGCTCATGATCGAGGCGACGGTGGACGGCGAGCCCGTGCCGCTCGGTGTCGACACGGGCTCCGCGGGGACCTGGGTGTCGCGGGAGATCGCCGGCCGGTGGCCGGACCGGCGCCCGGAGATGACCTGGGCGGTCGGCGCCGCGGGGTCGGCGAACTTCTTCGGTTTTCCCTTCGAGACGCAGGGGGCGCTGACGAGCCTGCCCGAGCTCGGGATCGGCGATGTCACGGTCGACGACGTCGCCGTGCTGGCCCTCGGCCAGGGCCTGTTCGACTGGTACTCGAAGAAGTCGGCGGCGCCGGTCGGCGGTTTTCTCGGCGGCAATGTCCTGAACCGCTTCCGGCTCGAGATCGACTGGTCGCAGGACATGACCTGGTGGGAGCCGGGACCGGCGCCTGACCGGCGCGATCTCGACATCGTCGGGCTGACCCTGCGGCCCGAACCCGACGGGAGCACCTCCGTGGCCGGGGTCGTCGAGCGGGACGGCGCGCCGACGGTCGACGGCGTCAAGCCGGAGGATCTGCTGCTCCGGGTCGGCGGGCTCGAGGTCCACGGATCGACGATGGGCCAGGTGGTCGACGCGCTGCGCGGCCTGCCGGGCGAGATGCGCACGCTCGAGCTCGAGCGTGGCGGGGAGCGCCTCACCATCGAGGCGCCGGTGGCCCGGTTGCCGTGACCGTTCCGTCGGATGGGCGCCACGTGGCTTTGCTCTCGCGGCGCAGCCTCCGTTCTCATCGCCCGCGAGACGCGGGCTCTGCAAGACGCGAGGCCCACTTGTAGCGCCGGCGTCCCCGCCGGCGATGGTCCGGGGTCGTGATTGCGCCACGGTGGCGTTCGATCGCAAGCTGGTAGCTTGCTGCTACAAGGGTGTCATCGCATCGCAAGCTGGAAGCTTGCTGCTACGAGTTTTCTGCGAATCGTGGCGTCGAGCGAGTTTGTAGCGGCAAGCATCCCTGCTTGCCTTCGGAGCGATCGGAGGACGCCACCCTTTGCACTCTCAGCATCGTTGGATCCCAATCGCCGAACGATGCGGTGTTTGCTCCTGGTGGCACCATTCCGTCATTCCGGGAAGGTCTCGGCCCAGGCGTCGGTGGTCCCCGACTCGAATCCATCGGCGAAGAGGTGAGTCATGTCCTCTCCGGCCTGGACCTCGACCGACCCCACGTCGCAGAATCCGTCGGTGCGCGGTTTTCCGCGTTGATCCACAGCGGGGCACCCGAGCCCCGGTCCGGCGGAGATACCGGTGTCGATGGCGACGCTGGCCGGAAGCAGTCCGTGGACACTGGTGACGCCGCCGTGACTGAGGAGCGGCCCAAGAGCGACATCGTTCACCGGTACGTTGACCTGGTCGCTGGGATCGCTGAATCCACAGGAGTTTCCAGGGCCTTCGATGTTGCCTCCGTCGGAGAACACGATGCCGTACACATCACAGTCGGCGGCTTGGTTTGTTGCGGTGAAAACGCTGGGCGCCTTGCATCGCCGGCGGGGTGCCGGCGATGCAAGGCCGTCAGGAAACGACAGCCTTCCCGGCGGACACCACAGCCATGGCCAGCTCTTCGGGGTGTTGCGAGCCGATGAGCACCTGTCCCGACCGCCGGCCTCCGAGACTGAGCTGCAGCCCACGGTTCCCGCTGACGTTGTAGGCCCTTTTGTCGGCGCCGATTCGGATGCCCCATCCCCCAAACTCCAGAACGGGTCTGTAGGTGCGGGCCTCGGCCGATTCGATCTCCTCCCAGAGGAAGCCGTGGAAGTCACGGTGGAACGGGTAGAACCGGATGTGGATCCCGTCGCACCTCACCTCGGTGACGAGACGGGCGACCCACATCAACCAGAGCAGCCCGGCCATGAGAAACATGAACAGCGGCCCGATGATCATCAGCACGAGATCGGGAAGCGGCTGGTTGCCGACCGGACGCCCCCGGACCAGTTGCTCGACCATCGCCCAGCCGAAGAAGCCAATGAACCCCACGGCCAGCGGCAGGAGCAACAACCAGATCCACAGCTGTCGAAAGCGCTGCTCCTCGCGGAACCGAACCGGCTGTTGGAGGGATCGGAGGTCTTTCCCCACCCCAGAAGCCTAGCACGGGGTTGCTCGCGTGATTCTCTGACCGGTGCGACTCATCACGACCTTGGATCGCGAAGGGCCCCGCCATCCGATTCGGTGCGATGTTGCGACTGGTCTGCTGCTTGGTTCGGTTCGTCCTTCAGGGGACCGTCGCACTCCAATACAGCGTGTCGCCGCTTTCGAATCCGTCGGCGAAGAGCAGGGACTGGAACACGCGGGCGTGGATGTCGAAGTTGTTCGACCCGGGTCCGGGTCGACTTCCTGAGCCCAGACCCTGATGAAACGCCCATCGACAGCCGTCACCTCCGGCGAATACGCGTTCCGAGGGAAACTCGGCGGGGATCTTCGGACGTCGGCGATCGGACCGAGACCCCCGGTTGACGACACGTGGCGGTCGACGACGTTCCAGCGGTGTCGCCGACGTCAGTCCACATCCACACGACCCGGCACCCGCCGCCGGCGCCGTCGCACGCCACCGACGTGACGGCCGCGTTGCCCACACCGCCGTCGGTCAGGTCGATCGGGGGACCGGCCGGCAGCCCGTCGCCGTCGGCCCAGCGGGCGTAGGCCCTGTTGCCGCCGACCCACGTCACGAGGGGGGCGCCGTCGAGCACATCGACCGAAACCTGGTCCTCGGCGCCCGGCCAGGCAGCGATCCCGGTTTCGACACCGATCTGGGCCCCCGACCAAGAGATGCGCTTGAGCCAGACGTCCGCGCCGGTCGCACTTTCGATCCGGTTGTAGACCAGAATGTAGCGCGAGTTCGCCTCATCCCAGGCGAGCGCCGGGCTGATGCGGTGTTGCGATCCCTCAGAGAGGGTCAGGCTGCCGGTGGCGAAGCCGGTGCCGTCGGCCAGAACCCGTCGACCGACGATCGTGTCGGGGTTCACCAGGTCCTCGCTCGTCCACACCACCAGGAACTCGTCCGCGCCCGGCGCGTAGGCGAGACAGGGCTCGGTCTCCCGGTCGCCGGTGGTGGCGACCGGGATCGGCAGCTCGGCGGGAACCGGCCCGCCCATGGGGATGAACCGCGCCCAGATGTCCATGTCAATCGGGTTGGGCGCGTACTCGGACGACCACACGACGAGAAACCGGTTGCGGACCGGGTCGTATCCGACGCTGGGACTGTTGTGGACCGTCGTCTCCGTCGAGATCGGAAACGGTTCGCCAAAGGCGACGCCGTCGATGCCGACGAAGCGCCCCCAGATGGACGAGGGGATTCCCGAGGGGTCCGTCTGCCACACCACCAGGCACGTCGCCGAGGCGTCGCTGCACGCCACGGCGGGCTCGTAGTCGGGACCCGGTCCGTCGCCGACCGTGAAGACCGCATCCGGTTGAAGGGGGCAGTCCATGAAACCGCAGCCGTTGGGGCTCGTCTGTTGCACGGCGGCGACGAAGAGGGGGAAGTCGACGCAGTCGATGAGACCGTCGCCGTTGAGATCCGCATTGGCCAACGGACAGCCGGGGTAGGTGGCCGCGTAGCCGTCCGGATCGGTCATGGCGAGGGACATGACCGGGCAGTCGGAGTCGTCGACCACGCCGTCGCAGTTCATGTCGCCGGGATCGTACGCCATCCCCGGTGCGCCGCTGCCGAGCACCACCATCGCCGCCAAGAGACCCGCTGTCAGTCTGACTCGCATTGCAACCTCCACGTGCCGATCGAATCTCATCGAGGGCTGATGGACGGTCAAACCCTCACACGAAGATCGAAGCGCGAGCCAGAATCCCTCACTCCGGCACCGGAAATTTCACCGTCGGGTATCCGACCCGGAGGTGGAGGTTGGACGGAGCGGTGGTTCCGAGACCGACTTCAAGAGTCGCGTTCGACACCGGGAGCTGCGGTTCGGAGAGCCTCGTCGCGGATTCTGACGGTGCCTGATTCCGACGGTGCCCGGCACCGCTGAAAAACCGAGAAGCGAGACCGGCCGGCCAACGGTGCCGAGAATGCGAAGAGGCCCCTATCATCAAAGGGGTCCGCGGCCGCTTGCTGACCAATCCCAACCAGACCTATTCCGCGCGGAATGCGTCTCAGTTTGATTCAGTTGCTCCGTTCGGAACATCTCCAACTCGGTGCGCACTGAGTGAACGACGGGAAGCCGGAGGGGTGCGAGCGATGACCGAAGAACCCAAGAAACCCGATCTCGACGACGAGCTGACCGGCTCGCTGGCGGACGGTTTGACGGATGCGGCGCCGACGGAGCTGATGTCGGCGCACGAGGCGATCCGGGCGGCGCGGCAGATCGGCGCCTACCGGCTCATCGAGCAGATCGGCGAGGGCGGGATGGGCGAGGTCTGGCTCGCGGAGCAGACCGAGGGCGTCTGGCGGAAGGTGGCGCTCAAGGTCATCAAGCCGGGGATGGACACCAGGAGCTTCATCGCCCGCTTCGAGGCCGAGCGCCAGGCGCTGGCGATGATGGACCACCCCACCATCGCCAAGGTCTTCGACGCCGGCGAGACCGCCGACGGGCGGCCGTACCTGGTGATGGAGTACATCCAGGGCGAGCCCATCCACCGCTACTGCGACACCCACCGGCTGTCCACCGAGGAGCGGCTCGAGCTCTTCGTCCAGGTCTGCGCCGGGATCCAGCACGCGCACCAGAAGGCGATCATCCACCGCGACATCAAGCCCTCCAACGTGCTGGTGGCGATCCAGGACGGCAAGCCGGTGCCCAAGATCATCGACTTCGGGGTCGCCAAGGCGCTCGCCCAGCCGCTCACCGACAAGACGATGTTCACCGAGCACGGCCAGGTCGTCGGCACGCCGGCCTACATGAGCCCCGAGCAGGCCGAGATGACCGGCCTCAACGTCGACACGCGGACCGACATCTACTCGCTCGGCGTGATGCTGTACCAGCTGCTGGTCGGGGTGCTGCCGTTCGACCCCAAGGCGCTGCGCGAGGCCGGCTACTCGGGGATGATGCAGGTGATCCGCGAGTCGGATCCGCCGCGGCCGAGCACCCGGTTCAGCTCGCTCGGCGAGGGTTCGAAGACCTCGGCCGAGCGGCGCCGGACCGAGCCCGCCAAGCTCAGGAGCGTGCTCGAGGGCGATCTCGACTGGGTGGTGATGAAGGCCATCGAGAAGGACCGCAACCGGCGCTACGAGACCGCCAACGGCCTCGCCATGGACCTCCGGCGGTACCTGGCGGGAGAGGCGGTGCTGGCGGCGCCGCCGAGCCGGGCGTATCTGCTCAAGAAGCTGATCCGCCGCCACCGGGGCATGGTGGCGGCGACCGGCGCGGTGGCGGCGGCGGTGTTCATCGGCCTGCGTCGCCTTCGCGTGGCAGGCGAAGGTGGCGAGCGGCCAGCGCGACCGGGCGCAGCGGGCCGAGGCCGAGGCGCGGGCGCGGGCCGACGAGCTCGCCGTGGTGGCGGACTTCCAGGCCGGGATGCTCGAGCAGATCGACGCGACGGCGTCGGGGATCTTCCTGACCGAGGACGTGACGGCGAAGCTCGAAACGGCGCTCGAGGAGGCGGGGTTGGCGGCCGACGAGCGGACCGCGCAGCTCGAGGCCTTCCGCGGACAGTGGGTCCGGGTCAACGCCACCGACACGGCGCGCGATCTCATCGACCACACCATCCTCACCCCGGCGGTCGAGGCCGTCGACGAGCGGTTCGCGGACCAGCCGGTGGTGGCCGCGCAGCTGCGCCAGGTGCTCGGCGACCGCTACCGGGAGCTCGGGCTCTACGACGCGGCGCAGCCGCTGCAGAAGAGCGCCCTCGAGACGCGACGGCGGGAGCTGGGCGACGAGCACCCGGACACGCTGACCTCGGTGCACAACATGACGGTGCTGCTGGTCGCCCAGGGCAAAGCGGACGAGGCCGAGGCGTTCTCGCTGGAGGCACTCGACGGGCGGCGGAAGGTGCTCGGCGAAGAGCACGCCGAGACCCTCGACTCGATGGAGGAGATGGGGACCGTGCTCAAGGCACTGGGCCGGTTCGACGAGGCCGAGGCGATCAGGCGCGAGTCGCTCGCCACCTACCGGCGGGTCTACGGCGACGACGACCCCGGCACGCTGAACTCGATCAACAACCTGGGCATGCTGCTCGACGAGATGGACCGGGCCGAAGAGGCGCTGCCCCTGATCGAGGAGGCGCTCGAGGGGCGGCGGCGCGCGCTCGGCGAGGATCACCCGGACACGCTGGTTTCGATCAACAACGTCGGCTACATCCTGCTCGCCCTCGGCCGAGACGACGAGGCCGAGCCGTACTACCGCGAGTGTCTCGAGCGATCGCGGCGGGTGCTCGGCGAGGAGCACCCGGAAACGCTGATCTCGATCAACAACCTCGGCTATCTGTTCTACACCCGGGGCGAGATGGACGAGGCCGAGCCGTACTTCCGGGAGGCGATGGAAACCGCGCCGCCGGGTGCTCGGCGACGACCACCCCGGGGTGCTGAACTCGATCAACAACTTCGGCATGGTGCTGCTCGCCGCGGGCAAGCTCGACGAGGCCGAGCGCTCCGTGCGGGAAGCCCTCGAGGGACGGCAGCGGGTGCTCGGCGAGGATCACCCGACCACCCTCGGCTCGCTCATCAACCTCGGGACCGTGCTGCAACGGCAGAACGACTGGAGTGCGGCCGAGCCCGTGGTGATCGAGGCCTACGAGACGTCCCGGCGGGTGCTCGGCGACGAGCACTCGACCACGCTCACCGCGGCCGGCCACGTCGGCGCGGTGTACGTCGGGCAGGGCAGGAACGACGAGGCGGTGGCGCTGCTCGCGCCGCTCGAGGTGCGGCCCGAGAGGCGCTTCCCGGCAGCATGGCGACCCGCTTCGCGCTGATCGAGCGGAACCTGGGGGTCGCGCGGGCGAGGCTGGCGACGACCCCGGCAGGAGTTCGCCGCCGCGGAGGCGAATCTGAACGAGGCGTACACCGTCATCGTCGAGCTCCGCGGCGAGGACCACGACAAGGCCCGCGAGACCGCCCGCGACCTCGCCGATCTCCACACGGCGTGGGACGAGGTCGAACCCGGAAGTGGCCACGACGCCGCGAGCCGCGAGTGGCGGGCAAAGGGCGGGACGGTGAGGTAGGAGGGTAACCGCCCGAGCCTCACCGACACCGATCTGGAGTACCCTCAGTGAAACAGAGGTTGGGAGTGCGACCATGGATCGTCTTTTCCTTCGAAACGTTCTCTTGTTTGTTGCAGTCCTCGCGCTGGCGCCGGTCGGCGGATTCACCGCCGAGCGGCCCGATGATGCGGGGCGCAGCCATCCCGGTGGGGTCGAAACGACCATGCGCCAGTACAGGTTCGAGGTCGCCGAAGGCGGCTATGGACTCGCGCTCGAGGAGGCGCCGATCCCGGATGTCGGCGCCGACGACGTGCTGGTGCGGATCCACGCGGTTTCGCTGAACCGGCGCGACTGGAACATGCTCAACCGCGAGGTCGACCCGGCGAACAGTCTGGCGGGTACGATCCCGCTGTCGGACGGCGCGGGCGAGGTCGTCGCGACCGGCGAGTCGGTGACCCGATTCCGGGTCGGTGATCGTGTCGCCGGCATCTTCTTCGAGGGGTGGATCGACGGCGCGCCGAGCGAGGAATCACTCGAAACGGATCGGGGCGGCAATATGGGCGGGATGCTGTCCGAGTACGTCGTCTCGCACGAGGACGGCCTGGTCTCGATTCCGAGCCACCTGAGCTGGGAGGAGGCTGCGACGCTGCCCTGCGCCGCCGTGACCGCGTGGGTCGGCCTGTTCAAGCGGGGCCGCCTGCAGTCCGGCCAGTTCGTGCTGCTCGAGGGGACCGGGGGCGTTTCCCTCTTCGGTCTGGTCTTCTCCCACGCGGCCGGCGCAAAGCCCATCATCACCAGCTCGCAGGATGAGAAGCTCGAGAAGGCCAAGGCCCTCGGGGCCTTCGCGACGGTCAACTACCGCAGCAACCCCGAGTGGCAGCGGGAGGTCCGCGAGCTGACCGGCGGCCACGGTGTGGATCAGGTGCTCGAGATCGGCGGCCGGGAGACCCTGGGCAAGGCCCTCGAGGCCCTCGCCTACGGCGGCCACATCGCCCTCATCGGTGGTCTGTCGGGCTACGGCAGCGACATCCCCACGGACTCGCTCATGTGGATCAACGCGACCGCGAGCGGCGTCTATGTCGGTTCCAGGGCGGACTTCGAGGCCATGAACGAGTTCATCTCGCAGCATCGGATCCGTCCCCACATCGATCGCGTCTTCGAGTTCAAAGATGCCCGCGAAGCCTACGACTACATGGGCGAGAGCCGGTTCATGGGGAAGATCGTCATCAGAATTCCCTAGCCCGTTTCCGTCCGGAAACTCTGGACGGGGGCGGCGTCGTTCTCGATTCAGAAACGAGCGGTTTTCGTGCAAGGTTCAGGAAATCAAGGGTTTGCGCGGAGGCGTACTTCCGTACGCCGCACAAGGAAACCCGCAGATTGACGCCAAGATTGCCGAAAACCGCCGTTTCTGGACGAGAACTAGCCCGAAGTATTCATGAGCTGTCTGCTGCGGCCGACGATGCATCCGCGCCAGCCTCCGTTTCTCATCTCGGGGTGCTCAACGTACTGTCAAGGACGCCTCCGCGCCCCGAGATGAGAAACGGCGACTGGCATCGGCGCCTCGCCAACCTCGCGACGAAATCTCATGAATACTTCGGGCTAGCCGCGCGGTGGCAACTCATCCCATCACGGGGGCGCCGAGATCCCCATTGCACACGCCGAGCGTCGATCAGTCGGCAGCGGGGAGCCCGAGCTGGATCAGAAGAGCACGGTCGAGGCAGCTGAGCTCATCGGATCTGAGGCATCCGACCCGATTGCCCAGGCGGTGCCTGCCGATAGTCCGGATTTGGTTGGCGACAGCCCTGGATGGCTTGGCGAGTCCACTCGAATCGGAGGAGACTGCACTTTCGTAGGGGCGGAGCGCGCGCGATGGAAGGCGGGTGATCGGAACGATCTGGATCACCGAGTCGAACTCGCAGGCGGCTTGGTTCGACACCACGACGGCCGGGCGGGTCTTCCTGATTTCGCGACCTTCGGTGGGATCGAGCCGGACCCGATAGACGTCCCCCCGCTTCATTCAGCCACCTCGGCGTCGGCGGATTCCCACTCGGCGTTGATCGCCGCGCTTTCGGCGGCGTCTTCGCGGTAGGCGGCCTCGAGTTCGAGCTGGAGCTCGCGGGAGGCATACGCCCGCACCGCCTCGCACACGACGGCACTGACGTTGGGAACGTCCGAGAGGTACTCCGCCGTGGGTTCATCGATCGTGACGGTGATCCGTTTCTTCGCCATGATGCACTCCTCCCGAGGTCAGTTCATCATACTCTTGATCTTACTATCCAGGGGCTGCTCTTCGCAATGTGCGTATCGTCAAAACGGGCGGCACTTCGGATGGGTGCCGCTTCGCGTTTTTCGCACCGCGAGTCTCTCCCCTGGGCATGGGCACGGTGACAACCTGACCGGGTGGCAGGGCAGGGGGTTTCAGGGAGCGCTGAAATCCGTGGTTCCAGGCTCGAGAACCCTGGAAAGTTGGAACTTCCTGAGGTTCTCAAGTCTGGTGCCGGTTGAGGTGCGTTCGGTCTTGGTACCGCGGCAACTCTACGGGTCGGTCGCGAAGATCTCCCGAACCCTCTCCTCCGGAAGCTCGTTGACCCGGAAACCGGCAACGCCGATGACCGTCTCCGCTCCTACCATGGCGTTGACGATGGCTTCCTCGGTGGCCTGGATGGTTGCGGCGAACACGCTGGACAGACCGTTGTTCGGGTACATCTCGACACCCGAGAAACCGTTTTCGTCGATTGCGTCGACATTGGCCGTCGAGAACGCGACGAAGATGTCGCCGGATCCGTCCGTGCTGATCGCGCCCAGCCGACCCAAGGCCAGGGAAGGGCGCTTCGCCACGCGGCGAAGTTGGTGCGGCAGCAACGGCGCATCGGTCGCGACGACGACGATGATCGAGCCGTCGCGGGTCGCGGGGGCCACATCCACCGGATCGCCGTCATCGCAGTATGGGTACCAGTCCACGTGACGCTCGATCGATCGGTCGGTGAAACAGTGTTCTCCCACCGGCAGCAGATCGCTCACGGGGAGGCCGCCGAGGCGAAGATCATCACCGTCCCAGTTGTAGTTGCACTGGACCAGGACGCCGACGGTGTATTGGCGGCCCCCGATTTCGAACTGCCGTGACGACGTGCCGATACCGCCCTTGAAACCGTTGCAGACCATCCCGGTGCCGCCACCGACCGCCCCCTCCTCGACAGGTCCCGTCGCTGCTTTGGTCATGGCTGCGAGGGCGTGGTCCCGTGTGACGTGGAATCCGTTGATGTCGTTGAGGGCGCCGTCATAGGTTTCGGCCACCACCGGCGCGTGCCAATCCGCCGGCCAGCCGTGGTCCACCATCCACGCCACGGCGGCGTCGCGGACCACCCCCACGCTGTGGGTGTTGGTGATCGCGATCGGTCCGTCGATGAGCCCGCGTTCCTCGATCCAGGTCGTGCCGGTCATCTCGCCCGAGGCGTTGAGCGCGAACCAGCCGGCAAACACGGGGTCGAGGGATTCCTTCCCGCGTGGGTGAATTGCGGTGACTCCGGTCCGTACGGGGCCGGAACCGACGTTCAGCGGCCCGGCGCCTGCGACGAGCGTCACCTGGCCGACCTCGACCCCGCCGACATCGGTGATGGCGTTCAACGCGCCGGGTCGGCCGGCGAACGGGATTCCGAGGTCGCGCGCCCTCGGGTCCTGGGCCTCGGCGGCGGGTACGCACGTCAAGGCGGACGCCATCAAGACCACGAGCGACGGCATGCTGAACGAGAACGGTTTCATCAGATCTCCAGGTGGTGTTTTCTCTGTGACGGCCTCGGGGTTTGAACTCGTCCGCTCAATCCATCGAACCGACCCGAGGTTGTGTTTGCGAACCCGGTCCCCCCTTATAGCAGATGACCATCTGCCGCTGAACGGATGGGTGCCTCTATCGGGGATGATGCTGGGTGTCGGTGGGCTTCGGGGGACGGTGCAGCAGGGACAGGCTTGAGAAGCTCAGGGAAATTCCAGCTTGCCAAGGTCCTCAAGCCCGGGGCCACAACCGCAACGCCTTCACACAGCCTCTGGAAAACCCTCCGGGTTTCCCACAGACACAGAGCCACGACGAGCATTTTGGACTTGGCCCTGAATGGTGGCACCCTTGCCTCACCCGCCCACCCACCCTGGGCGATCAGTCAGTTGCTTTATCTCAATCCTCGACCTACATTCGAGACATCGCTCGGTCAATTCGATTAAGCGCGGCATTCAGTCACCCCGCCGGAGTCGTCGGGAGAACCGTGGATCGCTGAGGAGGAAGTCTCATGAGTGTTCGCGTCAGGATATCGACATTCGCAGTGTTGTCTTTTGTCAGCTTCTCAGCTGCAGCGCAAGACCCTGCCGATACACGGACATCGCTGATCATCACCGAGGTCATGCCCAATCCCTCGCCTGGTCATTGCCCCTGGATCGAGCTGTTCAACCCCAGTGATCACCCGACGCCCCTGGGAGACCTCGTGTTTAAGACCGGGCCACATCGAAGTTTCTCTGGTGGTCACAGCAGCTTTCTGGCGACATTTGGCGACCTTCAGGGCAGGGCACACTTGGTGATCTTCATGCAGCCGGTTCAGGCGCCCCCGTCGGGTAAACCGGGGTATTCCAACGATGGATCGCACTGCCGAGCAACCCAAAGCGGTGTGCTGGTCTTGGACCAACGTCCAGCGTTGTTCGCGCCCGAGTCTTCTGTCACCGGGGAGATCTCCCTATACCGTGACACCAGTTCCGGTCCGGAGTACCTCGACTACGTTGCGTGGGGAAAACCGGGCGCGGACTGGAGTGCCGATGTCAGGAAATCCAGGTGGCCGGAGCAGAGGTTCATCAGTTTTGACAATTCGTTCGGTGTCTCACAACCAAACGTCCGGATCCCGCGAGACTGGTCGATAGGATGCTATCCGGGCGCCACCTGCGATCGTCCGGAAGACTGGGTACTGTACGACTCGGTTGAAATCGAGGAAAAGCACAGCCAGGGGGCAGCCAATCCGGTCCCTCGGCCAGAGCCTTTACGTTGGCTGACGGGGCGGAGATTGGAGGCCATTCCTTTGCGGTGAGTTGGGTGGGTCAACGACACGATGATTCGTATCTATTCGAGTTGGCGACAGACAGTCTGTTCGGAAACGTGATTTTCAGCCAGATGACCGCCTCACCGACCATCAGGATCGCAGGAACATTGGAAGACGCTACACATTACTACCGCGTAACGGCCTACTCCAACTATCAACCGAGCCTTTCGAGTCAGACAATGGAGGCTCGGACGACCCGCTCGGCGTGCGACTGGCCTGCCTTGCCGACGCCGTTCAGTCAGCAGGCATTCGAGAATTGGGCGACAAAGCCGAAATGTCCGAGCGATCTCGATTGCGAGATCATCTCAGACATCCGCTTCAAGTACCAGCGAAAGGACACGCGACTCATCTGCTGCACGTGTCTTGTCGATCCGGGCCCCACTCCGTCCAACGCCACGGGGATGTGTCGCCACAACGGAATACATCCGCACTGTTACCTCAATGGATTTGCGGTTTTGGCCCCGTCATTCATCCAGTGTGCGGGCGGTCTGTTTTCCGAGGCTTGTGGATCGAGATCAGCCCGGGTCTTCCACGGTCGAGATTCGGTGACAGCCGGTGCCGCAATTCAATCTGCGATTCTGCCGTCAATCTACGAGAACTTTGCGATCGAGAAACACTGTGCCCACGGCTCCAAAAACTGTGTCCGCGCTTCGGTTTCCATGATTGTATCGGCTTACAACGGCGCCTGTCTCAGCCAGGATGTGATAGCCAATCGTCACTACATGGGATTGCAGAACTCCGGATCACCCCTCAATTCCGTATCCGATCTTGGACACGGAACCCCAGTCGACTGCTCCGGCCGGGATGGATCACAGTGTTCTGAGATTCTGAAGCAAGTGCTCGGCATCGGGATTCAACAAAACAACAAGGACGTATTCACTTTTCAAACGACCACACCGTCGTTTTCGGAAATTCGTGATTGGGTTGATCTTGGGCGGCCGATCATGACCGAAGCCAAAGGTCACATGCGGGTTCTGGTCGGTTACTGCCTTGGAAATCGAGAGACAATCGACCAGTCGGCGAGACAGTGGTTATACATCTACGACCCGATGTCCGGTCCGCGAGCTGAAACCTACGATTCCTGGTCGGACTCTGCAATCGGGACGTGGGTGGCACCACCGAACAAACCACAGCTGCCTGCCGCCTTGAACTGGTCGAGCGACCTGGTGCGTGAAGATCCTCCAGACGTTTGGCAGGACTCAGACAACAACGGACACATGGATTACGACGAGGCCAACAGAAGTTCTGAGCGTTTGACTTGTCAGCCGTGATCGAGGCCCTGTCTCAGCGTAATGGAATGGACAACCACCCCGGTCCCTCTAGGGGTTGTTGATCTTCATATCTGCACCGTTGCCCGAGCCACTCGGAACCTTAAACCAATTGTTCCCTTCCCCCACCTTCTGAGCGTAGAGATCGATGGTGTTCGCTTCATCTTTACCGTGCTCGACTTTAAGGGTGGCGGTGCCATGGGCGGGGATCTCGAGGTCCGTTATTACAAGATCGGATGAGAAAACCAGTTTTATGTGGTGGTCCTCGCTTTCGTTGCTGAACACGACCTCGGGCGACGTTATCTCGAACTCTGAAGGGATAAACATCCAGACGCCGCCCCCGAGATACACTTCGACATCGACCACAACGACGGCGTTCTCGGTGAATTCCCCGGGATGTTGCGTAGGAGTCATCTTTGCCAGCTGCTGAAGGTACGCGCTCATCTTGAGCAGGTCCGTTCGAGTCAGGAAAACCTGGCCGGGCTTAAGTCTGGGAACCTGGATACTCATCGACTGTTTCCTTTCTTTGAGGTTGACGAATCATCGATTGTCGTCGTTGGCCCGGTTTGCCAACGCTCGATACCTCTCATCCGCCACGAGGCCGCGGAGCAGCGGACGGTTCTCGAAGCGGCTCGGCAGCACTCCTCGCCCAAAAGCGCGCTCGACCCACTCGAGCGCGCGGTCTCGTTCGCCGAGGTCCTCCCACGTCCCGGCGATGTTCCCGATGACGATCGGGTTCTGCGGGTCGGCCGCCACCGCCTGCTCCATCAACTCGACGCCACGCTCACGTTCACCCAGTAGAGCGTGAAGACCCGCGAGGCGGCACAGCAACTCCGGGTCGTCGGGCGAATCAGCGAGCTCTTTTTCGGCGAGGTCGATGGACCTGCGTGCGGTCTCCTCGGTCTTCGAAGTGTCGGCCCCCGAGGCGTAGGAGTACGCGAGATTGCTCCAGGTGAGCCCGTCGCTCGGATCGATGGCGATGGACTTTTCGAACATGGCCGCAGCGTCGGCAAATCGGGATTCGTCAAAGTAGAGCTTGCCCAGATTGAGGTAGGCGACCGAACTGCCGTCCGGATTGAGCTCGATCGAATGCTCGAGCACCTGCAGAGCCTCTTTCTTCAGCCCGAGCTTGTCGTAAACTGCGGCGAGATTGTCATAGCCGAACGAACTCAACGGCGCGTCCTCCACGACGTGTCGGAACTCGGTGGCCGCCGCTTCGTAGTCGCCCTGCACGTAGTGCAGTACGGCGAGCCAGTGATTGCCGGGCCAGTACCCCGGCCTCAGGTAGATTGCCCGGTAGTATTGTTCTCGGGCGTCGTCCGGGCGGTTCAGCGCCTGATAGGTGTGACCGAGTTCGAGGCGGACCTCTGCGTCGTTTGGCTGGATTGCAACGGATCGCTCAAGGGCGTCGGCGGCCTCGTTCCACGATCGCGCCGCGCGATGCGCTGAACCTGCAAGATACAGCGCGGACGCGCTTTCCCCGTCGCCGTCCGGTACCGAGGCGGCGAGATCGAGGGAACGACGCAGCGACTCTTCGTCGCGGGACGTTTGATAGTGTCGAAGAAAGGCCTCCGCCAACGCCAGGCGGGCCGAGGTGAAAAGAGGATCGTCCGCCACCGCGGCTTCAAGGAGGTCGATCGCCGTTTCGATCTCTGCCGTTTCGACGGACTGCCGCAGCGCCCCGAGCCCGCGCAGGTAGCTCATGAGCGACGAAGTGATATTGGTTTCGTTTGCCTGCGCGTCCTCCACGAACGCCGCCGTGTCGTCGAACCCGACCATCCGGGCAATTCTCAGCACCGGTTCGCGCTGAAATGACATCAGATTGCTGAGATCGTCGCTGATCTCAGTCGACCTGAGCACCACTCCTGTGGCCGGATCGACCACCTCGAGGGTCAGTGTCGTTTTCTCTCCGGACCGTGCGAGCCTCCCCTTGATCGCTACGGAGATGTTGAACTTTCGATAGGCGTCCTCGAGCGTTGACGCATCCGGTTTGCGCGTCATCGCCCGGGGAACCACCCACAGTTTCCCCGGGGCGGCGTGCTCCATCCGCGCGAGTCCGGTCGTGGCCGCCTCGGTCAGCCCATCCGCCATCTGCTGCAGCTCGACATCGCCTCCAAGCGCCGCGAAGCCCATCACCTGGATGTGCTTCTCCCCGGGGAGTGGAGGCGGCGACTGGCGGGTGAGCTGCACCATGGCAGCCGCTGCGGACATGATTGCCACCACACCGATCGCTGCGGCTCCCACACGCCGAATTCGAGCCAGGCGTTGCTGTTTCATGGCGACCACGAGCGGCGTCCGGCCGGTTGTCGAGATTGCCTGTAACGCATACGCCACATCACGGGCGCTTTCGAACCGCTCGTCAGGTTCCTTCTCGAGACAACGCTGGACGACGATTTCGAGGGCGGCCGGGATACTCGGTCGAAGCTCGGTCATCGGAACCGGATCTCGATTGAGAATCGCGAGCATCGTTTCTTGTGGGGTTGAACCGCGAAACGCGCGCTGGCCGGTGAGCATCTCGTAAAGCGTGCTGCCGAACGAGAAGATATCGCTGCGCGCATCGGCAGGTTCACCCCGAGCCTGCTCCGGCGAGAGGTAGCCAGGAGTGCCAATGACGCTGCCGAAATAGGTCAGCGTCTTGGTTACCATTTCAGGATCCGAAGACGTTTCAAACGACACATTGCGCAAGCTCGCGATGCCGAAGTCGAGAATCTTGACCTGTCCGGTGTTGGTGATGAACACGTTCTCCGGTTTGATGTCGCGGTGGATGATGCCCCTACCGTGCGCCGCCGCCAGTCCATTGGCCACTTCACCGGCGATGCTCAGCGCCTTTGAGAGCGGCAGCGGACCGGATCGAATTCGAGCCGCGAGATCTCTGCCCTCGAGCAGCTCTGTGACCGCGTACACCACCCCGTTGTCCTCGCCGAAGTCGTGGATGTTGAGAATGTTCGGGTGTGACAGCTGGGCAACCGTGCGAGCTTCTCGCTCGAATCGTTCGATCGAGTGGCGGTTGCCGGCCGTATCTTCGTTGATGACCTTGACAGCCACCATTCGGCCAAGCTGAGTGTCCCGCGCACGGTAGACCTCGCCCATCCCGCCGGCGCCGATTTCGCCGACGATCTCGTAGCGCCCGAGCATCTGGCCTACAAGACCGGTCACAAATCTGATCTCCTTGGTAGAAGGCATCCTACCCTAATTTTGGATCGCATGTGACTGGATTGTCTGATGGGTGGCTCCGCGAGCGCGCAGGTCCTGTCCGGCCATCGCTTTCGTCGCGGGTGTCGCCATCGCCCGCGGGACGCCGGCGCTTCAAGGGAGCACGAGCGGGACGGGTACGGACGGGTACCAGACGGGTGGCACGCACCCATTCGCACGCTTGAAGTCATGGGTGCCGATGGGTACGGAATGATCGGCTCCGATGACCGGGCTCTCGTTTCGACCGGGGAATACCGTCATGCGGGACCTCCCGTCGTCGACATCGGAGTCGAGACACCGTATCTTCGGCGAAGGAGATCCCGGGTGAAGTCTTCGCATCTCGATCGGTACCTCGAGGTTCTCGGTGTCGAGCCGGGCCCGCCGGGCCTGGGCCTGTTGGTCGAGCTCGTGTCGGCTCAGCTGGTGGCGGCGCCGTTCGAGAACATCTCGAAGCTCTACCGGTACCGAACCACCGGGTCGACGACCATCCCCGATCTGGGGGAGTACCTCGACGGGATCGAGCTTTGGCGGCTCGGAGGCACGTGCTACACCAACAATTACCACTTCTACTCTCTCCTCGACCGGCTCGGGTTTCAGGTCTCGTTGTGCGCTGCGGACATGAACCAGCCCGACGTCCACATGGTTTCCATGGTGCGGGTCGATGGTCGAGAGCTCATGGTCGACGTGGGCTATGCCGCCCCGTTCTTTCAGCCGCTGCCGCGCGACCTGGATGACGCATACGTGATCGATTTCGGCAGCTGCCGGTATGTTCTCCAGCCGCAGGATCGACGGGGACGGTCGAGGCTCGAGTTGATCCGAAACGGCGCCGCAATCCACGGCTACCTGGCCAAGCCCGAGCCCAGGGTGCTGACTCACTTCGACGCCATCATCACGGACAGCTTTCGGTCGAATCAGGTCTTCATGAACGCCGTCGTGATCGAACGCTTCACCTCAGGGGGCGGCTCGACCCGGGTTCACAACCTCAAGTTGATCGAAACCCCGCCGAGCGGCCCGTCGACCACCACCACCCTCGCCGACCGCCACGAGCTCGCCGATGCAGTCGAGCACCGCTTCGGAGTGCCGAGAGACGTCATCCGCACCGCCATCGGAGGCGTCGATCTCAATGCCGACATCTACGGTTGAGCTCAGTCCAAGAGGAATGAAGGCCATGAGCATTGGTGGGGTGCGGCTCGGCTCCTCGCTGGACTAGTTCGCTCCGCTCGAGCAGCAGCCTCTTGAAGGCGGCGCCGGACCGAGAGGCGTGGGGCTCCCGGGGCTCGGGGATGGCGAGCCGGCGGCCTGATGGGGCGTTGCGTCGATGTCCGGCATCCGGACGGGGCCGGAGTCGTCGGGGCCGGTCGATTTGCCGGCGACGGGGTGGCCGAAGTCCGAGTACCAGATGTCCCACCCGCCGGAGCCGCCCGGGCGTCCGGAGCCGAAGAAGATCCGGCCCTGCACGGCACCGTCGTTTCCCAGGAACCCGGGCCCCCAGTCATCCATGCGGCTGTTGACCGGCGCGCCGAGATTGACCGGGGCGAGCCACTCGGCCCCGTTCCTGACCACCGCCCACAGGTCGAACCCGCCGATCCGGCCGGGTTGGTTCGAGTCGATGATGAGGGTGGCGCCGTCGTCCGACACCCAGCGCGGGCTCTCGAACCAGACCGTGTTGACGGCGGCGCCGAGGTTGACCATCGGCTGCCACTCACCGCCGACCCGATCCGACGTCCAGACGTCCAGATTGCCGAAACCGCCGGCACGGTCCGAGCAGATGTAGATCGAGTTGCCGTCGGGTGAAAGCACCGGGCAACAGTCGATGGCGCCGGTGTTGATGGGTGACGGCATCCGGGTCCGTGGACCGGGCACGCCGTCGTCGAGCGGGCAATGCCAGATGTCGGCTCCGGCGCCGGAGGCGCTCGAGCTGCTGGTGTAGTACAGCGTCCGGTCGTTTGCGCTCAGATACGGCGCCGAGTCCATGCCGCTGGTGTTGACGTTCGGGCCCATGTTCTGCGGCGCCTGCCACTCGCCGCCGACGAACCGGGAGATATAGAGGTCTTCATGGTTCGTGGTCTTTGTGCCGGCGAGACGCCAGCACCACAAAGGGCCGAGATCAATTGTAGGGCCGGCGTCTCGCCGGCCTGATGGGATGACTGCCACGGGCACATTTGCGCGATTGAATGGAACCCTGCACGAACCAGGCTTCCGGAAACCGGACCCCGGGGTCTCTGCCCTCATCGCGGGCGGGCCACCGGCACCACGACGGCGTGACCACGGTCACCCCCATCCAACCCTGCAGGCCGGCGGGTCGTACAATGAAATGGAAACACGCGAGGTTTTCGAGACGAAGGGGCTGGACCCAGTGAGCACGACGCCGGCGCAAAGCCAACTCACACAGGCGTTGCTCGAGTGCCGAAAAGGCGACCGGGAGGCGTTCGAGCAGGTGGTTTCGCTGTTGTACGACGATCTCCGCCAGGTCGCCCATCGCCAGCTCGGCCGGTTGCGTTTCGGCCACACCCTCGACACCACGGTCCTGGTCCACGAGGCTTACCTCAAGCTCAACCGTGCGCACCCAATCGCGAGCACCGACCGGGCCCACTTCCTGGCGATCCTCGGATGCGCGATGCGGCAGGTCATCGTCGATTACGCGCGCCAGCGACACGCGCTGAAGCGAGGGGGGGATCTGGCGCGGGTCACCTTCGACGAGTCGGAGATCGCGGTCGACCGGGATGTCGATCAACAGATCGCCCTCGATGATGCGCTGGCCCGCCTCGGCGAGCTCGACGAGCGGTTGGTGCGGATCGTGGAGTGTCGTTTCTACGCGGGGATGACCGAGCAGGAGACCGCGGACGCCATGGAGGTTTCGAGGAGCACGGTCCAGCGGGAGTGGATCCGGGCGCGGGCCTGGTTGCGCCACGCCCTCGGCGAGGTCGAGGTTGGCGGCGACGATGGATGATCGGTTCTTCCGGCGGGTGGACAGCGTGCTTCGTGAGGCGCTCGAGCGTCCTCCCGGCGAGCGCGAGGCCCATATCGACTCGGCATGCGGAGACGACGAGGAGCTCGCCGCGGAGGTGCGGAAGCTGTTGGAGGCCGGGCTCGAGGACGACGGATTTCTACGCCCCGGGGGCGCGCTCGAGGGCGCGGTCTGGGAGGAGATGACGGGAGTCCGCGACCTCCGGCGGCAGCCCGAGACGATCGGCCCCTACCGCATCTACGAGCAGATCGGTCGCGGAGGGATGGGTGCGGTCTACCTCGCCGGACGCGAAACGGACGAAGCCGACGGCCGGGTCGCGCTCAAGCTGCTGCACGACGCCGGCTGGTCGAGGGAGACGATGCTCCGGTTCGATCAGGAGCGATCGATCCTCGCTTCTCTCAACCACCCCGGGATCGCCCGATACCTCGACAGCGGAGTCACCGATGACGGCCGGCCCTTTCTCGCGATGGAGTATGTCGAAGGCCTCCCCATCGACCGGTTCTGCGACGAGAACCGGTTGCGGGTGGAGCAGCGGCTGCGGCTGTTCATCGACACCGCCAGGGCGGTGACCCACGCCCACCGGGCCATGGTGGTGCACCGCGACCTCAAGCCCTCGAACATTCTCGTCACCGCCGAGAATCAGGTGAAGCTGCTCGACTTCGGAATCGCGAGGATTCTGGACGAGTCGCCCGGCGTGCCGCCCGGGGGGCTGACCCGCACCGGGCTCCGAGTCCTGACGCCCGAGTACGCGAGCCCGGAGCAGATGCGCGGCGAGCACGTCACCACGGCGTCCGATGTCTACCAACTCGGTCTGGTGCTCTATGTGCTCTTGACCGGTCGACACCCGTACCGCCTCGAGGGCCGCACGGTCACCGAGCTGGAACGGGTCGTCTGCGAGCAGCCGATCGTGACGCCGAGCGCCGCCGTGGTCCGCGCGGCGGGGTCTTCAGAGAGCTCGGACGATCGGCGGGCGGCGACGGAATCCGCCGCACACGCCCGGAGAAGCCGGCCGGATCGGCTCCGCCGGCGTCTCAGGGGCGATCTCGACACGATCGTGAAGATGGCGCTCCGCAAGGAGCCCGAACGCCGCTACCCGTCGGTGGAGCAGCTCACGAGGGATATCGAGCACCACCTCGAGGGCAGGCCGATCTCCGCCCGCAAGGACACGGTCGGGTATCGCATGGGTAAGCTCGTCCGCCGTCACCCATGGCGGCTCGCGGCCGGCGCCGCCATCCTGGCCCTGGTGGTCGCCATCGCGGGGATGGCGATCGAACGCCAGTCATCCGAGAACCTCAGGATGCGGCTCGAGGCGGAGCGGTCCGAGCAGGTCGCGGGCTTTCTCCAGGGTCTCTTCGACATCGACCAGACCACGCCCGCCGCGGCCGAGACCGTCACCGCGCGGGAGCTCCTCGATCGGGGTGCGAGAACGCTCGAGGAGGATCTCGACAACCAACCGCAGCTCCAGGCGACGCTCCAGGGCCTGTTGGGCGAGATGTACCGGAAGCTCGGCCAGTTCGATCAGGCGCAGCGATTGCTCGAACGGTCGCTGGCGACCAACCGGGAGATTCACAGCCCCGACCACCCGGCGGTGCTCGCGAGCCTCGTGGGGCGCGCCCGTCTGCTCGCCGATCTGGGTCGTTTCGACGAGGCGGAGACCGCCTACCTCAGCGCGCTCGAGGGCTACCGCACATCGCCGGGGGATCTGGTCCGCGAGGCGGCTCTGTGCCGGTTCCACCTGGCCGAGCTCTATCTGCTCGTGGGCCGATACGAGGAGTCGGAGCCGCTTTTCGCGAGCGCCCTCGACGGGCTCTCCGCCGCGCCGGACGCCCGCGAATCGGAGCTCGCCGCCGCGATCACCGGTTTCTCTTCCCTGTACTGGTCACAAGGCCGGTACGAGGAGGCGGAGCCCCTGTTGATCCGGGCCCGCGCGATCTACGAGGACCTGCCCCGGCAGAGCGCACGCGAACTCGCCGGGGTGCTCGGCAGTCTCGGGCAGATCGCGCAACGCCGGGGCGATTTCGAGTCCGCGGAACCGCTGCTCGGGCGCAGCCTCGAGATCCTCGAGGAGCAGCTCGGCCCGGACCACCCCGACGTGGCGATGGCGCACGCCTCGATCGCGCGTCTTTACGCAGAACAGGGGCGGTTCGACGAGGCCGAGCCGCTCTACCTCGCCGCGCTTGGAATTCTCGAGGGGGCATACCCTGAGAACCACCCGGACGTCGGCGGGTGCCTCAACGATCTCGCCCTCCTGTACTGGGACCGGGGCGATCTCGACCGGGCCGAACCGCTCCTTGAAAGGGCTTTGGCCATCGGCATCCAAACCCTCGGCCCCGATCACCCCGATGTCGGGGCCGCCACCAACAGCCTCGGCGCTCTCTACGCCCGCCAGGGGAAGACGGTACCGGCCGAAGGTGCCTACCGGAGGGCGCTCGCGATCATGAACGAGAGCCTGGGCGGCGACCACCCGTACGTGGCGGCGGTCCGCGTCAACCTCGCCGGGGTGCTCCGCGATCTCGGGCGGCAGGACGAGGCCGTGCCGCTGTGTGAGGAGGCGGTCGCGATCAACCTGCGAGCTTTCGGCGAGGGCCACGTCGACGTGGCCCGATCGCGGAGCATGCTTGCAGCCCTCTATCTCGACTGCGGCCGGCCCGAGGAGGCGGCGGCGTTGCTCGATCGTGCGATCCCGGTCCTCGAGGCGACCTTCGGCCCCGACCACACCGCGGTTGCGGCCGCCCTGGATCGGCGCCGTCAGGCCGATGCTCGTTGATTCGCGACCTCAACGCTGCCGGCGATCGGTCCCCTGAGCGGGCCAGCTGTCGACTGCGGCCGACGATGCACGGCACCCAGACGAGCTTTCTCGGCTCGGGGTGCCGCAAAGTACGCCTCCGCGCCCCGAGCTGAGAAAACCCTCCTGGCCACAGCGCCTCGGCGCCCTCGTGACGAAACCCGGTGTGGGTTACTTGCTGTGAGTGACGGGCGGGGGACCGTCTGCGTAGACCACCCTCCAGCCCCGGTAGCTCGGTTTGAGCACGCCCCCGCGCTGGTTTCGGGCGTGGTAGGTGGGCCACTCGCGCAGCCACTTGCGGTAGGTACCCTGAAGATCGTAGACGTTGACGTACATGCTCAGGTTCGCTCCGGAGCTGGTGTACGACACCGCGCCGAGCTCGAGGTCGCCGTCGCGGTCGATATCGCCGAGCACGGCGCCGTTCAATGCCGTTTCTCCGGGCGGGCGCAACGGGAAGCCTGACAGCTCCCGACCTTCGGAGTCCAACCCGAAGACAAAGCCCAGTTCGCCCTCGTCCAAACCGGCATCGGCGAAGATCTCGATTGAACCGTTCCCATCCACGTCGGCGGCGGTCAGCATGGTGACGGCCGAGGTGTAGCGATCGGTGGTCCACGGAAATCCCGACTTGGTGTTGCCGGCGGCGTCCCATGCGTAAACACGGGCGTTATGCACGGTGACGGGCGGGTCGATCTGAACGGTGATCAACTCCGATCCGATGAGAATCTCGGGGGTTCCGTCTCCCTCGAGGTCGGTCACGATGGGGGGGCACTCGGTGTTCTCGATCCGGTCCTGCTGGGGCCAGCCGGGAACGATCGTGCCGTCGTGTTGGAAGACATGGACCTCGGTTTCGGTGTCGGTCTGCGAATCGTCTCGCAGCGCCGGCACGACGATCTCCAAATCGCGGTCGCCGTCGAGATCGGCCAGGGCGGCCGACGAGAGCACCGCAAACCGGACGCCGTCGATCCCGAGGGGCCAACCCGGGAGCTCGTTGCCGTCGACGTCGAGCAGGTGCATCAGGTTCCACTCGGTGACGAAGATCTCCGGTCGGCCGTCGCGATCCACATCGCCCACCGCCGGAGTCCCGTGCGCCGCCTCGGTCAACGGCACCGGCCAACCGGAGTTCCACTCGGACCCGTCGGCCTCGAAAACGTGGGCGTCACGGTCCGAGATGTAGATCACCTCGAGCATGGAGTCACCATCGAGGTCGTAGAGGGTGGCTCCATCCGCGATGCTCGCGATCCCCGCGGTCACGGGGAACCCGGGTCTCACCGCACCGTCGTGTTCGATGACGTAGATCCGGGCCCGGTACGCGTCGTCGACGGTAACCTGAACGATCTCCTGGGTTCCGTCGCCGTCGAGATCGCCGACGCTCGGCGCGAAGAACGCGCCACCGATCGTGCTCACCGGGAACCCGTCGATCTCGTGTCCGCTGTGATCCCAAGCCGCCACGAATCCCTCGGACGCACGCGGCGGGAATCGGTTCTGGTAGGAGAGGATGACCTCGAGGTCCGGCGTACCGCCGAGATCCGCGAAAACCACGCCGCGCATGTTCCAAGGTGCGTTGAAGAGGTTGTCGAAGGGAAACTCGATGGGGAATCCGGGCAGCTGTTCTTCGATCGACTTCACCGATCCGGGATCGGGGGCCTCAACCTCCGACGGCGGCGCCGATTGCGCGAGACTCACGGTCAGCACCATGGTTCCGACGACGACTCGAATGAGCATCCAATGTCGCACTGCGTCCTCCGCGGCCGATTTTTGAAAGGTCATTCCCTTCACTCAAGGATACGTAGAACGGCGGGGAATAGCATCACGCCGGATTCGAGGGGGCCGGATGGATGGGAACCACGAACACATTTGGCGATTGTATGGAGCCGGGCACGAACCAGGTTCCGGAACCGGGCCGGGGGGCCTCAGTCGCCGGCTACGATCCTCCGCCGTCCACCGTCTCGTAGCGCGCGGCCTCGTCGGGGCGGCCCCAGGCGGTGTAGAGCTTGACGAGCCAGGCGGCGGCGTCGGCGGTGCGCGGCCCGTCGGGCCCGTCGGTGGCGAGGAAGGCGGCGTGGGCGGAGAGCACCAGGGGTTCGGCGTCCGAGAACCGTCTGCGCTCGGCGAGGAGGTTTCCCAGCGGCAGTTGGTAAGCCGCGCGGCCCGCACTGTTTTCCGGGTAGGCGCGTTCGGCGATGGCGACCGCGGCGCGGAGCTCGGTTTCGGCTTCGGCGAGCTTGCCCTGACCCCACAGCACGTGGGCGAGGGCCCAGTGGCTGGAGGCCACATCCGGGTGGTCGGGACCGTAGGCCCGCTCCATCCCCGCGACGGCCTGCCGCAGGGAGGCCTCGGCCTTTTCGGGCTCGCCGGCGGCGTTGTAGACCATGCCCATGTTGTTGAGGGTGCGGGCGACCGCGGGGCTGTCGTCGCCGAGGACCTCGCGGCGCATGGTCATGACCTCGTCGAGGAGCTCGAGCGTGCGGTCGAAATCCCGCTGCCGGTAGTAGACATTGCCGAGGTTCTCGAGCGCTTTCGCGAGCTCGGGGTGCTGGTCGCCCGCGAGCCGCCGGACGATGTCGCTGTTCTCCTGAAGAACAGGAAGCGCCTCGTCGTAGCGACCCTGGAGGAGCAGGAGGACGCCGAGGTTGTTGAGCGCCGAGGCGGTGTCCATGGTGTCTTCATCGCTCACCGCGCGTCGGATCTCGAGTCCCTTGCGGGTCAACTCTTCGGCGACGACGTAGTCCTGCTGCGCAAGCTGTACGAGGGTGGCCTTGTTCTCGTAGCAGGCGGCGACCTCGAGCGATTGCTCGCCGTGAATCTCGATGTTCATGGCGAGGGCCCGCTCGATCACCGGACCGGCCTCGTCGAAGCGCCCGGCGTCGGTGAGGATGCGGGTGAAGTCCTCGAGGGTGCCCGCGACCTGGGCGCTCGGCTCGCCGTACACCCGTCGCTGGCGTTCGAGCAGATCCCGGGTGAGATCGACGGCCTCGTCGAAGCGGGAGTCGCGCCAGGCGATCTCGGCCAGCCCCTGGAGCGTCACGACGGTTTCCGGGTCGTCGTTGCCGAGAAGCCGGTGCGCGTGTCGACGGCCGCCTCGAGGAGAGTCCGGGCGCGGTCGTACCGTCCGAGGTTCATGTAGGCGGTGCCGATGGTGTGGCGCGCCTCCGCCTCGACCAGGGGCTGGTTTGAAAACGACGCGGCGATCCGGTCGGTGGCCCGGTCGAGCGCCTCGACGACGGTCACATCGTAGCCCTCGCCCCAGGGGTTGGCGGCGCTCAGCGTCTCGGTCATGAAAGCGGTGACGGCCTGGGCCTTGGCCGCCTCCTCCTCGGCGCGGTCCCGCTGCCTGGCGACCGCCCGGGACTGCACGGTCGTCGTGATCGCGAAGACCACGAGCAGGAGCAGGACCGTGGCGGCGAACGCCGCCCCGAGCCGGTTGCGTTGGATCATCTTGGTCAGCTGGTAGACCGCGCTCGGGGTGCGGGCGAGGATCGGTTGCGAGCTCAGGTAACGGTCGACGTCGTCGCCGAACTCGGCGGCGCTGCCATAGCGGCGGTCGGCCTCCTTCTCGAGACTCTTGCCGACGATGGTCTGGAGGTCCCGGTCGGGACGCCGGGCGCCGCTCCAGCTTTCGCTCATGGGCGCCGGGGGCTCTTCGCAGATCACCCGAACAGCCTCGGCCAGGGCCGCTCGCGAGACGTTGTAGGGGCGGCGGCCGGTGAGCAGCTCGTAGAGGATGACCCCGAGGGCGTAGACATCGGCCCGGACATCGATGGCGGCGACGTCGCCGCGCGCCTGCTCGGGGCTCATGTAGGGCAGGGTGCCCTTGATCACGCCGATCTCGGAGACCAGGGTGGCGGCGATGTCCGAGTCGGTGATCCGGGCGAGACCGAAATCGAGGATCTTGAGCGACGGCAGCGAGCGGCTCTTCGTACCGTCCGGCGATGACGGGCCCTGATCGACGACGAGGATGTTCGACGGCTTCAGGTCGCGGTGGATCACCCCGCGCTGGTGAGCGTAGTGGACCGCGTCGCAGATGGTGCCGAACAATCGGAGCCGAAGCCTCAGCTCGGCATCGCCGACCCGGCTCGGACGGGACGCGAGCCACTCATCGAGGGTGACGCCGCGCACCAGCTCCATGGCGAAGTAGTCGTGGCCGTCGTCGGTGTGACCGGACTCGTAGATGGCGGCGATGTTGGGATGCTTGAGCCGGGCGAGCGACTCGGCCTCACGGTGGAACATCTGGATGTGGAGCTCGTCGATGACGTGGTCGCGGCGCATGACCTTGAGCGCGACCCGCCGCCTGGGCTGATCCTGCTCGGCCTCGTAGACGACCCCCATCCCGCCCTCGCCGAGCTTGCCGAGGATGCGGAACCCGCCGATGGCCGCCGGTTGCCCGGGTTCGCCGGGGGTGGGGGAGTCGGCGGAGGAGGCGGAGACCGTCTCCTCGGATTCGTCGAGGTGCGAGTGGGACAGGGTTGCCTCTTCATCAGTGCCGAGAGGCTTGGATTCGTCGTTCATGGGATCGCCTTTCAGGATCGATGGCTGATGATAACAGCGACAAGTTCTCATTACTCAAGGAAGACGGCGATTCAAACGAGCGACCGAGCGACCCCGGACCGGCTCGTCGGGGGTTTGTGATGAGGGGCGCCGTTGGCACCTGGTCAACTAAAATCTAGTAATGTTCTATTAAATTTCATAAAAATGAGAATATATCTATTATTTTTCTGGTTATTCAAAACGAACGCGGGGCCCGGCGGCCCGCACATGAATGAAAGGACCCCAACTCATGATCCAGCTCTTGACGATGTTGTTTGAAGGCCTCACGAAGGACGCACGGCCGACCCTCCGGACAGATGGAGAGCTCTCCCCGACCATGGTTACGTCGCGCGCTCCGGTCGTATCCGACCGCCGTCGCAGAAATCCCTCAAGAACGGATGGTCGAGGCTGGCGGGTAACCTCGTTCGGGGGTTTCTGATCAGGGGGGCCTTCGACTCGGGGGCGCCGGTGGATTTCTTCCACGTCGCGTTCCGGTGCGCCAACGCCGAGATTGGCTGAGTGGATCGTGGCGTCGATGGCTCCACGGACAGGCAGGAGGCCGGCCGGAGCTCAGCGATAGCCGTCGGCAAGTTGCGCGAAGCGCGTGAGGATGTCGCCTCCCCATCGCGTCTCCCGGACCCCGGCGAGCAGCTGATCGGGGTCGAGCCCCTCGGCCTCCATCTCGTGTCGCTTGGCCTCGATGTAGCACCGGGCGATCTCGGCCGTGAGCTCGGGGTGGAATTGGAGGCCCCAGGCCGGACGGTCCGGCACGCGAAACGCCTGGTGCGGATCCAGGGTCGACGAGGCGAGCAGCGCTGCGCCCGGGGGAAGCTCGAGGACCCTCTCCAGGTGGGTGGCGTGGACGTCGATCCTTGCGGGAAGACCGCCGAGCAGGGGGTCGGACGCGGCGGCATCGGCCAGCGTCACGCCGATGGTGCCGATCTCGCGGCCACGGGGGTTCGGTCCGACGCGGCCGCCGAGGGCGTGGGCCAGGAGCTGGTGGCCGAAACAGATGCCGAGGACGGGCACGCCCGCCTCGACGGCGGCGCGGAGCCAATCAGCGGTTAGGACCGCCCACTCCTGGCGGTCGCTCACCATGGCGGCCGATCCGGTCACGACGATGCCGCCGGTGGTGCCGGGGGCCGGCAGCTCGTCGCCCTCGTACACGCTGCACACCTGCACCGGGCGCCCGAGGCCGCGGCCGATCCAGTCTTCGAAGTCGTCTTCGATATTTACAAGCGCGGTGCGCGCGGTCCCGGTCTTGACGATGAGCATGGCCCCTCCGCGGTTTCAGGATACGCGCCTTTTCCCCCGCCGGTCGGGTGCCGCTGATCGCAGCCTCGCCTCGCGGGTGGGGAGGACGTTTTCGGATGCGTTGGTCGAGGGAGGTTCCTCGATTTTCGGCTATTTGCGATCGTCGTAGTTCGGGAAATCGGTGTAGCCTCTGGCGCCGTTGCCGCCCGAGTACCAGGTGCTCATGTCGATGTCCTCGTTGAGGGGCCAGCCGTTGGCGAATCGCGCCGGAAGATCGGGGTTGTTGATGAACGGCCGGCCGAAGGCGACGAGATCGGCGGCGCCCCGACCCACCGCCGCCTCGGCGGTGGCGAAATCGTAGCCGCAGCTGGCCATGAGGGTTCCGTGGAAGACCTCGCGGGCTTCATCGAGGGTGACGGGCTCACCGAGTCCATGGAACCCGAATGCGAGTCCGTCGACCACATGGAGGTAGCCCAGGCCCATGGTCTGCAGCTGAGCCGCCGCGTGGGTGAAGGTCTCCCGGTAGTCCGGTGAACCCATGTCGTTGAACGACCCGTTGGGGGAAAGGCGGACACCCACCCGATCCGACGACCAGGCTTTGCTGACGGCTTCGACGACCTCGCCGAGGAGCCGAAAACGGTTTTCGATGCTGCCTCCGTAAGCGTCGTTTCGGTCATTTTGTCTCCAGTTGGGTATTGGCCGCGAGAAGCGAGAGCTGGTGCTCACCGCATGCGGGTCGGAGAGGGAAACGACGGTGGGGACGATGCTATTCCTGTGATTCGGTACCACGTCCCCATTTCCACACTCGTAGATTTCTGAGGGCCGTTGACGAGGTCTGGGTCCTTCCTCGCGTTTGTTTCAGTGGAGCGGCGGATCAACGAGATCCGGTGTGGTTGCGGCCGCCAGAGCGGTGGGGATCCCAGCCGCACCATGTGTCGGCGACGATCCACGAGGTCGTGCCTCGGCGCAGGATCCGCGCCGCAGGGCGACGGTCGAAGCCGTCGACGCGATCGTCCATGTCGCTGAGGAACCGGTCTCATCGGACGCCGACGAGAGTGGGCGGCAGACCCTGCTAGCGTCCCTCGTCGAGCCCATACCGTTGTCGAAGGGCGCCCGAGATCGAAAACAGCAGGCCGGAACCGATCGTGAACAGGGCCACGATCCCGAGAATCACGGCGAGTCTCGTCCACGATTGTGCCGCTTCACGGCGTTGAGCGACAAAGACGAGGAGCGTCCTGACCCACTCGAGGCCACCGAGAACCAGGACGATCTGCGCCGACCAAGCGACCCACGGGCGTTTGACCAGCAGGACGATCGGGAACAGCGCCACCATGACGGCCGGGATGGTGAGGCCGGCGCGGAAGAAATGTGCTCCGAGAAGGAGGCTGCTGAGGATCACCGGAAGAAGGCGGACAAAGGTCATTTCATACCCCTCAATGCTCCGCCCAATCTACCATCGGAAGGGGTTGGAAGCCGGAATCGCGGCGGTTCAATTGACCATCGTCCGTTGGGGCGGTGCCGTCCGCCGAGCGCGTCCGCCGGGCTGCGGGCACGGCGGCGCTCCACGTCGCCGTGTCGCCGGACTCGAAGCCGTCGGCGAAGATGCCACCGACTTCCGCGGCCGGCTCGAACCGGATCTCGTCGAAGGCCACCGTGGTCAGCGCGGCGGCGGAGTTGTTCATGAAGTTCAACCTCGCGATCGCGGCCGGGCCTCCGAGCTCGCCGAGGGTGATCGTGATCTCGGTCCAGACCCCCGCCGCCGCGGTGAAGTCGACCTCGGCGCTCTGCCCGCCGGGACCCTCGGAGAAGAAGCGGAGCACCTTGTCGGCCCCGCCGCCGCCGTGGACCCAGAACCGGATGGCGTCGTAGCCCCAGGTGTCGATCTGCCCCGACGGCATCGCCGGCGAAAACGCCCCCCATCCGTCGAGGGTCGCGTTGACCGAGTGGGCGCCGGCGTGCACCGGCGAGGTGGCGGCGAGGTCGATGGTCGCGTTCCACGACCAGTCGGCCCAGCCGGAGGCGAGGGCGTCGTCGTAGACCACCACCGCCGGAACGGTGTCGGAGCGGAACTCGGCCGTCACCGAGCGCGCGGCGCTCATGGCGACCGAGCAGCCGCCGCTTCCCGAGCAGGCGCCGGTCCAGCCGGCGAAGGTCGAGCCGCCGGCCGCCGTCGCCTCGAGCGACACGGTCGTCCCGCTGAGATACGGCTCGGTGCAGTCGGCGCCGCAGTCGATTCCGGGCGGGGTCGAGGTGACGGCGCCGTCGCCGGTCCCCGTTCTCACGACGGTGAGGGTGTAGGTGAGGCCTTCCGGCTCGAAGGTGGCCGTCACCGCCCGGTTCGCGGTCATAACGACCTCGCAGGTCGGCGCGGCGCCGAAGCAGGCGCCGCTCCAGCCCGCGAAGCGCGAGCCGGCGGCCGGGTCCGCGGTCAGGGTGACGACCGTCCCGTTGGCGTAGGGCTCGCTGCAGTCCGCGCCGCAGTCGATGCCGGGCGGCGACGAGCTGACGGCGCCGGTTGCGCCGGCGATGCTCGAGTTGGTCACGGCGAGGGTCGGAAACGGCGGCGGCGCTTCTCCGGACAGCCCGTAGAGGTAGCCGTAGAGCGCCGTCTTGCCGCGCATGGTCTGGCGCGGCGTGAACTCGTTGTGCGCCCACACCCAGCGGGACGGGAAGTAGCACTCGCCGATCGGCCAGGTGTTCTGGACGTCGCCGGGGAAGCTCTCCTCGTAGAGCGCCGATGGCCGTCCCATCACCATCGACGAGCCCCAGTCGTCGAGGTTCATGTACGGCGTGTGGCCCGGGTGGACCCCCGGCACGCCGTCGTCCATCCCCGAGGTGTAGGCCTCGGGCACGCCGCGTTTGCCCGCGAGCGGCGAGTGAGCCGTCGTCATGTGGATCCGGTTCATCGGGTTCCGTCCGAGGCCCCAATCGGCTTCGAGGGCGAGCGCCTTGCGGAAGCGCGACCGTTCCACCGGATCGTCGGTCACCGCATGGGCGATGATCGTCCGGTCGACGTGCTGACCGGTGCGGAAGTAGGCCGGGACCTGGTCGGTCGCGCGGCGCGACGGCCGGCCGTCCATGAGGTCGGCCTCCCGGCTTCTCGCCTCGGCGATGATCGCGGTCCGCATGCTGTTCCACATCGCCTGGCGGTGGACCGTCTGCGGGGTGACGAGGTAGGCGGCGGTGCCCCAGATCTGGTTCCGATCGAGGTTGTTGATGGTCGCCGGGCCGGCGGCGCAGACGCTCTCGGCGAAGACCACGTCTTCCCACGCGGTGTCCCCGGTGAGGTTGTAGAGGTGGGCGGCGGCGGTCATCTTGAGGTCGCGGCCGCGGATGAGCCCGGTGTCGACCTCGATGCCCTCGTCGAGCATCGGGTCGGCGAGGGCGTCGGCGAAGCCGTACGCCGCAACCGCCTCGTCCCGGTAGTGGTCGGCCAGGCTGGTCAGCCCGGCGACGCGGAAGGCGTCGGCGAGCATGGCGGCATTGACCGCATTGGCCCAGGCGGCTGCCGCCGTCGGCCCGGCCTGGAAGAGCTCGCTGCTGCCGTTCGGGTTCGTCAGACCGTGCGAGTAGGCGTCGCCGTCGCGCAGCCGCAGCCAGAAGTCGACCTCGTTGCGGGCCTCGTCGAGGAGGTCCGGAATGCCGTTGCCGCTCTCCGTGATGCCGAGGTCGTCGTCGCTCATCGCGCCGGCCGTCATGAAGAACGGCAGCAGCAGATCGTAGATGTTGACGACGTGGCCGAGGTGGCGGTCCCAGTCGGCCGCGTCGGAGTGGCCGCCCCAGGCGTTCGGGTTGGTGGGGTTGCCGGGTTTCCGGTACGGGATCCAGTCGTTCGGGCGATCCCAGCGGTCGCCGCTGGAGAAGGTGCCCCACTCGGGGTGCCAGGGCTGCATGGTCGTGAGGTAGACCGCGGTTTCCGGCGGGCTGACGCCGGGGAGGTAGAGCGGCGTCCGCGGCGGCGGAACGATGCCGCCGGGGTTGCTCTCGCCGATTCGCATGTAGAAGTAGCCGAGCACCGCGACCGCGAACGGCGTCGCGTAGACGTCGTCGGCGAGGACGAACTCGCGGCTGCAGCCGACGCCCTCGACCGCCAGCCGGTAGGCGCCCGGGGTCGTCGACGCCGAGAAGTCGGCGCTCCAGACATCGGAGCGCGTGAGGTTGTACCAGAAGACGTCGCTGCCGCCGGCCATCCAGAAGGCGACCTCGCCGACCGGCGTCGCCTCGCCCGAGAGCGCGTCGACCAGGTACACCGTGTTGCCCTCGAAGCCGGAGTAGTCGCGAGCGCCGCCGCTGCCCATCCACTGATAGAGGTCGGCGGCCTTGTGGGGCGCGTCCGGGGCATAGCCGACCAGGTTGACGTGCACCGCTTCCGACGGCGTCGTGAAGACGTCGAAGATGACCGACCGCGACGCGACGTCGATGCGGGTGGCCGGGTCGATGGCGAGGGTGTAGCTCATGCCCTGGAGCATCGGGCTCGGCAGCTCGAGGTAGATCCAGTGGTCGTAGGTGTACTCGTAGCGGAAGTCGCTGCCGATCCACTCCATCTGGGCGTGCCCGCTGAGCTTCTTCTTGCGGGCGACGCCGAGCGGGTGCAAACCGCCTCCGCCGTAGGCCGGGTCCTCGGCCGAGGTGACGGTCCAGCGACCCGTCTGCACCGCGATACCGGTGTCGAGGACGGGCAGGTGCCGCACGACCTCTTCGCCGGTCGCCCCTTCGTGGTGGATCACCTCGCCGTCGGAGACGTGGACCACGAGGAAGTCACGGTCGACGACACCGACCTCGACGAGCTCTGCCGCCCCGACCCCGGCGGCCGCGCCCGATAGCCCGATCGCACAGGCCGCCGCTGCGAGCCGCCGGCGCCGACCGCGATGATCCGCGACCCCGTCCGTCCGAAAGCTGAGACCTCGCAAGCGAACCCCCCCCCGTACTGCGCGCGTCGTGGCCGGCGCCATGACCGAGATGGTGCTCTCAATTGTGTCCGCAGGCGTTCGTCTCAACTGTGCCGTGGGTCACGATCGACGGGCGTTCCGACCGGCTCCGTCTCACGACGACGGCACCGGTTCCTCGGGCAGGCGGACCGAGTAAAAGAGCCCATTCGTCGGGCCGGCGCCGTCAACCAGGTCCCGGCGAGCCCGAAATAAGTGCGCAGCGCGGGAGGTTGCATTCAGCGACCGTGTTGAGGAGGAAACAATGAACCGCATCGCGCTCGCTTGCCTCGTCGCTCTCGCCCTCATCGCCACCGCAGTGCCGGCCTCGGCCCACTGCCAGATTCCCTGCGGGATCTTTGACGACGAGCTCCGCGTCCAGCTCATCGAAGAGCACATCGGGACCGTCGAGAAGTCCATGACCAAGATCGTGGAGATCTCGAAGGCCTCTCCGGTGGACTACAACCAGCTCGTGCGTTGGGTCGACAACAAGGAAGCCCACGCCGAGGAGATCCAGGACATCGTCACCGCCTACTTCATGGCCCAGCGGATCAAGCCTTCCGTCGACCAAGGCGATGAGAAGGCGATGAACGAGTACCTGCACAAGCTGGCCCTGCTCCACGCCATCCAGATCCACGCCATGAAGGCCAAGCAGGGCACCGATTCGGCCGAGATCGCGACCTTGCGCGACCTCGTGGCGAAGTTCCGCATCGCATACTTCGGCGAGGACGCCGGGCACAAGCACTAGCCCGCACTTTTCACCGGGTTTCGTCGCGAGGGCGGCGAGGTGCCGTGCCCAGCTGGGTTTTCGATCCGAGGGGCGCGGAGGCGTACTTGACAGTACGTCGAGCACCCGGAGGAGAGAAAACCCAGCTGGGTGCCGTGCATCGCCGGCCGCAGCAGACAGCTGGTGAGAAGAGCGGGCTGGAGGGTCGGATTCCCGCGCCGACCATCGAGCCCTCTGATTCGCGATGGGAGGGGATGCCAGGCAGAATTTCGCAGCGAAAATGAGAGCCAGGCACCTTCCCGCGTACTCACGAGAGCGATGCCGACGACAGCGTCAGCGGTGCCGGGCGATGCGCTCCGCGGTCTTCCGGCACGTTGCGGTGAGGAAGGCCACGTCGTCGTCGGTGTGGGTCGAGGTTGCCGAGCCGTGTGCAAGAACCAGGTGGACGTCCTCGACGAGCAGCGCGAGACCGAGAACCTTCTGCCGGAGATCGACATCGCAACGATTCGGGTCGAAGACCGCCTCCGGGTTGTCGAGGACGACGGATTCGTCGTGGGGGAAGTGCACCGTGACCATGGAGCTGCCGCAGTCCAGCTCATCGACCGCTCCGGTGCACCGGGCGAGGATGCCGGCTTCGGCAAAGGCGGACTCGAAACCGCTCCGCATGGCCGACCCGATCTCGCCGAGCCGGGGGTAGATCTCTTCGGCGTGGTCCGCGAGGTGCTCGAGAAAGACCTTGGCCGCGAGCATGGATGAGGGGTGCGCCGAGTAGGTGCCGCCGGAGAAGGCGACTCTCGGTCCGGTTGCGCGACCGGCCTCGGCCATGACCTCGGCGCGACCGGCCACCGCGGCGACGGGCATCCCGCCGCCGAGGGCCTTGCCGTAGATGGCGAGATCGGGGGTCACGCCGTGGAGTGCCCCGAGCCCTCCGGGGTGGAAGCGGAAACCGGTGATCATCTCGTCGAGGATGAGCAGCGCGCCGTGCTTCGAGCAGAGTTCGCGGGCGAGCCTGAGGTATTCGGTGGTGGCGGCGATGGTGCCGCCGGCGCCGAGCATGGGCTCGAGGATGAGGCAGGCGAGGTCGTCGCCGGTGCGGTCGAAATCGTCGGCCAGACGCTGGGGATCGTTGTAGTTGGTGACGGCAATGCTCTCGGTCAGGGCTGACGGGAGCCCCTGGGAATCCACCCCGCCGAAACCGACCCCGCCGTCGCGGTAGGCGACGCCCTTGAGCAGCATGGGCTGGGCGCCGTGCCAGCCGCCGCCGGCCTTCATGACGGTGCTGCGACCGGTGAAAGAGCGCGCCATGAGGACCGCGTACATGGTCGACAGGCTGCCGCTCGTGGTGAAGCGGAGACGCTCGGCGCCGGTGAGCCGGCAGACGAGCTCGGCGAGATCGGCCTGGAGGGCGTCGACCATCCCGCTCTGGGTGCCGAATCCGTCGGCGAAGGCCCGGCTCAACGCCGAGGTGACCACCTCGGGGTTGTGGCCGAGGACGTTGGCCATGTGACCCTGCCAGAGATCGAGGATCCGGTGGCCGTCCTCGTCGACGATCCAACCGCCGCGGGCTTCGGTGATCCGTGGCGGGAAGGGTTTGAGGAGCCGGATGCCGTGGCTGCCGCCGTCGATGAGATGGCGGCAGGCGCGCTCGTGGATCGCGGCCGAGCGGGGTGAGCGCCGATGGTGTTCGTCGGCGAGTTGAGTCAGGAGCGGTGTGTAGTCGTGAGTTTCCATCGGGCGGTGATGGTACCTCATCTCCGCCCCGGGGCGGCATCTGACGCAGTCCCTGCCGCTGCCGCTGCCCCTGGATGTTGTCAGACTTCGAGGAGGCGCGCACCAAAAGGGGAGGGGTCTGAAGAGCCGGCGGGACGCCGGCCCTACAACCATCGGAGACAGGTTCATTGAGGCGGCTTTGTGGAGCAGGCTTCCAGCCTGCTCATGGAGGTGACGGCGGGTTCGGCCATCTCATCGGGAGCGGGAGGGGGAGCGGGATCGACTCGGACGCTGCCGCTGCCGCGGCCGCTGTCGCTGTTCCCGGTTCTCACGGCACCGGCCTTCCGGTCCGCCTTTGGCGGCCCGGCGTCGCCCCATCGGCGGGGTCGCTCGGGTGGTGAGCTGGAAGGGTTGCGACCCCGCCGATGGGACGCCGGCGGCCTGCTTCGTGGCCGGGAGAGCAGACTTCATCGCGCGTCCCGGGGGAGCCCGGTACGGCATTGTGCGCAGCGCACCGCGTGCCGGGGGGTCGATCCGGCACAATGCCGAACCCGGCACCCCGGGGGACGGTACTTTTCCTCCGACCCGGGACGGCATCTGACGCAGCCGCTGACGCTGGCCACGACAGGCTGGAAGCCTGTCGCTACACAGCGGCCGTTCTTGATTGTGTAGCGACAGCCATCCTGGCTGTCGTCGGTGACGTGCCCGAACGCGGTACCCTGCCGCTGCCCCTGCCCCTGCCGCTGCCCCGGACGCTGTCCCGGCCGCTGTCCCGGCCGCTGTCCCGGCCGCTGCCCCGGCCGCTGTCCCGGCCGCGGTCCCGGATGCCGGCGCTAGAGCGCCTTCGCCCTTTCCGCCAGCGCCCGCGCGATGACGAGGCGCTGGACCTCCGAGGTGCCCTCGTAGATCGTCACGACCCGGGCGTCGCGGAAGAATCGTTCCACCGGGTACTCGGATGAGAAGCCGTAGCCGCCGTGAATCTGGATCGCCTGGGCGACGACGCGGTTGCACATTTCCGAGGCATAGAGCTTGGCCGCCGCCGACTCGCGGGTGTGACGGCCGGGCTGGCCGGCGGCCCAGACAGCGCGCATCAGCAGCGCGCGGGCGGCGTCGATCTCGGTGTCCATGTCGGCGAGCTGGAAGGCGATGGCCTGGTGCTCCATGATCGGTTTGCCGAACTGTTTGCGGTCGCGGGCGTAGCGCAGCGATTCCTCGAGCGCCGCGGTGGCGATCCCGACCGACTGGGCGGCGATCCCGAGCCGGCTGTGGTCGAGGGTCGCGAGCGCGATGGCAAAGCCCCTGCCCTCGCTCACCGAGCATGGCGGTCTTCGGCACCCTTGCGCGGTCGAGGGTGACCATGCAGGTCTTCGATGACCGCAGCCCCATCTTGGCCTCGGGCGGGTCGAAGATGACCCCGTCCTGGCGGGCGTCGAGAATGAAGCAGGAGATCCCCTTCGGGCCGAGGGCGGGGTCCCTGGTTGCGAGGCAGATGAAGAACCGGCCGACCTCGCCGTTGGTGATCCACGCCTTGGCGCCGTCGAGCCGCCAGTGGTCGCCGTCGTCGCGATAGCGGGTGGTCAGGCTCGCGGCGTCGGATCCGGCGTTGGGCTCTGTGAGCATGAAGCCGCCGACGGTCTCGCCCGAGGCGAGCTGGGGGAGGAACTCGGTCTTCTGCTCATCGGTGCCAAAGGTCATGATGGGCCAGCAGCACACCGAGTTGGTCACCGTCATCCCGACCGCCACCGCGGCGTCGACCCGGGCCAGCTCCTCGACCGCAATCAGGTAGGACAGCAAATCCATCGCGGCGCCGCCGAACTCCTCGGGCACCATCATGCCGAGCAGCCCGAGCCCGCCCATCTCGGCGAAGATCTCGTGCGGGAACTCACCGGTGCGGTCGCGCTCGGCCGCGCCGGGGCGAACCCGTTCCTCGGCGAAGGAGCGCACCATTTCCAAAACCATCTGCTGCTGTTCGTTGAGCGCGAAATCCATTGGGCGCCTCCGTCGAGATCGGCGAAAGCCTACACCAACTCGCCCGCACTTCTCACCAGCTGTCTGCTGCGGCCGGCGATGCACGGCACCCAGCTGGGTTTTCTCACCTCCGGGTGCTCCAGCCCACGCTGACCCCTTCGGGGTCTCCCGACTCCGTCGGGCCCGCCCTCGCGGGCGGTGCGCGAGGTCCCTACGTACTGTCAAGTACGCCTCCGCGCCCCTCGGATCGAAAACCCAGCCGGGCACGGCACCTCGCCGACCTCGCGACGAAACCCGGTGAGAAGTGCGGGCCAGACTCGGTTGCCGATCTTGATCCACCATCGGAGAAACGGCGTATGCTCGCGGCGAACCTTCGAGGTCGACCGGCGGGCGAGCTGACCGGCCTTCCCCGCAACGGCCCGGTTCTGGCGGGAAAGCACCGTCGCAACCGAGGCGCGCCCCGAAGCGGATTGGCGTCCCCGGAGGCGTCGGGGCGGTCAGCCCGGCCGGGGCCGTCACGGGCGGAGGCCGGCCGAGATGAGGATTGGAAGTGGCAACCATGGGAAAGCACAGGGAGCGGCATTTTGCCGAGAGGATCGGCTGGCTGCGGGCGGCGGTGCTGGGGGCGAACGACGGCATCGTCTCGACCGCGAGCCTGGTGGTGGGGGTGGCGGCGGCGCAGGCGGCGCGGGGCGAGGTGCTCGTCGCCGGCGTGGCGGGGTTGGTTGCCGGCGCGATGTCCATGGCCGCGGGCGAGTACGTGTCGGTGAGCTCGCAGGCGGACACCGAGCGGGCCGATCTCGAACGCGAACGACGCGAGCTCGACGAGGATGCCGAGTTCGAGCGCGATGAGCTCGCCGCGATTTACGTCGATCGCGGTCTCGATCCGCCGCTCGCGCAGCAGGTGGCCGACCAGCTCATGGCGCACGACGCCCTCGGGGCCCACGCTCGCGACGAGCTCGGTCTCAGCGAGATCCACAGCGCCCGTCCATTCCAGGCGGCGGCGGCATCGGCCGCGACGTTCACCGTGGGTGCGGCGCTGCCGCTGACCCTCGCCTGGGTCGGCCCCGTCGCGAGCCTGGTTCCACTGGTCGCCGGCGGATCCATCGTGTTCCTGGCGCTCCTCGGAGGATTGGCCGCGAGGGCGGGAGGTTCGAGCCTCGCTCTCGGCGCCGGCCGGGTCACCCTGTGGGGCGCCCTGGCGATGGCGGCGACGGCGCTGGTCGGGATGATCTTCGGCACCGTCGTCTGATTGCACCGGTGATCGGTTCCGAATCGAGATTGGGTATAGCTCGTGTTGAACGAGAGATGGACGATCACCAGAGCGGCCAGGCCGCGACCGCTGCGGAGGATCGCGCCGATCGGGGTCGCGCCGGGAGTCTCTCAGGGCAGGCGCTGGTAGTAGCGGTAGCTCGCAAACCGGAAGATGCCGAAAAGCGGGACCATCACGATCAGGAACCACGGGGTCGTGTGGTGGGCGAGCTCCCAGCCGATCATGCCGAGCCAGACCAGACCCACGAGCATCAGGGTCGATCGGTTGGCCTGCAGCCACGATGCACGCTGACGCTCGTCCATCCGCAGCACGTCCATTTCGTTCGTCATCGCCCCTCCTGTTCTGAAGGCACGAGCTCGAAGAGTTCATCCACCGGCATCCCGAGCTCCCTTGCGATGCGGAATGCAACCAGGGTCGAGGGCACGTAATGGCCCTTCTCGATGGCGAGGATGGTCTGGCGACGAACCCCGACCCGCTCGCCGAGCTCCTGTTGCGTCAGGTCGATCCTGGCGCGGTGCTGCCTGACGTGATTGCGGAGTTCGCTCATGGTTCGAATATGTGTTTTGGCGAACATTTTGTCAAGTTAAGCGGACTTTTTGTACTGTCCTCAGGACATTTGTGTCGTGGAGGATTGGTACAGGACCCGTGTATCATCGGACGAGCAGCCATGAACGACGAGCCGTTCTCCAGCCTGTCGCGTACCGCGATGAAACGGTGCGCTCGATGTTGATCCATCGCGGCGGCTGCCACTGCGGCGCGGTTCGTTTCGAGGAGGGCGTCATGTCCGACACCACGCCGACCATGCATGAAGGTCGCTGCACCTGCGGCCGCATCCGATTCCGCATGATGAGCGATCCGCTCTTTGTCCACTGCTGCCACTGCACCTGGTGCCAGCGTGAGACGGGGACGGCATTCGCCCTCAACGCCCTCATCGAGGCCGACCGCGTCGAATTGGTAGATGGCGAGGTCGAAATCATCGACACGCCGTCGGCGAGCGGCAAGGGTCAGCGGATCAGCCGCTGCCCGGTCTGTCGGGTGGCGGTGTGGAGCAGCTACGGCGGGTTTGGGGATCTCATGCGCTTCGTCCGGGTCGGGACTCTCACCGAGCCCGGCCGGCTGCCGCCGGACATCCATATCTTCACGTCAACGAAACAGCCCTGGGTCATCCTGCCCGAGGGCGTGCCCGCCTTCGAGGGGTACTACACGACCTCCGAGCAGTGGCCGGAGGCGAGCCTCGAGCGGCGCCAGGCGCTCATCGCGAAGTTCAAGGCGGGGGGCTGAGAGGAAGATCCCGTCGCGACCGATTCCGGGCTTGGATCCCGCATCCCCGGCCTTCTGGTCCGCCTTCGGCGGCCCAGCGTCGTCCCATCGGCGTGGTCGCTCAGGCGGTGGATTTGAAGCTCTGCGACCACGCCGATGGGACGCCGGCGGCCTCCCTCTGAGCCGAAACAACCAGGCAGCGGCGCGCGTGCTAAGCGGCCTCCGGCCGCCGCGACCAGACCTCACGAGCGGACGACCGTAGGCAAACGAGGCCCTGCCGTCGTTTGCCACGCTCGTGCGCCGCTCCCGAGGCCAGGTTCCTCGGGGGAGCCCGGTACGGCATTGTGCGCAACGCACCGCGTGCCGGAGGGTCGATCCGGCACAATGCCGGACCCGGCACCCCGAGGGACGCTTCTTTCCCTCCGACCCGGGGCGGCATCTGCCGCTGTCGCTGCCGCTGCCGCTGCCCCCGACAGGCTGGAAGCCTGTCGCTACACAGGGGCCGTTCTTGATTGTGTAGCGACAGCCATCCTGGCTGTCGTCGGTGACGTGCCCGAACGCGGTACCCTGCCGCTGACGCTGTCCCTGTCGCTGCCGCTGTCCCGGCCGCCGGCAGCTAACCCCGTTCGGTGAGCGCAACCCCCGCGATGACGAGCCCGGTTCCGACAACGAGGCCGAGGGTGATGGGCTCTTTGAGCACGAGCGCGGCGGCGACGGCGGTCATGGGCGGGATGGCGTAGAGATAGACCCCGACCTTCTGCGATTCGGTCCTCTGTAGCGCGGTGAAGTAGAGCAGCACGGCGACGAAGTTGCAGGCGGCGCCGAGAAAGACGACCGCGACCCAGGCGGTGGGCGTGATTTCGGTCAGGCTGAACCCGGTGCGGTCCATCTCGAACCAGCCGACCGGGCTCATCCAGGCGGCGCCGATGAGGGTGACGGTGGCGGTGACGGTGAGGGCGCCCAGCTCATCGGTGAGCTTTTTGCCGAGAACGGTGAAGCAGGCCCACATGACGATGGAGGCGAAGACGAGAATGTCGCCGATGAGATTGCCGTCGAGCGAGAAACCGGCCAGGGTCTCGGAGCCCATGACGAGGAGGACTCCGGCGATGGCGGTGACGATGCCGAGGATCTTGCGGGCGTTGAGCTTCTCGCCGAGGAAGGCGACCGCCAGCAGGAGAATCGTGATCGGGCCCGTGGCGACATAGACCGAGGCGTTGGAGGCGTTGGTGGTCTGGAGCCCGACGGTCTGGAAGCCGTAGTGGAGCCCGGCGCCGAAGAGGCTGAGACCAAAGAGCTTGAGAAGAATCGTGCCATCGGCGACCCGGCGCCAGCGACCGGTGAAGACGAGCAGAGGAAGAAAAAAGACCGAGGCGATGAGCAACCGGAGTGAGACCACGGTCAAGGGTGGGATCACCCCGAGGGCGATCTTGGTGGCGACAAAGGAAATCGCCCAGAGAAAACAGGCGCCGAGCAGGGCCAGTCTGGTGTTGGTGTTCAAGCGGTCCGGCCCCGGTGACGGTCGATGGCCGCGCGGATGGCGCGGATGTGCTCGGGGCCGGTGCCGCAGCAGCCGCCGATGATGGCGACACCGAGATCCATGAGTTCGCCGACCCTGGCCGCCATGTCGTCGGGAGATTCGGGGTAGTGGAGCGCGCCGCCCGAATTCTCGGGCAGCCCGGCGTTGGACTGGATGGCCAGGGGCACGGTGGTGTGGGCGGCGAACTCGCGCGCGAGGGCGACCATGGTGTCGATCCCGTTGCCGCAGTTGGAGCCGACGAGATCGGCGCCGGCCTCGGTGAGCACGGCACAGGCCTGCTCGACGGTGTTGCCCATTGTGGTGAAGAAACCGCGCGGCGTCGCGTTGAAGGTCATGGTGGCGACGATGGGCACCGTGGGCGAGCACCGGCGGGCGGCCTCCACCGCGAGCCGCGCCTCCTCGAGATCCATCATGGTCTCGATGCAGATGAGATCGGCGCCGGCTTCGACGAGCGCGCCGACCTGGCGGCCGAATCCTGCGGCCATGACAGCGGGATCGGTGTCACCGTAGGGAGCGAGGATCTTGCCGGTCGGACCGACCGAGCCCGAGATCAGCGCCCGTCCCTCGACGGCGGGTTGGATGGCTTTGACCGCGGCCCGGTTGATCTCCTCGGTGCGGTCGGCGAGTCCGTGAGTCGCCAGATTGAGGGGTGAGGCGCCAAAGGTGTTGGTGGTGATGAGCTGGGCGCCGGAGCCGAGATAGAGCGCGGCGATTTCGGCGAGGATCTCCGGCCTCGTCAGGTTGATTTCCTCGAAGCTGTCGCCGGGTTTGAGCCCACGGGCCATGAGCTGGGTTCCCCACGCGCCGTCGCCGCACCAGGTTTCGCCGCCGGTCAGACGAGAGCGAAGACCGGTGGTCATGCCGCCTCCGCCAGACGCTTGACCGACTCCACGGCGGAACCGGCGTCGCAGCCGGAGCCGTCGGTCCCGATCTCGGCGGCGTGCAAACCCGAGTCGACGGTCCGTCGGGTGAGTTCGGCAAGCAAATGCTGATCGCCGCGTTGCAAGCTCCCGCTCATCTTCGTCGGAACCTCCACCGCCATCCTCCCAACAGACTCCGGGGTCATCGGATCTCGACCGCCGGCGGGCCCAGGGAACCCCGCACCGACCCGACTCGCAGATCAGAAAATACAACGTTTTACTCAAAAGCGAACAGAATCTGTTCCGATGGAAGGTTTCGGCTCGACCCGGGTCGGTTACCCTGTGGTGTCCGAAGTCCGACAAAACGCCGATCGGGAGGTGCCGTCATGGCTGATGACGAAAAGACGAACTGGATGAGCTGCTTCGGTTGGGGCTGCCTCATCGTGGTGGTCGTGTCGGTCCTCGGGATCGGCGGTTGCGTCGCGTACTTCTACAAGGATGGCTCGGGGGCGAATGCGGCGGCCGATGCCTATCTCGGGTCGGTGGACGGCGGGCGGTATGAAGAGGCGTTTGAGGCGCTCGGACCCGGTTTCACCGAAGATCGCGGGCTTGCCGATTTCGTCGCCTTCGAGCAGGCGGCCCGGGCCCAGATGGGCGCGTGCGGCGGTTGGCGGCTGAGCGGCACCGCCATCAACCGGGAATCGGGTCGCTCGGTGGCCAAGCTCACCTACCAGGGCTCGTGCGAGGGCGGCGCCGTGGAAGCCCATTTCAGCCTCGAGGAACTGGAGGGGAAGTGGGTGATCCAGGATATCCGCTACCAGGAGCCCGGCGTGACGGTGGTCCCGGTCTGCGCCGAGTGCGGCGCCGTCCTGCCGCCGGGGGCAAGATTCTGCCCCGGCTGCGGCGAGGCGGTTGGTGGCGGTGCGACCGCGGATGCGGATCCGGTCGGAGGCGACGAGCCCCCAGAATGAGGGAAAGGGCCCGCAACGAACACCCTCGGACGCTGACCCGGTTCGGATCTCGCTCGGCCTAGGAGGCTGCACCGCATAGATGACGGATGGATTTCGGGCGCAACAAAGTGCCCTTTGAGGCGGGTTTTCGGAGCAGTACTCCATGTACGGGCCGAAAATCCAACAAAGAAGGACCTTCGCTGCGCCCGAAAGGCGCCGTTGACTCTATGCGGTGCAGCCTCGTAGGGCTCACCACTCTTGAGCGGTCCGGGCGTCGCGGTTAAACTCGTCGTTCGTCTGTCCGCCCGAAGGGGTGGAGACGGAGGTTGATGCGAAGGGGAACGGTGAAATGGAGAATCCTGATTGGTACACGGGATCGGACCCATCGGGTCGGGTCGCCGCCGGGATCGAGTCGGTCATCGAACGCATGGATGCCCGGACCGCCGACCACGGCGATACCGAACTCCTGCAGAAGCTTCTCTCCCTGGAGGAGGAACCCAATTGGCGCGGTTTTCTGCAAGGGCTGATCGGGACGATCTTCTACGATCTCGAGGAGATCGAAAGCGCCCGCAAGTTCCTCGCTGAATCCGTCGCAGGCTACAAGGCCTATCTCGAGACCTTCGACGAGGTTCTCAGCGTTTACTGCCAGTCGTGCTACACCCTGGGCGTCATCCTCTTTGACGATGGCCGATACGACGAAGCGATCCCGTGCTTTCTGCGTTGCCTTCCCTACATGAACGAGGTTTACGACGAGACCTATATCGGTCACATCCATACGTTTCTGGCCCTCTCACTGAGTTGGACCAACCAGCCGAGTGCGAGCGTGGTCTTCTCCGAGGCCGCGGCCTATGTCCGCCGCTGCGACTGCGAGTCTCTCGAACAGCTGATGGTGGCGTTCGGCAACGCCGGGGAGACCGAAAAGGCCGCCGATGTCTTTCATCTCCTCCAGGCCAACTGCCAGGACTACGAGAATTTCGATCGAGTTCTCGAGTATGCGGAGCAGAACCTCGGCGAGTTGGGCGTTGTGAACTAGGCGCTAAAGCGCAATTTTCAATTCTAAATTCTTAATTTTAAATTACATCGCATCGGAAACCGTTACAGGGGTCACGGCTCTGCGATGGAAATTAAGAATTAAAAATTCAAAATTGAGAACTGTTTAGAACGGCCACGCGAGCGGGATCAGCAGCGTTGCGAGCACCCAGAAGATGATCGTCAGCGGGACTCCGACCTTCATGTAGTCGCTGAAGCGGTACGACCCAGGGCCGTAGACGAGCAGATTCGTCTGGTATCCCACCGGTGTCATGAAGCTCGCCGAGGCGCCGAAGGCGATGGCGATGAGCAGAGGTCTCGGATCGATCCCGAGACTGGCCGCGGTGGTGATGGCGATGGGAACCAGGAGCGCCGCCGTGGCGGTGTTCGACATGAACGCGGTGAGGACGGTGGTCACCAGATACAGCGCGGCGAGAATCGCCATGGGGCCGTGATCTCCGACCCCGTTGATGAGGAGGTTCGCGAGAAGATCCGCGCCGCCGGTCTTCTGCAGGGCGATGCCCAGGGGCAGAATGCCGCCGAGGAGAAAGACCACCTGCCAGTCGACGGCGCGGTAGGCCTCTTCGATCTGCAGGCTGCCGGTGAGGATCAGCAGGATCGCGCCGACCAACGCCGCCGCCGAGATATGGAGCAACCCGGAAGCGGCCGCCAGCACCACTCCGGCGACGATGAAGACGGCGGCGAATCGGTTGCGGGGTCGTTCGTCGAGGGGGCCGACATCGGAGACGACGACGAACTCGCGGCGCCGTTTGAGCCGGGCGAGCTGGGTCTTCGGCGCCTCGATGAGGAGGGCGTCTCCGGCCGCGAGCGGCGTGGAGGCGAGACGACTGTGCCGGATCTCGTCGTGGTGACGAATGGCGAGAACCGTCGCCCCGAAACGATTCCGAAAATTGCTCTGCATGAGGCTCTTGCCGATGAGGGGCGACCCGGGAGCCACCACCGCTTCGATGATGGTGGCGTCATCGGCCTCGAGACCGAGGTCGCCCCATCGGCGGCCGTGGCGGATCCGGACCCAGTCGGACGCGCGCAGGGTCCGCATACCGGGCAGATCGGAGCGCACCCACAAGACATCGCCCTCCTCGAAAACCGTGTTGTGCTGCGGCAGGGTCATGGTCACACCGTGACGGACCACCGCGAGAACATCGACCTCGGCTTCCGACAGGGCGCTGTGACCGACCGTTGCATCGATCAGGATCGATCCGGGGATGATCTCGAGCTCGGTGAGGTAGCTTCCGACATCGAACTCTTCGGTGAGGTCGGCGCCGTGACCGCGGTCGGGCAGCAGGTGGTAGCCGACGGTCGCCATGTAGATCAGACCCGCCGCGGCGAGGGCGAGGCCCACCACCGAGAGCTCGAACATGCCGATGGGGGCCTGGCCGTGTTCTTCGGCCATGGAGCTCACCAGGAGATTCGTCGAGGTGCCGATGAGGGTGCATGACCCGCCGAAGAGCGACGCGAAGGACAGCGGGATGAGGAGCTTTGAAGGGCTGGTTTTGATTTTTCGCGCCATGGTGAGGACCGGCGGCAGGAGGATCGCGACCGCGGCCGTGTTGTTGATGAAGGCGGAAACCGTGCCGATGGAGCCCATCATGGCGACCAGGGCGCCTCGTGGGCTCCGGCGTCCGAGCCTGCCGAGCAACTCGCCGACACCGGCGACGGCGCCGGTTCTCTCGAGCCCGGCTGAGAGGACGAACATGGCGGCGACGGCGATTGTGGCCGGGTGGCCGAAACCCGAGAATGCCTCCTCCGGGGTGATGATGCCGCTCACCAAAAGGGCGCCGAGGATGATCATGGCGACCATGTCCGACCGGAGCCGGTCGCTGACGAAGAGCACCACTGCAACGACCATCAGGCCGAGGACGACGGCGGTGGATGTTGTCATGAAGGGGATTATTTCACGTCCGGTCGCAGATGGTTGCGAAAGGAACCTGAAACCGGGTATCATTTCACTGGCATGAGTTGTCAAAAGGGGAAGTCGCAAGCAAAGCCCAAACCGGGGCGGTACCGCTGCGAGGATTGCGGAGCGGTGGTCAAGAAGAAGACCGAGGTCTGTGAGCCGAAGAAGGTCAAGAAGTCATAGGCCTTCGCCTCGATCACAACGCCCATCGGCGACCAGTCTCCCCGCACCGGCGCGCTTGAGCCGCGGCCGCCGCCCGTCTATCCCAGCCCGCACCGCACTCTCTCAAAATACAACGAGTATTCCTCGGTCGCGAAGTGCAGGCAGGAAGGCGCCTCGGCACCCTCGATAGCTCACCCCAATTGTGGCGGGGTACACTAGCTCAGGTGCGGATCGGATCGGCGCGGGGAACCATGAATCACTCTCAGGTCGATGTTGTCTATCGCGGCGTGGCGCGCCGGGTCCCGTCGGGCTCGACGGTGGCCGAGGTGGTGCGCGACGTCGATGGCGAGATTCCGGATACGGTTCTTTCGGCTCTGGTCAACCGCCGGCAGGTGATGCTCGACTTTCCCATCCGCGGCGACGCCGAGATGGAGCTCGTCCGCTACGGCGATCGCGACGGCGAGTCGGTCTACAAGCGATCGGTGAGCCTGATGTTCTACGAGGCTTGCCTCGAACTCTATCCGGGTGTCCGCACGGTGATCGGTCAGTCCCTCGGCAATTGCTACCACTATCAGATTCGCGGCGACCGGCCCGGCCTTGCCGAGATGGCGGCCGCGGTAGAAGCGAAGATGGGCGAGATCCACCGGGAGCGCCGCCCCTTCGTCCGGCAAACGGTCACCATCGAAGAGGTCGAGAACTTTTTCCGCGAACGCGGGCGTGAGGACAAGCTGGCGCTGCTGAAGACCCGCCGATCGTCGACGGTCCATACCATTTCATGCGGCGGTTTTGTCGACATCGCCCACGGCCCTTATGCGCCCGATACCGGATGTCTGCCGACCTTTGGTGTCATGGCCTTCGAGGACGGACTCCTGCTGCGGTTCCCCCGACGCGGCGACCGCAGTCAGCTGCCGAAATTCGCCCCGCGTCCGCTGCTCTTCTCCACCTATGCCGAAACCCGGCGCTGGCAGGAGCTTCTCGAGATCGAGAACATCGGTCGGCTCAACCATTTGTGCATCAATGGAGGCATCCGACCCATCGTGAGGGTCGCCGAGGGTCTGCACGAAAAGAAGATCTCCCAGATCGCCGACGAGATCGCCGGTCGGTCGCCGGAGGTCCGGCTGGTCACCGTGGCCGGGCCGTCCTCATCGGGGAAGACGACTTTTGCCAAGCGGCTCGGGGTTCAGCTCAGGGTCAACGGTCTGGAGCCGGTCTCGTTGTCGCTCGACAACTACTATGTCGACCGTCAGGACACGCCCCTCGACGAGGACGGAAACCCCGATTTCGAGGCATTGGAGGCCATCGATCTCGAGCTTTTCCGCGACCACCTGTCGCAGCTCATGGACGGCCGCCCGGTGGCGACCCCACGGTTCGATTTCCTCCTCGGTCTCCGCACCCCGGCCCATGAGTGGAAGACCATGCAGCTCGGGCCCAAGCAGATCCTCGTGATCGAGGGCATCCACGGGCTCAACGATCGGTTGACGTCGTCGGTCCCGCGCAACCGGAAGTACCGGATCTATGTCTCGGCCCTGTCCCAGCTGGCCATCGACGATCACAACCGGATCTTCACCTCCGACGCCCGACTCGTGCGCCGGCTGGTCCGAGACCGTTTCTTCCGCGGTTTCACCGCCGAGAGGACCCTGGATTTGTGGGGGCGGGTTCGTCGTGGTGAGGGCCGCTGGATCTTCCCATTCCAGGAACAGGCCGACGTGATGTTCAACTCGGCGCTGGTTTACGAGCCGGCGGTGCTCAAGGTCTTCGCCGAGCGGTTCCTGCTTCAGGTCCCGCGCGAGAGCCGGGTCTACCCCGAGGCTTTCCGGTTGCTCAAGTTCCTCTCCCTCTTTGTGCCGGTCTTCCCCGACGAGGTTCCGCAGACCTCGATTCTGAGAGAGTTCATCGGCGGCAGCAGCTTCGACCGGCTCGGATAGCGTGATGCGGGCCGAACGCGTGGTCGAGCTTCTGGCGGCCGCCTATCCGGAAGCCGTTTGCGAGCTCGACTACCGAACGCCGTGGGAGCTGCTGGTCGCCACCGTACTTTCGGCCCAATGCACCGACCAAAGGGTGAATCAGGTGACCCCGGCGATCTTCGAGCGCTGGCCGGGGCCGGCCGAGCTGGCGGCGGCCACCCAGGAGGAGCTCGAATCGGTGATCAGGTCCACCGGGCTGCACCGATCCAAGGCCGGGAACCTGAGGCGGACGGCGAGTCTCATCGCCACCGAGCACCGGGGCGAGGTTCCCGCCGATCTCGAGACCCTGATCGGTCTGCCCGGAGTCGGTCGGAAAACCGCCAAGGTGGTGCTGGGCGAGGCCTTCGGAGTGGCCGCCGGAATCGCCGTCGACACCCATGTGCGGCGGCTCGCCAACCGGCTGGGGCTGTCGTCGGCCGGCGATCCCGAACGCGTCGCGGCCGATCTCGAGGCCGCGGTTCCCAGACCCGAGTGGGTTGATCTGTCCAAGCGGCTCATCCTCCACGGCCGCCGCGTGTGCACCGCCCGGCGCCCCGCATGTTCAAACTGCGTGCTGGGTCCGGTCTGCGACCGGATCGGCGTCGTTGAATACTGAGATTCCGCCCGTCATGACGCGCAACCGGGTGACCAGACTCCGCAAGGAGACGGTATACTTACGGATCGTGGAGGATGTGGCGTGACCGAACTCTTGAGTGTGCTGATTGCAGACACGGATGACGAGCGTCGCCGCGAACTCGGGCTCGCGCTCTACGAAGGCGGGATCGAGGTCGTCAACGCGGTCAACGCCGAGGAGGCGCTCCGGTTCACGGCCGGGCTCGATCCCACCCTGGTGGTGATTCACTCGGATCTCCAGGGTATTTCACCGGTGGACCTCTACTCGAGGTTGGCCGGAACCGGTCTCGGCCTGCCGCCCTTTCTGGTCCTCGGCGGGGAAGACGTCACGGATCATCCCGTGGTCGACGGGGGAGAATTCCACTTTCTCGCCGCCGATGATCTCGAACCGGCCCGATTCCTCCTCAAGGTCCGGTTGCTCCTGCTGGCCCGTGAAATCGGCGCCGAAATCGGAGAATCCCTCGACACCCTGTACGGCGATCTCACGAGAATCGCCGTTGGCGATCTGCTTCGCGTGCTCGAAAGGGACGCGATCACGGGTCATGCCCGGTTGAGCGTCGGACCCGGCGCCGGGATCTGGTTGAGAGAAGGCAAGGTCATCCAGGCCTACTGGGGCAGCTTGAAGGGCCGAAAGGCGTTCAATCGGATCGCCGGCCTCCACCAGGGCTCGTTTGTTCTCGATCTGGTGGCGGCGAATGTGGAATCGGCCATCGACGCTGACCTCGGGGTGCTGGTGAGCGACGCCATCGAGGAACGGCTCCAACTCGAGGATCTCTTCGCTCGGCTCCCGTCGCTCAACGCCACGGTCGACATCCAGATGGGCAACGACTTCTTTTCCCTTGAATTCAGTTCCTTGGAACGCGAGGTCCTGACCCGGATCCAAGGGGCGCGAAACCTCGGCGATCTCATCAACCGGGTGACCATGACCGATCTCGAGACGGTGCAGGCGATCGATCACCTGGCCGGGATGGGCGTGCTGCTCATCAATGAACCCGCGAACCGGGTTCACCTGGTGACCGATTCGACCTGTGATCTCCTGCCGTCGTTTGCCCGGCGTCAGTCGATCCACATCGTGCCGCTGTCCGTCGTCTTCGGCAAGACCGTGTACAAGGACGGAGTTGATCTGCTCCCGGATGAGTTCTACCAGATGCTCAAGGGCGGAGACATCTTCCCGTCGACGAGCCCGCCCGGGAAGGGCGAATTCCTCGAGATGTACCGCCGGTTGGTGGCAACCGGCGATGTGCTGTCGATTCACCTTTCAGCCAAGCAATCCCTGACTGCGCAACACGCGGCGGACGCGGCCAGGGACGGCGCCAATGAATTCGCTCAGCTGCGTCTCGAGGCGGGCGGCGTCGGGGAGCCGGCCGTGCGGATCGTCGACTCCAAATCGGACTCCGTGGGTCTGGGTCTCCTCGTCGTCTTTGCGAGCCGGATGATCGAACGCGGTCTCGGTATCGACGAGATCGTCGCTCGACTCGAGGACATTCGCGAGCGGATGCAGTTTCTCTTCCTCGTCGACACGCTGGAGTTCCTCCGCAAGGGCGGGAGGATCGGTCAGGCGCAGGCCCTCCTCGGCACCCTGCTCGGGATCAAGCCGATTCTCGGGATCGCCGACGGCGAGGTGGTTCCGGTGGACAAGGTCCGCGGAGGGAAGAAGGCGCAGCCGAAGCTCATGGAGATCCTGCGCACGAGGATCGACACCAGCCGACCGGTCTTCGTCGCCATGGCCCACGCGTCGGCGCCCAAGTGGGGTGAACGACTCAAGGGCCTGCTGGTCGACACTTTCGACATCATCGAGATGCTCGAGGGTGAGATCGGACCCGTCGTCGGCGCCCACGCCGGGCCCGGTGCGGTCGGTTGCATCGTCTTCGAACCCAGCGACGAAGAGCTCGAGCTGCTGCGGACAGGGGATTGAGTCGTCATCAGTGATCCGCTGAGTGAACCCTTCGCGGGTCTTTGTTCTCTTTGTGTTTCAAGAGACGATCGCTGAGGCCCTCATTGGAATCAACTCGAAGACGGATCACCCCGGCATCCGCCGATTGCGATGAGCCTGATACCTCATACCTGATTTCTACTTGAGCGAAGCCTAGGAGCCTGCACCGCATAGATGGTGGATGGATTTCGGAGCGTCATTTGAGGTCGTTTTTTGCCTGTTTTGCAGGTTCATACTGGTGGTCTGGGCCAAGAAGCAGGCGAAAAACGGGCCAATGCCGCCCGAAAGGCGCCGCCGGTTCTATGCGGTGCAGCCTCCTAGCCCTGCCAAGCCTCGATCTTGGCGATGGTGACGACCTTGCCCTCGATCTCGACCTCGTCCCCGATCGTGCGGCCGAGCAGCGCTTCGGCGAGGCCGGAGCCGTTGGCGAAGACCCGCCGCTCGACATCCGCGTCCCAGACGCCGAGGATGGTCAGCGGTTTCGTGTCGCCTTCGAAGTGGACGATGGTGCCGATGTTGACGCGATCCGTGTCGGCCTTCCCGGGTTCGAGGGTGCGAACCTCACGGAGCTCTCGTTGGAGCTTGGCGGCGCGTGCCGACTGGAGTTCCTGGCGATCGCGAAGCATGTGGTATTCGAAGTTCTCCCGAAGGTCGCCCTCGGCGGCGGCGGCGTTGATTCCCTTGAGGGTTTTTGGAATCTCCACCTCGAGGAGCTTTTTGAGTTCGGCGCGTTGGGCGTCGATGGCCGCCTGGGTCGCCACGAGGAGCGGCCCCTCATCCTCCGGTTGTGCGGAGCCGTGCGCCTGGTGGGCCGCCTGTTCGACGAGGCTGACCCGTTGCGGCTCGACCCCGGGGAGCCGGGCGATCCGTTGGGCGAAGCGTTGCGCCTGACCCTCGTTGGCGCTTTCGAGGAGCAGCCGAATCGCCACCTTGCCGCCGTCCAAGAGCGCCTTGCACCGGCCGCGCAGCGAGGCGAACTCACGACGGCTGAGGCCGTCGGGGATCTTCTCGAGCAGCGAGGGGGTCATCCGACGCCGGATCGGTTCCGGTGATTCGGGATTCGTCATGCGTTCGCACGCCCAAATGAATTGCGTGGCGTGCTGGACGTGGTTGCGGAAGACCGCTTCGATGGCGGCGTCGAGCGAGTCGGTCGCTCCGGCTCGGTCGAGGGCCGTGGCGATGGTATCGAGGATTGCCGGCGTGCTCTCGTGAAGGAGCCACTCGCCCCAGACGGTCGTCCAATCGTCGGTTCGGGTCTCTCGGATGGCATCGAGGGCCGCCATGCGGGCCTGCCGGTCCTGGATTCCTCGCAGGAGCTGGAGGGGGCGGGCGTTCTTGATGATGGCGCCCTGGGCCGCGACGGCGATTTCGTGTCCGCCGGGAAGCCCGTCGAGGGCCGTCGCGGTTTCCCACGCGAGTCCGGGCTCGTCATCGAACGACTCGATGGATGCCGCGAGGATTCGATTGGCCTCGTCCGAGGCTTCTCCTCCCCGGGAGGCAAGCCGTTTGGCGATGGTCAGCCGCTGTCGCGGATCGGCCTCCTCGAGTTCGGTCAACAAAACGCTGGTTGCGTCCTCGGCGCTGTCGCTGATCGAGTAGCGGAGCCGGGAACCGGTTCCGGAAGTCAGGATCCGCGGGTGTTTGCGAGCCTTGTTCCACCACGAGGTCCAGGTCTTTTCCGGCACGACATCGGCAAGACCAGCCTTGATCGCGGTCACGCTGACATCTTGACCGAGGCTCTTGATGAGTTCGACGAGCGCCTTGCCGGGATGCTCCAGCGTGAATGCGGTGAGCGTCTCGGGGTCTTCCACCTTGCGACGGCGGAAATCGCCCTCGGGCAGGGGTCTGAGATAGCGGGTGACCGCGCCGAACGGCACCGAAACCGGGCGCCGGCCGCCGAGATCGACCTTGATGTTGTCGAGCTCGAGGTTGAGCTCGGTGACGGTGCCCACGCCCTGACCCATCACTTCGACGATGGTTCCGGTGTCGTGGTTGAGCCAGTTCTCGATGTTCTTGATGGCTTCGGCGGGTTTCTTTTGCGTGGCCAGGGGGTATCGGGAGACCACGGCGTCGAGGGAGGGGCTGTCGGCGCGGGTCGCTGCCAGCGCTTTCTGGAGACGTTTGACGAGGGCGCCGTCGGGCTTGCCGACAAGCCGGACCTGTTCTCTGAGAGCGGCCATCGCCTGGAACGGGTCGTCGCGTCCTTCGAGGGTGTCGACGAGCAGATCGAGCAGCGTCATGGCCAGGTTTTTTCGCCCCGCCTGAAAGATGAGGCGGCGAACCTCGAGCAGTTCGTCGACGCGAATCCGATCGCGTTCGAGGGACTCCAACCAGAGTTCTTCGACGCGGTCGAAGTCCTGTCTGTCGATTGCGTCTTGGAAGGCTGGGCTGATGGCTGCTCGGTCGGGCATGTGGTCTCTCCTGGATCGACGGCGGGCGCACGTCGGAGAAGATTGTAGCAAGATCCCGGCCGTTGTGCGGGTTGGGTTAGAGTGAGTTCCAGCGGAGGTGATGATGCGAACCATTTTCTTCGGAGTTGTTCTTGGATTGTCGGTGGTCTCGGGGGCGGCCGAACTCGACCTACTGCCATTGGGTGACGAAAGCCGGGCCCACGAGCTCGGTTTTGCCGAGTCCGGGTCTTTCTTCGACACGACCCGTCGAAGCGCCGTGGAAATCGAGGAGCTGACGAGCCGGTTGGCCGAAGCCGATGTCGTCCTCCTGGGCGAAGAACACACCGCCATGGATCAGAAGATCCTCCATGCCCGCCTGGTCGAGGGCATGGCCGCGACCGGAAGAAAAATCGTGCTCGCCATGGAGTTCTTCCAGCGCAGCGACGACGCGGTCCTCGAACAGTGGGTCCGGGGAGAGATTGACGAGCGGGAGCTGCTCGAAGCCACGGGGTGGTACGAACGCGGCGGATATCGCTGGGAGTATTACCGGCCCGTCATGGAGGTCGCGCGCGCCCACAAGATGGCCGTCATCGGCGCCAACGTCTCCCGCGATATCCCGAGAATGGTCAACCGCAGCGGTCTGGAGGGGCTGTCCGAGGAACAGACCGCCGAGATCGGTGTTGTCACGACCGACGGTTCTCCCCAGCACCGTTATCTGATCTCGAGGTACTTCGGCGACACGGTGGCCATGTTGCCCCCGGGGTGGTTCGAGAACATGTATGCGGCGCAGTGCTTGTGGGACGTTGTCATGGCGAGGTCGATTCTCGCCGAAGCGGCCCCGGACACCACGGTGGTGCTGGTGGTGGGTTCCGGGCACATCGCCTATGGTCTCGGTATTCCGCGGCGTCTCGACGATGAGCGTGACGCGGCCGGGCTGCCCCGGTTGCGGATCGCGACGTTCTGTCCCGCCACGGCGCCGGCGCCCGATCCCGAGGGAGAGCCCAGCGGCCATCCCATGGGCGGCGGAGGGCACGGCGCCGGCGAGAATGCGGGTGCGCCGGCTCAGTTCGCCCTGTCGCTGGCGGATTATGTCGGGGCGTTCCCCGATCGCGGCGGCATCGAGGCCTTCCCGACCGTGGGTCTGAAACTCAAGGAGGACGACGACGGTCGACCGGTGGTGTCGATGGTCTGGCCGGATACCCTGGCCGAAGACGTCGGATTCGAATCCGGCGACCGGATCGTCGATGTCAACGGGGTCGTTCCCGAAGGCCTCGACGAACTCCGATTCCTGATCGCCGAGATCGCATGGGGGGAGCGTCTCGGGCTCCGGGTTCAACGCGGGGAGGAGATCATCGAGGTCGCGGCGTTGCTGTTTCCGAACGTCGACACCTCAGACCAATCCGTGGCGCCGGGATTCGAGCTCGAGAGCATGGTCCCGCTGAACCCGATGTCGTCGGTTTCGGCTGTCGAACAGGTTTTCCCCGACGGCCTCGCCCAGTGGTCGTTGGTGTCCGAAGAAGGGGTCCCTGCCCGGGCCGAGCTCCGTCGCGACGGGGTACTCGACGAGGTCCACGAACTCGATGAAGACGGTCGCGTGAGGCGAAGCCTCTATCGCGCTGCTCTCGCGGACGGGACCATTGAGCGCCGATATGAACGCAGCGAAGACGGTGCCGTGACAGAGACAATCAGCCTCGACCGAACCGGTTCCGAAATCGAATAGTCCTAGCTCGCCGCCTGCCGTTTTGGAATCTTCAACACATCGCCCGGGTAGATTCGCGAAGTGTCGAGGTCGTTGAGCCGTCGCAGTTCCTTCACCGAGACTCCGAACTGGCGCGCGATGTCGGAAAGGGTGTCGCCCTTGCGCACCCGATAGGTCGTGGCGCCCGCCGATCCGGTGGTTTCGGTTGCGGTGCCGGCGGATCCCGGCACGGTCAGGGTGTTCCCGGGATAGATCCTCGATGTGTCGAGGCCGTTGACCCGCCTGAGTTCGGCGACCGACACGCGGTGCCGGGATGCGATGCCCGACAGGGTGTCGCCCGAGCGGACCGTGTAGCGGCCGGTCCAATCCGCGGTGGCGGTCGGAGACCTCGAGAATGTACCCTCTGATGTCGATCCCGAGGGCAGAACGAGCCGTTGGCCGGGTCGAATGACGCTGCGCCGGCTGAGGCCGTTGGCCGCGCACAGCGCGTCCAATGAGACGCCGAACGCCCGCGAGATGTCCCACAGGGTGTCGTTGCTCTGGACGACGTAACCCCCGTTGTCGGACTGGCGCTGGCTGGGGCCGACGGAGACGTCAGCGAATCTGGGGACGATGAGACTCTGGCCGGGGTGGATCATCGTGCCGCGGAGGCCGTTGGCCTGTTTGATCGCTGCCACGCTGGAACCGTACTGAGCCGCGATGGTGGACAGAGATTCGCCCCGGCGGACGGAGTGGATCATCCTCGGCGCCCAGTCCGACCGGGGGGTTTCCGCGAGGAGGTTGATGACCTCCCGCCCCTCGCCCTTGGGCAGCCAGAGCCACGTCACGCGGTTGGCGGGGGTCAGATCGCGGCGAATGGCGGGATTGAGATCGCGGAGTTCGTCCACCGTGAAGCTGGTCCGATCGGCAAGGAACTGCAGGTCGAGGGCGTCCGGCACGTCGACCCGGTCGTAGTCCCACTCTCGTTCCACGGGAACCGGGAAACCCCAGTTTGCGGGGTCCTTGGCGATGATGATGGAGGCGATGAAGGCCGGGACGTAGCTCCGGGTCTCACGGGGGAGATAGCTTTGCAGCGTCCAGAAATCCCGGCTGCCCGATTTGCGAATGGCGCGTCGAACGTTGCCGGCGCCTGAGTTGTACGCGGCAAGAGCCAGGTGCCAGTCATCGAATTCGCGGTGGAGATCGGTCAGATAGGCCACGGCGGCCTCGGTTGAACGGACGGGATCCCGCCGCTCGTCGACCAGGGAGCCGACCTCGAGACCGTAGTGCCGCCCGGTGGCGGACATGAACTGCCACATCCCGTGAGCGCGGGCGCGGGAGTAGGCCTTCACCGAGAACGCGCTCTCGATCAGAGGAAGGTAGGAGATTTCCACCGGCAGACCGGCGGCGCGGAACTTGCCGCGAATCATGGGCAGATACTCGCCCGCCCGACTCAGACCGGCGGAGATCCGGTTTCGGTACTCTCCTTCGGCGATCATCGCGTCGATGAATTTTTCCACGGTGGGATTGAGGACCAACGGGTAGTCGCTGGCAGGCAATCCGTCCGGGCCGACAAGTTCGATGGCGTCGGGGGGAAGATCGGGAATGTCGATCGGCGGCAGCGCGACCATGTCCCGGGCGTCGCCGATTCCGTCGTCGCCGAGAGAGAGATCGTCCTCCAACTCTTCAGCGGCGGCCAGTAGATCGGCCACGAAATCGAGATAGGCCGGCTCATCGGCGATGGCGTCGGGTGGATCCAGCACCGCGCAGAGCGCCTCATCGAGGAGGTCGAGCGCGGCGGAGTCATCGCCGTCTTCGGCCAGCCGTCGGGCTTCGGCGAGAAGGTCGTCGGTGATTGCCTGGGTCGCGGCCTGCCACTCGAGATACGATTCCGATTCCAGCGAGGCGTGTGCCGCCGGATCAGGCGGTGGCGCGGGCCGGGTGGACTGACAGCCCAGGGTCGAAGCCACCGCGAGCGCCAGTACCGCAACCGTGAACGGGGACAAACCGGTCTTGGAGACGATTCTCCTGCGAGTCCGGAGACGGTCCTTGATCTTCGGTTGCATCATCTTGCGGCGGGCGGATCCGATTTCACCTGGTGTGTTCCAGGTCAATCGCGAAGCGGACGGAGAGCTTGGTCAGCTCTCCGGTCCCGTCGACTTCCAAGACCACCGGATTCAGCGTCTGAATCGTGGCGCCGCCGGCGTCTTTCACCTGAACGGCAATCTCGAGTCCGCGCATTTGGTCGAATATCTCCGTTTTGAGGCGCTGTTCGACTTTCCGTCTGACTTCCTTGGTTTCGCCCATGGCGCCGGAGATCAGAGAGTCGATGTCGATCTCGGCCGCCGCCGACCGATGATGACTGGGAGCGCCTCCGGAGAGGCTTCCCGACCTCAGACCCTCGAGTTCGGCGAGGATATCGAGCTGGTTCGAGACGTGGACTCTCTTGATGGGAGGGGGCGGGGAGACCGGTTCGTCGGTTTCCTGTTGCCCGAACTCGACGTTTTCCACGGGATCGACGTGCGGCTCGGACGGCGCGCTCTCGGCCGTTTCCGCCACCTCCGGCGCCGCCTCGTCGCTCCAGGGTTCGCTCGAGGTCTCGATGCCGACCGAGGCCTCGTCGGCCAACGCGGTCGAAGCGTATTGACCCGCGCTCGCGGTTGCGGCGACGTCCTCGGCCCCGGCGACCGGTTGCGACCCGAAGTCGACCGCGGGAATCTCGTTGGCCGGGAACGAACCTCCGCCGAGGGGGCCATCGTCGGTCGGTTGGCCCGGGGGTTCGGCTGGCGAGGAAAAGACGTCGGAGTCACGCCTGGGGGACGCTGGGCCCGGCATGGGCGCCGACAGGGTGGTCGGCGGTTTCGATGCCGGACGCGGCGGTTCCGGGGCGGTGCTTGAAACGACGCCCTCTTCGGCCGCTCGCGCCAACGAGGCGGCCGAAATCGACTCCGGCCGCTGCGGTTTCATGGCCGGTCGCACGGGTACGGAAGCGGGCGAGACGCTGCCGGGTTGGGACGACGCCATCCGCTTGCGGAGTTTTTTCAGCGTGAGTTTGGTGATCTCCTTGAGCGTCTCGAAGACCCCGTCGCCGTTGATCGCAGATGCCTCGAAGTGCGGGTGCCGCGCGTGCGCATTGAGATCGCTGTTGAGCTCGTCGACCGTCAGGATGTTCTTGAGGTCGCGTTTGTTGAACTGCAGAACCAGAGGGAGATCGGACATCTCGAGGCCGAGGTCTTCGAGGTTCTCGATGAGACTCGACAGGCTTTCGATGTTCGCTTCTCTCATGGGACGCTGAGAGTCGGCGACAAAGACCAGCCCGTCGACGCCTTTGAGCACGAGTTTCCGCGTGGTGTTGTAGAAGACCTGACCCGGTACGGTATAGAGCTGGAGGCGGGTCTTGAATCCGCCGATGGTGCCGACTTCGATGGGAAGAAGGTCGAAGAAAAGGGTGCGATCCGACTCGGTTTCCAAGGAGACCATTTCACCCCGGGAGTTCGGGGTGGTCTTGGCGTAGATGTACGACAGGTTTGATGTTTTTCCGCACAGGCCGGGACCGTAATACACGATCTTCGCGGCCATCTGCATCGTTGCCCAATTGAAGAAAACCATATTGGTGTCGTTAACCTCTTCAGCCAGCTCAAAGCTAACACACCGCGTTTGACGGGGTCAATTTTGTCTCAAACCAGTTTATTTTCTGCGCTAACGGGACGTTTCGAGCGTTTTTCGCCTTCATTTTCCGTGTTCAGGGCAATGGCCGGAATGATCGCGGTCGATGGCGGGATCGAGGGTCGGACCGGGTCCCGAATCGGCGCGTCAAACCGCCGGTCGCCGCAACGGACGGCAATCGGCAGCACCGGGCGGAAGTGCTACAATGATCGAGGCTTGCGTGAGGTTGCGTTTGCGTTTATTTTGCCAAGTTGGAGCCCGGGCGTCGTTTTCGCGGCCGATCAACGGGGGAGTCACGAGTGATCCTGAGCCGGCGTTTGCTCAAGGTGTTGTGCGCCATTGTCGAGTTGTACATCCGCTCGGGCGGACCGGTCGCGTCCGGCGAGGTCGCCCGGGTTTCCGGTCTCGGCCTGTCGTCGGCGACCATCCGCAACATCATGGCGGAGCTCGAGGAGTCGGGTTACCTCAGCCGACCGCACGCATCGGCGGGGACGGTTCCGTCGGATCGCACCTTGCGGCTCTATGTCGACAAGGTGTCGAGCGGTTGTCGTCTCTCACCGGCAATCCAACGCAGAGTTGCGGGTCAGATGCAGGAGGTCCGACGCGAGCTGGTCGAGGACTTTGCCTGGGTCGCCCGGCTGACCGCCGACGTGACCCAGGAAGCGGGCGTTGCGGTGCGGCCGTTCGGCATGGGGAGATTCCTCGAAGCCGTGTCCCTCGTGGCGATGGAGGGTTCCCGCGTGCTCGGGCTTCTGGTTACGGCCGACGGGACCGTGGAGAAGCGTCTGCTGAGGCTCGACCGGGAACTCACCCGAGATCGGCTCCATGAGATCGCCAACTATCTCACCACCGAGTTTCGTGGATTGAATCTCGATGCGGTGACCGCCGCCGTCGAGTCGTCGGTCGTCGAACACGAGGACGATCGCCAGGATGCCCTCGAGCGGCAGGCGTTGGAGATCATTCGTTCTCTCGTGCCGCTCGTCGAGTCGCGGGTCGAGGTTCAGGTGGCCGGCACCGACCATCTGCTGCAGACCGATGATTTCACTGAAATCGAACGGGTGAGATCGTTGTTCGCCACATTGGACGACGAGCAGCGCATCGTTCGAGAGATCCGAAAAGCGTTGTCCAACGGTTCGACCCAGGTGATTATCGGTCGAGAGTCCGCTCTGACGGCCTCGGGCGAACTCGGTATGGTGACGACGCTGTTCTACAAGGATGGCGAAAGGGCCGGCGCGTTGGGCGTTGTCGGCCCCAGGAGGATGGACTACCGGCGGATCGTACCGATCGTTGAATTCATCGGAGATTCGCTGACCAAAATGTTGCAGGAACCTGGAGCGATGAATGGGTGAAAACGAAAACAAAGAAGCGCACGAAGGCTTCCCCGCGGACGTGTCCGACGACATTGTGATCGAGTTCATCGATGAAGACAGCGGGGCGGGTGCGCCGCCGGCTGAGGCCCAGGCGCCCCCCGAGGTCACGGGTGTCGAGCCGGTGGACCTCGGCCCCTCGGTGGAGATCGAGATCGAGCGCCTCGAGAGCGAGCTGGACGAACTGAGGGATATTCACCTCAGGAAGTTGGCGGAGTTCGACAACTTCCGCAAGCGAACCGATCGCGAACGCGTCGAGATCAAGCGCCATGCCAACGAAGAGTTGCTGCGCGATCTCCTCCCTGTGCTCGACAACTTCGAACGCGCGCTCGAGCACAATGGCGAAGCAGGGAACGGCGCCTTCAGAGAAGGCGTCGAGATGATCGCGAAACAGCTTTGGGATACCCTCGAACGGCAGGGGATCCAGGTCGTCAACCCCATGGGCCAACCCTTTTCGCCCGAGTACCACGAAGCGGTCCACCGGGTCGAGGACAGCGATCTCGAACCGGGCACCGTCGCGTCGGTGCTCGTCAAGGGTTATGTCTGCCACGGGCGTTTGATTCGACCGGCGATGGTCGGGGTGGTGGCCGACGTACCGACCCGGACCGATTCCGCCACGATCTCATCTCCTGGCGATCAGGGGTCAGGAGTGATTGATGGGTAAGATCATCGGAATCGATCTCGGAACCACCAACTCATGTGCGGCGGTGGTCGATGTCACCAAGCCCATGGTCATCCCCAACCGCGAGGGCGCGAGGACCACCCCGTCGGTGGTGGCCTTCACCTCTGACGATGCCCGTCTGGTCGGTCAGATCGCCCGTCGCCAGTCCATGACCAACCCGATGAACACCGCCTATGCCGTGAAACGCCTCATCGGGCGGAAGTTCGATTCGGAAGAAGTCAAATGGGCGCGGACCCTGGTTCCGTACGCCATCGTCGAATCGGAAAACGGCGACGCCTGCGTCGAAATCAAGGGCAGGAGGTACTCACCGCCCGAGATCTCCGCCTTTGTACTGCGCGAAATCAAGGAGTTCGCCGAGGAGTTCCTCGGTGAAGAGGTCGGCCAGGCCATCATCACCGTGCCGGCGTACTTCGACGACAGCCAGCGCCAGGCGACCAAGGACGCCGGGACCATCGCCGGTCTCGAAGTCCTGCGGATCATCAACGAGCCGACCGCGGCCTCGTTGGCGTATGGCTTTGGGAAAAAGACCAACGAAACCATTGCGGTCTACGACCTCGGCGGCGGTACCTTCGACATCTCGGTGCTGGAGATCGGCGACGGCATCTATGAGGTCAAATCCACCGCGGGGGACACATTCCTCGGTGGCGAAGACTTCGATTCGCGGATCATGGAGTACATTCTCGAGCAGTTCAAGGTCGACACGGGCATCGACCTTTCCGGTGACATGATGGCCATGCAGCGGATCAAGGAAGCCGCCGAATCCGCCAAGTGCGCCCTCTCGAGCAACGATGTCCACGAGATCTCATTGCCCTTTATCGCTGCCGACCACACCGGGCCCAAACACCTCCAGATGCGGATGGCTCAGAGTCAGATCGAGGAGCTCGTCGGCGATCTGGTGCAGCGGACCCTCGACCCGTGCCGGAACGCTCTCGAGGCCGCGCGGGTATCGAAGGACGAGATCGATCAGGTGATCATGGTCGGAGGCCAGACCCGGATGCCGCTGGTGTTGAAGGTCGTCACCGAGTTCTTCGGTCGGCAACCGTGCCAGGACATCAACCCCGACGAGGTGGTTGGCGTCGGCGCGGCGATTCAAGCGGGCATCCTCCAGGGCGAGGTCAAGGACCTGATCCTGTTGGACGTCACCCCGCTGTCCCTCGGCATCGAGACCCACGGCGGGCTCTTCACCAAGATCATCGATCGAAACTCCACCATTCCAACCAAGAAAAGCATGATCTTCACCACCGTCGCCGACAATCAGACCAGTGTGACGGTTCACGTCCTCCAGGGCGAGCGCGGCATCTCGGTCGAGAACCGTTCCCTCGGGCGGTTCGACCTCGTCGGTATTCCACCATCGCCTCGAGGCGTGCCGCAGATCGAAGTGACCTTTTCGATCGACTCGAACGGTATCGTCAACGTCGGCGCGCGAGACATGGCCACCGGTAAGGAGCAGAGCATTGACGTCAGCCCCGCCGGCGGGCTTTCCAAGGCGGAGATCGATGCTCTCATCGCCGAGGCCGACATGCACCGGGTCGAGGACCACGATCGCCGCGAAATCCGGCTCCTGCAGAACCGCCTCGAAGGCCTGATCCATACCAATGATCGTGTTTTCAAGGAGTTTGGGGCGGCTCTGGCCCAGGTCGAGCGGGACGAGGTGCGTGGGACGCTGGATCGAGCCCGCAAGGCCGCCGTCAACGAGGAGCGATCGGTGCTCGAGGAGGCGATTCTCGCGGTTCAGACCGCGAGTCAGATCCTGACCCAGGTCATCATGGTCGACCCCATGGCCGCCCTCGGGATCGATATGAAGCGGTCCGCGGAGCCGGTGGCGGACGAGGAAAGCTGACGCCTGAACCATGAGCACAGACCAAGTCAGGGATTATTACGAGGTCCTAGGTGTCGCTCGCGACGCCTCGGTCGGGGAGATCAAAAAGGCCTACCGTGGGCTTGCGGTGAAGTACCACCCGGATCGAAACCCGGGAGACGCGAAGGCCGAGGAGAAATTCAAGGAAGCGGCGACCGCGTATGCGGTCCTTTCCGACCCTGAAAAACGGTCGCGATACGATCGATTCGGCCATCAAGGAGTCGGAGATCAGCCCTTCACGGGATTCGATCCCAGCTCATTCGGTGATTTTGCCGATATTCTCGGGGATCTCTTCGGTTTTGGAGATATCTTCGGTGGCCGGGGTGGGCGCGGCGGCCGCCAGCGCCGACGCGGCCACGATCTGCAGTACACCTTGCGGATCTCCCTCGACGAGGCGGCCAAGGGCGTCGAACGACCGATTCGGGTGCCGCGTCTCGAACGATGCGACACCTGCGACGGATCGGGATCCAAACCGGGAACGACCCCGGAGCCCTGCGGCACCTGCGGCGGCAACGGTCAGGTCATGTTTCGCCGCGGCTTTCTCTCGGTGGCCCAGACCTGTCCGACGTGTTCCGGCGCCGGTCGTGTCAATCGTTACCCGTGTGAGCCCTGCGGCGGTCACGGAAGGGTCGAGAGGGAAGCGACCCTGCAGGTCAAGATTCCGGCCGGAGTCGACAACGGGATGCGTCTGAGGTTGTCAGGTGAGGGGGAGGACGGGCCCCAGGGAGGCCAGTCCGGCGACCTCTTCGTTGTCATTGCAGTCACCCCTCACGAGGTCTTCCAGAGGGATGGAGACGACCTCCATATGGAGCTCCCGATCTCGGTCTTCCAGGCCATGTTGGGCGCGAAGATCGCAGCCAAGACGATCCAGAACCAGGACATCGAGATCGAGGTCGCCGCGGGGACCCAGCCGAGCGAGGTCTACCGGGTTCGCGGAGCCGGGATGCCCAACGTCAACGGCCGGCGCCGTGGCGACCTCAACGTCCACTTCAAGGTCGTTGTCCCGCAGAAGCTCAATTCCGAGCAACGAAAGCTCGTCGAAGACGTCGCCCGCATCGGCGGAGGTTTCGAACCGGAAGATCAGCGAAGTCTCTTTGAACGGCTCAAGCAGGCCTTTGTCGGTGATTGATCCGAGATCATGTCGGAGTACATCGAGATCAGAGCGAACCTCCCCGATACCAGCGAGGAGCAGCTTGCCGTTGCGTTTCCGCCCGCAGCGATCCTTGGGGTTCAAATCGAACCGGCCGGCGGTGATCGCATCGACGTCGCTGTCTGGCTCGGAGCCGGCGGCGAAGCCGCCGTCCCCGAGATCGAGGCGATTCTGACCGCCCTCGGTTCGGGCCCCGTCCGGGTCGAGGAACAGGCCGACAGGGATTGGTCAGCCGAGTGGCGGGAGGGGCTGGAGGCGTTTGAAGTCGGCCGGCGTTGGTGGATCGACCCTCATCCGCAGCGGTCGACAGCCGCGCCGAGCGGCCGGTTTCGGCTCGCCGTGGAGCCCTGTGCGGCCTTTGGGAGCGGGACCCATGAATCCACCCGACTCGTGCTGATGGAGCTCGAGGAGAGGGACTGCCGATCGCTCCGGGTCCTGGATATCGGCACCGGATCCGGAGTCCTGGCGATCGCCGCCGAGCGCCTCGATGCGGGGTTGGTCGTCGCCCTCGATACCGATCCGCTCGCAGCCTGGGAAGCCCGGACCACGGTGCTGCGCCAATCCTGGAAGTGCCGGCTGCCGGTGATCGCCGGTGGCGTCGATTGTCTGGGCGATGTCGTTTTTGATCTCGTATTGTGCAACATGATCGTGTCCAACTTCAGCCCTCTTCTCGGCGAGATCTACCGGCTCCTCGCCGCCGGCGGAACCGCGGTCTTTTCCGGCATTCTCGGCGTCGAACGACCCGAGGTCGAAGCGAGTCTCGAGAGGGCGGGCCTGACGGCGTCGGGGTCGCGAGAGATGGGCGATTGGATCAGCATTCTCGCGGTTCGGAGCGGATCCGGGTCATGAAGCAGGCGCCGTGGCTGCTGGCTGGCGAGGGTGAGCTCGAGGCGGGGCGCCGGGTGATCCTGGATGCCGACGAAGCTCGCCACGTCAGAGGAGCTCTTCGACTCGAGAGCGGCGACCGTGTGGTGCTCACCGACGGCGCGGGATCGGTGGCGCCGGGACGCCTCTTCATCGAACGGAGGGGCGCCGCCGAGGTTGCCGTCGAGTCGGTCAGCCTCGCGCCGCGTCCGACCGCAGGGCTCAGCCTGGCGGTCGCGGTTCTGGCGGGCCCGGCCATGGACGTTGTCGCCCAGAAGGCGGTGGAGCTCGGTGTCGAGCGGTTGCTGCCGGTATGGTGTGCCCGCAGCCAGCTCAGCATGCAACGAGCGGCGACCCGAATCGACCACTGGCGGAGAATCAGCCGACAGGCGCTCAAACAGTGCCGCCGAGCGTGGTCCATGGAGTTGACGTACCCGGTGGCGTTGGACGATCTTCTCAAGCTCGTCGAAGCAGGCCGCGGTGTCGTGGCCGACGCCGAAGGGGGGACGGTGGACGACCTCCCCCGGAGCCGAGAGCGGTTGCTGCTGATCGGTCCCGAAGGCGGTTTCTCACCCGAGGAGGAAGACCTCATCAACGTTGCGGGATGGCCGAAGCTCCGTCTTGGGAATCACATCCTTCGCGCGGAGACCGCGGCCATCGCGGGGGCTGCCGTCCTGAGCGAGGCCGACCATCGGTTACACTCCACCGATGATTGACGATTTGGTCTGGATCGACTCACACGCCCACCTCACCATGTTTTCGAGCGCTGAGATCGCGGATGTTCTGGATCGCGCCGCAGGCCGGGACGTCAGAGGGGTTTTGGTCCCCGCAACCAGCTCCGACGATCTCCAGACGACCCTGGAGATCGCCGAGCGTTATCCGACCGTGGTCGCAGCGGCGGGGATCCATCCACACGATGCGGCCACTCTGGATGCCGGGCTCAAACGCCGGGTCGAGTTGGCGATAGCACATGCCGATGTGGTCGCGGTCGGGGAGATCGGTCTCGACTACCACTACATGAACTCCCCTCGCGAGGATCAGATCGCCGCCTTGAAGTGGCAACTCGACCTCGCCATCGAGGCGGACCTTCCGGTCGTGCTCCACAACCGCGACTCGTGGGAGGACCTGGAGTCGGCGCTGGCGTCGCGTTGTCCCGGTCTCCGCGGCGTGGCGCATTCCTTCACCGAAGATGGGGACCGGGCTCTCAGGGTGGTCGAACTCGGGCTCGTTGTCGGGATCTCGGGGATGGTGACCTTCAAGGCAGCCGACAACATCCGGCAGATGGCGGCGGTTCTCGGACCCGCCCAGGTGATGGTCGAAACCGACAGCCCGTTTCTCGCACCCGTTCCTCATCGTGGCCGGCGCAACGAACCCGCATACGTGGTCGAGGTCGGGCGTCAGCTGGCTGCTTTGTGGAAGATGAATGACGCCGAGATCGCACGATCGTCAACGACCGTTTTTCGACGTCTGTTCGGGCTGCCGGATGACTGGCCGAGGTGTTGAGGAGAGCGATCGGGGACTTTGTCAGGCCTTTTTCGGGCGCCGGCCACGCCGCCTTTTCACATCCTTGACGTTGATCAGCAACATGTTGTCTGCGGCTTCGCGGGTGACCTCCATGCGCTGGCTTTCGTCGACCGAGAGGCCGTACTGGTGAAAGAACTGCGGCGATTTGAGGCTCACTGATCTCCTTCGTTTCGACAACGGAAGAGAACCCTCTTCGACGGCCTTATTGGAAATCTTGACGCCGATGATCTTGCGGGTCTTGTCAAAAAACAAGACCGCAAACTTGGCCGAATCGAGGCCAAAAGCTGAAACCGACGCAGCATCGAATGAGATCAGACCACTCGGACGAATGGTCGCTCTCGGGCGGGTGCCAGCAGCTTGCGGAGGAACAAACCTCTCAAAGGCCATCGATCACCTCCAAAGGGATCACTTTTACGCTACAGAAAAATGCCTCTTATGTCAAGAAAATTTGACGGAAATCCATTGAGAGTGAATGGAAATAGTCGAAGGATATCGAAGAACGCATGGTGAGTTTTCTTTCCTCGGCATCCGACTATTCGCGTGGAAATCGAGAATTTTGTCAGGAGGATCACGGTTGCTCTGAAATATCGGTTGCCGCCGCGTAAGGGCGAAAAAGACGATCCGACGCCTCGGTTTTCCGGACGATTCCAAATCTCTCCGTTATCGGCAACGAAATGAATTCGTTCAATGAACGCAGATGGCGTACGTCGGAAACCGCGATACACTTCAGTGGATGTCAGGTTTTCAAAATTCCTGGACGCAGTGGATCGAGCTTGATGGCGAGGCGCTGGTTCACAACGTGCGCGTTTTTCGCAGCATTCTCTCCAGCGATACCCTCCTCCTTGGAGTGGTGAAGGCGAACGCATATGGCCATGGTCTGGCGGAGATCGCATCCATCTCGGAAGCGGATTTGGATTGGTTTGGCGTTCACGACGCCGGGGAGGCGCGACTGTTGCGGTCGGGCGGCGTCAAACGCCCCATCCTCGTCATGGGTTTTGTCCCGGGTGGGGGGTTGGCCGATCTCGATTCCGACACCCACCTCCTCATTTCGTCGGTTTCGGCGTTGGAGAGCGTTGCTGAATATCGCGATCGGTGTGGCGTTTCGCTGCCCATTCATCTCAAGGTCGATACCGGCGCGAAACGTCAGGGTGTCCCCATCGCCGGGGTCGATGAGTTGGTGTCATCAGCGGCGAAACACCGACTCGATATCGTGGGATTGGCGACCCATTTCGCCAATATTGAAGACACATTGGAGCATGAATTTGCGCGCAGTCAGCTCGATCGTTTCCAGGCGGCCGTGGAGCGAACGACTCGACTGCTCGGAGAGAGCCCTCCCTTTGTTCATGCGGCGTGTTCGGCCGCTGCACTGCTGTTTAGGGAGACGGATTTCTCCATGGCAAGGGTGGGCATTTCCCTCTATGGCCACTGGCCGTCGCGAGAAACCAGGTTGTCGTGGGCGATCGAGCACGGGAGGGGTGGTATTCAGCTCCGTCCGGTGCTCGGCTGGCGGGCGGTCGTCGGTCAGTTGCAGACGGTTGCCAAGGGTGAATCCGTAGGATATGGACGTACTTGGACGGCCTTGCGGGAGACCTTGCTGGCGGTGATCCCGGTGGGATATGCCGATGGATATCCGCGGGTCTTGGGGAATCGTTCGCGGGTCGGAATCCGGGGCCGCGCCGCTCCGGTTGTGGGTCGCGTGTGCATGAATATATTGATGGTGGACGTGACCGATGTTCCCGACGTGGAGATCGGAGACGTGGTGACCATCGTGGGTTCGGATGGCGAGATTTCGATCACCGTCGAGGAGTTGGCAGGGTTGAGTTCTTCGATCAACTACGAATTTCTCGCCCGACTCTCCCGGGCCATTCCGCGGCTGATTCGATCGTGATTCGAGGCGAAAGAAACCGGGCCGGCCGCGAATTCCCGTCGGCGAGCGTCGTGGTCCCGACCTTTGACCGTCTGAACGATCTCCAACGGGTGATTCGGGCGATCGTTGACCAGGTTGCGGTTCTTGCATCACCGTGCGAGGTTGTTGTCGTCGATGACGGTTCGAGCGATGGGACCGGACGGTGGCTCGACGAGAACGCATCGGAGTTCGGTCTGACGGTGATCCACCAGAAGAACGCCGGCCCTGCCGTGGCGAGAAACAACGGCGTGAAGGCCTCCAAGGGCGAGATCATTCTCTTTCTCGGTGACGACACCGAGCCGCTACCCGGGTGGTTGCAGGCGCATCTCGAGACTCATCGGCTTGAAGACTCGGACCGGCCCATGGCGGTCCTCGGATATACCGCTTTCCCGCCGCAGGAGGACAGCCCCTTTTTGCGCTGGATCAACGAGTACGGTGCGCAATTCGGTTATGCCCTGATCGCGGATCCGACCAACGTCCCTTTCAACTTCTTCTACACCTCGAACATCTCGCTTTCTCGTCAGGTCTTCGAGGAAATGGGCGGTTTTCGAGAGGACTTCCCGGCGGCTGCCTGGGAGGATATCGAGTTTGCCTACCGCGCGGTCGAATCGGGGATGTTCATCAGATACCTGCCGAGCGCGAGGACCATTCACCACCACCGAATTCGCGTCGGTTCATTCTGCGCTCGCCAGGAGAAATCCGGCCGTTCGGCGGCGATCTTCTCGATGCTTCATCCTGAGCTCGCGGGGTTTCTCGGAGTCCCTTGTGTCGGACGGAGACCGTGGACGACGATCGTGGAACGGCCCTTTCTCCGCGCCTGGATCGCGATGGGCGAGATCTGCCACGGTGCCGCCGGCGATCCAATCTATCGGCGGCTCCTCGACGGCCATTATCTCGCCGGGCTCGCCGCGGGTCTGAAGACCTTGGCCGGGACACATCGAGATTGAATATTCCAATCAAAAATACTGGACAATTGCAGAGCCCGGTTGGTATAATCGTGTTCCAATAGAAAAAGGGAGGGATCCGGAGAGGCTTTCCACCTTGAGCCTACCAATTTATTGAGGCCAACCTCATTCGGCCAACCATATTATCCTTTCGTTACGGTCCTGCCTGCTGAGCTGAACCGCCCCTCCCGCCTCAAGATCGCCGCCCGGCTCACCGCCGGGCGGTTTTTTTAGGCGGGCTAGTTCTCGTCCAGAAACGGCGGTTTTCGGCAATCTCGGCGTCAATCTGCGGATTTCCTTGTGCGGCGTACGGAAGTACGCCTCCGCGCAAACCCTTGATTTCCTAAACCTTGCACGAAAACCGCTCGTTTCTGAATCGAGAACGACGCCTCCCCAGTCCAGAGTTTCCGGACGGAAACGGGCTAGGTTCGCGGTTGCTTCCGGTAGCGGATCGAGTGCCGAGGACCTTGTTGTCGGTGCGGATGCTGACGACCGAGAAGACGTCGGCGGGTCTCAAACGGGGGTGGACGATCCGAGATCGACGAGGGTTCCCGGATCGACGCCGATCGACTTGAGGGCCGCGACCCACCTCTCGTGGTAGGGAACATCGAAGATGATCGATGTCGTGACGGGCGCCACGAGCCAGGAGTTCTCCTCGATCTCGATTTCGAGCTGGCCCGGATACCACCCTGAGTATCCCAGGATCAGCGAGAATCGACCCGGGTTTTCTCCGGCGACGAATGCCGCGAGGGTGCCGGCGCTTCCGGAAACGCTCAGGCCTTCCGGGAGAATGAGATCATCGTCTTCCAGCGGGCGGTCCCCGGGTTCGGAAAGCACGAAACCATGGCTCGGCTCGACCGGTCCACCGGCGAGGACCCGGGGAAGCTGGGTGGGTGGAGTCTCCAGCCCCAGCTCATCGAGGATGTCCGAGAGATCCACGTCGATGGGACGGTTGACGATGAGACCGAAGGCGCCGCCTTCAAGGGAGTGGGCGCCGAGGAGAACCACCGACTGGCGGAAATTGGGATCGCCCAATGAGGGCATCGCGATGAGGAACTTGCCGACGAGAGATTCCATGGAATCATGCTAGCAGAAGGACCGGCTGGAAGCCGGTCCGGATCAGCGGGCCGGATCCTCTTCCTCGGTCTCGACGCGTTCGATCCTGACCACCCGCAACATCGGCTGGTCGGCGGGAACACCGGGCGGCGCCGGCGTCCGCGGAGGGGCGAACTCGAGAGTGAGTTGGACATCGCCCCTGCGCCAGACCATCACGACAAGGTCGTCGCCGCTGGCGGTCGTCGATACCGGTGCGCCGAGCGCTGCGGTCGCGGTCTCAGGGTTCGAGCGCGCGTCGATGGCGGGACCCAGTTGAAGCCGATAGGGCGTATAGCGGAGAAGGTGCTCGTTGTGCATCATGACCCGGGTCAGAATCCCGTCCTGATCGAAACCGAACGCCCAGGTCAAATAGGGACCGGCCCTGGCGGTGAGGGTGTCGCCGGTGGCGGCGTGGTCGGCGCCGAAACGAGTCTCGACCTCTGCTTGCGACCGGCCCAGCCCGATTCCGAGCAACGCGCCGCGATCGAGATCGACCACCACCGGGGTCGCGAGCTCATCGAGGATGCTCCACACCGCGGGATCCGCGAGAAAGGCCTTTTCCCCGGGCAGAGTCACCGCCAGGTAGAGGTCGGTGGCCCCGCTCGCGACGATCTCGCGAAAGATGGCGTACGCCTGGTCGCGATCACCGATGAGATAGGACGTTGCCTGGAGATACAGTGCGGTTTCGACTCTCTGGGGCCGCAGGGCGACCGCTTTTCTCAACGCGATGTTCGCAGCGCCGTAATCTCCGAGGTGGAACCGGGCGCGTCCGATCTCCGCTGCCACGACATACTGTGCTTCCGGGTCTTCGAGGTCGTCAAAATGCGTCAGGAGCCCGATGACCTCTTCGTATCGGTGCTGCTGACCGAGTTGACGAGCTTGTTCGAGCGCGGCCTCGAAGTCCTGAGCCGCGGCCGCACCGTTGACCGCCAACAGGAGCAGAGTCACGGCTGTGGTCCTGACCATACCCGACGGTAGCATTTCCCCGGAATCGTTGAACCGGGCTAGCCCGTAGTCCGGCGGAAGGGTCTGCTCCGCGAAGAATCGGACTTGCGGGTGTTACCATGAATCACAGCCTGTCCGGGGTGTTGAACTCATGCGCCGGCGGCAGGCTCAGGTGAACGCCGCAGGGAGGCGAGATGGATATCGAACGGATGGAGCAGGGCGAGGTCACGATCGTGGTCGTCCGTGGCGTGATCAGGCTCGGTGAATCGGCGAAGACCTTCTCTCGGTTTCTCGGTGAGGTGCTTGCTGAAGGGGCCGGCCCGGTCCTGATCGACCTCGAGGGCATTGATCACGTCGACTCGACCGGTCTCGGGGAACTCGTCGGCTATCTCCAGAGGTTCGAGGAGCAGGGGCGTCGGCTGGCGTTCATCAATCCCGCCAGGCGCCTTCGCAAGCTCTTTGAGCTGACGAAGCTCGACGAGGTGGTTCCGATTTTCGACGACCGCGCACAGGCCATCGCCGAGCTGACCTGATCGACTCGGCGGGAGCGGCCGGCGGGACCTCTACTCCAACGGAATCTCGTGGCGCCAGCCGAACGGGTCATCGCCGATCCCGGTCTGGATGCCGACCAACGCGTCGTAGAGTTGCTGCCACCGTTCGTCGAACTCGAAGGTCCACTCACGATCGCCGTCCGCGATTCGGGAGATCCACGAAATCACTGCAGCGGTCCCGCAACATGCCGCGGACTCCAACTCGCCGAGTTCGTCGAGGGCGATCTTTCGTTTTTCGACGGTCCAGCCAAAGGACTTCGAGGCAATCTCGAGAATCGAGAGTCGAGTGACCGATGGGAGAACGCTCACCGAATCGGGTGTGATGAGCTTGCCGTCACGAAATCCGAGAAAATTGGCGGCGCCGATCTCTTCGATGTATCGATGTTCACGGGGATCGAGGTAGAGGGCCTCGCTGAATCCGAGTTCCTTCGCTTCCTGCCCCGGCGTGAAAGAGCAGGCGTAGTTCCCGCCGGCCTTGACGTGTCCGGAACCTTGAGGTGCTGCGCGGTCGAGGCGGCTGACCATGAACTCCTTGCCCTGATCGGGTCCGAATCCACCCTTGAAGTACGGGCCGACCGGCGTGACGAACACTCGGAAGACATACGATCGCGCCGGCTTGACCCCGACGTTGTCGCCGATCCCGAGATAAAAAGGTCGAACATAGAGGGCCGCGCCGCTGCCGTGCGGTGGGATGTAGGGGTAATTGGCCGCCGCCACCTCCTCGATGCCGCGAACAAACAGATCTTCCGGAACCTCCGGGCCGCAGAGATACCTGGCGCCGGAATTGAGCCGACGAGCGTTTTCGAGGGGACGGAATGCAAAGATCCGACCGTCCGCGCCGGTGTGGACCTTCATGCCCTCGAAGAGCTGTTGTCCGTAGTGCAGGCACTGGCTTCCCTCCGGAATGGTCATATCGGAGTCTTCGAGGAGGCCCCGCACCCGCCACACGCCGTGCTGAAACACCGCTTCGAAACGGAAGGGACACTGGATGTAATCGAAACCCAGGCTGGCAAAATCGAGGTTGGCCTTTTTGCGGTTCCCAGGATAGTAGTACCTCGGCAGGCTCATGAGCCCCTCCGTTTCGTTGCTGCGTTCGGTGAGGTCGCTCGGATCCGCGACCGTCGTCTCGAGGGTGCGGATCGACGAAACCCTCGGCAGTATAGCCGGTCCCCGGCCGGCCGTCATGGGCAGAGCCCGACAATCCTCCCGGTCGTTCGAGGCCCGGTTCGACGAAACCTCGGGCGGCGGTCGACGTAAACTATTGAGATGTCGCCTTGAGTGATCGGCGTGTCCCCTCAGGAGAGCGGGCCGGCGCCGGCTGTCTTGTTCGAGCCAGGTGTGGGAAGGCGAACTCGGGTGCGCCGGTTGGCATTTTGATTGCATTTGGTGCGTTGACGACTCGGAGGAAAGGGGACGCCATGTGCTCGTTCGAACTCAAGAGGATCTCGACCATTGGACTCGCAGCGGCGGTTGTCGTCGTGCTCGTCGGTTGCTCATCCGCGACACCGACCGAAGATCCCGGGATCGATCGCGTCGGAAAATACGTGGTCATGAACAAGGGCTCACAGGCGGAGGTGGCCGTCGGCTACCGCTACGCCCAGCAGAACCTGGGATCCGAGTGGTTGGTGCTCGAGGTGGCGGCGACATCGCCCCCGAAGCAAACCGCCGTGATGAGACGTGACAAGGTCTCGGTGCAGACGCCGGCCGGGGAAACCGTTCTCCTCGCGACCCAGCGCGAGTTCAACGAAGCCTATGGCGCCCTCCAATCGGTGCTCCGGGCTGCCGATGTGGTGCGCGACCCGATGGAGTATTGGCCGCCGCGGAAGAGCACCTGTGCGATCCGGTTCTTTGTCGAGCCGGGGAGTGGAGTCTCGTTCGACGAGGTCACGGTCAATGACTTTCGGGCCTGCCAGGGGAGGTTCCTTTTCAATATCCCGGGCGGCGTTCAGGCCGGTCGGTATGTCCTGACCCTGGACCTCGACAAGAGCGAGATGGAGATCCCGATCACCTTCACGGAGTAGCCGGACTCCTACGATTACAAAGGGGGCCCCGCTCGGGGCCCCCTTTCTTCCGTTCTGAAAAGCGGCTCAGGGGAAGACCCCGAGCTCGCGGTACGACACGGCGATCTTGTCGATGGCGGCGATCATCGAGGCGGTGCGGAGATCGACGCCTTCGCCCTTTGCCATCTTGATGCCCCGTATCTCATGATAGGCCTCGATCATGGTTTCCTCGAGACCCGAGTTGACGAGATCGATCTCGTCGGGGCCCTTGGCGATCTCGGCGATTTCGGCGTCGGTGAAGATCCGGTTGGTGGAGTTCTCGATGGCCGACAGGAGCATTCGGCTCGAACTCTCGACAAAGCGCTTTTCCATCCGGCCGAAGCGCACGTGCTGGAGGTTTTTCAACCACTCGAAATAAGAGACCGTGACACCGCCGGCGTTGATGTACGCGTCGGGGATGATGAGCGTGCCCCGCTCGAAAAGAAAGTGCGATGCGTCCGAGCTGATGGGACCGTTGGCCGCCTCGGCGATGATCTTGGCCTGGATCCGCGGGGCGTTGTCCATGGTGATGGCGTTTTCTAAGGCGGCTGGAATCAGGATGTCGCAGTCGATCTCGAGACCGGCGTCGCGGGAGGGAAGAGCCACGGCGCCGGGGAAACCAAGGATCGAACCGGTCGCCTTGCGATGGGCCATCAAGGACTCGACATCGATCCCGGAAGGGCAAGAGATCGAGCCCTCGTACTCGACGACACCGACGATCACCGCGCCGCCGTCCTCCTGCATGAACTTGGCGGCGTGATAGCCGACGTTGCCGAGACCCTGAACCACGACCCGTTTCCCCTCGAGACCCGGGGTCAATCCGAGCGCCCGCATGTCGTCGCCGACGAGGCAGGCTTCGCGGAGGCCGAAATAGACGCCGCGGCCGGTGGCCTCGGTCCGACCCCGGATCCCGCCCTGGCCGACCGGTTTCGCGGTGACGCAGCCCAGACCGTCGATCTCGTGCGGGTTGAGGGTCATATAGGTGTCGGCGATCCATGCCATCTCACGGCTCGAGGTCGCGAAGTCCGGCGCCGGGACATCGAGGCCGGGGCCGATGAAGTTTTTCTTGTTGAGCTCGTAGGTATACCTGCGGGTGATGCGTTCGAGTTCTTTCACCGAGTACTCGTGGGCCGAGATCCTGACTCCGCCCTTGGCCCCGCCGAACGGGACGTTGACGATCGCGCACTTGTAGGTCATGAGAGCCGACAGCGCCATGACCTCGTCTTCGTTGACGTTGGCGGCATACCGGATGCCGCCCTTGGTGGGCAACTTGTGTTGGCTGTGTTCCGCACGCCAGGCATGGATGACCTTGAGCGAACCGTCGTCTCGGATGAGTGGGAAGGTGAAGTGAATGACGCTGTTGACGCTCTTGATCTGCTCGAGCAGTCCGGGCGGGTGGTCGGTCAATGCGGCGGCTCGATCGAAATTCTTGTTGACTTGATCGAAAAAACTGAGATCGGCGGTCATGAGGCACCCCCTCGCAAATGATTTTACTGAAAGGCCGGGAAAGCATACCACCGACATCGCCGGCTCCGTGGCCTTCAGCCGCAGTTTGCGGATTTCTCCCGCGCTGCAACCATTGGTCGGTTGCGGCCAAGTACTGGAGATGACGGAGAATGAGAGGCTGACGATGAAACGCATGATGACGTTGACGATGGTCGTGATCGGACTCGGGATAGCCGGGATCCGCGCAGCGGAGAACGGGGGGCAAGAAATGGGCGAAGTCATTTCCGTGTGGTCGGTGGAAGAGGGGAAGATGATCTCGACTGCCAGAATCATCAAGAGCGATGACGATTGGCAGCGGGAGCTGTCTCCGGAGGTGTACAAGATCACCCGAAGAAAGGGCACCGAGATGTCGTGCTCCGGAGCCTACTGGAAGAACGATCGCGAAGGTGTCTACCGCTGCGCCGCCTGTGGGAACGATCTCTTCGTCTCGACCACGAAGTACACGTCCGGCACGGGCTGGCCGAGCTTCTTCCAACCGGTCCACGACGCAAACATCGGCAGCGAGCGCGACACCAGTCTGGGCATGGTGCGCGTCGAGGTTCATTGCGAGCGTTGTGGATCCCACCTCGGCCACGTCTTTCCCGACGGACCGAAACCCACCGGAAAGAGGTATTGCATCAATTCGCTGGCCCTCGACTTCGTCGAGATGGAAGTCAAGTAATTTTCAATTATGAATTTTTAATTATGAATTATGAATTGCGGAAGCTCTTCGACACCGTCGTGAGAATCTGCGATGGAATTCATAATTCACAATTCATAATTCATAATTGATGCCATGCATACCATCAAGTTGAGCTTCGACAACGGTCGCGGGCAACAGCTCTCGGCGATCCTCGATCGTCCCGTGGACGACCGGCCCATCGCCCATGCGGTTTTCGCCCACTGTTTCACGTGCTCGAAGACCTACAAGGCCGTACGGCACATCTCGCGGGCGCTGGCGGCCGAAGGATTCGCGGTTCTCAGCTTCGACTTCACGGGTCTCGGAGACAGCGAAGGAGATTTTGCCGACACCTCGTTTTCGTCCAACGTCGATGATGTCGTCGCCGCCGCGGAGTTTCTCGCCGGCAGCCATGGTGCGCCGGCGGTGCTCATCGGGCACTCGCTCGGAGGCGCGGCGGTGATGATGGCGGCATCGCGGATTCCGTCGGCAACGGCGGTTGTGACCATCGCGGCGCCCGCGAGTCTGGGTCATCTGTCCGAGATGCTCGAGCCGGCGCGGCCCGAGGTGAACCGAACCGGTTCGGCCGAAATCCTGCTCGCGGGTCGACGGATCCGGATCGGCCAAGCGCTGATGGAAGATCTCGACGAGATCAAGATGGTCGACGCCATCACGGATCTCGGTCGCGCCCTCCTCGTGATGCACTCGCCCGTCGACAGGGTCGTGGGGATCGACAATGCGTCGAGGATCTTCCGCGCCGCCAGGCACCCCAAGAGCTTCGTATCCCTCGACCGGGCCGATCACCTCCTCACCGATGCCGCGGACTCCCGCTACGCGGCCGGGGTCATCGCCAACTGGTCGAAGAAGTACATCTCCGCAAGTCAGCAGGAGGTCAAGCTGGCGACCTCCGATGACAACCGGGTGGTGGTTCGCACGGGCGCCGGCGGCTTTCGCACCGAGGTGCTCGCCAACGGCCACCCCCTCATCGCCGATGAACCGGTCTCGGTGGGCGGCACCAACACGGGGCCGAGCCCGTACGAGCTTCTGACCGCGGCGCTCGGGGCGTGCACGAGCATGACTCTCAGGATGTACGCCGATCGCAAGGGTTGGCCGCTCGAAGCGGCAGAGGTCCGACTCGAGCACGCCAAAATTCACTGTGTCGATTGCGCCGAGGCATCGCAAGGGCAGCCGAAGATCGACCACATCAGTCGGGAGCTCGTGCTCGAGGGACCCCTCGACGAAGCTCAAAGGCAGCGGCTGCTCGAGATCGCCGATCGCTGTCCGGTGCACCGCACGCTGCACTCCGAGATCAGGGTCACGACGACACTCGCTGACGAGTGAACGCAGCTCAGAATTCTCAATTCTTAATTGCATCGCAAAGTGTTATTGGGACTCTGCGATGCAATTAAAAATTAAAAATCAGGAATTGAGAATTCTCGCGTCGTCGGTCCCCTCAGGGGCCCGGCCCGGCGGCTGGGGCGGAGCCCCCGAGGAGGTTCTCCACCTTGGCGGTGGCGGTGAGGGTTTCGAGGAGTTTCCCCATCTGCGCAGTCGCCTTCTCAGTCTTGAGAAGGTCCTCGATCTGGGGTGCGGCGATCTCGAGGCTGATGGTCTCGGCCGGGCGACGATCGTTGATCGTGAGAACGTGAAATCCGAACCGCGATTGGACGACCTCGGAAATGTCTCCGGGCTCGAGCGAGAAGATCGTCTCCGACAACGGGCTGACGAGGGCGCCGCGGGTCACCCAGCCGAGATCGCCTCCACTCGGGGCCGACGGGCCTTCGGAAAGGTCTCGCGCCACGGCGGTGAAGTCTTCCTTCCCGGTGAGGGCGCGTTGCCGGGCGGCCTCGGCCTTCGCGCGGGTGGTCGCGAGGACCGCGGGGTCGGCATCCTCGCCGACGATGAAGATCATGTGGAACGCGTGGGCGCGATCCTCGGCTTCGAAGGCCTCCGGATTGTCCTTGTAGAAGGCGGCGATCTCCTCTTCGGTGATGGTGATGTTGGGCTTGATCTGCTTCTCGACAAAGGCGCTGAGAATTTCGAACTCCCGGATGATGTCGAGGAACTGTTCGTAGTTCGATCCGGCGGCCTTGAGCTTGGTTTCCAGCGCCGGGCGGCCACCTGCCTGCTGCTCGGCGAGTTGCGCGGATCGCGCAACCTCGAGCTCATCCGCCTTGACGCCAAAACGGCCCGCCTCTTGGACGAGGAGCTTCTGCTCGACGGCACGTTGCGTCGCAACCTTGGCGAGCTCGCGCTGGTCGACCTCCTCCCCGCGTTCCCTGAGCTGCGCCTGGAGGGTCTGCATGACCATGCTGATCTCAACCGCATAGATGGGATCTCCGTTGACCCGAAGAACCACCGGGTTCGGGGCGGTCTGGGCCGCTGCGGGGGCGGGGGCGGCCATGGGGTCCTGCTGGGTGGCGACACCCTGGTTCTGCTCGGCGCCGGCCGGTTGCTGGCCGAACGAGGGAGCGGCGCTCGAGATAAGACACACAATGGTCAGAATCGTCAAGGTCGTTCGCATGGAGTCACTTCCGTTTCCGCGCGGCGGCCAAAGTGCCGAGCGCAATGGCCATAGCCTAACATCAACCCGCCGGCTCGGAGTTCAAGGTATTGTAAAAAACGCACTTCTCCCCGGCGTCGGTCTCAGGGGGCGGTGACGACCGCGAGATAGGACCCGCGCTCGCCCTCGGCGGCGATCTCGACCGCGAGTCCGGCGGCGCCGGCGATGATCTCCAAGGTCTCCGGGTCGACGAAGAGCCACGGATAGCGCGGGCCTGCGAGGTTCCCGTAGCGGAGAGAAAACTCGACCTCGCCGAGATACGAATCGGGTCGCAGGAGATCGTCGAGGGTTTCGGGTGACTCGACGCCGAGCACGGCGGCGAGATCGGCGGAATCGCAGACCAGCCGCCCTCCCGGGTTGAGAACCTTGGGGAGCTCCTCGAAGAGGCGACCGAGACCGTGGAGGTCGCCGACGACGCCGAGGCCGTGCATGAGCATCAGCACGGTGTCGAATCGCTCGCCGACGACGAGGCTCAGATCGCCCTGGCGAGCATCCGCGACGCCGCGGTCCCTCATGATCTCGACCGCCTCGGGCAAGAGATCGACGGCGACGACGTCGTGCCCGGCCCTCTCGAGCTCGATGGCGTGGCGGCCGGCGCCCGCGCCGAGATCGAGGACCCGGCCGCGGCAAAGCTCGAGAGCCTCGATTTCGAGCGCGGGAAGCGCCTCTTCGACCGGTCGGTAGTAGGCCGCCACCGGGGTCGGTTCATCCTCCCAGAGATCGCTCGTCACGACGATCTCGACCGCCGACTCACCGCGGTGAAAATCGAGCAGAGCCGCTCCCAGGGGGCGCCACCCGGCCGCGCGGTCGTCGACGGAATCGTTCACCTCAGGAGCCCGTCGCAGGCAGGGCTGGATGCATGACGCGATAGATCGGCAGAAGACCGACCTGCTCGTCCCAGTGCGGGGTCCGCCGGTACCACCAGTCGTAACGCGCGCGCCCGTCGGCGGCGAAATCGGGATTCTCGAGCGCCGACTCCCACTCCGCCCTGGTGGCGTCGTCGGCGAGCATCTCGACCGCCAGCTCCTCGAGCTTGTCGAGCCCGATATAGGTCTTTTGCTCGAAGACCGAGTCGAGCGCGCCCCAGCGCAGCAGCGAATCCGGCGCCTCGGGTTCGAAGAGCTGGACCGCGACGGCGAAGTCCGGCTGGTCGGCCGGGATCCACAGGCTGCCCGCGGGGATCCGGCGGGTCTCCGTCTGCCGGGTGGTGACGAAATCCCTGACCATCACCGTGCCCTGGAAGGGAGCCTCGGCGAAGACCGGTGCGGCGACCCGGATGGTCTCGACCTCGAGCTCGACGGGCGCGGACAGGCGCTGCGTCACCAGGTGGTGCGCTTCGACCACCTCGACGAGCTGCGGCCAACCCGCGTGGACGAGATAGCCGCGCGGGCGCGCGAGCTCGAGTTCGGGCGCCGCAACGTGCCGGAAGGAGATCTCGGCCGGGACGATCTCGTCGCGGTGGTAGACAGTGCGCGGTCCGCCGGTGACCACCGAGGTCTCGGTGGTGGTGCGGTAGGACGGCCAGGTGAACTCGTCGTCGCTGTCGACGCCGCGCCACCGCACGATCACGGTCGACGGATCGGCGTCCGGTCCTGCCGAGAGCGCGGGTCCTCGCTTCCGCCGCCTGCGACCGCCGCAACGAGCGTCGACCCGGACCGGCCGGTCTCGACGATGAGGGCGTCCATGAAGTCGCGGTTGGCGAGCACCCGATCCCGGTACGGCTTGTGCGCGTGCATCTCGATGAGGATCGACGGCCGATTGATGAGCGGGAAGAACCCGGTCGAGTAGCGCGGCAGCTGGATGTCCGACCAGTCGACCCCGCTCGTCGGGTCGTCCCAGTCGACGAACGCGAGGTAGGGGCCGTTGGGGTGGCCGGCGGCGGCGGTGGCGTCGAGCACCCGCGGCAGGTGCGCAGCGACCCAGGCGTCGACCGCGGGGTCGAGTCGAGGTGCCTCGGCGACCATCCAGGTCAGAACCCAGGCGTGGTCGGAGCCGTTGGTGACGTGGTTGTCGACGTGGAGGTGCGGCCGCCAGTCGGCGACGAGCTGCGCGAGCGCCCGCGCCTCGGGGCTCGCGAGCCGGAGGAAGTCGCGGTTGAGGTTGAGCCCGGCGGTGGTGGCGCGAAAGCCCATGCCCTCGACCGGGCCGTTCTGGTTGGGCCGGTTGTACGGCGAGACCCGCTCGTGGCCGTCGAGGTTGAAGATCGGCACGAAGAGCGTCACCGCCGCCTCGGCGAGATCCGGGCCGTCGGCCCAGGGCGATCTCGCGCAAAAGCATGAGGGTGGCGTCCTTGCCGTCGATCTCGCCGGCGTGGATGCCGCTTTGCAACAGCAGGATCGGCTTGCCGGCGGCGCGGGCAGCGGCCGGGGTGAAGGCTCCGTCGGACGAGACGATGACGAGGGGCAGCTCGCGGCCCTCGGCGGTTTCGCCGAAGCTCGTGACGCGGATGGTCTTCGGAGCGCGCGACTCGACGCGGCGGAGGAAGTCCATGGTCTCGGCAACGGTCGATGTGGCGCGGAAGTCGGTCTTCTCCGCCACCGTCTGCCAGACCTCGGGGACGTCCTCGGCGGTTGCGGGGCAGGGGAGGAGCAAGACAAGGCCGGCGAAGAGGGAAAGTCGTTTCATGGCCGCCACTCTAGCCCATCGCATTCTTACCGCAAAGACCGCCAAGAACGCAAAGGACGTTGCAAAGGACATCGCCATATTGACCCGTCGCGGCATCGCACAATGGCGTGCCCGGCACCCCGAGGGACGTTTCTTTCCCTCCGACCCGGGGCGGCATCTGCCGCTGTCGGCCCGGCCGCTGCCGCTGCCCCCGACAGGCTGGAAGCCTGTCGCTACACAGGGGCCGTTCTTGATTGTGTAGCGACAGCCATCCTGGCTGTCGTCGGTGACGTGCCCGAACGCGGTACCCTACCGCTGCCCCGGCCGCTGTCAGTGACGCTGTCCCGGCCGCTGTCGCTGTTCCCGGTTCTCACGGCTCCGGCCTTCCGGTCCGCCTTCGGCGGCCCGGCGTCGCCCCATCGGCGGGGTCGCTTGGGTGGTGAATGGGAAGGGCTGCGACCCCGCCGATGGCGCGCCGGCGGCCTTCTTCGTTGCCGGAGCAGAGGACCGCATCGCGCCTCCCGGGGGAGCCCGGTATGACAATGTGCGCAACGGGTTGCGGTGCCGGGAGGACTTTGGGGCACATTGTCAAACCCCGCACCCCGAGGATCGCCCCTTTCCCTCCGACCCGGGGCAGTCTCGGTTCGGGTCCCGGGTGCGGTCGCTGGTTGCTGCCGCTGTCCCTGCTTGCTGTCGCTGATCGCTGCCACTGATTGCCGCCGCCGCTCTGTGGTGGCCGCGGAACTCATTCAGCCGTCAGGACCTGGCGAGCGAGAAAGGCCGCCAACGCCTGGTGACCCGCCGGGTTGAGGTGTCCGTCGCCCGGCAGGATCCAGTCGGTGCGTCCCTCGAAGAAATCCCGGGTGTCGACCACTTCGAGACCATGACGGCCACAGATTGATTCAAGCGATCGCTCGAGCCTGGCCTGGGCCCGATCTCGTTCGGGCCATTCCTTTTCGACCGGCGGGACTAGATGGATCACCACCAGCCGAACCGCGAGCCGGTCGCATCGCTCGGCGAGGTCGGCGAGGACGGTGTCGTGGTAGAGCTCGATCGGTGCGAATCGCGAGTCGTCGAGCACTGCGGCCATGGCGTTTCCGGGTCTGGGTTCGCCCTCGGGTGGTGGGCGCCACTCAGGTGGAGTCACCGATTCCGGAGGCCTGGCGGGTCGCCAACGGCGAATCTTGGCCGTCAACCGGACGATTGCGGAGGAAAACGCGATGCGGACCGCCAGCGGTTCCCGATGGGCCTGCAGACGCCCGATCCGCTCACGGAGGCCGTCGTAGTCGAACGAAGCGATCTCCGGGAACTCGGGTCCGCCCCGGGCACGACCCAGGTTCTCGAGATCGTTGATATCGTTGACGTATACGAAGAGCAGGACGGTGTCGGGTCGGATCTCGTCGAGGTGAAGGCGCAACGCGAGGTAGTGCTCGTAGAGGCACTGGCCCTGCGCCGACATGTCGTAGGCGTCGACGCCGTGGTTCGTTCTCAGGAAGTGGGCGACGGTCTCGGCGGCCTCGACTCCGTGGCCGTAGACCAGGGAATCCCCGAGGAGGAGGACCCGGGGGTTGTCGATTCCGGCGGGATTTCGGTAGGCGCGCGAATCGGTCTCGTGGGTCCAGAAATAGCCGTGCGAGTAGGCGCGGGTCCGGTGGTCGGCGCGCATGACGCGCGACCGGGTCAGCCCCTCGAAGAGGAAGATTCCGCCCGGCAGGGTGTCGTACTTCGCAAAGGCCGCGTGCCGGAGTCTGTCGTTGAGGAGTCGAGGAAACGAGCGAATGGCGCTCTCGGCGATGAGAAAGCCAACGACGAGCGCGACCAGAACTGTCGCCAGGCGAAAAAGCCTGAGACGAACCCGATGAGGTGCTGTCGCCATGGAGCGATGATGCCACACCAGCCGATCCCAAGGACGCCACTCTAGCCCATTGAATATTCACCGCAAAGAACGCCAAGATCGCAAAGGACGTCACATTTGACGTGTGGGTGGCGCGGGGCTTCGAGGGTGCCTGACTGCGTGGTGGCGATTCGCGTTCCGGGTTGGACGCTGAAGGCAGGCAGGATGCCTGCCCCACAACGGAGACGGTTGAGTTGTGGAGCAGGCTTCCAGCCTGCTCATGATGGGATGATTCAATAATGTGATGGTTTTGCGATGGGTCGAAGGCGAGGCGCCGGCGGCCTCCCTCTGAGCCGGGAGAACACGGCCGCAACGTTGTAACCCGTGGTTAGGGATGAACGTCGCCAGGAACGCCCCGCCGAGCCTGATGCTGGCGTCGCGGGTGGCCGAGGGAGCCACCTTTAGCATTGTTCGGGATCAGCGTTGAGCCGAAGATCGGCGACTCACACCCGAACAATGACAAAAGACGGCACCCCGTTCGACGCCCTTCTTCCGATGCTCGAGGCTCTCGACCGCGTGTCCGGTTCGGCGCGTCCGACGCGCCGCCGCAATTCGTCCGACGAATTGCTAGGGCATCTCGGTCCGGGTGAGCATCTCCATCGCCTCCGGCCGCGGCTCGTTCTTCTTCGAATCCCAGTAGGGCGAGAGCCGTCGCAGGCTGTCGACGATCCCGGGAAAGACCTCGATGACTCGATCGACCTCGGCTTCGGTGTTGTAGCGGCTGAGCGAGAAGCGCACCGAGCCGTGGATCGCCGAGAAGGGGATGTGCATGGCTCTGAGGACGTGCGAGGGCTCGAGGGAGCCGGAGGTGCAGGCCGAGCCCGATGAGGCGCAGATGCCCTGCGCGCTGAGCTGGTAGAGGATGCCCTCGCCCTCGATGAAGTGGCAGGCGACGTTGAGGGTGTTGGAAAGCCGCGGCGAGTTCCTGCCGTTGACTTCGAGGTAGGGGATGCGGGCGACGAGCTCCCGCTCCAGGCGGTCGCGCATGGCGAGAATCCGCGGTTCGTCCTCATCGTGCCGCGCCATGGCGAGCTCGAGGGCCTTGGCGAGGGCGACGATGAAGGCGACGTTTTCGGTCCCCGCTCGACGCCCGTCCTCCTGGTGGCCGCCGAGGAGAAACGGCCGGCAACGGGTGCCGCGGCGGATGTAGAGGGCGCCGACGCCCTTGGGCGCGTGCAGCTTGTGGCCGGAGAACGACAGCAGGTCGACATGCTTGAACGAGCCGCGGAGATCGATTGGGAGCTTGCCCACGGTCTGGGTGGCGTCGGTGTGGAAGATGATGCTCTCGTCGGTTTCCTTGGTGATGCGGGAGAGCTCTTCGACCGGAAAGATGACCCCGGTTTCGTTGTTCGCGTGCATCACCGAAACCATCAGGGTGTCGGATCGGAGGGCGCGGACGAACTCGACGCGGTCGATCTGACCATCGGCATCGACCGGGATGAAGTCGACGTCAAGGCCTCTGCGTCGGAGATCCTCGCCGACGGAGAAGATGGCCGGGTGCTCGACCCCGGTCGTGATGATGTGGCGGCGCTCCGGATTGGCGGCGATGGCGCCGAAGACCGCCGTGTTGTTGGACTCGGTCGCGCAGGAGGTGAAGAGGATCTCGGGCGGCCGGGCGTTGCCGAGGAGCCTGGCGACGGTCTTGCGCGCGTCGGCGATGGCGTCGGCCGGGATCTGGGCCGGTTCGTAGAGCGAACTCGGGTTGTAATAGTCATCGGTGAGGAAGGGCATCAACGCCTCGACCACCTCGGGCGCAACCCGGGTGGTGGCGTTGTTGTCCATGTAGATGATGTTCATGGGTCGGCCTTCACACTTCGATGACCTGAATCCGCTGGTCGATCTGGTCCTTGAGCGCCTGTTCCACGAGCATCTTGATGGTGTTCTGCGAACTCATGCAGTTGGCGCAGGCCCCCTTCATGGTGCAGTAGACCTTGGAGTCCTTGATATCGATGATCTCGATATCGCCGGCGTCCTTGGCGAGTTGCGGCCGGACATAGTTGTCGATGACCTCCTCGACCTTCTTGGCGAACTTGAAGGGCGACATCTCCGACGGCGGTTGGGCCTTGGGCGCGCGCGCCATGGGCAGCACCGGGAGCTGTTTCATGATCGTCGGCCGCGCACCGTTGACCCGATCGAGGAGATCCTGCAGCCCGCCGGGGGTGTGGTGACATGACATGCAGGCGCCGCCGGCCTTGATGGCGTTGGTGATGTCGGGAATGGTGGCGAGGTTGAGCTCCTCGATCTTGCGCAGGATATAGGGCTCGGTGAGACCGAAGCAGGTGCAGACCAGCCGCCCCTCCTCCTGTTCGTCGTGGCGGATGTCGATCCCGAGCTCGGCGAGGTCGACGCCGCGTTTCTGCGCCCAGTTGAAGACCGCCGCCTCGAGGGCCTCGGCGCCCATGACCGAGCAGTGGATCTTGGCCTGGGGAAGCCCGTCGAGATACTTGACGATGTCCTGGTTGGTGATCTGGAGGGCGCCGATGGGGGTGAAATCTCCCTCCTCGATGATGGCGCACAGCGCTTCCGAGGCGGCGATGGCGGAGGTGCAGCCGAAGGTCAGATACCGGGCCTCGGTGATCCGATCCAGCCGCGGGTCGCTGGGGTGACGATCGACGCGGAAGGTGAACCGCAGGGCGTCGCCGCAGGCGATGGATCCGTGCTCGCCGAATCCGTCGGCGTCCTCGATCTCTCCGAGGTGCGTGCCGGGCTTTCCCGAAACCGCCGCCATGAAGAGCTCGGTCGTTTTCTTCGAGTAGTTCCAGGTCATGGTTCCTCCGCCTGCGTGCCGCGCAGGCACAGGATGATACCTGATCCAACGCTGCATTATTCCCGATCCACCCGAGGCCCGCGACGACAATCAAATCTCTGATCGCGGTGTGGACCTCAGCACGAATTTTGAAACACGAAGATCACCAAGAACCACAAGGCAATCACAAAGGACGCATTTTTGGCTCATCGCAGGGAATCGTGAACGCGCAGGGCCAGAAAGAGCCCGGGTCAATGAGCGATGCTTCGTGAAACCTTCGTGGTTCTTCGTGCCCTTTGTGTTTCAAGAACCACGGCCCTTCGGCAAATCGAGTTCTTACGGGTGGCTGAACTGTCGGCTGTCAGCCGTCGCCAGGCGACTCAACCCCGATCGAGAACCTCGGCGGGGTCGATGCCAATTTCGCCGGCAATTTGGGCGATCTCGTGTCGTTCCAATGCGCAGAAACAACCGTCGGCTCTGGCGACCGCGGTCAGGAGGCCAGCGATCGACTCGCGCTGAGGAGCGTCGAGACGTGACCGAAGTCCGCGGCTGATGGAGTACGCGCACCCGCAGTCGGCGAGCTGTGCCCGATGGCAGGCGATCTCGGTGACCAGGACCGCGTGCTCGGCGGGGATCCCGGTGGCGGCCATGAGAATCTCCTCCATGCGGCGACGTTCGGCGCCGCGCACCCGGCCGTCGGCGCGGGCGACGCGCATCAGAACAAACGCGAGGGCGCTGAGATGGTCGGCGGTCTCCGCGTCGAGCGAGTTGAGAGTCGCGACGGCGCGACGAACCACCGTTGCCGGAATCTGATTGGGCGCGTTCTCGTCTCCTTGAGCAGTCGTCGGATTCAATGTGTCTCCCCTCTCGGATCATACGGAGCGGGCCGGCCGGGAGTTGCAGTAAACTCGGCCGATGACGCTCTTCTCGTCTTCCCGTCGTCTCGCGCTGTTCCTGGTACTCGTCGTCATTGCGGGACCGCTCTCCGCGGCCTCGCCCGAACCGGCCCGGGGAACCGGAGGTGCGGTGGCGAGCGCCGCTCCAGCGGCCACCGAGGCCGGTTTGGAGATTCTCCGGGCCGGCGGCAATGCCGTCGATGCGGCGGTGGCGACGGCCGTCGCTCTCGCGGTGGTCCACCCGCAGGCCGGCAATCTCGGCGGCGGCGGATTCGCGGTCGTGCGGATCGGCGGTGAGGTGACGGCCCTCGATTTTCGCGAGGCGGCCCCGGCCGCGGCCGACCACGACATGTACCTCGACGCCGAGGGCGACCCGGTGGCCGACAAAAGCCTGGTCGGTCCGTTGGCGGCCGGCGTGCCCGGTTCGCCGGCGGGTCTGTGGGAGCTCCACCGGCGCCATGGTTCGCTCGATTGGGCGCGGGTGGTGGCTCCGGCCGCGCGACTGGCCGGCGAAGGATTCGTGGTGACCGAGCGGCTCGAGAGATCCGTGGCCAATGCCGCGAAGCTGCTCGGCCGATTCCCGGAAACCGCGGCGGTGTGGCTGCCCGGCGGCAATCCGCCGGTCGCGGGCTCCGTCATGAAGATCCCCGACCTCGCGGCGACCCTTCATGCCTATGCCGAGAAGGGCCCCGCAGCCATCACCGGCGGCGCCGTGGCGGCGGCCGTCGAAGCCGTTTCAGACCGGCACGGCGGCATTCTCACCGTGGCGGACCTCGAGGCCTATCGACCGGTGTGGCGCGAACCCGTTGCCTTTCAGGCCTTCGGATGGAACGTGGTCTCCATGCCGTTGCCGTCCTCCGGCGGAATCATCCTCGGCCAGACCACCGGTCTGCTCGAACGCGTCGAGTGGCGGCAGGCGCCCCGGTTCGGCGCCGAACGGGCTCGCCTGCTCGTCGAGGCCTGGCGCCGGGCCTACGCCGATCGCCTGCTGCTCGGCGATCCCTCCACGACCCGGGCCACCGCCGCCGATCTCCTCGAGAGGAACTGGCTCGATTCCAGGGCGCTCGAGCTTGATTCGCCGCGGGCGATCCCATCGGCCGATGTCGGCTCATGGGGCGCCTCGAACCCACGTGAGTCCACTGAAACCACCCATCTCTCGGTGGCGGACGGCGCCGGCAACGTGGTCAGCATCACCACCACCCTCAACGGGAGCTTCGGCTGTGGCCTGCTCGTCCCGGGCGTCGGCTTTCTGCTCAACAACGAGATGGATGATTTCGCCGTCGCGCCGGGCCGACCCAATTTCTACGGTCTGATCCAGGGGGAGGCCAACGCGGTGGGTCCGGGAAAGCGGATGCTGTCATCCATGTCGCCCGCCGTGGCCTGGCGCGGGACCGAAACGGTGGCTCTGGGCTCGCCCGGCGGATCGACGATCCCCACCGTGACCGCTCAGGTCCTCCTCAATGTCATCGTTGACGGAGACGACATCCAGGCCGCCGTCAACCGGCCCAGGATCCACCACCAGTGGATGCCGGATGAGATCGCGGTCGAGCCCGATGCGTTCTCGCCGGAAACGGCGGCGGAGCTCGAGCGGCGCGGCTACCGACTCAAGGACCGGAGCCGTCTCGGCGAGGTGAACGCGGTACGGGCGACCGCGGGTGGCATGGTCGAAGCCGCCGCCGATCCGCGCGGACCGGGTTCGGCGGGGGTGGTCCGGCCCGCTCCGGGGTCGTGATGCGGATCGTCGACGAGATCCGCGAGGAGCACCGTCTCATCGATCGGGTGACGGGCTCGTTGTTCTTTTGGGCCGATCGCGGTTGGGACCATCCCGACGCCGCCGCCGACCTCGACGACCTCATTCACTTTCTGCGGCTGTATGTGCATGGATTTCACCATCAGCGGGAAGAGGTTCTCTTCCGAGCGCTGGTGGAACACGGCGAAGTACCGGGCCATCACGGCCCGCTCGCGATCCTCACCGCCGAGCACGAGAGCGTGCCACAGGTTTTGGACCGGCTCGCGGAGGCGGGCGCCTGCGCCGAGTCGGTGTCGGTGGCGAGAACGCTTGCGGCGGAGATCTGGCAGCACCTGGACAAGGAGGAGACGGTTCTGCTGCCCGAGGCCGAACGCCGTCTCATCGACGGCGGGATCCGGGAGCTCGATGGGCCGCCGGCGTCGGACGAGGTCGAGGCCGCGCGGGTGTTGGGGCTCGAGTTGGTTCGGAGGCTGCCGCCGAAGGACGACCCCCACCTCATCCGCGGCGACGGTTGCATCCCCTGCGCCGCCTTCGGCGACACCTGCCACGGAATCGAAACAGAATGGTGGAGCGACTGGGAGAGGGAACACTATCGGTCCCTCGACGAGGGGTAGGGGAATCGCTCGATTGACATCCCCTCGGCACCGGCCGACGCGTTCCCTGTCGATGCCCCTGCCGCTGCCCCCGACAGGCTGGAAGCCTGTCGCTACACAGCGGCCGTTCTTGATTGTGTAGCGACAGCCATCCTGGCTGTCGTCGGTGACGTGCCCGAACGCGGTCCCCTGCCGCTGCCGCTGCCGCTGACGCTGCGGCTGCCGCTGCCGTCGGTCGCTGCCCCGGTCGCGCGGTCGCTGCCCCGGTCGCTGCCCCGGTCGCTGCCCCCGACAGGCTGGAAGCCTGTCGCTACACAGCGGCCGTTCTTGATTGTGTAGCGACAGCCATCCTGGCTGTCGTCGGTGACGTGCCCGAACGCGGTACCCTGCCGCTGCCGCTGCTGCTGACGCTGCGGCTGCCGCTGCCCCTGCTTGCGCGCTGAATCGGAAACGGGTTCGGAGGCAATTGCGGGCGAGGTGGGCTACAGTACGGTGCCATGAAGACACCCAACCTCATCACCCCAGTCCTCGCCGCCGTCATCGGCCTCGCCGCGTGCGGCGCCGGCCCCGAGCCGGCGGATCTCGTGATCACCGGCGGTCGCATCGTGACCCTGGATCCCCAGCGACCGGAGGTCGAGGCCGTGGCGGCGCGCGGCCAGAAGATCGTCGCTGCCGGAAGCGCCGCCGAGATGGCGAAGCTCATCGGCAGCGCGACCGAGGTCATCGATCTCGAGGGCGCCCTCGCGGTGCCGGGTTTCATCGAGGGCCACGGCCACTTCACCGGTTTGGGCCGATCGCGGATGATCCTCGATCTGACCCGGGTGGAGAGCTTTGACGAGATCGTCGAGATGGTGGCCGCGGCGGCGGCCGAGGCCGAACCGGGGGTCTGGATTCTCGGACGCGGCTGGCATCAGGAGAAGTGGAGCTCGACCCCCGAGCCCCACGTCTCGGGTCTTCCGTATCACCACGATCTGAGCGAGGTCTCACCGGCCAATCCGGTGCTTCTCACCCACGCCAGCGGCCATGCTGCCATGGTCAACGAGGCCGCCATGGCTCTTGCCGGCATCGTTGACGAAACCCCCGATCCCGCCGGGGGTGAGATCGTCCGCGACGGCGACGGTCGCGCCATCGGCGTGCTGCGCGAGACCGCCGAAGATCTGGTGGCGGAGCATCTCGGGAGCGAACCGGACGCAGCCACCCTCCGCAGCGCCATCGATCTGGCGAGTCGGGAGTGTCTCGCCAAGGGGATCACTTCGTTTCAGGATGCCGGTTCCAGCTTCGCAACGGTCGAGGTGCTCAGGACCATGGCCGAGAACGGTGAGCTGGCCCTCCGGCTGTGGGTCATGCTCAGCGAGGACAACGAAAGCCTGGCGGCCGGACTGCCCGGATACCGGGTCCACCGGGCCGGCTCCGATTATCTGACGGTGGGCGGCATCAAGCGTTGGATCGACGGCGCCCTCGGGTCGCACGGCGCCTGGCTGCTCGAACCCTATGCCGATCTTCCCAGCAGCATCGGACTCAACATCGTCACTCCGGAAGAGTTGCGCGAGACCGCTCGGCTCGCTCTCGAACACCACCTCCAGCTCTGTTCGCACGCCATCGGAGATCGAGCCAACCGCACAACCCTCGATGTCTATGAAGAGGCCTATGAGCTGGTGCCCGAGCCCCGCGACCTGCGCTGGCGGATCGAACACGCCCAGCACCTCCACCCGGACGACATCGCGCGCTTCGCCGAGATCGGGGTGGTGGCGGCCATGCAGCCCATCCACTGCACCTCTGACGGGCCGTGGGTCCCGGTGCGGCTCGGTGAGGAACGTTCGCGGACCGGGGCCTATGTCTGGCGGGATCTTTTTTCCACGGGGGCGGTCATCGCCAGCGGCACCGATGTGCCGGTGGAACCCGTCGATCCGCTGCCGTCGTTCCACGCCGCCGTGACGCGTCAGATGGCGGACGGCACGGCGTTTTATCCCGAACAGGTCATGACCCGGACGGAAGCGCTCCATGCGCGGACCCTCGGCGCCGCCTACGCCGCCTTCGAGGAGGACATCAAGGGATCTCTCGAGATCGGCAAGCTGGCCGATGTGACGGTGTTCTCGAAAGACATCCTGGCGGTGCCGGCGGCCGAGATCCTCGAGGCCGAGGTGATCTACACCATCGTCGGCGGTGAGGTGAGATATCGCGCGAGATAGATCACCGAACGATTGCGGGAGATGAGTTACCCTCGGTTATCGGAAACCGGGAGTATGCAGGGCTACACCCACACATGCGCCGCCTGCGATGCGAAGCTCAAGATCCACGAGCGCTACGTGGGCCGGGTCCTGCACTGCCCGACCTGCGGGATCGAGTTTCTCGCCGATCCCACCCTCGCCGATATCGACGACATCATCGATGAGCTTGTCCCGGACCGGGGGAGATCCATCCCGTGGTTGCCGGTGTCCGCGGGTCTGGCCCTTCTCGTCGTCGTGGTTCTGTGGCTCGGGACGGCCGATCGCGGTGGCCCGTTTTCGAAGTTCTTCAAGCCGGAACGAAACCCGGGTCAGTTTGCCGCGCTCGCCATCGCGGGTCGGGATCGGGTTCCGGCGGCCATGGATCGCGAAACCGTGGTGTTCCTGGTCGCAGCCATCGAGGACGACGACCCCGGGTCGATTGCAGCGCTGAGCGTCCAGGGCAAGATCATCGATGTCGTGTCCGGCACCAGGATCAAGGTCATCGAACGGGTCAGGAGCGACCGGTCAGCCCGGGTCCGGATTCTCGAAGGCGCGTGGACCGGCAGGGTGGTGTGGGTCCCCGAACTCGCCCTCGAGTGAGCCGACCGGACCCGTGCGGGTTGATCCGGCGGAATCGCTCATCCCGGGTGGCGATGGACAGCACCCCCTCGCTTGCGTAGACTCGAGAGGACCGAATATGGGGAAGACGGTGCGAATCCGTCGCGGACCCGCCGCTGTGACCGGGGACGATGACCGGCAGAACCACTGCAATCGGTGATTGTGGGAAGGGCCGGTAGGTAGGACGATCCGGGAGCCAGAAGACCCGCAGTTCGGCTTTGACGACCCTCGTGGATTGGGGTTTGATGCTCAGATATCCAGGATGGAATACGGCATCCCGGAGGCCTCGAGGCTTCCGGTTTTTGTGTGTTGGAGCGATCTTGGACATTCGCCTTATTGCCTGGGTTCTCGCCATTGCCGTTCTGGTTGTCGCAACCTCGGCGTGTGGCGGGCATGGCGAACCCGCGACGGTGGATGTGCCGCGGCGGATCGTGGCCATGGCTCCGAGCCTCACGGAAACTCTCCTCGCCCTCGATCTCGGAGACCGGGTCGTCGGCGTGACCCGGTACTGCCCGAAGGTCGCCGGTGCGGTCAACGTGGGCGGCTACTTCGATCCGAGCTACGAGACCATCCTCTCGCTCGATCCCGATCTCGTGATCGTCATGCAGTCGCACGACGAGCTGCACCGGCGGCTCGGCGATCTCGGTCTCGACACCCTGAGGGTCGATCAGCACGACGTCGAGGGAATTCTGGTTTCGGTGGAAGCCATCGCGACGCGGTGTGGCGTCGAACGGCGCGGCCGCGACCTGGTTCTTGGCCTTCGGCAGGCGCTCGACAAGGTCGCGATGGCCGTCGCGGGGCTGCCTCGGCCGCGGGTGCTGGTCGTCGTCGGTCGCGAACCCGGAGGCGGCCGGATCGGCACCTTGTGGGCCGCCGCGGACGACACCTTCTACGATGACGTGATCGGTCTGTCCGGTGGCCTCAACGCGATTTCAAGCAGCGTGATCCGCTATCCCGAGTTGTCCCGCGAAGGGCTCATCGCGGTGGATCCCGATGTGATTCTCGATGTCGTGGCCGATGGCGGGGTGCGGGGGGTCAGCGTGGACGCGGCCGCCGCAGACTGGCTGGAGCTCGAAGATCTGCGGGCGGTGCAGGACCACCGGGTCCACGTCCTGATGCAGGACTTCGTGGTGGTCCCCGGGCCGCGGATCGTCGACACGGTTCGAGCCTTTGCCGAGCGTCTTCATCCGGAGCTCCGATGGGAGTGACCGGGGGCCGGCCGCGGATCGAGATCCGTGATCTCGTCGTCCGTTTGGGGCAGAACGAGGTTCTCGGCGGTGTCGATCTCGATGTCGGCGGTGGCGAGTTGTTGGCCATCATCGGGCCCAACGGCGCGGGGAAATCGACCCTTCTTCGCGCCCTCGACGGGCTCGAGGAAGCGCAGCGTGGCCGGGTCGAGATCGACGGCCGGGCGGTGAGCGGGTACCGGCGGCGGGACCTGGCGCGGGTGGTCAGCTTTGTTCCGCAAACCGATGTTCCCGCTGACGACTACACCGTGCGGGCCTTTGTCGAGATGGGTCGATACCCTCATCTCGCGACCTGGTCGGCGCTCACCGCCGAGGATCGGCGGGCGGTGGACGAGGCGCTCGACCTCACCGAAATCGGTCATCTGGCCTTTCGCCGGATGAAGACCCTCTCCGGCGGCGAGAGGCAGCGGGTGTGGATCGCGGCGGCGCTCGCCCAGGGCGGCACCATCCTCCTCCTCGACGAGCCGACGAGCTTTCTCGACTATCGACACCAGGTTCAGATCCTCGATCTCCTCGGCGGGCTCCACGCCGAGGGTGGTTACACGGTGGTCGCCGTGACCCACGATCTCAACGGCCTCGTGGCGGATGCCGACTCGGTGCTCGCCCTGGTCGATGGCCGGGCCGAGTTTTCCGGGCCGCCGGAGGCGCTCTTTGACGCCGCGACCCTGGCGCGGATCTTCGGCAACGATTTTGTTCTCGTGGATGGCGGGCGGCGTGGTCTGCCCCTGGTCATGCCGGCGAGGAAAGGCTCGTGAACCGGCGCGTCGGTCTCGCGGTCCTGCTTGTCGGCGCAGGTGTGGTGTTGTTGACGGCGCCGTTGATCGGACCGGTCCCGTTGCCGTTTTCGGTCCTGACGAGTGCTTTCGACTCCGATCCGAGTTCGCGGATCTTCTGGCAGATCCGGGTGCCGCGGGTGTTGGCGGCGTTTCTCGGTGGGGCGGGACTCGCGGTGGGCGGAGCGGTCTTTCAGGCCGTTTTCCGGAATCCGCTGGCCACGCCCTACATTCTCGGTGTCGCCGCCGGCGCGTCATTCGGGGTGGCGGCGGTGGCGCGGATCGGTGCGGGGGTGGTCATCCTCGGTCTCGGTCTCCAGTCGTGGTCGGCCCTCGGCGGCGCCCTGCTCGCGGTCGGGGTGGTGTGGGCGGTGACACGGCTGCGACCCGATGCTCCCACCTCGACTCTTCTCCTCGCCGGCGTCTCGCTCAATTTCTTTTTCTCGAGTCTGATCCTCTTCCTCCAGTACACGGCCTCATTTGCCGACGCCTATCGGGTCCTGCGCTGGCTCATGGGCGGTCTCGGCGGGGTCGACGCCTCGGCGGTTGTGCAGATGACGCCGTTCGTCGTTCTCGGAATGGCGGTTATCTTCGCCTTCGGGCGCGAGCTCGATCTTCTCGCCACCGGCTCCGAGATCGCGGCCAGCCGCGGCGTGGCCGTGGCGAGGACGCGAACGACGCTCTTCCTGGCGACCTCGGTGATGGTGGGGGGAGTGGTGGCGGCGTGCGGTCCCATCGGCTTTGTCGGGATGATGTCGCCCCATATCTGCCGCCTCCTGCTCGGCCCCGGGCACCGGCTGCTGCTGCCGTCGTCGGCGGTCTTCGGCGGCGCTTTCCTGGTGCTCTGCGATGTCGCCGCGAGGACCATCGTCGCCCCCGCCGAGCTCCCGGTCGGGGTCATCACGGCGTTTCTCGGCGCGCCGTTCTTTCTCTGGCTGCTGTTGCGGAAATAGGTGCGGAGTCCCCTCGTCAGTCGAGGCGATGGGAGCGGTGCCAGGCACCTTTTCGCGGCGAAAAGAGAGCCAGGCACCGGGCCCGCGTGCTGTCGAGGGGCTCCCTACTCGCCCGCCTCGTTCTCCGGGAAGTGCTCGACGACAACATCGAGATGATCGGTGAGCTCTTTGAGCTCGCGGGTCAGGGCGCGGCCGATGACGAGCCGCTGGACCTGGTTGGTGCCCTCGTAGATCTGGGTGATCTTGGCGTCCCGCATGTACTTCTCGATGGGGTAATCCCTGCAGTAACCGTAACCGCCGAAGAGCTGCACTGCGTCGGTGGTGACCCTCATGGCGGTGTCGGTGGCGAAGACCTTGCCCATGGCGGCGATCTTGTTGACGTTGGCGGCGCCCGAGTCGATGACCCGCGCCGAGTGGTAGACGAGTTGCCGGGCGGCCTCGATCTGGGTCGCCATGTCGGCGAGCATGAACTGGATTGCCTGGTGCGACATGACCGTTTGACCGAACTGCTTGCGCTCCGAGGTGTAGCGCATGGCCCATTCGAAGGCGCCCTGGGCGAGTCCGAGGGCCTGGGCGGCGACCCCCGGGCGCGCCCGGTCGAGGGTCATCATGGCGTTCTTGAAGCCGACGTTCTCCTTGTCGCCCATGAGCTGTGACGCCGGAACCCGGCAGTCGGTGAACTCGAGCTCGTTGACCGGGACGGTGCGGATGCCCATGGTGTCTTCGCGCTTGCCGACGGTGAAGCCCGGAGTGTCCTTTTCGACGATGAAGGCCGAAATCCCACGCATGCCGCGGGCGGGGTCGGTGAGGGCGTAGACGGTGAAGGTCGAGGCGACCCCGCCGTTGGTGTTCCACTTTTTCTGGCCGTTGAGGACGTAGTCATCGCCGTCCTTGATCGCGGTCGTGCGCAGGCTGCCCGCGTCGGAACCCGAAGGCTTCTCGGAGAGACCGAAGGCGATGAGGGCATCGCCGGCGGCGATGGGCGGGAGGTATTTCTGCTTCTGCTCCTCGGTGCCTCCGATGATGATGGGGAAGGACCCCAGGGCATTGACGGCGAAGGCGACGCCGACGCCGCCGCACGCGCGGGACAGCTGCTCGACGATGAGACAGAGGTTGAGTACGCCGGCGTCCTTGCCGCCGTACTCCTCGGGGATCCAGGCTCCGGTGAGCCCGTAGGACTTGAGGGCCTCGAGGATCTCCCAACCATACTCGCCGGTGCGGTCGAGCTCGGCGGCGACCGGGCGGACGTACTTTTCGGCCACTTCGCGGGCGCGTTCCTGATAGTCGAGGTTTTCTTTGCTCAGCAGCTCGTTCATGGTTGCCTCCTCCGCGTCGGATGCCCGCCATTCTCGCACATCATCCCGCGTCCGCGTCGGTTTCCGTGCCCATGCCCGATGTCTCAGCGGCAGCGGCAACCAGCGGCAACAACCAGCGACCGATACGCCCTCCAGGACCCGCGGAAAACCACGCCCCATCGGGGTGCCGGGTTTGACATTGTGCCGGAGCGACCGACCAGCTTCGCGGCGCTCCCCGCACAATGTCATACCGGGCTCCCCCGGGACGGGCGATGAAGTCTGATCTCCCGGCTACGAAGCAGGCCGCCGGCGTGCCATCGGCGTGGTCGCAGCCCTTTCAATCAACCCGCGAGCGACCACGCCGATGGCGCGACGCTGGGCCGCTGGGACGCCAAAGCGTCACGGCGGCCCGGAAGGCCGGGGATGAGGACAGCATCAGGGGCAGCATCAGCGACAGCGTCAGGAATCACCGACAGCGACAGCGGCGGCGGCAGTCTTCAGGGGCAGCGACAGTGGCAGCAATCAGGGACAGCGTCAGGAACCAACGGCAAAACGTGCGCGATCGGACGTTTCCCTTGACGCGGATCGCAGCATCAACACTCCTGGTTGTTCTTGATGAGACGGGAATCTGCGCCTCTGCGTTGAAACCGTCACCCCGTGGCCTCGACCAACCCGAAGGTCCTCTTCCTCCCGTGGTACCAGGCCACGGCGCGATCGAAGTCTTCGGGTGAGAAATCCGGCCACCGCTGATCGGTGAAGAAGAGCTCGGCGTAGGCCGCCTGCCAGAGCAGGAAATTCGAGAGCCGGCGTTCGCTGCCGGTGCGGATGACGAGATCGGCGGGTGGAGTGTCCCCGGTGTCGAGGTTGTCGCCGAAGAGGACGTCTTCGATGGCGTCCGGGTCGAGCTCGCCGTCGGCGACCCGGCGCGCGAGCCGGCGCGCGGTGCGGACGATCTCGTCGCGGCCGCTGTAGGAGAGGGCGAGGGTGAGCCGCATCCCGCCGAGGCCGCGGGTTTTCTTGATCGCCCGTTCGAGCAGCGACCCGGCGCGGTTCGGCAATCGCCCGAGATCGCCGATGGCTGCAAGCTCGATGCCGTGCTTCTTGAGCCCCTCCTCCTGATCGACGATGAACTCGGCCAGGAGCTCCATGAGGCAGTTGACCTCGAATGCCGGACGGGCCCAGTTTTCGGTCGAGAAGGCAAAGAGGGTCAGATAGCTGAGACCCGCTTCCCGGCAGTGGGTGATGATCCTCCTCACCGCCGCCGCTCCCTGGTGATGGCCGGCGGTCCGCGCGAGACCTCGAGCCCGGGCCCAACGGCCGTTGCCGTCCATGATGATCGCGACGTGTCGAAGTGGGGATTCTCTCATCATCGGTCCTCCGTGAGTCGGTTGATCCATGCAACCAGATTCGGGCCGGAAGGCGATGACCGCGTGGCGGGTTCATGGCGGTTGTGTGGCGAACAGCGGCGGTTTCGTGCCGCCGGTGCGAGCTCATCCGGTGAGAAGGCCTGCCCGAGCGGCCCCAGCCGATGGTCTGCCGTCCGTTCGCCGCTCGCCCCGGGGTGGTGTTATCCTTTTCGAGCAGATTTGGAGGCACATGGCGAAGAGACGCTATCGCATCCTCGCGCCGAGCGCGGTCACCTCGGCCAATATCGCCGCCGGTTTCATGGCGATGGTCGCGGCGGCCGATGGCCGATTCGAACTCAGCGTCTACCTGCTCGTAGTCGCCATCCTCTGTGATGTGCTCGACGGCACCATCGCCCGATTGCTCGGCGCGACCAGCGATTTCGGCCAGGAGATGGACAGCTTCTCGGACGCGATTTCTTTTGGTGTCGCGCCCGCATTCCTGGTTTACCTCGCGGTGCTTCGGCCCCTCGGTTTCTGGGGGCTCATCGTCTGCCTGGTCTATCTTCTCGCCGGGGTGACCCGGTTGACGCGGTTCGTCCTCACCAGTAACGCCCACGGCAAGGAGCTTCGCACCACCGGGGCGCCGATCCCGGTGGCCGCCTCGTATCTGATGGCGGCGGTGCTCATGCGCGACAGCATGTCGATCGAGGCGGTCGCCCTCGTGTTGCTGGTGATGTCGGTGCTCATGGTGTCGAGGATTCGGTTGCCCAATCTCAAGGGTAAGAACATCGTCACCGCCATGCTGCTCATCGGGATCGTCAACTACATGCTGGTTGTGTTCCGTCCGAGCTGGCTCACCATCTCGTGGTGGAACGTCTGGAACGCCTTCATCCTCGTCGCCGCGAAGCTCCAGAGCAATCGTCTACAGACTTCATCAGCGCCCTGACCGCCGTTATCCGAGGATCTGTCGGAATGCGTCCGCCAATGTCGGCGCGCTGAATGTGTAGCCGGTTTCCTCGAGCACCTTCGGCACCGCCCTGGTCGATGACAACAGGAGCGCTTCGGCCATCTCGCCGAGGGCGAGCTTGACGGCGAACGCCGGAGCCGGGACGATGGCCGGCCGGCCGAGGTGCTCGCCGAGGGTCCGGGCAAAGCCCTTGCTGGTGACTGTTTCAGGTGCGACGAGGTTGACCGGCCCCCGGATATCGTCGCGGCCGAGAACGTGATGGAACGCACCGAGGACATCGCCCATGGCGATCCACGGCCACCACTGACGGCCGTTCCCCATGGGCCCGCCGAAACCCAGTTTGAACGGCGGCAGCATCTTTTCCAGGGCCGCGCCGTCGCCGAGAACCATCCCGAGCCGAAGGAGCACCACTCGTGTCGATTCGGAATCAGCCGCCACCGCTGTCGCCTCCCAATCCCTGGAGAGATCGGCGAGAAAACCACTCCCCGGGGCCGATCCTTCGTCAAGGACCTCGTCACCCCGGTCGCCGTAGAAGCCCGTCGCCGATGCATTGACGAGCACCGTGGGAGGAACCTCGGCCCGGCCGATGGCGTCAACGATCGTGCGGGTCGCGTCGAGGCGGCTCGACCGCAGTTCGTCCTTGACCGCCGGGGACCAGCGACCCTGGCTGATGCTGCGGCCGTTGAGGTTGATGACGGCGTCCGATCCCGAGATGAATGCCGGGTCGAGATCGCCCGCGACGGGATTCCAACGAACCTCGGTTGCACGGTCGGTGGGTTCGCGGCGAACCAGGGATGTGACGTGATGGCCGTGATGCCGCAGGTGTGCGACCAGGGCGCCTCCGACAAAACCGCTTGCTCCGGAAATGATGATCTTCATGGTGTCAGGATAGCGCTCCCGGAACCCGAGGTATTCCTAGCCTTCGAGATCTTTTTTTTTCGGGTGCTCTGAGCGGCTGCTCCGACCAATCCCGGGTGTGGTCGGCGATGATCTCGGCGAGCGCCGTCGTGTGCTCCCAACGATCGTTGAGCGCGGGAATATAGCGATAGCCGCTGCCGCCCGCTGCTGCGAATCGTTCGCGACCCGATATCGCGACCTCCTCGAGCGTCTCGAGGCAGTCGGCCGCGAAGCCGGGGCAGATGACGTCGACCCCTTGGACGCCGCGTTGTCCCCATCCGGTGAGGCGTGAATCGAGGTCGGGTCCGAGCCACCTCTCCCTGCCGAATCGCGATTGGTAGGCCATGTGCCAGCGGCCGGGTGTGAGCTCGAGGCGGGCGGCGAGGGCGCGCGCGGTTGCGGCGCACTGCTTGGGATAGGGGTCGCCGAGTTCCGCGTATCTGCGTGGGATGCCGTGAAAGGACATGAGAAGCCGGTTCGGCTGGCCGTGTTCGCTCCAGAACTCTCGAACCACCGATTGGAGCGCAGTCAGATAAGCAGGGTGATTGTGGTAATCGCGGACCGTGCGGAGTTCCGGAACCGCCGTCATGCCGGAAACCGCGTCCGCGACGGCGTCCTCCGTCGATGCGGTGGTCGTGGTGCTGTACTGCGGGTAGAGAGGCAGGACCAGGATGCGGGCGCAACCCCGATCGGTGAGCGCAGCGATGCCGTCTCTGATTGATGGCGATCCGTACCGCATGGCCACTTCCAACGGGACCCCGGTGCCACCGGTGTCGTTCAATCGCGTCGTGAGAGCGTCTCCGATCCGCCGGGTCGTGACCGTCAGCGGTGAGCCGTCGCCGGTCCAGATTCTGCGATACCCAGCGGCCGATTTTCGCGGGCGAAGAGGGAGAACGACAAGATTGCGAACAAGAAACCAGCGGAACCGCGGCAGGTCAACGACTCGACGGTCGGCGAGGAACTCGCGAAGATATCGTCGGACGGCCCGGGCGGTCGGCGCCGCCGGGGAACCGAGATTGCTCAGCAGCACGCCGAAAGTCGGCTGGGGAATTCGACCGCCATCGCCGATGGTGGACATGGCTCCCCCTTTCGACGCTCAAGGCCTCACTGGGCGGTGGGACCGTCCGCGAAGTCGTTGGGGTCGAACGCGTCCATATCGGGCACCTTCGCCATGATTTCTTTGATCATTTCCTGGTGGCGGACCTCTTCGTCACGGAGCTGGACGAAAAGGGCGTTGACCTTGGCGTTCTTCACCGAAGGCAGGGCGTCGTGATAGAAATCGTAGGCCTTGATTTCGGCGTTGAGGGCGACCTCGAGGGCATCGTTGATGGACATGAAGGCGCGGGCTCCGTCGTAATCCGGCGCTTCGATGTCGTAGAGCATCGAGGTGTCGGCTGTGTTGGGTTCGGTTCCGAACAGCTCGGCGCGTTTACTGGCGAGGACCTCTGCGTGCTTGACCTCGTTGTCGGCCATGAAACGGAAGAACTTGGCGACCTCGGGGGTGCGGTGGGCTTCGAGCTGCTCGGCGAACTCGTCGTACCGCTCCTTGGCTTCTTCTTCGATGGCAATGGCGAGGTCAAGGGTGTCTCTGAGGTTCAGAATTGAGAAGTCGATGTCGTGGCTCAATGCGTGCCTCCAGCTCGTCGCCGGGTATTTGTCGAGGCGACGTTGTCGGGGGGAACTGTGAACCCGCCGATGGTGCTTGTCAAGGCGCCCGGTGCCAGCGGACGCGATCCCAGGCCATTCCCGCGACCCAGCCGACGCCCATGAAGACGATGACCGCGCCGGTATGCCAGACGAGCACGTGGGAGAGATTCGACATGGGACACAACAGGTGAATGACCGCGTCCGAGGCCACCATGGCGCCGGCGCCGCCGAGAAGACCCGCAGTCGGCGCCCGCAGCGGGAGGGCGCGGAAGACCAGCCACATGGTCACGACAAAGGTCGGGAGGGCCATGGCGGTTTCGTGCTTGAAACAACCGATTCCGGGAGCGAGACCGTCAACGGGCATGGCGATGGCCGGCGAGTAGATCGACGTCGCGACACCGACGAGGATCTGCACCGCGAGGGCGGTCAGCGCGGCGATGCGGACGGCGCCTTCCGGGATGCCCTCGCCGGGGACAGCTTCGCGGAGCGCGAGGCTGATCAGCAGGATCCCGAGGGCGAGCTGGAGAATGGAACATCCCCAACTCAGCCACATGGGCAGGTGGTCCATGTCCGGGCGGAGGCTGGCTTTGACGAGGACGAAGGCGAGCACGAGTACGAGGATCGCCACTGCCAGGATGGTCCGCAGCCACGCCGGGCGGAGCGGACGGACCGGGGCAAGATCGCTCTCGATGGCCTCACGCAGGCCGTTGGGGATCGGGTCGAGACTCATCTCACCCACCTTCCTCGGTCAGCCGTTTGCGGATCCTGTTCAATGCGCGGTGGGCGCGGACCTTGGCGGTGCCGGGGGCGATCCCGACGATGGCTCCGACCTCCTCGAAGCTCATGCCGAGCAGATGGTGGAGAATGAGAACCTCTTGAGCTTCTCGCGGCAGGGTGCTGAGCAGCCGTTGCACGGTCGCCCGATCGGCGAGCTGATCCATCTCCGGCGGCACCGGAACCTCCGGGAGATCGTCGTCGGGCAGGACCTCCTTGCGCCGCCGCATGGAGCGGAGGTGCATCAGGGCGACATGCCGGGTGATGGCGTAAATCCACGGCCGCACCGGGCGCGGTGGGGTGTAGGTCCGCCGTGCTCGGTGGAGTTGAAGGAAGGTCTCCTGGAGCAGGTCCTCGGCGATGGTCTGATTTCGGACAAAGGTCCATAGATAGCGAATGAGTGGACGCTTCAGGGCGTTGTACAGGCCCGTGAACGCATCCATGTCCCCCTTCTGGTAGGCGATCATCAGCGCGGTCAGTTGCTGCTCTTCGGCGCGACGGTCGACTGCCATCAGTGAGTATGCCCTTCTGAGTTTGGACGTTACTTGACCCAGAAGTATAAACCGGCAAGGGGCGACTGCTATTCTCGTTCTCGTTCATAATCGTCGGCGTGTCCGTCGCCGATTGCCTCACCGCCTGGTTCCGCGCCAACGCACGGCCGCTGCCGTGGCGGGTCGAGCCCCGCAATCCCTACCACTCGTTGGTGTCCGAATTGATGGCCCAACAGACGCAGCTCGATCGCGTGGTGCCGCGGTTCGGGGCCTTCGTGAACAGGTTTCCGGATTTTCGGGCGCTCGCAGCCGCAACCGAGGATGAAGTGCTCGAGCAGTGGTCCGGTCTCGGCTACTACCGCCGCGCCCGCCTCCTGCACAGGCTCGCGGGTGTCGTCGCCGCCGGAAGCGGAGAGCTGCCGACCACGGCGGCGGAACTCGAAACGCTGCCCGGAATCGGCCCCTACACCGCGGCGGCGGTGGCTTCGACGGTCTTCGGCGAGGCGGTTCCTCTCATGGACGGCAACGTCGCGCGCGTCGGGGCGCGGGTCCTCGCTCTGGCCGAAGACCCGCGGAGTCAAGCCGGCAGGACCGCCGTTTTAGAATGGGTCCGCGCTCTGATGACCGACACGCCGCCCGGCGAAGTCAACGAGGCATTGATGGAGCTCGGCGCGACGATCTGCAGACCCGCGCAACCGGACTGCGGCGCCTGTCCGCTGGCCGAGAGTTGCCGTGCGCACCGTGCTGGTGATCCGACGGCCTACCCGCCGCCGCGGCGAGCCCGGGAGACCGTCGAGGTGCGTTGGTTGGCGGTGATCATCGAAGATCACGATGGGCGCTGGCTGTTGCGTCAGGTGGTTGAAGGTCCGATCCTCAACGGGCTCTGGTTGCCGCCGTTTTGCGAGATCGACCCGATACGGCCCCTCGAAGAACAGGCCTTCGACCTTGCAGCCTTCGAAGTCGAATCGGCCGTCGACGTCTTCGAGCCGGTCAAACACTCCATCACGCACCGGAGAATCGAGGTCACGCCGGCACGAACTCGAATGGACGATCCGGTGAGCGCGCCCGAAGGGTGGTCGTGGGCCGATCCGGAGAAGCCGAATCTCCCGACGTCCTCGCTTCTCGGTAAATTGCTGAAGTCGATATCCTCGTGAGGTCTTTTTCATTTCTCGGCGGTGCGGGGTAACGCCGAGAAATGAATGACGGTTCAGTTTCCCTGGTATACTGCCGAGGTGCGGCAAGCATCTCGAGTTCAATCATTTTCTCGGTTCTGAGGAGGAGTCATGGACCACGCCACCGCGGCATCGTTTTTGGGGATTTCGGGCGTTGTCTGGTTCTGGGCGCTCACCGTCGTCGGCGTCGGCGCCGTGGTGTTCTCACTGAGCCGTCGTTTCAGCATGCTCGAGTTGGGTCGGCCGGAGTACCGCTTCGACCGGCTCGGAGAACGATTCAAACACGTTCTCGTCTATGCATTCGGCCAGAAGAAGATGTTCGACGATCCCTTCGCCGGGATCTACCATCTGCTGATCTTCTACGGATTCCTGGTTGTCAGCATCAGAACCGTGACCATGGTGATCGAAGGTCTCTTCGCGGGTTGGGAGCTGCCGCTGCTCCACACCGGCGTCGGGCACGCCTATCTCTTTTCCAAGGACGTTTTCGAAGCGCTGGTGCTCCTCGGATTGGTCTTCGCCGTGTGGCGGCGCGGCGTCCAGCGCAAGGACCGCATCATCCAGTCGTCCGGCGCCTGGATCGTCATCGGGCTCATCGCCATTCTCATGCTCACCGATCTCGCGTCGGAAGGGGCGAGGATTGCCGCCGGCGCGCTTGACGGCAGTTTTCTGCCGGTCTCGGCGGTCTTCGGGTCGCTCTTTGCCGGATTCTCCGAAGGTGCGCTCCAGGGGATCTACGGCTGGACCTGGTGGCTCCACCTCATCACCCTCTACGTCTTTGCCAACGAGCTCCCGTACTCGAAGCACTTTCACGTCTACACCTCGATCTTCAACGTCTTCTTCGCCAACCTCGACCCTCCCGGCAAGCTCAAGTCCATGGATCTGGAGAACGTCGACGAAAACACCCGGTTCGGGATTTCGACCATCACCGACTTCACCTGGAAACAGATGCTCGACATGTACACCTGCACCGAGTGCGGGCGTTGTCGCGAGTACTGTCCAACGACCCTGACCGACAAACCGCTGCAACCGGTGCTCTTCCTCAAGACCGTTCGAAATCAGCTCTACAGCGAGCAGAACGACCTTCTCGCGATGTCTGGCGAGGAGACCGCAGGGTCGCAGCACGAGCTGGTCCCCGTCGTCGTCGATCCCGAGGTCATCTGGGCGTGCACCACCTGCCGGTGGTGCGAACGAGCCTGCCCCCTGGACATCACCTATGTCGACAAGCTGGTGGAGCTGAGGCAGAACCTGGTGCTCGAGAAGGCCGAGTTCCCCGAGGAGGCCCAACCCGCCTTCCGCGGCTACGAGGTCAATGGCAACCCGTGGCAGCTCCCGGCCGAGGAGCGGGGCAACTGGGCCGACGGCCTCGATATTCCGTTGGCGGCCGAGGCCGGCGGCGATTTCGAGTATCTCTTCTTTGTCGGTTCCCCGGGCAGCTACGACGACCACGGCAAGAAGGTGTCGAGGGCGCTCGCGAAAATCCTCAAGGCGGCGGGCGTGAAAATCGCCATCCTCGGCCCGGAAGAGGTCTCGACCGGCGATGCAGCCCGTCGTCTCGGCAACGAGTATCTCTTCCAGACGCTGGCGATGCAGAACATCGAAGTCATGAACGGATACGGTGTCAAGAAGATCGTCACCAACTGCCCGCACGCCTTCAACACCATCGCCCACGAGTATCCCGATTTCGGCGGGAACTACGAGGTCGTACACGGGACCCAGCTGGTGGCCGATCTCGTTCGCGAGGGCCGGATCAAACTGACCGAATCCGTCGAGCTCGATCTCGCCTATCACGACCCCTGCTATCTCGGGCGGACCAACGGTGAGTACGACGCTCCGCGGTTTCTGCTCAACGCGATTCCCGGGCTCAGAGTGCGCGAGGCCGAGCTCAGTCGTGATCGCTCCATGTGTTGCGGCGCGGGCGGCGGCAGGATGTGGCTCGAGGAAGACCTCGGCACCAGGATCAATCAGCTGCGTTTCGAACAGCTCCGGGCGAGCGGGACCGAGGAGGTCGCCGTCGCCTGTCCCTACTGTTTCTCGATGCTCTCGGACGCCCAGCGCGAGGGAGGGCTGGAGAACGCTCAGACTCTCGACGTCATCGAGCTGGTGGCCCGGTCTCTCCAGGAGTAACGGTTTTTCAGCCCGGATGTCTCGCCGGGGCAGGGTCGCGGCAGGTCAAACGGGTCCCGATGCGGCGGCATCGGGGTCGATTGCGGGGAATACCAGCAACCGATCGTTGTCGGGCGTGTTGCGGTGGGTGGGCCGAGGGGCTATATTAAAAGGGCATTCGAGAATCGTCTTGCGCATAGACAACCTTCGTGTGAACAGGTGATGTCGTGGTACGACGCGCTGCGGATCCTCGTGGCGAACGATCTTTGGGTGATCTCAATACCGACAATCCTCGGGCTGCGACAGGGTCGGGCGCCGTTCCACCCCCCCCCTGCCGACGGGTTGTGAACATCTCTGATTGGAGGGCTCAGCGTGGCCAGAAATTTCAACAAGCGGAATCTCACCACCGGAGACATCGCCAAACTGTGCGGCGTCAACTTCCGGACGGTGATCCGATGGATTCAACGAGGCCACCTGAAGGCGTTTCAGCTGCCCGGGCGCGGTGACAACCGGGTCCAGGTCGCCGACTTTATCGAGTTTCTCAACGCCAACAACATGCCGGTTCCCGAGGAACTGCTGCCGTCCGCCAAAAAGGTGCTCATCGTCGAGGGGGATGCCGAATCGGCCGCCTCGTTGGAAAAAGCGCTGCGGGGAGCGGGCTTTGACACACGTCTGGCCACCGACGGGTTCTCTGCCGGAGCGCTGGTGAGCTCGTTCGGACCCAACGTCATGACTGTCGATGTCGGAATGAAGGGTGTCGACGGGGCCCAGGCGATCAAGCTCATGAGGGAGGATGCCCGCCTCGGTCTCGCCAAGATCATCGCGGTGACTTCTGCGAGCACGAGCAGGAAGAAGCGGGACGAACTCCTCGAGGCGGGCGCCGACGAGGTTCTCAACCGCCCGCTGAGTGGATCGGAGCTGGTCCGAAGGATCACCGCACTGACGGGCTGATTCCTATTCCAGAGAGAGATCGACCCGGTTGTCCGGACCTTCCCAAACACTCACCGTGAGCAGCGCGCCGCCGATGGCGGCGAGCCTTGACTGAAGATCGTCCGCCAGGACCTCGGCGAGGCGCTCCGCGGACGGGGTCGGACGGCCGATCGCCGGGTGGCGGTTGAGGTCGCTGTCCCGCAGCGGCGCCACGGTCTCGGCGAGGATGCCGTGGACCCCGTGAAAGTCGAGCGCGAAACCCTCGTCGTTGAGGCTTTCCGAGCCGACCCTGATGGCCACCTCCCAGCGGTGTCGGTGCGATTCCTCGGGTTGCCCGAGGTAGCTCGTGAGAGCGTGACGGGCATCGAAGGACGTCCGAGAATGGATCACCCACCGCGGCATCTCAGCCTGCCGATCGGCCGATCGCCGGGGTCAGGCGCTGAGCACCCGGGGGTTGCAGGACAATGCGTTCCCGGCGGATCCGGGACATCTGGACCTCGGTCTCGGTGAGGCCGAGAGACTCGAGGATCTTCTTGACGCTGGTGGTCGGGCCGGCGGCCTGACGGGCGTTGAGATCGACGGTGAGGCTGCCATCGGCGAGGACGGTCCACCGGAGAATCGCGTCGGTCACGGACGGGTCGAGATCGGTCGATGCCTCGGGCCACCGGTATCCCGGCCGTTCGGGGATGCGGTATCGCGATGCGGCGACCATCTTCCCGAGCGATGGCGCACCCGGCAGCAGCGGTGTGGCATCGACGATCTCGATCCCGTGCGGCAAAAGCCGATTGACCGCCGTGATGTGTTGTTGCCGCACCTGCGAGGTGCAGTCCACATCGAAGAGCTCGGCCTCGCCCTCGTGGCCGACGCTGAGGGCCGGCCCCATGGAAAGCCGGATGTGAGGGTTGTAGCCCTCGGTGTATCGCACGGGAACCCGTCCCCCGCGGATCGCCCGCTCGAGGGCGTCCATCACCTGGCGGTGCGAGAGATACCGCGCGTCGCCCATCTTGGTGAAGCTGAAGCGATAGCGGTGCTGGACCGGCGCCTGGGCTTCGATCCTGGCCTGGGGCGGCACCCGGGGCTCGGGACGCAGCTTGTAGGCGGCGGTCTTGGGACGATCGATCTCGGGCATGCTCTCGCCGAGCAGCGGCAGGGTGCAGGCCGCGAGCCGGGTGTCCGCGCCGTCGCCGGGGATTCCGCAGCGGTAGCAGCGGCCCCACTTGCAGTCTTCGGTGTCGGCTTCGCGGACGGCGCGCCGCCACTCGGCCTTGAGATAACCCTTGCGGACGCCGGCGTCGATGACGTCCCAGGGGAGGGTCTCGGCGATGTCGCGCTCGCCGAGTTCCCGCTTGATGTCGACGCCGGTGGCATCGACCGCCTTGCGCCATGCGTCGAGGTTGAGAAAATCGGTCCAACCGTCGAAAACCGCACCCTCGTCGTGCGCGAGTTCGATGGTTCTGCTGAGCTCCCGCCCGCCCCTTGAAAGCAGCGCCTCGAGGACCGCCTCCTCCGGATCCGACCAGTTGAAGCGGGTTCCGTTGATCCGCCGAAAGCGATCCCGGAGGAACTCGATCCGGCGCCGTTGCTCGTCGGGGTCGATATACGGCTGCCACTGGAAGGGCGTCCACGGTTTCGGGATGAAGCACCCCACCGAGACCTTGATCTCGACCTTGCGGCCGCGGATCCGTCGTCCGGCCTTCGCGAGATTTTCGGCCAGGATGGCGAGCTCCTCGAGATCGTCGTCGGTTTCGGTGGGCAGCCCGATCATGGCGTAGACCTTGATGGCGTTCCAACCCTTGGAGAACGCGGCCTCGGCCGCCTTGATCATGTCGGCGTTGGTGAAGGTCTTGTTGATGACGCGCCGGAGACGATCCGAACCGGTCTCCGGAGCGAAGGTGAATCCCGATTTTCGGACCCTCGAGACGGCTTCTGCGAGCCCGACCGAAAACGAGTCGGCGCGCAGGCTCGGCAGATTGACCGAAACCCGGCGGTCGGACAACCGGTCGGCGAGGTTGTAGACGAGGGGTTCCACCTGGGAGTAGTCGGCGGAGGACAGGCTCAGCAACCCGATTTCTTCGAACCCGGTCTCGTCGATCTGGCGCTCGAGCCGTTCGACGACCCGGGCCGGGTCGTGTTCGCGGACCGGCCGGTACCAGTAGCCGGCCTGGCAGAAACGGCAGCCCTGGGTGCAGCCGCGCATGATCTCGAGCCCGAGACGGTCCTGGATGACCCCGGCGAAGGGTACGATGGGCGCCTCGGGCTGGTCGGCGAGATCGAGCTCGTCGACCCACACCCGTTTGACGGGGAACGGCGCGATCGCGGGTTCGGCCCACTCGCCTGGCTTCTCGCCCGTCGCGGGGGTCCAGGTGTAAAAACGCGGGACATAGACCCCTTCGACAGCAGCCAGACGGCGCAGGATCTCGATTCGGTCGTCGCCGGCTGTGCGGCCGTCGCGGATGGCGTCGAGCATGGTGTCGAGCGCGGCCTCGGCGTCGCCGATGAGGATGGCGTCGAAGAAGTCGGCCACCGGTTCTGGGTTGGCGGTGCACGGGCCGCCGCCGATGACGAGGGGCTCCTCCTCGGTGCGCTCGACGGCGCGGCGGGTGATGCCGGAGAGATCGAGGAGATACGGAATGTTGATGAAGTTGAGCTCGGATTGGAGCGAGATGCCGACCACGTCGAAATCGGCGATGGAGTGATAGGACTCGAGGGAGTAGAGGGGAAGATCGGAAGCACGGAGCGCCGCCGCCATGTCGGGCATGGGGGCGAAGGTCCGTTCGGCCAGAGCGTCATCGCGGCGGTTGACGAGGTGGTAGAGGATCCGGGTTCCCTGGTGGGACATGCCGATCTCGTAGGCGTCGGGGAAGGCGAGGGCGACCCGCAGCGCGACGCTGTCCCACGGTTTGCGGGTCAGGTTGCGTTCGAGGCCGAGATAGCGCGACGGGCTCTGGACGGTGGGCAGGATCGCGTCCAGGCGCTCGCGCAGGGTTGTCGGGTCGATGGTCGTCATGGGCTCTCCTCGTCCGTGGCCGGACAATATATACCAAGTCTCAACATTTGCCGACCCTCGGGGCTTCCAGGATCCGTGCCCGGGTCCGCGTCCGATTCCGTTTCCGTTCCCGATCCCGATCCCGGTCCCGAATAGCAGCGTCCGGGGCAGTGGCAGCGGCAGCGCCAGGGGCAGCGACCGGGGCAGCGGCAGGAACAGCGGCGGCGTCAGCCTCCGCGTTTCTTTCCGTGCCCGTATCCGCTTCCGTGACAGATCCGAGCCGATCTGCGATGGATTGTGGGGGCGGGCTTCCAGCCTGCCCGTCAGGGTTGTTGAAGCCGGCCGTGCGTTCCCGAGAGAGTGCGGGGTATTGGGTCTTGTGGGATCTCGGGTTCCTGTCCTCCTCCCCGGCCTTCTGGGCCGCCGTGACGCTCTGGCGTCCCGGCGACCCAGCGTCGCACCATCGGCGTGGTCGCGGTTTTCTTTCAGGTTGGGCGGACATTGTGGGGGCGGGCTTCCAGCCTGCCCGTCAGGGTTGTTGAAGCCGGCCGTGCGTTGCCGAGAGAGTGCGGGGTATTGGGTCTTGTGGGATCTCGGGTTCCTGCCCTCGTCCCCGGCCTTCTGGGCCGCCGTGACGCTGTTGCGTCCCGGTGTCCCAGCGTCGCACCATCGGCGTGGTCGCGGTTTTCTTTCAGGTTGGGCGGTCATTGTGGGGGCGGGCTTCCAGCCTGCCCGTCAGGGTTGTTGAAGCCGGCCGGGCGTTGCCGAGAGAGTGCGGGGTATTGGGTCTTGCGGGATCTCGGGTTCCTGCCCTCGTCCCCGGCCTTCTGGGCCGCCGTGACGCAGTGCGTCCCGGCGACCCAGCGTCGCGCCATCGGCGCAGTCGCGGTTTTCTTTCAGGTTGGGCGGACATTGTGGGGGCGGGCTTCCAGCCTGCCCGTCAGGGTTGTTGAAGCCGGCCGTGCGTTGCCGAGAGAGTGCGGGGTATTGGGTCTTGCGGGATCTCGGGTTCCTGCCCTCCTCCCCGGCCTTCTGGGCCGCCTCCGGCGACCCAGCGTCGCACCATCGGCGCGGTCGCGCGTGGGAGGCGGGGAGGGCTGCGACCACGCCGATGGCGCGCCGGCGGCCTGCCTCGCAGCCGGGAGAGCAGACCGCATCGCGCCTCCCGGGGGAGCCCGGTATGACATTGTGCGGGGAGCGCCGCGAAGCCTGGAGGTCGATCCGGCACAATGTCAAACCCGGCACCCCGATGGGGCGGGGTATTCCGCGGGTCCTGGTCGGGCGCTGTCGCTGTCGCTGATTCCTGCCGCTGTCCTGCCGCTGTTCCTGCCGCTGTCCCGGCCGCTGCATGCTGCCCCTGCCGCTGTCCCGGATACGGTTGTATCCTCGCGGTCCTACCCGCCGATGCCGAACGCCGCGAGGATCTCCTCGGCCGCCGCGGTGGCGCTCATCGCGCCGTCGACGACATCGCGTTCGAGGCGCTCGATCCTGCGCTTGATCTCGGGGTGTTCGCGGACGGCAGCCCGGACGCCCTCGTCCACCAACGACCACATCCAGTGGAGCGCCTGACGACGACGGGCGGCCCCGAATTGACCGGTGCTCTCCCTGAGCCGACGGTGCTCTACGATGAGGCCGTGGATCTCGTCGAGACCGTCGCCGGTGACGGCGCTCGTCGTGACCACCTTTGGGACCCACCGGCCGTCCCCGGCCGGCCGGAGGATGTGGAGGGCGCTTTCGAACTCGGCGCGGGCCCGTTCGGCCGCCGCCCGGTTGTCGCCGTCGGCCTTGTTGATGGCGATGAGGTCGGCGAGCTCGAGGATGCCGCGTTTGATCCCCTGCAGCTCGTCGCCGGCGCCGGCGAGCTTGAGGACGAGAAAGAAGTCGACCATGCCGGCGACGGAGACCTCTGATTGACCGACCCCGACAGTCTCGACGAGAACCATGTCGAAGCCGGCGGCTTCGCAGACAATGATGGACTCGCGGGTCTTGCGCGCAACGCCACCGAGAGAGCCGCTCGACGGCGAGGGCCGGATGAAGGCGTCGGAGCTTCGAGACAACTCCTCCATCCGGGTCTTGTCGCCGAGGATCGAACCCTTCGAAACCGAGGATGATGGATCGACCGCGAGGACCGCGACCCGGTGCCCGTGCTCGATCATCCTCATGCCGAAGGCCTCGATAAAGGTGCTTTTCCCCACCCCGGGCACGCCGGTGATCCCGATGCGGTGCGCCTTGCCGGAGAAGGGGAGAAGCGCCGCGAGAAGCTCGTTTGCCCGGTGCCGGTGATCCACCCGATCCGACTCGATCACGGTCAGGGCCCGTCCGAGCACCGCCCGGTCGCCAACCCGGACCCCGGCTGCCAGCGAATCGATGGTGTCTGTTGTCCGCATTCACCTCAAGCCTACGTGGGAACCGCCAGAATTCAAGCCAATCGTAGCTCTCTGCGATGAAAAGCTGTCCTCGTCTTCAAATCTTCGGTTGGGCGGCCGTTGGCCGCATAGCCGAGAATTGAATTGAGACTTGGTGTAGACTTCGCGCCATGAAACTTGTTTATTTCGGGACGCCCGACTTCGCTGTGCCGACGCTTCAGGCGCTCGTGGAGAGTCGCCACGAGGTGGTTCTGGTGGTCTCCAAGCCGGACCAGCCGGTCGGCCGCCACAAAGTCATGGCCTCGCCTCCGGTGATCGAGGTCGCCCGCCGCTTCGAGCTGCCGATCGCGCAACCCAAGGGCTTCAAGGGAGCCGCCTTCGAAGAGACCCTTGTCCAATGCGGCGCCGAGATCGCAGTGGTCGTGGCCTTTGGCAAGCTCATCCCCGAGAGCCTGCTCGGCGTGCCGGCGAGGGGATTCATCAACCTCCACCCGAGTCTTCTCCCCCGCCACCGAGGACCGTCGCCGATCCAGTGGAGTCTGGTCTGCGGCGACCGCTCGACGGGTGTCACGACGATGCAGCTCGATGAGGGCATGGACACCGGGCCGATCCTGCTTCAGGAACGGATGGCGATCGAGGCTCTCGATACCGCAGAGACTCTTTCCCCGCGGTTGGCGGAATTGGGCGCGAAGCTCATGGTCCGAACTCTCGACGCCTTGGAGGATGGGACCGTCGAGCCGCGGCCACAGCCCGAAGACGGCGCCAACGTGACCCCGATGTTGCGGCGGAACTTCGCCAAGATCGACTGGTCCATGCCGTCCAGGCAGCTCGTCAATCGGCTTCGCGGGTTCACGCCGTGGCCCGGACTCTACACCAAATTCCGCGGCGGTCGGCTCAAGATCTTCGGCCTCGAAGAGGTGCTTCCGGCCCCTCCCGGTCGGGAGGAGGGCGGGGTCGTGCTCGGAACCGGCCCTGCCGGAATCGTGGTCCGTTGCGGCCGGGGCTCGGCGGCGCTCATTACCGAGATGCAGCGCGAGGGCCGGCGGCGGCTGCCGGCCGATGCCTTCCTCATCGGTGAGCGGGTGAGCCGTGGCGAAGTCTTCGGGTGACCGGCGCCGGTCGGCACGCCTCCTGATCCGGGTCGAAGACGGCGCCTTCGCCTCCCGACTGCTCGATACCGAGACCTCGCCGGGGGTCCGGGTACGGGTTTTGGGCGTGCTCCGCTGGCAACGGACCCTCGACCATCGATTGCGTCCCTTTCTCAAACTCCCCATCCCTCGGCTCGACCCCGAGGTCCGCGCGGCCCTGCGAATCGGGTGTTTCGAGATCCATCACCTCGGCGTTCCCGCTCCGGTGGCCACCGATTCCATGATCCGGTTGACCCGGAAGATGGGGAAGTCGTCGGCGGCCGGCATGGTCAACGCGGTGCTCCGCAGGGCGGCCGCGGATGCGGATCCTGCGCCCCACCCCGACCTCAGGTGGTCCCATCCCGAGTGGGTGTGGCGGCGCTGGTCGGGGTGTTTCGGAGCCGAGGCCGCCGAGGGGGCGATGGCGGCGGCGCAGGAACCGGCGCCGGCTTGGGTGTGGTTTGTCCGCGACCGATCAGAGAGCCTTCTCGACCATGAGAACCTGGTTCTCAGATCGCACCCGTGGTGTCCTGAAACCTGGACGGCCTCCGACGGCGGTCCCGACCTGATAGAGCGGATCAAGCGGGGTGATGCGGTCGTCCAGGATCCCAGCTCGCAGGTGGTGGCGAGGATTGCGGTCGGGGTGACTCACGGCGCCGGCCGCGCAGCAGATCTCTGCGCCGCGCCTGGCGGGAAGACCGCGCTGCTGAGAAAGCTGGGCTGCTGGGATCTTCTGGTGGCGGGCGATCTGAGTCCCTCCAAGTCCGTACGACTCGCTCGCCGACTCGGTCTGACGGCGGTGGTGGCCGCAGACGCCGGTCGGCCCGCACTGCGCCCGGGGGCGTGGGATCTCGTTCTCCTCGACGCGCCGTGCAGCGGGACGGGCACCTTCCGCCGCCACCCGGAGCTCAAGTGGCGGCTGACACCGGAAAGCATCGCCGCCGCGGCTGCGCACCAGCGCCCCATGATTGACGCCGCTCTCGATCTCCTCGCGCCGGGCGGGGTCCTCGTCTACGCCACGTGTTCGGTCGAACCCGAGGAGAACGAAGCGCATTTCCGGGATCTGCCCGAGGGTTTCGAACACCGGTTCTTGGAGGACCTTCTCCCGGCCGCCATGCCGTGGACCGGGACCGACGCCGGCGGGGTGCGGATCCTGCCGCACCGGGACGGCGACGGTTTCACCGTGCACTCAGTGCGAAGGTGTGATTGAGATGTTCCTCAGACCCCGAGAATCGGTGAGGTTTTTTCGAAAACCTCACCGATTCTCGGAGTAGGGCGTGAGTTCGTTCAGATCAGTTTCGATGCTCTCCCACTCCGCCATGAGCTTTGCGATCTCGGTCTGGAGATCATCGCGTTCCTTCTGCATGGTGCGGATCTTCTCCGCGTCGGTGGTCTCGAAGAAGCCCTCGCGGCAGAAAGCGGCGTCGATGGCCTCGACCCTGGCCTCGGTCTTCTCGACGGCGGCGGTGACGACCTCGAGTCGCAGGCCGAGGTCCTTTCGTTGCTTCGCCCGGCGCTTTTCGTCGGCGTCGACGGCTCGCGGGCCGGGTGCACCGGTGGGTTTCTTTTTCTCCCGCTTGGTGCGGAGGGTTGTGGCATCGACATCGAGGTGGTCGTCGCCGCAGTTGGCGAGGTACTCGTCATAGGTTCCGGCGAAGTCGTTGAGACGCTCGGAGGTGATCTCGAGGATCCGAGTCGCGAGCTGCGACACGAACCAACGATCGTGAGCGACAAAGATCAGGGTTCCGTCGTAGGCCTTCAACGCTTTGACCAGGGCCTCGATGGCTTCCAAATCGAGGTGGTTCGTCGGCTCGTCGAGGACCAGGACGTTGGGACGATCGACGGCGAGGCGGGCGAAGATCAACCGTGCCGCCTCGCCGCCCGAGAGGCTCGAGACCCGTTTTTCGACCTCGTCGCCGGAAAAGAGCACCTTGGCGAGCTGGCCTCGTACCCAACCGATGGACTGACCGGCGGAGGCCGCGCCGAGCCAACCCTCGACGGTGCCTTCGGACTCGGCGAGGAGCTCCCGGTGGTCCTGGGCGAAATACCCGGGGAAGACCTGGTGGCCCCATTCGACGGTGCCGGCATCGGCTTCGAGGCGACCCATGATGATCTTGAGCAGCGTCGACTTGCCGATCCCGTTGGGCCCGATCACCGCCAGTCGGTCGCCGCGGCGGAGGTTGAGGGTGACGTTGTTCAGTACCCGTTTCTCGCCGAACGACTTAGAGAGTTTCTCGATCTTGATGACCTGCTTGCCGCTCGGGCGTTGCTGCGAAACGCTGAAGATCGGGTAGCGTCTCGATGATCGAGGAAGCGGCTCGATGACCAGTTTTTCGATCTGCTTGATCTTGCTCTGAGCCTGCCGGGCCTTGGTGCTCTTGGCGCGGAAACGGTCGACAAAGGACTGGTGGTTGGCGATTTCCTTCTCGCGCTTGTCGATCTCGGCTTCGCGACGTTCGCGATCGCTCCGCTTGGCCTCGGTGAAGGCGGTGAAGTTCCCGGTGTAGAGGGTGACGGTCTCGTAGTCGACATCGAGGATGTGCGTGCAGACGTTGTTGAGAAAGCGATGGTCGTGGGAAATCACCACCGCGCAACCGGGAAAGTCGAGGAAGAACTTCTCGAGCCATCGAATCGAGAGGATGTCGAGGTGATTGGTGGGCTCGTCGAGGAAGAGGCAGTCGGGATCGGAGGCGAGAACCCGGGCAAGCAGAACCCGGAGCTTGAATCCCCCCGACAAGGTCGAGAGCGGTTGCCGGTGCTGTTCGGTCGGGATCCCGAGACCCTCGAGGATCTCCCCGGAGCGGGCCTCGAACGAGTAACCGTCGAGGCTGACCACGATGTCCTCGAGCTCGGCATACCGATCGGCGTCGAACTCGGTGTCGGCCTGCTCGAGGATGGCCTCTTTTTCGACCATGGCCTGCCAGAGCTCGGTGTGGCCCATCATCACGACCTTGATGATCGGAAGCGTCTCGAATTGGAAGTGGTCCTGCTCGAGGACGCCGAGCCTGAGCCTGCGGGGTCGTGAGACCGCGCCGGTGCTGGGCTCTTCGGCTCCGGCGAGCATGCGGAGCAGGGTCGTCTTGCCCGAGCCGTTGGCGCCGACGAGCCCATAGCGTCCGCCCGGGTTGAGTTGGAAGCTCGCACCCTGGAAGAGGGTCTGGGCGCCAAAATCCTTGCCGAGGTCGGATGCCGTAATCATCGCCGGGGGAGGATACACGATACGCGAGAAACGGTATGATGTGAAACCAGCTTTTCGATGGTGAGGAGGGCGAGATGCGACCCATTTTCGGAGTGCTTGTGATGGCGTTTTCGTTGGTCGTGATCCCGGCGTCGGCCCAGGATGGCGACGCGATTCTCGGTCTTTGGGCAACCGATCCCGAGGGCGGGGGCGGGGAGGCCCATGTCGAGGTCTACAAGGAGAACGACAAGTACCACGGGAAGATCGTCTGGTTGGCAGAGCCGGTTTACCCGCCGGATGACCCAAAGGGAGTACCGGGCGAGCCGAAGACCGACCTCGAAAACCCCGATCCCGAGCTTCGCAACAACCCGGTCATCGGCCTGCTCATCACCAAGGACTTTGTCTACAACGGCGATGGGATGTGGCACAAGGGAACGATCTACGATCCCGACAACGGCAAGACCTACAAGTGCAAGATCAAGTTCGGCGACAACGAGAGGGTGCTCAAGGTCCGGGGCTTCATCGGGGTGTCCATGCTCGGGCGGACGACCTATTGGACCCGCGTGGAGGACACGGAGTGAGTTCCGGATTTTCTGCCGGCGGAATGCGCGGTCCCGATCGGAGAGCGGCGCGATGGGACTGAGCTACGCCACGTATCTCAGATTGGACGAGTTGCTCGCTCTCCAGGAGCCGATCTCCGACGGCCCCGAGCACGACGAGCATCTCTTTATCGTCATTCACCAGGTCTACGAACTCTGGCTCAAACAGATCCTGCACGAGACCAAGTTATTGCAACTGGCACTGGAGAACGGCCACACCCCCATCGCGGCCAGGACCCTCAAGCGGATTCTCGCGATTCTCAAGACTCTGGTCGCCCAGATCGAGGTCCTCGAAACCATGTCTCCGGTCTCGTTCGCCTCGTTCAGAGAGCGGCTCGGCACTGCGGGCGGCTTCCGGTCGGTACAGTTTCGCCAACTCGAAGCCATCCTCGGCAATCGCCGGCAGTCGGCCGTCGATGCGCTACCGGACTCGAGTCAGGAGCGGGCACGGCTCGAGCGGATTTTCGGCCGTCATTCGGTCTACGATTCGTTCCTCCGGTTTCTCGCGCTCCTCGGATACCCGATCCCCCGAGATGTCCTCGGTCGAGATCTTTCGCAACCCCATCAGGAGTCACCCGCGATCCAGGAGAGCCTCATCGAGATCTACCGACACGATCCCGGCGCCTCGCAGATCTGCGAACTCATGGTCGATCTCGATGCGGGCCTGCAGGAGTGGCGGTACCGCCACGCGGCCATGGTCAGGCGGACCATCGGATCCATGCCCGGCACCGCCGGGTCGGACGAGGCCATCGACGTCAGATCCACCATGAGCAGACCGTTGTTCCCCGATCTCTGGGCGATTCGAAGCGAGCTGTGACCGATCGTCGACGGGAGGCCCGCCGGATCAGCCGGGTAGGAGCGTCGAATGGCGTTTGAGGGCAATCTCGAAACCATGCCGGTGGCCGATCTGCTGCAGTGGGCCGCCAACGGTCGATACACCGGGACCATCCGCGTCGCCAACGCCGAGATCACCAAGATGATCTATATCCGCAAGGGCGAAATCGTCTCCTGCACATCGACCGACCCGCGCGAGTTCCTCGGTCACTTCCTCGTCAGTCAGGGCGCCATCGACGAGGCCGATCTCCAGGGCGCGATCATCGATCAGGATCGCAACAGCGGGCTGTTGGGGCAACTCCTGGTCCAGCGTGGCGCCATCACCCAGGAGCGGCTCGAGGACATGCTCCGGATCAAGGCGGAGGAAGCGATCTTCGACCTCTTTACCTGGAAAACCGGCCAGTTCCGTTTCATGGATGGTGAGCTGCCCGGATTCGAGCTGGTTCCGATTTCACTCGGCGTCCAGGGCCTCGTGCTCGAGGGGATGCGGCGGCTCGACGAGTGGGAGCGGATTTCCGAAGCGATCCCGTCGATGCAGGCCGTCCCGGTTTCGCTGCAGCCGTTGCTGGCGGATGGTGACGAGCCCGACCCCGGCTGCCGATGCGTGCTCGAGTCGGTGGACGATGACCGGTCCATCGAAGACATTTGTCTCCACACCCACTCGACGGAGTTCCATGTCTGCGAGATTCTGTTTCGTGAGATTCAACGCGGGAGAATCAAGATCGTTCGTCCTCGGCAGATCGCCCGACGCGACGAAACCGCCACCGGGATGTCCGGTGAATCCCTGGTGAACATCGCGAGTGAACGGCTCGAGTCCGGAGAGCTCGAACCGGCGATTCGCCACCTTCAGGCGGCGGCGAGCCTCGAACCCCACGATCGAGGTCTGCGCGAGCAGATTTCGGGGGTTGAGAGCCGGGTCCGCGAGCGGCTCGCCCAGTGCGGCATCGGGCCGAAGGCGGTCCCCGAACTCGCCGTCGGGATCGGTGCCGTGTCGAAGCTCGATCTGGAGCCCTCCGAGGGTTTCATTCTCTCCCGCATCGACGGAGCGAGCTCGCTGGGCAACATCCTCAAGATATCGCCCCTCGCCGAAATCGATGCCCTTCTGGTGATCTGGAAGCTCGTCCGGGGCGGCCAGCTTCGCTTGAAGTGATCAGCCCTCGAGACTCCCGAGAACGGCCCGTTTGACTTCATCCTCGACATCGAGGGCGAAGACCTGATGGTCTTCCGCCATGAGATCGACCGCGAGGTTCCCGACCGGCCGGCTCACCGGGTGGACGGCCGCGGCGATGAGCTGGGCGCGGTAGATCGCGTCAAAGGCGTTCCAGCGGTGGATTCCGGGCGTGCGGTCGGACATCAGATCGGCGATCTCCAAGAGACGCCCCCGTTGCCAGTGGTAGAACTGGTGGACCTGCATGCCGTCCTCGTGGAGCTCGAAGGACATGTGGAGAGGACCGAGAAGGCGGGTCAGCTCGGGCCGCTCGGCCAGGCTGGACGCCACCAGATCGGCCGCCTCCTCGCGACTCAAGGCGTCATCCGAGCTTCGCAAATCGGTCTCGAGGGCGTCGTACCACTCCTTCATCCGGGTGAGCATGACGGTCATGAACAGCTCTTCCCGGCTCCGATAGGCAAGGGTCGCCTGGCCCTGTTTGACGCCCGCCTGTTGGCCGAGGGTGTCGAGGGTGATCTGGGAGTATGGAAATCGGACAAAGGCGCTATCCGCGGCGTCGAGGATCTTCTTCGCCCGCTCTTGACGGGCCTCGCGCGCGAGACGGGTACGGTTGGGATCGATGAGTCTGCCCATGGGTGGGAATGATACTTGATCTTCGTGAGACGTGAGGGGGTGAGGAAGTGAGGAGGTTCGAAGGCGAGGAGTGGAGTGTGAAGAACCTCCTAACCCCTAACTCCTAACCCCTCACTCTTCACCTCTCGATCCCCGAGCCGATCCCAGATCTCCGCCATGCCGCCGTGGTGGTCGGCGAAGAGCCGCCGGAGATCCGGGTCGAGGTGGCCGTCCGGGTCCATCCGATCGTCGCCGTCGAGGATGACCTTGCGCGACTGGTCGTGGCTGAACCCGATCTTGTACGGGCGCGTCGAACGGAGTGCATCGTAGATGTCCGCGAGGGCGACGATCCGCGCCTCGATGGGGATCTCCTCGCCCCGCCGGCGGTTGGGATACCCGCCGCCGTCCCAGCGCTCGTGGTGGTTGAGGGCGATGGCTGCCGCCATCTGGAGCCGGTCCGAGGACTCGAGGATCTGATAGCCGAAGACCGGGTGCTGGTTCATTTCGGCCCGTTCGTCGGCGTCGAGTGGTCCCTTCTTGCGGAGGACCATCCCATCCACGCTCATCTTGCCGACATCGTGGAGTTGAGCGGAGTACCGGATCTCGTCGCAAAAGCTCGCCGGCATCCCGTGCGTCCTCGCGATGAAGTAGGAGTACTCGTTGACCCGCAGGACATGGGATGCGGTGTCGGTGTCGTGGACCTCGGCCGCGCGGGCGAGGAGGTTGATGGAGAGCTGGAACGCCTCTTCGGTTTCCTGGTGCAGGGCGGCGATTTTCTCTCTCTGCTCGGCGAGGATCCTGTTGCGATCGCGAAGCCTGACGTTCTGCGCCTTGATGCGTCCGAGCATCTCGGCCCGTTCGATGGCGCTGCCGACGATGTGGTTGACCGGGACGATGAGGCCCGCCTGTTCTTCACCGAATGGCAACGGCCGATCGATTTCGCCGGTTCTCCGGTTGATGAGCTGGACCACGCCGACGACGTTGCGGTCGTAGTTGAGGAGCGGAAAGGAGAGCATGGAACGGCTGTGGTACCCGTGTTTGAGGTCGAATCGGCGATCAAAGGTGTAGGGGACGCTGCGCGGGAGATCGTAGAGGTCCTCGACGAAAACCGTCTCTCCGGTGGTGGCGGTGAATCCGGCGATGGAGGAGGGTGTCATGGGCACGACGAAGGACGCGGGTTTCACGGCGATGACGTCGTTTTGTGAGTCGGCCGCCTCGAGCCGCCGGCTGCGCCCGCGACCCCTGACGATGAAGATGGTGCCGGCTTCCGCTCCCGTGAGCTCGCGGCTCTTGAGGAGCACGCGGTGCATGAGCCTTTCCACGGACTCGGGCTTCGACGATTCGATGAACTCGAGAAACTCCCTGAGTGCGTCCATGATCGGCCAGCTCTCCTTCCGGGTGCAACGGCTTCAACATGATACAGAATCGCGATTAATCAACTCGCTGATGAGGTATCCCGGCGCATCCCCTTCTGCGTTCGCCCGAGCCACAGCCCGATGGCCATCCACGCCGCGGCGAGGGGAACGGCGGCAAAGGCGATCCCGGTCATCCCGAGACCGAGAAGGCCCAGGGCGGCGTAGGACCAGGCGCCGACCTGGTCGCCGGCGCGGTAGACAAAGGTGTCGATGAGGTTCTTCGCCTTGTACTTCGTCTCTCGCGGCAGCACGGTGTAGAGCATCTCGCGGCAGGGACGGGTGACCGCATAGTTCGATGCCCGGCGGATGATCTGGAAAGCCGCGATGACCCCCAGGGTCGGCGCCAGCCCGAGCCCGAGGAAACCGATGGCGCTCATTGCGGGCAGCCAGGCCAACGACATGGCGATGCCGATGCTGCGGACGATCCGGCCGGTGAGGAAGATCTGGGTGAGGATGGTGAGGATGTTGACGGCGAGATCGAGGCGGGCGAAGAAGACGGTTCGGGCCGCCCGGTCGGCGAAAACGTCGGCGACGATCTCGGCCTGCTCGAAGTAGAGGAAGGTCGAGGTGACGGTGTAGAACAGCATGTAGGCGACGATTCCGAGGAGATAGGGTGAGCGGAACACCGCGGCGACGCCCGCCATGACGCCGCCGCCGATGATTTCGCTGTCGGCGGTGCTCTCGACGCCGGTCGGATCGGGCTTTGGACCAGGGCTGCCGCCGCGTATCAGGACGAGCGCAATGACAACCGCGACTTCGATGAAGGCAATGGAGATGAGGAGGAGGAATCGCGGCGGCATCTGCTGCGCCAGGGTGGCGGTGACCGCCGAACCGACGATGGCTCCCGCGGTGCCTCCGACCGCGATGAACCCGAAGATCCTCGCCCCCTGGCCGGGTTTGAAGATGTCGGCCATGACCGACCAGAAGATCGAAACGACAAAGAGGTTGAAGATCGAGGTCCAGATGTAGAAGATGCGGCCGACCCAGATGATCTTCGCTTCGGGCAGGGTGCTGAGCAGCACGAGAAAGCCGAGCATGCACCCAGCGAAGAGGTTGTAGCTCAGCGGGATGAACCGGCGGCGGGGGAGGCGGGAGACCATGGCGGTGAAGACCGGGTGGGCCAGCAGCATCCCGACCAAGGTGCCGGTGAAGAGCCACGGCAGGTTCCGGACCCCGCCGGCGATCCCCATCTCGTCGCGCAGCGGTCGGATGATGAAGTAGCCGGCCATGATGAGAAAGAAGTAGAGGGCCGACAGGAGCATGGGGCGGACCTCGTCCGCCTCGACCGCGACCATGCTTTGGAGCATTCTGTTCAGCATTGTGGTTGATCAACCTCCGGCGGCGCCTGACGATTCCAGGTAACAAGATGATTGCGTCCGGCTGCGGTGCCTGGCGCTCGGGGCGCGATGGACAGCGCATTCAGCGGCGCGTGCCTGGCTCTCTTTTCGTCCGACGAAAAGGTGCCTGGCACCGCACGGGAACAATGATGAAAGCATCATGTCCTGGCAAGCGTTTCTGGCAGCGCCGTCCCGAACCCGATTCTCCCATCGCGGGTGGCCGTGGGAGCCACCTTTAGCATTGTTCGGCATCGAGGTGAGGCCGACGTCGAGGCCACTCTGAATCCGAACAATGCAAAAGATGGCACCCCGTTCGAGGCCCGTTCCGGGCTTCCTCTAAGATCTGCTCTCTTGGGCGTCCTCACCCCGCGCATGCCACGCGGCGAGGACTTTCTTCTCTTTCTCTGCCGAAAGCCCCGCCTTTGGATTGGCGCGGCGCTCCTCGGGCAGCGAGTTCCAGTAGTCCATGGTGGCCTTGGCGGTGTCGGCGAGCGGTCTGAAACTCAACCCCGCGTCGAGGGCCCGCTGGATGCTCGATGACGAGAACCCGGCGTATTCACCCACCGGGGGAACCCACACCGTCATCTCCATCCAGGGCTGGACCTCGTGCTTCTCGAGGAAATCCGCATCGACCCAGGTGAAGGAGATCTCATTGTCGACCGCGCCGCGGATCCCGTAGAGCATCCCGGCGATGCTCATGGGCGATCGCGGGCCGACCCCGTTGTAGGTGCCGGCTGCCTTCGCCTCCACCAGTCGGATGTACCACTCGCCGAGATCGCGACAGTCGATGAACTGCACCGGATCGTCTGGGTGGCCCGGCGCCATGACCTCGCCGCCGCGGAAGATCCGGACCGGCCAGTAGGAGAAGCGATCGGAGTAGTCGCCCGGACCGACGATGAGACCCGGGCGAACGACGATGGCCCGGCCGGGGAAGGCCTTGCGCGCCTCTTCCTCGCAACGCGCCTTGAGCGGGCCGTAGTTTTCACCGGTGATGTCTTTCGTGGTCTTGACCAGGGCCTCGTCTTCGGCGGAGATCCGGCCGACGGCGGCGGTCTCGTCGGCGTCGGGGACCGACGAATCGGCATAGGCCGAGATCGACGACGTGTAGAGATAGAGATCGGCCGCGCCCGCGAGCAGCCCCGCCGATTCGGAGACCCAGCGCGGGATCGAGGCGGTGTTGTCGATGACGACATCCCAGCGCCGGCCGTCGGCGACCGCCTTTTCAAGGGCCGAGATGTCGTCGTTGCGGTCGCCGGTGATGCGTTCCACATCGGGAAAGAGATCGGCGTTCGTCTTGCCGCGGTTGAAGAGAGTCAGATTGTGACCGCGGGCGAGGGCGTACTCCACCATTGGAGGTCCGATGAGGCCGGTCCCGCCGAGGACGAGGATCTCGAGCGGTTTGGCCGCTGTGCCGGTATCGGCCGAACCGGCGCGAGCGGCTGCTGCGGCGGCGGTGGCGGCGAGGACGGAGAGCTGGACGAATTGACGTCGGTTGGTGGGCATTTCGTGATCTCCCTGCAGGCACGATGGGTGCCGAATGAGTATACGGGGGCTGCGATGCAGGGTTTGACCGAAAACGGGTAGGATGAGGTGTCAATTTTGAATGATGAATTATGAATTATGAATTATGAATTATGAGTTGAGAATTCGGAGTGAGGTGTGAGGAAGTACGTGCTGCGGTAAGGGGTGCGACACGCCCAACGTCTAACGTCTAACGTCTAACCCCTAACGTCCAACTCCTAACCTCCTGACCCAGCCGAGAGGGGAATCTGAATGGCCAAGCGACTCGATGGAACGGTCGCCTTCATCACCGGGGCTTCGTCGGGGATCGGCGCGGCGATGGCGCGCGACTTCGCCCGCCGCGGCGCCGATGTCGTGCTCACGGCTCGACGCCGAGAGCGGCTCGAGGCTCTGGCGATGGAGATCCGCGCCCGTGGTCGCCGGGCTCTCGTGGTCCGGTGCGATGTGACCGCCGATGGTGATCTCGAAGCCGCAGCGGCCGAGGCCGTCGACGCGTTCGGCCGCATCGACTGGGTCGTCGCCAACGCCGGGTTTGGCGTCGCCGGCTGGTTTCACCGCCGCGAGCTCGCCGACTACCGGCGGCAGTTCGAGACCAACGTCTACGGCGTCATTCGCACCGCGTTCGCGACCCGCGAGGCCCTGGAAGCCTCGGGAGGATGCTTCGCCGTCATGGGCTCGGTCATGAGCCACGTCTCGTTGCCGGGAACCTCGCCGTACGCCATGAGCAAGCACGCCGTCCGGGCCCTCGCGGCGTCGCTGCGCAACGAGTGGCGGTCCCGCGGTGTAGCGGTGACCCTGCTGGCGCCCGGCTTTGTCGACTCGGAGATCCGTCAGGTCGGCAACGACGGGCAACGCAATCCGGACGCCGGGGATTCGGTGCCCAGGTGGTTGCGGATGCGAACCGACACCGCCGCCCGCAAGATGGTGACGGCGGTGGTGCGGCGGAAACGCGAGGCCGTGATCACGTTTCACGGCAAGATCGGCGTGTTTCTCGCGCGGTACGCGCCCGGTCTCCTCGACCTCCTGGTCCGGATCTTCGGCGTCAGGAGTTCGCGAGGGAGGAAACCCGAATAGCGGCAGCCTACGCGGGTTGATCGAAGATCTGTCTCAATACCGGTCGCCCGAGTTGACATGACGTTGACCTTCGAGAGCTTGACGGCCGCGGCTGTTTTGCTACGCTCCAGGAAAGCTCGGGACGGTCAATGTGGCGAACGGACAAAAAAAGACGCACCCGCGACGGCATCTCGATGCCCTCGCAACACCTGCGGACGGCGTTTCGCCGGTGACGGCCGAGGTGTCGCCAGCGGGCGCGGGCGGCGGACTGGTGGTTCTCACGGTGCTGCCGAGCGTGGCCGAGACCGATCTGGTGCGCACCCGGCTTCCCCTGGCATTGGCCGGGGTCGTCCTCAAGTCCACCTTGAGCCTCGCCGGTGCGGTGGATCGGATCACGGCCGGCGGCATCGATATCGTCCTGCTCGGACTCGATCTTCCCGACAGCTCGGGGCTTCCGACCTTCCAGAGACTGCACGACTGCAACCCCGATGTCCCCATCATCGTCATGGTCGATGAGGACGGCGAAGATGTGGCGTTGAGAGCCATCGCGCAGGGCGCTCAGGGCTATCTCACCCGGACGAAGATCGACCCGGCCCAGTTGCGCCACTGCATCCTGGCCGCGGTGGAACGGCAGCGGGTCCTGCGGCGGATTCGCGGTGAGGCCGAGCGGTACTCCCTGGCCATCGATGGGACCAGCGACGGGTTGTGGGACTGGGACCTCGAGAGCGACGCCGTTTTCTACTCGGCGCGATGGAATGGCCTCATGGGGCTTCCCGAGCGTGATGTGGTCGCCGGCCCGCATCACTGGTTCGACCGGGTTCACCCCGACGACCTCTCGGGGTTGAAGGACATGCTCATCGAGCACCTCAGCGGCAACGCCCGGCATTTCGAGCACGAGTACCGGGTCCGCGGCACCGGGGGCGACTTTCTCTGGGTGCTGTCGAGAGGCCTGGTGGTGCGAAACCTCAACGGCGAGGCCCGTCGGATCGCCGGATCGATGACCGACATCACCGAGAGAAAACTCGCGGAGAAGCTCCTCGCCTTCGGCGCCCTCCACGACGAACTCACCGGGCTCGCGAACCGCACCCTCTTCAAGGACCGGCTGACGGTGGCCCTCAAGACGATGAAACGCCAGTCGGGGTCCCCGTTCGGGGTCCTTTTTCTCGATCTGGATCGTTTCAAGAGGGTCAACGACACCTTCGGACACTCGGTGGGCGATCGTCTCCTGGTGGAGATCGCCCGGCGGCTCGCGACCTTTCTTCGGCCCGGCGACACCCTCGCCCGGCTCGGTGGCGATGAGTTCGGGATTCTCGTGGCCGACGCCCCCAGCGTGTCCGACGCGCTGCATGTGGCGGAACGGGTCCAGGAGCGGCTCAGGGTTCCGTTTGTCGTCGACGACCGCACCCTCGAGGTATCGGCGAGCATCGGAATCGCCCTGAGCGCCACGGGATACGACGAACCCGAGGAGATCCTCCACGACGCGGATGTCGCCATGTACCGCGCCAAGGCTGCCGGCCGAGGCCAGACCCAGGTCTTCGACCCGTTGATGCATCGCTCCGCCGTCGCGCTCATGCGGCTCGAAAGCGAGTTGCGCCAGGCGGTTGATCGTGATGAGTTCGTCATGTACTACCAGCCCGTCGTGTCCTTCGATTGCGGCCGGGTGGTCGGTTTCGAGGCTCTGGTGCGGTGGAATCACCCCGAACGGGGCCTGCTCCAGCCCGGGCAGTTTTTTGCCATCGCCGAGGAATCCGGTCTCGCGAACGCCATCGGGTGGTGGGCGATCGAGGACGCGTGCCGGCAGCTCGTTGAGTGGCACCGGCGATTCCCCGAGAATCCGACCCTCTGGGTCTCGGTCAACATCTCGGACCGACTCTTCATGCAGGCCGACATGGTGAGTCGGGCCAGGGCCATTCTCGCGGAGACCGGTCTCGATCCCACGACCCTGCGTCTCGAGTTTCGCGAAGAGGTGGTGGTCCGCCACGGCGAGCAGGCCATCGCCAAACTCGAGGAGCTTCGGCGGACCGGGATCCGACTGGCGGTGGACGACTTCGGGAGCGGTCTCTCGCATTTGAGCTTTCTCCAGAGATTCCGCTACGACACCCTCAAGATCGACCCCTCCTACATCAGTGCCCTCGGCGCCGACGCTCCCACCATGATCGAGACCATCCTCTCCATGGCCGACGGTTTCGGCATCGGAGTCATCGCCGAGGGGGTGGAGACCGCGGACCAGGCGGACCGGCTGCGCCGGCTGCGCTGCCCCGAGGGACAGGGTTTCTGGTTCGCCCGTCCCGTGGTGCCGAGCGACGCCGAGCGTCTCATCATCACGACTCCGGAGTGGTGGGGGATGGGATCTCAGCCGCACTAGTTCGGGCTTGCGATGTCCCGGGTTCTGATGATCGGTGCTGGCTCCTGGGGAACGAAGGACAGCGCGTTCAGCGGCGCGTGCCTGGCTCTCTTTTCGTCCGACGAAAAGGTGCCTGGCACCGCACGGGAAGGGCGCTCAAAGCACCATGCGAGGAAAGGCGATTCGTTCGGAGCTTCGGGCTAGCTTGGTTTGCCGCCGGAGTGGTGACTGCGCTACCGTCACTCATCATGAGCGAGACCCTTCCCTCCGTCACCATCTACACCGATGGCGGCTGCCGACCCAATCCCGGGCCCGGCGGATGGGGCGCCATCGTCCTCCACAAGGGCGGTGATCCCATCGAGATGAACGGAGCCGACCCCAAGGCCACCAACAACCGGATGGAGCTCCAGGCCGCCATCGAGGCGCTGCGCTCCCTCGACGGACCGCACCGAGTCGAGCTCGTGACCGATTCCCAGTATGTCCGCAAGGGCGTCACCGAGTGGATGACCACGTGGCGCGCCACCGGATGGAAGACCGCCGGAAAGAAGGATGTGGCCAACCGCGATCTCTGGGAGGTTCTCGACGGCGAGATCAAACGGCACAAGGTCCTCTGGCGTTGGGTGCGCGGCCACACCGGCGACAAGTGGAACGAGCGCGCCGACGAGTTGGCGTCGGCGGCGATCCCTCGCGCGCCGCTGCCGATCGACGACCCCGAGGCGGTTCACCTCTTCACCGCCGTCGCCCAATCGGGGAAACTGGGCGCCGGCGCCTGGGCGGTCCTGCTCCGCTTTCGCGGGGAGGAGCGTGAGCTCAGCGGACGACAGGCCGGGGCTTCGGCCAACCGGATGCACATCACCGGCGCCGGGATGGGTCTCGCCGAGCTCAACCGGCGGGTCAAGGTCCACCTCTACACCGCGTCGGATTACCTCAAGGACGGCGCCACCACCTGGATCAAGGGCTGGCAGGCGAGAGACTGGACGACCCGCGACGGAAAGCCCGTGGCCAACCAGGACCTCTGGCGGCGGCTGGCGACCCTCCTGGGCCGGCACGAGGTCCACTGGCACGTGGTCTCGCGCGACAGCATGCCGGAGGAGATGGAGCGGGCCAAGGCAAGTGCGACCCACGCCCTCGAGGGAGGCAAACCGGACGCCGCCGACTGACCCGCCTGCCTGCATCGCTGCGGTGGAAACCTCTCGGGTCAGGACGATTTCCACATCCGGGGATCGAATGAGAACGCCTCATGGTCGCCGATCTCGATGTCGTTGAAGTCGGGGTGGCTCGGGTCGAGGACGAAGTTGTACTCGATCGGGATGAGAGCTGACGGAACCCTCAAGACGCAGGACGCTCCCGAGCGCAGCCATGCTGAGCCGAGGCTCTTGGTGTCGGCCGGCGGCGGTTGCGCACGCCATGTGGGGGGAAGCTCCGGCGGGCCCGAGACGAGTTGCTCCGGTATTTCAACCGGAATGGCGACCAGCCGGAGAGCAGTCCGCGATCTTGTGTCGAGGTGAACGAAGAGATCGAGGGCAGCGAGGGAGAGCGTGCTGGAGACATAGACGACGGCCTCGCCCGGCTGGTTCCATCGACCTCCGGCGAGCCGAGCACCCATTCCCGTGAACGCGGTCGCTGCCTGGGTGGCCTTGACCAGCCGCCAGCCGAGGATCACGAAACGACGCCGTACTCGATCCGCATCAGCAATGCCTCGACCTCACGGCTGCCCGCATCGCTGGTCATGAGATCCAGAGGCACCCGGGTGTCGAGCCCGACCTGCGGGCTGCGGAGCCACTCGCGAGCGCTCTCGGGGCTCTCGAGAACGTCGAGAGTCAGCTGAAAAAGCCGGGCGAGTCGGTAGAGCCGATCGCTGGCCTGGCTGCTGAGGTGCCGATCAGGGTCCTTCCGGAGTCGGTGGATAGTCTTGAGACTGATGCCGAGGGCGTGGGCAACCTCGGCGTCCGACAATCCGACGACGACCTTGACGCGATCGAGGGAATCGGTGGGAAGACCGTGGTCGACGGCGTCGGCCATCTTCAGCTGGGTGCTGATCTTCGTGCCGAGAATCCTCGGTCCGCCAAGCAGCTCTGCGACTTCTGCGATGCTCATCTGGGGCTCCATGTCATCTGACATAAATGTAAACGTCATTTGTCTGAATGTCAACGGGGGACTGGAATTCAGGCGAAACACCACAAAGCCCCCGAACAGCGGGGTTCGGGGGCCGAGTGCAGTCCGTCAAGATCGCAGGCGCCAGATTTCCGGCGCCCGCCTCGAAAACCTACTGCGCCACCGGCATGATGTAGGTCGGATCGTCCGTGCTGCCGTCGACGATGGAGGCGTAGGTCGTCCAGTAGACCGGCGCGCCGTTGATGAGTTCGACCGAGATCCAGCCGCCGTCGACCACCGTGCTTCCCATGCCCATGTCGCCCAGCAGGTTGTTGATCTGGAGGTAGGCGCCGGGGACGTTGTAGCCCTTGGTCGCGAGAACCGTTCCATTCGGAGCGTGAATCCTCACCCGGACCGCGAAGCTGCCGGCCGACGCCTGAACCAGCCCGAGGTTGGCGCGGAAGCGTGACGGATCCGAGAACAGCATGGGCAGGATCATGGTCTGCGCGGTCTCGGCGTCGTTGAGGAGGATGCCCGGGATGCCCTGCCCGAAGGTCCCGCCGTCGGCGGCGAGGTTGTAGGTCCGGGTGGCGACGGGCATGCCCTCGGCGCTGACGGTGACATAGAGCAGTCCGCTGGTCGGGTTGAGGCTTGCGAGCGGATCATCGATGGCGAGGGAGCCCCCCGCCGGGATGGTGTGCGGACCGGAGATGGAGCGGCCGGGCCAGCCCTCGCCCCTGGCGACAAAGTAGATCTGCGCCTGTTGCGGGGCGCTCGTCGGGTTGGGCACGACGATCTGGGTCTTCCAGTTCGAGGTCCCGACGCCGGGGGCCGACGCCGCGGCCGGAACGAGCCAGGTCTGGGTCGTGAAGGCGCCCCCAGAATCGCGGCCCGCGAGGGTGAGCGCGCCGGTCGAGAGCGGGTCGAGCCAGTCGGAGAGCCGGCCCTCGGAGGTCCCGTCGCCGGTCCAGTGGACATCCATCCGGCCGTAGATGTCGTAGCCGGCCGTGTTGCCGCACGACGCCGTGCCGGCGGTCAGGGTGCCGACGCAGAGCCGGCTGACGGGGTCGTAGATGCACGAGCCCGAGGAGCCGCCCTCGGTTGTGCCCATTTCCCACTGGTTGATACGCCACTGGTGGCTGCCGGAGCCGTAGTAGTTGTCCTTGTCGAGGGGATCGGTGTTGAACGAAATCGATTTCTCGTCACCCGACGGGTGGTGTATCCCCACCGAGCCGGAAGGGATGTTCCCCGTCGCATCCCAGCCCGAGTAGTAGACGTTGAACGCCGGGTCGGGAGTCTGGTCGAGACGGACGAGGGCGAAGTCGGAGCCGCTCTGCCACTCCCAGAGCGAAACCAGCGTCGCGCCGCTCTGGTTCTCGACGAGGCTGCCGCCGGCGTGCAGACCGCAGGTGGGCGATTCGTAGTTCCAGAAAGCGACGATTGAGGTCGCCTCGGAGCCGTTTGAGACGCAGTGCTGGGCGGTCAGCAGGTACGGCGTGAGGTCCTCCGCGGTGTTGTTGACGAGCTGGGCGGAGCACAGAAAGGCGCCCGAGATCGTGATCCGGGCGGTGGCGCGGATCTGGTTGCGCCAGCCGTCGCCCTCCGGGCAGATCACGTCGATGTTGCAGGTCCCCTGTTTGGTCGCGGCGGCTTCGGCCTCGCCGAACTCGCGGTAGCCGTGGTTGACCGAGGCGATCCTGAGGTCGGTTCGCGACCCGGCGCCCGCCGGTTGGTGGTATTCGACGACGATCTCGTCGCCGAGAACCAACGCGGTCCACAGACCGCCCTCGGCGTTCCGGTTGTCTCGGGTGTACGGGCCCTGGACCATGGTCCCGTTGCCGTCGTAGAGCCAGAGGCCGGCCCCCGCGGGCAGCTCGAAACGGTCGAACTCGAGGTTGAGGCTGAGCGCTCCCGGCGAGGCGATCCGCAGCCGCCACAGCGAGCTGCCGTCGCCGAGGTTTTCCCACGTCCCCGCCGCCGCAGGCGTGATATCGGCGGCGATCGTTGCGGCGAAGCGGAAAGGCGACGGGATTTCCGACCGTTCCCGGATCGCGTCCTCGGCCCGGTAGGCGGCCAGGTCGATCTCCGGCATCTCGACCCGTGCGACCTCGGAGATGGTCTTCACCGGCTGGATCAGCCCGGGCGGCAGGCCGCGGCCGGCCTCGACCGGAGTGCCGATCGTGGTGAACCCGAGGACGGTTGCGATGGTTGCGATGATGGCGGGCTGCGAGGGCGCGGCGAGTTTCATGGAACACCTTTCTCCGGCAGTCGAGGCCGGAGGTCAATGATCTCTACGAAATGCAGAACACGGGAAACCGGCCGGGAGTTCCCGGTTCAGTCGTCGATGGTGACCTTGATCATCTTTACGGGGGTCTTGGGCCGATCGTTGGGGCCGGTCGGGGTGGTCTCGATGGCGCTGACCACATCCATCCCCTCGGTGATGCGGGCAAAGACCGGGTGCTTGGATGGGCCGGGGCTGAACCAGTCGAGATAGGGGTTGTGGACGGTGTTGATGAAGAACTGCGAACCGCCGCTGTTGGGGCGTCCCGTGTTGGCCATGGAGAGCGTGCCGGGTTTGTTGGAGAAACGGGCGTTGTCGGGGTGCTCGTCGGTGATGGTGCCGTGCGGCGGGCCGCCGGTGCCGGCGCGGCCGTCGTTCGGGTCCTTGCTGTACGGGCAGCCGAACTGGACCATGAAGTTCGGGATGACGCGGTGGAAGTGGAGGCCGTCGTAGAAACCGCTCTTGGCGAGGTCGATGAAATTGCCGGCGGTGATGGGCATGGTGTCTGAGAAGAGCTCGGCCTTGAAGGTGCCGAGGGAGGTCTCGAAAGTGGCGATCGGGTTGGGCATGGAAATCTCCTTGGTTGGTCTGGCGGTTCACCTTATCACGGTCGCGGTCTCGATCGTTTGAGCTCATACGCGGTACACTTCCGGCGATGAAACACAGGTGGATCGTACTGTCGTGGATCGCTCTCATCATCCTCGCCTCGATCGCGTGTGCAGCCGAGGAGAATGGTGGGAAGTCCTTTCTTTGGCGGGTGAGCTCCGGCGATCGAACGGTCGCGCTCTTGGGATCGATTCACTTCATGAAGACCGACGCCTATCCGCTGAGCCCGGCCGTCGAAGCCGCCTTCGAGGACGCCGGGGTCGTCGTCTTCGAGACCGACATCGACCAGATGGGGAAGGCCGCAGTTTCCATGCTCGCGGCGGGCACGCTCGACGGCGATCTGACCCTGAAAGACGTGGTTTCAGACGAGGTCTTCCAGGGGGTTTCCCGGCGTCTGGATGATCTCGGAATGGGGATCGGGGCATTCAAGAAGATGAAGCCTTGGATGGCGGCCATGGGCCTGACGTCGTATGAACTCATGCGCGCCGGTTACCTCGGATCCGAGGGCATCGACGCTTATTTCAGCTCGCGCGCGACCGCCGATGGCAAACCGCAGCGGGGACTGGAGTCCATCGAGTTCCAGATTTCGCTCTTCGCCGACATGACAGCAGAAGAGAGCGCCGAGTTTCTTCAATACACCTTGACCGATCTCGACACGATGATCCCTCTCGTCGATGAGATCGTGGTCGCCTGGAAGCGCGGCGATGCGGCGCGGATCGAGGACCTCCTGGTCGAAGGGTTTTCGGATCACGAGGCGCTCTTCGATCGGCTGGTGACCCGGCGCAACCTGCAATGGCTGCCCCAGATCGAGGAGTTGCTGCAAGGTGATGTCGACGCCATGGTCGTGGTCGGCTCGCTTCACCTCGTGGGCGGGCAGGGCCTCATCGAGCTGTTGAGGGCGAAGGGTTACGCGGTGGAGCAGCTGTAAAGCGGGAGGAGTGAGGAGTGAGGGTTCAGGTCAGTCAGTTTCCTCAGTCCTCACCATTTCGCCCCCTGCCGACGCGGCTCACTCGGCCAGCCGCAGTTTGGCGCTCGAAGCCGCCTCGTTCACCGCTCGATCATAGGCCTCGCCGGAGACCCGCTCCTTGAGCCGATCCGAGACCGGCAGGACCATGGCGTAGCCCATCCAACGCAACGGTTCGCCGGTCGCCTCGATCACCACGCCGCCATCGGCGACGATCCGGCTCGCTTCGGCGAGCGGCACCTTCCGGAAGAGCTCCTCGAGCGCGCGCATCCAGGCTTCGTGCTCGGGTTTGACAAAGGCGACGAGTCGCCGGCTCTGGGAGGCGACGTGGTAGTTGGACGGGACATACCCGATGCCGTCGAGCTCGAGGACCTCCGCCACCATGACCAGCCAACCGAAGACCTCCTTGAGCATGCCGAGGCCGGGGTGGTTCTGGCCCGGGAGCGGTCGTCGATACGGACCGAATTCCGCCTGCGGATTCTGCAGCAACAACCACTCGATGGTGAGGAGCTCGCATTGGGGGACCAACCGTGAATCGCGGTTGACCCGCAATTCCATCAGGAGCTCTTCGCGGTCGGGTCCGTCGAAGATCCGAACCGTCTGGCCGACCGGGTGGGACAGATCGACTTCGACCGTGGGGTTTTCGAATCCGCGCACCCTGAGTTGGTCGAGAATTCCGAAACGCTCGAGGAGGAGCTCGACGCCGTGACGCGAGAAATACGAGAGGAAACGAGTTCGCCGCGGCACACCGGGGAGAATCCCGGCCAGGTCCTCCTCCGAGAGCTTCCAGCTGAAGTCGCCCGGCTCGGATGTCAACGCGCTCGGGTCGATGGTGTTCTTGATCTGCCGGAACCGCCGGAGGGTCAGCTCCTCATTGCCCGGCGGTTCGATGACCCGCCCGCGGACGAGCCAGCTGAGAAACCGGGCGGTGTACTTCCACGACCGCGGCCCATAGCCGCCGCCGAGGACGATGGCGATGGGCATCCGACGGTTCTTTCTCCGCGAGATTTCGATGACGAACTCGTCGCGGACCGCCATCCCCCGGGGCGAGATCTTCCAGTTTCCCAGGGCGTCGTCCGCGGCCGGATCGGCGCCGGCGAGATAGATCACGAGACCGGGTTTGGTTGCAGCGAAAACCTCGGGCAGGGTCTTGAGCAGCGTGCCGAGATAGACCTCGTCGCCGACATCGGCGCCGAGAGCGATGGACGTCGAAGCCACAGCGTCGGTGTCACCCCAGTCCTCGCCGTGGATCGAGTAGGTGTGAACCGATGGATCCTGGGCAAAGATCTCCCGGGTCCCGTTGCCGTCGTGGACATCGAGATCCACCACCAGGATCGGATCGCGGAATCCCTTGGCGCGCAGTCGCGTCACCGCGACGGCGATGTCGTTGAAGAGGCAGAAGCCGAGCCCGGCAGCCCTTGTGGCGTGGTGCTGACCGCCCCCGAGATTGACCGCGATGCCCCGGTTCTGCAGCGCGAGGCGGGTTGCCTGGATGGTGCCCCCGACGGCATACCGCTGCATTTCCACCACGCGCTCGATCTCGTCATCGGTGACGGGAGCCCCGAAGATCCGCTCGATGACATCATGCCGCTGGAGGGATTCGATGTAGTCCGGATCGTGGACCCTGAGCATGGCGCGCAGCGCCGGCGCCCTCGCGATCCAAAGGTCGTCGGATTCGATGAGTCCCTCCTCGGTGAGGAAGGCGAGGATCTTGGTCGCCCGCTCGGGATCGAGGGGCACCACCCCGAGGGTGTGCTCATAGGAGTCGTGGTAGACGGCCGCTATCCCGCTGCCGGTGAACCGCAGGTTCAACCGCCGCCAACCACGTTGAATCTCGTGCAGCCCCCGGGCGATCGGTCCACGGTGTTTGCGACGTCTGCCGTCCTCGGTCATGAAACCAGTATAGGCGGACGAAAGGTGAGAAAGTGAGAAAGCGAGGAGCGAGGAGCGAGGAGCATTGAACCCCATAACCCCTAACTCCTCACTCCTGACTGGCCTGACTCCTTCCGTCCCGCGTCTCACGTCATACCTCGAACCCTGACGACGAACCTCTTCAGCTCTCCCCAATCGCGACCAGCGGGCGGATGTTCTGAGTTAGAGTGATCGCTGGAGGAATCGTTGGGAAAAGGGTTCAAACACGCACTGGTGGTTGGAGCATCGTCGGGAATCGGCGCCGCCGTGGCCCGCCGGTTGGCCGCGGATGGAACCCGGGTGGCGCTTGTCGCGCGCCGGCGGGGCGAACTCGAACGGGTGGCCGCCGAGATCAACGCCGCGGTGGACAGCGAGCTGGCCTTCTTTCGCATCCACGACGTGCGGGATGGCAAAGGCGCGGCCGAGCTTTTCCAGTCCATCGCCCGTGATCTCGGTGGTCTCGATCTCGTGGTCTACGCCGCCGGGATCATGCATCCGGTGGCCTTTGACGAGTTCAGTGTCGAAAAGGACCTGGACACCATCGACGTCAACCTCCGCGGCGCGGTGGCGTGGCTCGATCCGGCCGCCGAGCGCTTCAGCCGGCTCGGCGGCGGCACGATCATCGGGATCGGCTCGGTCGCCGGCGACCGTGGGCGGTCTGGAAATCCGGCCTACTGCACGGCCAAGGCGGGTCTCCACACCTACCTCGAGGCCCTTCGCAACCGGGTGGCGAGGGACGGGGTCACGGTCGTCACCATCAAGCCGGGATTTGTCGACACCGCCATGACCCGTGGGCTCGACGGACTCTTCTGGTTGATTTCCGCCGACCGTGCGGCCGAGATCGTGCTCGCGAAGGCGCGGCGCGGCGCGGTGGTCGCCTATGTTCCGGCGAGGTGGCGTTGGGTCATGCTGGTGATCCGCTCGATCCCGTCGATCATCTTTCGCCGGTTGAAGGTGTGACCGTGCTCGCCGGAGATCGTATTCACAGGTTCGAGGGGTGGGGGATGGCCGTCGGCGCGGCCGGTTATCACTACCAGCCGCGCAGCCTCGAGGAGATCCGCGAGGTCATGGACACCGCCCGATCGACGAGGGTTCCGATCGTCGCCCGAGGCTCCGGCTGCAGCTATGGCGACGCCGCGATGCTCCCCGAAGGCGTGGTCCTCGACTTTTCCGAGATGCGGGAGCTGCTGGCCTGGGATCCCGCGACGGGGATCGTCGATGTCGAACCGGGCGTGACGGTGGGGCAGCTCTGGCGCCGCACCCTCGCCGACGGCTGGTGGCCGCCCGTCGTCACCGGCACCATGGAACCGTCCCTCGGTGGTTGTCTTTCCATGAATGTCCACGGCAAGAACAACTGGACCCGCGGCACCATGGGAGACCACTGTCTCGAACTCGATCTCCTGACCCCGGAGGGTGGCCTCCGGACCGTCAGCCGGCACGACGATTCCGAACTCTTCCACGCGGTCATCGGAGGCTTCGGTCAGCTCGGCTTGATCACCCGCGCCCGGCTCCAGCTCAAACGCGTCCACTCGGGACTCACCGAGGCCGAGGCCGTGGCGGCTCCCGATCTCGGCGGTCTCCTGCAGCGCCTCGACGACGCCAAGGAGAGCTGGGAATACGTCGTCGGGTGGCTCGACGCCTTTCCGGGGGGCAAGAAGCGCGGCCGCGGCCTGCTGCACTTCGCGCGCCACCTGGGAGCCGACGAGGACCCCGACCCTCGGACCAGCCTCGATCCCGCGAAACAGGATCTTCCGTCGACCCTCTTCGGCGTCGTTCCCAAGGCGATGATGTGGCGGATGATGAAGCCGTTCTCCAACAATCTCGGGATGCGGGCCATCAACCTTGCGAAATACCTCCACGGCTCGGTGCTCGCCGACGGGGCGGTCTACCGACAGTCGCTGGCGGCCTTCTCGTTCCTCCTCGACTATGTTCCCGACTGGAAGAAGGTCTACCTCCCCGGCGGACTCATCCAACATCAGAGCTTCGTGCCCGCGGCGGAGGCCGAAAAGGTCTTCAGCCGGCAGCTCGAGATCTGCCGGCGGCGGGGAATGCCGTCCTTTCTCGGGGTGCTCAAGCGTCACCGACCCGACGATTTTCTCCTCACCCATGCGGTCGATGGGTTCTCGCTGGCCCTGGATTTTCCGGTCGTCGAAGGCAGGAGGGCCGAGCTCTGGGCGATGATCCGGGAGATCGCCGAACCGGTCGTTGACGCTGGCGGTCGGTTCTACGCCGCCAAGGACGCCGCCCTGCCCGGGGAGCTCTTCCGGGCGAGCTTCCGCAGCGGTCAGCTCGAGGCTTTCGCCGATCTCAAACGGCGGGTGGATCCTGATTGCCTCCTCAAGTCGGCCCTGGCCGACCGCCTTCTGGGGAGCTGATGTGAGGAGGATGAGATCAGCCGTTGTCGCGGCGATTTTTGCACTCGTCTTCGGTGCGGTAGCGGCCTTCGCGAAGTCCGACGCCGACCGGCTGCACTACTTCGCCCTCAACGGCGGCGGTGTTCTGAGCTCGTCCAAGGCCGATCAGCCGGTGAACCCGGCGTCGGTGGTCAAGATCGCAACGACGCTGTGGGCGCTCGACGAACTCAAGGTCGGTCATCGTTTCACCACGTCGATCGGCTATCTCGGAAGCTGGGACCCCGCCTCCGGGGTTCTCGTCGGCGATCTTGTCATCGGCGGCGGGGACGACCCCGATTTCCAGTGGGAGAACGCGTTCCTCGTCGCGCGTGAGCTCAACCGGCTCGGTCTGCGCCGGGTGGAGGGCCGTGTCCTGGTCCAGGGACGATTCTGGTTCGGCTGGGAGCACGGGGTGGAAAAACGAGAGACCGACCCGACTCAGCTCGCCGTGAAAATGGGCCGGCGGTTCATCGGCACCCTCGACCCGGTCAGATGGAACCGCTCCCAGCTCAACACCTGGAAGGCGCTGTGCGCCCGGCGCGGATGGGATGCGACGCAAAGGCCGCAGGTGGAGTTCACCGGTGGAGCGCACTTCGACGAGGCGCGCGAGGCGACGCCGTTGCTCATCCACCGATCGAACCCGCTCGAAGCCATCATGCGGCGCTTCAACGTCTACTCCAACAACGACATCGTCCGGGTCGCGGACGGGCTCGGCACGCAGGACGAGTTCGAGGCGTTTGTCACGAGGCGTCTCGGTGTCGAACCGGGTCGGATCGAGCTCGAGACGGCGTCGGGTGAGCGCCGCAACCGGATGACGGTGCAGCAGATGGCGGGTCTTCTGACCGAGCTCGACGTCGAGGCCGAAGAACAGGGCCTCCGACTCCAGAATCTGCTGCCCGTTCTCGGCTGCGATCCCGGCCACACCCGGCGGATGTTCCCCTTGTTGACCGCCCCCGGATTCGCGGGGGCGGTGACCTGCAAGACCGGGACCTTGACCCACACCGATGGCGGGGTGGCGGTCCTCGCGGGGACCTTCACGAGTCCGACGAAAGGGCCGGTGGTCTTCGCCATCGCCGCGCCCGGGGCGGGCGGCAGGCTCGACGACTGGCGGAGGCTGCAACAGGCATGGGTCCTCGAGCTCATCTCCAACTCAGGAGGCGCGGTGACCGCCCCGTGCGGCGATCCGCTGCCGTTCTCCGACACCTTCGCCGAGGTCGAGGTCGTCGCAGGCGGAGAATAACGCAGAGGCGCAGGGACCGAGAGACATCCCACATCGCAGTTTCACCGCAACGACGCCAAGAACGCCAAGACCAGCACAATGGGACACGGATTGCCACGGATGCACGCGGATAACACGGATTCTTTTTGAACTGGATCGTGGTTGCTCGGTCGCTGTCCGACTTCGTATTGGCGGAGTGGAGTTCTTGAATGGTCTGGTTCTGGATTCGGAAACGGATTTTCACGGAGGATCCCCGCTCAGCTTTCCAGCGATTCAAGACCTGGGTCCGTGAAATCCGTCTGAAATCAAAACCGAGATCGTCCGAAGCATCCATGGCGTCAGGACGAAGTCGTTTGTCCTCCCGGAACGCAGAGAAAAATCCGTATCAATCCGTGTTCATCCGCGTCCCATTGCGATGGTGCGATGTCTCTGCGCCTCTGCGTTGAAATCCCTCTGCTGAGTTACGCCACGCACCAGAAGGTCTTTGCCTCCTCAAGGCCGAGTTCGGCCAGCCGCGTTCGGATGAGGTTCCTCGCTCCCCGTGACGCCACAGCCGCGAGGACGACGGTGTCTTCGCCGAGGCACGCCGGGAGATCCTCCGGCGAGATCACCTCGATCCCGCGCAACGTACCGCCGATCTTTTTTTTGTCGATATCCACCACTGAGATGATCTTCACGCCCTCCTCGGCGAGAAACTTGGATAACCTCCGGCCGGTCTGGCCGGCGCCCCAGAGGACGACCCTCGGAGACGAGGCCAGCGGACCGCGGGCGAGAAAGTGGGCCTTGCAGCGCAGAAAGTTCGGGACCGAGTAGCGGGGGTCGGTGCGGGTGAGACGCTTCCCGTGCTCTCGCCAGAAGTAGAGCGGCCGCTCGATCTTGTCGAAGACGACACCGGCCTCGAAACAACGCAGCCAGAGGTCGTAGTCTTCGGCCCAGTCGAGGTCCCGCCAGCCGCCGATCCCGGTGAGAACCTCGCGGCGCGCCATGACCGAAGGGTGGGCGACGGGTGATTCGACGAACCGCTCGCGGCTGATCTCGTCGTGGGTCACGACCGAGTTCAACCACTCCTCGTAAAGGCGGAAGCCGGTGGCCACACCGCGCGTTGGAAAATGGCGAACCAGGCACGATACGACCCCGACCTCGGGCCGGGCGGCGAATCGGGCGGCCTGAAGTTCAAGCCGTCTCGGGTGGCTGATGTCATCGGCGTCCATCCTCGCCACCAGTGGCGCCCGGCAGTGTCCGAGACCGCGATTGAGGGTGGCGACCAGGCCTTCGGCCGGTTGATGGACCACGGTGAAGCGTGGGTCCCGACCCGCCCAGCCATCGAGGAGAACCCCGCTGCCGTCGTCGGATCCGTCGTCCACTGCGATGACCTCGAATGCGGGCAGCGACTGGCGGGCGAGACTGGCGAGACCGGCCGCGAGCCACCGGCCGCCGTTGCGGACCGGGAGGAGCACGGAGACCGTCGGGGTTGTCATGGCGCACCGACTATAGCGCCGGTCCGCGCGACTGTGGTTCAATGGCGCGCCGAACGATGTTGTATCCACTCTCCCGCGCCGCCCTCTTCAAGCTCGAGCCCGAGACCGCCCACGCCGTGTCTCTCGCCGCCATCGCAAGAGCCGGCGACCTACCGCCCGTACGCGCGGCCCTCGCCGCGTGCTTCTGTGTCCCCGATGCGGAACCCGTGGAGGCCTTCGGACTGAGGTTTCCCAACCGGGTCGGACTCGCCGCCGGTTACGACAAGGACGGCGAAGGCTGGCGCGGGCTCGCGGCCCTGGGTTTCGGCCATGTCGAGGTGGGTACGGTGACGCCGCTGCCGCAGCCGGGGAACCCGAAGCCACGGGTCTTCCGGTTGGTCGACCGCCGCTCGGTGATCAACCGGATGGGATTCCCCGGCAGGGGCGCGGCCTATGTCGCGGATCAACTCCGTAAACCGGGTCCGCCGGGGCTCGTTCTCGGGGTCAACATCGGCAAACAGAAGGACACCGCGCTCGAAAACGCGGCGGGCGACTACGAAAAGCTCATGGAGGTCTTCGCCCCGCTGGCCGATTACCTCGCCGTCAACATCTCGTCGCCGAACACCCCCGGGCTGAGACAGCTCCAGGAACGGTCGTTTCTCAGCGCGCTGCTCGGGCGGCTGGCAGTGAAACAGGTTGCGCTCGCGGATGCAAGCGGGAAACGAGTCCCGGTCCTGGTCAAGCTCGCGCCGGATCTCGATCCCGACCAGCTCAGGACCGCCGTCGATTGCGTGGTCGAATCGGGGCTCGACGGGATCATCGCCACCAACACGACGATCTCGAGAGACGCCGTCGAAGGCCACCCGCTGGCCTCCGAGGAGGGCGGACTCAGCGGGGCGGCCGTTACCGAAATGAGCACCCGGATCATCGCCGCCATCGTCGGGCACCTCGACGGCGTGCTGCCCGTCATCGGCGTCGGCGGCATCATGTCTCCCGAAGACGCGCGCGAAAAGCTCGATGCCGGCGCCACCCTGGTCCAGGTCTACACCGGGCTGATCTACGAGGGCCCCGGGTTGGTGAAGCGGATCCTCAGGGCAATCTGAGTCCACCGCGGGAAATCAACGCAGAGACATCGGCAATGGGCCCGATCTCTGAGATTCTGCATTGAGAACCGGTGGCGATTTGCTTTTCCGTCGATCCGGGCGAGAATCCTGGAGACAAAGGAGACGCCCATGCCCCGAGCCGTTCTCGCCATCGACCAGGGAACCACCGGAACCACGGCCCTCGTCATCGGCCACGACTGTTCGGTGCTGGGCAGGGCCTATTCCGAGTTCACCCAGTACTACCCCGAGCCCGGTTGGGTGGAGCACGACGCCGAGGAGATCTGGCGGGTCTCGCTCGACGTCGCCCAGAACGCGGTGGCGGCAGCCGACATCGAAGGCGCTGAACTCGCCGCCATCGGCATCACCAACCAGCGCGAGACCACGGTCGTCTGGGACCGGAGGAGCGGCCGCCCGGTCCACCGGGCCATCGTCTGGCAGAGCCGTCAGACGGCCGAAATCTGCGACCGGCTGAGCTCCGCCGGCCACCGGGACTGGGTCCGCGAGCGCACCGGTCTGGTTCTCGACGCGTACTTCTCGGCGTCGAAGATCCGCTGGATACTCGACCGGGTCCCCAACGGCCAGGCTCTCGCCGAGCGCGGCGATCTGCTCTTCGGCACCATCGACTCCTGGTTGCTGTGGAAGCTCACCGGCGGCGAGGTTCACGCCACCGACCCGACCAACGCCTCGCGCACCCTGCTCTACGACATCACGAAGCGCCGGTGGGCTTCCGAGCTGCTCGAGCTCTTCGACGTCCCCCGTTTGATCTTGCCGAAGATCCGACCGAGTTCCGGGACCTTCGGGACCACCAGGGCGCTCGGCGCCATCCCCGCCGGGATCCCGGTCGCCGGCATCGCCGGCGATCAACAGGCCGCGCTCTACGGCCAGGCCTGCTGGCGACCCGGGATGGTCAAGGCGACCTACGGCACCGGCAGCTTTGTCGTTCTCAACATGGGAGAAACCGCCACGCTCTCCGATGGCGGCCTCGTGACGACCGTGTGCTGCGACGAGGCCGGCGCCCCGGTCTACGCCATGGAGGGATCCATCTTCACCACCGGCGCCGCGGTTCAGTGGCTGCGGGACGAGATGCGCCTCATCAAGACCGCCGCCGAGACCGAGACCATCGGCGGTCGGGTCACCGACACCATGGGCGTCTATGTGGTCCCCGCTTTCGCCGGTCTCGGCGCGCCGCACTGGGACATGCACGCCCGCGGTTCCATTGTCGGTCTGACCCGGGGCAGCGGGCGCGATCAGATCATCCGCGCCACCCTCGACAGCATCGCCTACCAGGTCCGCGATGTCGTCGACATCATGAACCGGGACTCGGGCGTCGAGATCAGCGAACTCAGGGTCGATGGCGGGGCCGCAGCCAACAACGTTCTCATGCAGTTCCAGGCCGACATTCTCGGGATCCCCGTGGTCCGTCCCAACCTGGTCGAGACCACCGCTGCCGGCGCCGCCTTCCTCGCCGGGCTCGGGGTCGGTTTCTGGCGCGATGCAACCGAGCTCGAGAACAGTTGGCGCCGGGAGCGGCTCTTCGAACCCGAGATGGACCGGGCGAAACGGGACAGACTCTACGGCGGCTGGCAGAAAGCGGTGAGGAGGGTGTTGACCACGGAATAATGACGGACGCCGGTCGACCCGTGACGCCTGCCGAGACCCCAGGACCCCAGACGACCCCAGACCAAGACCCCAGGACCCCAGGACCAGGACCCAGACAGACCTCAGCTCCAACTCCTCAAATCTCACCTTTGCTCCGAAGTTTCGCTAGAATTGAGGCGAGGGGGATCACGCTGCGATGAACCACGAAGAAGGCACCCTGGCCACCGACGACGGTCTCGCCCTCTACTGGCAGTCCTGGCAGCCCCCCGGCGACCCCGAGGGGGTGCTTCTCATGGTCCACGGTCTGGCGGAGCACTCGGGGCGGTATCTCAACCCGGTCCGCCACTTCGTCGCCCGCGGATGGACCTGTTTCGGCTTCGACTACCGCGGCCACGGCAAGAGCCCCGGTCCGAGGGTGCACGTCAACAGCTTCGACGAGTTCCTCGCCGATCTTGCCGAGGCGCATCGTCTGGTCAGAATCCGCCACCCGAAAAAGAAGATCTTCCTCGTCGGCCATTCCCAGGGCGGGCTCCTCTCGCTGCTCTACGCCGAGACCAGCCCCGACCGTCTGAGCGGAGCCGTGGTCTCGTCGCCGTTTCTCGGCATCCACCCCGATTCCAGGCCGTCGCCCGTCGTCATGGGCGCCTCGAAGTTCATCTCGCGGATCATGCCGAAGATGATGTTCTCCCAGGTCGCCAACTCCGCGTTTCTCAGCCGAGACCCCGAGGTCGAGAAGGAGTACCTCGCCGATCCACTGGTCAGCAACCAGGTTTCGGCCCGTTGGGCCACCTCGGTGATGGCCGCCCAGCGCACCGCTCTCGCCGAGGCGCCGTTGATGACGATTCCGGCGCTCGTCATGCAGGCCGGCGATGACAGGCTCGTCGACCCGGACACGACCCGAACATGGGTTGCATCGGCGCCCGCCGATCTCGTTGAATATGTCGAGTGGAAGGGGTACTTCCACGAACTCTTCAACGAGCCAATGTTCGAGCGCCGGAAGGTCTTCGACACGATGGAGAAGTGGCTCGAAGAGCGGATGAGCTGAAGCCGACCCGAAAGGCTCGGAGAAGGCTCCGCCGGTTCGAGACGGGAGCGCGGAGATCCATCCGCGGTGGACAGGCTACACTGCTCGGGTGATCGCGACCCTGAGACCCGATTGCAGCCGGTCCCGGTCGGTGAGAAAGGCAGATCATGCACACCCGTTTGAAACTGATCCTCGTCGCGTTTTCCGTGATTGTTCTCTTGGTTCTGGCGCTCGGATTCGTCCGGCCTCTCCTCGCCGACGGTGGCGGGGGCAGTGACGAAAAACCCGCCAGACCGAATGTGATCATCCTCGGCTTCGACGGGATGGACTATGAATTGACGGCGAGAATGATCGAAGAGGGCAGGCTGCCGTCGTTCAAGCGACTGGCCGAATCAGGGGGATTTTCCTCTCTGGGAACATCCATCCCGCCCCAGAGCCCGGTGGCGTGGTCGGATTTCATCTCCGGCACCGACGCCGGAGGGCACGGGATCTTCGACTTCATCCACCGCGACCCGAAGACCATGGCGCCGTATCTGTCGACCAGCATCGCCAGACCGGGAACCATGTGGAGCGTTGGGAAATGGCAGATCCCGTCGTTCTTCGACCCCGGTTCGGTCGAGCTCCTGCGCAAGGGAAACGCGTTCTGGACGGTTCTCGAAGAACACGGGATTCCGACGACCATCATCAAGATGCCGGCGAATTTTCCCCCGTCCGGCACCGCCGGGCGCGAGGTCAGCGGGATGGGGACGCCCGATGTTCTCGGCACCTACGGGACCTTTTCTCTCTACACCTCCGACCCGTTCGCTCCCGGCACCGAGAGCGTCAACGGCGGTGATGTTTTCCAGGTCGAGGCCAGGAACGGCCGGATCGACGCCAAACTCCTCGGACCCGACAACCCGTTCCTCATCAAACCCACCCGGGTGGCGGCCGAGATGACCGTCTATGTGGACGAGCAGACCAACGCCGCGAAGTTCGTCATCGGGGACGAGGCCTTCATTCTCGAAGCGGGGGGCTGGAGCGAGTGGATCCCGGTTTCCTTCGATCTCATCCCGACCCAGGCGCTCCCGGCCATCGCCCGGTTCTACCTGCGGGCGGTGAAGCCCCACTTCGAGCTCTATGTTTCACCGCTCAATATCGATCCGACGGCGCCGATCATGCCGATTTCGACCCCGAAATCCTATGCCAAGCATCTCTGCAAGTGCACTGGTTATTTCTTCACCCAGGGCATGCCGGAGGACACCGGCGCGGCCAAGGCGGGAGTCCTGACCGTAGACGAGTTCCTCGCCCAGGCCAAGATCGCCGGCGACGAAAACATCGAACAGTACAAGTTCATCCTCGATGAGTTCGACGAGGGCCTGCTCTTCCACTACTTCGGCAACACCGACCTCGTCGGGCACATCATCTGGCGCGCCATGGACCCCGACCACCCGGCCTACGACCCCGAGGAAGACCCGAAGTACGCCGAGGTCATGCCCGAACTCTACGAAAAAATGGACAAGGTCGTGGGCTACACCCTCGAGCACATGCCCGAAGACACCCTGCTGGTGGTCATGTCCGATCACGGATTCTCACCGTGGCGGCGCGCCTTCCACCTCAACACCTGGCTCAAGGAGAACGGCTATCTCGCCCTCAAGGACCCCGACAGGGCCGGTGAGTACTACTCCAACGTCGACTGGACAAGGACCCGGGCCTACGGTCTCGGCATCAATGGCCTCTATCTCAATCTGGAAGGTCGCGAGAAGGGCGGTATCGTCGATCCCGCGGACCGCGATCGCCTTCTGGCCGAGATCGCCGACAAGCTCCGCCGGGTCGTCGATCCGACCACCGGCAGGGTCGCGATCTCCAAGGTCTACCTCCGCGAAGCGACCTATACCGACGGCGGCTATCTCCACATCGGACCGGACATCCAGGTCGGCTATGCCAGGGGCACCCGGGGCTCCGACGAGTCGGCCATCGGTGAGATCCTCCCCGAGGTCCTCACCGACAATACCGACCGTTGGAGCGGCGACCACTGCATGGACCACGAAAGCGTTCCCGGCATTCTCCTGACCTCGCGACCCCTCAAGAGAGAGGCCACCGAGCTCAAGAACCTCGCTGCGGCGATCCTCGCGGAGTACGGGATCGAGTACCCGCCCCGGCGCAACTGACGGCAGCGGAAGAGACCGCTACCGTAGCCAGACCCGTGGCCGTGGCCGGAACCGTGGCCGCATCCGTATCCGAGACCGTTTCCGTTTCCGTTTCCGCGACCAGAGCAGGAACCGTGTGGCCGGAACCGTGGCCGACGCTGTCTGAACAGTGACCGTGACCGGCATGGTCACTCCGGGTTGTTCTTGAGCCAACTCGTAGCCGTTGAGATGGCCCATGTCAAGGGCAAGATGAATCGCCTCGAAGGCGACCCTTGACATGGGCCATCTCAACGGCTTGGGAGAGGGCATGAACAACCCGGAGGTGACCATGCACGACGCTCAACAGTCAAACGGATTCGACGCCCTCGACAAAGCCACCACGGCGGCCGGCATCGCGATCTCACTCGTGATGCGAATTCCAGCACCGCTCAAACCCATAGCTGATCAGGTCATTCGATCAGCCAGTTCGGTCCCCGCCAACATCGCCGAAGGCGCGGGTCGCTCGGGTCGAGACCGAATGCACCACTGGCGAATCGCCTACGGATCGGCCAAAGAAGTCGACACCCACCTTCGTCTCCTCATGGGTGCCGGCGCTCTCGACCCCTCACAGATCGAGCCCTCGCTCAGCCTCTTCGACGACGTCCGAGCCATGACCTGGCGCCTCCTCCACCCAAAACCCTGACTGCGATGATTGTAGGGCCGGCGTCTCGCCGGCCCATCAGAGCCGTCGAGATTTCACTTCGCGAAGCGGGCTCGAGTTCTTCGAAGCAAAACCCACGTCATCGCGCGTCGCCTGACTTCAATGGTCCAAAAAACCTAAGCGGGAGTCGCAGAGCCTCGCGATTCCTCAATCCGCAGCTCACTCCAGTCCGCAGGCATTTGCGAGTCTCCAGACCGATGCCGCAACCGGACACGCGAGAGATCGCGCCCCAACGGGGTGCCGGGTTCGACATTGTGCCGGATCGACATTCAAGCAACGCGGCGCTCCCCGCACAATGTCCAACCGGGCTCCCTCGGGAAGCGCGCCCCACCCTGGCTCTCCCGGCAACGAGACAGGCCGCCGGCGCTCGATCAGCGTGGTCGCAGCCACTTCCGGCCCCCACCGCGCGACCACGCTGATCGGGCGACGCTGCGGCGGTGGGGCGCTCCAGCGACCCATCGCCTCAGAAGGCCGGCGCCGACAGAACCCCGTGGCCGTATCCGTGGCCGTGGCCGTGGCCGAAACCGTAGAGGGGAATCCCGCCAATCCCAACCTCCCCGCACTCTCTCGGAAACGCCCAACGGACTTCAACGTCTCTGACGGGCAGGCTGGAAGCCCGCCCCCACAATGCCCGCCCAACCGGTTTGATTTCGAACCCGCAACCGGACACGCGAGAGATCGCGCCCCATCGGGGTGCCGGGTCCGGCATTGTGCCGGATCGACCCTCCGGCACGCGGTGCGCCCTGCACAATGCCGTACCGGGCTCCCCCGGGAGGAACGTTGGGGTCTTCTGCTCCGGCTGAGAGGCAGGCCGCCGGCGTTCCAACGGCGTGGTCGCAGACCTCCCAATCCACCACCCGCGCGACCACGCCGTTGGTGCGACGCTGGGTCGCCGGAGGCGGCCCAGAAGGCCGGGGCTGAAAGAACCCCGCGACCGAACACACGATCCGTCAACGACGGTGACGAGTTTTTCGAAGCCGCCTTGAGCATTGATGGGCGACACGACCGTGAATGCCGACGGGACCTCGGTTCCGAAGAATGCGAAATGTGGCACCACGCCCTACGGCCCGGAAGCGTCGATGTCCTCACGGATCACATCTGCTTCGTCGCCGAATCGCACCTCACCCTTGACGCGGCGGCACGGGGTCGAATCCCCCGGGGTGAAAGGGCTGGCACTTGACGATCCTCACCACGGCGAGCCAGACGCCATAGAGCCCGTGGGTCTCGATGGCCTCGGCGGCATAGACCGAGCAGGTCGGCTCGAACCGGCACGCCGGCGGCATGTATGGTGAGATGAACCGCTTGTAGAGGCGGGCCGGGCAGGCCACGAGCCGCCAGAATGCGCTCACGACACGCCGACGGCCGCCGCGTCCCGATCGGAGAGCATCCCGCCGTCGGAGCGCTCCTTGACGGTGCCGTCGCGCTTCCACGACCGCTCGCATCGCGGTTCCTCGCGGAGATCGACGACGGTGACGGAGGTTTCGCTCCCGGTCGCCACGGCGCATCTGCTGACTCCGAAGAGATCGGCGAGTTCATCGCCGAACGGTTCGATGGCCGCGGCTTCATCGGCCGGCAAGGTCACTGCGATCCCGGCGTCGAGGGTGTTCTTGATTCCCTGCGCTTCTTTGGCGTCCTCGAGACTCTTGAGGACCAGCGAACGAAGCTCCATCACCGCCGGCCAACCGGCGCCCATCTCGAGATCGAAGGCGGCGGGAAGGGCCTCGGTGTGGACACAGCTGCGATCTCCCTCCTCGAGACCGTGGAGCGCCAGCCACGCTTCATCGGCGGTGTGAACGAGGACCGGCGCCACCATCCGGATCAGTGACGTGGCGGCATCGTAGAGCACGGTCTGAGTGAGCCGGCGGCGTCGGCTGGTCGCCTCGTCGCAGTAGAGCCGGTCCTTGACCGCCGCCATGTAGACCGAGCTCATGGTGTCGTTGCAGTAGTCGAATACCGCCTCGACGACTCGCTTGAACTGATAGCTCTCATACCCCGCGTGGACCCTCCGCGTGAGCTCGGCCAGCTTGGCGTGGGCCCACCAGTCGAGGCTCGTGCGATCGTCGTCGCCGAGCTCGACCCGGTCTTTCAAGGGGTCGAAATCCGCCAGATTGCCGATCATGAACCGCAGCGTGTTCCTCACCTTGCGGTATTCGTCCGAGGCGACCCGGAAGAACTCCCAATCGACCTTCATGTCGTGGGTGTAGTTGAGCGACGCGGTCCACCAGCGGCAGACATCGGCGCCGTGAGTCTTGAGCAGGTCCTCGACATCGATGGCGTTGCCGAGGCTCTTGGACATCTTCTCGCCCTCGGCGGTGACCATGAAACCGTGGGTCAGAACGGTTTCAAAGGGCGAGCGGCCGGTCATCCCCAGCGCCGGGAGCAGCGAGAGCTGGAACCAGCCGCGGTGCTGGTCGGATCCCTCGAGATAGAGATCGCACGGGTAGCCGATCCCGCGCTCGCGCATGACGGCGTTCCAGGACGAACCCGATTCGAACCAGACATCGAAGATGTCGTTGCCCTTGACGAGCTCGGCGAAGCCATCGCGGCCGGCCCGGCGCAGCCATTCGGGGGCCGCTTCATCGGCGGCCGGATCGTAGTCGGCGAGGATGGTCCCAGGACTCTCGGTGAACCAGGCGTCGGAGCCGTTGGCGCGGACGAAGAGCGCGACGGCCTTCACCGTCGCCTCGGTCAAGACCGGACCGTGATCCGAGAGGAAGGCCGGGATCGGCAGACCCCAGGAACGCTGGCGGGAGATACACCAGTCGGGCCGGGTCTCGAGCATCCCGGCGAACCGCTTCTGGCCCCACTCGGGGACAAAGGTGATGTGGTTGCCCGCGGCGTCGAGAGCACGCTGGCGAAGACTCGTCCCTTCGTCGCCGAAAGGCCGGTCGACGCCGACGAACCACTGCTCGGTGGCGCGGAAGATGGTCGGGGTCTTCGACCGCCAGTCGTGGGGATAGCTGTGGAGGATATTGTGGTGCTTGAAGAGGTGTCCCGAGCTCTCGAGGGTGGACACGACCTTGGGGTTCGCGCTCCAGACATCGAGGCCCTGGAGCCACTCCGGCGCGGTCTCGTCGAAGGTCCCGTCCTCCCGGACCGGGCAGTAGATGTCGAGGCCGATGCGCAGACCGGTCTCGTAGTCCTCCTGGCCGTGGCCCGGTGCGGTGTGGACCAACCCGGTGCCGTCCTCGAGGGTGACATAGTCGGCGGTGACGACCGGCGAGGTGCGTTCGATGAACGGGTGGAGATACTCGACGCCGGCATCGGCCAGCTCGGCGCCCTTGCACCGGCCGAGGCACTCTCTCTCCTCGCCGAGAACCTTGGCCGCGAGGTCGGGAGCGATGATCGCGAGCCGCGGCCCGCCGCCGTGGGAGAAACGATAGAGACCGTATTCGGCTAAAGGCCCGACGGCCACCGCGAGGTTCGCGGGGAGCGTCCACGGAGTCGTTGTCCAGATCATGAGATCGACCCGTTCACCGGCCGGCGCCGCGAGCGATGCGGGCAGCGCCCCCGGGTTCCTGACCTCGAAGAGGACATACACCGAGACATCGCGGCGATCGTGGTATTCGAGCTCGGCCTCGGCCAAGGCCGTTCGGTTCTCGATGGACCAGTGGACCGGTTTGAGATCCCGGTAGACGAGCCCCTGTTTGACGAGGGCGGCGAAGACCTCCAAAACGGCGCCCTCGTAGGCGGGGAGCATGGTCATGTAGGGGTGGTCGTAGTCGCCCGAGGTGCCGAGCCGGATCATCTGCTCGGCCTGGATCTTCTGAAAACCGGCGGCGTAGTCGCGGCAGCGGTGACGGATCTCCATGGTGTCGAGTTCGGCGGCTTTCTCACCGATCTCCTTCATGACCTTGTGCTCGATGGGCAGGCCGTGACAGTCCCAACCCGGGACGAACTGGACCTCGTGACCCGCCATCTGCCGGCTGCGCACCACCAGGTCCTTGAGAATCTTGTTGATCAAATGGCCCATGTGGATGTTGCCGTTGGCGTACGGCGGTCCATCGTGGAAGACAAAGGCCCCGGCCGGATGCGCCTGCTCCTGCTGGCGGCGATAAAGTTCGATGGCCTCCCACCGCCGCTGGAAGCGGGGCTCTTTTTCCAGCAGGCCGGCGCGCATGCTGAACTCGGTCTTCGGCAGGTGCAGGGTCTCGCGGTAGCGGTCTTTCTTCTTCTCGGCAGACATCTTGTGGGCTCCAATACTCTCGTCACCCCGGGGGCGACGCGGCGTATTCTAGCCCATTCGCCCGTACCGCGGTCGCGTCCGCGTCCGTTCCCCCTCCCTTCCCCTCTGCAGCGTCCGTGTCCGTTTCGCCGGGCAAACCGAGATGCTGTGTGCTACTTTGCCTCTGCACACGTTCTTGAGGAGGCCGAATGAAATTCACCACCATCGGAATCGTCATCCTGCTCGCCTTTGCCGCCTCGCCGGTCGCGGCGCAGAAGGTCTATGTCGACTACGACACCTATGCCGACTTCGGCTCGTACAAGAGCTTCGCCTGGGTCGACACCAACACCACCTCGCTCAAGCTCGACTACCCCGAGGTCGACTCGATGATCAAGAACAACATCGAGTACTACCTGGTCAAGGGCGGGTTGATCGAGGATCTCGAGGACCCGGACATCAAGGTGACCTACCACGCCTCGACGACGGAGCAGACCCAGTTCATGACCTCGACCTTCGGCTACGATTATGGCGCCGGCTGGGCCTGGGGCCCCTACTGGGGCCCGATGATGACCTCCGGCACCATGGACACCACCTTCAAAAAGGGCACCATGATCATCGACATCTGGGATGCTCGAAAGAAGGAGGCGCTCTTTCGGGGAACGATCACCAACGTCTATGTCAACGACCCCTTGAAGGTCATCAAAAAGATCGACGACGGGATCGACAAGGTCGTGAAGAAGTTCCGCGAAATGCGCGCCAAGGAAGGGAAATAGGGTTGGAGCACGACATGCACAAAACCATCAGCCTGACCATCATTGTCGCGATCGCCATCGTTGGGTTCGCCGCCCCAGCGGCGGCCCAGAAGTCCTATATCGACTATGACCGCAATGTCGACATCAAGAGCTACAAGAGCTACGCCTGGGCATCGACCCCGGCTGTTTCGATCTATGACAACAATCCTCTGATGCACTCGCGGATCAAAAACGCCATCGAGTATTACCTGGGGAAGGGCGGGATGGTCGAGAACACCGATGACCCGGACGTCTGGGTCACCTACTATGGCGAGGCAGACCAGGACTACGAGATCAACACCTTCAATTCCGCGGGCTACGGCTACGGCCCGGGCTGGCAATGGAATTCCCCCTGGGGAGGCAGCGCCGTCGGGCTGACCGCGACCACCTCCATCCCGCAAAAGGCGGGGACCCTCGTGATCGACATCTGGGACGCCAAGACCATGAAGATCGTCTGGCGCGGGACCCTGACCGCGACCATCCCCGACAATCCGCAGAAGAGCCACAAGAAGCTCGACAAGGGCATTCAGCAGATGGTCGAGAAGTGGCAGAAGATGTACGCCGAGGACAAGGCAAAAGGGCAGTGATTCTCAATTATGAATTATGAATTATGAATGATGAATTGAGGATTCTGAGCAACCGGACACGGTCGAGGGGGTTGGATATGACAACGCGGTTGGGATCGGCGCCGGCGATTCTGGGCCTGGCGTTGGTTGTTCTGTTGAGCTTCGCTTGCGCCGCGACCAAACCATCGAGCGACCCCTGGGTCATCGACTATGTCGGCTCGCCCGACGATGTCTGGGTGGCGTGCCATATCGCCCTGGTTGAGCTCGACTACGACGTCGAGTCCGAGAATCGCCAGGATGGTCTCGTTCGCGCTGTGCGGCCGGGAGCCCAAGAGGGTTCGACCGAGGTGCTCGCCCTCGACCAGATCATGCGCAGCAACGACGTCAAGGTTTATGTCCGCGCCGCCGCAGGCCCGGATCAACCAGCCATGGATTTCGCTCGCAAGGAAGCCCTCGCCAAGGAGTTCATGGCCGTGGTCAACGGGCTGCTCTTCAAGTAGCGGCTACTGGACGTAACCCAGGCTCTTGAGCTGTTTGAGGGTCTCGTCGTCGAGGGCGGCGTCGGTCCTCAACTCGGGGTCGAGAGAGGTGGCGGCGACCATCTTCGACCACGCCTCGAGATCGCCGCTGAGCTTGGCGAGCTTGTCGGGTTCGTTCTCGGCGATGTCGCTGAGTTCGAGCGGATCCGCGGCAGTGTTGAAGAACTCCACCGTCCCCTGTTCTCCCGTGACCACAGCCCGGAAGCCCGCCAGGGCGACATAGCGCTGGCCCGCGCCGGTCTGGCTCTCACCGAAGGCGACATATGGCGGCGTCGCGGTGCCGTTGATGACCGGCACCAGGCTCGCTCCCTGGACACCCGCCGGGAACTCGGCGCCGGAGAGTTCGATGAGCGTCGGCATGAGATCCACGATTTCGACGACCTTCGAGTTGGCGCCTGCCATCCGGCCGCCGGGCAGACGGATCATCATGGGAACGTGGGTGACCGGGGCGTAGAGCGTTTCGCCGAAGAGATCACCGTGCTCCTGGAGGGCGAATCCGTTGCTCCCGACGACGACGAGGGTCGCCCTCTTGTCGAGCCCAACGGCCTTGAACTCGTTGACGAACTCGCCGATGAAGGCATCGATGAGCTGGACCCGGGCGTCGTACCAAGCTCGGATCCGCACCATCTCGTCGTCGCTGAAAAGCAGCGGATTGTCGCCATCCCGCGAAGCCAGAACCTCGTTCACCCGTTCCTTGTCGACGGCGTTTTCCGCACCGAGGAGCACTTCGATCTCGTCCAACGCGCCCGATCCCCAGCCGGCGATGAGCAGCACGAAATCCTCTTCGGCGTGTTCGCTCATCCACGACCGGCCGTCGAGACCGGGGTTGCTCACCACCTGATAGGAATCAAAGCCCTGGGCAAGCCCGTAATCGGACCCCCCCGGCGCCCCCTCGACAAAGGCTGCGGTGGCGACACCGGGCCCGCCGAGGACTTCGGCCAGGGTGACGGCTTCGGCCTGGAGAAAATCTCCCGGCGCCCGCAGCCCGTTGCTTGTCGGGTAGAGCCCGGACAGCATCGAAGCCAGTGACGGCGCCATTTCGGGCGCCTGGGCGAAGGCCCACTCGAAGTTCACCGACTCCGCCGCCAGCGAGTCGAAAGAGGGGGTGGCCACCGGCGCGCCAAAAACGCCCAGGGCGTCGGCGCGCAGCCCGTCGATGGCGATGATCACCACCGGGTGCGGCCCCGCCGGAAGGCGCTCGCCGGACTCCTCGACGGCGGTTCCACCGCCGCAGGAGAGAAGCAGGACGATGGCAAGAACGACAAACAAAAAGACGGCGAGTTGTTTCATATGCGCAACACCCTCCTGAAACCTGGGGGAGTCTACCATGCGGGCCCGTGCAGCGGCCGTGCCGTGGCAGGGGCAGTTACCGTGACCGTGGCTGTGGCAGCGACCGGGACAGCGTCAGCATTCAGCGACGGCGGCAGCGACCGTATCCGCGACCGCAACCAGACACCACGGACATCACCTCCACCGGGGTGCCGGGTTCGACATTGTGCCGGATCGGCCTCCAGGCATCGCGGCGCTCCTCGCACAATGTCCAACCGGGCTCCCTCGGGGAGCGCGATGCGGTCTGCTCTCCCGGCTTCGAGGCAGGCCGCCGGCGTGCCATCGGCGTGGTCGCAGCCCTCTAAATCAACCGACGTGCGACCACGCCGATGGCGCGACGCTGGTCCGCTGGGACAACGTCACAGCGGCCCAGAAGGCCGGGGATGAAGGCAGGTTCCGAGACAGCGATAGTGCGCTGGCACGTCACCGTCGACAGCCAGGATGGCTGTCGCTACACCACCCAAAGCGCCCCCGGGGGTGGCCAACCCTCCCGAGAATCCGCTAACATACGGTCTCCGCCCGCAGCGGAAACCCCCAGTATGGAGATACACAAATGCTTCGTTCGCTCATGACCCTGATCCCGCTTCTCACTCTCACTTTCGCGTGTGCGCCGGCGACGCCGCCACCGCCGCCGGTCGGCAACGGACTGCTCCTCGCCCTCGCGGTCCTCGAGAAAGGCCCCGACGGCAAACCGGTGCCGCAACCCGCCCAGCTCGGCATCCTCACCGACACCGGCGCCGGCTGGAGCTATACCGCGGTTTCCGACCCCGACTCCAACGTCTTCCACAAGGCGATGGTCTACGAACCGCGCCCCGGCGAGGCCGGCATCCTCACCGCCGGCGGCACCGGTGCGTCCCTGAAGTTTCTCAAGCCGGGCGCTGCGCCGGAGGTCCTCTGGGAAGCCGACTTCGGCGGCAAGTTCAGCCGGATGCGCGATGTCGAGATCGCCGACATCTTCGGCGACGGCGCGGCGTCGCTCGCAGTCGCCACCCACGATCAGGGCGTCGTGGCGGTGGTCAAGCCGTCGGGCGCCGGTTGGGAGGTCGTGGAGATCGACAAGGAACCGAATACCTTTGTCCACGAGATCGAGGTCGGCGACCTCAACGGCGACGGCGTGGTCGAGATCTACGCCACCCCGAGTCTGCCCAACAAGCTCGACGGCACGTCGCAGCCGGGCTGGGTCGTTCGCTACGTCCCCGCAATCGGCGAGGGCCGCGTCGACGTCGCCGATCTCGGCGACCGCCACGCCAAGGAGATTCTGGTCGAGGACGTCGACGGCGACGGCACCGACGAGCTCTATGTCGCCATCGAGGCGGTCGCCGGGGGCCGGGTCGAGATCCGCCGCTATGACGCCGACACCGATCCCGCCGAGGGCGTACTCGTTGCGAGCCTGGAAGACAAGCTCTGCCGGTTCCTCACCGCCGGCGACATCGATGGCGATGGCAGGATGGAAATGGTGGCGGCCGCGCACAAGAGCGGGTTGTGGCTCCTCGAACCCGGCGACGACCCGCACGGACAGTGGTCGATCACCTCCATCGACCGCAACTCCGGCGGCTTCGAGCACGCCGCGATCCTGACCGATCTCGATGATGACGGGGTCGATGAGCTCTACGTCGCCAACGACAACGCCGGTGAGGTCAACCGCTACCGCTGGCAGGACGGGTCACCGGTCAAGGAAACCCTGTACACTCACCCCGAGGGCCTCTCCGGATTCACCTGGAACATCATGCCGGTGCCGGTTGGACTGGTGCCGGGGGCTTGAGAAGACCGGCGACGCCGACGAAAGGGAGTGTCATGGTTTCCACCAGGTCTCGTGAGGTGCACCTCGTCAACCGACCCGAAGGACTTCCGACGGCGAGTGATTTCGCCATCGTCGACACCACCATCGACGGACCCGGTCGCAACGAGGTTCAGGTCCGCAATCTCTGGCTCTCGGTCGATCCCTACATGCGCGGCCTCATGGGCACGACCCGGACCTATATCGATCCTTATCATCTCGGCGAGGCCATGACCGGCGGCGCCATCGGAACCGTCGAGATCTCGAACCATCCAAAGCTCGCCGAGGGCGACCTCGTGCTCAGCAACCACGGGTGGCGTGATCGATTTGTCGCCAACGGCGACGGCGTCCATCCCATCGATCCGAATCTCGCGCCGCCCCAGGCCTATCTCGGAGTCATGGGGATGCCGGGTTTTACGGCATGGTTGGGCATCCACGAAATCGCCCGTCTCGAGGCGAGAGAGGCGATCTTCGTCTCCGGCGCCGCAGGTGCGGTCGGTTCGGTGGCCTGTCAGCTCGCAAGGCGGATGGGCGCCATGGTCGTCGCCAGCGCCGGGTCCGATGAGAAGGTCAAGTGGCTCTCCGACCACGCTGGGGTCGAGGCCTTCAACTACCGCAAGACAAAACACCTCTATCGACATCTGGTGAAGGTCTGCAGAGACGGGTTTCACGTCTACTTCGACAACGTCGGCGGCGATCACCTCGAGGCGGCGCTCATGAGCATGCGCAACCACGGCCGGGTGGTCATGTGCGGGATGATCGGGCAGTACAACGCCGAGCACCCGCCGGCCGGTCCGAACTCGCTCATCGTCACCATCACCAAACGACTGACCTTGCGCGGTTTCATCGCCTTCGACCACGCCGAGCTCGAGCCGAGATTTCAGGCGGAGATGGCCGGACTCATCGCGAGCCGCCAGATCCACTGGACCGAAACCGTCTACGACGGCATCGAGAACGCCCCTGCGGCATTCATCGGGCTTTTCAGTGGGGCAAACACGGGGAAGATGCTTGTGCGGCTTTAAGGAATTCTCAATTCTTAATTCTTAATTTTGAATTGAGGACCTAAAGGCTCACAGAACGCGTACGGGGTGCCTAACACTCCTCCCATCGCCTCGACGGCGGCTTCAGTTTTTCCGACCCTCGTCCATCCTGGTGAACCTGAGCGGCGCGTCCGAATCTCCGGCGTAGATGAGGAGGAAGGGCCCGTCCACGGCGACGCGGTCGACGGCGCCGAGCGCCGCGTGGAACCGGTCCTCCTGATCCATCACCGCCTCCGGACACATCATTTTCGTCCCCGCAAGCGGACCGAAGACAAGCTCGCCATCGGCGAAGGTGTAGCTCCCGGTTAAGCGGTTGCATCCACCACTGCCCGAAACCCGGCCCTCGCCGTCGAAAACGAGCGTGGTCTGGACAATATCCATGACCCCTCGACCGCCGAGATCTTCCAGGAGCCAGCCGCCGACGAGCTCGGCCGCATCGGGGATCCGTGCGGTGACCTGAGCAGGCGCGACTTCTCCGGCTTCATCAATCTCGTCAACGGTCGTCACCGGAACGACTTCAGGCTGCTCGACCCGGGGATCCGAGGCGGAACACCCCAACACGCTGAGGGTCGCGATCGCGAACGCGATCACGAGTCCTTTGAACGGAATCCGCATGGGCTCAGCCGTTCGCCACGGTCAAAGACACCCCCGAAAGGCTCTGCGTCTTGACGGTGATGGCGATGGGCGGGTTCTTTTTCAGCGCTTTGACGGTGATCTTCTGGTCGCCCGAACGACTCACCTTGTAGCGATCATCGATGGCGAAATCGAGCTCTTTGAGCACATCGGATGTGATCTCCTTGGGTTTCGACTTGGCCAGCACGTTGACCCTCACCTTGACCGGATCGCCACCCTGCGGCTGGACGACAAGCTCGACCACGCCGTTGGCCTCGGCCTTGCCGTCGATCTTGATCAGGGTCTGCTTGCGGTAGATGATCGGAATCTCCGCCACCGGCGCCTCGGTTTCCTCCACCGGCGCCGCTGCCGGCGCGGCCGCAGCGGTGGGTTCGGCCGCAGCCTCGGGCACCTCCGGCGCGGCCGCAGCGACCGGCGCTTCCTCGGCGGGTTCGGGAACCGGGGTCGGCTCCTCCTGGGCGAAGGCGCCCGGGGCGGCGAGTACCATCATCGCCGTCAGCACCATCGGTACGATGAGAGACAATCTGACATTCCAGCGCGGATTCATTGCAGGGTTCCTCCATCTTGATCGATCACGTCATCGAAACAGTACCACGGGTCGCGATGCGCGGCACATCACTCTCTCATTCAAGTTCTGGCGAGAAACGACGCCGGCGAAGCCGAGGTCGTTTTCGTCGAAATCCGATTACTCGGGCATCTCCGCCGCGAGATCGACCGCGACTGCAAAGCGTTGACCTTCCGGGCTCGCGCCGTCGGTCAACGTGACCACCTCGAAATCCACATTGCCGGCTCGAAGAACATCCTCCAAGACCGGCGCCAGCGCCCCCCGATCCTCGGCGGGGCCGCTGATCTCAAGTCTGGCCACCGGCCACCTGAGGCTTTTCTGCGCCTTGGTCTTGCTGCCGCGGATCGCTGTGAGGACCTCGACCGCCGCCTCGTATGTGCCCTCGTGGTCGGGGCCCGGGACAGCCTCGACCTCGGCGACGAGCGGCCACCCGGCGGTGTGAACACTCGAACGATCGGTGTCGGCAAACCGCCAGGACCAGACCTCTTCGGTCACGAAGGGGACAAACGGGGCGAGCAGACGGAGAAAGGTCCGCAGAGCCCAACTCAGGGTGGCCACGGCCGAGCGACGGCCGGGGGTGTCCTCCTCGGTATAGGAGCGCAGCTTGACCAACTCGAGATAGTGATCGCAGAAGCTCCAGAAGCTGTCCTCGATGACCTGCAGCGCGGCGGCGTAGTCAAAGTTGTCGAAGGCGCGCGTCGACTGGGCGATGACCTTCCGCATCCGCTCCACCAGGGCCAGATCGAGAGGCTCGGTGATGCTCTCGACACCGGGCATCTCACCCTCGCCGACCGCCCCCTCGAGCTGCATGAAAACAAAGCGGCTGGCGTTGAAGACCTTGGTCGAAAGCCGCTTACCGATCTTGAACACCGCCGGGTCGAAGGTCGTGTCGGTGCCGAGCCGCGCCCGGGCCGCCCAATAACGCACGGCGTCGGAGGAGAACTCGACGAGCAGATCATCCGGGGTCACCACGTTGCCCTTGGACTTGGACATCTTCTTGCGGTCGGGATCGAGGATCCAGCCGGAGAGGATGATGTGGCGCCAGGGGATCTCGCCCGAGTGCATCCATGCCTTGACGATGGTGTAGAAGGCCCAGGTCCGGATGATGTCGTGCCCCTGAGGCCGGATGTCCATGGGAAAGAGGCGATGGTGGCGCTCGTCGTCGGTCCCCCAGTGGCTCTGGATCTGCGGCGTCATGGACGAGGTCGCCCAGGTGTCCATGACGTCGGGCTCGGCGGAAAAGCCGCCGGCGACACCACGCTGGTCGTCGGTGTATCCGGGCGGAGTATCGCTGAGAGGATCGACCGGAAGACTCGCGCCGTCGGCATAGATCGGTTGCGCGAAGTCCGGTTCGCCATCCGGCCCGACGACGTACCACACCGGGAACGGAACCCCGAAATAGCGCTGGCGCGAGATGCACCAGTCCTGGTTGAGACCCTCGACCCAGTGGGAGTAGCGGGTCTTCATGTGCGCCGGGTGCCACTCGATCTTGTCGCCCTGGGCGAGAAGCGCCTCTTTGTGTTCGAGGATCTTGACGAACCACTGTCGGGTGGGGACGAACTCCAGCGCTCGATCTCCCTTCTCGTAGTACTTGACCATCTGATCCGTGGGTCTGGGTTCTCCGACGAGGGCGGCGCCGCTCCAACCTGGAAGGCTCCCGTCCTCGGCGAGCAGTTCGGCGACCCTCTTCTTGGCCTTGCTGACATAGGATCCGACGATCTCGTCATGAGCGCGCTGCGCAACGGCGGCGTCGAGACTCTCGAAGGGCGCCGCGCCCATGGTCGCGGGCAGAATGCAGCCATCGCGGCCGATGAGCTGTTTGAGCGCCAGTCCAGACCGCTTCCACCACTCCACGTCCATCGCGTCGCCAAAGGTGCAGACCATGAGGATGCCGGTCCCCTTCTCGGGATCGGCGTGCTCGGCGGCGAGGATCGGCACCCGTGCGCCGTAGAGCGGAGTGATGGCGAACTTGCCGAAGAGCGGCCGGTAACGCTCGTCGTCGGGGTGGGCGACAACGGCGATGCAGGCGCCGAGGAGTTCAGGCCGGGTGGTTGCGATGAGGAGCTCACCGCCGCCCTCGATCCCGAAACGGAGATCGAAGAAGAGCCCCTGCCTGGGCCGGTCCTCGACCTCGGCTTGGGCCACGGCGGTCTTGAAGTCGACATCCCACATGGTCGGGGACTCGACGTTGTAGACCTCGCCGCGCTCGACGAGGTCGAGGAAGCTCAGCTGCGAGACGCGCCGGCAGTGATCATCGATGGTGGCATACTGGTCGGTCCAGTCGATGGACAGGCCGAGGTGGCGCCAGAGATCCTCGAAGGCCTTCTCGTCCTCCTCGGTGACCACGCCGCAGGCCTCGATGAAGTTGCGCCGCGAGACCTCTTCGATGGTTTTGTCCTTGCCGCCCTTTTTGCTGGGCTGCCAGTCGGGATCGTAGGGCAGCTTGGCGTCGCATCGGATCCCGAGCAGATTCTGCACCCGCCGTTCCGTGGGCAGCCCGTTGTCATCCCAACCCATGGGATAGGCGATGTTCTTGCCGATCATCCGCTGGTAGCGGACGATGAGATCCTGGTGGGTATAGCTGAACACGTGCCCGACGTGAAGCGACCCCGAAACCGTCGGCGGCGGGGTGTCGACCACGAACGTCCTCTCGCGCGGCAGGGTCGGATCCCAGCGGTAGATCCCCCACTCCTCCCACAGCTGACGCCACTTGTCCTCGACCTCGTGGTGGTTGTATTTATCGGGTATCTCGGCCATTCGCTCCTCCGCCAGTACGCATTTTCGCGCGTCCGCCGCGATGTCGGCGCATGATAGCAGAGGGGATCGAAGACCAAGTCAATCCCGACTCGGAGATCTTCAACGAAATTTCTCTATTCTAAACTCTTGTAAACAAACCCTTTCAGCATCAGACTCCGATACCTCTCGGTCATCTGATCTGGATTCCGAGCTTGACAACGAGGGTCGCGTGGGCTCTCCTTTGCATCCTATGGCGCACCCACTCATCATCGTCGAATCGCCGGCAAAGGCCCGAACCATCTCCCGTTTTCTCGGTGACGACTACACCGTGGAGTCGTCCATCGGCCACGTTCGGGACCTTCCGTCGACGGCTTCCGAAATTCCCCCAAAGTACAAAAAAGAGAAATGGGCCCGGCTCGGCGTCGATGTGGATGAGGACTTCAAGGCTCTCTATGTCATCCCGAGCGGCAAGAAGAAACAGGTCGACACGCTCAGAAAGAAGCTCAAGGACGCCACCGAGCTCTACCTCGCGACTGACGAAGACCGCGAAGGTGAGGCCATCGCGTGGCATCTCATCGAGGTTCTCAAACCGAAGATCCCGGTCAAGCGACTCGTCTTCCACGAGATCACCCGCGCCGCCATCGCCCAAGCCCTCGAATCCCCGAGGGAGATCGACAACGAGCTGGTCGCCGCGCAGGAAGCCCGGCGGATTCTCGACCGCCTCGTCGGCTACGAGATCTCACCGGTGTTGTGGCGCAAGCTCCGCCCGAAGCTCTCGGCGGGCCGCGTGCAGTCGGTGGCCACCCGTCTCGTCGTCGCCCGCGAAGAGTCGCGGATGCGGTTCATCGAAAGCGGGTTCAGCCGGATCGAGGCGAAGCTCATGGTCGACAACACCGAGTTTTCGGCGCGCCTTGCCGAGCTCGACGACCGCAAGATCGCCCTCGGCAAGGATTTCGACCCCGAGACCGGCAATCCCAGGAACGAGCGGATTCTGGTTCTGACGAGCGCGAAGGCCAAGGCCGTCGCCGTCGAGCTCGCCGGTGCGAGTTTCACCGTCGATGAGGTCAAGGAAAAACCCTTTACCACCCAGCCGTATCCGCCGTTCATGACATCGACCCTGCAGCAGGAGGCCGCGCGCAAGCTCCGATTCAACGCGCAACGAACCATGCGTGTCGCTCAAAGCCTCTACGAGAACGGTTACATCACCTATATGCGCACCGACTCCTTCACTCTGTCGAATGAAGCGCTGGATGCGGCGCGTGCGCAGGTGAGTGAGCTCTACGGCGACGAGTACCTGCCTGACAGACCGAGGATCTACAAATCCAAATCGAAGAGCGCCCAGGAGGCCCACGAGGCCATCCGCCCCGCCGGTGACAGCTTCAATACGCCCAGGAGCCTGGCCGCGAGTCTCGATCAGGACCAGCTCCGTCTCTACGAGTTGATCTGGAAGCGGACCCTGGCCTCGCAAATGAGGGACGCAAAGGGTGTGCGAACCAACGTCCGGATCGCCGCACCCACCAGCAGAGACGGCGCCGCGGTCTTCACCACATCCGGCAAGGTCATCAGCTTCCCCGGCTTCCTCCGTGCCTATGTCGAGAGTTCCGACGACCCTCGCGCCGAGGTGGCCGATCAGGAGATGCTCCTGCCGCGGCTCGTCGTCGGGCAGCACCCCCGGGTCGCGAGCGTCGACGCCACCGATCACACGACCCAGCCGCCTCCGAGGTATACCGAGGCGACCCTGGTCAAGGAGCTCGAAGCGCGCGGCATCGGACGACCATCGACCTACGCCACCATCATCCAGACCATCCAGGATCGCGGGTATGTCTGGACCAAGGCTCAGACGCTGATCCCGACATTCACGGCCATCGCCGTGGTTCACCTGCTCGAGAATCACCTGCCGGATCTGGTCGACTACGATTTCACCGCCCGGATGGAGGACGAACTCGACGCCATCGCCAGCGGCGAGCGCGAACCCATCCCGTGGCTGCGAGACTTCTACTTCGGTGGATCGACTGCGAGCGGCGGTCGCTCGATCATGCGCATGGGGCTCCAGGGTCTGCTCAAAGAGACCGCCGAGGGCATCCACCCGCGGGATGCATCGAAGATTCCCATTGGTGCCGATACCGACGGAGTGGAGATCGTGGTCCGGATCGGCCGTTTCGGGCCCTATGTCCAGCTCGGTGAGGACGGGGCGCGGGCCACGGTGCCCGACGAGCTGCCGCCCGACGAATTGACGGTGGAGCGGGCCCTGGCTTTGATCGCGCAGGCCGAGACCGGCGGCCGCGTGGTCGGCGAGTTTCCCGCAACGGGCGAGGCCATTCACATCAAGGAGGGTCGCTACGGCCCGTATGTCCAACTCGGTGAGAACGGCGGCGACAGCAAACCCAAGATGGCGAGTCTGTGGCCCGGGATGACCATGGAGAACGTCACCCTCGAAGATGCGATCAAGCTCCTGTCGTTCCCCCGGGAGGTCGGACCACACCCGGAAACCGGCGAAATGATCACCGCCCAGGTGGGCCGGTACGGGCCTTATATCTCCATGGGCAAGGAGAACCGCTCGCTGCCGGACCATGAGAGCCTGATGCTCCCGGTCGAGGCCGCCGTGGAACTCTTCAAGCAACCCAAGGGTGGGCGCGGGCGGGGTTCAGCCTCGGTGATCAAGGAGATCGGGCCGCACCCTGAGAGCCATGAGAACGTGCAGGTCAAGACCGGTCGCTTTGGACCCTACGTGACCGATGGCACCGTCAACGCCACGATCCCCAAGGGCACCGATCCCGAGACCCTCACCATGGATCAGGCGGTGGAGTTGATCGCCAAACGTGAGGAGCGGATGCGGGAACAGGGCAAGGACCCGAGGGCGAAGAAGACGAAGAAGGCGGCGCCGAAGAGGAAGAAGAAAGCGTAGTTCGTAATTCTCAATTCTTAATTTTTAATTCTCAATTACATCGCAGGAGCACGCCAGGATGGTGCGATGGATAATTAAAAATTGAGAATTTAAAATTGAGAATTCAATGGGCTCTTTCGAGGCGTAGGCGGCATCTCGTTCGAGCGGGTCGAAGTTGACACCGTGTATCCCTGAGTGTACACTCCCGCGGCTTCGTGTCAGGAGGATGAGGTATGGCAAAAAAAGGACATCGCATCACGGTCAAGCTCAAGAGCACCGAGAGCCCGTACATGTACTCGGTGAAGAAGAACAAGCAGAACACTCCCGACCGGCTCGAGATCAAGAAGTACGATCCCGTCGTGCGCAAGCACGTGATCTTCAAAGAGTCGCGCTGACCCCAGTCGCGGAGGGCGCCCGCCGGCGATCGCGTCGGTGTCAAAGGCCCGGACCAGAACGGAAACCCCGGAGGTCCGGGTCTTTTTGCGTCCCGAGCCGGGGCACCGCCGCAACCTCGAAGCCCCCGGGGGGAAAACGCGATCCGTCGTGAGGCGAACCCGGTTCGACCTCGTGACGCAGGAGGGAATCAGGACCGTCCCGAGCCGTTTTTTGCCGGCGCCGGCGCCATGCGTCGGCGCAGGTGGACCGGCGGCTCCTCCTTGGAAAGGGAAGAACCGAGATTATCTCATCAAAGGTCCAAGCGTTTCACAAAGGGCTCATACGTCATGAAGTCGGCGTGGTGGACGATCCAGGCTTCGGTGGTGCGCGCCACCATGTTCCCCTCGCCGGCGTGGGTGGCGATGATGTGCGACACGGGATCCGGCAGCCCGCACTCCATGGCCAGCGAGACCCCGGTGAAGGGGTGGCGGAGATACTTGCCGCGGGCGCTCTGCCGCGACGAGCCTGCGCCGTCGGACTCGTACTCCAGGAGCTTACCGACATCGGCGAGGATGGCGCCGGCAACGACGGTGTCCATGTCGATGGCGAGCGAATCACCGAAGAACGAAATCATGGTTCGCGCCGAGTCGCGCGCCACGTGCACCACCGCACGCTTGTGCGCCATGAAGCTCACCGGGCAATTGGGGACCAACAGAGTGAAGGGAATCCGTTCGAGATCGACGGGTTCCAACGGCGAGAGCTCGAAGGCTCGCTCCCAACAACGGGTCGTCTTCTCGCGCAGATCCTGATCCTCGATCCACTCGATCTCCGGCCAGATCCGAAGAACTTCGTCACGCAGCATTTCATCCTCCCGGTTGATTGAGATCATCCCACTCATCCTATTTTCCCCGCCCAATCAGCGATTGGTCGGGGAAAATAGGAATTGAACTACCTGTCAGATCCGCGACCGTACACCTGCACCATCTCGGCAAGGCGCTCGCGGATCCCGGAATCGAGCATCCACGGCATGAGCCGGAAGCTCCAGTTGCCCTCGGCGACGGCCGGTGTGTTCATCCGGCAGTCGGCGCCGAGCCCGGCGAGGTCCTGGTGCGGGACCACCGCGAGATCGGCAACCGATCCCATGGCGAGCCGGGTGAGGTCCCAGTTGACCTCGGTGCATTCCGATCCGACGTACGACCGCACCAGATCGCGTTCGCCGTCGCCGGCGTCCTCGAGAAACCACCCGATGGTCGTGTTGTTGTCGTGGGTGCCGGTGTAGACGACGAGGTTCCGGGTGTGGGAGTAGGGGATGAACGACGATCGCGGATCGGGTGAAAAACCGAAGTGGAGGACCGCCATACCGGGGAGCCCGAGCTCCTCTCGGAGCGCAACCACGTCGTCGGTGATGTCGCCGAGGTCTTCGGCGACAAAGGGCAGACCGCCCAGGCCCGCTGAAATCGCATCGAAGAACGGGCGCCCCGGCCCCTGCACCCAGCGCCCGATGGTCGCGACGTCGGCCTCGGCGGACACCTCCCAGTAGGCGGCGAACCCCCGAAAATGGTCGAGGCGGACGAGATCGACGGTGGCGAGGGTGTGGCGCAGACGGTCGATCCACCAGGCGTAGCCGTCCTCGGCCATGCGGGCCCAGTCGTAGAGCGGGTTCCCCCAGAGTTGTCCGGTGGGCGAAAAATAGTCGGGCGGGACGCCCGCGACCACCGTGGGTCGACGCTCATCGTCCATGAGAAAGAGCTCGGGGCGGGCCCAGACCTCGGCCGAGTCGCGAGCGACGAAGATCGGGACATCGCCGAGGATGCCGATGCCGACATCGGCGGCGTGTTCCCTGAGCCCGCCCCACTGGCGGTGAAAGAGGAGCTGGGCCAAGACCTCGCAACCGATCTCGTCATCGTGGTCGGCCCGCCAACGGGCGAGTGCGTTCGGGTCGCGCATGGCGAAGTCGGTCGGCCACTCGTACCAGGGAGCGCCGTCGTGGGCGTTCTTGAGCGCGGCGAAAAGCGCATAGTCGTCGAGCCAGGCTTTGTTTGACTGCCGAAAACGGTCGAGCTCGGCCGCCGGCGAGCCGCCCCGGTGTTTGAAACGGTCGAATGCCCGCCGGAGAATCCGTTGTTTCCACGGAATCACCACCGGGAAATCGACCCACTCGTTGGTCAGCTCGGGTCTGTCGTCGAGATCGTCCGGTACCAGGAGTCCGTCGTCGAGAAGGAGCGCCGGGCTGATCAGGAGGGGATTGCCGGCAAAGGTCGATGTCGCAGAGTACGGCGAGTGACCCGGGCCCGGGGGGTGGAGGGGAAGCACCTGCCACCACGAGATGCCGGCCGCGGCGAGCCAATCGAGATACGCGTGGGCCGCGGGCCCGAGATCGCCGATCCCGAATGCCGAAGGCAGACAGGTCGGATGGAGGAGGACGCCGGCGCTTCTTTTCATCGGGACCATCCTATACTCTTCTCTGCCGCGCCCATAGGCGCGGCCAAGGAGGCGCGACTGAATGCTGCCCGCCGTGCACATCAAGAACCCCACCACCGAGGAGTTCCGCGACCGGATCATCCACTATCTGCGATACGCCTGCGGGCTCGAGCTGCGCCATGCACGCGCTGCGGATCATCTCGCCGCCCTCGAGTTGGCGGTGCGCGAAACGCTCATCGATCGGGAGATTCTCACCCGGCGAACCTATGATGACGTGCGGCCCAAGACCGTGCACTATCTGTCGCTCGAATACCTGCTCGGGCGGCTGCTGCACAACAACCTGATTTCCACGGATCTGCTCGGGGTCGCCCGCGACGCCATGCAGTTGCTCGGTCTCAATCTGGATACCGTCATCGAGGAGGAACCGGATCCGGGTCTCGGCAACGGCGGTCTCGGCCGATTGGCGGCCTGTTTCCTGGACTCTCTGGCCACCCTCGACTATCCCGCGTACGGGTACGGTCTGCGATACGACTACGGCATGTTCCGCCAGTCCTTCGAGAACGGCTGGCAGGTCGAGCACGCCGACACATGGCTGCAGCGGGGATTCCCCTGGGAGATCCGCCGGGACGATCTCCGGGTCCCCGTTCGCTTCGGCGGGCGGATCGACTGGAACCAGACCGAGACCGGCGGCCACAAGCCGAGCTGGGCCGACTGGCGCACCGCGTACGGTGTGCCCTACGACGTTCTGGTCGCGGGTTTCCAGACCAACACGGTGGGAATTCTCCGGCTGTGGGACGCCCAGGCGGCATCCGAGTTCGATTTCCACATCTTCTCAAAGGGCAATTACGTCAGGGCCGTTGCCGAAAGAGAACGTGTCGAGGCGCTCAATCGGGTGTTGTACCCGGCCGATGACGTCGAGGCCGGTCGGCAGCTGCGCCTCGCCCAGGAGTATTTTCTCGTCGCGTGCGCCGTTCGGGATGTCGTCAATCGCTTTCGCCGCAGGCACGCCGAGGCCTGGGAACTGTTTCCGGACAAGATGGTCTTCCAGCTCAACGATACCCACCCGGCGCTCGCCGTGGCGGAGCTCATGCGGTTCTTCGTCGACGAGGCCGGGGTGCCCTGGGCGACCGCCTGGGAGTTGACCCGGGCGAGCTGCAACTACACCAACCACACCCTGCTCCCGGAAGCGCTCGAAACCTGGCCGGTGTCGCTGATGGAGAACCTCATCCCACGCCACGTCCAGATCATCTACGAGATCAACCGCCGGTTTCTCGAGGGGGTCAAGACCAGAGGCGTCTCGGACCCCGATCGGCTTCGATCGTTGTCCATCCTCCGTGAGGACGGCGACAAGCGGTTCCGAATGGCCAATCTGGCCATCGTTGGATCGTCACGCGTCAACGGCGTCGCCAAGCTCCACACCGAGCTGTTGCGGACCCGCGTCGTACGGGATTTTGCCGAACTCTGGCCCGAGCGTTTTCTGCCCATCACCAACGGGGTCACGCCGCGGCGCTGGCTGAGGGCCTGCAATCCGAGGTTGGCGGCCGCCATCACCGAGCACATCGGCGGCGGCTGGGCCAAGGATCTCGATCGGCTGCACGAGCTCGCCGCCTTCGCCGACGACGAGGGTTTTCAGGACGAGTTTCTCGCGATCAAGAAGGCCAACAAGAGCGATCTGTCGGTGGAACTCGATCGGCTCTGCGGGATCAAGCTCGACGTCGACTCGCTCTTCGACGTCCAGATCAAGCGACTTCACGAGTACAAGCGGCAGTTGCTCAACGTCATGCACATCATCGCGCTGTACCAGCGGATCAAGGCCGACCCGAAGGCCGAGATCGTACCGCGGAGCTTCATCTTCGGCGCCAAGGCGGCGCCCGCCTACCACATGGCCAAGCTCATCATCCGCCTCATCAACGGCGTCGCCGATGTGGTCAATCGCGATCCCGATGTCGATGGCCGCCTGCGGGTCGTCTTTCCTCCGGACTATCGGGTCTCCCTCGCCGAGAAGATCATCCCCGCCGCCGATCTCTCGGAACAGATCTCGACCGCCGGGATGGAGGCTTCGGGCACCGGGAACATGAAGCTCGCGCTCAACGGCGCCCTCACCATCGGCACCCTGGACGGCGCCAACATCGAGATCAGGGACGCGGTCGGTGAAGACAACATCTTCATCTTCGGTCTCACCGCCGACGCGGTCGAAAAGAAACTCTCCGCGGGCACCTACCAACCGTGGGAGTACTATCGCGCCGATCCCGAGCTGGCGGCGGTCCTCGACGCCATCCTGAGCGGTGAGTTCGTCGGCAGCGACCGCGATTCGGTGCGCGCGGTGTGGTCGTCGTTGATGGAGCACGGCGACCGCTACATGCTCCTGCCCGACTTCCGCTCTTATGTCGACACCCAGGAACGCGCCGCCGAGTTCTTCAAAGACCGACGACGCTGGGCCCGCGCCGCGATCCTCAACATCGCCGCCATGGGCTATTTCTCATCGGATCGCGCCATCCTCGAGTACGCCGACAAGATCTGGGGTCTCGAAGCCGGTCGCGGTCAAAACCCCGGAAGGCTCCTGAGGTCTCCGGCAGCGCAGATTTGAACCGCAAAGACGCAAAGTACGCCAATAATCACGAAATCATCGCGGGGATTCGCCTTCGTGATCGGCTCACGCTGACGGCTTCGTTAGAGTTGAACCACAGAGACACAGAGGCACAGAGACGTCGCACCATCGCAATGGCACACGGATGATCGCGGATTGCTTGGATCGACACGGATCATCGCAACCAAGATTCGCGGCGGAGTCGGTATCGGTCGAACCGACCCTACCTGTTGATCGGGTCGACGCTCCGAACACGAGTGTTCGTCCCGCCGACCCAATCAACAGATCGCCGCGCCTACGGCGCGCCGACTCCGCCTGGGTTTTTGCTCTCCATCAACTCCTAATCGAAATCGACGACTTCGATCCAGCGGAGACTTGACAACTCAAAAACTGAGGAGGCCGGGCGGTCGTGCCGTAGGCACGATCCAGAACTCGTGAGATCAGATTCTGAAACGCCGCGATTCGGTATCTGATCTCACGAGTTCTGGGTCCTCGGCCCTTGGACGAGGGTAACCGTCCGGCCGGTAGGCGACGATGAATGGGACACTGATGAGAACTGCACTGGGCCCGATCCGTGCCGATCCGTCACATCCGTGTCAATCCGTGTCCCATTGCGATGGAACTCTGTGTCTCTGTGTCTCTGTGGTAGAACACCGCCGCCCCGGTTTCAGTCGTCCACGGGCTCGCGCATGGTCACGAACTCCTCGGCGGCGGTGGGATGGATCCCCACCGTGGCGTCGAACTGGGCCTTGGTCGCGCCGCACTTGAGCGCCACGGCGAAACCCTGGATGATCTCGCCGGCGTCGGGGCCCACCATGTGGACGCCGAGGACTTCATCGGTGGCGCCGTCGACCACGAGCTTCATCATGGTGTATTCGTCGCGACCGGCGAGGGTGTTCTTCATCGGCCGGAACGACGATCGGTAGACGGTCACCTCTCGACAGTGGCTCCGCGCCTCTGATTCGGTGAGACCAACGGTGCCGACGGGGGGATTCGAAAAGACCGCCGACGGGATGTTGTCGTAGTCCATGGCCGTTGGGTTTCCGTTCAGCGTTTCCACGAGGGCCATGGCTTCAGCGATGGCGACCGGCGTCAGAGCCATACGGTCGGTGCAGTCGCCGATGGCGTAGATCCCGGAGACGCAGGTCTGGGAAAACTCATCCACCACCACTGCGCCGTTCTCGTCGAACTCGACACCGAGCTCGACGAGACCGAGCCCGACGGTGGCGGGTACCCGGCCGGTGGCCCAGAGCACGAGATCGGCCTCGAGCTCGTCGCCCGTGGGACCGCAGACCCGGATGCCGCCGCCGGCCGCGGTTTCGAGCCGCTCGACCTCCATGTTGAAGCGGAGGTCGACGCCTCGCTTCGCCATCTCGCCGGCGAGGGTGGCGCGGATGTCCTGGTCGAAGCCTCGCAGGAAGAGCGGCCCGCGGTAGATGAGGGAGACCTCGGCGCCGAGACCGCGCATGATGCCGGCGAACTCGACCGCGATATAGCCGCCGCCGATGATCGCGACCCGCGCGGGCAGATCGGGAAGGGAAAAGACCGCGTCGGAGACGATGCCGAGCTCGGCGCCCGAAACCTCGGGGACAAACGGCCTGCCGCCGGTGGCGACGAGCGTCGTCTCGGTGGAGTAGCTCCGGTCGCCGACCACAACGGTGTGGCCGTCGGCGAGACGAGCTCGACCCTCGATGATCTCGACACCGGAGTTCTCGAGCAGTCGCTGGTACACCCCGTTGAGGCGGGTGATTTCGAGGTCCTTGGCGGCGATGAGCGCCGGCCAGCTGAAGGCCGGGTTCGCCCGCTCCCAACCGAAACCGACGGCGTCGTCGAAGGCGTCGGCAAAGCCCGAGGCGTAGACCATGAGCTTCTTCGGCACGCAGCCGAGATTGACGCAGGTTCCGCCGAGTCGTCCGGCTTCGGCAACGGCGACCCTGGCGCCGCGAGCGGCCGCCATGCGGGCGGCCCGGACGCCGCCCGAACCGGCGCCGATGACAAAGAGGTCGTAGTCGTGGGCGTGGTCGGTCATGGGGGGAGTATAGGTGAGGAGTTAGGAGTTAGGAGTTAGACGTGAGACGTTAGACGTTGGGCGTTGGGCGTCTCAGATCCCACGTCTCACGTCTAACCCCTTACGTCTTAGTCTTCACTTCTTCTGCATCTGGAGATTGATGGTGATCTCGACCTCGTCGCCGAGAATCATCCCACCGGCGTCGAGGGCCTTGTTCCAGATGATGCCGTAGTCCTTGCGGTCGATGGTGGTCTCGGTCTCGAAGCCGGCTTTGGTGTTGCCCCATGGGTCCTTGACCTCGCCGAGAAAGGTGACCGGGAGCGTCACGGTCTTCGCGACGCCGTGCATGGTCAGCGTTCCGGTCACTGCGAAGGAGTCGGCGCCGGACCTGGTGATCTTCGAGCTCGTAAAGGTGATTTCCGGGTAGGTCTCGACATCGAAGAAATCTCCCGACCGGAGGTGCTTGTCGCGGTCTTCGTTCTTGGTGTCGATGCTCGCGGCGTTGATGGTGAAGACCACGGATGACGTATCGAGATTCTCGAAGTCAGCGACGATGGTGCCGTCGTATTCGGTGAATTGGCCGCTGACCTTGGAGACCAGGTGCCTCACCTTGAAGCTGACATCGGAATGAACCGGGTCGATGGTGTAGGTGTTCGCGGCGGCGAGGCCTGCCATTGCGAGAAAGGCGATCGAGAGAAAGAAAACATTGCGTTTCATGGGATCCTCCGTATTGTTGCTGGTGGTCGAATCTGGAACCGTTCGTTGTGAGAAACGCAGCGTTTCCCTCAACGATTCCAGTCATTTTTCTCCAAACGGCCGGTCGGTTACGCGATTCGCCGCCTTGAGGTTTCTTGAGGTGCCGCGTCGTCGGCGCCAAGATGACAGCTCCGGCTGCCACTTGGGCGCCGTCATCGAAGGTCCGGGCCGGATCCCGGAGGGAACGACCTCGGCGCCTCGTGTGTTAGATCTGATCGTGGAAACCGGGGACGGTTGGCAGGAGACTTGCTAGGGTAGCACCGTGCGTGACGAAAGAAGGACTTTCCGCCGAGCGATCGGCATTTCGCTGCTGCTGCACCTGCTGCTGCTGTTTCTGATCGTGCCTCGAATGCAGGAAGCCTGGTCGAAATCGGCGTCGCCGATCTTCGCTGTCGACCCGAACCGGGTCGCCGAAGAGAGACCCATCGAGTTCGAGTTCGTGGATCTGGCCGAGGAGCGTGAAGAGGTCTCCGAAAACCCGAATGCGCCCATGTCCGATCTCGATCGTCGGGCGCACGGCGGCGAAGGGGATCCCTCCGACCGGCCGTCGAGCCGGGGAAACACGCCCCAGCTGGTGCAGGCCCAGGGCGGGGAACAGTTCAATCGCGGTGCGCCGCCTCAGGTGGCCGGACCCCCGCCGCAGCAGGTGCCGCCGCCCCGGCCGGATCGAGAACCGGTCGAGCGTCCGAGTGACCGAGAACCCATGGAGGCGCGCCCCGAGGGCGCCGGCGAGGGCGAACCATCGGAATCGGAAGAGAGCCAGCAGCCGGCCATCCCATTGCCTCCGCCCGGGGTGTGGATGCTGCCGCCATCGGAGGGCGGCATTGCCGAGAATCCCGAACGTGAAGGCGGAGGGGTCGACACCGGCGCCCTGTCCTTTGACACCCAGTGGTACGACTGGGGCCCGTACGCCAAGTCCATGCTCGCCAAGATCCGCCGCCACTGGCAGATTCCGAGCATCGCCAGGATGGGGGTGAGCGGCATCGTCAAGGTGCGGTTCTACATCGAAACGAACGGCACCATCATCGGAGTCCGAATCATCGACGAAAGCGGCAAGCCGCCCATGGACTTCGCCGCTCGCGACGCCATCTCAGACTGTATCAATTTTGAGCCGCTGCCGGCCGGTCTCGGTCTGAACGGGCCCGAAGGTGTCACCATCACCTTCCTTTACAATGCCGGGCCACGGGAACGAGGCAGGTAGCACCGGCCGATCGGAGAAACTCGTGTTCGACCTCTTGCAGAACGGTATCGACATCTTCAGGTCCGGTGGACCGGTCATGTACCCCCTGGGGATGCTCTCGGTGGTGGCGGTGGCCATCATCCTCGAGCGGCTCTGGGTCCTGCGGCCGCAGAACTACCTCGAGCCCGGGGCGGTCCACGTCCTTTCGGGGCTTCTCGGCGGCAGGGACTACAAGGCCGCATCCGATTATTGCCGGCGCCACCCCGGGCCCTTCACCGAGCTCGTCCACACCATGGTGGAGAATCGGTACGCACCGTACGACGAGCTCAAGGAGATCCTCGGCGACACCGGGCGCCGACAGCTGCTCGGTCTGCAGCGGGGCCTGCCGGCGTTGGCGACCATCGTCGGCGGCGCGCCGCTGCTCGGGCTGCTGGGAACGGTGTTGGGGATGATCAACATCTTCAAAGCGGTGGCCACCGGGGGTTCGGGGATCAACGAGACCCTGGCGACCGGGATCTCCCAGGCGCTCATCACCACCGCGACCGGTCTCATCATCGCGATTCCCGCGCTCTTCACCCACAGCTTCCTCGAGGCGCGGGCGGTGGCGATTCTCGCCGACATCGAAGCCCAGATGATGGATTACCTCCACCTGGTGCGGCGACCCGATCTCGATGAGGGTGAGGAGGCCCGATGAAACTCGTCAACCTCGGCGGCCGGACCAAACCCGAGGTCCAGATGTCGCCGCTCATCGATGTCGTCTTCCTGCTGCTGATCTTCTACGCGGTGACGACGCAGTTCGTCTCCGATGAGCGGCTCAAGCTCAAGCTGCCGGAGGCCAAGACGGCCGAGTCCGAAGGGGTCGGTCGGGAAGAGATGCCCCCCGAGGTCAAGATTGCCGCCGACGGGACCATCTGGATCAACGACGAGATCGTTCCGGAAGAGGAGCTCGAGGCGAGGATGAAGGCCCTGGTCGAGCGTGCGCCCGACGGAGCGGTGATCCTCAAGGGCGACCGCGATGCCGACTACGGGGTCGTGGTGAAGGTCCTCGACACCGCCAGAGCTGCCGGCGCGAACATGATCCAGATGTCGGCCGATAGGCCGCAGACACCGGCAGAGTAGGGAAGGCTCCGGAAACGGCAGCGAGCGCGTCGAACGCGCTCGCTGCCGTTTCCGGAGAAGGGGTTTCACTTCGAGAAGGCGTCGTAGAGTTCTCTGAAGCACAGCCGAACGTTGCCGCAATGCCTGTGAAAGAGCGCCACGAGATCGACGGTCTCGGCGACCTCGGGCGCCAACTCTCGGACCAACTCCTCGAGGAGAGCGACATCGGTCGTGCACTCGTGGATCGTCGGCAGTCGTCCCGGACTGTGGCTGGTGATGACAATGGTTCCGGCGTGGCGTGTCAGCCACCGGATGCGCCACCACGACCACGGTCCGAGCTGTTCGGCGCCATCGATGAGGATGGTGTGCTCGGGCCCGATTCTCCGGGTTAGCCCGCACTTCTCACCGGGTTTCTTCGCGAGGTCGGGGAGGTGCTGTGCCAGCCGGGATTTCGATCCGAGGGGCGCGGAGGCGTACTTGAAAGTACGTCGAGCACCCGGAGGTGAGAAGCCCAGCTGGGCGCCGTGCATCGCCGGCCGCAGCAGACGCTGGGAGAAGAGCGGGTTAGGGCCGCGAGGACGGCCGCGGCCGGTCGGTCGATCCCGGAATCGAGCCGGACCCGGACAATCTCTCCCTCGAGGTGGCCCGCGAGATCCTCGACGAGCGTTGTCTTGCCGCTGCCGTGGGGACCGATGATCGCGCCGCGGCGGCCGCCGCGGGCAAGGCGGTCGAGGAGGTCCTGCCGGCTCCGATCGGCGAATCGGAATTCGAGTCCGTCGATGCAGCGGCTTGCGAAGGGGTTGTCGGCGGGACGCACGGCGCGCTCAGCCGGGTTTGAAGTTCACGGTCGCCCACGCACCCTCCTCGAAGGGGGGGCGTCCCAGTCCGATGACACGGACCTCGACCGGGGTGGGCGCGACGACGAGCTCGACGCGTTCGGTTGCGCCCTCGGGCAGGGCGATGAGTTCCAACGCCCATGTCAGGGTGATGAGGGACCCGGAGAACGAGTAAGGTCCGTCGGGCAGCGGGAAGCTGAAGCTCGTCTCGCCGGCGATTCCGGCGGACTCGATGCGGACCGAGTCGACGACCTCGACGTCCTCGGTGCCCTTCCCCGAGGTGTACCAGAAGAGCCGGACCTCGAGGGCTTCGGCGTCGTCCTCGAGACGCCAGAAAGCCCGTCCGGAAAGCGTTTCGCCCGGCAGGAACCAGCGGCGCTCGCCGTTCACGTCGATCCGCAACTCGTTCATGGCAGCACCTGCTTTGGCGTCAGCGGCCGAACATCGATCTCGAAGGTCTCGTTGACATCGGGCCAGCGGGGAATCTCACCGTGCACGTGGATCGCCCAAACCACCGCGTTGTTGCCGGCGGCGAAACTGTGCATGGTGTCGGCGGGAATTTCGATCTCACCGGCGCCGCGTCCGAACTCCCAGATCGACGGCGAGTCCGTGATGACGAATGAAGCAAAGGCCTCCCGGTCGGTATGGGTGTCGGTGCCGCGTTGGTAGGTGGCCTTTTCGTGCCCTTCCACGACGAGCTTGAGCCGCGTCATCCGCTTGTATCGCCCTGTGAACACCCACTCGACGCGGAGTCGTTCGCCGAGACGCGGGGCCGCCGGCGAGATGGTCAGGTGCGGCCGCGGGTTGGCCAGGGCGAGCAGGAAGTAGACCACCCCCGCCAGCAAGCCGAGTCCGACGAGCACGAACGGGGTCATGAAGAGGCAGAGGAACCACTCCGGGTCGCCGCGGCGGAAGCTCAGTATGATCTGCCAGAGAAAGACACTGACGATTCCGTTCCAGAAGGCGGCGATCAAGATGGTCCCGATGAGCTTGCCCATGGGGCCGGCCTGTGGCGCCAGGCTGCCGGGCGCGGTCGGAGCTTCGATCGGCCGGGACGGCGATCCCTGAGTGGGGATCGCGACCGGAGCCTGCTTGAGCGCGTGCGCCGTCAGGGCGGCGCCGGCGATGAGAAAAACGAGCGGGAACAAACCGACGAGGTAGGCCGCGTGAAGCCGCCGCTCGAGCACCGACCGCGATGGATCCGAGGGATCGACAAAACAGACCGTCGCGCCTCCCTTCGGATAGCGGGCGAGAACGGATCTCGCTCCGTCGGCGTCCCCCGAACTGAAAGGAAAGAAGTCGCGGCGGTTGGACGTCCAGCTTCGACCCTCCGCCGAGTACTCGTAGAGCACGTCGGCCTGATATGAGGTTCCGTCGTCCGTGCTCCACGAACGCAGCGTCGATCCGGCCACCGCCGCGGGGGTTTCGACCCAGGTCGAGGCCCTCGCCAGACGGACCATGGGGACGACGAGCAGGAGGATGGTCAGGGCGCCTCCGATGGCTGCGAAGACGAGACCGATGCCGAGCTCGATCTTTTTTCCGCGCCCCTTCTGCGCCCGCTGTGAAATGGACTCGAGGGCGCCGCCATCGGCGCGACCGCCGGGGCGCCACACACCCCAGATGCCGCCGGCGCCGACGGCGACGAAGATGAGGGGCAAAAAGACCGCGACTGCGATCCACGGCAATCGGCGCTCGAGGACCGCCTCGCCGGGGTCTTCGGGGCGGACTCTGCAGATCGTGCGGAGCCCGGGGGGGTAGCGATGGGTCGTGTCTCTGGCGGCATCGTAGTGCGAGGTTGCGGACGAACCCCGGGTGAGATCGGTTCCCTGGAACGTCCGACCGTCGATCCGGTACTCGAAGACCACCACCGGAGCATAGGGATTCTCGTCGTCGCCGGTTTCCTCGACGCCGCTCGAGATCACGGTGCAGCCCACCTCGGGCCAGAACCACACCGCTGATTGGCGGACCGCTTCACCGATGATGACGATGGTGAACGCGGAGCCCATGAGGAAGAAGACGAGAAAGAAGAGGCTCAGACAGCCCTTGCCGCCGGCTGATCCACCGCCGAAGCGAGATGATGATCCGGAGCCGATTTCGAGTTTCACAGTGACCCGCCGGCTCATTCTATCGTAAGGAATCGCTGGAATTGGCGCTGAGGGTTCCGGGACGCTCCACCGATCGTGATTCTCCCGGGTTTGCCGCCCGTGAGATCGGAGCGGCCGCAGGACTTTGGCCGCTATCCCTCGTTGGCGTGATCGACGCCGGAGTTCATCAGGGTCGAGACGTGGTCATCGGCGAGGCTGTAGTAGACCATGCGGCCGTCGCGGCGGGCATGGACCAGATCGCGGTCGCGAAGGAGGCGCAGCTGATGGCTGACCGCCGAAACCGAGAGATCGGCGATGACCGCGAGATCGCAGACGCAGAGCTCCTTGGTGACCATGAGGGCGTTGAGGATCTTGAGTCTCGTCGGATCGGCGAGGGCCGAAAAGAGCCGGCTCAGACGCTCCACCGTGCGCTCGGGCAGCGACTTGCGTTGGACAAAGGCCACCGCTTCGGGGTCGATCTCGTTGATGGTGCAAAGCTCAAGCGTGGTGTCAGTGTCGTTCATGCGCGTATCTTTGCAGATTCACGCAAGCCGGTCAATGACGCCGCGGCGCGTCAGAGGGCGAAACCAGGCCGGATTTGGTCAGAACCCGGCCCGCACCGCCTTGTGGCCGTAGAAGATGACCCCGGCCTCGCCGTCCCACGAAATCCGGCGGAACTCGAGCCGCACCGGCATTCCGATCTCGAGGGTCTCGGGATCCTCGACATCGCCGATCTGCACCATGAGACGCACGCCGTTGGTCAATTCCACCAGCGCGAGCGGCAGCGGAGTCTGTTCGGTGAACCCGGCCGGCGGCACCCGGATCACGGTATAGGTCACCACCTTGCCGTCGCGGGGCAGGGTCTCCCCGGTGAAGTCCCGCCCACCGCACTGAGGGCAGACCAGCCGCGGCGGATAGAGGATCTTTGCGCATTTTGAGCACTTGGCCGCCTCGAGGCGGTAGCGTTGGGGGAATTCACGCCAGGCTCGTGCCGGAGAAAACATCAGACCACCTCCAGGATGTGCACAACCGAGCTGCCGCCGGATCCGCCCATGTTCTGAGCCATACCGACCGCGGCGCCTTCAACCTGCCGCTGACCGGCTCGACCGCGCAGCTGGGTGGTGATCTCGACGACCTGGGCGACTCCGGTGGCGCCGACCGGGTGGCCCTTGGATTTGAGCCCGCCGGATGTATTGACCGGGATCTTGCCGTGGAGGCTGGTGAGTCCCTTTTCCACCGCCGGGCCGCCGCCGCCCGGCGCGAAGAAGCCGAGCGCCTCGGTCGCCATGATCTCGGCGATGGTGAAGCAATCGTGGACCTCGACGAGGTGAATGTCTTCCGGCTTCCTGCCGGCCATGGCGTAGGCCCGTTCGCCCGCCGCCCTGACCGCGCCGAGCTCGGCGAGCTCGCCGCGATTGGCCAGGGTCACCGTGTCCGTCGCCATGCCGGAGCCGGTGATGACCACCACCGGCTTGCCGCCGGCGATCTTGCGGGCGCGTTCGACGGTGGTGAGGACCAACGCCGCGGCGCCATCGGTCACCGGCGAACAATCGAAGAGATTGAGGGGGTCGGCCACCGCGGTGGACTTGAGCACATCGTCCACCCCGATCTTGAGGTGGTACTGAGCGTGGGGGTTGAGCAGGCCGTTGGCGTGGTTCTTGACGGCGACCTGGGCAAGCTGCTCGCGGGTGGTGCCGTACTTCTGCATGTGGATACGGGCCAACATCGCATAGAGACCCGGGAAGGTCACACCGTGGAAGCCCTCCCACTCGGAGTCGGCCGCCGTGCCGAGAGCGTAGGTGGCGTCGGCGCCGTCGACATCGGTCATTTTCTCGACGCCGGTGACGAGGACGGTGTCGGAGAGACCGGCCGCGACCTCGGCGAAGGCGGCGCGAACCGCCAGCCCTCCGGATGCGCAGGCCGATTCCACCCGGGTGGCGGGAACGCCGGCCATGCCGAGTTCATCGGCAAGCAGCGACGCAAGGTGTTCCTGACCCGTGAAGAGCCCCGATGACATGCATCCGATGGTGATGAGATCGACCTTGTCGATCCCTGCATCATCGAGGGCGGCCAACGCGGCCTCGGCCCAAAGCGTTCGCAACGGGGTCTCCCAGAGCTCCCCGAAAGAGGTCATTCCAACACCGACAACAGCGACATCTCGCATTTCGACCTCCTTCCTATTCGGCCATGCGGATCTTGCCGCGAAGCTTGGCGTAGGCGCCGTACTCGAGGTAGATCTTGTTTTCATCGAGCTGGGTTCTGGTCTTGGGCGCCAGATCCTGGACCTCCGTGATCCGATCGGTGACCCGGATGACGAAGGAGTCCGATCCGGCGCCGGACCCGAACGAGGTCAGCAGGATGAGGTCTCCCGGTTTGGCGATGTCGAGCACGGCGGTGAGGCCGATGGGAGAGGCGCCGGAATAGGTGTTTCCGAGCCACGGTGACAGCCACCCGGTTTCGAGCTGCTCGTGGGTGAAACCGAGCTTCTTGCCCACCCTCATGGGGAACTTGCCGTTGGGCTGGTGGAAGATGGCGTGGGCGAAGTCCTTGGGCTCGAGCCCGGCCTTGTCCATCATCCCCTGAGCCGAGTTCATGCTGTGGCGGAAGTAGGCCGGCTCGCCGGTGAAACGGCTGCCGTGGCGAGGGTAGTGCATGTACTCGCGGCGCCAGAAGTCGGGCGTGTCCGTGGTCCACGAATAGGTGTCGATGATCTCGGCGAGGATGAGATCCTCATCGGCGCCGAAAATGAAGGCTGCAGCCCCGGCGGCGGCCGAGTACTCGAGCGCGTCTCCAGGGGCGCCCTGGGAGGTGTCGGCGCCGATGCCGACGGCGTATTTGACCTCGCCGGCCTTGACCAGGGACTGGGCGATGAAGAGACTTTCGGTTCCGGCCTTGCAGGCGAACTCGAGATCGGCCACGTGGAGCACCGGGACGGCGCCGATGGCTTCGGCGACGATGGTGCCCGAGGGCTTGACGGCGTACGGATGCGATTCGGAACCGATGTAGAGGGCCCCGATCTCTGTGGGGTCCACTCCCCCGGAGCGGGCGAGAGCATTCCGCGCCGCCTCCACCGACATGGTGACGGTGTCTTCATCGGCGCCGGGAACAGATTTTTCAAAGAGCTGAAGACCGCGCTTGTAGGCGGGAGCATCGGCTCCCCATACCTTGGCGATCTCCTCGAGCTTGATGCGGCGTCTCGGGACAAAGGCGCCATAACCGACGATGCCAACCGACATAGGACCTCCTGGGCGCTGATTCTCAAAGAAGCGACACGATGCCGCAGCAGTTTATCGTAGCGTTGGGAAGGCGAAAAGCGCTTTCCATGTCTTTTTAGAGAGTTTGATTTACGGCGGCCATTGGCCGCCGTAAATCAAACTCTCTAAAAAGAAAACGGACTAACCTCTCATCAGAGCTTCAACATCCGCGGCTTTTGTCGGCAGCGCCGCCGACAGATTCTCGCCTCCGGTTTCGGTGACGAGGAAGTCGTTCTCGATCCTGACCCCGAGCGCCTCGTCGGGGATGTAGATCCCGGGTTCGTTGGTGATGACATTGCCGGCGACGAGCACGGCCTCATCGGAACCCGGGTCGTGGGCATCGAGGCCGAGGAAGTGGCCGAGCCCGTGGATGAAATACCGACCCAGCTTCCCGCCCTTGGCGTCGCGAAGCTCGGACGACTCCATGACCTCGTAGGCGATCTTTCTGAGATCAAAGATCCGGACGCCGGGTTTGATGGCCTCGGCGACGCGGTCGTGGGCCTCGAGAACGAGGTTGTAGATCCCCCGTTGGCGGTCGCTGAATCGCCCGTTGACCGGGTAGGTGCGGGTCAGATCGCCGCAGTAGTAGCCGAAGCGCGCCCCGACATCCACAACCACGAGCTCGCCGTCGACGCAGGCGCCCACATTCTGGTCATAGTGGAGGGTGGTGGCGTTGTATCCGCAGCCGACGATGGATGGAAAGGACAGCCCCTCGGCGCCATGGGCGCGGAACGCGGCGTAGACGGCGCCATCCACCGCGCCCTCGCCGACGCCCGGAGCGATGGCGCGCGCGGCGGCTCGCTGGCCGGCGATCGTCGCCGCCATGGCTTGGCGCAGAAGGGCGACTTCGGACGCGCTCTTGACCATTCGGAGATCGGCGACCACGCCGCTGAGGTCGCGAACCTCGAAGCTGGGCAACCGGTCTCGAAGCTGCGCGACGAACCGGTGGGTGGCCGGGAGGGACGATGAAGCGCCGACCGCCGGATAGGCCGTCCAGAGGACGGCATCCGACTCTCCCAGCCACGCCTGGAGCCGGCCTTCGAACCCGGGAACCGGCCGGCGCCGAGCGTCGAGCACGATCTCGGAGGGAGTCGTCGACAGCACCTCGCCGAACCCCAGGGCTCGGGCGGCCTCCTCGCCGGGGCCGAACTTCGGCCCGGTCCAGCGCTCGACGTCGGGATTGCGAGGCGGGAGAAAGAGGGCGTCGAGGTCCTCTGCGGGGCGCACCACCATGATTGCATTGGGCAGTTCGACTCCCGTCAAATAGAAGAAATCCGAACTCTGGCGAAAGGTGCCGACGTCGCCGTAGCCCCGATCGTCCCCGGCGCCCCACATGACGATGGTTCCGCCGCCGATGCGTTCGGCGAGCCGCGCCCGTCTTGCGCGGTAAACCTCGGGGGGCTCGAGTTCGGCGGCGTAGTTGCCTCCTCGCATATCGCGTCGTGTCATGGGCTTCTCCTTTGCGCTGGGTATTCTACCCTCGCCGCTCCCGTGCCCGTTTCCGATGAGATCTTCAGCCCCGGGGCAGCGGCAGGGGCAGCGGCAGGGGCCGGGGCAGCGGCAGGAGCAGGGGCAGCGAGGGGCAGCGGCAGGGGCAGCGGCAGGGGCAGGGGCCCGGGCAGAGGCAGCGGCAGGGGCAGGGGCAGGGGCAGCGACCGGGAACCCCGCTAATCGCAACCTCCCCGCACTCTCTCGGAAACGCCCAAGCCGACGTCGACGTCTCTCACGGGCGAGGCTGGAAGCCCACCCCCACATGACTGCCCCACCCTGGCGAGGAACTGTGACCGTCGCCGATCTCGTGGCCGGGGAGGCGATCCAGCGTCCCGCGTCCCGTGCCGTAACCGTATCCGCAACCGTATACTTGTCGTTGTGATCGAAACGACAACAGGCCCCTCGCCCTCCCGCTCGTGGTGGCTCGCGCTGACCGCGTTGGCGATCTGCGCTCCGTGGCCGGGGACCACGCTCGGCATCTGGCTCCTCGGGGCGGTCGTCGGCCTGTTGATCCTCCTCGCCCGGCCCCGCGGCGCCGAGTGTTGGCCCTGGCTGGGAGTGGTTCTCGCCGTCGCGGGAGCGATTGCGCCGGTGGCGAAAGTGCCGGAAGCGGCCCGGCTCGACGCCGCCTTCGACAACCACTGCCGGGGGATGCTCTCGACGGCGATGGTCGTTGTCGCCGACGATCGGTTGAACCGTCTCTTCGCGGCCACCGGCGAAGCGCTGGATCCGACCCGACCGTTTGAGTTTCTCGACGGCGTCGCGCAGGCAACTGAAGGCCGGACCATCTATCTCGCCGACGATCGCGGGCAGCTCCTCGCCTGGGGCGGGGTCGAACGGGACTACCCCGTCGATCTGCGGCCCCTGGGGCCGAGGGCATGGGGCGTGGAATGGTCAGCGGTCCGCGGGGTCGTGTATCTGCGGGAACCCATGATGATCGAAGGCCGGATCGTCGGTTCGGTGACCGTGGCCGACGGCGCCGAACTCAGCGGCGGGACGGCCTGGGGCATGAGCGCCCCGCCGGGACGCCGGTTGCGGCTCGGACGATTCGCCTCCGGCGCCGTGTCCGTGACAGCAGAGGTCGCGCCGGGAGTGGCGGTTCACGTCGGTTCTGAAACCGTCTCGGCGGCCGAACGGCGAGGGCTTTTCAGTGCCGGATGGCTGGTGGTGGTCATCTGCGGGTTGGTGGCGGCGCCGAGAGCCGCATGGGCGGCGGTGGTGCTCGGGTTGGCGGTCGCGGCGCAGAAATCGGTGGACCTCGGCGCTGCGGAACAGATGATCCTGATCCTGCTCGTCGGCGCCGCCGTCGGTCGCCTCGGGCGCGAGTTGCCGAGACCATGGGCCCGTCTCCTGGTGGCGGCGACGGTCATCGCCGCGGCGGCCCTGAGGCTGGCCGGACCGCTCGACGGCCTCGAGTCGTGGTTGCCGAACCACCTCCTCCGTCCGGGATGGGGCGGAGTCTGGATGGTGTCATTGGCCTGGGCGCTCAGCGGCTGGCCTAAGCTGGCGCGTGGATCGCTCCCGCTCGAGCGCCGGGTGCTGGCGGCAACGTGCCTCGCCCTGATCGGACTCGTCGTCGATCTCGCATGGTACCCGGCGCGGGTGCTGGGAGTCGGCGGGGACGGGGAGCGGGGGGTCGTCCTGCCGCGTTCGGCCATCGTTTCCGAGGAGGTCCTCCCGGATGAGACCGGCAGATGTCGTCTTGACGATCTCGCCACCGTTCTCGCCAACCGCTGGGGGCTCGATGAGTGGGAGACCCCGGCGCGGCTGGCGGTGGTGAGTGGCGACGATTTCGAGCTCTCGAGCTGGGGAGACCTGTCACCGGCAGGGGACCGGCAACGACTCGTGAGGGTCTGGCCGCTCGGGGGCGCTGAAGGAATCCAGATCGAGCTCGATGTCGCCACCCAGCCGTGGAACTGGCTCTTGGATTGGGCGAGCGGCGAGCCCCTCGAAGAGGCCTGGCAGCAACCGGTCTGGTATGCGGTTCTCACGCGATCGGGGTCGGTCGCCGCCACGTTGCACCCCGAGATCCGGGATCTCGATCCCGCGACGGCGGGTGAAGCCTACCACTCGGGCGCCGTTTGGACCCGCATCAGGGTGGGAGACGGCGGGACCCTGGCCCGGGTGGAACGGCGCGGCGATTGGCTGGTGGCCGCCGTTGCGCACCCTCCGGCCCCGGCGGTGTGGGTGGTTCGGATCGCGCTCGCCGTGATTTGGGCCTTCATCGGGCTCGTCCTGGCCCGGCCGCCGGTGGTACGCCGGGAGCAGTTCGCCACCTTCGGAGGGCGGCTTCGACTCCTCGTGGCCGGCGGGGTCGTCATCCCGCTGGTGATCCTCACCCTCTTTCTCCAACTGCGACTCGGGCGGGAGGAGGCTCGTCTCGAGGAAGTCATCGGTCGCGACGCCTTCGAGTCGGCGCGATACACCATCGAGCACCTCGGCGGCGGCGTGGTCGTCGATGATCAGCTTGCGGCGTGGCTTGCCCGAGGTTGGGGCGGGGAGGTCGTGTTCTTCGACCGGACCGTGGCGGCGGCGGTGTCGAGGCCGGACCTGCTGAGCGTTGGCCGGCTCTCGCGGCTGCCGGCGGTGGAGGCTTTTACGGCCTATCTTCTCGGGCGCACCGATACGGTGGTTTTGAACCGCCCGGGTTGGGTGACATCGGCAGGGACCGTCGCCATTGAAGGCAACCGGGTGATCCTGCAGCTCTCACGCAGCGATCCCCTGCGCGCCGGCGAGGCGCCCGATGCGGTCGACTGGTTGCTGACCGGCGCGCTCCTCGCCGCACTCATCGCACTCATCGCCACCGGCCGGATCGAGGAGCGGCTGAGCGTGTCGCTCCGAGAGTTGGTGGATCTCGCCGGACGACTGGTGCGCGGCGAACCGGTCGGGCCCGTGCGCCGGCCTCGGGAGACCGATCTCGCCGAAGTTCTCGACGCGGTGCGGTCGATGAACGAGGAGGTCCGGCGCCGGGAGCTCAGCCTGCGACACCAGGAGGAGCTCCTTCGGATCACTCTGGCCAAGCTCGCGCCCGCGGTGATGGTCTTCGAGCCCGATGGCCATCTCAAGTTCGCCAACCCGAGCGCCGAGACGCTCCTCGATGAGCATGGGGACCTCGTCCACCGACGGGTGGGGGAATTGGCCTCCGGCGTCCACGACGCCGCCGAGGTCGGGGTCACCTCCCAGCCGATTCCCGGTCGCGATCTGACGTGGCGCATCGGAGTGGCGAAGGTCCCGCTCCCGGACGGTCGCAACGGTCTCGTGGCGGTCATCGAAGATGTCACCGAAGTGGTGCGTTTGGACCGGCTTCAGCAGCTCAACCAGCTGGCGCGAATCGTCGCCCACGAGGTCAAGAACCCGCTGACGCCGGTCCGCCTTTGGGTCCAGGAAATCGATGAGGCGAGACGCCGGCAGGATCCTGAACTCGACGCGCTGCTCGAGGAGGCTTGTCGCGAGATCGCCATTCAGGTCGGGCGTCTGCAGGACACGTCGACCTCGTTTTCGAATCTCGTGGCCCTCGAGCACTGGCAGCCCGTGCGGGTCGATCTCGGCGAGTCCGTGAACGAGCTCAAGGAGGGTCTCGGCGTCCTCGATCGGCGTGGAATCGCCCTCAAGATCGCGGTCCCGCCGCCGGGGTCGGCAACGGTGATGGCGGACCGACAGTGGCTCAAACGGGCGCTCGCGAATCTGCTCCAGAACAGTCTCGATGTTCTTGGCGACGGAGCGGGCGAGATTCACCTCACGGTGGGAGCGGGCGGCGGCCTCGCTGTTTTCGAGATCGAGGACAGCGGTGGGGGCGTTCAGCCGGGTCAGCTCCAGGATCTGTTTTCGCCGCATTTTTCAACCACCGCCTCCGGCAGCGGGCTGGGTCTCGCCCTGGTGCACCAGGTGGTGACCCGTTGCCAGGGGACGGTCAAAGCAGAGAACGGCGCCCGTGGTCTGCGGATCCGGATCGAGCTGCCGCTCGCGTGAGGGAGTCCATCTGGGCCCTGTATTTTGTTAGGATGGCGCAGTGATACCGCGAAGCCATCACCTGTTGGCGTTCATGACGTGGGCGCTGGTGCTTGGCGCCTGCTCCGATCCCGGGCTCGGGCAGCCGCCGGCCGGTGTCGCCCCGACCCCGCGAAAGACGGTGGTGTGGCTGACCGGGCAGGGCATCGACGCCGAAACGGCGGGTGAACTCGCCGCGGCGGGCGTCGACCAACTCGTCGTTCGTCGGGGCGCGATCCTCCTCTCCGGAGGAGCCCCGGTCGTCCAGCTTCTGCCGGCGCCGCCGGTGGAAGGGCCGATCCCGACCGCGGTGGCACTGGGCATCCCTCAGCCTGTATCAGAGGATTCCGTCGATGCCGCCGACGCCGTCTGGGCCGCGCTGGAGACCGATTTCGGAAAGCGGCTGCCGGCGGAGATCATCCTCGATCTTCCCGAACTCGGGGAGGAAACCGGCGAATTCGTGTCACGGCTGGCGGCCCAGTCCGGTCTCGCGGTGATCCCGATCCTGCGGGTATCGCAGATCGAAACCGAACTCGGTCAGGCCGTGGCGAAGGCCGCGCATCGTTGCATTGTTCCCCTCTTCGGCCCCCAGGTCGATGATCTCCGTGGCCTTGACGACCTCAATACCCAGCCGCTGGCTGTACGATTGGCCGCCCTCGAGGATCTCGGTGTCCGGGTCAGAATCGCGGTGTCGCTGCGGCCGCGCACCGAACCCGCCGTCGATGATTGGGCCGCGGACATCGACGCCTTGACCGATGAGACGGTCGCCGAGATCCAACGGGTCTCGACCCTGGATCGCAGTTTTCTGACCATCAGGCCCCTGACGTGGGGCGGGCGATCGTTCGGCGCCGGTGAGACCATCGCGGTGGCCTGGGTGGATGCTGCCAGACTCGGCTTGTATCTGACCGATGCTCACCGCACGATCCTCCCCGAGGTCGAGGGCTGGGATCTGGTCTCGTTGCCGCCGGTGGGGTCCAATCTCGGGCTCGATCGGGAGGAGTTCATCCGCTATCTCGGGGGTGAGGGGCCTGGTCCGAAGATCGAGGTCCGACTCGAACGCAGCGACCGCAATCTGACGGTCCGCCTGGCCAATATGAGTGTCTTTCGCAGTGCGATCACCGGTTTCGCCAACTGGGTCCAGGTGGAGGTCGCATCGGGGGCGCTCGTCGCCACGTCTCGCGGGAGCTTCGACCGGGTGATTCTCGGTTCGATGGATCAAGGCGAGTGGCGCCCGAATCCGCCCGGCGCACCGGACGCCGTTCGCTTTGTCGAGACCTACGTCGCGCCGGGTGAAGAGATCAGGACCGGCTCGATCCGTCTGCCCTCGAACCGGAGCGAGGTGACGGTGAGGTGGCAGGTCCAGCTCTCGGACGGAAGCACGCTCACGGGGATCGCGGAGTAGTCGCGTGGAAGCGCGAAACCGTTGTTTCCTGGCCGTCAGTCGAGAGAACCATCGCAGGCGAGCTGGTGAATCGCCGGTTGTTTCTTCGGTGCTCGCCACACGGAAGCTCGAGTTGAAACACGGAGGGCACGGAGAACCACGGCGAATCCACGGCGCGTTCGATTGATCTCCGTCCCATCGATGGCCATGACACGTCCAACGCCCCCACGAGTGCAGAAAGAAACACTCTTGGATCACTCAGTGGCAACCCAGTGGTTCCCCGTGTTTCAGATCTTGCGTTCCGGCATGCAGGTCATTTTCGGGAGGCCACAGCCGCACAAACCACCGCGATGTAGCTGTCGACCCAGCCACCGGCAGAAACCCACCGTACCTGTTGGTTCGTGGTCGTTGTGCCGGCGAGACGCCGGCACCACAAGGGGCCGAGGTCCTTTGTAGGGGCGGCGTCTCGCCGGCCTGACGGCGGCGAGGGTCGGCAGACCTCAGAGTCCGAATCTCGAATATTGCAGGAGGCTGAGCTCACAGCTCACAGCCAACAGCTATGAGCTCACGTGCCGTGCCTCGGCCCTCAGCCGGTCTTCTGAAGCGCGAAGGGATAGACCTGTCGTCCCTGCTTGCGGTACTTCTCTTCGAAGCCGGTGATCGGGAGACCGGCGTAGGCCTCCTCGGGATCGAGACGGGTGAACCCGTCCGCGGCACCCAAGACCTCGGCGATCACCTCCGAATACCCTTCGTGATCGGTCTTGACGAGCAGGAGTCCGCCCGGCACGAGCGCCGTGCGGAGAGCCGCCACGACGTCTTCTTTGATGAGGCGTCTCTTGTGGTGCCGCTTCTTCGGCCAGGGATCCGGAAAGAGGATGAAGAAGCGTTCCACGGACTCCTCGCTGAGCAACCGGAAGAGCAGATCCTCGGCGGTGGTGCGGAGCAATCTGACGTTGGAGATCCCGCGTCGGGCGGCCCGGTCACAGCAGAGGCGGTGGTACTTGCCGGCGCGTTCGACCGCCAGGAAGTCGCGCTCGGGCTGCTCCGCCGCGATTTCGAGAAGGAACTTGCCCTTCCCGGAGCCGATCTCGACGTCCACCGGCGCGGTTCGACCGAAGATCTCGGGCCAGCCCAGAGGAACCCCGACCTGGTTGAGGTCGAGGTCGATCATGGTTCCGGTGGGGCTTCCTCGAGACCGAGATGTTCCATCCTGATTCCGGCTTCGTCGGCGAAGGTGAGCACCTTGTCGTCGCGATAGAACTCGCCAAAGAAGACCGTGCGAATACCCGCGTTGACGATGAGCTTGAAACAGTTGAAACACGGCGAGGCGGTGACGTAGATTTCGGCGCCTTCGAGACGAACCCCGTTGTGGGCGGCCTGGACCAACGCGTTGGCCTCGGCGTGCACCGTCCGAACGCAGTGGTCGTTCTCCATGAGGCACCCGACCTCGGTGCAGTGCGGCGCGCCCCGAATGGAACCGTTGTAGCCCGTCGAGAGCACGCTCTTGTCACGGACGATCACCGCTCCGACGTGTTTCCTGGGACAGGTCGACCTGGTCGCCGCCTGGATCGCCAGATTCATGAAATAGCGCTCCCAGGAAATGCGCTTCGGGGTGGCGTCCTGGGTCAAATCAACTCGCTCGCAGCGAAAAAGAACGCGTTCTCGATGGCGGCGTTCTCGTCCGAATCCGAACCGTGAATCGCGTTCCGTTCGATGGACTCGCCATAGAGCGCGCGGATCGTTCCTTCAGCGGCCTCGGCCGGGTTGGTCGCGCCCATGGTCTTACGGAGATGGGGCACGGCATTGTCGCGCTCCAACGACATGACCCACACCGGTCCGGAGGTCATGTAGGCGACGAGGTCTTTGTAGAACGGCCGTTCGGCGTGGACCGCATAGAAGGCCTGCGCCTGATGCGTGCTGAGGTGGGTCATCCGGCCGGCGACGATGCGAAAACCCTCGCCCTCGAGATGAGCGATGATCTTGCCGATGTTGCCGTTTTCCACCGAGTCGGGCTTGATGATGGTGAATGTGCGATGATTCATATTGCCTCCGGCGCCCTTTGTGGGACCGGCAGGGATGATACACGAGAATGGACGGGTCCGCGGAAACCGGGAGCCCGGCGGTTCGGTAGAATCGGATTGGATCGAGCAAGCGCCCCTCGGCATCATTGCGACCGGGAAGGAGAAAAGCAAAGATGAAAACCGCATTGATCGCAGCCGCGGTCCTGACCATCGTCGCCGGAGGGGTCGCCGCCGGTCCCGTGATCGAAAATGGCGAAGATCCAGCCCAGCCCGCCATGGAGATCGTCGGTCAGGACGTGTTCGAGTCCTACGCCTCACCGAACCCCTATCGCGGAGGATCCGGCCTGGGTGAGCCTCAGCTCGTCTGGTCGGATGTCCTTTTGCATTCCGATGCGAGTTACATCTGTCCCCATTTCGCGCAGATGGACCTCGGGGAGGGTGACTTCGTCATCGTCCGTTCGCCCGACGGCTCGCGGAAGTGGCGGTACGAACTCACCGGGGTCGATGGGTTGGGTCGGAGCGAGGACGGATTCTGGGGTATTCACATCGCCGGAGATACCGCGATTGTGGAGCTTTGGAGCGCCGGAACCGAAGGCGGCTTCGGCTACGTCATCGATCGGTTCGCGAGAGGCTTCACCCGCGAAGAGGTCGAGGGGAGCCCCGAGCCCGAGGGAATCGTCGGCGTCGATGATTCCGAGTGGGCTCCGTGTTACGAAACCACCGACCCGGTGGTCTATGACAAATCACGGGCGGTGGCGAGAATGCTCATCAACGGTTCGGGACTCTGCACCGGGTGGCTCGTCGGCAACGAGGGCCACTTCCTGACCAACAACCACTGCATCAGCACCCAGGGCCAGGCGTCCAACACCAACTACGAGTTCATGGCCGAGGGCGCCACCTGCGATACCAATTGCTGGCAACTCCAGTGCCCCGGGACGATCGTGACGACATCGGGTACGCTCATCGGGACGTCCTACGACTATGACTACGCGTTGGTGCAGCTCTCGGTGAATCCCTCGGCGACGTACGGCTTCTTCACCCTTCGTGCGGATGGTGGATTGCTCAACGAGCGCCTCTACATTCCCCAACACCCGGCGGGATGGGGCAAGAAGATCGCCCTTTACAGCTCGCATGCATCGGACCCCGGTTACCCGATCGTGGTTTCAAAGAACTACGGAGGGTGCGGAACCCGTCCCGGCCCCGATATGGGGTACCGCGCCGACACCCAGGGTGGATCGTCGGGATCGCCGGTGGTCGCCTACAGCGATCATCAGATCATCGCTCTCCACCACTGCGGCAGCACCACGATGAACACCGGCGTTTTGATTGAACAGGTCATCGCCGGTCTCGGGAGCGCTCTTCCGGCGAGCGCGTTCCTCGACGTAGACCGTGGTCTTCGTCGACGGTTTCGAGACGGGAAACACCGACGGCTGGAGCTTGGTCGTGCCGTAATTCGACCCTGACGCACTGAGAAACTCGACCCGGAGGACCGTGGCTCGGTCCTTCGGGTTTTTTCATAATTGTCCTTCCTCGAACAATTTAGCTCGATCCTTCCCGGTCGGTGGCGGTCCGTGAGAGACGGTTGATCGAGTTGGGTGGACCGTACTGAGACGGTCTGTCCCAGGATCGAACAAGTGGCGTGCGGCGACGGGGAACACCGGCAACGGGGAAACTGGCACCATCCTTGCTAGTTGTCTGGCGTGGAGGCAGAAATGGAAGAACGCCGCCGACATCCGAGGCGCCAACCCAAGCACGACATCACCGGCAAGGTGAAATCGACCATGGACTTCACGGTCGTCGATATTTCCGAAGGTGGTGTTCAGGTCGAAACCCGGCTCGGGCTCCCTCCCGCAACGACCTGCGAACTCAAGGTCTCCTCATTCGGTACTGATTTCACCATCAAGGCGGAAGTCCGCCGCTGTCGCGCCCAACTCACCAAGACCGACTCAGGATGCAAGGTCGCCTATCGGTCGGGTCTCGAGTTCGTCGGATTGGATCAGGCCGGAATCGCCACCATCAGACAGCTCATCTTCAACTGTTGCGGCCCTGACCAGACTCAAGATGGACCGGTCGCCGTGACCCGGGGAGCGGTTGTTTCAGGATCTTTGTATACGGTGTGACGTCGGCGCCGCGTCTCGCCCTCCGAGCGGACCGATGTCCTATGCCCGCGGGACCCCAGGGTCCCGCGGCGAGGTCCTGCTGCTTTCGATCCGAGGGGCGCGGGGCGTTCGACCGGCAGGGCGAGAAGCCCCTGCCCGCTGGCGCCTTGGAGCCTTCCTGCGCAGAATGACCACTCGCGAGGCACCACCCTTGAGATCCCGCTCGACGACGATTCCGTCCGGCAGAACAGCCTCGAGATCGGCCCGGGCGGGGCATTCGAGGCACAGAGCCGCGCCGTCGGTTGTGAGCCCCGCCCCGACCGCCGCCACCAGCGCGTCGAGGCCGTCGGTCCAGCTCTCGAAGGGCGGGTCGGCCCAGACGAGATCGAAGATCCGTCCGCGACCCGCGAGCTCGGCCAACGCCCGCGCCGCGGTCCGGTTCATCACGAGGCCGCGATCGCGTTCGACTCCGAGGGACTTCAGGTTTTCCTTGATGAGTTGCGCGGCGGTCCGGTGGGCCTCGACGAAGACGACGTCGGCAGCGCCCCGGGAGAGGGCCTCGATCCCGACCGCGCCGGTTCCGGCAAAGAGGTCGAGCACCCGTGCGCCGGTGGTGGCGGCCCCGAGAACGGCGAACCCGCGTTCGCGCATGGAATCGGGCGTCGGGCGGAGTTTCTGGCCCTTCGACGGGCCCTTGAGCCGCCGCGACCGCCAGACGCCGCCGGTGACTCTCATGGTGCGGGCTCGATGACCCTGAGTACGATATCGACGCGGTTGTCCTTGGCGACGGTGTAGGACACCGGGCCGTCGACCTGGCTGAGAACGATGGTGCCGTCGTCGCCGATCGCCGTGACATGGGCCTCACCGCCCTGGCGCAGTTCGACGCGCTCTCCGAGGGCGGGTTCCCACCGACTGATCTCGAACTCGCCGGGGAGTGCCGCCATGGCCCGGTTTTCGATGTCGTCGATGATGGAAGCGATCCTCGCGGCCGAACGATCGAGGGACGCCAGGGGTGAGTACTCGAGGATTCGTGGAGCGTCCGGGCCGACGTGGAGGATGAGTCTGGTGCGGCTGTCCAGGCTTTCCACGTTGGAGGTGATCGGTTCGTCACCGATGGATCGCGCGCAATCCTGCAAGGCCTGGAGGTAGATCATGTACTCGTCGAAGTTCAGGGTTGCCTGGTGGACGAAATTTTCGGTGTCGGATCGGATCGACACGATGACCACGTGGTTGGAGAAGAGGGTGACGCGGGTGATTCGTCCGCGGTGTTCGGTGATCCTCTCCACCACCGGCAGCGGCGCCTGAGCCGATGCCGAGAGAACGGCAACCAACAACGCTGTCGTGAGGATGCCGCACGTCCGAGTCGTCATCTCGACGCCTCCTCGAGGATTCTTCTCGCCGTTTCGAATGCGAACTCCGTCGACTGATCTTCCTTGATCTCACCGTCGACGATGGCGTCTCGGGTCTGGATCAGCGCTCGGCCCACCCAGGGCCCGGGTTCGATTCCCGCCGCGATGAGTTGCCGGCCCCTGACCTGCGGCCGGACGCGAACCGAAGCCGCGACCGCATCCGCGATCCTTCGACGGGCCGCGAGATCGAGCCCCGCCATGGCGAGGAGGACGACCTCCGGGCTCTGCCCCTCGACGGTTCGAACCCGGGTTGAACGCCGAAGCGATGGCGCGCTTGCCTGCCGAACCTCCGCCACCCCTTTGTCGAGGTTGATCATCCTTTGCCGTTGCTCTCCCGTGAGTTGCAGACGTTCGGCCATCCGCTGAGTGACGCCACTGCCCGCTTCGAGGGCGAGACCGCCGAGGAAAAGGAGCCACCTCTCGGGCGGAACCCCGAGCTCTTCGAGCTCAAACCAACCGAGTTGGCTCTCGACCTCCAGGAGATTGGCGTCGACGGCAGCCGACCAGACCAGACCCTCGCAGATCGCCGGCAGCAGACCGAGCTCGGCCAACAGTTCGATGGCGAATGTCGGGTGATTCTCGGCGAGCAGGCTTTCGAGCTCCCGGCGCAGACGCTGTCCGGAGAGGCGGTCGAAGACCCCTTCTTCGACCGCGGTCGTGATGAGGTTTCGGGTATCGGATGCGATGGTGAAATCGAGCCTCCGTGCGTAACGCACGGCGCGGATGGCGCGGGTCGGATCGTCGATGAACGAAAGCGAGTGAAGGACTCGGATTTCGTGTCGCTGAAGGTCCATTCTGCCGCCGAAAAAGTCGACCAATTCGCCGTGTTTTTCGCCGTGGAGGGCGACCGCGAGGGAGTTGATGGTGAAGTCGCGGCGATAGAGATCCTGGCGTATGAGGGATGTCTCGACTTCGGGCAGCGCCGCCGGGGTCCGGTAGAACTCGGTGCGAGCCGATGCGATATCGACGCGATGACCGTTCGGGAGGGTGACCACCGCTGTCAAGAACGGCGTGTGCGGGTGGCAACGTCCATTGACATAGGCCGCGAGGGCGTAGGCGAAATCGATGCCCGATCCCTCGACGACGAGATCGACATCCTCGTTGAGTCGGTCGAGGAGAAGGTCCCGGACCATGCCGCCGACCAGATAGACGGGGATGCCGACCGTGTCCGCCACGGCCTTGGCCGTGGCCAGGAGCTCGCGCACCCAGGGAGCGGTCTTTTCCCGCAGGAGGCGGGAGATGGACTGGCTCACGGGCCGCGCGCCGGCCATTCGGTGATCGAGGACCGAGCCTGCGGCGTGTTGTCGTTCGAAGAGGCGGCGGAAGAGCTCCATCCTGGTGACGATGCCGAGCGGCCGATCGTTGGTCCCGACCACGACGAAGCGGTACGAGCGCTCGAGGAAGAGATCGCGCAGTTCCTCGAGCGATGTCGTTGGCGGGACGATGGGAAGATCCGGTTGCATGATCGATCGGACCGGTCTCTTCGCCATCCCGTGGCCGAGGGCCCGGTCGAGGATCTGCCGGGTGACCATCCCGGCCAACGTTCCATCAGCCTCTTTGACCGGCATGGCGTTGATCTTGAGGTGGTTCATTCTTTCTTTGCTGGTTTCCACATCGTCGTCGGCGGCGACGGAAAAGACCCGCCGGCTGGCCACGTCGATGGCTGTGGCCGGGGGCGGAAGTTCTTCGGCGAGGGCGCTGAGAAGCTCCTCGCGGATTTCGACCGGCATGCGATCGGCGATGCGAGCCGATGCCGCGGTGGCATGACCACCGCCGCCGAAGCGCTGCGCCACCTCGCCCAGGTGGAGACCCTGAATTCGGGCCCGGAGGATCAGATTGACATTGGGCGGTCGCACGAGCATCACGATTCCGACCGGCAGCTCGAAGGTCTCGGCCCAGCGGTGGACGACGTAAGCCGCCTCTTCGTGGTACTGATCGACCTCGACCATGGCGAGGGAAACGGGGATGTCGTTGATGGAGAACTCTTCGGCCGCCTCGACGATGCGGTTGAGGAGGGCGAGCTGTTCGGGCTGGAGACCCTTGAGAACCCACCGGCGCACCCAGGCCAGCGAGCCGCCCAACTCCACCAGACGCGCGACCACCCGGAGGTCGTTGGCGGTGGTTTCACGATAGGAAAGACCACCGGTGTCTTCGTAGATCCCCATCATCAGCAGCGAGGCTTCCTCCTCGGTGGGTTCGATTCCCCGTTCGGCGAAGAGGTCCGCCATGATGGTGCAGGTCGCGCCCACCGGCTTGAAGATGGTGGAATCCGCCGCGATGGCGTCTTTGCGTTCCTCCTGGTGGTGATCGATGAGATCGATGGGACAGTCGTCCCGCCGGATGAGATCCCAGACCTCGCCGAGGCGGGCCGGGGTCGAGGTGTCGACCACCACCGCGTGCTCGATGGTCTCGCGGCGGGCGCGGCGGAGCTTGAGCTCCGGAAACGTCAGTCCGGAGTCGGAAAGAAATCGCCGGACCGCGGCCTCGTGTGAACCGGGGAAAAGGACCTTGTGGTCGGGATAGAGCCGCACCGCACAGACCGCCGCAGCGAACGCGTCAAAGTCGGCCGAGAGATGGGTCGTGATGATCTTCACCGTCTTTATTGTAGGCCATGGTCCCGGGTCCGGGTCAGGATCAGGGACCGCGACAGGGACCGTGTCAGGGTCGGCTGGAGCCCACGAGACGTGGGCGCTCCAAAGGGCGCTGCGATGCTTGTAGCGCCGACGTCCCGTCGGCGATGGTGGTGTGCCGATGCGGGTTGGTTCTATCGCCCACGAGACGTGGGCGCAACAAGGGGTGTTGCGATGTTTGTAGCGCCGGCGTCCCGCCGGCGATGGTGGTGTACCGATGCGGGTTGTTTCTATCGCTCACGGATACGGATACGGCCCCTGTCCCGGTTGCTGCCGGTGGTCCAGACCCTGCCCTCAACGCCGGCCTTCTGGCCCGCCGTGACGCTCATGCGTCCCGGCGGCCCAGCGTCGCACCATCGGCGTGGTCGCGCGTGGGAAGCGTGGAGGGCTGCGACCACGCCGATGGCACGCCGGCGGCCTGCCACATAGCCGGGAGAACTGACTTCATCGCGTTTGCTAAGCGGCCTCCGGCCGCCGCGACCAGACCTCACGAGCGGACGACCGTAGGCAAACGAGGCCCTGCCGTCGTTTGCCACGCTCGTGCGCCGCTCCCGAGGCCAGGTTCCTCGGGGGAGCCCGGTCGGCATTTGTGCAAGGCGGGACGCTCCGCCGAGGGGTCGTTCCGGCACAAATGCGGACCCGGCACCCCGATGGAGGCGAGGTCCGCGGGTCCAGTCGCGCCCCCGGGCTTCTTAGATTCGATAGAACGCGGGATGGGTGCCTGCGCACCCCTCCCATGGCGAACCGGTTGATCTGCTCCCCTACGGCGCTACCGAGCTCCACCCGGAGGTGTCGCCGGTTTCGAACGTACCGCGGAAGATCAGTCCCGGCGGCGGCTCGTCGAAACCGCGGACGACGATGTCGTCGATGTGCCAACCGTCCTCGGTGACGGAGACGTCGGTGTCGATTCGAAAACGGATTCTCGCGTTCGCTGCGTGGTCGAGGGCGCCGAGATCGATCGTGACGGTCTCCCAGACCGTGTGGCCGGTGCCGTTGAACGAGGCCGCCGTCGACCAGGTCGCGCCGCCGTCGGTGGAGTACTCGACATGGGCGTAGTCGTAACCGCTCTCGAGATCGTAGGTATGGGAGAACTCGAGGGTGACCCCGGCGACATCGAGGAAGTCGAGCGCGGGTGAGGTCAGTGAGAAGTCCCAGTAGTTGCCGTACACGTTACCCGGGCTGTCGGTCCACGAGTGGCTCGGGCTTGCGGAGGACTCGTCGGTGATCGCCCACTGCCCTTCGGGCGTCCACCCCAGGTTGCCGGTTTCCACGGCGTCCTCAAGGACGATCTCGTAGGGTGTCAGGACGAAGTCGAGCGGAGTCGTGACACCGGGCGCGGCAGCGACAGCACCGGCGGTCTGGCTGCCGTAGCCGTCGGCGGTCGCAGTGACGTCGTAGGTGCCCTGGGGAAGCATCAGGTCGTAGGCGCCGGTGCCGGCGTCGCTTTGGGTGGCGAAAATGCCGCCGGCCACGGTCGCCGCAAGCGGCGATCCGCCATCAGCCGAGGTGACGGCGCCGGCGATGTGGGCGGCGGTCGCGGGATCGAGGATCCAGACAAAGGTGGCGCTGACCGGTCCCCAGCTCCCGTTCGCATCCTGGGCGCGGAGAAAGGCGGTGTGCCGGCCTTCGGCCAACCCGGTGGTGTCGATCTCACCCTCGATGGGCTCGACCGCGGCGTCGAAGGCGCCATCCGTCGCACTCATGGCGATGGCGCTCGCCCCCGCCTGCCAGGGCGGTGCGTCGATGAAGAGCTCGGCTGCGGCAACCGGCTGGCTCGGCTCGCTCCCATTCGAGTTGTTGAATCGACTGTCGTCGGCGATGGCGTAAATCGTGATCGGATCTCCCGGGGCCACCACCACGGCGGTTGCCGTGACGGCGGTTGTTTCAGGGCCGGCCGGGGTGAGATAGGGCGTGCGCACGATCTTGGCGGCGTAGATCAGCGCCTCGAGGTTGTCGGGAAGGATGGTGGACTCGAAGTCGGCGCAGTCCTCGAAGAACCAGGTGCCGAGCTCGAAGAGAACCGCGGCCACCCCGAGATCGCCATAGGCGAAGTCGACCGTGGTGCCGTCGGTGGGGTAGAGGCCGATGGCCTGGTCGGGTTCGTAGCCGTTGAAGAAGGCGAGCTTGCGGCCGAGGGTCTGGAGCGCAGCCCCGTTGCCGGTCGGTGTGCCGGTGAATCCCCACGGCCAGAGCACCAGCTCGGAGTACGAGTGGATGTCGATGTAGAGGCCCGTCGCGTCGGCGGGTGCGGCGGCGCCGATCGAAGGATCCCGCTGGTCCGGGAAGATCGACCGGGCGTAGTTCTGGACCGCCTGGACCTCGGGTTCCGAGGCGGTCGCCGGGCCGCGGTAGGTCGCCGAGCACTGGTCGCCGCTGGAGCCGCCGCAGCACCCCCATTGGAACTCGAAGTTGCGGTTGAGATCGGCGCCGCGGGAGGTCGAAGTCGGGGAGCAGTAGTTCTCATTGGTGTTCTTGCGCCACGACAGACCGGTCTCGGCCTGTTTGCGGCCATCCGGGTTGGTCTGAAGCATGAGGTGGATCTCGTGCTCATCGAGCAACCAGGTCGCGTCGGCGTCGGTTCCGTGATTGGTCACCAGATATTCGGCGAAGCGGGTCATGAGCTCGGCCGTGGTGTACTCCCGGGCGTGAATCGCCGAGGTCACAAAGAGCCTCGGCTTGCCCGTGAACCCTGCGGGCGGGGTGCCGGGAACATTCGCGTTGGTGAGGCGGAGGACCTGCATGTCGTAGCCGGCGCTGCCCCCGGTTGTGGTTTTCTTCCAGGAGTCGCCGACATCGATCCACGACGCCAGGTTCGGGAAATCGGTCACCAGACCCTGCGCGGATTGAAAGGTCTCTTCGACGGTTCGGTAGCAGGCGTAACCGGGGATGCCCTCGGTCTGACCCGGGAGGCGTTTTGTCGGTGCGCAGATCTCCATGGTACGGCGTTCGTCGATCTCGACCTCGAAACCCAACTCGAAGAGGAGTTCGAGGGTTCCGGCGTCGGCGCCGACGAGCATCCAACCCTGGTCGTGATGGACCTCCCATGGCTCGTCATACGCGGCAAACGCCTCGACCTGAGCGCGGTCGCTGAACCACGCGCGGACGACCGTGATCGAACAGCCGCTGTTCGGCGCTTCGGCTGCCACTGCCGAACCGGAGATGAAGCAGAGCGGCTGCAATCAAAGTCAATCCAAGGATCAGACGACGGATTTTCATTGCGGTACCTCCAACCGGGTGCGTTTCGCCGAGTGCAGAGTATGACGGCAGCAGCGTGCCCGCAAGGGCTGGTTGACGGCACTTGCCATGGCTCTCGCGACGCCGGTCTTTGCGGCTGACTCGCGACAGCCGGGCGACGTCAGATCAGCTTCGGCGATTGCGTTGGATGACCACATCGCCGCGGGAGACCTCAAGTACCGCGACACCCGAACCGGTGAGATCGTCGTGGCGACCCGAGAGCGGATCGACGCGCTGCGCTCCGAGCTCGAGAGGCACTTCGGTCAGCCTCCGGTTTACAACGAGAGGGTGTCCGCCAATGGCGCAGTGGTTTCGGTGGTCGATGATGCCATCCGAGACGTTCACCTCATGCGGGTCAATCTCGATGGCAGCCGAACGACCGCCTGTCTCCGAAACCTCGACGCGGCAGTCGCCTTCCTCGTCGGCCTCGACACCGTCGAGAACACGACCGCCGTCGATCGACCGTCGGTTGCGAACCGGTGAGGAGGGGACGATGAAACACAGATACTCCTTCGTTGTTTCGATCACGGTCGTCGCACTCATCCTCGGGTCCGGGTCGGCATCGGCCGCGAACTTCGTCATCATCAACAACGACGGCCCGGGCGAAGGGCTCAACGACCCGACTCCGGTAACGCCGGTCGGCGGTAACCCCGGCACCACCCTCGGTGATCAGCGGCTCAACGTCCTCCAGGCCGCCGGCGATGTCTGGGCGGCTCTGATCGAGAGCTCGGTGGACATCAGGATCAGCGCCCAGTTCAACTCCATGGACTGCGGCATCCTCGGCTCGACGGGCCCGGGCCCGACGATCAAGGACTTTCCGGGAGCGCCGGTAGCCGGTACCTGGTTCCACAGCGCCATCGCCGACGCCATCGTCGGGACCGACCAGGCGCCCGGTTCCCCCGATTTCATTATTCAGTACAACAGCGACTGGGATAATGTGACGTGCCCGGGAAATCTCTTCTATTACGGTCTCGACCCTGCCCCGGCCGGGACCTCGAGCCTCTTTTCGACGGTGCTTCACGAGATGGCACACGGCCTCGGATTCGCCAACTTCGTCAACGAGGCTACCGGAGCGTGGTGGGGCGGTTCACCAGATATCTTCAGCGTCTTCACCCTGGATATGGCGTCCGGGCTTCACTGGACGGAAATGACCCAGCCGCAGCGCCAGGCATCGGCCATCAACACCGGGAACCTGGTCTGGGACGGCCCCAACACCACCGCCGAGGTTCCCGAAACCCTCTATGGTTCGACCATGAATCTGGAGATGACGGCGCCGCCGAGCGTGGCCGGGAGCTACGCCGCTGCGGGCGCCATCTTCGGTGAGGTTCACAACGACCCGGTGTCGTTCACCGGAGATGTCGAGCTGGCCAACACCGGAACCGCGACGCCCACCGATGGCTGCAATCCGCTCATCGCCTTCACATCGGGGAACATCGCCTTCATGGATCGCGGGAACTGCGAGTTCGGGGTCAAGGCTCTCAACGCGCAGGACGCCGGCGCCAGCGCCGCGATCATCGCAAACGATCGTGACGGTACGGTTCTGGTCAACATGGGAGGGGGTGTCGTCGGCGATCAGGTGACGATCCCCGTGGTCGCGATCGGGCAGACTGACGGCAACACGATCCGGCCCGCCCTCCCGGGATCCGGCGTCGTGAGTCTTCAAGCCCGGTGGGGCATGCACGATGCGGGTTATGCGCTGTTGTACGCGCCGAATCCGGTCGAATTGGGATCTTCGGTTTCACACTTCGACGTCTCGGCGTGGCCGAATCTCCTGATGGAGCCGTTCGACAACGAGGATGTTTTCGACTCGGTGGACCTCACGCCGGTCCAGTTCAAGGACGTGGGCCACACGATCATCGGCTTAGCCGAGGTCTTCGCCGACGGTTTCGAGACCGGAGACACGTCCATGTGGGACTCTGCCACACCGTAGCCGTACGGCCGTTCAGTAGGAAATGAAGGGGCGCCAGGCTTCGGCCTGGCGCCTTTCTTAGTCCTACATTTCGGTCGCGTTGAAGGTGTCGCAGACCCCGCCGTCGCCGCTTTCGAATCCCTTGCGAAACCACCGCACCCGCTGCTCGGAGGTGCCGTGGGTGAAGGAGTCGGGGACGACGGTCCCGGAGGACTGGCGCTGGATCCGGTCGTCGCCGATGGCGCTGGCCGCGTTGAGCGCCTCCTCGAGATCGCCCGGCTCGAGGATGTTGCGCGCCCGTTGGGCGTGGTAGGCCCAGACCCCGGAGAAGCAGTCGGCCTGGAGCTCGAGCCGGACCGACAGTGCGTTAGCGTCCGCCTTGGAGAGCCCCTGCTGCTGCCGGTGGACCTGGTCGGAGATCCCGAGGAGGTTCTGGACGTGGTGGCCGACCTCGTGGGCGATGACATAGGCCTGGGCGAAGTCGCCGGGTGCGCGGAATCGGGTCCGGAGCTCGTCGTAGAAACCGAGATCGATGTAGATCTGCTGGTCGGCGGGCAGTAGAACGGCCCCATGGCCGCGGTCGGCCGGGCAGTAGAACGGCCAGGCCGCCCGGCCATGCCGCAGGCGGACTGGACGCGGTCGGTGAAGAGCACCAGGGTCGGCTCGACATAGCGCTGGCCGCCCTCGGCGAACTGGGCCCGCCAGGTGTCTTCGGTGTCGGCGAGGACGACCGAGACAAAGTCGGCGAGCTCGTTCTGCTCGGGTGGGGGAGGCGCCGACGGCGCGCCCTGGGACACCGAGCTCGATGTCGTCTGCTGCAGCAGCGGTGTCGGATCGACCCCGAGGAAGAGTGCGATCACGACGATGACCAGAAGCCCGATGCCGCCACCACCGATCGCCACCGGGCGCGAAACGCGGCGCCCTCTCCGGTCTTCGACATTGGAACTTCGTCGTCCCTGTTTCCACCTCATGACTGGCTCCTCGTTGAATTCACAATTCGATGGGTGAACGGTCCTCGACGACGGTCGCGATCGTCGGTCAAGGCCACAGCGCGAGGTCCAGATCCGCGCCGTCGATCTCGATCTGGGCGCCGGTGCCCATTTCGTTGCCGATGATGGCGAAGACCGGGATGCCCGAAGTGCACGTCCCCCGGGCGATCGCAACACCGCCGATACCGGGGAATGCGCGGTAGTCTAGGCGGGCGGCGACGTAGGTGTCCGAGCAGCAGTTTCCACCCGGGACGGTTTCAGCCGGTCCCCTGATGTACTCGAAATTCGAGACCTGGCTGATTGTTCCGTCGACGGCGCACAGGATCAGCGATGACTGGATCCCGTTGTCGACCCGGAATCGGACCGTGGACGCGACCAGATGGTAGGTCTCCTCGTCGAGGGTCGTGACGATCACCGAGAACTCCGGCGTCGGAGTCGGTGTGCGGGTTTGGAAAGGAGTGCGCGTCGGTGTCGGTGTCGCGGTGGCTCCGCCCGGCGGGGTCGGCGTCGCGGTCGGCGTCAGAGCCGGCGTCGGTGTCGCGGTCGGCGTCGGTTGCTGGATCGCCGCCGTGTTGGGCAGCGCGGGAATGAAGATCGGATCGCCGGTGAGGTTGTCGATGACCGAGGCGTAGGCGAGATATCGCGAGTTGAGAAAGCGAGCGCGGACGATGGCGAAGCCGTCGGGAACATCGGCTGAGGTGACCCTCGCGAAGATATTGTCGATCTGTTTGAAGTCAAAGGGCTCGAGGTTCGTCGAAACCCTCCCGAGATGCGTGAGATCGGCGTGGTAGAGATCGATGTCGAGGGTCGTCGGCTCGCCCTCGAGGTTGACCATCCCGATATTCGTCCGGAAGCCGCTTTCGCCGGTCGGCGACGCCGTGAGTTGGATGATGGTGGCGTCGAGGCCGGTGACGAAGATGTCCGCCGAGGTCGTGCCGCCGATGAACTGGCCGAAGGTTCCGTCCGGGGTGATGTTGTAGGTTCGGCTGGTGGCGCGGACTTCGCCTTCGAGGGTGGTGATCCGCAGCGTCGCGGCGCCCTCGTAGCCAAAGAGCAGTTCGAGCGCGTCTTCATACCGGCTGGCGGCGCCCGCGGCGAGCTCGAGGATGATGGACGGGTGGTTGGTGTTGTCGCGGTTCTTGCGCAGGAGGTCGACGCGGCAACGAGCCCCGATGGTTCCGACGGACCGGATCTCGAGATCGGTCCGCCAGGTGGTGTTGTTGCTGCCGGCGACATGAGCCGCCCCCGGGATGTAGATCTCGCCTGCCGCGGTCTGGCCGCTACAGATCTGGGCGACGGCGCCCGCGGCCACCAGGCACGCGGCGGACAGAAAAAGGCGCCTGATGGTGACGGTGTTCATTGCCGGGATTCTACGTCATCCGCCCGGTCGAGAAAGTCGAGCTCGTCGATGGGGTACCGCGTCATCCGCCAGATCGCGACCCGCATATTGTTGTTTTGTACATCGGGATTGGCGAAGCGCCAGACCGTTTCACCTTCCGGCGTCACCTCGAAGACATACCCCCGATCCGATTCGGTGATGAGGGTGTTGCCGTTGGGCAGCCGTTGGGCGCTGCCCCGATACCGCGAGAGAAAACCGGTCGCCGGTGCGTAGCGCCACTTGACCTCGAAGGTGAAGGGGTCGAGCTCGACGATCTGCGAACGTCGATGGCCGTTGTCGAAGACGAGGATGTGGCCGTTCGGCAGCAGGGTGGGGTGGTGCTGGCGGTGGAGGTTCGACGGGCCCCAGGCCCAGAGCACCCTTCGGCTCGAGGGTTCGATGATGGCGATGGTGTTGATCGTCCGCATGGAGATGAGGACGTTGCCGTCGGCAAAGAGCGGCGAGCGATGGGCGAGCGTCCCGTCGAAGACCTGGATGTGGTTGCTGTGGAGCATGTCGAGCCGCAGGCGGTCACCCTCGCGCCGGTCGGAAGGGAGGTGCTGCGGGCTGACCATGAGGTGGGCGAAGTCCGACGAGCGCAGGGCGTCGAGAATCGAGAACCGGTCGATGGGCACGCCGTCGGGGGAGAGGATCTCGATGAAGTCTTCGATGACCGGCACATCCGGGTGGATTTCGGGCTTGAGCGCGCTCGCGTCCGTGAGGATGTAGATCTCACCCGATGGGTGGACCGCGAGGTCGTGGTGGGTGGCGGCCTCGTAGCGCCAGAGCTGGTTGGAGTCCCGGTCGAGCTTGAAGACCGATTGCTGGTTGACGACGACGAGCAGGTCGCCGTTGGGATAGAGCTCCACGTGTTCCCAGCCGTCATCGCCGGGGTAGCTCCAGGCGTGGAGCTCGGCGCCGTCGTTGTCGATGAGTCGGGCAGACGCCCGCAAACGTGAGCTGTAGAGGTTGACCCCCGGGCAGGTCCGTTGACGATCGTGGATCTCGACGCCCTCGAGCTCGGCGCGCTCATCGATGGTGCCGTCGACATAGCCGAGTTCCTGCAGCTGCTCGAGCTGGCGCAGGCTCTCGTCCGGGCGCACCATCCCCTCGATCCGGGTCAGGAGCCTGGCTTCGGCTTCGGCCTTGACGTGGGCGCTCATGGTGAACTGGCCAGCGATGAAGCCGGCAGCGAAGATGACAACGATGATGACGGTGGTGCGGATGAACTTCGGGTCCACGGGGGCATTATAAGGGCTCGCGCCCCGAGGAACGGGATGGGAGGGGATGCCAGGCACGCAACTTTGTTCGCGGCGAACAAAGTTGGAGCCAGGCACCCGTCCCGCGTCGAATCGGGCTGACTGCCGACGGGGGTGGGAAACCAATCAAACTATGTCTTCCGAGAATCGGGTTGGAACGGTCCGACCGTTCCAACCCGATTCTCGGAACCTACAAGAAGAAGCCCGGGCTTTCGCCCGGGCTTCGGTGTTGATGTCGGAAGGGCGTACCCTTAGTACATTCCGCCCATGCCGCCCATGCCGCCCATGTCGCCCATGCCGCCGCCGTGTCCCATGTCTTTCTTGTCTTCTGGGATGTCGCAGATGAGCGCCTCGGTGGTGAGGAGCAGGCCGGCGATGGAGGAGGCGTTGAGGAGCGCGTTCTTGGTGACCTTGGCCGGGTCGATGACGCCGTCGGCGATCATGTCGGCCATCTTGCCGGTGGCGGCGTTGTAGCCGAAGTTGCCGCCCTTGGCGCGGATCTCGCGGATGATCACCGCCGCCTCTTCCAAACCGGTGTTGAGGATGATCTGCCGGGTCGGCTCCTCGAGGGAGCGGAGCAGGATCTTGGCGCCGGTCTGGATGTCGCCCTTCGACGACTTGACGAACTTCTCGACGGCATCCATGGCGCGCAGCAGCGCGACGCCGCCGCCGGGGACGATGCCCTCTTCGACCGCCGCTTTGGTGGCGTGAAGGGCGTCTTCGACGCGGGCTTTCTTTTCTTTCATCTCGGTTTCGGTGGCGGCGCCGACCTTGATCTGCGCCACACCGCCGACGAGCTTGGCGAGGCGCTCCTGGAGCTTCTCGCGGTCGTAGTCCGAGGTGGTGTCCTCGATCTGGCGCTTGATCTGCTGCACCCGGCCGAGCACGGCTTCGTGCTTCGCCGAGTCGTCGTCATCAACGACGATGGTGGTGTCGTCCTTGTTGATGGAGATCTTCTTGGCGCTGCCGAGGTCTTCCCAGGTGATGTTCTCGAGCTTGATGCCGAGGTCCTCGGAGATCATCTTGCCGCCGGTGAGAATCGCGATGTCCTCGAGCATGGCCTTGCGGCGGTCGCCGAAGCCCGGCGCCTTGACCGCGCAGATGTTGAGCGTGCCGCGGAGCTTGTTGACGACGAGGGTGGCGAGGGCCTCGCCCTCGACGTCCTCGGCGATGATGAGGAGAGGCTTGCCCTGCTGGGCGACCTTCTCGAGGATCGGGAGCAGGTCCTTCATGTTCGAGATCTTCTTTTCGAAGATCAGGATCATGGCGTTCTCGAGCACGCACTCCATGCGCTCGGCATTGGTGACGAAATAGGGGGAGAGATAGCCGCGGTCGAACTGCATGCCCTCGACCACCTCGAGGGTGGTGTCGAGACCCTTGGCCTCTTCGACGGTGATGACGCCGTCCTTGCCGACCTTCTCCATGGACTCGCGGATGATCTCACCGATCTCGGAGTCGGAGTTGGCGGAAATCGTCCCGACGTGCGCGATGGAGTCACCCTCGACGGGCTTGGACAGCGACTGGATGGTCTCGACCGCGATCTTGGTCGCCTGGTCGATGCCGCGCTTGAGTTCCATGGGGTTGGCGCCGGCGGTGACGTTCTTGATGCCCTCGCGATAGATCGCCTGGGCGAGAACGGTGGCGGTGGTGGTGCCGTCGCCGGCGACATCGGAGGTCTTCGAGGCGACCTCGCGAACCATCTGCGCGCCCATGTTCTCGAGGTTGTCGGGAAGCTCGATTTCCTTGGCGACGGTGACGCCGTCCTTGGTGATGGTCGGCGAACCGAACTTCTTCTCGAGTACGACGTTGCGGCCCTTGGGGCCGAGGGTCACTTTGACGGCATTGGCGAGTTTGTTGACGCCGGAGAGGAGCTTGGCGCGGGCCTCCTCGGAGTAGACGATCTGTTTTCCAGCCATGATGATTCTCCCTTACTCGACAATGGCGAGGATCTCGTCCTCGCGCAGAATGGTGTGCTCGATATCGTTGACCTTGATGTCCTGACCGGAGTACTTCCCGATGAGGATGCGGTCGCCCTTTTTGACGTTCATGGGGATCCGCTTGCCTTTGTCATCGAGTTTGCCGTCGCCGACCGCGACGACCTCGGCCTCTTGCGGCTTCTCCTTGGCGGTATCCGGAATGATGATGCCGCCGCGGATTTCTTCCGCTTTTTCGGTGCGCTTAACAAGGACTCGATCGCCCAATGGTTTGATCTTCATGTCTCTGTCTCCCTTTAAGTTAATACTCGTTATTAGCACTCGACCCTGGCGAGTGCCAAGCGAGAATATAGGACTCTTCGCCTCGACTGTCAAGCCTTTTTTTGAAATTTCTGATAGCAATTCACTCAGATGTGGTTCCTTGCAGATATGAGTCACGGGCGCGAAGATTTTAAGGCTCTTACGTCACCGGCCTTCTGGGCCGTTGTAACGCCAATGCGTCCCAGCGACCCAGCGTCGCACCATCGGCGCGGTCGCGCGTGGGTTGATTCTGACGGCTGCGACCCCGCCGATGGCGCGCCGGCGGCCTCCCTCGTAGCCGGGAGAACTGACCTCGAGGCGCTCCCCGAGGGAGCCCGGTCGGCATTTGTGCGGGGCGGGCCGCTCCGCCGAGAGGTCGAACCGGCACAAATGCGGACCCGGCACCCCGTTGGGGCGCGGTTTTCCGCGTGCCCTCATCGGCTTCGGTCCAGGTTCCCCATCAGGTTGGGCGGAGATTGTGGGGGCGGGCTTCCAGCCTGCCCGTCAGGGTTGTTGAAGCCGGCCGGGCGTTTCCGAGAGAGTGCGGGGTATTGGGTCTTGTGGGATCTCGGGTTCCTGACACCCTCATCCCCGGCCTTCTGGGCCGCCGGGACGCTGTTGCGTCCCGGCGGCCCGGCGTCGCACCATCGGCGCGGTCGCGCGTGGGTTGATTCAGACGGCTGCGACCCCGCCGATGGCGCGCCGGCGGCCTCTCTCGTAGCCGGGAGAACTGACCTCGAGGCGCTCCCCGAGGGAGCCCGGTCGGCATTTGTGCGGGGCGGGCCGCTCCGCCGAGAGGTCGAACCGGCACAAATGCGGACCCGGCACCCCGTTGGGGCGCGGTTTTCCGGGTGTCCCTCATCGGCTTCGGTCCCGGTTTTCTTTCAGGTTGGGCGGAGATTGTGGGGGCGGGCTTCCAGCCTGCCCGTCAGGGTTGTTGAAGCCGGCCGGGCGTTTCCGAGAGAGTGCGGGGTATTGGGTCTTGTGGGATCTCGGGTTCCTGACACCCTCATCCCCGGCCTTCTGGGCCGCCGGGACGCTATTGCGTCCCGGCGGCCCAGCGTCGCACCATCGGCGTGGTCGCGCGTGGGTTGATTCAGACGGCTGCGACCCCGCCGATGGCGCGCCGGCGGCCTCCCTCGTAGCCGGGAGAACTGACCTCGAGGCGCTCCCCGAGGGAGCCCGGTCGGCATTTGTGCGGGGCGGGCCGCTCCGCCGGGAGGTCGAACCGGCACAAATGCGGACCCGGCACCCCGTTGGGGCGCGGTTTTCCGGGTGTCCCCATCGGCTTCGGTCCCGGTTTTCTTTCAGGTTGGGCGGAGATTGTGGGGGCGGGCTTCCAGCCTGCCCGTCAGGGTTGTTGAAGCCGGCCGGGCGTTTCCGAGAGAGTGCGGGGTATTGGGTCTTGTGGGATCTCGGGTTCCTGACACCCTCATCCCCGGCCTTCTGGGCCGCCGGGACGCTGTTGCGTCCCGGCAGCCCAGCGTCGCACCATCGGCGCGGTCGCGCGTGGGTTGATTCAGACGGCTGCGACCCCGCCGATGGCGCGCCGGCGGCCTGCCTCGTGGCCGGGAGAACTGACCTCGAGGCGCTCCCCGAGGGAGCCCGGTCGGCATTTGTGCGGGGCGGGCCGCTCCGCCGGGAGGTCGAACCGGCACAAATGCGGACCCGGCACCCCGTTGGGGCGTGGAATTCCGCGTTGACTTGACGGGCTTCGTAATCGTGCCTTGAAGTAACGCGGGACGGGTGCGTTTGAGGGGGCACTCTCGGGGAGCGCGATGGGAGGATCTCGTCGGAGGCGCGTTCTTGGAAACATTGGTTGCCGCCCTGGTATCTTTGCAGGCGTCTGTGATGAGATACCCAACGAGGAGGCATCCATGTTCCTTTCGTGTTCGACCATCTTCCTTGCCGCCGCCGTGATGGCGTCAGCCGGCGATCTCGGAGCGCTTCCCGACTACAGCCCGGATGCCAACGCAGAACGGCAGACGATCCCCGCAGAGTACCTCTGGAACCTGTCGGTGCTTTTCGCGGATGACGAGGCGTGGGCAAAGACCTTCGAAACCACCGCCGGCCGACTGGCCGAGCTGAGTTCGTCGCACGATGCGCTCACGAATCCCGCGGGGCTTGCCGATTACATGTCGAGTTACTTCGAAATCGAGCTCGCAGCGAACCGCCTTTCGCTGTACGCGTCGCTGCAGAAGGACGGCGACACCACCAACCCGGAATACACCGGTCGCCACCAGCAGGCCCTCAAGTTGACCGGTCAGGTCATGGACAAGGGTGCGGTGGTGCGCCAGGCCGTTCTCGATTACGATTCCAAGGCGCTGGAGGCGGCCTACGCCCAGGTGCCGGCGCTCGAGACCTACCGGCCGTGGATCGAAAGCCTGAGGCGTCGCGCCGATCGGATTCTCGACCCCGAAGCGGAACGGGTTCTCGGTCTGGCCGGGGACAACCTCTGGGCCGCCATCGACCTCAACGAGCTGCCGTCGCCCCTGGAATCCGCGTTCGGGGCGCTCATCTCCGAGATGCCCCTGCCGAAGATCGCCGACGACCAGGGGCAGGAGATTCAGCTCACCTTCTCCAACTACGGCCGGCTGCGCGCCTCGGACGACCGCCGGATCCGCAGGGACACGGTCGCCGGGATGTTCTCATCGCTCCGCAGCTTCGAAAACACCTTCGCGGCGACCCTCGGCGGCCAGGCCAAGTTCAACGTTTTCCTGGCCCGCTCCCGGAACTACGGCACCGCCCTCGAGGCGTACCTCGACAAGGACGATCTCGACCCGGCCGTCTACCTCAACCTCATCTCAACCGTGCGCGCCCACGCGCCCGCTCTCCACCGATATGTCGAATTGCGCAAAAGGGTCATGGGCCTCGAAGAGATCCATCTCTACGATCTCTATGTGCCCATGGTCGAAGGCGCGGCCAGGGACATCAGCTATGCCGAGGGCGCACGGGTCATCGTGGATGCGCTTGGACCCCTCGGTGAGGATTACGCGGAACGACTCGTCGGCATCATCGACCCGCGCAACGGCGCCATCGATGTCTACCCGGCAGCCACCAAGGACTCGGGCGCGTTCTCGGCGTCGGTCTACGGCGTCAGACCGTTCATCAAGATGAACTTTCAGGATTCCTACGACGATGTCTCGACCCTGGCGCACGAACTCGGCCACGCGCTCCACAGCTCGCTCTCCCAGAAAGGGCAGCCTTATCTGACCTCGCGCTATGTGCCCTTTCTCGCGGAGGTCGCCTCCACCGCCAACGAGGTCCTACTCTCGAAGTACATGATCGCGCACGCCGAAACGGACGCCGAACGCGCCTGGTATCTGTCCGAGCTCGTGGAGACCATCCGCACCACCATCTTCCGCCAGACTCTCTTCGCCGAGTTCGAGCTTCGGCTCCACGAGCTGGTCGAAGCGGGTGAACCCGTCACCGCTGAAAGACTCAACGCCATCTATGGCGGGCTCATCGAGGATTACTACGGACCGGGGTACGCCATGGACGCCGACGACCCCGTCGAGTGGGCCTACATCCCGCACTTCTATTACAAGTACTACGTCTTCACCTACGCCACCGGCCTCGCCTCCGGTGCGGCCATCGCCGAGAAGATCTCGACCGGGGATGAGGCGGCGCGTGACGCCTATCTCGAGATGCTCGAGGGCGGCAACTCGAAACCGCCCCTCGATCTGCTCAGGGGCGCCGGGGTCGATCTCACCAAACCCGACGCCATCGCCGCCGCCCTCGATCTTTTCGATCGTACCCTGACAGAGTTGGAGCACATCCTCCTGAGCGAGTAAGCGAACAACGTTTTCGATTCCCGTCGCCCGGTTCAGAACCGGGCGATGGAAATCGAACGAGCGGATCGCCGACGTTGTGTCGATCGATCCGACGCGCTACCGTGGGCGGCGGTGCAGACGACAGAATCAGAGAATCAGACGAGCCCGCTGAACGCCCCGCACTCGGGTGGGTTGCGTGATTTCTTCGTCGGGTCGGCCTTGGGCATGCGGCCGGGCGAGGGGCGACTTGTCTGGCTGTTCTTCCTGTATTTTCTGACGCTGACCACGGTCCACTTTGCCGGGAAATCGGTGCGCCAGGCGTCGTTCATCAATGTCATCGGCGCCGAGAATCTGCCCTATGTCTACCTCGCGGTGGCCCTGGTCTCGTACCCGGTGCTGCTGCTCTACTCGCGGCTGGCCGCAAAGGTGAGACTCTCGGTGCTCATCGTCGGGCTCACGGTGCTCCACTCGGCGGGGTTCTTCATCTTTTTTCTCCTCTACGGTTTGAACGCATCGTGGGTCGTCGTCCTCTACTATGTCTGGCTCGGGATGGCATTCGCCATCGCGGTCTCCCAGGTCTGGTCGTACGCCAACCACGTCTTCGATCCCCGCCAGGCTCGACGGCTTTTCGCGTTTATCGGAGCGGGCGGGCTGCTCGGCGCGATTCCGGGCGGCCTCCTCGCCTGGGGCGTCACCAGGGTCGTCGGGACCCGGGCAACGCTCCTCGCCTGCGCCCTCCTGGTGCTTGTGATGCTGATCTTCGTGGTCCTGATCGAGCGCTTCCGGCCCAATACCAGGCCGGCCCCGATCCCGACCCGACGCGCGCGGGTGGAGGACGCTCGAGGCGGCCTTCAGATCATCCGCGGTTCACATCTGCTGCTGCTCATCACGGTGCTCCTCGCGGCGACCGTCGTGGTCGGTCAGTTGGTGGGCTGGCAGTTCTACTGGTTTGTCGAAAAGGCGACCGAGACGGTGGCGAAGGCGGAGCAGCTCGACACCCGGACCTCGGTCATCGGCCAGTACTTCGTCCTCATGGGGATCGTCGGGTTCGTTTTTCAGCTGCTCTTCACGCAGCGCATCCACCGCGCCCTCGGGGTGGGGGTCGGGATGCGGATCCTGCCCGGAACCGTCGGGCTGACCCAGGTCGCCGTCGTGATCGCGCTGGCAGTGGGGTCGCCGGTGGTCTACCCGCTGGTCTGGATCCTGATGATCTCCGAGGGGAGCCTGCGGCACTCGGTGGAGCAGGCGACCCGCGAGCTGCTTTTCCTGCCGGTGCCCGCCGACCATCCGGGTCCGCGCCAAGGCGTTCATCGATGTATTCGTTCAGAGTTTCGCCAAGGGATTGGCGGCGCTGCTGATTCTTCCGGTGACCTTTGCCTGGCTTCCCCCCGCCTATGTCTCGTGGATGACGGCGGCCGTGCTGATGGCTTGGCTGCTGCTGACCGGACGGGTCCGCAAGGAATACGTCCGCGAGTACCGATCGGGTCTCAAGTCGGGGGTGATCAACGCCGACGCCACCATCGACCCCACCGATCTCATGACCATCACGACCCTGGTCCAGGCCCTGGGGAGCTCGGATACCCGCCAGGTGCTGCACAGCCTCGAGCTGCTGTCGGCGCACGGGCAGGGGAATCTGGTGCCGCCCCTTCTGCTGCACCACACCGACAGCCGGGTGCGGCAAAAGACCCTCAAGATCCTCGCCGATACCAACCGTGAAGATGCCGTCGAGCTGGTCAAGGAAGCCATCACGGACGAGAGTCCCGAAGTCCGCAGCGGAGCCATGCAGACTCTCGCAAAGCTCAGCGGGAAGAAGTCCTCCGGTCTCATGCGCGAACGGCTCGACGACCCGGATCCGGAATTGCGGGCGACCGCGGTGGCGAGCCTGCTGGTGGCCGATGATCGGGCGTCGGCCGATCTGGCCAACGAAGCTCTCACGAAGATGATCGCCGATCCCGATCCGGTCGTGCGCGCCCAGGCGGCCCGGGCGTTGGGGCAGGTGGGGTCGCCCGTCGCCGAGGCTGTCATGCTGCAGCTCCTCTACGACAGCAATCTGACGGTTGTGAAGAAGGCGATCCACTCGATCAAGAAGCGTCTCGACCGCGATGGCCCGAACCCGATCTACGTGCCCACGCTGGTGTCGCTCATGGGCAATCGCCGTCTCAAACACGAAGCCAGAGAGGCGCTGGTCGCGATCGGCAAGGATGCGGTGCTGCCGCTGCGGCATTTCATGGATTCCGATGACGAGCAGATCTGGGTTCGCCGCGCAGTGCCGAAGACGCTCGCGCTTCTCGGGGTCCAGTCGGCCGCCGACGCTCTGCAGGAGAGCCTCAACGCCGGCGATGCCCTCCTGCGGTCGAAGATCGTGGAGGCGCTGTGCTTCATGCGGACCCGCCATGGGACGACCCGGTTCACCGGTCGTGCGATCCGCGACCAGGTCGAGGCCGAAGCCTCGAGGTATCTCCGGTGTCTTGCCGATCTCTGGGCCATTTCGTCGTTGCACGAGGCTCAACTCGAGGGGCCGTTCGCGGTGTGGCGGAAGTCGGACCGGGTGCCGACCCTACCGCAGCAGCTACTCGCCCAACGAATGCAGAGCCTGGTGAGCAACATCTTCGGTCTGCTCGAACTCGTCGAGCGCCCCGAGGATGTTCGAGCGGCGCGGCGCAGTCTCCTGAGTCGCGAACCCGATCTCCGGGCGCGAGCCCTCGAGTACCTCGACAACAGTCTCTCGGGAACCTTGAGGCGAGACGTCTTCTCGGTCATCGACGACTCGCCGGCGGAGGAGAAACTCCGCCGCGCGCGGCTCTATTTCGGGATTCTGATGGAATCGCCCGAGGCGACTCTCGATCGGCTCATCCACCTCGATTCGCGAAGGGATCCGGCCGGACGCGGGATCGTCTTGGCGGCCATGTACGCGGTGTGGTCCGATGAAGTCGTCTCGCTCTACCCACTGGTGGCGACGATGGCCGAGGTCGCGGAGGACCCGTTGGTGCGGGAAACTGCACAATGGGTGAGGGCGAGGGCCGGCAAAGTGGCCCCCGGCAAGGGGCTGATCGGCAGGGGAGATGATCCGCAGATGACACCCATGGCAAATATCGAGATGATGGTCTTTCTACAGGGCGTCGACCTTTTCGCTCACTGCAACGCCGATCAGGTTCTCAGGTTGGCGGCCATCGCCCGCGAGAACACCTTTGCCAAGGGAGAAGAGGTCTTCCGCAAAGGCGATGCGCCCGATGCGCTCTACTGTGTCGTCGAAGGGAGGGTGCGCCTGGAGCGAGAGGGTGACGGCGGGACCATCGTTGGATCGAGCGGACGGTTCGGAGTGCTCGACATCCTCAGCGGGCGGCCGAGATCGGGTCGCGCCGTCGCGCAGACCGATACCAGGCTGTTGACCATCGAGGCCGAGGATTTCTTCGACCTGTTGTCGAACAACATCGACATCGTCAAAGCACTCTTCCGCACGGTCGTCTCCGGCGACCCCGACTCCGACGACGCCCTGCTGTAGTGAGGAGTGAGGAGTTTGGGGTCAAGGGCGATGTCTTCCACCTCTCTCTCAACTCCTAACACCTAACACCTAACACCTTTATTCTGAATGAATACTCATTCACGGCGCGCTGCGGCACGTTCTGCCGCAGCCGGCCTTTTCCTCGTGTGTTCAAGTGGGATAGCGTGCCCGAGTACTCGTTGGAGGGTAGCCATGATTCAGACGCCCGATCCTGTTCGTTGCACCTATTGCGATTCTATTTCCGACTGGTCGTCGGAGCGCACGGACGCCACCATGCTGGGTGAAGAGCACTCCTGTTCGAGCTGCGGCCAGCAGACTTCCGCGTGGATCGAAGAGACCAACCAGAACTTTGAACCGAGTACAAAGATGTACTGGCTCGAGGCGGACCCGATCTACTAGCACTCGAACGCAGAAGGCCCCTGATGGGGCGAATTATGAATTATGAATTAGGAATTATGAATGACATCGCAACTGTTCCCAAAACCCTTGGGACGGTCATTCATAATTCATAACTCATAATTCACAATTAACTTAGGGGTCGAACCGATCCATTAACCTCGGGTTGAGCGCTGCCTCGCATCGTTGCTGAGACCCGCGTCCCCTTCGTCCCCACTACACTGAGTTCGTGGCCATTGCCGGTGAATTCCGTCAGCGGGCGTCGTACGAGGCGCGCCGCTATGGGGGAGACGCCTGGGTCTTTGTGCGCGAACTGTTGCAGAACTCGCGCGACGCCGGCGCCGGCAGGGTTGATTTCGAAGTCGAAAGGCGTGACGGGCTCGATCGGATCGTGTGCCGGGACGACGGCTGCGGGATGAGCTTCGAGCATGCTCAGAAGTACCTCTTCACCCTCTACGCCTCGTCCAAACGGAATCAGCGCGACGCTGCGGGGCGGTTCGGGATCGGTTTCTGGTCGGTGCTCCGTTTCGAACCGCAGGAGGTCATCGTCCGCTCGTCTTCTCCGGGAGAGCCGGGCTGGGAGCTCCGGCTGAGCGGGGATCTCCAAACGGTCGAACTTTTGAATTCCTCATTGTCGGCCGGCACCGAGATCGAACTCGTGCGATCAGCCGGCGGCGTCGATCCGGTGCGCGCGGTGCGGGATGCGATCCGGCGCGACGCCCGGCATCTGCGGCGGCGCGATTCCGCCGGCGAGATCCTCGATGTGAGGGTGAACTCCGAGGCGGCGACGGCCGAGATCGATCTCGAGCCGCCGATGCTCGGCTTTTCCCGGTCGGGTCTCAGGGGGGCGGTGGCGCTGGCGGATCGTCCGCAGGTCGATCTCCTGGCCCACGGCCTCAGGGTCCGAACCACGGCGACTCTGGAGGAACTGCTGACGGGGCCCGACCGACGGCGGCGGAATCCGGGCACGCCGGAGGGTCTGGTTCCACGGGTGATCCTCGACAGCCGCCGTCTCCAGGTGCTCATGGCGCGGGGCGATGCGCGGACCGATCGCGAGCTGAGGAAGCTCGTGGCGACCGCACGGCGGGGAGTTCGGCGGCTCGTTCGCGGCCAGCTCGACCGGGAGGCCGGGCTGGGACCGATCGGACGGGCGACGATGCGTCTTCGCGAGTTCCTCTCGAGCCCCTGGTTGCGCAGGACCGGGTTCGCCCTGACCGCGAGCGTACTACTCGCTGCCGGCTTCTGGTGGCTGGCAAGAGCCGTGGCGGGCGGATCGGCCGGTTTGAGAGGTTCCGCCACGGGACTCGGTGTGCAGAACCTCGCGAGTCCGGGCGGAATCCTCCGGCGGGAGTCGGCCGAGAGATATCGCGGTCCGGCGGCGGATCCCCCGACCGCTGTCCCCGCCCGGGTGTCGCTCCGGTACGAACCGAGCACCGCGACACCCATGTTGGCGGTCTTCCGGATGATCGGTCTGTCCGATGACGGTCGGGTTGCGCCGGGACCGCCGACATCGGGGCCGCGGCCCTATCTCGGTTCCGGCTGCGGCGAGTCGTGCCTCGAAATCGCCATCGACCTCGACGGCGTCTCGGGCGAGATCCGATTGCCGTTGCCGACCGGCCACCTCCTCGATCCATCGAGCCTGAGGTTGGTGGGCGGTTCGGCTCAACTGTGGGCGGCGTCCGACGGCGGTCCCCTGCTGCTGGTCGAGGGTCGGGCCGCATCGGTGCGTTACCGCACGGGACCGGCCGCCGAGATCCAGGTCGTTGCGGCTGGTACCTGGCCGGATCTGCCGGAACCGGCGATAGAGTTCGCTCACAGTTTGGGTGAGCGCAACGCCGATGATGTGGCGGCGTCGGCGCGGGACTGGGTGCGGCGGAGGGTGGTCTATGACACCTCCGAACGCACCGTCGAAGATCACCGTGTCGCGGCTCGGGAGGGAATCCCGTTCGTCGAGCGGTGTCTGACCATCGGCGCCGGGGACTGTGATGTCCAGAACGCTCTCCTGGCGGCCGTCATCGCCCGAGCCGGTGTCCCGGCGCGAATGGCCGTGGGCTTTGTCGGCGCCGACGGGCGGGCGTTGCCCGGTCTCCACGCCTGGGTGGAGTACCGCAGTGGATACGGGATGTGGCGGGCGATCGACGCGAGTTCCGGCGGTGCAGCGGTCAGGCCGGCGGACGGCGCCTCCGGCGAAGCTCGAGCGACGCAAGACCGCAGCGGGGCCGGGCTCCCGCCGCCCGAGACGGCGGCCCCGCGTCCGAGTCCGTGGTTCGTGAGCCGAACCGCCGCCGGCGCGGCGCTGGCGGCGGTTTTGGTGGCCGCCGTCATTGTCTGGACGGTGCGCCGAAGAGTGGTGGTCCATCAGATCCGATCGAGCGATACGCCGGATCTCGCCGGCCTTCTGCGGGGGGCGTTGGCGCGACCCGAGGCCTACCGCGAGGTGCCGGCGCTCTTTTCCCGGGGGGTCGTGCCGTCGCTCGGTGGACGCTCCTTCAGCCTTGATCGAGCGCGATCCCTCGCTCGTCAGCATCGGCTGGCCGTGAGCGGCCGATCGTCGTCTCTCGCCCTGAGAGCGGCGAAGTCCGGCGTGCCCGTGATCGATGGCAGCCGCTCGGAAGGTATCGCGGTGGCCGGAGCTCTCAGCGCCATCGATCTCGACCGCTGGAATGAGATCATCGATCGCGGCCGCGAGCATCCTTTGACGCAACGCCTGGCGGAGGCCGGTTCGGCGGTCGGCGAAACCTGGGTCGTGATCGTCGTCGCCGGTCTCGTCCAGGAAATGGCCGTGCTCGACGGGTCGCTGGCAGGAACCGGGAGAAACAGCCGCGTGGTCGCAGTGGATGACGCCGGCGTCCTGTGGCAGCAAGCTCTCCGACTCGGCCGGTCCCACCCCTGCGCCGCGACCCTCCTGCTGGCGGATCGGGTGGCCGATCGCCTCCGGATGCCCTCTCCAGGCAAACGGCGGTTGTTGTCGAAGCTGGCGGTCGAGACCGTGCTCGAACGAGCGGAGTCGGGTTCATGAGAGCCGATGATCTTCTCGCCATCGATGTCGGCGCCGAGGTCGCAACTCTGTGCGGCGCGCAGATTCAGGGACCATGGCAGGTTCCCGCTGAGCTGGTGCGGCTGGCCAATGCGCGCGGCGTCGCCAGAGTCGAAATCGACCGGGTTCGAGGAGGGTTGTGTTTTCGTTGTGACGGCGTGCTCGCCGATCGCGAGGAGCTGGGCGATCTCGTCCGGGTCTTCGATGGCGACGCGCCGAGGATGAGACGGCAGGCCGCCATCGCAAGGATCGAGACCGCGGGGCTCTCGGCCCTCCTGTGGGCGACGGGCCTGCCGGGCGCCCGGCTGAGCCTCGTTGTCCGGACCGGAGGTGGATCGAGCCGGCTGGAGGCCCGAGGCGCCCGCGTCGTCCTCGGAATCGACGGGGTTGAGACCGGTCCTCCGCTGACGACCCTGACCTGGCGGTGTCGTGGCGCCGGTTCTCGCCGGGCGATCGCCTGGCTGCGCACGGCGTTGCGGTTTGTTCCGATCCCCGTTGAAATCTGCAACCGCCCTGTCGAGCGTGGTTTTCCCGATGGGCTTTATCGCATGCGGATCACCGATCCGCTGCCGGGCGAGATCGCGCTGACGACCGCGGGCGACGCCCCGACGCTCTGGCTCCTCGAACACGGGGTTTTATCGGCGCGGGCGGTGGTTCCCGGCTTCCCGGCGTTTTCAGCCGCCGTCGAGATGAGCAGCGTCGCGCCCGCCGGGTCCAGCGCCGAACTCTTGCGAGCCGCAGCCAACCCCTGCCTCGAGGGTTTGATTGACGAGGCCGTCCGGATGATGGTGCTTCTCGTGGATCGACTGCCATCGGTGGACGAGGCGGTCCGGAGCCGGCTGACCACCCTGCTCCTGCGATCCGCCGCCCTCGGTCGCCGACGGGAGCAGATTCTCGGGTCGCCCATCGTTCCCGTGCGGGAGGGTTCGCGGCGATGGATGACGTCGCCGTCGGCGCTGATGGCCGGGGCGGCGGACCGGGGAGGGGTGGTGGCGGCGGTCGAACCGGGATCCGGCGATGAGAGTGGTTTCGATGACCTCGTGATCGAGGCGAGCACCGAGGAGCGGAGCCTCCTGACGGAGCTGCTCGGCCTCAGAATCGAGGATCCCGGCGGCGGACGGCGGACGCTCCGGCTCGGGCCCGCCGTCGTCGATGCCCTCGACCGCGGGTGGCGCCGGGTCCGCAGCCCGTGGGGTCCGCGTGCGCTCGATCCCGGGCAACTCAGCGACGACGAGTTGCGCCTGGTCGAGGTCGCAGCCGCCGCTGGCGTCGATCTCGCCCTGTGCGCCGGCGACAGAAAACCGAGACTGCGTCGGTCGGCGTGTCTCGTGGGTCGGAACCGGCCCGAAGTGCGGGCCGCGGCGATCACCGTGCGATCCGGTGAGGAGTGGCTCTATCCGGCCCTTCTCGCCGTCGCCGGCGACGATGTCGATATTCCTCGAGAAATCCGCGACCGCTGGCGCGCACACTTGAAGCGCGGATGACATCGCAGTCATCGCAATTCAACGCAGAGGCGCAAAGGCGCAGAGGCGCAGAGCCATCGCAAGATCGCAACCACGAAGACTCGAAGACACGAAGACATCGCAGCCGATGATCGCGGCGGAGTCGGTGTCGGTCGGACCGCCACCACCTGTTGATCGAGTCGTCGCTCCAAACACGAGTGTTTGTCCCGCCGACCCGATCAACAGGCCGCCACGCCTACGGCGCGCCGGCTCCGCCTGGGTTGTGCTCTTAATTTGTTTTGTTCAAGAAGGGAAGGGAGTCGGTATCCGGAAGTGCAGCAGATGGAACGGAACGAAATCCTCGAAGTTTCGGAGGCCGGACGGTCGCGCCGTAGGCGCGATTCAAGGCTCGAGAGATTCGATTCAGGAATGCCGCATTTCTGAATCGAATCTCACGGGTCTTGGGCCCTCGACCCTTGGACGAGGGCAACCGTCCGGCCGTTTGCCGACCGTCAGAATGAAAGACTCGACATCGGCTTTGGGTCCGATCTCTGCGCCTCTGCGTCTCTGCGTTAACTACTGCGATGTCTTGGTGTCTTCGTGCCTTTGTGGTTGCGACGGCGCGATGTCTACGATGTCTGCGATGCTTGGCGTACTTTGCGTCTTTGCGGTGAAACTGCGATGGGGCTCGTGGCTGCCGCGTGCTCAGTTGACCGGCTCGTCGTCGCATTCGTCCAAGCGCAGGATATCGAGGTCGGTGGTGACGGGTTCGGCGGTCATCATGGAGTGTTCGAAGGTCGCCCTGAGAACGTCCGGAGAGACCCCATCGGTCAGGAGGGCCCAGATGACCGCGGTGAGCAGCTCTTCCTGCATCTGGCTCGGGTGTTCGTCCTTGGAGGTGACGAGTCCGCCGAAGACCGCGTTGTCGGCGCCGCCGCCGCGAGGGATGAGCACGGTCAGACAGGCCCCGAGATCCTGGGCCTGCGAGCCCGGAGCGGTCCGGATGAGATCGACCAGCTTGTCCTCGAAATCGGCGAACCAATCGGGCCGCTTGTCCGCACCGTCTCGAGATTCGTTGCTCATGTCGTTCTCCCTTCAGGCTTCGCCATTCGGGTCATGATTGACCCTCGCCTGGGCATAAGCACGATCCGTGCCGGGTTTGCCGACAATCGTCCTGATCCGGGATTCGCGGTTGCGTCCCAGATTGGGACGAACATCCGAGACCGATTCCCATTGTGGGGTGAGGGGCGTCGCGAATGATGAGCGGGCGATCATGCTCATCGCAAGGTTGCCCGATTTTTCTGAGGGGATGCCAGGCACGCAACTTTGATCGCGGCGAACAAAGTTGGTGCCAGGCACCCTTCCCGCGCAACATCAGCTTGACAGCCGACGTGGGCGGGATACTGTTCGCTGCCGCTGCCGCTGCCGCTGCCGCTGCCGCTGCCGCTGCCGCTGCCGCTGCCGCTGCCGCTGCCGCTGCCGCTGCCGCTGCCGCTGCCGCTGAGGTCAGGGCGAGGTGCGGCCTCCGATGTTCCGCGGTGGGGTGGTTGGTTGGGCGAAGAACTCGGTTCGATTCGTCGCCGACTGGGAGCCCGAGGTGCTCGTTCCGCCCACCGTGACCAGCTGGCCCCAGGCCGTCAGCGTCGCCGTGTGTCCGCCGCGATCGATGGTGAGTGATGATCCATCGGACCACTCCAGGGTCGCCGGGTCGAAGAACTCCGTTGTGGCCATGGGCGTGCCTGACATGTTGAAACCGCCGGCCACGAGAACCAGCCCATTTGGGAGTTTGGTCGCGGTCGGGAGTTGCCGGAGGGAGCCCGTTGGCCCGGCGATGGTCCAGCGGCCGTCGCTGGGGTTCCAGAGCAGTGTCATGGGAGCGTTGGCGATGCCCGTCAGCAGGACCCGTCCGTCATCGAGGGTGATGGCGATGGGCGCCTGCCACTCGGTCGGCAGCGGCGCGGCCCGCCGCAAGGTATCCGTTGCCGGATCGAAGAGCGTTGCCTCGCGGGCTCCGACGATGAGCGCTCGACCGTCCTTGAGCTGGGTCATCGCAGGATAAAGCCGTTCGCCCGCGAGGGAGCCGACCACCGTCCAGGTCTCGGATGCCGGATCGAAGACCTCGACAGCCTCAATGGTCTCGTAGTGGGGATAGTCGCCGAAGACGCCTCCGGCGACCAGCACCCGGCCGTCGGAAAGGGTCATGGCCGAGTGGGCGAAACGATCGTGATTGAGTTGACCCGTGATCGCCCAGCTGTCGCTGCCGGGGTCGTAGATCTCGCTGTCGACCGATTCCTCGCCGATGCTCTCGACGACCAGGACCCGGCCGTCATCGAGTCGGACGGCCTCGGGGGCGAGGTAATCGCCGGTGGTTGCTGCGGCCGGTCTCCAGGTCGCGGCCTGCGGATCGAAAATCTCGGGGTCGGCGTCTGCGCCGCCGACAACGAGGATCCGGCCGTCATCGAGGTCGACGGCCGCGTGCCGGCTGCGCCCCTCGATCATGGGTGCGCCCGGAACCCACTGCCAGCACGGGAAGCCCGTGCACACGAGGACGGAGCCCTGGTGGCCGCAGGTGGCGTCTTCGAGCTCGGCGGTCACCGTCCAGTCGTAGGTGCCCGTTGAAACGTACGTGTGGCTGGCGCTGGTGTCGCCGGAAGCGGCGCCGTCGCCGAAGACCCAACCGTAGGACGGCGTCCCCTCGCAGTTGGCGGTGTCCAGCGAACCGGTAAACGAGACCGGGAGACCCGGCCAGGCGTTCGGCGTCACCGAGGCGTCGCACCACAACGCGCAGCCGGAGCCGAGGTCGGCCTGCAGGCTCAGGTCGTCGCCTGCGGCGGCGATGGAACCGATGGCGACATTCGTCGGCACCCCGTCGTAGCGGAGCGAGGCCGGGGTCGTGGTGGTGTCGAAGAGGTCGCCGGGGGTGTAGAAATCACCGGCGTCGGCCCGACCTCCGAGCTCGATTTCCTCGAGCCCGTCGGCCTCCATCAGCCGCAGCAGCTTGTGTTCGGCGTAGGAGTTGTCGTAGAGGAAATCACCACCGGCGTCGAGACGAGCATCGACATGCCAGATCAACAGCCCGTCGTTGGGCAGCTCGGCGTCGTTTCCCTCGCGGCGTCGGTGTTGGACGAGATAGTACTCGGCGAAGGGATCGGCGACGGCGTCGCCGTGCATCAACACCGCCGCCTCTCCGGATACGTCGGACGGCGCCATCACGAGCTCGTGGGTGTCCTGGTTGTAGATTTCGGGTGTCAGCCAGCCGAGGACCCACTTGGAGAAGGCGTTGTGGTCTCCCAAATTGGAGTCCATCTGGTCGAGACCTCCGCAACCGCCCCTGGGCCCGATGGCGTCGTCGTAGTCGTAGTAGTCGGGGAGCCCCAGGGCGTGGCCGGTCTCGTGAATGAGAACCTCCGGCGAGAACTCGCCCGGCCAGTCGTAGTTCTCCCACTGCCAGGAGTAGGTGCCGATCCGAACTCCGTCGACGGTGAAGTTGTCGTTGTAGAAACTGGTCTGATAACCCCACCAGAACTCGGCCCACTCGCCGTGCTCCCCGGTCCAGACGATGGAGAGATAATCGATGACGCCGTCGCCGTCGTTGTCGTACTGCGAGAAGTCGTGGCCTTCGCTGTCGAAGTGGGTGAAGGCTTCCTTGATGAGAGCCTGGCGTCCGACATAACTCTCGACGACCTCGGATCGCGGATAGGCGGTGGTGTACCAGCCGAGAGTCGATCCGGTGATCTCGAGTTGGCCGAGGGACGATCGGCGGTAGAAATTCGTCAGGCTCTCGTAGGGATAGGCGGTGGTCTCGCCGTCGCCGAAGATCCGGTCATCGACCACGGCGGGATCGGTGACGCCCGGCAGGTCGGAGAAGGCGATGAGCAGGGTGAGCACCCGCGGCGACCCGGCGGACGGGAGGACCGACGGAGCATCCGGCAGCGCCTTGAGCGAGGTCTGCGACCCCAATCGCGCGGCGAGCACCGGCGCCATCCGGTGATTGCCGAAGGTCCGGGCGCGATCGGCCCGGGCGGCCAGGGACCCGTCCCGGCGGTAACGCTCGAGCTGTTCTGCGGTGGGCGGCTCCATGGCAAGAGCCGTGGTTGCGATCAGGGTCAGGATTCCGACGGCCACGAGAAAGCTTCGCTCAAGGGTGCGGTTCATGTGCGTTCTCCCGGTCAGCACTCTACAACGGATTGCAGGTGGAGAGACGGTATGGACCGAGGCGGAGGCGTCCGCGGAGACCGGGCGGCAGGACGGGGACCGGGTTTTCCCGTATCCTCGTCTCGACGAAAATGGGGTGTCACCGATGAAGGGTCGATTCATGACGCGTTCCACCACCGCGATTCTGGCGTTTGTCGGGCTGGCCGCGATGGCGGCAGGGGAGTCCCCAAACGCCGATGATGCGCCTCCGGAGCGGACAACGTCGCGACCGAACATCCTTCTCGTGACCCTCGACACGACCCGCGCCGATGTTCTCGGTTGCTACGGCGGCGACCCCAGGGTCAGCCCCAACCTCGATCGGATCGCGGGGCGCAGCCATCTCTTCGAGCGCTGCGAGGCTTCAGTCCCGCAGACCATGCCGTCGCACACCACCATCTTCTCGGGGCTCCACCCGTTTCACCACGGCGTACGAAAGAACCTCGCCGTCATGGTCGGACCCGAAGTGCCGCTCATCGCCGAAGAGCTCCGGGGGAAGGGCTACCGCACCGCCGCCTTTGTCAGTTCCTTCGTCGTCGACGGCCGATTTGGATTCGAGCGCGGCTTCGACCACTACGACGCTCCCGATATCCGGCCGCGTCTCGGCCGCGGGATGGAGCGCCGGGCGGCGGAGACCGTCCGCGCGGCCGCAGACTGGATCGCGGCCTCGCGGACACCGTGGTTTGTCTGGGTCCACGTCTTTGACCCGCACGCCCCCTACGAGGCGCCGCCTCCCTTCAGTGAGCGGTTTGCCGATCGACCCTATGCCGCCGAGGTCGCCTATATGGATAACGAGATCGGGAGACTTGTCGGCGCCTTGGTGGCCGGAGGGCTTTTCGATTCCTCGGTCGTGGTCATCGCCGGCGACCACGGCGAGGCTCTCGGCGAGCACGGCGAAGAAACCCACGGCGTCCTGCTCTACGAAGCCACCACCCGGGTGCCTCTGTTGATTCACATGCCGGGGCAGACGGAGGCGGTCCGGCACGCCCCACCGGTGGGGCTCGTCGACATCGCGCCCACTCTGAGGGACCTCGTCGGAATCGAGACGCCCGGCGACGGGGTCTCGCTGCTGCCGGCGCTGCGCGGGAATGGAGGCGGAGCCGGTGAAAGAACTCTTTACATCGAGAGTCTCGAGGGCTATCTGAGAAACGGCTGGGCGCCGCTCTTCGCCGTCGTTCGCGGCCGGATGAAGTATATCCACTCACCGCGGCCCGAACTCTACGATCTCGGCGCCGACCCGAACGAGCGGCGCGATCTCGCCTCGGCCCGGCCGAAGACGATCGCGGAGCTCGACCGGCGGTTGTCGGAGGTCCGGGAGGGCGACGATCTTCTCGCCGGCGAGGCCGTCGTGCTGAGTGCCGACGAAGAGGCGGCGCTGCTCGCCCTCGGTTATGTTTCAGGGAGCCCGGGCGAAGGCGCCGGGAGCCGGCGGAACCCGGTCGATGCGATGCACCTCGCGCCGATTCACCAGCAGGCTCTCGAAGCCAAGGCGCGCGGCGATCTCGAGCGTGCGGCCAAGCTCTTCGAACGGGAGCTCGCCGAGGATCCGTCGAGCCCGGTGCTCCTCTGGTATCTCGGAACCTGTGTCGCCGAGAGTGATCCGAAACGGGCGATGGAGGCCTTCCGGCGCGCCATCGAGCTGCGGCCGGAGTTCGAAGCGCCATACGACGCGCTCGGCGAGGTCCTGCTGCAACAGGGCGACAAGGGCGCCGCTGCGGCCGTCGCCTCCGAGGGGATCCGCAGGACGTCTGATGTGGACGGCCGCCTCCACTATCTGCGCGCCGCCGCGTTGGCGCAGATGGGCGGGCGCACCGATGAGGCGATGCGCGATCTCGGAACCGCCGTCGAGCGCGCCGCCCGCCCCGGGCCGGCCTACCGCCTCCGGGCGGCGATCCGGCTGCAGCTGCTCGACGACAGAACGGGCGCCCTGGACGATCTCGAGCGCTTTGCGGATTGGTCGACACCGGATGAGATCGCCCGGCTGAAGACCGACCGACGTTTCGACGCGTTGCGCGGCAACGCGCGGTTCGATGGGATTCTGGGTGTCGCCAGCGGGCGATGATACTCATCCCTGGGGATTGCCGATGCGGGTTGGATTATCCCCAATGGATACGGATACGGCCCCTGTCCAGATTGCTGCCGTAGTTCCGGACCATTCCTTCGTCACCGGCCTTCTGGGCCGCCGTGACGCTGTTGCGTCCCGGCGTCCCAGCGTCGCACCATCGGCGTGGCCGCGCGTGGGTTGATGGGAGGGCTGCGACCACGCCGATGGCGCGCCGGCGGCCTGCCTCGTAGCCGGGAGAACTGACCTCGAGGCGCTCTCCGGGGGAGCCCGGTATGACATTGTGCGTGGCGCGCCACGAAACCTGGAGGTCGATCCGGCACAATGTCAAACCCGGCACCCCGGTGGGGCGCGGTTTTCCGGGTGTCCCCATCGGCCCCGGTCCCGGTTTTCTTTCAGGTTGGGCGGAGATTGTGGGGGCGGGCTTCCAGCCTGCCCGTCAGGGTTGTTGAAGCCGGCCGGGCGTTTCCGAGAGAGTGCGGGGTATTGGGTCTTGTGGGATCTCGGGTTCCTGACACCCTCATCCCCGGCCTTCTGGGCCGCCGGGACGCTATTGGCGTCCCGGCGACCCAGCGTCGCACCATCGGCGTGGTCGCGCGTGGGAGAGAGGGGAGGGCTGCGACCACGCCGATGGCACGCCGGCGGCCTGCCTCGTAGCCGGGAGAGCGGACCGCGGCGCGCTCTCCGGGGGAGCCCGGTCGGCATTTGTGCTGGGCGGACCGCTCTGCCGGGAGGTCGTCCCGGCACAAATGCGGACCCGGCACCCCGGTGGGGCGCGGTTTTCCGGGTGTCCCCATCGGCCTCGGTCCCGGTTTTCTTTCAGGTTGGGCGGAGATTGTGGGGGCGGGCTTCCAGCCTGCCCGTCAGGGTTGTTGAAGCCGGCCGGGCGTTTCCGAGAGAGTGCGGGGTATTGGGTCTTGTGGGATCTCGGGTTCCTGACACCCTCATCCCCGGCCTTCTGGGCCGCTGTGACGCTTGGGCGTCCCGGCGGCCCAGCGTCGCACCATCGGCGCGGTCGCGCGTGGGAGAGGGGAGGGCTGCGACCACGCCGATGGCGCGCCGGCGGCCTGCCTCGTAGCCGGGAGAGCGGACCGCGGCGCGCTCTCCGGGGGAGCCCGGTCGGCATTTGTGCTGGGCGGACCGCTCTGCCGGGAGGTCGTACCGGCACAAATGCGGACCCGGCACCCCGGTGGGGCGCGGTTTTCCGGGTGTCCCCATCGGCCCCGGTCCCGGTTTTCTTTCAGGTTGGGCGGAGATTGTGGGGGCGGGCTTCCAGCCTGCCCGTCAGGGTTGTTGAAGCCGGCCGGGCGTTTCCGAGAGAGTGCGGGGTATTGGGTCTTGTGGGATCTCGGGTTCCTGACACCCTCATCCCCGGCATCCCGGTGGGGCGCGGTTTACCGCGTGTTGTGAAGTGGTTGGGTGGCTCGTTGTTTGCTGCGGAGTTTGGGTAGGTACGGATTGGGTAACCGCGAGTCCTCCGGGTCGTGGCCCCGGATTTCGGGGACTCTGATCCAGGCGAGATCCCGATGACACAGGTGTTGCTTGGAAAGATCCGGGGCCATATCGCGTCGCAAACGAGAGCGGCGTTGGACTGGCGTGCGGCGCGACGCGGATCGACGAGGGCTCTGATGGGCCGGCGGGACGCCGGCCCTACAATCATCGCAATTGTGATCTCGGGTGGAGGAGGCGCCAGGTGATGGCGCGGACGTCGTCGAAGAGTTGGAGAGTAGTGGCGGTCCGCGAGTTGTCGATTGCGCCTGCTCCGACGAGGAGACGCAGGTGGGTGTCGACTTCCTTGGCTGAGCCGTAGGCGATTCGTCATGCCCTTGACAATTGCCATCTCAACGGCTACGAGTCGGTTCAAGAACAACCCGGAGTGACCATGCCGGCGCCACGGCCACGGCCACGGCCACGGCCACGGCCACGGCCACGGCTCCAACCTTGCCGGTGCCGTTCCCTCGAGAAAAAGCTACACTCGGGACATGGACCGCCGCACCCGTGACAATCTCGCCTATTACGTTCTCCGTGGGATTCTCGCCGTCGGCAGCCGTCTCCCCCTCGGGCTGACCCGCAGGTTGCTCCCGGTGATGAGTCGCGTTGCGCTTCGATTCATGAAGCGCGAGCGGCGCCGGATGCAGCAGAACCTCGAGATCGCCTTCCCCGAGTTCGGCCGGCACGAACGCGACCGGATCATGAGGGGGTGCGCCGATCATCTCGGCCGGGTGCTGGCCGAGATCGCGTGGCTCTGGCGCGCCAAACCGGAAGACGTGATCGGGATGTGCGAGATCGAGGGTATCGAGCACATCTGGAACGCCATCGAGAGCGGCCGAGGCGGCATTCTCGCCACCGGGCACATGGGCAACTGGGAGATGCTCAACGCGTGCCTCAGCGCCGTCGGGGTCCCCATCACCATCGCCGTGCGGGAGCTCGACGACTCCCGGATCGACGAGGTGGTGAACGCCCTGCGGACCCGATTCGGCAGCGAGGTCATCCTGCGGGGAGTCTCGGCCGGCCGCCAGCTGCTCCAGGCTCTCGGCGCCGGACGCGGGGTCGGTCTGCTCATCGACCAGGACATCCCGAGCATTCCCGGGGTCTTCGTCCCCTTCTTCAACCGTCTCGCCTGGACTCCTTCCGGGGCCGCGACCCTCGCGCTGCGCGCCCGCTGCCCGATCATGCCCGGGTACATCCACCGCAAGCCGGATGGCACCCACAAGATCAAGATCTACCCGCCCATCGAGGTTCCAAGCGACGGCTCGCTCAAGGAGAAGGTCTTTCAGGTCACCGCCGAGGTTACCGCTGCGGCCGAGTGGCACGTACGGGCGTGGCCCGAACAGTGGGTGTGGATGCACCGCCGCTGGCGAACGCGGCCCGAGGACGAAGTGAGCCGTGAGTCGTGACGGGTGGTGGGAATGGCTCCTCACCCCTCACTCCTCACCCCTCACCCGCCACGGCATGAGGTCGAAGGCCCACACGACCGTTTTTCCGCTCCGCGTCTTCGGCGCCACCCTCGATCTCGGCGTGCAGCCGGTCGCCCTCGCGCGGAGAGGTCATCCGCTGAGGGAGGTCGTGACCGGCCGATTCGTGACCTTCTGTAACGCAGAGGTCATCGATGTAACCGGATGATCGTCGGGAATCCCCTGGACAGGGCGCCTCCGCTCCCGTGAGTGTCCGCGATTTCGGACAAGATCTTGTTTGCGCATGGCTCGGCGCTGGGGGGATCCGATCGCGCCCGGCAGGGGAAGACAGGAGCCTTTTTGTCCGTGATTCGTCGCGATCGGACCGCGAACCAGTTCGCGGTGAGTGGAGAGCCGTGTGAAAAACGTGAAAAATACCGATTCAATTGTGAAGAATGTAATCTCAAAATACTTTTTACAAATTGGTAACAACTCCACTCCGCTTTGGACGTAATGTCACCTGGATGAAGAACCAGGACTGAGATCGACCGGAAGTTCGATAAGCCATCGACGCCGAGATAAGGAGGTCGGCATGGATTGGCTCATTTGGTTGGATTTCTTCGATGGGCGGAGATGTCCTCCGGTCGGCTCCCGAGACGCCTGGAATCTCATCGAATTCAATGAGGAGGAACGGAGATGTATTCACCAGTCAGAACCGAGGAGAGAAGCGCGTTCCGTGTCGCACGGTCCCGGTCTTTTCTTTTCGCAACCATCATTGCGGTCGCGTGCCTCGTCTCGCCTGTCGTCGCACAGGAGGACAACGAGCTGACGCCCGAAGAGCAGCAGGCCCTCATCGAACAGGCCATGGAGCGCTCGTTCGAGGGTGAGGTGACCGTCACCGGCTCGCTCATCCCGCGCGCCGACCTGACGGCGCTGAGCCCCGTGACCGTCATGGAGGTCCCGCAGGAGCTCACCTATTCCGGTACGGTCCGCATCGAGGACCTCGTGAAGACCATGCCGCAGGCGTTTGCCGGCCAGAACTCGACGGTTGCCAACGGCGCCACGGGTACGGCCACCATCTCCCTGCGTCAGCTCGGCCCCAACCGCACCCTCGTGCTCATGAACGGCCGCCGGTTGCCCCCGGGCAACGGCGACGGTTTTTCGTACGCCCCCGACCTCAACGTCGTCCCCGCGCCGCTCATCAAGCGCGTCGACGTCCTGACCGGCGGTGCGTCGACGACCTATGGTTCCGACGCCATGGCCGGCGTCGTCAACTTCGTCATGGACACCGATTTTGAAGGCGTCCGCGGCGGTGTGCAGTACGCCGGGTACAACCACAACAACAACAACGCCCTGGCCCAGGAAATCAATACCGACGCCGGCTTCGACGTGCCGACCGGATCCGCCTGGGACGGCGAGTCGATCAACGCCAACATCGCTCTCGGCGGCAAGTTCGCCGACGGCAGGGGCCACGCGGCCGTCTACCTCGACTACCGCAAGCTCGATGCACTCGTTAAGGGCTCGCGCGACTATCTCAACTGCGCCGTCGCCGCCGGTGACGACGGTCCGTTCTGCGGTGGTTCCTCGACGAGCCCCATGGGGCGCTTCCGCCCGCTCACCATTGACGGCGCCTCCCAGGGCGACCACACCCTCGGCGGCCCCAACGGCGACCAGTTCGTTCCCGGCTTCCCGCTTTTCAACTACGCTCCCTACAACCACATCCAGCGGCCGGACACGAAGTGGAACGCCGGCGCCTTCGCCAACTACGAGATCAACAAGCACTTCGACGTGTACATGGAAGTCATGTACATGAACAATTACACCAGGGCGCAGATCGCGCCGTCGGGCAACTTCAACGATGTCACCCAGACCAACTGCGACAACCCGATGCTCTCCGACCAGCAGCGGGATCTCCTCTGCGTCCAGGGCGGTTATGGACCGACCGACATGGCCAATCTGTGGATCCTCCGCCGCAACGTCGAAGGCGACCCGCGGTACGACGAGATCGCCCACAGCAACATCCGCATGCTCGGCGGGGTGCGCGGTCAGCTCAGCGAAGAGTGGAACTACGACTTCTACTACATGCACGGCCAGAACAACCAGAACGACTCGGCCAACGGTTACCTCAACGTCGCCGGCATCGCCAACGCCCTCGACGTCATCGTGGACCCCGACACCGGTGAGTGGGTCTGCCGCAACGACGCCGCCAACGGCTGCGTGCCCTGGAACATCTTTACCAACGGCGGCACCGGGGAGTATGTCGACGACTACCGTGACGGAGTGACCCAGGAAGCCATCGACTACCTGTCCATCAGTGCCATACGGTACTCGGTGACCGCCATCGATGTCTTCAACCTCACCTTCACCTCGGACTGGGAGAACTACGGCATCGCCCTCCCGTCCGCCAGCGAAGGCGTCCAGTTTGCCGGCGGTCTCGAGTATCGCGAAGAGTACTTGAAGAACACTCCTGACGAGGTGTACCGCACCGCCAACGCCGCCGGTTTCGGTGGCGCGAACGACGAGATCATCGGTCGCTACAACGTCAAGGAAGCCTTCATCGAGCTCCTCGTTCCCCTCGTCCAGGATGCCAAGGGCGCCCAGGACCTCTCCCTCGAGCTCGGTTATCGCTACTCCGACTACTCGACCTCCGGCGGCGTCAGCAGCTACAAGATCCAGGCGAGCTACGCCCCGACCCAGAGCTGGCGCCTCCGCGGCGGCTACAACCGCGCCGTCCGCGCGGCGAACATCTCCGAGCTCTTCCGGGTGCAGGGCTTCAACCTGAACGGTTCGACCGACATCTGCTCCGGCCCCAACCCGACGGCCACTGAAGCTCAGTGCGCCAACACCGGCGTGCTCCCCGGCCAGTACGGCCACATCGCGCCGAGCCCCGCCGGTCAGTACAACACCCTCGAGGGCGGCAACCCGCTCCTCGATCCCGAGACCGCCGACACCATTACCGCCGGCATCGTGTGGACGCCTCAGTCCATCCGCGGTCTATCCATCACCCTCGACTATTACGACATCAAGATCACCGACACCATCGGAGCGCTCGGCGCCGACGACGTCATTCAGACCTGCGCCAACACCGGCGACCCGGACCTGTGCTCACTCATCGTTCGTGACAACCAGGGAACCCTGTGGGCGACGCAGGCCGGTTACACCTTTACCGCCAACAACAACATCGGCGACCTCCACGCCGAAGGTGTCGACCTCAACTTCAACTACCTCGTAGGTCTCGGCAACTCCGGATACCTGGCCATGGACCTCATGGGCAGCTATCTGTTCAAGAACGTGTATGCCGACCCGTTGGTGGAATACGACTGCGCCGGGTACTTCGGCTTCCAGTGCGCTCAGCCGACTCCCGAATGGCGGCACCGCTTCCGCGCCACCTGGGAGACCAACTTCCGTCTGAATCTCTCGCTGTCCTGGCGTTATGTCGGCGAGGTCAAGGAAGACGACTTCAGCCCCGACCCCGACCTTGCCAATCCGGGCAACCACGAGCTCTGGATCGTCAACGGCATCGACAAGATCGACCCCTTCAACTACTTCGATCTCGCCGCGTCGTACACCCTCCGCAACGGCATCAAGTTCACCCTGGGTATCAACAACATCCTCGACGAAGAGCCACCGCTTGGCGCCGGAGACCACGCCGACGACAACAACATCAACATGTACGGCGTCTACGACCCCGCTGGCCGCTACATCTTCGGCAGCGTCCAGTTCAACTTCTAACCCGCATTCTGTGATGTGATCCGGGCGGCCCTTCGGGGCCGCCCGGCCTCTTCTCACCCCCACAGAAGCCTCTGGCTCCTGTGGGGGTGAGAAAGTAATGGGATGCGTCATTCGGCAGGGTGCACCGACCGGGGCGCCCGCAGAAGCTCGCGCGCTCGAGCTTCGCACTCGCCATCGGCCATGATCACCAGGCGGTCTCCCGGCGCGAGAGTGGTCTCGGCCAATGGGTTGGACCGGACCTCGGGACCGCGCCTGATCGCGAGCACCGTGGCGCCGGTGGCCCGCCGCAGGTCGAGCTCGCGCAGCGTCTTCCCGGCGGCCGGCGCACCGGGAGCGATCTCCACCTCCGCGAGGCGGACGAGATGGCGGAGTTCGTTGAAATCAGGCGCCGAGATCTCGACCTCGTCGCTCGATCGCAGCACGCCGTAGTGCCGGCGCCTCAGCGCCGTCTTCTGATCGAGGATCATCGACGGTGGGGCGCCGTACATCTCGAGCACTCGTCCCACCAGCTCGAGAGAGGTCTCGAACTCCTCGGGGATCACCTGATCGGCGCCGAGAACTTCGAGGGGCTCGACCTCCTGGACGTAGCGGGTCCGGGCGACGATGGTCGCCTCCGGGGCGAGTCGGCGGGAGGCCGCGACCACCTCGCGGGTGCTCGCGGCGTCTGGGATGGCGATGATCACCCCCCGCGCCCGCTCGACTCCGGCGGCTCGGAGCACCGCATCCTGCTCGGCGTTGCCGTAGACCGCGTGCTCACCGGCTTCCTGGAGCTCGCGGACGGTGTGCGGGTTGAGATCCACCAGCACGTGAGGAACCCCGAGCGACGCCAGCGCCTGGTGGACATTCCGGCCGTTGACGCCGAATCCGACGATGACGAGATGGTCGCGGAGATCGACCTCGGGTGCGTCGCACCCGGCGCGGCCGGCGAGACGGTGGGCGAGCGCGGTCAGACCGGGGGTGAGGATCATGGTCGGCACCGCGATGGCGAGGAAAAGTTCGCCTGCGCTTGCGTCGACGAGACCGAGACGGCCCGCCTCGGCGGCGACGACCAGAGAGAACTCGCCGATCTGGGCCAACCCGAGCCCGGCGGCGGCCGCGATCTTGACATTCCGGACCACGGGCCAGACCGCGATCCCGGCCAGTGCGGCCTTGCCTGCGACGATGACAACCACCAGGCCGAGGCTGACCACCGGGTGCGCGAGCCAGAGGCCGGGTTCGACCAGCATTCCGAGGGAGACAAAGAAAAGGCTATTGAAGACATCGCGCAACGGGGTGATTTCGTCGACCATCCGGCTGACGTACTTCGACTCCGACACGACCATGCCGGCGAGGAACGCGCCGAGCGCCGCCGAAAGTCCGAAGTGGCCGAAGACCAGAGCGGTGCCGACGGCCACGAGGACGGTGGTGAGGGTGAAGAGCTCCCTGTTGCCGGCCGCAACCACGCGGGCCGCCAGGGAAGGGAAGAGCACCCTCGCGCCGACCACGGTCAGGGCGATGATGCCTGCCGAGCGCAGCAGGAACCACGCGATTTCGAAACTGTCGCCCCCTCTTCCGGCGAGCAACGGCAGCGAGAGCATGATCGGGACCACGGCGAGATCCTGCATCAGAAGCACGCCGATCATGGCGCGGCCGTGGAGGCTCGATGTCTTGCCCGAACCCTCGAGCAGCCAAAGGACAAGAGCGGTGGACGAGAGTGCGACGACCATTCCCCAGGTCACGGCCTCGGCCGGCGGACGACCAATGGCCATGGCGACGGCCGCCGCCGCGGCGCCGGTGCCCAGCACCTGAGCCGTGCCCGAGCCGAAGACGAGCGCCCGCATCCGCCACAGTTCCCCGAGCTTGAGTTTGAGACCGACGGTGAAGAGCAGCAGCATGACACCGACCTCGGCCACCCCCTCGATGAGGTGGCGGTCGGTGACGAGCCCGATTCCGCCCGGGCCCACGAGGATCCCTGCGACGAGGAACCCGACTACAGGCGGCAGGTGCAGGCGCCTCAGCAGCAACGCGGCCCCCACCGCCGATGCCATGACCACCGCGATTTCGATCAGAACGTCGTGCATCCTCGGCGCCTCCTCAAGGCTCGCCCGGGTCTCGGTCCGTCACCTGAGCTTACCTCAGGTGTCGTCCGATGAAGGCTGTCTGCCTGCAACGAAGCTCGATTTCAAGGGTTGTGATTGAGGGGGTGTAGCAGGTGGACAAATCCGCAGCCGCCGCCGGGTTTGTTCGGTTCGCCGGTGAGACATCGATCCGAATCCTGATACCCTCGCCGTGCCGGGAGTCGATCTCCGGCGCTGATTTCCACCGGAGGGAGCGGTCTCAAGGCGTGCCGAAAGGTCTCGAATTCGCGGCCCCCCATCTGCGGTTGCTGGCCCGCCGGCTGTGGGGTTCGGTCCGAGACCTGTTGCCCATCGTCGTCGTGGTGGTCGGCTTCCAGACGCTTGTACTGCGCCAGCCCTTCCCCAATGTCGCGGAGGTCCTGGTCGGGGCGCTCTTCGTCGTACTTGGTCTGATGCTCTTCGTGCAGGGGTTGGAGATGGGTCTGTTTCCGATCGGCGAGGCCATGGCCTTTTCCTTCGCCCGCAAGGGCAGCCTCGTCTGGTTGTTGGCCTTCGGTTTTCTCCTCGGGTTCTCGACCACCGTCGCCGAGCCCGCCCTCATCGCCATCGCCGGCGAGGCGGCGTCGGTGGCCTCCGACGCCGGCTATATCGCGTCCGACCCGGCGACCCAGTCGGCCTACGCGCTCCAGCTTCGATTGACGGTCGCGTTGTCGGTCGGGGCGGCGATCGTGATCGGCATTTTCCGCATCCTCCGCGGCTGGCCGGTTCAGTACCTGATCATCGGCGGCTACGTCATCGTCGTCTCCATCACCTTCATCGCACCCGAGGCCATCGTCGGCATCGCCTTCGATTCCGGCGGGGTGACGACATCGACGGTCACGGTGCCGCTGGTGACCGCGCTCGGAGTCGGGCTGGCGACCTCCATCCGCGGCCGCGACCCGCTCATCGACGGTTTCGGGATGATCGCGCTCGCGTCGTTGACGCCGATGATCTTCGTCATGCTCTTCGGTATCGCCCGTTTCGGCATTCGCGGGCTGGGAGTGGGCTGATGAATCCCGGAAGGCGGCGCCCGTGATCGATGGTCTGCTGAGAGCCCTGCTCGACACCAGCCGCGATGTCTTCGCGGTCAGCGCCCTGCTCTTCGGTTTTCAGTACCTGGTCCTGCGCCAGCCGATTCCGCACCTCCGCCGTCTCGTGGCGGGGCTGGCTCTCGTCGTGGTGGGACTCGCCTTTTTCCTCATCGGGCTCGAGCTCGCGCTCTTCCCCCTCGGCGAACACATGGCGACCGAGCTGTCTTCTCCCCAATTCGTCTTCGGCAGCGACACCGTCCCGGATTCGCCGCCCTGGTGGGAGTACGGCTGGGTCTATGTCTTTGCCGCGATCATCGGTTTTTCGACCACCCTGGCCGAGCCCGCACTCATCGCGGTCGCCTTCAAGGCCGAGCAGGCGTCGCGAGGCACCATCCGGCCGTGGGGCCTGCGGCTCGTTGTCGCCGTCGGGGTGGCCCTCGGCATCGGTCTCGGCGCGTTCAGGATCGTCACCGGCGCCTCGTTGGTGCTCTTCATCGCCGCCGGTTATCTTGTCGTCATCGCCCAGACGGCCTTCGCGCCGAAGTCGATCATCCCCCTGGCCTATGACTCGGGCGGGGTGACCACGTCGACGGTGACCGTGCCGCTGGTGACCGCCCTCGGCCTCGGTCTGGCCGCGACGATTCCCGGGCGCAACCCGGCCATAGACGGCTTCGGTCTGATCGCATTTGCGAGTCTGTTTCCGATGATCACGGTGATGGGCTACGCCCAGTTCGCCGGTTGGCGAGCGAGCCGCCGCATCCGTCGTGGTCAGAAAGGGATGAATCCATGAGCTACAAGGCGATCATCGCCGCCCTGAAACCCGATGTCACCGACGCCGTGGTCGACGCCGCGAAGGAGTGCGGGATTTCCGGCGCCACCATCGTCGCCGGCCGAGGGACCGGGGTCCGCGAGGCGAAGACCTTTCTCGGCCTCGTCCTCGAAATGCAGACCGATGTCGTGATCTTTCTCACCGAGGATGAGCTGGTCGATCCGGTCCTGGCCGCCATCCGACACTGCCGGCCGTCTCGACGAGCACGGCACCGGGGTGGTCTTCGTCGTGCCCGTCGAACAGGTGGCCGGCATCAAGGAGGCCATCGTCCGCCGCGAGCCCGGCTGACGCGATCGTCGCAGCAGGTAGGTGCGTTGGGATCGCCGGGTGAGTTTCGGTAGTGTCTTCCCGCCGGTGTGGTTATACTGGGAGAAATACAACCAACATCAGGGGGAAGCGATGAATCACGATCTTCGCGGCCGAGTTCTTTTGACGCTGGTCATCGGCGGTGTCATCGCGGTGTTCTCGACTCCGGTTTCGGCCCAGGGCTGCCCGGACCTGCTCGGCCGGTGGCCATACGGCCCGGCCTCGGCGGTGGCGGTGGATGGGGACCTGGCTTTTGTGGGCAGCGGTACCGTCCTGATGGTCCTGGACGTCACCACCCCCGCGTCGCCGCAGTTGCTCGGCGAAGCGTCCATTCCCATCCCGGCTGTGGCGATTGCCGCGGCCGGCGATCACGTGGTGGTCGCATTCGGCTATGAGGGATTACGGGTGTTCTCGGTGGCCGTTCCCAGCGCTCCGGTGGAGGTGGGCGCCATCGACACGCCGGGCTACGCCGGCAATATTGCGGTGGACGGGAGCTACGCCTATGTGGCCGATGGATCAGGGGGGCTGCGGGTGATCTCCATCGCCACTCCCGCGTCGCCGACCGAAGTCGGTTTTCTTGGGACCGGGGGATCTGCCAGGGGCGTTGCGATAGCAGCGGATATTGCCTACGTTTCGGATGGTTTCGCCGGTCTGGTCGTGGTCTCGGTCGCCAACCCGGCGTCGCCCACCCAGTTGGGTTTCGTCGGCACTCCGGGAAACGCCAATGACGTGACGGTTTCGGGCAACACCGCTTACGTGGCCGATGGGGCCTCTGGGCTGCGGGTGATCGACGTGACGAATCCCACCTCACCCTCGGAGCTGGGGTATCTCGGCACGTACTCCGCCGAGGGAGTGGCGATCGTTGGGAACCTCGCCTTCGTCGCCGACAGCTACGGCGGCTTCAAGCAGATCGATGTGAGCATTCCGTCGGCGCCGGTGATGGTTGGCTTTGTCGATACCGGGGCGGACTGTCTCGACGTCGTTGCCGCGGGAGGCCTCCTGTGGGTGGCCGATGACACAGGCGGAATGGTTGTCGTCGATGGCGGCGTTTCGGGTTCGCCGGCGGTGGTGGGCGACTATCCGACTGCGGGCTACTCGAACTCGGTGTCGGCGACCGCAGGCCTGGCCTACGTGGGAGTCTATCCGGGCGGTCTGCGAGTGATGGACGTGACGGCGCCGTCGGCGCCCGTCGAGCTTTCGACGACCCGGGCCCTCGAAAGCGTTCTGCAGGTCGTCCTCTCTGGTTGGCACGCCTATCTTGCCGTGCTCAACTACGGTCTCGAGATCTTCGATCTCAGCGTTCCGACGGCGCCCGTTCATCTCGCTGTCCTCGATACTCCGGGTCAGGCGCGGGGGGTTGCAGTGAGCGGCAACATCGCCTACGTCGCCGACGGCGATTCCGGTCTACGGGTGGTGGACATCAGCGCTCCCGCAGCTCCGTCCGAGATCGGTTCCGTGGCCACTCCGGGCACGGCCTACGGGGTGGCGGTCTCGGGCGGCTACGCATATGTGGCCGACTACAGTGAGGGCCTGCGGGTGATCGATGTCAGCGTGCCGGGGGCGCCATCCGAGGTGGCCTTCGTGAGCCTCCCCGACAACGCTTATGCCGTTGCTCTGGACGGCGATCATGCGTTCGTCGCGGCCCGAAACGCCGGCGTTCGCGTGATCGACATCTCGGTGCCCACCGCACCGTCGGAGATCGGTTTCTTCGACCCTGGTCCGATGGAGGCAAATGATGTGATGGTGGTCGGTACCCGGGCATACGTGGCCAACGGATATTACGGTTTGCTGGTGCTCGATGTCAGTGATCCGACCGCGCCGGTGGAGGTCGGCTCCTTCGACACCGTCGGCAACGCCGACGGGGTCTATCTCGACGACGGCATCATCGTGGTTGCTGACGACGACGCCGGTCTTGCCCTGTTCGGCGGGTGCAGCGACGTCCTTTTCGACGATGGTTTCGAGGCGCTGGGGACCTTGGCCTGGGCGGTGACACAACCCTGATCCGAGCACGCGGTACGCGTCGGAACAACCAAAACTCCGGGGGTGACGCCTTTTCTCCCGGATCGGGATGGTGCCAGTGTTGATTCCCAGGGAAATGAAATTGCGTCTCGTCAGCGTTAGAATAACGAGTGGTCAATCAATCGACGAAACCCGGGTGGAGAGTGTTCCGATTCCGGACCCCGTGGCGCTCGAGCAGCGAAGGCAGATCCTCGGACCGAGCACCGATGGTTGACGGCCGGAAAACGAAGGAAACGAGATGATCGGAAAGACCTTGTCGCAGTTCGAGATCAAGGCCCGCCTGGGTGAGGGCGGGATGGGCGAGGTCTGGCGCGCCCGGGACTCCAAGCTCGAGCGCGACGTGGCGCTCAAGGTCCTGCCCGACGCATTCGCCGCCGATCCGGAGAGGTTCGCCCGGTTCGAGCGTGAAGCCAAACTGTTGGCCAGCCTGAATCACCCGAACATAGCGCACCTGTATGGGTTGGAGACGGTCGAGACCGACAAAAACACCGTAGGGGAGGAGTTGATCCCCTCCCGCGAGATCGGTTCGTCGGGCACGGGCACGAACTCAGGACCTCAAGACCTCAAGACCTCAGGACCCCAGGACCCCAAGACCTCAAGACCTGTCACGTTCCTCGTCATGGAACTCGTCGAGGGAGAAGACCTCTCCGACCGGATCGGACGTGGTCCGATCCCCGTTGCAGCGGCGCTGCCCCTGGCGCTGCAGATTGCCCGGGCTTTGGAAGCGGCGCACGAACGGGGCGTGATCCACCGCGACCTCAAGCCGGCCAACGTGCGGCTGACCGCCGACGGCAAGGCCAAGGTCCTCGACTTCGGTCTCGCCAAGGCGTTCGAGCCCGCGTTCGAACGACGACACCGAACACTCCCAGACCATCACGTCGGCAGGCACCATGACCGGGTTGATCCTCGGCACCGCCGCCTACATGAGCCCCGAGCAGGCCGCCGGCCAGCCGACCGACCGCCGCTGCGACATCTGGTCCTTCGGGGTGATGCTGCACGAGATGCTCACCGGCAAACGGCTGTTCGACGGCGAGACGATCTCGCACACGCTGGCGGATGTGCTGCGCGCGCCGATCGATTTCGGCTCGTATCCCGACGACGTGCCGAGATCGGTCCGCCGGCTCATCGGGCGCTGTCTCGAGCGCGACCGAATGCGTCGTCTCCGCGACATCGGCGAGGCGCGGATCGCGCTCGAAGACGCCGTCAACGGCCCCGACGAGCCCCTTGCCGACCTCGCGGGGCCGAAGCCCGGGATCACCTCGATGGCGAGCCTCCTGCCTTGGGCGGTGGCGGTGATCGCCGCCGCCGTCGCGGCTGGCGTCATGCTCTGGCGCCCGGCGGGCGAGCCGGCGGCCGCCGAGCCGATCCGGCGTTTCGCGCTCGAGGTTCCCAACAGCGGCAACACCCGCCAGGGCGACGGGGTGGCGGTGGCGATCTCGTCGGACGGACGCAGCATCGCGACACGCGGCGGCGCCGGCGCCGACGACATGCTCTACCTGAGACGGATCGACGACTTCGAGCCGGTGCCCCTCGCCGGAACCGAAAACGGCAGGACGCCGATCTTCTCGCCCGACGACCACTGGATCGCCTTCATCGACGCGGTCGGGCTGACCAAGGTGCGGGCGAACGGTGGCCCGCCGATCCACCTCGCCCAGTTCCCGTCGTCGCCGAACGGTATCGACTGGGGCCCGGACGGCAAGATCTACTACGCGCACCAGGGCGAGCTCTGGCGGGTCTCGGGCGACGGCGGCGAGCCCGAGCGGATCCTCGAAAACGATGTCCGAGAGGGTCTGGGCTACGGCGAGCCGTTCGTCCTCCCCGGCGCACGGGTGCTGCTGTGCAGCACCCAGGCGGGTCCCGGGAGATCCGGTGAGCTCTACGCCTTCGATATCGCCGCAAAGACCCTCAAACCCCTCGAGGTGCAGGGAACCGATCCGCGGTATCTGCCGACGGGGCACGTGCTGTTCACTCAAACGGCGCGGGCTTTCGTCGCGCCGTTCGATCTCGATGCGCTCGAGTTCACGGGATCGCCGGTCCCGGTCCTCGAACGGGCGTGGGTCGATCAGGGTGAGATCCAGATGGACGTGTCCGACGATGGGACGGTGGTCTACCTGCCCAATACGCGAGGCGTCACCCAGTCGCTCGTGACCGTCGACATGGAGGGCAAGGTCGAGTCGCTGCTGCCGGACGGCCTGCCTTTCGCCAGCCTCAACGACCCTCGCTTCTCACCCGACGGCCATCGGCTGATGGTCTCCGTCGACTCGGGCGCGATCTGGATGGTCGATCTCGACACCCGGACGCCGACGTTGATGACCGAGAGCGGGTTCTACCCGCTCTGGAGCCCCGACGGGAAGGAGCTCGTCTTCTCGTCGACCCGCAACAAGACCTTCGACGTCTATCGGCGACCGGTCGATCTCAGTCTTCCCGAGTCGCTGCTCCTCGACTTCGACAACAACCTGCGCACCGGCGACTGGACCCGGCAGGGCGTGCTCGTCATCCGGGAGGAGATCCCGGGCAAGGGGATGGACCTCCGGTACTGGCCCGATCCGGGTGACCCCTCGTCGCTGGTTCCGCTGCTCGAGGGGCCCGACGACGAGCTGGCGCCGATCGTCTCCCGCGACGGCGAGTGGCTGGCCTACGTGTCCAACTACTCCGGCGCCGACGAGGTCTACGTCACGTCGTTCCCGACGCCGGGAGCCCGGCTCAAGATCTCGATCGCGGGCGGCAACAGCCCGACCTGGGCGCCGGACGGGAAGACGCTCTACTACCTCGAAGGCACCCGCATGATCGCGGTCTCCATCGAGACCTCGCCGAGGTTTCGCGCAACCGGTCGACGAACGCTCTTCGAAGGCGATTACGTGCAGTACCGGTGGTCACGGCAGTACGACATCCACCCGAGCGGCACGGCCTTTGTCATGATCAAGAACCCGCCGCGCGGCAACGTCGAGGTCATCACCCGCTGGTTCGACGAGATCCGGGAGCTGACGAGCCGCGATTGACCGCTCCGGGCGGACCCGATGCAGGGTGACCCCAGCCGGTAGAATCACCGCCGTGCCCGGTCTCTGGGTTCGGCGACGGCGATGAGGTTCCAGGAAAGGTGTCTGAGGAGCCGCGGAACGCTGCGTTCCATCATTCGATCCAGGGCGCAGGCGAGCGAACTCAGCGGTGTGACGAGAGGCTGGGCCGGCATGACGACCTCGGCAAAGGGCGTCGAAAGGAGACCCTGCGGCACCAGCTCGACGATGTCGCACCCGGCGGCTTCGAAAACCGCCCGCATCCCTTCCCGACTGTAGAACTCCTGGTCCTTCGAGTAGTGGGAGTCGGTCCTCTTGCGGATGTTCCTGGCGAACTGGATCAGTGGGTTGCCGGCAGAGGGTTCGTTCACCACGATGGATCCGGAGGGTTTGAGGAAGGTCGTCAGGTGTCTGAGCGTGCTCGCCGGTTCCTCCAGATGGTGGAGCACGCCGATCATGAAGATGAGATCGAAGCGTCGATCGCTGCTGAAGGCGGCGGCGTCCGCGGTCTCGAAGGTGACTCCCGGGCCGCCGTTGAGGGTCCTTGCGGCGTCCACCAGTTCGGCCGAGTGATCGATGCCGTGGATGCTGCGATAGGCGCCCCGGAGGTAGTCGGCGGCGAAACCCGCACCACAGCCGATCTCCAACAGGTCGGCGGTGTCCGGGGCGCGGGACCGGCTCATGGTCTGGACCAGCCGCAGCGCTCGAGCCTGGCGATGAGCGGGCAGGAGGTCTTTTCGACAGTAGGTGTCCGCGATGCCGTCGAAGAGCTCGCGATCACGGCGGGAGCGTTCTCGGGGCTCGGCTGGTCGTCTCGCGTCTGCCATGATGCCATCCTATCCAAGTCCGCCTGGATTGTTCTCGGATGGTCCCGGTCTGGTGACGAATCCCGGTGAGAACCGGGGCCGGCCCGCGACTCTCAACTGCGGCGGCTTGGCGGCCGTCGCGCCTCCACTCAGAACCGCATCGGCCCCGTGCGGTTCTTGAGCGCGACGATGAGGGCGGCCAGACCGCCGGCGACGATGACGGCGAAGATCACCCTGAACAGGCTGATGACCCAGGCGATCCCGATCCCCAGCGCGGCCCACTGGACCCACCAGTCGCCGGGTGAGGTCATCCAGTTGATGACGACGAGCAGGGCCAGGATCATCGGACCCACGAAGAGGAACTTGAGTGCGCGCAGCGTCTTGATCATCGTGTCTCCCAACAGTACATACGGAGGATCGGGAGATCGGTTCGCGGCGATGTATCATGACGACGACCCGACGGGCCGATCCTGAAAACGCCCCGAAAGAGCGGCATGTCCTTGATTCTCGAGAACGTCAGCAAGATCGTCGGCGGTGAGATCCACATCCACCCGACGGATCTTCGTCTCGAGGCGGGAAGCTTCAACACGCTCCTCGGCCGGACCGGGGCGGGGAAGACCACTCTCCTGCGTTTGATGGCCGGTCTCGAACGACCCACGACCGGACGGCTGCTGATGGGGGATGAAGATGTGACCAGGGTTGCGGTGCGCCGGCGCAACGTGGCCATGGTCTACCAGCAGTTCATCAACTACCCGAACTTCACGGTCGGGAGGAACATCGCCTCGCCTTTGGAGGTTTCCCGGGTCGATCGCGGTGAGATCGAGCGGCGGGTCCGCCGGGTGGCGGAGATGATGCACCTCGAGGATTTCCTCGAGCGACTCCCGTCCGAGCTGTCGGGCGGCCAGCAGCAGAGGGTCGCGCTGGCCCGAGCGCTCGTCAAACAGGCTGAGCTTCTGTTGCTCGACGAGCCCCTGGCCAATCTGGATTTCAAGCTCCGCGAGGAGCTGCGGATCGAGCTCCGCAGAGTGCTTCAGGATTCGGGCGCGATCGTCGTCTACGCCACGGCCGATCCCCAGGAGCCGTTGATCCTCGGCGGCGACACCATCATCGTCGACGAGGGTCGGGTGATGCAGCAGGGGCGGGCGGTTGATGTCTATCGGCGGCCGGCGAGCGTGCGCGCCGCGAAGCTGGTGGGCGACCCGCCCATGAATGTCGTGGACGGGTTGATCCTGGATGCAGCCCTGCGGCTCGCCGGGAACGAGCCCGTGGCGGTTCCCGATCACCTTCGCACGCTGCCCGACGGCCCCTACCTCTTCGGCGTGCGTCCCCACCACGTGCTCATGGGTCACGGCGCGCCGACAGACATCACGATTCAAGCCCGGGTCGATCTCGCCGAGATCAGCGGGTCCGAGACCTCCATCCACTTCGAGCACGGCGGATCGTCGTGGGTGTCGCTGCAGAACGGCGTCCATCACCTTGACGTCGATGAGTCGTTCCGGGTCCGGGTGGATCCACAGCGCGTCTTCGCCTTTGATCCCGACGGGGCGCTGGCGGCGGCCCCCGATGACGCGCCCGCCGGCGGGCGGGTCTGAGGTCCGGGTGGCGAGAATCGAGCTCTCCCATGTCGCGCACTCCTATCGGCACCGGCCCTCGGGGGAGAGTGACTACGCATTGAAGCCCACGGATCACGTCTGGGAGGACGGGGTCGCCTACGCCATCCTGGGTCCCTCGGGCTGCGGCAAGACGACTCTGCTCAACATCATGTCCGGTCTGCTGAGACCGACCGCGGGGCGGCTGCTCTTCGACGGCCGGGATGTGACCGGACTGTCGACCCGAGAGCGGAACATCGCCCAGGTCTTCCAGTTCCCGGTGGTCTACGACACCATGACCGTGTTTGACAACCTCGCCTTTCCGCTGCGCAACCGGAAGATCCCCCGGGCCGATGTTCAAAGCCGCGTCGGCGAGATCGCGAAGATCCTCGACCTCGATTCGTGCCTCGAACGACGCGCGGGGGATCTCGCATCCGATACTCGTCAGAAGATCTCCCTCGGGCGGGGCCTGGTGCGCACCGACGTCTCGGCGATCCTCTTCGACGAGCCGCTGACCGTCATCGATCCCCACCGCAAGAACTCGTTGCGGAGAAAACTCGAGGAGGTGCACCGGGAAAGCCGGTTGACCCTGATCTATGTCACCCACGACCAGACCGAGGCTCTCACCTTCGCCGACCGGGTCGTGGTGATGCACGACGGCGAGATCATCCAGGTCGACACCCCGCAGGCCCTCTTCGAGCGCCCGGCCCACACCTTTGTCGGGCACTTCGTCGGCAGCCCCGGGATGAACTTTGTGGAGTGCGGAATCGATGGGGGGTGCGCCGTCGTCGACGGACATCCGATCCGCCTGGCCGCTGATACGCCGACCGACGCCGGGTCGACCGGGACCTCCCACGAGCTCGGGATCAGACCCGAGTTTCTCGAGCTTGTCTTTGAACGGCCGGAGCGCGGCGTGCCGGCGAAGATCATCCGCGTCGAGGATCTGGGGCGCTCGAAGATCGTCACCACGGCTCTCGGCGCCGACACCCTGACGGTTCGCCTCGCCGAGGAGGCCCGCATCAGCGACGGGGCCTGCTGGCTCGTTTTCCCACCCGAGCACAGTCTCCTCTATCGCGACTCGAGGCTCTGCACGAAACCCGGGGTCGAACGGCCATGATGAAGACCGAGAACAACCGGGCGTGGTTTCTCGTCCTGCCGGTCTTCGCACTCGTCGCGTTCAGCGCCATCGTGCCGCTGATGACCGTCGTCAACTACTCGGTGCAGGACATCTTCGGCCCCGATGACCGGGTCTTCGTCGGCGCGGAATGGTACCGGGAAATCCTCCAGGACGACCGTCTTCGGCAGGCTCTCGTACGGCAGTTCGTATTCTCCTTCGCCGTTCTCCTCATCGAAATCCCCCTCGGCATCGGCATCGCCCTGACCATGCCGCGCCGCGGCCGGTGGGCTTCGCTGACCCTGGTCGTTCTCGCCCTGCCTCTGTTGATTCCCTGGAACGTGGTCGGCACGATCTGGCAGATCTTCGGCCGCGCCGACATCGGTCTCGGTGGGGTTTTGGTGACCGCCCTCGGCATCGACTACAACTATGCCGCCAACCCCCTCGACGCCTGGGCGACGGTGCTGGTAATGGACGTGTGGCACTGGACCTCGCTGGTGGCGCTGCTCTGTTTTTCCGGGCTCAAGGCCATCCCCGACGCGTATTACCAGGCGGCAAGGATCGACGGCGCCTCGAGTTGGGCGGTCTTCCGCTTCGTCCAGCTGCCGAAGCTCAAAAACGTGCTCCTCATCGCCGTTCTCCTGAGGTTCATGGACAGCTTCATGATCTACTCGGAGCCCTTCGTGCTCACCGGCGGCGGTCCCGGGAACTCCACCACGTTTCTCAGTCAGACCCTGGCGCAGCTCGCGGTCGGCCAGTTCGACCTCGGACCCGCGGCCGCGTTCTCGCTCATCTACTTCCTGATCATCCTGCTCTTCTGCTGGCTCTTCTACACCACCATGATGCAGCTCGGGCGGGGGCCGCAGCAATGAAGCCGCGCCACATCCTGCTCGCGGGTTACGTCGTCTTCCTCATGCTCCCGCTTTACTGGCTGCTCAACATGTCGTTCAAGACCAACGAGGAGATTCTCGGCGTCTTCACTCTGTTCCCGCACGATTTCACCTTCGACAATTACCGGGTCATTTTCACCGATGCGAGCTGGTACGCGGGGTATGTCAACTCGATCATCTACGTGACCTTCAACACCCTGCTCTCGCTCACCGTCGCCCTGCCTGCCGCATACGCCTTTTCCCGCTACACCTTTGTCGGCGACAAACATCTCTTCTTCTGGCTTCTGAGCAACCGCATGGCCCCGCCGGCGGTTTTCCTGCTGCCCTTCTTCCAGCTCTACTCGAGCATCGGTCTCTTCGACACTCACATCGCCGTGGCCCTGGCCCACTGTCTCTTCAACATCCCGCTTTCGGTGTGGATCCTCGAGGGCTTCATGTCCGGGGTGCCGAGGGAGATCGACGAGACCGCCTTTCTCGACGGCTACGGTTTCCCGCGGTTCTTCGTGACGATCTTTCTGCCCATGATCCGTTCCGGCATCGGTGCCACCGCGTTCTTCTGTTTCATGTTCAGCTGGGTCGAGCTGCTCCTCGCCCGCACCCTGACCTCGGTCAACGCAAAACCCATCGCCGCGATCATGACCCGAACCGTCAGCGCGTCGGGGATGGACTGGGGCGTTCTCGCGGCCGCGGGCGTGCTCACCATCATCCCGGGCGCCCTGGTGATCTGGTTTGTCCGCAACCACATCGCCAGGGGTTTCGCATTGGGGAGGGTGTGACCTCCGATGAGCAATCCTCACCAGCGATCTGCACCAGGCTCTCGGCCTCTGGCACCCGCAGAAAGCCTCGACATACCACATGGTATGCCTGCGTTTTCCGCGAGCGCCAGAGCCTCAAGATCCCGGCACATCTCATCTGCCAGGATCACTCATCAGAGGTCCAGATGGACTGGCTGAACTGGATGGCGTGGACGTTTCCCACGGCGGTCTTCTTCGCCGCCATCGGTCTGATACTGGTCGGGATGTCCGTCTGGCAGATCGTTTCGCCGGGTTCCGAGCGCCGTGGATTGCTGCCGATGGCGACGACCCGCGGCGACCGGCTGTTCATCGGCCTGCTCGGCAGCGCCTTCATCCACCTCGGTTGGATGGCCGCCACCGGACTGCCCCTGTGGTGGGCCACCGCCATCGCCGGGCTCTTCCTCGTGGCCGTGATGCGGTGGGGTTGATCCCCATCCCCGCGTCCGAGTCCGATGTAACGGTTCGATCCCGCTCCCGTCCCGGAATCGCCGGCTTTGTGGCCAACCATCGGCTCCAGTTGTGTCGTTCTTGTAGTAGCAAGCATCCTTGCTTGCGGTGTGATGGGCTACCGCGCCGGAACGCAAGCAAGGATGCTTGCTACTACAAGGGAGCTTCCGGCAGGATGTTGGGATGCTGGTTTGTTGTCCGGCAGAGGTCGCGTCCGCGTCCGATATGGCACTATTGAACGCCAAAGGGGAACTTCCATGCGTTCAACGACCTTTCGGACCGGTCTCGCCTTCCTGATCACGCTCACGCTCACCCTTCCGGGCTTCAGCGAGGAGAACCCGGTGGTGGAGAAGTGGCTCGATCAGCTCGAGCCATCGACCCTGTCGCGGGAAGAGCAGCGCGCCGAGCTCGAGTGGTTCATCGAGGCGGCAAAGCCGTACAAGGGCATGAAGATCAACGTGGTTTCGGAAACCATCGACACCCACGTCTTCGAGTCGAAGGTGCTGGCCAAGGCCTTCGCCGAGCTCACCGGGATCGAGCTCACCCACGATCTCATCCAGGAGGGAGATGTCGTCGAGAAACTGCAGACCCAGATGCAGTCCGACCGCAACATCTACGACGCCTGGGTCAACGATTCGGATCTCATCGGCACCCACTTTCGCTATGGCAAAGTGGTGCCGCTGTCGGATTGGATGGTGGGGGAGGGTCGTGACGTGACCCTGCCGACCCTCGACATCGACGATTTCATCGGTCGCAGCTTCACCACCGCCCCCGACGGCAAGCTCTACCAGCTCCCGGATCAGCAGTTCGCCAACCTCTACTGGTTCCGTGCCGACTGGTTCGAACGCGAGGACCTCAAGAAACGGTTCAAGGCGAAATACGGTTACGAGCTCGGTGTCCCGGTCAACTGGTCGGCCTACGAGGACATCGCCGATTTCTTCACCAACGATGTCAAGACCATCGATGGTGAACGGGTCTGGGGCCACATGGACTACGGCAAGAAAGACCCGTCGCTCGGATGGCGCTTCACCGACGCCTGGCTGGTCATGGCGGGCGCCGGCGACAAGGGCATCCCCAACGGCAAACCGGTGGACGAGTGGGGGATCCGCGTCGAGGGCTGTCATCCCGTCGGTTCGAGCGTCGAGCGCGGCGGCGCCACCAACGGCCCTGCCGCGGTCTTCGCCACAAGCAGGTACATCGAGTGGATGAGCAAATATGCTCCGCCCGAGGCCGCCGGGATGACCTTCTCGGAGGCCGGGCCGGTGCCGGGTCAGGGCAATATCGCGCAGCAGATATTCTGGTACACAGCCTTTACCGCGGCCATGACCAAACCGGGGCTCCCGGTGATGAACGCCGACGGCACCCCGAAATGGCGGATGGCGCCGTCACCCCACGGACCCTACTGGGAAGAGGGGATGAAGCTCGGCTACCAGGATGCGGGATCGTGGACCCTGCTCGAGAGCACCCCGGTCGAGAGGCGCAAGGCGGCCTGGCTCTACGCCCAGTTCACCGTGTCGAAGACAGTCTCGCTCAAGAAGACCCTCGAGGGTCTGACTCCCATCCGCGAGTCCGATCTCCAGTCCGAGGCGATGACCGAGGCCGCTCCTCGGCTCGGCGGTCTCGTGGAGTTCTACCGCAGCCCGGCGCGCGTCGCCTGGACTCCCACCGGGACCAACGTCCCCGACTACCCCAAACTGGCCCAGCTCTGGTGGCAGAACGTCGCGGAGGCGGCGAGCGGCGAGAAGACGCCGCAGGAGGCCATGGACAACCTCGCAGCGCAACAGGACCGCGTGCTCCAGCGTCTCGAGCGCGCCGGGGTCCAGAAAGAGTGCGGTCCCAAGCTCAATCCGGCCACGAGCGCCGAGGAGTGGCTCGCGCGTCCGGGCTCTCCCAAACCGAGGCTGGCGAACGAAAAGCCCAAGGGCGAGACCGTGCCGTACGACCAGCTGCTCGAGGCATGGAAAGCGGGACGGGTGCGGTAGGCCCTCCAAGCCAACCCGAACACCGCTACACTGACGCCGTGGGAAAGAAGAAGAAGGGTTGTGTGCGGAAGATCGGCTGCATCGCGGCCGCGGTGCTGACGCCGGTTGTGTGCATTGCGGCCTGGGTTTTTCTGACCTGGCCCGACGTGTCGGCGCTTTCAGTCGAGAACCCGCAGACCACGGCATTCATCGAAGCGGCGAAGGCGGGCGGTGATCGCGTCGAGTGGAGTTGGGTCCCGTACGATCGGATCTCGGTGGAGGTCAAAAAAGCGGTGGTGGCGGCCGAGGACATGAGCTTTTTCTCTCACCGCGGGTTCGACACGCACGAACTCAAGATCGTGGCCCGGGATGCGGTCCAGGGCAAAAAGCTCCGGGGCGCCTCGACGATCACGCAACAACTGGCCAAGAACCTCTGGCTCTCACCCTCGCGATCGCCGCTGCGCAAGGTGAAAGAGGCGGTTCTGACCTGGCAGTTGGAACGGAACCTCTCCAAACAACGAATCCTCGAGCTCTATCTCAACGTCGCCCAGTTCGGACCCGAGACCTATGGTGTCGGCGCTGCAGCCCGCCGTTACTTCGACCGGCCGGCCGCCGATCTCGACGGCGGCCAGGCCGCCCGGCTCGCGGCCGGTCTGACCCGGCCATCGAGCTGGCACCCGGGTGTCTCCAGCCGGGGCTATTCGGCAGCAGTGGCGAGGATCCAGGAACGTGTCTCACGGTGCGATTGGCTCGACAAGCTGTTGTGAAGAACGGTGTCTCCGGTGACGTCGACGCGCACCGGTATCGAACAGCCTTGCGCAGGAAACGGTGGTGTTTCGCTTCAGCTTTCGGTTCGAGTCGCCCCAGCGGTGCCTGCGTCGGCGAGGAGCCACTCCCTGGCGTGGTCCTCGTCCGCGAAGACCTTGACGTTGAGTCCCCGGTTGACCGCCACGGTTTCGAAGAACCGGATGCGCTCGATGTTCTCGTGCCGATCGAGAATGGCGGCGCGAAGCACACGGCGGACGGCCCTCTGCCGGGGGAGGTCACGACCGGCGACCTCATAGGTCTCGAGCGTGTCCAGACCGCCGCTCATCTTTCTGAGGTCGATCAGGACGCGCGAGATTCTTCGCTCGGCGCAGAAGGCAGTCGCCTGCTTCGCTGCTGCCAACAGTGTTTCTGGGGTTCGGACACCGCCGAGAATGGCTTCGGCAAACCCCGCTCTTACAATCATTTCGAGCTCAAAGGTCATGGTTTGGGGCCCGCCGCCGATGAGCGTTCGATGGAGTACAGGGATCCCGCCAACCTCACGACCCTCCGTGGCCGATGGTATCAGGCATCCCCGGATCTGTCTCGATACTTCAGCGACCGTGTCGTGTTCCCGACGCCGATGCGCGCCATCCGCCGAGCCGTCGACTTGGGCGAGGCGCCCGGGATGATCCGCCGGGAGGTCGAGCTCCGCGCGCTCCGCACCCGCCCCGATTTCAGGGCGCTGGTCGAAGAGTCAGTCGTTCCACCTGATCCGCGGGTCCACCGTACACAGGTAGGGGCCCTTGGCGCCGTTTTCGCAGCTGTAGACCGTCACCATGTACGGCCACTCGGCGTTGGGGGTCTGCGGTTTCGGATTGGGTTGCACCTTGATCGAGGGCGCACCGCACGCGAGATTGACATCGCCGAAGTAATTCTCGCTGCCGCCGCCCTTGCCGGGGTCGTAGCGGATCTCCCAGTAGAGCTCACCGAGGTCCGGGTTGGGCGCGGCCACCCAGTAGACCTTCTTGATTTTGGCGTTGTTCCCACGCGAGATGATCGCGGTTTCGGGGCTGACGGTGATCGTGCAGCCGCCGGATCCGTCGGCGACGGCCGTCAGGGTCACCTCGCGGGAGTCGTTGTCGGCCGCGGCAAGACCCGGCCACGATATCACCACGCCGCACGAGATCACGAAGATCACCACGGCCAACGAACGTTCGATATTTCTCCGGCGCATCCTCACCTCCAACGAGCTTGATGGGTCCCGTTTCTGGGATCAATCTTAGATTCAATCTCAGTAGTCTCGGATGAGCCTAACTGCGCGATCACCAAAGGTCAACACGACCAGACCACAATCTTGACAGTACGTTGAGCACCCCGAGATGAGAAAAGGCGGCTGGCGCGGATGCATCGTCGGCCGCAGCAGACAGCTCATGAATACTTCGGGCTAGTCCGCCTTCCAGGCGATGGAGTAGACGGTACTCGAATCCCCGGTCCACGAGCGTGAGATGAAGGAGATTCTCGGGTCGTGTCCGCCGGCGAGTTCGACGGTTCGTTCGAGCCAGCCGAAGATCATTTCGTAGATCGACTCCCACGTCGGATCGAAGCTGCGGATTTCCAGTTTCGCCGAGTCGGACCCGGTGTCGGTGACCTTGAGCGCGCCGAAATCGTAGAAGCTCGAAAATCTCTGCTCGTAGTTCTTCAACGAGCGCAACGGATTCCCGGGGGAGATCACCGAGCGGTACACCCCCTCGAGAATCGTCGAGCCGTAGTCCCGGCCCCACTGCCGCACCGTCTGGGTGTTCCCGCGGGCGACGACCGTGACCAGCGAGTCGAAAAGCCGCTTGTAGGTTTCGAACGGATACCAGTTGATGGGCAGGATCCGCTGCTTGAGAAACTGGCGGTCCGCATCGGTCAGCAGGTGGTCGAAGTGCTCGACGCCGGCGGCGCGGACCCCCTTGACCACAAACATCATCATGCTGCCTTTGACCTGCATGCCCTTCTCCCATCGGTGCTCCAGAGACCCTTGGAGTCTACCACCGAGAGTCGGGGAGTGCGCCGGCGGCTGGAGCAGTGAACGTCGCGCAGGGGGGGGGTTGAGTCGACTCCGGATCCGGCTCGGATCCGGAGGCTCAAGTGGCGCCGATCGCCGGGCGCTCTATGATGGTGAACCAGCAGCTCGAGCTTCGAGCGGCGGAGCATGGAGGTCGGCGGTATGAGACGCATCCCGGTATTGGCGTCGTGTCTTTTTTTCGCGTTGGCGGTGGACGCCGGAGGCGAGGAGGCGAAGCCGACCGCCGAGCCCGCTGCCGTCCCTGATCCGGTCGTCTTCGTGACCCGGCACACGGGGACCTTCAACGGTGTCGCCGTCGACTATACGGCGCGGGCCGGAGAGACCTATCTGCGGGACGAGGACGGTCAACCCAAGGCGAGCATCTTCTCCTTCGCCTACATCAAGACCGAAGCCGCCGACCCGACGCGCCGGCCGGTGATGTTCATCTGGAACGGCGGGCCGGGCTCGGCGTCGTTGTGGCTTCACATGGGCACCTTCGGCCCGAGAAGGGTCGTGGTGCCGAGCGATGCGTCCAACGTCGGTGCGCCGCCCTACCCCCTGGTCGACAACCCGCTGACCCTGCTCGATCTCACCGATTTGGTTTTTGTCGATCCGGTCGGGACCGGCTTCAGCAGAGCGTTCGGTGAGCACGAGGGCAAGGAGTTCTGGGGGCTCGATCAGGACGCGGCCTCCGTGGCGGAGTTCATCGAGCGTTGGATCACCGACAACGGCCGCTGGAACTCGCCGAAGTTCATCGCCGGTGAGAGCTTCGGGACCACCAGGGCCGCGGCCGTCGCCGAGATTCTCGAGGTCAGGCGGGGCATCAGCCTCAACGGGATCGTCATGATCTCGCAGGCCCTCGACTACCAAGGCTCGACCCCGGTCGACGACAATCTCATCTCGTACATCACCTATCTGCCGACCATGGCCGCCACCGCCGCCTACCACGGCAAGGTGGAGCCGCCGGACGGCGATCTCGAGGCCTTTCTCGACCTCGCCCGCGGTTTCGCCGCCGATGAGCTGGCGCCCGCGCTCATCAAGGGGTCGGCGCTCGACGAGCAGGAGCGCAAGAGGATCGGCGATCGTCTTGCCTGGTTCACCGGTCTCGACCCTCTCTTGATCCAGCGAGCCGATCTCAGGGTCACGGGGGCGCGGTTCCGCAAGGAGCTGCTCCGCGATCGCGGCCTCTCGGTGGGCCGGGCCGATACCCGCTACACCCGGGATGACATGGATGACACCGCCGACAGCCCGGAAGGCGACGCCGCCAGCGAGGGGTTCAAGAACGCCTTCGTGGCGGTGCTCAACCAGTATCTCCATGCCGAGCTCGAGGTCGTCATGGATCGTCCGTACAAACCCTTCGGCGAGGTCCACCGAGAATGGGACTGGCGGCCTGACCGTGGTGACGGCGTCCGTTTCTGGGAACCCTCCTATGTCAACGTCGCCCGGCGCCTCTCCAACGCCCTGAGAAGCAACGCCGACCTCCGGGTTCTGGTGGCCTCCGGCTACTACGACATGGCCACCCCGTTCTACGACGCCGAGTTCACCTTCGGCCGCCACGCCATCCTTCCCGACCGCATCGACTACACCTACTACGAGGCCGGCCACATGATGTATGTCCACGGGCCCTCCCTCGAAAGGTTCATGGCCGACGTGCGGGGGTTCATCGAGGGGGCGTTCCCCTGACTTCGACGCCGGGTGGCCCGCACCGTGAATCCCGTGATGGTTCGGTCTTGCCCTCTCGACTTCGAGGGACTAGGTTGAGATGCAACTCTCGTCTCTCGAAGGAGGTCATCGATGCGGTTGAACGGCAAAGCGTTCGCTCTCACTTGCGGCGTGTTCTGGGCGATGACGATTCTCTTCGTCACGGCATGGCTGCTGCTCTTCGGCTTTCAAGGGCAGCTCATGCAGCACCTCGACCACTTCTATTTCGGCTACAGCGTGAGCTGGTTGGGCGCGATCATCGGCGCGGCGTGGGGTTTTGTCGACGGCTGCATCGGCGGCTGGGTCTTCGCCTGGATCTACAACAAATTCGCCGGCGACTGAGACGGTTCCCGGAGAGCTGCTTGTCACCGGAGAGCCGACTGCAAGGAGCCGGTGGAGCCAGGTCATCGGAACCGGATCGACTTGAAGGTGAAGGGGGAGGTAAAAACCCCTTCCTTTACTGTGCGGTCGGCGTTGGGGTCTGTGTCGCCGTCGGCGGTGGCGCCGTCGGGGTTCGGGCCGGAGTATTCGTGAACGTCGGTGTGTTCGTGGGCGTGGGCGTGTCGTGCGGGCAATACGTAGGAGGCGGTCGGTAGACCGAACGGGTCTCGGTACACAGGCCTTGTCCACCCGAGAATCGAAAGAAAAACGTGACCTCGATCTTGCCGCCGAGCCGGCAGTAGGGGTACGGCCAGCCGTTCCAACTGGCGGTGAAGCGGGACGATTGATTGGGGGCGAAGGGAATTTCGATCTCGACATCCGCTGGTGGTGTGAAGTCGTTCGTCTGCGTGATGTTTGCGATTTCGTTGAACTTCATGTAATCCAGATAGATATCCGGGCGATAGTCGTCCCAATCGAGCCTTGTTCGAGTGTGAACGGCAGGGTGGGTGGAACTTCTGTTTCTCACTGTTTCGATTCTGACCTCGTTGTCGCTCAACCAGGTGAGCGGTCCGACTTCGATTTCGGTGCACAGAGGCGGGAGACCGACCGCCTCGAACCACCTGCTCGTGTCGCCTGTTTCGAAACCATCGACGAAGATCGGGTGGATTTCGAAGTAGGTGAGATCGTCGAGCGCGAACCGCGCGAAGGCTTCGGACGGTCCTTCAAACTCGATGTGCGAAATACCTCGGCCCGGCGAAGCGATGATCTCGAGGGTTTCGAAATCACAGAGCACTCCGGCGGGATCCCCCGAGCAGCTGTTGCCGCACGGGGTCGCGCCGCACACGTCCAGCGGTGAGCTGCTGATGGCGACCCCGGACTCGTCGTATACAACGACGGAGAGGACGCCGAATGTCGAATCCAGGGCGTACTCGAAAATCACAGCGTCGACCGGATTCAAAAAGCTGATACGGGTCTGCTGGGCTCCTACGGGGTCGTCCCACAACATCGCGACCGTGTCAGGGGAGGGCTCGTTGGCGAATCCACCACTGCCTCCATTGTCCGAGTCCAGCGCCCCGTGCCACAACCAGGCGAAGGCCGCGATCCCCTGGATCCCGACAGGATCCATGTCGCCGACGCTTTCAAAGTCGATGGTTGTCCACGCGGTCCGGGAGGCCTCGATCGAAGGCGACGGATTCTCGTTCTCGTTGGTCCCGACGGCGGGCGGCCCCGAGTAGCTCACGGTTTGGAGGATCATCACCACACCACAGACGAGGCAGGCGATCGACACACTCAACGATCTCTGCGGTCCCGACATGATCACTCCTCACGCTCGAAGCGCTCCTCGCCATCCGGAAACCTGATCGGTATTGAGGAAGCACTGATCAAACATCATTCTATTTTGATGAATGAAGAGCATCAATGCGACGAATGTCAATCTTGTGTGAGAGAGGCGGCTTTGCGAGAGCCCCCGAAAGTCGGGAAATCGTGTTCCGGCTCGCTTCAAAACCCTTGAAGGCGGTTCGAGCCTGCCTGCCGTCGTCGGGGAAAATCAGGAAACATGGGCAATCGCCAGCGTGCGACCTACATTGATCAGCAGACGATCCCATGGAAGCCGGGCTCTCGAGGGCCGAATGACGTCGTTGGAGGCGATCGGAATGGAAATCACCCCACGCGGCTTGGTGCGGGCCGCCCAGTGCGGCGAGATGCGGTTCGACTACCAGCCGAAGGTCTCGTTCCTGACGGGGGAGATCTGCGGCGCCGAGGCTCTCCTGAGGTGGCGGCGCGCCGACGGTTCGGAGAGTTCGCCGGAGAATTTTGTCCCGCTCGCCGAGGCCTGGGGCGTGGTCAGCGATCTCACCGAGGCCATGTTCCCGCGCTTCCTCACCGATGTGTCGACCGTCAGCGATCGCCACCCGGACCAGCGGATCGCGTTCAACGTCTCGGCCCATGACCTCGACGCCCCCCGCTTCATCGCCATGCTGCGCGACGCCATCGATTCGAGTGAGATCGCGGTCGAACACCTCGAGCTCGAGGTGACCGAGGGCACGGTGGTCTCGAGCAAGGCTTCGGTGCTCGGGAGTCTGCAACGCCTCGTGACCGAGGGCGTCGAGCTCGCCATGGATGACTACGGGATGGGTTTCTCGTCGCTCGACGCCCTCCACCGGCTGCCGTTTTCGTCCATCAAGCTCGATCAGAGTTTTGTCCTGCGGGTGCTCCGCTCGGCCAAGAGCGCGGTCCTCGTCAAGCTCAGCATCGCCATGGCGCAGATGCTCGGTATCAGAACGGTGGTCGAGGGGGTCGAGTCGAAAGCCATCTACGACTCGCTCCTGCACTCCGGCTGCTCGGCGGCCCAGGGCTACTGGATCTCGCCGCCGCTGCCCCTCGACCGGTACCTCGACTTTCTCGCCAACCCACCCTCGCTGCCGTCGTCACCCATCGGGCTCTTTCGCATGGCTCAGCTCGCCCACCACTGGCAGGAGAGGCTGCTCATCGACCTCGTCTTTGCCGCCCTCAGGAGCGATGACCCGGCGGAGGACATCCCCCTCGATTTCCATCTCGGCGAGACCGAGTGCGAGCTCGGGAAGTGGTACCACGGATATCGCAGATATCTCGCCGGCGATCCCGATTTCGACGCCCTCGAAGCGCCGCACCGCGCCATGCACGAGCTCTGCGGTGAGATCTTCGCGGCCCTCAAGATCGGTGACCGCGAGCGGATTCTCAACCACCTCCTGTATGAGATCTCGACGAACTCGTGCCGGGTCACGACCTGTCTCCACCGCCTCGAGACCAAGGCGCTCATCAACGAGGCCGGGTGCTCCCGCCTTAGGCTCTAGCTAGCTAGCGGCAGTCTTCGGCCAACGAGTCAGTCGCCGGGGCGGGGTTCCGTTTTTGCCTCGACGTCGTGGGTCGCCCGCTCCTGAACCGTCTGGAGAATCGCCTCCTCGGTCGTCGGCAGGAGCCGCATCATGTTCAGGAAGTTCCGTTTTCCCAGAACCGCCAGCTCGACCTTCGTCACCGTGCGAATCGTCGCGCTGCGTGGGGAATCGGCGATCAAGGCGATCTCGCCGAAGTAGTCTCCTGGTCCGAGAGACCTGATGATCGAGCCGGTCTCCTCGTCGACGACCTCGACCTCTCCACTTCGGATGAAGTAGGCCGAATCGGCGGGATCGCCCTGGCGAAAAACCGTCCAGCCTTCAGGGTAGGTTTCGATCTCGAAGAGCTTGTGTTTCTGTCGGAACTCGAGAATCTGGGCCACCGCGAAGAGGGTGATCGCCAGGATGACGAAGACCGGCGCCACGGCCGAGAACAGGAACAGCGTGCCGCCTGTCGTCCGGTACACGAAGAGGAGTCCCGACAGCATCGCCGCGAGAGTGAGGCTGAGCGACACGATCGAGAGGACCCGGATCGTGCGGGAGGATCGTCGTTGAGCCCTGATTCTCTCGCTCACGAGACCCCTCCGGAGCCTGCATCCGGTACGTTGTGACCAGGTTCGTGACACTCCATGCATGAGATGCGGTCGTCGAAGAGTTGCGCCTGCATGTTCTCGTCGGTGTGGGCATCGACCGAGAGCCATTTTCTGGAGTCGGCGTGGCACTTCAGACAGTCTCGGTTGGGGTAGGGCTTCCACATCTCGATCGGCTGGCTGTAGGTACGGGTGTAGTAGCGATAGACCTCACCGATGCCGTGGAGCTTGGCTTCGACCGTGCCGAACAAACCATACGATGTGTGGCACTCGTAGCATTGATCTCCGGGTATGTACCGGTTGACGAAGTGAACCGCCGCGATCCCGGTTCCTTCGGCGTCGTTCATGTCGTCGGCGTAAGCCTGCATCACGTGGTGGCACGAGGCGCAGAACTCGACGCTTTCCGCCCGGATGAACACCAGGAGCATCCCCGTCGCCACCGAGAACGAGGGCAGGAGAACCACCCCCGCCAGCATGATCACTTTCCCCGGAACTCCGTTGAGCTCTCCCCTCAGAACAGAAAAGAGCGCATAGCTGGCGAGAACGACCGCGGCGACGAGGGCCCACGTGAGGACCCTTGCGGCCCAGTTTTCGACGGGATCGAATCTGAATTCCGACGCCGTCTCGGCCGCATCAAGAACGACGGGGCTCAAAAACAGTGTGCCAAGAGTGATGAACGCCCTGGTCCAACCCCGTGTGATTGACTCTGTGTTCGCCGATGCCATGCCGTGCTCTCTGTTTCGATTACTGTTCAATTAATGAGATAAACTCTAACATGTCTTCAATATTGGATCAGAGGTTGATCGTTGAGCAAAGAAAGAACCCTCGCGAGCTATCGGCCACCGCCTCCTTCTGACTACCCGTCCAAGCGACTCGTCGAGGTGGGGGGAGATGGCGCCGTCTTCCTGTTCCACGACCGGATCGAGATCGGCCGGTATCACGAGCGTCGCCACCAGCCCGGCGTGCTCCTGGTCAGGGACGCGACCGTCTCCTCCCGCCACTGTGTCATCACTCAAGATCCCGACGGCACCTGTTTTGCGCGTGACACCTCCCGCAACGGGACGAGAATCGACGGCAGACGCCTCTCTCCGAACTCGAAGACCGAAATCAAGCCGGGTCAGGTTCTTTCGGTGGGGCAGAAGCTGAAGCTCAGGCTTGATGGCGAAGAAGTCGCGGACGGCAGCTTGGAGGAGACGACCGGAAGTCAGACCCTGGGCCTCTTGAACACCACGGTGGTGACCGTTCTGGTGGGAGACATCCGGAACTTCACGACGATCGTCCGGTCGGCTCCCTCGGCCGTGTTGCAGGAGTCCGTGGCCCGCGTTTTCGCTCGGCTCGAGAAGGCGGTCGTCGCGCACGATGGAACCCTCAAGGAGTTCCAGGGCGACGCACTCTTCGCGTTCTGGGAACAGGGCTCGACAAAGAACCACGCCGTGGCGGCGTGCCGGGCGGCCTTGGACCTCAACCGCCTGACCGGGGAACTGGCCCGGGACTCATCGGTGTGGGCGGTGGAGGGGTTCCCCCTCGAGATGGACTGGGCGCTGACGACCGGCCTGGTCGCGATCTCGGGTTATGGCGGGGAGAACATCCTCGGTCTCTCGATGGTCGGCGAGGCGGTTGTCTTGGCGTTTCGTCTCGAGAAGCTCGCGGACGAATCCACCGGACCGATCATCACCTGTCCCGATACCCGGATGATGGCTTCGGGCTCCTTCGAGTTCAAGGACCTGGGCTCGAGAAACGCCAAGGGATTCGATGCGCCTCAAAGGATGTTTGCGCTGATCGGCGAGCGACAGCCGGCAGGGTGACCGGCGCTCGTCCGCCGATCCCCGGAATCACCGCGGAAATTTTGGTTTCGGGTGTAAAAACCGCCGGACCCTCGTCGCGAATCCGCGGAGAGTCGCGGCTTGCCTTCGGCGCCCGCCCCAAGCACACTTGTCGTCGTGGCCTGGGTGATCCCCGCCGTGTTCGTCGTCGTCTATTCCGGGATGATCCTCGGTCGACTCCCGCGCCTCGCCCTCGACCGCACCGGGATCGCCCTGCTCGGCGCCATCGCGCTTGTCGCCAGCGGCCAATTGACCCCGAACGAGGCCGCGGATTCGGTCGACATCGCCACCATGACGCTCCTCTTCGGGCTCATGGTGGTGTCGGCCCAGCTCCGGCTCGGCGGATTCTACAGCGAGGTCACCCGCCGCCTCGCCGCCGCCCCGACCCCGCCGGCCGGCCTCCTCGCGCTGGTGGTCGCCGCCGCGGCGACCCTGTCCGCGGTGCTCGCCAACGATGTCGTCTGCCTCGCCATGACGCCCCTGCTCGTGGTCGGCTGCCTGCGCCGCGGTCTCGACCCGGTGCCGCACCTTCTCGGGCTCGCCTGCGCCGCCAACGTGGGCTCCGCCGCCACCCTGATCGGCAACCCGCAGAACATGCTCATCGGGCAACGGCTCGGGCTCTCGTTCGCCGATTATCTGGCCGACGCTCTCCCCCCGGCTGCTGCGGGCTGTGTCGTCGTGTGGGCGGTCGTGGCGGTCGCCTACCGCGGCAGGTGGAGCTGCGAGCCGCTCGAGCTCGAAACCGAGGCGCCGCGGTTCGACCGCTGGCAGAGCGCCAAGGGAATCGTGGTCGTCGTGACCCTGGTGGCGGTCTTTCTCCTCGCACCGTTCCCGCGCGAAGCCGCCGCTCTCGCCGCTGCGGGCCTGCTGCTCGCCAGCCGCAAGATGCGATCACGGGATGTTCTGGGCTTCGTCGACTGGCATCTGCTGGTGCTCTTCGTCGGCCTGTTCGTGGTCCAACACGCCCTCGAAGCGTCCGGCCTCGCGGCGGCCGCGCTCGAGGGCATTGCGGGTTTCGGGATTGACCTGACCGCCCCGGGGTGGCTTGTTCCGATCACCGTCGTGCTCTCCAACGTGGTGTCCAATGTGCCGGCGGTGATGCTGCTCCTGCCGGTCGCCTCCAACCCAGACCTCGGGACCCTCCTGGCGATCTCCTCGACCCTCGCCGGAAACCTCCTGCTGGTGGGCAGCATCGCCAATCTCATCGTCGCCGATCAGGCGGCCAGGTTCGGCGTGCACATCGGCTGGCGGCAGCATGCCCGGATCGGCGTCCCGGTGACGGCACTGACGCTTGGAATCGCGGCGCTGTGGTTGTGGCTCTGACGCGCCGGCGCCGACGCTCAGGAGATCGGAAATCAATGTGGGACCGGCCCCCTCGTCGGCGATTCGCGTAGCATGGAGGCCGGAGGCGCGATGTTGCGGTGGTGGCGCAAACGGAAGCGGGCGCGGATCCTGGCGGATCCCTTCCCGGACGAATGGCTGCAGGCCATCGAGCGGGATGTTGCCCTGTGGCGCGCGGTGCCCGGGGCGCAAAGGAACCGGCTGCTGGATGACGCCCGGCTGTTCATCGCCGAGCGCTACTGGGAACCGTGCGGCGGCATCGAGCTCAGTCCGCCCATGTGCGCGGTCATCGCCGCCCAGGCCTGCGTCCTGACCCTCGGCCGGTCGGTGGACGCCTTCGACCACGTTCGTTCGATCCTCGTTTATCCCTCCGCCTACCGGGCGCCGGACATCTGGGAGGACGAGGCCGGAGTCGTCACCGAGGAGCTCGATGATCGCGAGGGCGAGGCCTGGGAGTGGGGCACGGTGGTGCTTTCCTGGCAGCAGGTGCTCACGGATTCGCGGACCCTGCACGGCCGCAACCTGGTGCTCCACGAGTTCGCCCACCAGCTCGACTTGATCGATGCGGTCGATCGGCCGACTCTGGGCAGCGCCGAGCGGCGGGCCGAGAACGAGCGCTGGATGGATGCGTTTCTCGACGCCCACGAGGCCTTCTGCGAGCAGGTCGACCGCGGCCGCCGGGTCAAGGCCCTCGACGAGTACGGCGCCGAGGATGAGGCCGAGTTCTTCGCGGTGGCCACCGAGTCGTTCTTCGAGCGCGGCGCGTATCTGAGGGAGCACCACCCCGAGCTCTACCAGGTGCTGTCGGAGTACTACAACCAGGATCCGGCCGGCTGGAAACCGCCCGCCCCCGGCAAGCGCGCCGAGACCGGCCGCGAACGCCGCCGCCAGCGCCGCGAGGAGGAACGCAGGAAGCGCAAGGGCAGGAGGGGCTGAGGCCGCCGGCGCGACGGGGATTCACCCGGTGTAAGATGGCGCGTGGACCAGCAACAGTGAACGACCGCAAGAACGACACCGCGGCCACGGTCAGGGGCGATATCCGGCCGGCCGGATCCACCGGAGTCCGGACCGCTGCCCGTTTGATCGTTCTCGCAGGCTGGGAGATCGGTCGGGTCCTCGATCTGACCGGCAAGGAAACGGTCATCGGCCGCTCCGAGACCGCCGACGTCACGATTCCGGAACCGCTCATCTCGCGCCGCCACGCCCGGGTCCTCCACCTGCAGATCGGCGCCAACGACTTCTACGAGGTCTCCGACCTCGGATCCTCCAACGGCACCTTTGTCAACCACAGCGCGGTTGAGCATTCCACCCTCGTCGACGGCGACACCCTGCAGATCGGCCCGGTGCTCTTCAAGTTCGTGGTCCGCGACGAGGCCGAGGGGGCGTTCTACCGCGATGTGCACCGCCTCATCCACTATGACCAGCTGACGGGTCTGCTGACCATGGACTCGTTCCTGCGCCGCGTCCGGCCCGAGCTCGAGCGGACAACCGTCTTGACCCTGGCGATGACCGATCTCGACGGCCTCAAACGGGTCAACGACACCTTCGGGCACCTCGCCGGCCGCATGGTCGTGCGGGAAATGGGCGTCATGATGCGCTCCGTGCTGCGTACCAGCGACGTCGCCGGGCTCTATGGCGGCGACGAGGCGGTCGTGGCGTTTCCGGAAACCTCCCTCGACGACGCGAAGGTGCTCGCCGAGCGGCTCAGAACCGCGGTCGCCGGGCGCCGCTTCGAACACGCCGGCAACGAGTTTTCGGTGACCATCAGCCAGGGGCTGGCGCAGTGCCCCGGGCACGGCGGGACGGTCGAAGAACTCATCGCCGCCGCCGACCGCGCCCTCTACGCCGCCAAGGCCGCCGGCCGCAACTGTGTACGAACGGCGTAGGGTACGGGTGTCATGGCGAAAGCCGAGTCGGGCGAGGCCGGGAGCGGTGCGGAAGTAGCGTCGGCCGCAGCAGACAGCTAGATTTGAAATCTCGCGATGAGCCGGTTCATCTGCGCCGCGAGGTTGGAAAGCTCCTCTGCGCGCTTGCTGATCTTCACGCTGCCTTCGGAGACCGCGGCCGCCACAGCATTGACTTCGGACATGTCGGAGCCGATGTCGTTGAGCCCCTCCGATATTCGAGACACATCCACCGTCGCTTGCCGAACCCCCTGGGAGGAGTGCGCGATGCTGGCGGCGATTTCGTCGGTCACCGCAGCCTGTTGCTCGACCGCGGCGGCGATGGTCGCGACCCTGGAGTTGACGTTGCCGATGACCCCGGTGAATCCCTCGATCTGGCTCACGATTCGCCCGGTGGACGTCTGAATTCCGCCGAGCTTCTGGCGGATGATGTCGGTCGCGTCCGAGGTTTCTCTCGCCAGCTTCTTGATTTCATCGGCGACGACCGAGAAACCCCGGCCCGCGCTGCCGGCGCGCGCCGACTCGATGGTCGCGTTCAACGCCAGCAGGTCGATCTGACTGGAGATGCCGGTGATCACCTTGATGACCGAGCTGATCTCCTTGACCTCGGCGCCGAGGCTCTCGATCATCTCGGTGGCGCGGCTGGCCTCCGCGACCGCGTCGGCGGTGATCGTTGTCGCACTCGCCGACTCGCGGGCGATCTCGGCGACCGAAGCCGTCATCTGTTCGACGGACACAGCGATGGAATCCGCCGCGGTGGATGTTTCTTCCATCGAGACCGCGATGGATCCCAGGGCATCGTTGAGGGTGTTCACCGACCGACTCACCGATTCGGAACGACTCGAGGCTGCGAAGGAATCCTCGGATAGGTGATGGAAAACCCCGGTCAGCTCGGTCGACGAGGCGGCGAGGACCTCGCCGCCGGTCACGACGTCCTGCAGGAGGCTTCTGACCACCCGCACCAGGAGTTTCCGCATGAGAAAGACCGCGGTCAAAAGCCCGACCGCAGCCACTATGATGTTGAGGTTGCGCGCAGTTCGGATGGCGCTGGATGCACCTTCGGTCGATGCCCGCACCATGATGCCCCCGAGCACCTCGCGAGAGCTTCCGTGGCAGTGATGGCACCGCGGCGCGTTGTCAATCGACTGGACGACCGTGAGGTAGGCAGCCCCGTCGATCTGTTCTTCGAAGGAGGCATTCTGCCGACTCTCACGGTCGAGGGTGCGGGTGACCGCATTCAGTACCTCTCGGGTCGCGGTCACGCGTTGGACCTCGTCCCCGACTCGTGCGGCGTCCGTCGCAAACGACACGACACCCCGGTAGTCGAAGACATAAACATCGACATCGGGGGTGTTCTCCTTGAGGGTTTCAAACTGCCGGTTGACCGAGTTGCTGTCGCCGATCGCGAGGGACTCGCTCATGGTGCCCCGGATGGTCGCGGCGAGAAGCTCGCCCTCGTGCCGGACGAGCCTCTTCATCATCATTCGCTCGTTGATGAGGGCGAGCAGGATCATCGCAGCCATCATCGAAATCAGAATCCCGGCCAGGATCTGGAGAAGCTTGATCCACGGGCTCTCGTCGAGCAGGCCTGAGAAATTCACGACTCCCCCTCAGTGTCCGCCGCCGTAGATCATCGGTTTGAAACCGAAGGCCTCGACTCGCTCCTGGTTGTGGCAGCTCTCGCAGTCCTCGAGAGTCAGCTCGCCCTTGATGTCACCCGCCTCGGCGGTCGCGACGTGCCGGCTCCCGGGTCCGTGGCAGACCTCGCACCCCGCGTTCTTGAGATCGGGCGACTCGTGCTCGGATCGAAATCCTCCAGGCCGGCCGTAGCCGGTCGTGTGGCACTCGAGACATCCATTGAACTCAGCCTGGGTCAGCCGCGACCTCATCCGCTCGATGCTCTCGAACGAACGCGCCTTCTTGGCGAAATTCCGGTAGTTCTCATACTCTTCCGGGTGGCACTCTCGGCATGCCGCCGAACCGACAAACGTGCGGTCCGGTCCCGGCTGGGCCGAAACCCGGCCGGCCAGCGTCAACTGACCCTGGAAGCCGAGACACAGCACGAGAACCCAGGTTCCAAGGCTCGCTTTCTTGGGCATCACAACCCTCCATAATCGGTGAACTCATGCCACGGTCTGGCGCCCTGGCCGGCTCCTGGTCGTGCGTATGGGCCTCTCGATCAGCCGATGACTTCTGCCCGTTCCCTGAGACGCGGAAACTCGCGTGTGATTAGTCGATTCAGGATAGCATTTCGAGACTTTTGTGCCAACAGGTAGCTGTTATTGATCCTATTGAGGTGTTCCGTATGCTTGATGGCGTTGTGATCGCTGAGAACCTACATTGTCATCAGGGCGCGCGACGGGGGACCTTCCCCGTCCGGAGGAACTGCGGATGGACGCGATGACTGTCTCCGGTAGGTCGTACCCATTGGACGGGCGAGGGTTCCTCGCGGACCCCGGCGTCTGGGACCTCGAGTTCGCCGCCGCCATGGCCCGTCGACTCGGCATGGCCGGCGAGTTGACCCTGCTTCAGTTGAAAATGGTGCTGTTCGTTCGTCGCTGGTTCGTGCAGAAGGGCGAGGTCGCTCGCGTCTTCCGTGCCTGTCGCGGATGCGGAATGTCGCGGCTGCGTCTGAGGACGCTCTTCCCATGGGGATACCAACGGGGAGTCTGCAGACTTGCGGGTATTCCATACGAAGTGATCGATCGCAGCCACCATGCGCTGACCTACGAAACGATCGCCCGCCCGGGCTCGGGTGACGTTGAACCGCGGTCGGGAACGCTTCCCGGGGCGGCCGGCCTCGGCGACGGCTGAGGAGCCTGGCTCGACGATCCCGGGCTGACCAATGCCCATGTCCGTTTTGAGATAGAGTCTTTAATACATTTTATCGATTTTATCGATTTTCACTTGACACATCCTCGCCTTAGAACTACATAGTTATGTATGGCCGAAAGCCTCTCCATCCAAAATCGAGACCGGATGCTCTCCACGGGCAAGGTGGCAAAGCTCCTCAGCGTCACGCCGGACACCGTGCTCAAGTGGATCAAGAACGGCCAGCTCCCAGCCATCAGAACAGCCGGCGGTCACTATCGCATCGCCCGGCGAGACCTCGACGGCCTGGTCCCGAACGAACCCGGACCCAGGCAGTCGTCCTCGAGTCCGGGAGGCTTTGTCTATTGCTGGGAGTACTACGCAACCGGGGACACCGCGAATGCCGGATGCCTGGAGTGCCTCGCCTACCGGACACGGGCGAGCCGCTGCTATGAAATGAGCGACCTCCCACCCGACGTCGGGTACGCTGGAGCGTACTGCGAGACATCGTGTGAGGAGTGCGCCTACTACCGGGAAGTGGTGCTGCGTCCACTGCGGGTGTTGATCGTCACCAGGAGTCCGGATCTGCGGCGCCGGATCGAGGGCGCGGTTTCCGGCAGCAGGCTCGAGGTGGAGTTCGCCGGATCGGAGTACGAGTGTTCGGCGGCGTGCGCGAGCTCCAGACCCGGGTATGTCGTCATCGATGGCGCCTTGCCGAAGCAGACCCGAGCGAGCCTGTGCTCTCATCTCGCCGCCGACCCCAGGATTCCCGGCGTCCAGATCATTCTGGCGGTCTCCGCTGACGACCTTTCGGTGCGGGAGACGGTCGCTGGGATTGATCGCTTGCTGCCGCGTACGTTCAGCTTGGCAGAGCTCGACGACCACATTGCGAGTTTGGAGGTGACGCCAACGATGACTGCGTAGGGGGTTGCCGGTGAAAGAAAGCCCGGCGGTGTGGCCTGCACAACCAATTCCCGCCGGACTGACCAGGGAAACCGACCAACTGCGAGCGGCGCTCGAAGTCAGCCGTTTTCCCGTCTGTCGACAAACTTAGCTTCCACCGGGGTGATCGTCAAGAACTGGCCGGCCCGTCCCGGGTCGGCACCGAACGGATTGGAGGTGTCACGTGTCGGCGTTGACAATCATCGTGGGGGTGGTTCTTCCCCCTGTGACGTTGGTGGTGTTCGTAGCGGCGATGTTGAACCGGATCTGGGTGTGGAAAAAGCTCCCGCAGCCGGGAATGACGCTGTTTCCGACCTCGCCCAAGGGAACTGCAGCGGGTGTCATCAAGGAGACCCTGCTGTTTCCGAGCCTGTTCCGGGGCGACCGATTCCTCTGGGCTGATGTCGTGGCTGTTCCACGCCGCGCTCGCGTTGGTCTTTGTCGGCCACTTGCGGGTCGTGACCGACTTCCCGGCCCTGTGGAGCGCGCTCCACATCGACGCCGATGTGATGTCGGTGGTGGTGGGAGGAGCGGCCGGAGCGACGATCATGGTCATGATCGTGCTGCTGATCGCGCGCCGGTTCGCCGTCGAACGAGTGCGTGAGATTTCGGCCCCGTCGGACTACTTCGCGCTCTTTCTGATTCTGGCGATTGTCCTGACCGGCAACGCGATGCGGATCGGCGGACACTTCGATTTGGCCGCGACACGCCAGTACTTCGCATCGCTTGTCATGCTCCGGTGGCCGATGGTGCCGGAAAACGGATGGTTCCTGGCCCACCTCTTCCTGGGTCAGGTGCTGCTTCTGTACATCCCTTTCAGCAAGATCATGCATTTTGGCGGCGTGTTCTTCACGCAGGCCGCGATCAAGAGGAGCTGACACCATGGACGCATCGAGCCAACCACAAATCGTTCCAGAGATCAGCGAAAAACCGAGACCGCCGGAGCGTGAAACCGTCGTCAAGGCGGTGGAGGCCATCGAGAACGGGCCGTCGGCGCTGTTGGCGTACATGGAGATCTGCGCAAAGTGCGGGACCTGCGCGGAGCAGTGCCCGGTGTACTACGGCGCGCCGGAGAAAGCGCGCAACCCCGCCGCTCGTTCCGACCTCATCAGATCGATCTACAAACGGCGAAAGACGGTCGGCGGCAGGATCTTCGGCAATCTCGCCGGCGCCCACGACTACACCGAAGGCGAGATCGACGAGTGGATTCAGCGCTTTTACGAGTGCACCGGGTGCCGCCGCTGTGCGACGTTCTGCCCGTTCGGGATCGACAACTCCGTGATCACACGCAAGGGGCGCGCCATCATCCACTCGCTGGGCTTGACCCCACAGCGTCTCCTCGACATCACCGCGGTCTCGCTCGAGACCGGCAACACCGACGGCTGCGGGGTGGACGGCTTCAAGGACGCCGTGGCTTTTCTCGAGGAGGAGATCGAGGAGGAGTGTGGCGTGGCGGTCCGCATCCCGGTGGATGTGGAAGGCGCCGATTACATGTACGTTCCGCCATCCGGCGACGTCCTCGTGAATCCGGAGGCGACCATGGCGGTGGCGAAGATCTTCCACAAGCTCGGCATCAGCTGGACGATGAGCTCACGCTGCTTCGACGGCGCCAACTACGGTCTGTTCACCGGCGACGACGCGGCCATGAAGGCGGAGAACAAACACTACTACGACGAGGTCAAGCGGCTCGGCGTCAAGAACATGCTCTGCGGCGAGTGCGGCCACGCCTATCGCGTCTTCAAGTTCATGATGGAGAAGGGCAAGTGGTGGGGCGAGCTCCCGTTCACGGTCAACAACGTTCTGCCGTTCACGGCCGAGTTGATCGAGGAGGGGCGAATCACCCTCGACAAGAGCAAGAACCCGGAACCCGTGACCTACCACGACCCGTGCAACTTCGGTCGAAGCTGCAACATCGTCGAGGAACCGCGCGTCATCCTGAAGGCGGCGTGCGAGGACTACCGGGAGATGACTCCGTCGGGCACCGAGAACTGGTGCTGCGGTGGTGGTGGCGGTCTGGCCGCCATGGACGACATCCGCGAGTTTCGGATGACGGTCAGCGGCAAAAAGAAGATGGAGCAGGTGCGCGACACCGGTGCGGCGTTCGTGGCGACGGCGTGCGCCAATTGCAAACGTCAGGTCACGCAGCTGATGGAGCATTACGGGATGGATGTCAGGGTGGGTGGGGTGCACGACCTCGTCTACACGTCCATCGTGATGGAGTAGCAGCGGCGAGCGAACCGGGGGGCGATGGCGATCGCCCCCCGGGGAAACCTCGGAGTCCGGCGAGTCGGCGGCCTTTCGTCATGCAGAGACGCGATCAACATGAGAGCGTGCCGGGCGCCGAATTCGACACCGTTGCGAAGGCGGCGCCGTGCGACACCCATGCCCGGCGCCGAATCAGGAGCGAACCGCCGTCAGTCCATGCGTTCGTCGAGGGCGGCGAGGTAGAGACCGATCGCCTTTTCGAGCTTGGCCGCCTCGGCCGGATCGGCGGCGCGAACCGTGACCGTCGCGGTGGACTGGTCACCGCTGAGCTCGACCTCGATGACCCGCCCCTTCTTGTGCGTGGCCCACGACTTCGTCCGCATCGTGAAGCGGTGCTCGGAACGGTCTGAATCGATCAAGACCAGCTCGGCGTCGCGCACCGCCTTGACCGCCTCGTCCCAGGTGGTCTCGATCGGTTGTTGGTAGGTCCGGGTGTCTGCCGCGCCGACCATGGCGGCGGCCAGAATGAGCAGTGCCGTGATGACGACGATCGACCTGCGCCTCATGTTTCCCTCCTCGATGATGACCCTGATGCAGGGTAGCGCGACCCTTTCCGGGACGCCACCGGGTGGATCCGAGCAGAAATGGCTTCACGACAAATACTCGTGGTGGTCTCGGAATCGAAAGCCCTGAACCCCACAATTTTGAGAATTGCCGAATATATGAACCTGGCACCAATTCTGGCACCAATTCTTTGGCACCAATTCTTTTACGCCGGCCGGGTGGTGTCGACGACGCTGTTGGTGGTCCCGAACGGGTTGCCGACGAGACCGTCCGCCTCGGGATCGTGCTGCCAGCGCTCGCCGTCGAGGCGATAGCAGTACTCGGTGCGCCGGTCGACAGGCAGCCGCACCACGGCCTTGAACAGGCCCGTCTTCAACCGCCGCATGGCGGCCGGCTGCCAGTCGTCGGACGACAGCGCGAGCTCGGCGGTGCTGACGTCGGGTGCGTCGATCTCGAAGGTGACCTCGCACTCGTCCTTGGTCTTGAAGAAACGTTTTCTGATCATCCTGCCCTCCGATCGTGTAAGCCGGGCCGTAACGTGGATCGAGCTGCGGTTCAACGCTCGCCAATAAAGGGAAACCACCCGGATGCCGTGGCCATTTCCGGTGCGGGCGGTGCGCGTCGGCCGGTGGCCCCGGGGAGAGCCCGGGGCAGGCCGCTGCCCGGGTCTTCCCGGCACCAGCGCCCCGACGTTGGTTCTGGTGGCCATTCGAGGTATTGAGTCTCTGTTGCAAATTTAGATCATCGCCCGTAGAATGGCGCAAGACTGATCAACGCTGAAATGTGCAGTTAGCGGGAAAGACCGCGGCGCCGTTGGCCGTGGTGACGAGCAACCGGTTCGCTTGACAAGGAGAGAATCGATGAGCACAAAGGTCGTTCTGGGCGTCGTGTTTTCATTCTGTGCGGCGGGGGTCTTTGCTGGGTCGCTCACATCGTCGAGCCCGGCGGCAGGTGTCGCCGAGCAGTCGATGGATGTCTTCCCGCCGAACCATCAACCCCGGACGGTGGCGCTTGAACGCCCCGAACTCGAGGATGTGAAAAGGGCTCCGGGCGTGACCGAGGAAACCGTTGGCGATCCGTACTCGTTCGGAGCCAACATGATCTATCTCGGGGTGGCTCAGACCGAGTCGGTCGATCTCCAGGAAGACTGCAGCGCCTATCCTCCCGACGCGGGTCGTTGCATCGAAACCAACCCGGCCCCCGCGTCCACGTCGGTGGATGAAGCCGGGCTCGCCACGATCGTGCTTCCGGGAAAGTCGACCAAGACGATTCTCTGCTTCACGGTCACGCCGTTCGCCACGTGGGAGTGGTTCAACCCCACAGCGTCACAGCAAAATGCCGCCATGACCCTCAGCCCGACGGTACGGATCGAAAGCGAGGCGCTTCTCGATCCGAGCCTGATCAACCCGGTCACGGGAGCCCCCTTCAACGGGGCGATCGACGTGGGCCCCATCCGGACCTTCTACCAGATCCGTTCTCTGGATCCGAACGAGTACGATTTCCAACGACAGGTGATGACCCGTTCGTGCACCGCTGGGGTCGTGAACGAGGGCGCGCTGAGGGATTCATACGGCCTGACCGACGCTGTGATCAAACAGTTCTTCAAGAATGAGATCACCGTCAGCTTTGGCGTCGGCGGCAACGTGTCGTTGACGACCTTCGTGAATTACACCGTCGGCATCCGCCTCTATGGTGACAAATAGCCGGTTCCGGACCGACCTGCCGGCACGGTACGCAATCCGAGAGGGGCGGGAGTCGATCCCGCCCCTTAGTTTTTCGCTACCGTCGACAAGCACTCAACCTCCACCGAGGAGACCTGTTCGAAAGAAGTGAAGTGGAACAGGGACGAGACAGGCAAAAAAAACGGCCCGAAAGTGGACCGTAATCTGAACCGGGTAATTGGTGCGAAAGGGGGGACTCGAACCCCCATGAGCTTAAGCCCACTAGAACCTGAATCTAGCGCGTCTACCAGTTCCGCCACTTTCGCACCTAGCGGATCGAATGGTGATAGTAGGTCCGGGAGGTGTGGGTGTCAAGCGATTCGCCCTGCGAATCGTGGCGGGCCGGCTGATCGCCGTCCCGGTCGCCGGTTTCGGGAGGGTTGTCGCGGCCGATAGTCCGGTGGTGACCGCTGGTCGACGGCTGGAGCGGCGGCTTTGTCTTCGCCCGGCTGCAAGACAAACTCTCGGGGGCGCTGGCGGCTCAGCGCCGGTCGGGGCCTCATCCAAGGGCCGGAGTGCTCTGACATCCGGGGTCTGGTGTCCCGAAACGGGACGGCCCGAAGGGTTGAGCCGCGCAGCGGATCTGGCACGAAGAGTGCTAGATCTCGTTAGGTGGCGGAGTTTTGCCTTATTATTGGCTACGTCCTCGGTGACGGCCGCCATTGATTCATTGGAACGGTGTTTGGGGGCGAGTGATGAGAGTGGGTATCAATCAAATGCAGTTTCCGACGGCTGCGCTGGTGGTCGGCGTTTGTCTGGCCGTCGGCATCGCCATGACGGCGCAGGCCGAGGGACCCGTTGCGGTTCGTCTGACGGACGCTCAGATCGAGGCGTTGGCCGACTCGAGAGCCGGCAGCGAACCGGGGGCGCAGTTCAAGCACCCGAAGATCGCCTCGGTGCTGCTCGAGGTGGCCGAGTCGAACCGTCTGCGAGGCCCGTGGCGCGAGCTTGCCGCGGATCGCGGTCTGCTGCTCGACGGCGAGTCGGTCCTGGTCGAGCTGCGGTTGAACCCCGAGTCGGCCCGGTCCGCGGTCTGGTATTTGGAGAACCTCGGCGGCAGAGTGCGGCACCACAACGTGCCGTCGCTGGCGGAGGTCTGGCTGCCGGTGACGGCCATCGAGAAGAGCGCCGATCACAACGACGTGTACCTCATTCGCCCGGCGCGGCTGGTGCAGCCCACCATCGGGGACGTGACCAGCGAGGGCGTGGCGGCGCTCAACGTCAACACTGGTTCGGTGGACTACGACTACCACGATCTCGGCGCCGATGGCGCCGGAATCACCATCGCCAGCATCGATGCCGGTTACAACGGGTACGCCGCGCTCCAGGACAGCGAAGATTGGCCGCAAGACCTCAATCTTCGCCGTTTCGAGGTCGACGGCGGGGCGCCGGTCGACTGCGAAGCGGCGACCTGCTCGAACTACCAGGCGTCGGATCACGGCGCGGCGACCATGGAGATCGTCTTCGACGTCGCGCCCGGCGCCGACTACCTGACCTACCGGACGACCACCGTGGGGGATTGGTACACCGCCCTCAAGGACGCCGCGGATCGCGGCGCCGACGTCGTGACGGTTTCGCTCTCGGCGCCCCTCGACAACGTCGGCGACGGCGGGGTCTGCCCGCCGATCTGGCCGGCGCCCTGCGGCACCATCGCCGAGGCCGCGGCCTACGCGCGGTCGCAGGGAACGCTGGTTGTGAACTCGGCCGGCAACTACCGCCTCGAGCACTGGGGCGGGACCTATGTCGACTCAGCGGGGGCGCTGAACTGGGACGGTGCCGGCACGACCTACAACATCGGCGGCCCAGGCGGCGGTTACATCTACTGCTACCCCAACGGCTACCCGTTGGGGGTTGATCTGTTCTGGGACGACTGGACCGCGCCCGTCGACACCGACTACGACCTGTACCTCTACGAGCGACGGACCAATAATCGATGGACGCTCAGGGCCTCCTCCACTCTCTACCAGGATGGGAGCCCCGGACAGACGCCGCAGGAGGCGATTCGATATACCGTGGCTAACGCATTGGGAGGTGGAGGGTGCGGATCCGGTCGCGGATCATTCGCAATTAGGGTTGTCCGGTACAGCGCCGCCACCGCCCGCAACCTCCAGGTCTTCGCCGGCAATTGGGGTGGGCTCTTGAGCTCCACCCCCGATCGCAGCCTCGGCTTCCCGGCCGACTCGCCGGATGTCTACGCGGTCGGCGCGGCCGATGTGACGATCCCGGGCACCCTCGAGGACTACAGCGCCGAGGGGCCCGTCCTCGGTCCCGGCGGCAGCCAGGCGGCGCCGAGCCCGGCCAACCCCAAGCCCGATGGCGTGAGCGTCTCGGGGGTCAGCACCGTCACCTACGGCGCGTCGGGATTCGGCGGAACCTCGTCGGCGGCGCCGCACACGGCGGGGATCGCCGCGATTCTGACCCAGCTGCGCAATGAAAAATACGGGACGCCGCCGGCGGCCAACAATCCGGCTGGGATGGCTGGTCAGCTCTCGCTCTTCGCCCTCGAGGATCCGACCTTTCCGTCGACCTTCGACACCACCTACGGCAACGGTCTGGTCAAGCTGCGCTTCTGCAACGAGACGGTGAACGTCGGGGCCGCGGAGTTCGTCATGCTCGGTCTGCCGTGCAACCAGCGCGGCTCGATGACCGTCAACGATCTGCTCGGAGGAATCCTCGGGGGAGACTACGGCCTGTGGAGTTGGGATGCCGCTGCCCAGCAATACGACGCGATCCACACCCTCGCCGACCCGGGGTCCGTCGAGCTGGTGCCGGGCGTGGGTTACTGGCTGTGGTACGAGAACAGCTTCTCGGTAACCATGCAGGGCCTGGTGCGGGACCGCACCGAGCCCTATCGGATGGCTCTGGTCGGCGAGACGCCGGGGCTCGGCAGGGAGAACTTCCTCGGCCACCCGTACGACTTCGACGTCGCGTGGCCCGATGTCGTCGTCTACCACGGCGGTTCGGAGTACGACCTCGCCGGGGCCGAGAGCGCCGGGATTCTCAGGAACATCATGTGGAAGCCCTACACCGCCACCGGCTACACCGAGTGGGACGGCACGGCGGACCCGGCCGAGGGCACCTTCCACAGCTACGACGGCTACTGGGTCAAGGCGTGGCAGGACTGCGAGCTCGGGATTCCGGTGACGCCGTCGACGGCTGCGGTTTCCGACGGCCCCGATGGAGGGTCCCCCGCGCCGGGCTGGACGGTCCGCTTGAGCGCGAGCTTCGACAGCGTCACCGCGACCGCCCGGATCGGCCAGCTGCCGGACGCCTCGCACGGATGGGATCGCCGCGACGCGGAGCTTATGCGGTCCGCGGAGACGCACCAGTTCTACGTCGTCGTCCCGCACCCCGACTGGGGTGAGACCGCCGGGGACTACGTCCGCGACTACCATAATCCCCGACGGACGGATTCGTGGCAGTTCGAGGTGCAGAGCAATCTCGGCGGTTCCGTGGTGCTGCGCTGGGACGGCCCGGGGTTGGTCCTGAACCAGTCGGTGGTGGTCGATCTCGAGACCGGAGAGTCCTTTCCGGCGAGCAAGCTGGCAAAGGAAGGCTACCGGTTCGAGATGGATCCCGGCGCGCGCGGGTTTCTCTGGAGGGTACGTTGATGGAGCCGAAAGACCGCCGGTCGACGAGAACCGGCGTGCATGACAGCGAAGGACATCGAGCAGGGCGACGCGCCTACGAGGCGCCGAGCGTGCGGGCCTTCGGCCGCCGGCTGCCGGCGTTCGCGCCGCCGAGCCCGCCGCCGCCCCCGGGGACCCGACCGCCGTTCAGCAGCTGGTTCGACGCCTAGCGGCGGACGCCCGCCGGACTCCGCCTGTTACGAGGGTTCGCCGTGGCGCGTAACGGCGCGGCCGTCGTTTTGCGTCCGGCGTCTGGTCTTGCGGCCTCGGCCGTGCTTCAATCAGTGCCACGATGACTTCCTCAAACGAACCTGAAATCGATCCCCGGTCCATTCTCGCCTCCATCCGCCGCCGCGGCGCGCGCGGGATGAGCCTCGCCATGCTCGTCGCCGAGGTCGTGGACGACGTTGGAACCGGCCGTTCCGATGCCCGGCGCCTCCTGCGCGGCGTGCTCAAGGCGCTCGAAACCGAGGGCGAGATCGTCCTCGGGCGGGGCAAGCGGTATTTCCCGGCCGAGAACTCCGATCTCCACCCCGGCCGCTACCGGGGATTGAGCGGCGGCGGCTTTGTCGTCGATGTCGACGGCGACGACGGCCCGCCGGTGTGGATTGCGCCGAGCGGTCGCCGCGGCGCCCTCCAGGGCGACCGGGTTCTGGTCCGCTTCGAGACCCCGCAGAAACGAGCCCGGTCGCTCGGGCTCCGCGAGGGCGTGGTCATCCGCGTCGTCGAGCGCCGGACCACCGAGGTGGTGGGGGTGTGGGTCGCCGATGGCGGCCCGCCGCACGTTCGCCCCCTCGGGCGGGGCCAGAAGTTCACCGTCGAGGTCAGCTCCTCGCGGGTCGAGGGCGAGCCCCGGGAGGGCGAGCTCGTGGCGGTGAGCGTCGACCACGTCGAGGCGCAGGGGCGGCGCGCCCGGGGCGTGCTCCTCGAGCGGCTCGGCCGGCCCGAAGATGCGGGCGCCGTCGATCGCGCCGTCCTCCGGCTTTTCGGCATCACCGAGGCCTTCGACCCCGAGGTCGAGTCGGAGGCGAACGCGCTGTCCGGGGAAATCACCGATGGCGATCTCGCCGGCCGCTGGGATCTGCGCGGGAGCCCCGCGATCACCATCGACCCGCTGACCGCACGCGATTTCGACGACGCGGTCAGCGCCCGGTCGCTGGCCGGAGACGCGATTGAGGTCGAGGTCCACATCGCCGATGTCGGCCACTACGTCCGCCGGGGGACGCACCTCGACGCCGAGGCGCGACGCCGTTCGACGAGCGTCTACCTGCCGGGGCTCTGCGTGCCGATGCTGCCGGAGCGTCTGTCGAACGAGCTCTGTTCGTTGCGCGAGGGAGTCGACCGCCTGTGCTTCAGCGTCCGTTTTCGACTCGGGCCCAAGGGCCACATCACGGGGGTCGAGGCCAACCGGTCGGTGATCCACTCGCGCCGCCGGTGCACCTACGAAGAGGTCTTCGAATGGCTGGAGAAGCCGAGGAGCGAGTGGCCCCGGGCGACGGCGGCCTTCGCCGACTCGCTCGAGCTCCTCGCCGAGGCGGCGGAGCGTCTCGGCCGGGCGCGGCACGGCCGCGGCAGCCTCGACTTCGACATGGCCGAACCGCAGATCCTGCTCGATCCCGAGGGCCGGGTGGTGTCCATCGCGCCGAGCTCGCGCAACCGCGCCCACCGCCTCGTCGAAGAGCTCATGGTGGCGGCGAACATGGCGGTCGCCCGGCTGCTGCTCGACGCCGACCAGCCGTGTCTGCACCGGGTCCACGACGAACCCGATCCGGCCAAGATCGAAAGCCTCGCCGAGGTCGTCAAGGAGCTCGGATTGCCGTTCACCGGCGGTGCCGATGATCCGAGCCCGTCGGCGCTGCAGGCCCTCCTCGAAAGGGTCGCGGGACGGCCCGAGGAACACATCGTGTCGATGCTGGTGCTGCGTTCGATGGCGCGGGCGGTCTACACGCCGGACCCGCGCGGCCACTACGCCCTCGCCACCAACGCCTATCTCCACTTCACATCGCCCATCCGGCGCTACCCGGATCTGGTGGCGCACCGCATGCTTCAGGCGTTGCTCCGCGACGGCCGCGCCGTCGCGGGCGAGGAACGCGACCGGCTGGAAACCGCACTCAAGACCCTCGGTCCGCTGTGTTCGGCGAAGGAGCAGGAGGCCGAGAAGGCCGAGCGCACGGCGGTGCAGTGGAAGACCGCGCTGTTTCTCCGCGACCGGGTGGGGGAGGTCTTCAACGGCCGGGTGTCCGGGGTCGTCGCGTTCGGGGTCTTTGTCCAGCTCGACGAGGTCTTCGCCGACGTGCTCATCCACATCAAAGAGCTCGTCGATGATTACTACGAGTTCGATGAAAACCGCCACCGGTTGATCGGTGAGCGCACGGGACGGGTCTGGCGGCTCGGCGACCAGGTCAAGGTGAGGTTGATGCGGGTCGATCTCGACAGCTTCCAGATCGAGGCGGTCCCGGTGGGGGTGAAACCCGATCGCCGAGCGGCCGGGCCCAAGGACCGGGGGTCGAAGAAAAGGCCAACCGGCCGCCGCGACCGCAAGTCGGGACGGGGCCGCTGACGCCCACTTGGAAGTGGGCGCTACAACGGGCGGCTTGGACCGCCGACCTCCGAGTCGGCGTCGGTGGTATCGATCGGGGCGTACGACGCCCACTTGGAAGTGGGCGCTACAACGGGCGGCTTGGAGCGCCGACCTCGAGTCGGCGTCGGTGGTATCGATCGGGGCGTACGACGCCCACTTGGAAGTGGGCGCTACAACGGGCGGCTTGGACCGCCGACCTCCGAGTCGGCGTCGGTGGTATCGATCGGGGCGTACGACGCCCACTTGGAAGTGGGCGCTACAACGGGCGGCTTGGAGTGCCGACCTCCGAGTCGGCGTCGGTGGTATCGATCGGGGCGTACGACGCCCACTTGGAAGTGGGCGCTACAACGGGCGACTTGGAGTGCCGACCTCCGAGTCGGCGTCGGTGGTATCGATCGGGGCGTACGACGCCCACTTGGAAGTGGGCGCTACAACGGGCGGCTTGGAGTGCCGACCTTCGAGTCGGCGTCGGTGGTATCGATCGGGGCGTACGACGCCCACTTGGAAGTGGGCGCTACAATCGAGTGTCATGTCACGCCTGACGCAAATCGGCCCGATACACCCCGAAAGGATCGTCGATCCGCGAACGGTTCCTTACTCGGAGCCTGGGTTTCGTGGCGTCCTGCCGCATCTCCAGAAACCCGGCTGCACCTATTTCGTGACATTCTGCCTGGCTGACGTCGCGGGCAGACGGGCGGTTGAGAGAAAGCGTGTTCTCGATCCGGAGGACATTTCGGTTGTTGCCGCAGAGTCTGATCCGGAGCCGACGCTCGGAGCCTGTTTGTTGCGTGATCAGGAGCTGGCATCGATCGTCGAAGCTGCCCTTGTCCATTTCCAAGGTGAGAGGTACGCGCTCAGCGCGTGGTGTGTCATGCCGAACCACGTGCACGTCATCGTGACACCGTTCGACGGCCATCCGTTGCCGAAGATCCTGCAGTCGTGGAAGGGGTACTCGAGCCGCGCGGTCAATCGAAGGCTGGGCCGTCGTGGATTCGTGTGGCAGAAGGAGTCGTTCGATCACATCGTGCGCAACGAAGAGAGCTTTGAGAGATTTGTCGACTACGTGGAGCGTAACCCGGTCGCCGCGGGCTTGGTTCGACAAGCGGCGGACTGGCAGTTCAGCAGTGCACGATTTCGGGGAGATTTGTAGCGCCGACTTCCGAGTCGGCGTCGGTGGCGATGATCGAGGCGTGCGACGCCCACTTGGAAGTGGGCGCTACAAAGGGCATGGGATTGTAGCGCCGACTTCCGAGTCGGCGTCGGTGGCGATGATCGAGGCGTGCGACGCCCACTTGGAAGCGGGCGCTACAAAGGGCATGGGATTGTAGCGCCGACTTCCGAGTCGGCGTCGGTGGCGATGATCGAGGCGTGCGACGCCCACTTGGAAGTGGGCGCTACAACGGGCATGGGATTGTAGCGCCGACTTCCGAGTCGGCGTCGGTGGCGATGATCGGGGCGTGCGACGCCCACTTGGAAGTGGGCGCTGCAAAGGACGCTGAAGGACCAAACGCCGTGGTCGTCGGCAACCCCACTCCGGGTCGGTGTGCGATGCTTGGCGCGGCCGGAGGCCGAGCCACCGCAATTCGTCCGACGAATTGCCCCTTGACAATTTTCATCCGCTTTCCCATATTGGTGAGTAACAAAACGAGCGTTCGGTTTTCGAAAGAAGGGACACTCGAACTTGCCAAGAGGTGCCCAGGCCGCCAAGTCCGAGATCGCCACCGCGAAGGCGCTGGAAGCGGCGCTGGAACTCTTTTCAACCCAAGGGTACGGCGCAACGTCGATGCGGGCGATTTCGGAAGCGAGCGGGCTTTCGGTGGGCAATCTCTACCACCACTTCGGTTCCAAGGAAGCCATCTTTCAACGCCTCATCGATGAGTATTGGGACCACTTGCTCGATCCCAACAACGATCTCCAAAGGGTCTTCGACGGGGCGCGGTTTCCCGATGATCTCGAGGATCTCGCGACCGCCATCGAGAAGTCGGTGGAAGACTACCGGCCCTACATCATGCTCATCTTCATCGATGTCATCGAGTTTTCCGGCATCCATATCCGCGCGTTCTACGAGTCGATGGCCGAGCGGTTCCAGAAGACCTACAGCGAGTCCTTTGCGCAACGCAAACGTGACGGCCTCCTGGGTGAAGTCGATCCTCTCGTTGGAGTGATGGTCGCCACCCGGTGGCTTTTCTATTTTTTCACCGTCGAGAAGTGCTTCGGGGTGCCCATGCATTTCGGTATGGACACCTCCCAGGCGGTTGACGAGTTCATCAGGATTGTCCGCCATGGCGTGCTTCCCCGTGGGGGGGGCGGCGCCATGTCCAGAATCACCGAGTGATTAAAGGGGGAAGAAACATGTCCGATCAATGGAAGAAGCAGATACTGATGGTGGCGATCATCGCTGCGGCGCTGGTTTTCGCGGCGCCGGTGACGGCGCAGGAAGGTGAAGACGAGCCCGCCGCCGAGTCCACCGAAGCCGAGCTCGTCGACGAGGCGCTCAAGCGTGAGTTCGCCGGCGAGATCGTCGTGACATCGACCCGCCGGGCCGAGAAGCTGCAGGAGATCCCGATCGCGGTCTCGGTGGTGACCTCCGACGAGCTCGAGGACATCGCCGCCTCCGACATCTCGGTGCTGCAGCAGTACGTGCCGAACGTGTCCATCTATCAGGGTCGTAACCAGTCGACGACGCTGACCGCGTTCATCCGCGGCGTCGGCCAGTCGGACCCGCTGTGGGGCGTCGACCCCGGTGTCGGACTCTACATTGACGATGTGTATATCGCCCGCGCCCAGGGCGCCCTGCTCGATGTCTACGATGTCGAGCGGGTGGAGGTGCTGCGCGGGCCGCAGGGAACGCTGTACGGCAAGAACACCATCGGCGGCGCCATCAAGTACGTGCCGAAGGCGATGTCGGACAAGCCCGAAGGCCGTTTTACCCTCGGTCTCGGCAGCTTCAACACGCAGGAGTACCGCTTCAACCTCAGCGGCCCCATCGTCAAGGGCAAGCTGCGCGGCAAGATCGCGGCGGCCAAGCTCCTCCGCGACGGCTACGGCGAGAACCTCTATCAGAACCGCGACGTCTCGGACAAGAACACCACCGCATACCGCGCCGGTCTCGAGTGGCTGCCGTCCGAGAAGGTCTCGGTGCGGCTCAACTACGACCACACCGAAGACGACGCGGAGCCCATCGGATTGACACGCCTCGAGGCGAACCCGTACTGTCTGTTGTTCACCGGCGTGGCGTGCCCGCCCTATCCGGACCTTTTCGACACCGAGAGCGGCATCGATCCGGTCAACGAAGTCAAGGCGACCGGGTACTCGCTGGCAGTGACCTGGGGAATCAGCGAGGCGCTCCAGTTCAAGTCGATCACGGCCTATCGTGAGACCGACACCCGCAACTGGATCGACTTCGACACGACCCCGCTGGCCCTCGCGGACTCCGAGGCGACCTACTACGACGATCAGACAACCCAGGAGTTCCAGCTGCTCTACACCGGCAGCGACGTCTGGGACGGCGTCTTCGGTCTCTACTACTTCGACGGCACCGCGGGCGGCAAGGTCGAAGCGATCTTCTTCACGAACTTCCCGAACACCACCGAGGGCTATGTCGACACCACTGCCTACGCGGTGTACGCCGACGCCAACGTCCACCTGACCGACAAGCTGACCCTCAACCTCGGCCTGCGACCGACACGTGAGGAAAAGCACGGCGTGGCCTTCAACGTCTACAACACGGACACCACGTTCACCGACTACTACTTCGTCGCGGCGGACTTCGACGACGAGACGACCTTCACCTCGTGGGCCCCCAAGATCGGGCTCGAGTACCAGTTCGACCCCGATGTCATGGGTTACGTCAAGGCCAACCAGGGCTTCAAGAGCGGCGGCTACAACGTCCGCGCCCAGTCGACGCTCTTCCCCGAGACGGCTCTGCCGTTCGACGACGAGGTCATGACCGTCGGCGAGATCGGCGTCAAGACGGTGCTCTTCAATCGCAGCCTGGTCCTCAATGCCGCCGCGTTCTACGGCGACTACACCGACATCCAGGTCTCGACCTTCACCTCCTACGACTCGGACGGCGACGGCGTCGACGACGCCTTCTTCGGCAACTTCCTCAACGCCGGCGACGCGACCATCAAGGGTTTCGAGGTCGAGTACAACTGGTCGTCGCGATCCTTCTTCGGACTGTCGGGCTTCCTCGCCTATCTCGATGCGGAGCCGGACAGCTTCCTCGATGAGAACGGGGACGGCTTTGTCGACACCCAGGTGCTCACGAACGCACCCGAGTTCACGGGGTCGATCCGGGCCAACTTCGACTTCCCGCTCTTCGGCGGGCTGCTCACCGCGAGCGTCGGCTACTCCTATCGCGACGAGTCGGTGTTGACCAACGAGGGCGGCGCCGACCCGAGGGATCCGAGCGGCGCGACACCGCTCGAGCCCTTGGTGCAGGACTCCTACGGCCTGCTCGACGCCTGGGTCGCCTGGCTGTCGCGCAACGCCCACTGGCGCATCGGCATCACCGGCAAGAACCTCACCGACGAGGAGTACCTCACGAGCGGCTACAACCTCCCGGTCCTGGGTGCGATCCAGGGCTCGTACGGAGCGCCGCTGACGGTGATCGGCACGATCGAGTATCGGTTCTGGTAAGAACCTCCGGGGTGCGCCGGTCTTCGGCGCACCCCGGTTTTCAACCCGAGACCAGCGCCTCCCGACGAAGGAATCGCGCCGGTCTCGGACCCGGGAGAAAGCATGATCGAAACAGGATTGAACGGGAAAGTTGTCATCGTCACCGGCGCCGCCGCCGGCATCGGCCGCGGTACCGCGGAGAGGTTCGCCGAGGAGGGCTGCAAGGTCGCGGCATGGGATGTCAGCGCCGACGCCGCCGACGAGCTCGTCGCCAAGCTCGAGTCTCTCGGCGGCGAGGCCATCTTCCAGGCGGTGAACGTCACCGATGTCGCAGCGGTCGAAGCGGCGGTCGCCGAGGTGGTCGAAAAGTGGGGTGGGATCTTCGCGTTGGTCAACAACGCCGGCATCGTCCGCGATGCCCAACTCGTCAAGTACAAGAACGGCGAAGTCGTCTCGACCATGACCGACGCCGCCTGGGACGCCGTCATCGGGGTCAACCTCAAGGGCGTCTTCAACTGCACCCGTGCGGTGGCGCCCCACCTCATCGAGGGCGGCGGCGGCGTGGTGCTCAACGCCTCTTCGGTGGCGTGCCTCAACGGCAACTTCGGCCAGACCAACTACGTCGCCACCAAGGCCGGGGTCATCGGGATGACCAAGACCTGGGCCCGCGAGCTCGGCAGGTTCGGCATCCGCGTCAACGCCGTCGCGCCGGGGTTCGTCGCCACCGAGATCATCAAAGCGATGCCGGAGAAGGTCCTCCAGGGAATGGTCGCGCACACGCCCATGGGCCGGATCGGCGACGTCCGCGACATCGCCAATGCCTACGTCTGGCTCGCGTCCGATGCGGCGAGCTGGGTGACCGGGACGACGATCAGCGTTGATGGCGGATTGGTCATCGGCACGTAATTTTTAATTCTTAATTTTTAATTCTTAATTAAGGACATTCAGCTGATGATTGAACCATCAAAATTATGAATGATGAATGATGAATTATGAATTGCATTATTCGTCTAAAATCTTGTGATGGAATAATTAAGAATTGAGAATTCAGAATTGAGAATTCCGAATGCCACGCACTGGTGTGGAGGAAGAATGACTCGTTTTGCAACAATCAAATCAACCGGAAGATACATTCCCGAGATCGAGGTTTCCAACGACGATCTGCGTGAGCGGTTTGCTCATATCCCCGATTTCGTCGACAAGATGGAGGAGTCGTCGGCCATCGCGAACGCGGTTCTGGGCGCCGGAGGACTGGTGCACGTCGGACATCGCGCTGCCGGCGGCGAGAAAGGCGCTCGAGCGCGCCGGCCGGCACCCGAACGAGGTCGACCTGGTCATCCTCGGCACCGACTCGCCCGACTACGTGACGCCCGCCACCTCGGTGGTGCTGCAGCACAAGCTGGGGGCGCACAACGCTGGCACCTTCGACGTCGGCTGCGCCTGCGCGTCGTTCCCGACCGGGGCCGCGATCGCGGCCGGGATGATCGCCTCGAACCCGTCGTTGAAGTGCGTGCTCGTGGTCGGGGTCTACAACATGCACAAGCTGGCGGCCGCCGACGATCCCATGATCTTCTTCTACGGCGACGGCGCCGGGGCCGCGGTGCTCGAGCCGGCCGATGAGCCCGGCTTCGTGTCGTCGGCCATGCGCGCCGACGGCGCCTACCACCGCCACTGGGGGCTCTACTCGGGCGGGACCTTCGAACCGGCGACCGAGGAGTCCGCCCGCGCGGGTCGGACCGCGGTCAAGATGCTCGAGCGCTACCCGCCCGAGGTCAACCACGAGGGTTGGCCCAAGGTCGTCCGGTCGCTGGCGGCCAACGGCGGTTTCGAGATCTCGGAGATCGATTTCACGATCTTCACCCAGGTCCGGAAGCCGTCCATCGAGCTCGTGCTCGCCGATCTCGGGCTGCCGATGTCCAAGACCCACACGGTGATGGAGAAGTGGGGCTACACGGGTTCGGCCTGTGTTCCCATCGCCCTCGACGACGCCATCGAGAAAAGACTCGTCTCATCCGGCGATCTGGTGGCGATGGTGGGTTCCGGGGTAGGGTATAACCAGGCGGGGGCGGCGTTCCGAATGCCGTAGGCTGATCACCGGGGAGCAAGCCATGGGCAACAAGATCGTGAAAATCATCTTAGGATTTCTGGTGCTCGGGGCGCTTCTCGTCATCGTCGGCGCCTGGATGGTCTGGAAGAGGCCGCTCACCATCGATGCCTGGATGAGCCGCTCGGCGCTCAAGATCAACGGTCTGGAGAAGACGGAGCTCGCCACCGGGTCCGGAAGGATGACGGTCTGGCAAGGAGGCTCGGGTCCGACCATGGTGCTCCTCCACGGCGCCGGCGACCAGGCCGGCGCATGGGCCCGGACCATCGGCGGGCTGGTGGGTGACCACCGGCTCGTGATCCCCGATCTCCCGGGTCACGCGGGGAGCGATCCGCGATCGGGACCGATCCACATGGAGCAGCTGCTCGACGGTCTCGACCGGGTCATGGATGCCTGTTGCGCCGACGAACCGGTGGTGATCGTCGGCAACTCCATGGGCGCATGGCTCGGCTTTCTCTACGCCCTGGAGCATCCCACGAGGGTGGCTCGGCTGGTGGCGGTCAACGGCGGGCCGATCCTCGAGCCCGACCCGCAGGTCAACATCTTCCCGACCACCCGCGAGCAGGCCCGCGAAACCATGAAAGGGCTGATGGGTCCGGCGAGCCCGCCGATCCCGGGCTTTGTTCTCGACGACATCGTGCGGCGGACCGCCAACGGACCGGCGGCCCGGTTCGCCCAGACCGCCGCCGAGATGGGCGTCCATCTTCTCGATGGACGGCTCGATGAGGTCACGGTGCCGGTCGATCTGGTCTGGGGCGCAGCGGATCAACTGCTGACCGTCGACTACGCCCAACGGATGGTGGATGGACTGCCGAGGGCGCGGCTCCACCCGATCGAAGGCTGCGGCCACGTACCGCAGCGCGAGTGCCCGCTCCGTTTCCTCGAGGTGCTCGACGCCGCGCTTTCCGAACCGCCGCCGCCGGCCGGTGAAGCCGATGATGAAGAGCCCGCCGATGTCTTGCCTCCCGAAAGCGGTGGGGACCAGCAGGCTGGAAGCCTGCTCCACAATCGCGCGGGTTCGTTGTGGGGCAGGCATCTTGCCTGCCAACCGAATTCGCAGCAGACGGCCGCTTCGCCCAGGGTGGCAGGGGAGTGGGTATGATCTGCGCCGACATCCTCGGAGAGCGCGCCCGGCTGTCTCCCGGAAACACCGCCTTGGTGGAGGCCGCCACCGGCAGGCGTTACACCTACGCCGAGCTCGATGGGCGGGCGGTTCGCTGCGCGCGGATGTGGCTTTATGGTCTCGGCCTCCGGCCGGGGACCCGGGTGGGGATCCTCTCGGGCAACCGCGTCGAGTTCCTCGATGCGGTCTTCGCTGCGGCCAAGAGCGGCGTGGTGCTGGTCCCGCTCAACACCCGCCTCACCGCCCACGAACTCGGTTTCATCGTTCGCGATGCGGGACTCAACGCCCTCATGTACGACGACGGCAACCGGGCGACGGTGCACCGTCTCCGCACGGGCGTCGAGATCGATCACTGGATCGCCTTCGACGAGCCCGATGATCCCCTCGATCAGGATTACGCCGATCTCGTGCTCACCCGCGGATCGGGGTCTTCGGTGCGCCGCCGGTGCCGTCCCGAGGATCCCTACTGCCTGCTCTACACCTCGGGAACGACCGGCCGGCCGAAGGGGGTCGTCACCCCCCATCGCCAGGTGGTCTGGAACGCCTACAACACCGTCGTCTGCTGGCAGCTCGGCGAGACCGACGTGAGCCCGATCTTCACTCCGCTCTACCACGCGGGTGGGCTCGGCGCCTTTCTCACGCCGATCATTCTCGCCGGAGGAACGGTCGTTCTCCACGCCGGGTTCAACGCCTCCGAGGTGTGGCGGATGATCGAGAAGGAGCGCTGCACCGTGGTTCTCGGGGTGCCGACGATCTGGACGATGCTCGCCGATGCGCCCGAGTTTGGGGACGCAGTCTTGGATCACGTGCGGTGGTTCATCTCCGGTGGGGCCCCGCTTCCGCGCCACCTCATCGAAATCTTCCGGGCGCGGGGCGTCGTCCTGCGTCAGGGATACGGCCTCACCGAGGTCGGGGTCAACTGCTTTTCCATGTCCAATGAGGAGGCGTGGGAGAAGGCCGGATCGATCGGCAGACCGCTCATGTTCACCCAGGCCAAGGTCATCGATGAGGGGGGACAGGCCGTCGCCCCCGGTGAGGTCGGCGAGCTCTGCTTTCGCGGACCGCACGTGTCGAACGGTTACTGGAAAAACTCCGAGGCGACGGCCGCCGCCATCGATCGCCGGGGCTGGTTTCACACCGGAGACATGGCGAGGTGCGACGAGGACGGCTTCTACTACATCGCCGGCCGGGCCAAGGACATGTTCATATCCGGCGGAGTCAACGTCTATCCGGCCGAGATCGAAAACCAGCTGCTGCAGCACCCCTCGCTGAGCGACGCCGCGGTGATCGGCGCCCCGCACGACACCTGGGGCGAGGTCGGGATCGCCTTCGTGGTGCCCGTCGAGGGAAAGAAGGTGGATGCGGCGGCGCTCGAGAGCTTCCTCCAGTCCAGGCTCGCCCGTTACAAAGTACCCAGAGAGTTCATAGTCAAGAACGAGCTCCCGCGAACCGCCTACGGCAAGGTCGTCAAAGGCGAGCTCGTCGAAGAATGGAATGCGCGAGAAAAGTAAAACCAACTTCAATTCTCGGCCGGGCGCGCCGCGCGAACGGCCGAGAATTGAAAAACTCCCATGACGTCAACGGAGGCAACCATTTATGAAACCCATCTACATCGCCGCGTACCACCAATCGAAATTCGGCAAGCTCGGTGCCATGACCGTTCCCGAGATCGTCCTCGCCGCGATCAACGAGACCTACGCCGCGGTCGGCGCCGAGCCCGCGGCCGTCGATGTCGCATCCATCGGAGCGGCGTGCAACATCTCGCTCAACGAACAGGGGCTGCTCGCCGGTCTGGTGGCCATGGCGCCCGGTCTCGGCGGCAAACCCATCGAGTCGGTGGAGAACGCCTGCGCCTCGGGCGGCCAGGCGGTCGTGTCGGTGATCCAGAAGCTCCAGCTCGGGCTCGGCGAGGTCGGGATCGCGGTCGGTTACGAGAAGATGCGCAACGACGACGGCAAGATGGACGGCGCCCTGGTCGGCAAGGTCCTCGGCTACTACTCGCACCCCGACGAGCGTGAGGGCAAGACCTATGTCTTTCCCCACCTTTTCGCCGAGGTCATGGAAACCTATATGAAGGCCCACGGCGCCACCGAGCGCGACTTCGCCGAGATCTCGTCGCGCGAGTACGCCAACGCGACCTACAACCCCTACGCCCAGATGCAGAAGATCGACGTCACGGTGGATGAGGCGGCGACCCCCGAGGGACGCAACCGCTATATCGTCGACGGCCTCCCGCTCAAGACCTACGACTGTTCGCAGATCAGCGACGGCTATGCCGGTTTGCTGCTGGCGACCGAGGAGGGTCTTGCGCGGCTCGGGATCGCCAGGGCCGACTGCGTCGAGATCGCGGGATACGGACAGGCCACCGATCCGCTGCTCAAGGCCGGGCGCGACATCCTGATCCCCTACGGCGCCTACCGGGCCATGGGCAAGGCGTACGAGATGGCGGGTGAGAGCCCCGATGACGTCAACGTCGCGGAGCTTCACGATTGCTTCACGGTCATGGCCGCCATCGGCACCGAGGTCATCGGCAAGGCCGACTACGGCAAGGGCGCCGAGTACTGGCGCGAAGGCAAGGCCGAAGCCAGGGGCGAGTGCGGGATCAACACCTCGGGCGGGCTCATCGCCAAGGGCCACCCGGTGGGCGCCACCGGCATCGCCATGATCGGTTGGGCCGCGTGGCAGCTCCAGGGCAAGGTGCCGGCCGAGCTCCAGGTTCCGGATCCCAAGATCGCGGCCACCTTCAACATCGGCGGACCGATCTGCGCGTCGGTCTGCACGGTATTGCGGCGGGCGGAAGGCTAGGACAAATTCTTAATTCTCAATTCTTAATTCTCAATTACATCGCAACCATTCCCAGAAGCGATGCGATGAATAATTAAGAATTCAAAATTCAAAATTAAGAATTGTGCGGAGGTTTGGCCATGAAGGAAGAAATCACCCCACTGCGTTCCGGCCATCTCGACGTGGACGGTTTCAAGATCTGGTGGGAGTACCACGGCACCGGTGATCGCGAGTGCTGCTGTCTGCTCAACGGCCTCGCCATGCACACCAAGGCGTGGTACGGATTTCTGCCGCGGCTCACGGACTCATACGATGTCATCCTCTACGACTATCTCGGCCAGGGGGAGTCGTCGACCGATGATGTCCCGTACTCGATTCCCGAGTTCGCCCGTTATCTGACGCTGATCATGGATGAAGTCGGGGTCCGGAAGCTGCACCTCATGGGGATCTCCTATGGCGGCTTCATCGGGCTCGACTTCGCGCGCCTCTATCAGGAGCGGCTCCACACCCTGACCCTGTCGGGGATCCTGCTGTCGCACGAGAAGCTCTTCGAGCTCTATCAGGAGATCTCGCTCAGGTTCTACCGTTCATCCGGCGAGGTCTTCGAGATCTACACCCAGTACATGTACGAGAAGATCTTCGGCGAGGCCTTCGCGGCCGCCATCCCGCCCGAGAGCTTCGAGGCCATGCGGCAGCGTTTCTTCGACCGCTACATCGATCACCGCCACTGTTTGATCCGGCTCACCGAGGCCCAGGATCCGTTCTTCGGCGCCCTCGAGGAGAACATGGCCGGCTACACCGCGATCGCGACCCCGACCGTGCTCATCGCGGGGTCGCAGGACCGAGCCATCCCGTTGTGGCAGCAGAAGAAGATCCTCGATATCGTCCCGAATTCGCGGTGGCTCGAGATCCCGGGCGCGGGACACGTGGTCTATCTCGAGAGCCCGGAGCTCTTCTTCGGCAGTCTGCGCCGCTTCTTCGAGGCCAAAAGTCTGGACTTTTCACCCCTCGAAGGGGTCGAGGGGTGATCTCCCGGCCTCGTACCCGTACCCCAGCCCGTTCCCGATGTTTCTGTGGCTCACAGGGTCTGGTCGCGCCCATCGGGCACGGGCACGGAAACGGAAACGGAAACGGGACATCGCAACGGCAGGCAAGATGCCTGCCCCACAAAGGAGCACCACCCATTGTGGAGCAGGCTTCCAGCCTGCTCGAGGTGTTGACTCTGGAGGTCACGTGATTCACCACCAGCTTGACGGCCAGGGCCCGCCCCTCCTCCTGCTCAACGGCATCGCCATGTCGGCGCCGAGCTGGCAGCCGGTGGCGGCGCCCTTGGCCGAGAGCTTCACCGTCATTCGCTGTGATTTTCGCGGCCAGCTGCTGAGCCCCGGCTCGCCCCCGGCGGATGTCGCGGCGCACGTCTCGGATCTCGTCGAGGTGCTCGATGACCTCGGCGAGGATTCGGTCCACCTCCTGGCGACCTCGTTCGGCGGGGCGGTCGGCGCTCTGCTCGCGGCGCGCCGTCCCGAGCGAGTGCGGTCCCTGCTCTCCATCGCCTCGGCCGACGGTTTCACCGATGTCATGGCGACCGAGGTCGCGCGCTGGCGGGAAGCGACGATCCGATCCCTCGAGGGACCGGATCGCGGGGTCCTGTCCGACATCCTGGAACCGGTGGTCTATTCGCCGGCCTATGTCGAGGCCCACCGCGAGGAGCGGGTGCTCCGCCGGGAGCAGATCGCCGCTCTGCCGACGGCGTGGTTCGAAGGTCTGGTCGGTCTGCTCGATTCCGCCGAATCGTTCAGCCTGCGCTCGGATCTCGCCTCCATCCGCTGCCCGACCCTCGTCGTTGCCGCCGAGCTCGATGGGTTCATCCCCCTCGAGCGCTGCCGAAGCCTCGCCGAAGCCATCCCCAATGCCGACTTCAAGATCATCAGGGGCGCCGGCCACGCCGTCGTCGTCGAACAACCCGAGACCATCGTCGACCTCGCCGTTGAGTTCTTTGAAGCGACCCTGGGTTGAAACACGGAGGACACGGAGAACCACAGGGATTCCACGGAGCATCGCGGAAGAAAGCCGAACACCAACTGTGCAATGCCGGCGAATGCACATTGCGATGGGTCAATGAACGACCCCGTGGATTCTCCGTGGTTCCCCGTGATCCCTGTGTTTCAAACCGATGTCGCTGAAAAACATGTGTGCGAGATCGGATGATCAAAGCTCGGTATTTGCTGGACGGGCGGCCGGTTCTCAAGCAACGCGAATCCTCTGATAGGATGGCTGGGTGATGAGAGACGATTCTTGTTGCTGTGCCGGCTACGCTTATTCGGGGGTCAACCCATGCCGGCGAAAGCCTGACTGAATTTTTCATTCCAGGCCCGCCGGCGACGGCGGGCTTTTTGCTGCCCGCCGCCGTCGCGGTCCTGGCGGAGGATGAATGCACGCACCGAAACCTCAACCGGCTGATCTCCACGCGCTCCTCGAGCAACACCGCCGCGACATCGAGGCCCTCGACCGCCGCATCCTCCACCTCGTCTGCGAACGCCTCGAGCTCGCCCGCCAGGTCGGCGATCTCAAGCGGTCACTCGCGGTGCCGCTGAGAAACTTCGGTGTCGAGGCCCAGGTCTACCACCGATTCGAAGACGCGAGCTCGCTGCTCGGTCTCGACGCCGGTCTCGGCCGCGATCTCGCTCGTTTTCTCATCGAAAAGGCGGTGGAGGAGCAGGCGACCCTGCGGGACGCGGTCTATTCGGGTGATGCCCTCGACACCGTCGTCGTCGGCGGCAAGGGCGGGATGGGCCGCTGGATCGCTCGCTTCATGGCCGGTCAGGGCCACCGGGTCCGGGTCGTGGATCCGGCCGCCGGCGAGACGCCGTTTGAAGAGATGGGGTCGCTGGCCGAGGCGGTCGACGCCGACCTGATCATGGTGGCGGTGCCCATGACGGTCTGTCTCGGCGTCCTCGAGGAGCTCGGATCGCTGCGTCCACGCGGCGTGGTCGCCGAGATGTGCAGCCTCAAGGCCCACCTCGGCCCGGTCATCGATCGCCTGCGCTCGGCCGGAATCCGGGTGGTCTCCTTTCACCCCATGTTCGGTCCCGATGTGCGGATGCTCGAGGACCGCACGGTTGTCGTCTGCAACGATGCTCCGCGATCGGACTTCGAAATCGTGGAAGGCCTCTTTGCCGACACCAGCGCCCGGTTGGTCGAGATGGACCCGGCCGAGCACGACCGCCGCATGGGCCTCGTCCTCGGGCTGACCCACCTCGCCAACCTGGTATTCGCCCGCGCCCTGGTTCACTCAGGTGTGGGTTCGGCCGATCTCGCCGAAGTCGCTGGGGTGACCTTCGGCCGCCAGATCGCCACCACCCGCGAGGTCGCGAGCGAGAATCCTTCGCTCTACTACGAGATCCAGTCCCTCAACGAACTCACCCCCGAGACCGGACGCTGGCTTCGCCGGGCGCTCGACGAGTGGATGGAGGCGGTGGAGCAGCCGGACGAAAATCGCTTTTCCGAGCTCATGACCGCGTGCCGGGAGAGCCTGGACGAAGCCCGGGGAGACGACGAATGAAACGAGCACTCGACGGGGTGGTCGCGGCGCTCCGCCGGTGGCCGGGCCAAGCGGTCGACCTGCTGGTGGGAGAACCCTGTTTCGAACCGCCGGTCGAGATCCGGAACGCGTTCGGCCGGATCTCGGGCGATTCCGCATCGGGCTACGGGCCGCCGGGCGGTCTTGCGGAACTCCGGGCGGTCCTGGCGAACTGGGTCGACCCGGATCGCGCGGATTCGCGACGGGTGATGGTGACCCACGGCGCCAAGGGCGGCCTGCTCGTTCTCCTTGCTGCGATGATCGAGCCCGGTGATGAGGTGATCCACCCGCTGCCGTGTTATCCCGCCTATCCGGCGATGGTGCGGCGTTTCGGGGGCGTGCCCGTGGGGGTTGCCGAGCGGGGCGGCGGGTTCGCCGGATTGAGCGAGCAGGTGACGGCGGCTGCCGGGCCGAGGACCCGAGCGGTCATCCTCTCCTCACCGTCAAACCCGTCGGGGACGACCGTCGACGGCGGAGAGCTGGCGGCGCTCGTCGGTGTTTGCGCCAACCGTGGGATCCGACTCATTCTCGACGAGGCCTATTCGGCATTCGTTTTTGGCGACGGTGCCGCCGACTCCGCGGCCGTCGATGACGGCTCGACCCTGATCCGGGTCGGCTCGGCATCGAAGAGTCTGGCGCTTCCCGGCTGGCGCGTGGGCTGGATCGTCGCCGACAGGGATCTGGTCGCCAGAGCGACCTCGGTCCAGTCCGCCATGCTCAACCCTCCCGCGACGCCGCCGCAGCAAGCCATGCTCGCGTTGCCCGAGGTGCCCGAGAGCTATTTCGCGGCCAACCGAGAGGCGGTGCGCGAGAGGCTCCGGGCGATGAGCGAGGCGGTGCGGCAGGCAGGGCTCGACGCCGCGGAACCGGCGGGCGGTTTCTACCTCTGGGTCGATATCCGTGAACGGCTCGATCCCCAAGACCCGGACTCCGCCGCGTGGTGCGAATGCCTCGCCGAGGAACGCGGGGTCGGTCTCTGGCCCGGCGAGGACTACGGAACTCCCGGCTGGGTCCGCCTCGCCCTCCCCCAGGGCGACAACTGGCGGGAGGATGTCGAAGAGCTGGGAAAGAGGCTTCGGTAGTCGGTTATCCCGGTGTCAAGGCCCGTTCTTGAAACACGGAGGGCACGGAGAACCACGGGGGCGCCACGGGGCATCGCAGGATTGACCCGGGCTCCCTGGTACCTTGACCGCGACCGAGACGTTGCGATGAGTCGAACGGAACTCCGTGGCCTCTCCGTGGTTCCCCGTGCGCCCCGTGTTTCAAACGTGGACGCGGGGGCGGGCACGGAAAGAGGGATCGTAATGGGAACTGATGAGGACGATCCCGCCTTCGATGTCGTCCCGATTTTTTGGAGGAGCCCGGAATGCGCGACCCGAAGATCCTGCTGAGTGCTGAAGAAATGCCCCGCCAGTGGTACAACCTCGCGGCCGACCTGCCGAAACCGCCGCCGCCGCCCCTCGGCCGCGACGGGCAACCGGTGGGCCCGGACGCGCTGGCGCCGGTCTTCCCCATGAATCTCATCGAGCAGGAGGTCAGTCAGGAGCGCTGGATCGACATTCCCGACGGCATCCTCCAGCTGCTCGCCCGCTGGCGGCCGGCGCCTCTGCGTCGCGCCTACGGGCTGGAAAAGGCGCTCAAGACGCCGGCGGCCTGCGCTATCACGGGATGGCGCCGCTGGTCAGCGCCGCGGTGGATCAGGGTCTGGCCGATCCGCGAGCCTACGGCCAGAAACGAGTGCTACGAGGCGGCGGTGAGGTTTGCCCGCACCGAGGGGATCATCATCGCGCCGGAGACCTCGCACGCGGTGGCCGCGGCCATCGATGAAGCCGAGAAGGCGCGCGAAGCGGGCGAGGAGAAGGTCATTCTCTTCTGTCTCTCGGGCCACGGTCTGCTCGATCTCAAGGGCTATGAGATGTATTTCGCCGGCGACCTCGAGAACTACCCGCTCCCCGAAGAGGTTCTCGCCCGCTCCATCGCCGTCATGGATGGACATCCGAAACCCTGACACCCGACAGCGTCCGGCGCTTTCAACACGGAGATCACGGGGGACCACGGCGAAGCCACGGAGGGTGACTGACTCATCGCAGAGATTCGATCATCTCCTGGTTTCCTAAGTGCCCGGCTCTGTCTTGCGATCGCCGTGGACACTCCGTGGTTCTCCGTGCCCCCCGTGTTTCAGACTTGTTTGCTGATCTCTGATGGATCGATCATCCCTTGGGGACGAGCACGGGATAGACTGTCGGGGAGATGAGTCAGCTCGAACTCCTCGGTGAGCGGCGGTTCTGGCCGCTGTTCTGGACCCAGTTCCTGGGGGCGTTCAACGACAATCTGTTCAAGAACGCCCTGGTGATCCTCGTCGCTTATCGATCCCTGAGCCTGATCGGGATCTCCTCGCAGGAGATCGTCGTCGCCTGCGCCGGGATCTTCATCCTGCCGTTCTTTCTCTTTTCGGCCACCGCCGGCCAGCTCGCCGACCGTTTCGCCAAGTGGCGGCTCATCCGCCTGGTCAAGCTCTGGGAGATCGGAGCCATGGTCCTGGCGGGGGTCGGCTTCGCCGTCGACAGCCTGCCGCTGCTGCTCGCCGTTCTCTTCCTCATGGGGATGCAATCGACCTTCTTCGGTCCGGCCAAATACAGCATCCTCCCCGAGCTGCTCGGCGAGCGCGATCTGGTGGGCGGCAATGCTCTGGTGGCGGGGGCGACTTTTCTCGCGATCCTGCTCGGCACCATCACCGGCGGGCTCGTCATCGCCGGCGGCGATGTCTGGGTCTCGCGTCTCGGGTTCATGGTGGTCATGGTCGCGGTGGCCGGATACCTCACCAGCAGGTTCATCCTGAAAACGCCGCCCGCAGACCCCGATCTCGAGGTCAGGCTCAACCCGGTGACGCCGACCATCGACATCCTCCGGGTCACGCGGAGCGTCAAGACGGTGTTTCTCTCGGTGCTGGCGATCTCCTGGTTCTGGTTTCTCGGCGCCTCCTTTCTGTCGTTGTTGCCGAACTTCTCCAAGGATGTGATGTTCGGCAGCGAGACGGTGGTGACCCTCTATCTCTCGGTCTTCTGCGTCGGTATCGGGATCGGGTCGATGCTCTGCGAGACCCTTTCCCGGCGCCGGCTCGAGCTCGGGCTCGTGCCCCTGGGTTCCATCGGGATGAGCCTCTTCGCCATCGATCTCGCCATCGCCGGTGGTCGGTTTCTCGGACCCCTCGACGGTCACCTCATGGGGATCAGCGAGTATCTCCGCCAGCCGGGCGCCCTTCGTGTGCTGGTCGATCTCTTCATGATCGCCGTTTCGGCCGGTTTCTACACCGTTCCGCTGATGACCTTCATCCAGCAGCGGACGCGGGCCGACCGACGCTCCCGCGTCATCGCCGGCAACAACATCGTCAACTCGGCGCTCATGGTCCTCTCGTCGCTGGTCCTGTTGGCTCTCCTCGCCGCGGATGTGACGATCCCGTGGCTCTTTTTCATGCTCGGTGTGCTCAACGCGGCGGTCGCCGTCTACATCTACACCGTGATTCCGGAGTTTCTGCTGCGCTTTGCCGCGTGGGGCGCAACGAAGATCGTCTATCGCCTTCGGGTCGAGGGCGAAGAGAGGATCCCGGCCGAGGGAGCGGCGGTGCTGGTGGCCAACCACGTCAGCTTTGTCGATTGGCTCATCTTCGCCTCGGTCTCGGCCCGGCCGGTTCGCTTCGTCATGACCCACGGGTACTCCCGGCTGCCCCTCGTGCGATTTCTCTTCCGCGGCGCCAAGGTGATTCCCATCGCCCCGGGCCGGGAGGACCCCGCGCTCAAGGCGCGGGCCTACGATCGCATCGCCGAGGAGCTCGAGGACGGCGAGCTCGTCTTCATCTTCCCCGAGGGCGGCATCACCGAGGACGGCGAGCTGCAGCCGTTCCGGCCGGGCGTCGAGCGGATCATCGAACGGACGCCGGTGCCGGTGGTGCCCATGGCGGTCATCGGTCTTTGGGGCAGCTTCTTCAGCCGCTGGGGGGGCCGCGCCATGACGAAGCCCTTCCGACGATTCTTCTCGAGGGTCACGGTCAGGATCGGCGACCCCATCCCGCCCGAAGCCGTCACCGCCCACGGTCTCGCAGAACGCGTTGCCGAACTCGGCGGATGGGACTCACCAGAGCCGTTTGAGGTGCCGGGAGAGAGTTGAACCGCAAAGGCGCAAGGGACGCAAAGACATCGCAACCATTGCAGCCCATAGATCACACAGATAGACAAAGATTCCATCGCACCATCGCTATTGGACACGGATGAACACGGATTCTCACGGATTTTTCTCAAAGATGGGCCTCTGAAACTCGGACGCGGTACGACTTCGTGTTGGCTGGATCGGGAGCTTCCATGGCGGGTTTTCGATTTGAAACGGATTGGCACGGAGGACTCCCGTTTGATTCTTCGGATGATTCAAAACCTGGTTCCGTGAAATCCGTCTGAAATCAAGAACAAAACCGTTCGAGATTCCTTCTTCGTCACCACGAAGTCGTTTGTCTTTCCGGAACGTGGACTCAACCTTAGAGAAGAATCCGTGTCAATTCGTGTTCATCCGTGTCCCATTGCCCGGTTCGCGATGACTCTGCGCCTCTGCATCTCTGCGTCTCTGCGTTGGATGGAGCAGCAGAGGCCTTGATTAGCTCCAAGCGAGGTAGATGGTGCTCGGGGGTTCGTCGGGGGCTTTGGTGGTCTCGACGTCGACGGTGGGAAAGATGTCTCTGAGCGTGGCCTCGAACCCGGGGTTGGGCTGCGGGCTCCAGACGGCGAGGACGCCGCCGGGGCGGAGCGCCCGCCGGCATCGGGTGACGCCGTGGCTGGTGTAGAGCCCGGCGTTGGCCGGCGCCGCGAGCCAGCCGGGGCCGTTGTCGACATCGAGGAGCATGAGATCGAAGGTTGAGGGGTCGGTGTCGATGACCCGGGCGAGATCCGCGACCCGGATTTCCACCCGGGGATCGTCGACCGAACAGCCGTTGGCCTCGGCGAAATACCGCCGGTTCCACTCGACGACTCTGGCGCCGATCTCGGCGACGATGACGCGCTCGACGCCGGCGAGGTCGAGGGTCGCCCGCAGGGTGTGACCGGCGCCGAGCCCGCCCACCAGCACGGTCAGGTTCTCCCGATTCGATGGAAGGAGTGCGTGGGCGAGACCGGCCATGGCGCGTTCGGCGTGGCTGCCGTGGCTCGCCATGAGAAACGCGCCGTCGATGAGGATCTCGTAGCCCTCCTCGCCGGTGTCCGCCCGGTAGTGCCGAAGCACCAGCTCTCCGAGCGGAGTCAGCTCACGGTCGATCTCGCGGTATTCGATCTCCATCCGAGAAGGATAGCGCGAGATGTTGAACCGCGAAGACGCAAAGAACGCAAAGACATCGCAACCATCGCAATATTTAACGCAGAGACGCAGAGACGCAGAGATCCATCGCAATAGGACACGGATTTTCACGGATCTGTCGGATGTGCACGGATCATCGCAACAGGGTTCGCGGCGGAGTCGGTGTCGGTCGGACCGCCACCACCTGATGATCGAGTCGGCGCTCCGAACACAAGTGTTCGTCCCGCCGACCCGAGCAACAGGCCGCCGCGCCTACGGCGCGCCGGCTCCACCTGGGTTTCGCTCTTCGTCAACTCTCGATGGAAATGAAGCGCTTCGATCTGGAGGAGATCGAATACCCGGGAAGCTGAGGAGGCCGGACGGTCGTGCTGGAAGCGCGATTCAAGATTCGTGAGATTCGCTTCAGAAGCGCCGCGGTTCGGAATCGAATCTCACGGGTCTTGGGTCCTCGGCCCTTGGACGAGGGCTGCCGTACGGCCGGTTGACGACGATGAGCACCACACAATCGACCTCGGCACTGGGCCCGATCCCCGTCCCTTTGCGATGTTGCGATGTCTCTGCGCCTCTGCGACTTTGCGCCTCTGCGTTTTTATCTGCGATGGTGCGATGGAATCTGCGTCTATCTGCGTTATCTGCGGTAACTCCGTGCGATGGTGCGTGCTTTGCGAACTTCGCGCCTTTGCGGTTCAAACAAAAAAATTGCGGGCTCGTGAGAGCCCGCTTCAGGAGGGTTGTGGTCGTGTGACCTGTTGGTTGGTTACCAGAGGTTGACGGCCACCTTGGTGCCGTCGTCGACTTCGACGGTCACGAGAGGTCCGTTGTCGGCCTTGCCGAGGGTGTCGAAGATGAGATCCGGATCAAAGGTCTTCCAGTCCCATTTCTCGAGAGCGTAGAGCACGCCGTCGAGGGGGATGGTGCAGCGCACGGTCGCGTCGTCGGCATCGACCGCCACCCTGATGTTGTCGCCGATCTTGCTGATCTCGACGAGCGCATCGGGCGCCGAGACCTTGACCAGGGCCGAGTCCGGCGCTTCGAGGAGGCTGGTGACGGCGGCCATGATGAGTTCTTTGTTGGCCGCGATCTCGGGCGGAAACTCCTCGGCCTCGAAAGCGTCGGCGGGAATGAACGAACTGGCGACATTGGCGATGAAGAGCGGGAACGGCACCTTGATGTGCATGGGATCGGGGTCCGCGATCCGGACGTCGACGACCATCCAGTCGGTGATGGCGACCGCGGTGATCAGACCGGCGAGCCCCGCGAGCAGGATGCCGCCGATGGTTGAAATGCCTCGCTCACGCATGCGCATGATGACCTCCCGCCTCGATCTCTTCTATTCGATCCAAACGCGGACGTTGGCGTCGTCGGACTCCACGGTCACGAGGTCGCCGTTGGGAAGACGGTCGAAGCTCTCGAGGAGCGCGGCGACGTCGATCTGACTCTCCTCGGTGATGGAAAGCGCGTCCATGAACTCCACGGGCACCGTCACCTTGACCTTGGCGTTCTCGCCGTCCATCTCGTTGACATCGATGAGCAGCGTCCCGCCCTGCTTGCTGACGCTGACCTTGGCGTCGCGCGAGTCCACGGTGACGAACTGACCGTCGGGCGCGTCCTTGACGGCGGCGAAGATCCCGGCCCAGTCGACATCGACGTCGTCGACAACGAGATCGACCTTGCCCTTGTGGAAGTTCTCCACATCGACGCTCTTGAGCACCGAGAGCACGAGGTTGAGGGGCAGGTGGACCTCGACCTTGGTCCCTTCGCCGTGTTCGCTCACGTTGACGTTGACCCAGCGGGTCTCCTCGGCGGCAAGGGCGAATCCGGCGATCAGGATGAGTGCGGCTGCGATGGCGGTGATCTTGCGGTCCATGTCATACCTCCGTGTCGTTCTGAATTGAAGACGACCGCGGCGTAAGAAAGTTAACGGCCGTTCCTAGCACTGACAACGGCGTGCAAGAAAAAAAGTTCGCTCTGAAGCTCCGATTCGTGCCCGTTTTCGGTTATGCGCGTTGAATCAGGTCGGCTCTTACGGCCGAAAACGGGCACGAATCGGAGACGAGTGGAGTGTCGAAGCCGGTGCTACGACTCCAACGGCATCACGAGCCAGAGGATGAGATAGGCCAGTATTCCGGGAAAGGCCACGGAGAGGATGGAGACCACCACGAAGAGGACGCGGAACGAGGTCGGGCTCCAGCCGAGCCAATCGGCGAAACCGGCGCAAACGCCGGCGATCATGCGGTTGGAGCGTGAGCGGTGGAGTGGGTTCGAACTGGTCACTGTTTGCCTCCTTCTGGTACAAGTACGCGGTTGCAGGGCAGATTGTTCCGTCCGGCATCCAAGCCGGTCTCATGAAACACGGAGATCACGGAAAACCACGGAGGATCCACGGGGTGTCTGTTGAGCCGTCGCGCCACTCCCCCCACGATCCGCTCGGACGCCACCGCACGAAACGAACCATGCGGGTTGGACGGATCGATGCTCCTCGGTAGCGCCGAGGTTCCCCGCGCCCCCCGGTGTTTCGATCCCGATTGCAGTGCCCGCCGGTATCGCCCGCCGGAACAATCGATCGTCAGGACGTGGCGGCTGTTTTCTTCTTGTCCAGGGCGTTGGTCACACCGATGAAGATGAGCAGCGCGACCAACGAGACCAGTCCGACCATCGTGTAGGCGTACCACAGATAGTGCGCGTGGGCGTAGACCTCGGGCATGGGGGCCTGGCCGGCGAGGGCGAGGGTGTGTTGGTCCTGGATCGCCTGCGGCAGCGAGGTCGGTTCCGGACAGTACTTGGTGAGCAGGAAGCCCGACAGGATGAAACCGAAGAGCCAGGCGAAGAAGGTGTTCATGTGGGCGAAACCGAGGAAAACCCCCTCCTTGCCCTTGGGCGCCTGTTTCGACGCGAACTCGAGATACTTGGGGCTCAGGAAACACTCGGCCAGCCCCTGAACGGCAATCCCGATGACCATCATGAAGGTGATGGGGTGGATGGACATTCCGAAGATCTCGACATTGCCGTGGAAATAGGCCGATGTGGCCATCGCCAGCGATGACATGGGGATCATCGCCATGGCGACCAGCATGGAGTTCTGCGGTTTCCATTTGCGCACCATCTGGGTGATGGCGACAACGAAGAGGACGACCACCAGCGGGTTGACGTTGGCGTACCACTCGGGTTTGTAGGTCTCGCCGGCCATCCGCAGCACGTAGTCGGGCATGGCGGCGTAGAGCTGGCCCTGAATCGCCCAGAACCCGGCGGTGATGAGGATGAGGGCGAAGAACCGAAGATTGGACACGGCCATCCACATCCCCTGGAGGACCTCGCGGATGTTGCGGGGTTGCTCGTCGCCGTCGGCAGGCGGCCTGAAGGTGAGGAAGACGAGCACCAGCGCGACAAGCGACGCGGCCGACGAGAAGTAGGGCACCGTGTCGACGCCCATCTGGATCCGCATGGGGGCGACGATGGTCTTGCCGGTGAAGGAGCCGATGTTGACAACCATGTAGAAAATCGAGAACGCCCGGGCGCGATTGGTGGAGTCTGAGGACTTGGACACAGTCCCGGTGATCACCGGCTTGACGAAGGCGCCGCCGACGACGATGACGAAGAGCCCGACGAGCACCGGAGCGAGCGTCGAGAACACCCCCAGGGTGGCGTACCCGACCGTGAGCAGGGCGAATGCCAGCATGAGCCCGTTCCGGAAGCCCATCCGATCGGCCAGGGCCCCGGTGAAGAACGGGAAGAGATAGATGAGAGCGCCGAAGATGCCGGCGATGACCCCCGCCTGGATGTCGTCGAGCCCGACGACGCGGATAAGATACGTTCGGAGCGCGATGAAGGTGCCGTAGTAGGCGGCTCGCTCGCAGAGCTCCGCGGCGTTGCCGGTCCAGAATGCGCGGGGAAAGCGCCAGGTGGTCTTGCCTTCGTCCATTTGTCCTCCATTGCCCGGTGCGACGGAGTTGCAACTCTAGCATGCAGCACGGTCGATCGGGATTGGCTGAACCCCGAGGGTCCCTGACGTCGTAGAATTCAAATGAGATGAATATCAAACGATGGCTCATCGTGGCAGCGGTCCTCGCGGCCCTGGTCGTGACGCTCAAACTCACCGTCCTGAATCCCGAGGTCATCCGGGTCCGGATCGCGACCGTCGAGCGCGGCGTGGTCGAGGAGACCGTGACCAACACCCGGGCGGGGACGGTCAAGGTCTATCGGCGCGCCAGGCTCTCGCCCCAGATGGGCGGTCTGGTGGTGGCGACGCCGCACCTGGAGGGCTCGCTGGTTTCCGCCGGCGAGTTGTTGCTCAAGCTCGACGATCGCGTCCAGCTGGCGGAGCTCGATCTGGCGAGAAAGAGCGTCGTCGCCGCCGAAGCCCAGGCAAACGAGGCCTGCTTCGCGGCCGATCTCGCCCAGACCGAGTTCGAGCGGACGACCTCGCTGCACGGCAGCGGCATCGCCTCGGACCAGAGCCTGGACGCCCTGAGCTCCGAACGCGATCGCAGCCGCGCGGCCTGCGCCGCCGGCGCCGCCGCGGTGGAACAGGCGAGATCGCGGGTGGCGGTGGTCGAAGTCCAACTGGCGTTCACCGAGTTGCGCGCGCCCTTCAGCGGAACCGTGGCGGAGGTCTCCACCGAGGTCGGCGAGTGGATCACGCCGTCGCCGCCGGGCGTGCCGATTCCGCCGATCATCGATCTCCTCGATCCGGCGTCGATCTATGTCAGCGCTCCCATCGACGAGGTCGACGCCGAGCGCGTCAAGGTCGGGCAGGCGGTCAGGATGACCATCGATTCCCGCCCGGATGTCCGCTTTTTCGGCCGGGTCAGACGGGTCGCACCCTATGTGCTCGATGTCCTCGAGCAGAACCGGACCGTCGAAATCGAGGTGGTTTTCGACGAGCAGGGCGCCGTCTCGGGAATCCTGCCCGGCACCTCGGCCGATGTCGAGGTGATTCTCGATCAACGGACGGATGTGCTGCGGGTGCCGTCGTCGGCGGTGGCGGAGGACGGCAAGGTGCTGGTGCTGGTCGACGGCGTTCTCGAGGAGGGTCGGATCGAGGCCGGGCTCGACAACTGGCAGTTCACCGAGGTGCTGAGCGGACTTGCCGAGGGAGACGCCATCGTCGCGGCAAGGGACTCCGCCGAGATCGAAGCCGGAGTGCGCGCGGAGGCGAGATGATTCCGTGCCGGAGCGATCGCGTTTTTAACGCAGAGGCGCAGAGACGCAGAGACGCAGAGATTTCTGATGAGCGTCGCCCGCGGAGATTGAACGGATGTGGACTTCGTGCGGGGGTTTTCATCGCCGGTAGGTTAAATCAACGCAAAGGCGCAAAGGCGCAAAGAAGCAACATCGCAACAATGGGCCATCGCACGAGTTCTGTCGATTCTTGCGAATCTCCAGGGCGCCGGACATCGCTCGGAAATGGATTCGTGGCAATCGTTCGGAGGTACGGCTCTGAAGGAGGCTCGAGTGTCCCGGCGCTTCTGAGCCAATCATTGCGATGGCTTTGCGCCTTAGCGCCTTTGCGCCTTTGCGTTCAACCACCAACCGGGGACGGAGCTGCCGAAACGATTGTCAAACAACGTCATCGACGTGTGCGCGCCGCGATGGCCCTCACCTGCGATGTTTCTGCGCCTCTGCGTCTCTGCGCCTCTGCGTTGATTCCTCCGGTGCGCACATGATCGAGCTCAAGAATCTCTGGCGGACCTACCAGGTAGGGGACTCCGAAGTCCGCGCGCTGCACGGGGTGGATCTGTCCATTGGTCGAGGCGACTATCTCGCCGTGATCGGACCCTCCGGTTCGGGCAAGTCGACCCTGCTCAACATCCTCGGCTGTCTCGACCGGCCGACATCCGGCAGCTATGTGTTCGACGGTCGCGATGTCGGTCAACTCTCCGATCTCGAACGCACCAAACTGCGTCAGACCCGGATCGGTTTCGTGTTCCAGTTCTTCCACCTGCTCGCCCGGCTCACGGCTCAGGGCAACGTCGAGCTGCCCATGCTCTTTGCCGGGGTCTCAAGGGTCGAGCGGCGCGAGCGGGCGGCGGCGGCGTTGGCATCGGTCGGGTTGTCGGATCGCGCACACCACCGACCCGATCAACTCTCCGGGGGGCAGCGCCAGCGAGTGGCCATCGCCCGCGCAGTGGTCATGGATCCGGGTCTCGTGCTCGCCGACGAACCCACCGGCAACCTCGACCGGGCGTCGGCCTTCGAGGTCATGGATCTGCTCGATGCCATGAACCGAGATGGTCAGACCGTGGTGCTCGTCACCCACGATCCCGAGATCGCGGCCCGGGCGAAGAACACGGTGCGGATGGACGACGGCGATATCGTGGAGCGAACATGAATTTTCAGTTCTTAATTCTTAATTCTCAATTTTTGATTATCCATCGCAGCCATCGCTCATCGTTCCCACAGATCAGACAGAAAGACACTGATTTTCCATCGCAGCTATGCCCGCAGATTACGCAGAATCCATCGCAGGATTCCACAAGGCATCAGCAGTCATCGCGCGCCGTTTCCGAGGATCACGCAGATGGATACAAATTCCATCTTCGGAGTTCCTCGGGCTGTTGCGATGCAATTAAGAATTCAAAATTAAGAATTAAGAATTTTCCGGAGCGTGAGCGATGCCCCTGACCGAGCTCATCGCCTTCGCCGTCGGGGCGCTTCGCGGTCACCGGCTGCGGACGGTGTTGTCGGTGGCCGGGGTGGCGGTGGGAATCGCGGCGGTGGTGGCGCTGACCGCGCTCGGAGAAGGCGCCCGACAGTACGTCGTGCAGGAGTTCAGCTCGCTGGGAACGAATCTCCTCATCGTGATCCCCGGGAAGGTGGAAACCACCGGGATGATGCCCTTCGGCGGCACCACCAACGATCTCACCCTCGATGACTACCTCGCCGTCGCCACCAGAATCCCGCTCGTGGTCGAGGCGGCGCCGCTGGCCACCGGCACCGAGGTGGTGCGAGCCGGCTCTCGGGCGCGGTCGGTCGGGATCTTCGGCACCACCGCGGAGCTCGCCCAGGTGCGCCGACTCGTGGTCGGATCGGGCCGTTTCCTCACTCCCGGCGACCCCGATCGGGGAGGCAGCGAGGTGGTCCTCGGCCTCAAGGTCGCGCAGGAGCTCTTCGGGGCGGTGTCGCCCCTCGGCAAGGTCGTCAGGATCGGTGAGTGGCGCTTTCGAGTCGTCGGGGTTCTCGCCCCGCGAGGGCGTTCGCTGGGCTTTGACTTTGACGACATCGTCTTCATCCCGGTCCAGACTTCAATGCGGATGTTCAACCGGTCGTCGCTCTTCCGGATCCTGGTGGAGGTCGGGTCCGAAAGGAACCTCGCGCCGGCAAAGGCGGCCGTGATCGAGCTCCTCGCCGAGCGGCACCGGGCCGAGGACGTCACGGTGATCACCCAGGACGCGGTGGTCTCGACGTTCAACTCGGTGTTCAACGTGTTGACCATGGCGCTGGTGGGGATCGCCTCGGTCTCGCTCACGGTGGCCGGGGTCGGAATCATGAATGTCATGCTGGTGGCGGTGGCCGAGCGGAGACGGGAAATCGGCCTGCTCAAGGCCCTGGGGGCGACGACCCGTCAGGTTCTGGCGGTCTTCATCGCCGAAGCGTCGGTGCTCTCCAGCCTCGGCGGCGCGGTGGGGCTCTTCGCCGGTTGGCTGTCGATCCGGGTCTTTGTCCAGATCTATCCCACCTTCCCTGCGGCGCCGCCGACCTGGGCCGTCGCCGCGTCCCTTGCGGTCTCGCTCGGCGTCGGGATCGTCTTCGGGGTCGTCCCGGCGCGGCGGGCGGCGAAGCTCGATCCCGTACAAGCGTTGGTGGGACGATGAAACACCAATTTTTAATTCTCAATTCTCAATTCTTAATTACATCGCAAATGCTCAGCGGGGCTCTGCGATGGAAAATTAAGAATTCAAAATTAAAAATTAAGAATTCCGGTGGGTCGTCTTGAGTATGGATTTCCTCGAGGTTGATCCGTTTCGTGGTTGGTGCGTTGGGTGGTCAGCGCCTTCGGTCGTTTCTGTCGGCGTTGGGTGTCGGGATCGGCGTGACCGCGGTGATCCTGCTGACCTCGCTGGGGGAGGGGACCCGCGATTACATCGTCGGCCAGTTCACCCAGTTCGGCACCACCCTCATCGGGATCAACCCCGGCAAGGTCAAGACCCTCGGCATGCCCGGGGTGCTCGGCGGCACGACGCACAAGCTCAGCATCGAGGACGCCGAGGCGTTGCGGCGGATCCCGGAGGTCCGGGAGGTCGTTCCCGTCGCCTTCGGGCCGGCCGAGGTGGAGGGCGGCGGCCGCGGCCGCAGCGTCTTTATCTACGGTGTCGGCTGGGAGGCCGCGTCGGCATGGCGGTTCCAGGTGGCGCAAGGGTCCTTTCTCCCGCGGATGGATCCGACCCGGCGGGGATCGTACGCGGTCCTCGGCGCCAAGCTCGCCCGCGAGCTCTATGATGACAAGTCCCCGCTCGGTCAACGGGTGCGGATCGGCGGATTTTCGTTTCTCGTCATCGGGGTGATGGAGCCCAAGGGCCAGATCCTCGGGCTCGATCTCGACGACACGGCCTTCATCCCGGTGGCCACCGCCATGGACATCTTCAACGTCGACGAGCTCCTCGAAATCGATGTCGTGGCGGCGTCGAGCGAGGCCATCGGTCCGGTCACCGAGGGGATCCGCCGCCTGCTCATGGAACGCCACCGCGGCGAGGAGGATTTCACCATCACGACCCAGACCGAGATGCTCGAGACCTTCGGCAGGGTGATCTCCATGGTCACGATCGCGGTCTCCGGGATCGCCGGGATCTCGCTCTTTGTCGGCGCCATGGGGATCCTCACCATCATGTGGATTTCGGTCCACGAGCGAACCGGCGAGATCGGACTGCTTCGAGCCATCGGGGTCCCGCGCTTGATGGTGCAGATCCTCTTCCTCCTCGAAGCGGTGGTCCTGTCCATGGCGGGGGGAGTCCTCGGTCTGGCGAGTGGGTTCGGGATCACGGCCCTGGTGCGGGCTGCGGTGCCCGGGTTGCCCATGAGAACGCCCATCGAGGCCGTGGCCGCCGCGTTGGCCATGAGCCTGGTTGTGGGGATCGTCAGCGGGGTCGCGCCCAGCGCGGCGGGCCGCCGATCTCGATCCCATCGAGGCGCTGCGAGCGGAGTAAATGAACCGCGAGGACGCAAGGGACGCAAGGCCATCGCAGCCATCGCAGTTTCACCGCAATGAACGCAAAGACGATCGCAAAGGGCATCGCATGATTGACCCATCGCACCATCGCAGCCGTCGCATTTCAACGCAGAGACGCAGAGACGCAAAGACGCAGAGGCGCAGAGACATCGCAGCCGAGGTCGCGGCGGAGTCGGTGTCGGTCGGACCGCCACCACCTGTTGATCGAGTCGTCGCTCCAAACACAAGTGTTTGTCCCGCCGACCCGATCAACAGGCCGCCGCGCCTACGGCGCACCGGCTCCGCCTGGGTCGTGCTCTCAATCAACTCTCAGCAGAAATGAACGGCTTCGATCTGGAGGAGATCCGATACCCACCAAGCTTGGGAGGCTGGACGGTCGTGCTGGAAGCACGATCCAAGACCCGTGAGATCAGATTCAGAAACGCCGCGATTCAGAATCTGATCTCACGGGTCTTGGGTCCTCGGCTCTTGGCCGAGGGCACCCGTCCGGCCGGTTGACATCCATGAGTTCAAGACTGCTGACGGCTGCAATGGGCCCGATCCGTGTCCGATTGCAATACTCCGTGTTTTCTTTGTGTCTTGGAGTCTTCGTGTTTGCGACGGAGGGATGGGTGTGATGGCTCTGCGCCTCTGCGTCTCTGCGTCTCTGCGTTTTTTTCTGCGATGCTTTGCGAACCTTGCGTCCTTGCGGTGAAAACCCGCCGCCGCGGGCTCGCTCAGAGATCGATCTCGCGGGGGCCGGGGTAGTCCTCGAATGCGGGCCGGTCGTCGAGATCGAGGAGCTTCTGCATCTTGTCTGCGACCTCGAGGTACTGCTCGGCCCTCCCGCCCTGGGCGGCCGCGGCCGCCGATCGCTCGAGTTCGACCGCTTCGACAGGCTCGCCGCTGACATAGAGCAGTCGAGCCAGGGTGTCGGCGACGTCGGGTGAGGGATCGAGTTCGTAGGCCTTGCGGGCCATGGCAACCGCGGTTTCGAGGGATTCCCGAGCGAGGTAGAGCTGCCATGCCGCTCGATTGAGCTTGTCGGCGTCTGCGAGCGTGTTCGGATCGGCGAACCACCGCCCGTAGAGACCGGCGGCGACTTCGTAGTGGCCGCCGCGAAAGGCGAAGGTCGCCATCCCGAAGAGATCGTCGCCCTCGGCGTTCTCGACGCTGACGAGCTCCATGAGCTCCGCGGCGTCCTCGAACCTCGCCTCTCGCATGCGACGGACCTGCTCCTGCTGGTCGAACTCGGTGAGCCCCTCCTCGAGCAACGCGCTGAGTCGTTTGCTCCCCGGAACCGGCGGTACTTCGACCGTTGTCTTCCACCCGTCGCGATAGAGCTTGGCGGCCCTGAGGTAGACGCGGTAGTGGAGGTCTCGACCGGCCTCGAACATGAGCTTCTCGCAGACCTCGTGGTCGTGCTCGGACTCGGCGTGGAAATGTTTGATCTTGGTGATGGCGCCCTCGGGGTCGGACCGTTCGAGGAGCCCTGCGACCGCTCGTCGAATCGCGTCGATGTCGGTCGGATCTTCAGCGAGATTCTGGAGACAGGAGTAAAGGGTGTCTCCGGTCCGGATGCGTCGGACCTCCTCGAGGAACTTCTCGGGGGGCAGATAGCCGACGATGCGATCGACCTCCTCCCCCGATGGTTCGAGGAAGATCATGGTGGGGTAGGACTCGACGGCGAATCTTCGCGCCGCTTCCACGCCGTCGGTTTCAGCATTGAGCTGGATCGGAACGAGCTTGCCGAGCTCGTTGCGGACATCGCGATTTGAGAGGGTCTCCGACTCCAGCCGGCGACACCACGAACACCAATCGGTGTTGAACTCGACAAAGACCAGGGTGTTCTTCTCGGCCGCGACTCGAACCGCTTCCTCGAGATCGCCGCGGAACCAGAAATCATCACCCATGGGACCACAGGCGACCAGGACCGCAGTTGCGGCCGTCAGGATGAACAGCGACCATCTCTTCATTCGAGCCTCCGGATGGGCCGGGCGCGGGCGGCCCGTCTCGATCTTTGCCGCATGCCGCTCCCGAGTTGCAGCGGCGCGAAGATCCCCCTGGGAATGATACGCGGTTTCGATCCTTCGGTTTCGGTATTGCCGAAACCGAAGGGCCTGGGGGGTGAGGGTTTGAGGGGACGGGGTATGAGGGCTTGAGGGCGGCATCCCCGGGCGCCGACCCCACCGTCAGACCTAGCCCGAAGTATTCATGAGGTTTCGTCGCGAGGTTGGCGAGGCGCCGATGCCAGTCGCCTTTTCTCATCTCGGGGCGCGGAGGCGTACTTGACAGTACGTTGAGCACCCCGAGATGAGAAACGGAGGCTGGCGCGGATGCATCGTCGGCCGCAGCAGACAGCTCATGAATACTTCGGGCTAGGCGCCGCCGGCTCCGGCCACGCCCTCATGCCCTCAAACCCAGCCGCCGAACCGACGGGCGGCCGCCGCTCACCACACATACCCTTTCGCGATCTCCCGCTTGTCGTGTCCTGCGAGCACGTGGACGACGCGGATTTTGCGGACCGTGATCGGCGAGACGCTGCCCATGGGGATGTGAACGATGCGTTTGCCCCGGTTTGAAGCGTAGGTCTTCAGCGTGCCCGGTGGAGGCGACGGCGCGAGGTGGACGACGAGCTTCTCCGGGCTGTAGTCGACGGCCGCCATGATGAGCACGTCGGATTTGGACCGGGCGCCCCGATAGTCGGGATCGCGCCAGACATCGTAGAGACGGCCCGGCGGGTAGCTCAACATGAATCCGCCGTAGGTCGCCCGCATGATCCCCGGCCCGACGATCTGCTGGGTCGGATCGGTGGCGTAGAACGCCATGTCCGATTCCTGTTCGTGCTCGCCGAGCCAGCTCAACAGATACGGGTAGGCGGCGCCGCCCGGGTCCTCGTCGAAGATCGCCACCACCGAACCGGCGCTGCCCGGCGCGCGACCGAGTTCCTGGACCCAGACGCGCCCTTCGTGCCACCGCAGCAGCGTCTCCCGCAGGTCGAGACCGTCGAGCATGCTGGTGGAAAACGGCTCGGACCGGCGGCTCTCGGCCGAAAGGATGCCGACGGCCTTCTGCTTGAGATAGCGGCCGTAGTCCTCCACCACCAGATCCTCGGGGGGATAGGAACAGATTCCAGTGGCATCGAAGGCTTCGAGCCACTTGGCCGGATCGTCGGTGGTCGGTCGCGTCCGCACCGGCACCAGCCGCCTTTTGACCTTGAAGAACCGCCGTCGGAACCGGACGCTTCGGGTGCCGAGATCGAGCATCTCGCCATCGACGCGGGCGGTCTCGATCTCTGCCGCCGCCCGTTGCCAGGGGTAGCAGCGCGCCGCGGCGAAGGCCTCCCAGGCGAGGTTGTCGTCGCCGACCCCGCGGGCGGCCACCACCCACTCGTAGAGTCCGGGCGCCAACATCCCCTGAATCCGGGCGTGGCGGCGGGAAAAATCGGCGAACATGGTCCGCTGCCAGGGTGAGATGGCGTTCTTTGTCTGCTCCTCCCACGACGCCGAGGCCACCCGCCAGACGACCCTGCCGAGGGCCGCCCGATCGACCGCCCGGTGGCCGTCTTCGGTTGTGCGATGGGCGTTGTGAGCTGCCCATGCTGCGAGGGCCTCGGCCCGTTCCGCCTCCTCGACGACCGGCTCGCCGCTGACGATTCTCAGTCCATCGCGCCGGAGCTCGATCCTGCGGGATGCGGTGCGGTTGAACTCGGGTTCCGGGGGGAGGTCGCCCCGCCGAAGGTGCTCGTGGACCGCGTGCGCCAATGGCGGGTCACGCAGCACCGCGCTGAGATCCTCGGGGTGGAGGTTGCGGAGCAGCACCGATGTCCGGTGTTGGCGAGCCAGCGGCGGCGCGGTCGGTCCGCCGAGGAGCGCCGCCACCCGCGTGGCGTGAGCGGCGCCCACGAGCGCGAGGATTTCCCCTTCGGTCGTCGCGGCCGCGTGTTGCAGGTGGTGGGCCATTCCGCGCTCGCGGAGTTCGTCGCCGTCATCCCGGGGTTGACCGGCGGCCATACGGCGGATGATCTCGACATAGACCTCGGGTCCGAGATCGTGCATCGAGTGGGGGTCGGGGAAGTGGTCGAAATGACGGCCGCGGTAGCGCACGTCGGGATCGATGAAGACCGTGGCGCGTTCGTGCTCGGCGGCCCAGCGAAGGGCCTCGACCATGGGGTCGCCCGCGGCCGCGACCCACACCACGGCGTCCTCTCCGGGTTCTTCGGAGATGACAGCCGACATCTGCGGCAGACGCGCGACCGCGGTCTTGACTGCTCGGGCGAGGGTGGTCGGCAGCTCGACGGCCACCACCTGCGGGTCGAGTTCAATCAGAACCCGGGCCGCCAACCACCCGAAATCGACCCGGTCGTGGAGCACCGGCAGAATGCGGATGCCGGGGACGGCGATGGGGGCGATGCGGTCTAAGTTCATTAGAATTATGAATTATGAATTATGAATTGAGGACTCATGGCTGTGGACCGATGAGAAAGATCTCGGCGTCGGGACCCAGGGCGAGCCCGAGCGCGGTGTTGACGGCGTCGGCGGCGTCGGCCGCCTCGTTGCGGTGGAGGCGCTTCATGGCATAGCGGGCGATGTTGAGGCCATCGCGGACCGAGTACCGCAGATCCGCCAGGTGAGAGGCGCGAAGGAAACCGAGAACGTATTCCAGGACATCGTCATCGACGCCCTCGATCTGGGCGCGGAGAATCGCGCGCTCTTCATCCTCGTCGGGGAAATCGATGAGGATCTGCGGCATGAGCCGCGAGTGGATGTACTCGGGAAGCTCGTAGGTCGAGGCATCGTCGTTCATGGTCGTGACAAAGCGGAAACCGGACGGCGCCGGGATCGTCACCCCCGCCACCACGCTGTCGACGGATCGCCGGTGGTCGAGGAGCGGAGCCAGCGACGCCCAGCTCTTCTCGCTCATCCTGTTGCCCTCGTCGAGGATGCAGACCCCACCACGGATCATGGCGGTGACGAGGGGCGAAGCCATGTAGCGGACCCCGCCGTCGGGCGCGAGCACCGGCGTCACCAGCAGGTCCTCCGGACGGGTGTCGGTGGTCGCCTGGACGATGTAGATCTCGAGCCCGAGTTCATGGGCGGCGGCGCAGGCGAGGGTCGTCTTGCCGACCCCGGGCTTGCCGAGGAGCCGCGGGTTGAGCGGGATGTCGGTGTCGGAGAAACAGGTCCACGCGGCGAGGAGCTGGAGCAGCACCTCCCGTTGGCCGATCCACGGGGGGATCTCGGTCACGGGCCGTGCCAGGTGGAGCGTAACGCCGTCGATGTCGGTGGTGGTGCCGGTTGATGCATGAGTCATGGGGGGATTGTATCGTTCTTCCCTCTCCCTCTCCCTTTCCCTCCGACCCGGGACGCCACCTGACGCTGCCGCTGCCCCCGACAGGCTGGAAGCCTGTCGCTACACAGCGGCCGTTCTTGATTGTGTAGCGACAGCCATCCTGGCTGTCGTCGGGGAAACGTAAACGGAAACGGACGCTGCCGTTGACGCTGCCGCTGTCGCTGCCGCGGTCGCGGTCGCTGTCGCTGTCGCTGTTCCCGGTTCTCACGGCTCCGGCCTTCCGGCCCGCCTTCGGCGTCCCGGCGTCGCCCCATCGGCGGGGTCGCGTAGGTGGTGAATTGGAAGGGCTGCGACCCCGCCGATGGGACGCCGGCGGCCTGCTTCTGGGCCGGAGCAGAAGACCGCAACGTTCCTCCCGGGGGAGCCCGGTACGGCATTGTGCAGGGCGCACCGCGTGCCGGAGGGTCGATCCGGCACAATGCCGGACCCGGCACCCCGATGGGGCGCGGATATCCGCGGGGCCTGGTCGGCTTCGGTCCAGGTTCCCCATCAGGTTGGGCGGACATTGTGGGGGCGGGCTTCCAGCCTGCCCGTCAGGGGTGTTGAAGCCGGTCGCGCGTTTCCGAGAGAGTGCGGGGTATCAGGTCTTGTGGGAGCTCCGGTTCCTGACACCCTCAGCCCCGGCCTTCCGGCCCGCCGTGACGCGTTGGCGTCCCGGCGGCCCGGCGTCGCCCCATCGGCGCGGTCGCGCGTGGGGTTTCGGGGAGGGCTGCGACCCCGCCGATGGGACGCCGGCGGCCTGCTTCGTGGCCGGAGCAGAAGACCCGCAACGTTCCTCCCGGGGGAGCCCGGTACGGCATTGTGCAGGGCGCACCGCGTGCCGGAGGGTCGATCCGGCACAATGCCGAACCCGGCACCCCGAGGGGGCGCGGATATCCGCGTGCCCTCATCGGCTTCGGTCCAGGTTCCCCATCAGGTTGGGCGGACATTGTGGGGGCGGGCTTCCAGCCTGCCCGTCAGGGGTGTTGAAGCCGGCTGCGCGTTTCCGAGAGAGTGCGGGGTATCGGGTCTTGTGGGAGCTCCGGTTCCTGACACCCTCAGCCCCGGCCTTCCGGCCCGCCGTGACGCGTTGGCGTCCCGGCGGCCCGGCGTCGCCCCATCGGCGGAGTCGCGTCAGTGGTGAATTGGAAGGGCTGCGACCCCGCCGATGGGACGCCGGCTGCCTGCTTCGTGGCCGGAGCAGAAGACCGCAACGTTCCTCCCGGGGGAGCCCGGTACGGCATTGTGCGCAGCGCACCGCGTGCCGGAGGGTCGATCCGGCACAATGCCGAACCCGGCACCCCGATGGGGCGCGGATATCCGCGTGCCCTCATCGGCTTCGGTCCAGGTTCCCCATCAGGTTGGGCGGACATTGTGGGGGCGGGCTTCCAGCCTGCCCGTCAGGGGTGTTGAAGCCGGCCGCGCGTTTCCGAGAGAGTGCGGGGTACCGGTTCTTGTGGGAGCTCCGGTTCCTGACACCCTCAGCCCCGGCCTTCCGGCCCGCCGTGACGCGTTGGCGTCCCGGCGGCCCGGCGTCGCCCCATCGGCGGGGTCGCGTAGGTGGTGAATTGGAAGGGCTGCGACCCCGCCGATGGGACGCCGGCGGCCTGCTTCGTGGCCGGAGCAGAAGACCGCAACGTTCCTCCCGGGGGAGCACGGTACGGCATTGTGCAGGGCGCACCGCGTGCCGGAGGGTCGATCCGGCACAATGCCGAACCCGGCACCCCGAGGGGGCGCGGATATCCGCGTGCCCTCATCGGCTTCGGTCCAGGTTCCCCATCAGGTTGGGCGGACATTGTGGGGGCGGGCTTCCAGCCTGCCCGTCAGGGGTGTTGAAGCCGGCTGCGCGTTTCCGAGAGAGTGCGGGGTATCGGGTCTTGTGGGAGCTCCGGTTCCTGACACCCTCAGCCCCGGCCTTCCGGCCCGCCGTGACGCGTTGGCCTCCCGGCGGCCCGGCGTCGCCCCATCGGCGGGGTCGCGTAGGTGGTGAATTGGCAGGGCTGCGACCCCGCCGATGGGACGCCGGCGGCCTGCTTCGTGGCCGGAGCAGAAGACCGCAACGTTCCTCCCGGGGGAGCCCGGTACGGCATTGTGCAGGGCGCACCGCGTGCCGGAGGGTCGATCCGGCACAATGCCGAACCCGGCACCCCGAGGGACGGTTCTTTCCCTCCGACCCGGGACGCCGCCTGACGCTGCCCCTGCCCCCGACAGGCTGGAAGCCTGTCGCTACACAGCGGCCATTCTTGATTGTGTAGCGACAGCCATCCTGGCTGTCGTCGGTGACGTGCCCGAACGCGGTACCCTGCCGCGGCCGCTGAACATCTCATCGGGAGAGGCAGAGGGATTTTGGACAACCGATCCCGCCGGAAGTAAACTCCCCACAAGCGGCCGAGACGCGTCAAGCGCTCGGACCGCGGGAGGCTCCCATGCGTGACACCGCTGCGATCTACGACAAGATCCGCCACCTCATCCCCGAGATCGAGTGGGCGGTCCACGAACCCCTGATCGCCGAGATCAACCGGCTCAAGACCGAAAAGGGCGCGGTGATCCTGGCGCACAACTATCAGCTGCCCGAGGTCTTTCACGGCGTCGCCGACATCACCGGCGACTCCCTCGCCCTGGCCAAGCGCGCCGCCGAGGTCGACGCCGAGATCATCATCATGTGCGGGGTGCACTTCATGGCCGAGACGGCCAAGATCGTCAACCCCGACAAGACCGTTCTGCTCCCCGATCTCGAGGCGGGCTGCTCCCTCGCCGAGTCCATCACCGCAGCGGATGTGCGTGAGCTCAAGCGACGTTGGCCCGGGGTGCCGGTGGTCACCTATGTCAACACCTCGGCTGAGGTCAAGGCGGAAACCGATGTCTGTTGCACGTCGGCCAACGCCATCGAGGTTGTCGAGAGTCTCGGCGTCGATCGGGTGATCTTTCTTCCCGATGAGTATCTCGGCCGCTGGGTCCGGGCCAACACCGATGTCGAGGTCATTCTCTGGAATGGTCGGTGCGAGGTCCACGAGAAGTTCACCGCCGAGGAGGTCCGGGCCTACCGGGATCAATTCCCCGGCGTCCAGGTGATCGCGCACCCGGAGTGCAGCCTCGAGGTTCTCGAGGCCGCCGACATGGTGGGTTCGACATCGGGCATGGTCAAGTACCTGCGTGATGAGCGACCGGAAAAGGTGGTCATGATCACCGAGTGCTCGATGAGCGACAACGTCTCGGCCGAGTTCCCCGAGATCGAGTTCGTCCGGTCGTGCACCATCTGCCCGCACATGAAGAAGATCACCCTCGAACGCGTTCTCGAGTCATTGAAGAAACGACAGTTCGAGATCTCGATCGAGCCCGAGATCGCCTCGCGGGCGCTGCGCGCGGTCGACCGGATGATCGAGGTCGGCCGGGGCGAACGCGGGTGAGCTCGGCGAGCTCCCCCTCCTCGGAGCACGTCCGGCTCGCCGATGTCGTCGTCATTGGGAGCGGCGTCGCCGGCCTGTTGACAGCCCTCCACGCCAGACACCGTGAAGTCCTGATTCTCAGCAAGTCGGCGTTCGCTCAGGGCGGGTCGAGCCCCATCGCTCAGGGCGGCATCGCGGCGGCGGTCGGGCTGACCGACTCGCCCGTTGCTCACGCCCGCGACACCATGGAGGCGGGCGCCGGGCTGTGTCGGGAGGAGGTCGTGCGCGCCGTAACCCGCGAGGGTCCGGAGCGGATCGAGGAGCTCCTGGAACTGGGAGCGGTCTTTGACCGGTCGGCGACCGGCGCGCTCGATCTCGGTCGGGAGGGCGCGCACGACCGGGCGCGGGTTGTGCACGCCGAGGGCGACGCCACCGGCGCTGAGATCATGCGGGCGCTCAAGACCGCCGTCGCGGCCGAGGACCGGATCGAGATCCGCGATGACACCCTGGCTCTCGAGCTCGTGGCCGATCGCGGCAGGGTTGTGGGGGTGCTCTGCGCCGATGCCGACGGGCGGCCGTTTCTGGTCGCGGCAAACGCGGTTGTGCTGGCCACCGGCGGCATCGGGCGGGTCTATTCGACGACCACCAACCGGGCCGAGTCGACCGGCGACGGTTTGGCCATGGCAGCCAGGGCCGGCGCCTCGTTGGCGGGGCTCGAGTTTGTTCAGTTTCACCCGACGGCGCTCGATGTCAATGCCGACACCACGCCCCTTCTCACCGAGGCCCTGCGGGGCGAAGGGGCGTTGCTGGTGAATGAGAGCGGCCGCCGCATCATGGCCGGCGTCCATCCGGGGCTCGAGCTCGCGCCGCGCGATGTGGTGGCGCGGGCGATCTGGAGCGAGCTCCAGGTTGGCGGCCGCGTCTTTCTCGACGGCACCGCGCTGGCCGACGACTTCGCCGATCGTTTTCCATCGGTGCTGGGTCTCTGCCTCGCGCACGGTCTCGACCCGAGAGAACGCCCGATGCCGGTGACGCCGGCGGCGCACTATCACATGGGCGGGGTGGTCGTCGGGCTCGACGGGAGTACGTCGCTGCCCGGTCTGTGGGCGTGCGGCGAGGTCAGTTGGACCGGGCTCCACGGGGCCAACCGCCTCGCCAGCAACTCGCTCCTCGAAGCGCTGGTTTTCGGCCGCCGGACGGGACGTTCGGTGGCCGAGGTCTCCCGCGACCATGCCTCGGCGGAGCGGGTCGCCCGCGCCGTGACCCGAGCCGACGTCGAGCTTGACGCCCGACCGTGGGCGGCGGCCGGCGATCCGGTGGTCGCCGACTTGAAGATGGTGATGTGGCGGGACGTCGGTCTCGTCCGCTCCATGACCGGCCTCCGCCGTGCCCAGCTCGAGATCGATCGGCTGAGCCGGCGTAGGGGGAGGAGGCTTGGTGAGATCGCCAATCTCCTGACCGTCGCTCGACTCCTGACCACCGCGGCGACGCTGAGGACCGAAAGCCGCGGGGCGCATTTCCGGCGCGATTTTCCGCACCCCAGCCAACACTGGAACCAGGACCTCTTCTTCGAAGGGATGCGGCCGCTCGGCCCGCGGCGAAACCTCGACGAGGTTCAATCGCCCCACACCGCGGCCACGAGTTCGCTCGAACCCGATGGATGGAAGGATTGAAACATGGCCAAACCGATTCTGCCGGAACTCCACCAACTGCTCTTTGAGGACCTGCTGCGCCACGCCTTGCTCGAGGATCTCGGACGGGCCGGCGATGTGACCTCGGATGCGGTGGTCGAGCACGACCGCAAGGCGAGCGCCCGAATCATCGCGAGGGAGCCGTGCCGGATCTCGGGCGGCCCGGTGGCGGCCATGGCTTTCCGCCTGCTCGACCCCACCGCAGAGGTCAGACACGCGGTCTCGGACTGCGACGACGCCGAGGCCGGCGGCGTCCTCCTCGAGGTGCGCGGCCGCGCGCGGTCGCTGCTGAGCGCCGAGCGGACGGCGATCAACCTGCTCGCCCGGCTGTGCGGCATCGCCACCCTGACCCGGACCTTTGTCCGCGCGGTCAGCGGCTCGAAGGCGAGGATCATCTGCACGCGGAAAACGACACCGGGGCTGCGGGCGTTGGAGAAGTACGCCGTCCGCTGCGGCGGCGGTTCGAACCACCGCTTCGGCCTCGACGACTCGGTGATCATCAAGGACAACCACATCGCCCTCGCCGGCGGAGTGCGTCCGGCGGTGGAGCGGGTGCGCGCGGCCATCGGGCACACCGTCAAGGTCGAGCTCGAGGTCGACACCCTCGAACAGCTCGAGGAGGGCCTCGAAGTGGGCGTCGATGTCGTCATGCTCGACAACATGACGCCGGCGCAGCTCAGGAAGGCGGTCGAGATGGCCGCCGGCCGGACCGTGGTCGAGGCTTCGGGTGGGATCACTCTCGCCAACGCCGCCGAGGTCGCCGCCACCGGGGTCGACCTCATGTCCGTCGGAGCCCTGACCCACAGCGCGAGGAGCGTGGATCTGTCCATGGAGGTCATCACGTAGTGGCAGGGAGCGGCGGCAGCGGCAGGTGACAGCGTCAGGGGCAGGTGACAGCGTCAGGGGCAGAGGGCAGCGGCAGGGGCAAAGAGCAGCGGCGGGGGCAGAGGGCAGCGGCAGCGGCAGGTGACAGCGGCGGGGGCAGAGGGCAGCGGCAGCGGCAGGTAGAGGGCAGCGGCAGCGGCAGGTGACAGCGGCAGGGGCAGAGGGCAGCGGCAGCGAGCAGGAATCAGGGACAGCCATTGTGGTGCGGGCGTCTCGCCCGCAGGATGAGCGCCTGGATCACCTGCGGCCCCGGATACGGCACCCCCATCTCCGGCCTTTTCGGGCGCTGCGACGCTTGTAGCGCCGACGTCCCGTCGGCGATGGTGGTGTAGCGATGCCGGTTGGTTCGATCGCCCGCGGATACGGACCCTGTCCTCAGCCCCGGCCTTCTGGGCCGCCGTGACGCATTGGCGTCCCGGCGGCCCAGCGTCGCACCATCGGCGTGGTCGCGCGGAGGTTGCGGGGAGGGCTGCGACCCCGCCGATGGCGCGCCGGCGGCCTGCCTCGTGGCCGGAGCAGAAGACCGCATCGCGCTCTCCGAGGGAGCCCGGTCGGCATTTGTGCGGGGCGGGCCGCTCCGCCGAGAGGTCGAACCGGCACAAATGCGGACCCGGCACCCCGATGGGGCGCGGATATCCGCGGGACCTGGTCGGCTTCGGTCTCGGATGTACAACAGGTTGGGCGGACATTGTGGGGGCGGGCTTCCAGCCTGCCCGTCAGAGTTGTTGAAGCCGGCCGCGCGTTTCCGAGAGAGTGCGGGGTATCAGGTCTTGTGGACTCCCTGTCGCTGTTCCTGCCGCTGTCGCTGATCGCTGATCGCTGCCGCTGCGCTGTCCGGACGCTGTCCCTGCCGCTGACGCTGCCGCTTCGCGGCGTGAATCACGCCGCGCCGTGTGGAATAATCCGCCCCCGCAACGGGAGGGTGACGATGGACCGCACACGCGCCGGTTTGGACGACGAGACTCTCGGGTTCGTGCTGCAGACTCTCAAGACGGTGACCGAGCGGCGCCTCGACAAGGCAACTCGACTCCACCTCGACGAGGACGATGAGTTTCCCGTCGACCTCGTCAACGAAATGCTCGGTCCGGAGCTCGGCCTCCACCTGCTCTTCCTGCCTGAGGAGGTCGGCGGTCTCGGCGGCGGCGGGCGCGATCTCTTCCGCGTTTCCGAAGAGATGGCCCGCGCCGACCTCGGGGTCGCGACAGCGTTCCTCGCCATCGCCCTCGGGGTCGACCCCATCATCGTCGGCGGTACGGCCGAGCAGAAAGCGCTCTGGCTCGGCCGGATCGCCGAAGAGGGGCTCATCGTCGCCTACGGGGTCACCGAACCGGAAGCCGGCTCCAACGTCGCCCGGCTCAAGACCGAAGCCGTGCCGATCACCGGCGACGACGGAATCGTCACCGGCTACCGAATCACCGGCGCGAAGCAGTTCATCACCAACGGCGGCGTCGCCCAGATCTACACCATACTCGCCCGGACTCCGGGCGGACCGTCGTTCTTCGTGGTCGAACGGGGGACTCCGGGATTCGCGGTCGGCGAGGCCGAGCACAAGCACGGCATCCGCGCCTCGAACACCACATCTCTGGTGCTCGAGGATGTCGAGGTCGGCGCCGACCAACTCCTCGGGCTCGAGGAGGGCCGCGGACTCGAGCAGGCCAACGAGGTCTTCGGCTTCACCCGTCTCATGGTGGCGGCCTTTGGGCTCGGCGCCGGCGAAGAGGCGCTCGGTCGCGCCATCGCCTACGGCCACGAGCGGATTCAATTCGGCGAGCCCCTCTTTTCGAAGCAGGGATTCACCCACAAGCTCATCGTGCCCCACGCGGTGCGGCTCGAGGCCGCCCGTGCCTACTGCGAGTGGGTCTCCGAGCGCCTCGACGACGGCGAGCCCGGGCTTCAGGTCGAGGGTGCGGTGGCGAAGTACTTCGCCTCCGAGGCGGGCAACGCGGCCGCGGACGCTGCGATTCAGGCGCACGGCGGATATGGCTACACCCACGAGTACGAGGTCGAGAAGATCCGCCGCGATGTCCGCATCACGACCATCTACGAGGGGACATCCGAGATCCTGCAGAACATCATCGGGACCCACCGCTGGCGGTTGTCGGTCAAGACCAAGGGCGGCTTCTACCACGAGATGGCGACCTCGCTGCGCGAGCTCGGAACCGGAGAGGCGGCGGCGCTTGCGGCGGACGCCATGGCGGCGACCTTCCTCGCCTGCCACCGGCAGAAACTCCCCCGCGAGCAGTGGGCCATGTTCGAGCTGGCGCGGATCGCGACCGAGGTCGAGACCGCGGTGGCGCTGGCCCGTAAGGCCGCTCGCGACAACGGCCCCGACCGGGAGCTGCTGATGCCCTGCGCCCGGCTTCACGGCGGCGCTGCGGCGCGGGACGTGGCCGTCACCGGACTCCGCCTGCTCCGCGCCAGCGGGCGATACGAGGAGTCCGAGATCGATCAGTGGGAAAACGCCGTTCGGTTCGACGCTCTCCTGGCCACAAGCAACGGTGAGCTCGAGGAGATGAGCAGGGTCGCCGCTGCGCTGGAAAGGAATTCTTAATTCTTAATTCTTAATTCTTAATTCTTAACTCTTAATTACATCGCACTATCACCACGGTCCTTGCGATGGAATTAAAAATTGAGAATTTCTACGACCACGGGGTCGGGGTCAGCTCAAGCTGACCCCGACCCCGTGGTCGTAGACGAGCTGGCCGCCGTGGTACGCGGTCATGACGAGCAGGAAAACCCCGCCGAAAACGAGGACCAGGGAGGCGAGCCGGAAGATGCCGAGCTGAACCTCGAGGTCGTGACGGCCGAGCCAGCTGACAAAGAGTCTGAGGGCGATGGCGGCGCTCCACGCGATCAAACTGAGCAGGGCCAGGTCCTGGTGATCCGCAAGGACCCCCTGGGCGATGCCGGTAACGGGCGCCGCAGCCGCGGCCGCCCGCTCGCCTGCGAGGTAAGCGGCGCCGAGGCCGACACCCCCGAGGACCATGAGGGCCGTCGCGGCGCGGTCGATCCAGAGGAAACGGCGGAAAATCAGGCATCCGGCGTCGAAGAGCGCCGCGCTGAGCAACAGACCGATGGGGAAGTGAACGAGCGCCGGGTGGAGCTTCGCCCCGAACGCGGAAACGAGGCTCATGTCCATGGATTCGCCTGCTGGTTCAACCGATACTCTCCCCGCCTCTCGATCTACGGTCGGCACTGTAGTCTATCGCGAGCCGCTTCTCCAGGTTGCGACCCACGCCACATTGATGGAGTTCATCGAGAAATCTTGAGAATCCGGGACGTATTGTGGTAGAAGTGTTACCCGGAGTCAGCGGGGCGAGGACAGATCAATTTTGAGCGAATCGATTTTTGGCGTCTGTTCCTTTTTTTCGATTGCACGGAAGGGTTCGTTACTAAAGGAGGTTTGGTGAGCATGAGGGTTTTCAAGGTTCTATCTATTGTTCTGCTGGTGGCTGCGATGCCGGTGGTTGCGGACAATGCCTTCGAGCCGGCGAGTGCGGGTGGTGGAACCGTTGCGCCCGACCCGGGTGCGCCCGTCTGGGCCGGCCCCCGAGCCGTTTTGTGGGACAATGGCCCGTTGGTCACGCACCCGGCCGGTGGCGCCGGCGGCGCTGATGCGTCTGCCGTGCAGACCGCGTCCTTGATGTCGCTGTACGGGTTTGGTTTCCAATCGACGGTGCCAAACCGCATGGCCGACGATTTCACCGTGACCGACGCGGGTGGGTGGCAGATCGACGAGATCGTTTTCTTCGGATACCAAACCGGCTCCAGCACCACCTCGACGTTCACCGATGTCTATGTGCAGATCTGGGATGGCGCGCCCAACGCCGGTGGAACCGTGGTCTGGGGCGATTACACGACCAACAGACTGTCGACCACTGCCTGGACGAATATCTACCGAGTTCTCGACACCACTCTGACGGACAGCAACCGCCCCATCATGTCGCTGGTTGCGACCGTCGGCACGGTCCTTCCCCAGGGGACGTACTGGGTTGAGTACATGGCTGCCGGGTCTGGCGCCAGCGGACCGTGGGCGCCGCCAATCTCGATCCTCGGCACGACCGCAACCGGTAACGCGATTCAATATACCGAAAGCACCCTCGCTTATGCGCCTGCGCTGGACACCGGATCCGGCGCCCAACAAGGCATGCCGTTTATCATCGATGGCACCGCCCAGGGCACCGGCGGTGGTGGTGGTGGTGGCGGCGGCGGCGGCACCGGTGCCGCGGCCGAGCCGATTCCGACCATGTCCAACACCGGCATCGTGATTCTCGTCCTCGCCTTCATCGGCATCGCCGCGGTGCTGATCCGGCGCCGGATGTAGTCGACTTTCTTAATCAAAAAACGGCGGCCTTCGGGCCGCCGTTTTTTTGGGTCTTGGTGCCTGAGGTCTTGGGGTCTTGAGGTTTTGGGCGACGGGTTCTTTCGTGGAAAGTGCCATCCGATTGCGATAGAGCCGACCCGCTGCGGCTCACCGCCATCGCCGGCGGGACGCCGGCGCTCCAAGCATCGCAGGGCTTTCTGTGGCGCCCGCGTCTCGTGAGCGATGTGACCAACCCGCTGCGGCTCACCACCATCGCCGACGGGACGTCGGCGCTACAAGCATCGCAGGGCTTTCTGTGGCGCCCGCGTCTCGTGAGCGATGTGACCGACCCGCTGCGGCTCACCGCCATCGCCGGCGGGACGCCGGCGCTCCAAGCATCGCAGGGCTTTCTGTGGCGCCCGCGTCTCGTGAGCGATGTGACCGACCCGCTGCGGCTCACCGCCATCGCCGGCGGGACGCCGGCGCTCCAAGCATCGCAGGGCTTTCTGTGGCGCCCGCGTCTCGTGAGCGATGTGACCGACCCGCTGCGGCTCACCGCCATCGCCGGCGGGACGCCGGCGCTCCAAGCATCGCAGGGCTTTCTGTGGCGCCCGCGTCTCGTGAGCGATGTGACCAACCCGCTGCGGCTCACCACCATCGCCGACGGGACGTCGGCGCTCCAAGCATCGCAGGGCTTTCTGTGGCGCCCGCGTCTCGCGGGCGATGTAGTCGACCCGCTGTGGCTCACCGCCATCGCCGGCGGGACGCCGGCGCCTCAATAGCAACAGGGCGGGTTCTCACCCGCCCTGCACAGTAGTTGATATTGGAGGAGGCCCGCTCTACTTACCGCTGTTCTTCACCGGTTCGGCGGGACTGGTCACGACCTTGCTCGAGGAGGTGAACCCGTCGAACTGGAGCCACTTGACGTCCTTCCAGAAATCGTGCGGCGTCTTCTCGGGCGCGCCCGGGTCGACGATCTTGACGTTGAGGTGGTCGAGGAGCGTGCCGGTGGCCTCGCGGTAGCCCACCATGGCCTTGCGGTAGTCGAGGTGGGCGCGGATGAGGGCGAGCTGGGCGTTGGCGAGGTCTTCCTGGATCTGCGAGAGCTGGAAGTTGGTCGAAAGCCCGTTGTCGAACTTGGTCTGTTCGGCTTCGACGTTGCGTTCGGCGAGCACCATGGAGGCCGTGGCCGCATCGACCGCGGCTGCGCCGTCGTAGAGCGCCCGGACCGCGAAGCGGACCTGACGGGTGATCTCCTGTTTGAGGGCGCCGAGCTGGACGTTGCCCTGCTGTGCTTCATAACGGCGCTGGGCGAGCCTGCCCTTGGCCTGATTGTTGCCGATCGGTACGGTCAGGTTCAGGCCCACCGACCAGTGCGGGAATTGCCAATCGGCCAACTGGTCGTAGGCTCCGCCGAAGTTGCCGGTAACCTCGATATCCTCTCCCGTGATCGGATCCTCGACGGTCGTGTCGCCGTCGAGTCCGCCAAAGCCGTAGGAGGCCTCGAGATCGAGACTGGGCAGTGTCACGTTCTTGGCGACCCTGGTGTTGTATTCGAGTTGGTCGATCTCGAGGTTTTTCTCCCGGATTTCGGGGCGCGACCGGTGTGCGGTCTCGATGGCCTCATGGAGATCGGGTTCGAGGGGATCATAGCCGTATTCCTCGGTCGTGGTGATGGTGACCATCCACTCGCGTGGATCGTCGAAACCGAGCACGGCCTTGAGTGAGTCCTCGGCGTTGGCGGCCTGGTTGCGGGCGTAGATGAGGCTCTGCACGCGGGTCGCAACCGTCGCTTCGGACTGGACGGTGTCGATGGGCGCCGAGGTGCCGACCTTGACCCGTTCCTGGGTCTCGCTCAGAAGCTGCTGGGCGAGGGCGAGGGACTGCTCACTGACGTCGATGGCCCGGCGGGCGGCAACGAGATCCCAGTAGGCGTTCTCGACATCGCGGAGCGTCGCGACAACGGTTGATTCAAAACCGGTGGCGGTCCGCTCGCGACCGAGCTCGGCAATGACGATCCCGGCGCGGTTGAAGAGGGTGCCGAAGCCGTCGAGCAGAGGTTGGCGCAGGGTGAGGGTGAGATCGGCGCTGTAGCTCGGGTTGAAGTTGTAGATCGGCGCGTTGGTTCCGCGGCGCAGGCCTCCGGTCTGCAACTCGAGGTAGGTGCCGGTGGGCAGGACTTGATTGGCCCCGACGCCGAGTCTGGTGTTGCGGCCCTCGTTGATGAACTCGCCCTCGAGGATCGAGGCGCTGGGGGCGCGGGCGAAGTCGCCGTAGACGCCGGCGGTGAGGTTCGGGTCGAAGATCCCGGTGTTGGCGAAAATGTTGGAGTCGGCGGCCGCGATGGTGTACCGGCCGACCTGGAGGTTGAGGTTGCGGTTCAAGGCGAGCTCGTAGGCGCTGGTCAGATCGAGCTTCATGGTGTCGTTCGAAGTCGCGGGAAGACCGGGAATGTCGGTCGGCAGCGCCGGTACATCGATCTCAGCTGCATGAACGGGGAGGGTCAGGACACACAGGGCGACCGCCACGACCGTGATTGTTCTCAAACTCATCTGCTCGTTCCTCCTTCAGCTCGTCCCACTCGCCATAGTCTACGCAGTCCCCCGGGAAAAGTTCGTGGCAGTGACGGTCGATTGCCGTTCCGTGCTGCGTATGCCGCGAAGATGCCGAGCCGCGATGCTTGCGCCATTATCCACTCAACGATCCTCCGAGGAAAGGGTTATCCGAGTTTCGGAATTTTCTCACCACTCGAGTGCTTTGATGGATCCTCGCGCCGATTGGTTGGGATCTTCACAGCGTGCTCAGCGGATCGACGTCGATGATTCGCCGAACCGACTTCGGGATCGACGGCGACTCGGTTCTTTCGAGAAGATCGCGCAGCAGCTCCCGGTTGCGTGCGCTCAAGAGGATCTGCCATCGCCAGTACTCCCTGATCCGTTCGATGGGCGCCGGCGCCGGGCCTCTGACCCTGACGCCGTCCGGAATCGCGCCGAGCGCGTGGGCCCCCTCTTCCGCCGCCCGGCGCGCCGATTTCTGGTTTCGGGATTCGAAGCGGACGAGCGCGAGGCGGGCTGCGGGCGGATAGGCGAAGGCGCGTCGGAAGACGAGCTCCTCTTCGAGGAATGCGTCGACATCGTGGTGGCAGGCGAAACGGATCGCCGGGTGGTCTGGATAGTAGGTCTGGATGATGACCCTCCCGGGGCTCTCGCCGCGGCCGGCCCGCCCGGCCACCTGGGTCAGCAACTGGAAGGTCCGCTCGCCGGAGCGAAAGTCGGGCAGGTTGAGCAGGGCGTCGGCCGAAATCACGCCGGTCAGGGTGACGTTGGGGAAATGGTGGCCCTTGGCGACCATCTGGGTGCCGACCAGGACCTGGGCGTCGCCTTCGGCGAACGACCCGAGCGCTCGCTCGAGACCGTCGCGTCGGCGAACGGTGTCGCGATCGAGGATCACCGATCTCACATCGGGGAAGAGCTGCGCCAGGTGATGGGCCACCTTTTCGGTTCCGGCGCCGACGGGATCGAGCAGCAGACCGCTGCAGGACGGGCAGGTCGAAGGGATGCGTTGGTGGTGGCTGCAGTAGTGGCAGCGAAGATCGCCGGAGCGGCGGTGGACCACCATCGCCACCGAGCATGACGGACAGTCGATCCGGTGGCCGCAGTCGCGGCACATGAGCACCGGCGCCCAGCCCCGGCGCTGGATGAGCAGAATCGCCTGTTCGCCACGGCCGAAGGTCTCCGCGAGGGCGTCCTTGAGCGGTTGCGAGAAGAGCGTCCGACCCTGTTCGCCGGGATCGGGTTTCTGCTGTCTCAGATCCACGAGCCCGACCTCGGGCAGCGGGTTGCCGGCCACTCGCCGGCTGAGCACGAGCTTGGCGGCGAGCCCCCGTTCGACCAGCCCGGAGGCCTCGGCGGACGGCGTCGCGGAGCACAGAAGGACGGGGACCCCCGCATCTCGACCGAGCACGAGGGAGAGATCGCGGGCGTGGTACCGGGGCGCTTCCTGTTGTTTGTAGGCGCTGTCCTGCTCCTCGTCGACGACGATGAGCCCCAGGTTCTCGATGGGAGCGAAGATCGCCGATCGCGGACCGACCACGATGCGGGCTTCCCCGGCTCTGAGCCGCGACCACTCGCGCCACCGATCCCCATCCGACTGCGCCGAGTGGAGCACCGCGACGGCGCGTCCGAATCGCTGCTCGACGGCGCCCGATGCGGCGGGGGTGAGGCCGATCTCGGGGACGAGGACGATCCCGCCCCGGCCCGCGGCAAGGACGGCCTCCAGGCACCGGATGTAGACCTCGGTCTTGCCGGAACCGGTGACGCCGTGGAGCAGGAACGGAGCGAAGCCGCCGTTGCTCACCGCCATCGAGACGGCATCGACGGCGACGGACTGCTCATCCGTGAGAGTGTGTCTGGCGGCGGTGCCGCGCAACGACCACCGGGGCCGCTCCGCCGTGCGCTGGCTGAAGCGGTTGAGGAGTCCCCGATCGACCATGGCCCGCAGGGTGGCGGCCGAGCACCCGGTGGCGGCGGTGACCTCGCTCGCCAACGCCGGTCGGCTTTCCGAAGACAACCACTCGAGAACCTGGCGTTGGCGAGGAGCGCGGGTGCACCGCCCCAGAAGATCGGCGAGGGGTTCCTCGGGAAGGTTGACCGCCATGACCTCGACCCGAGGCGCGCGGTCGCGCCGCCGTCTGAGAACCTGGATCCAGCCGGAGTCGGCCATGGCATCGAGGGGGCCGCGTCCTGATAGACCGGCGCGGGCGAGAAGGGTCGGGATCTTGAGACGCGGGTTTTCTCGGAGAACGGCGAGTATCGAGCGCTGGGAGTCGCTGAGGACCCGGGGGTCGACGGCCGCCCCGGTGGGGGTCAACCCGACCTCCTCGGCGTCCGGGCGGAAGAGCCTGGCCGGGATCATGGATGCGAGCGTGGTCCCGAGGGGGCAGCGGTAGTAGCCGGAGATGAACTCGGCGATGTCCATGAGCCGTTGCGGCAACAGCGGCGCCTCGTCGAGGACTTCTTCGATGGGCCGGATGGATTCGACGGGGATCTCCACCGCGGCCGCGAGACCCACGATGACGCCGGTGGCGAAGGTCTTTCTGATCGGCACCCGCACCCGAACGCCGGGGACCGCGAACCCGAGCAGGTCATCCGGCACCCGGTAGGTGAGCGCGTCGGGAGAGCTTTTGGGGATGGCGACGTTGGCGAACATCGCGGCCAATTATGAATGATGAATGATGAATTATGAATTATTAAGAACGGAATGAGGGTTGAGAACTGTGCAGCGTGAGTTCGAAGGTCCGCGGTTCAGGCGTCGAACGGACGTGCCGCTCCAAATCGTTGTTTGGACGGAGGGCCTTGCAGTTGGCTCATGCGTAGGGGCCAAACAATGTTTGGGGGGGCACTCTCGGCCACTCGCGATGCGGACGCCAAGTTCAGAGGCACGCTGCCGGTGAGTGGGGGCTCCTTGATGTGCGTTAGACTTTGTCGACGACATGGCGAAAGTCAAGGGCACCGCTCGCGTCCACGGCGATATTGACGGCGAACCGGTCTCGGTGCGCGACGAGGTCTTCGCCATCGTCCGGGCGATCCCGGAAGGCATGGTCATGACCTACGGTCAGATCTCGGGTTGCATGGGGAGCCGCATCTCCCCCGTCGCGGTGGGCTGGATGCTCCACCGATGTCCGGACGGCGTCCCGTGGCACCGTGTGGTGAACGCCTCCGGCGGGTGCTCCACCGATCGCCTCCCCGATGTTCCCATTGGTCTCCAGCGGTCGATGCTGGAAGCCGAAGGGGTCGAGTTCAGCCTGAGTGGGAAGATCGACCTGGAAGAATTCCGCTGGCATGCCCCGCCGGCGGATACGCCCGACGGAGTCTGGGATTGATTTCGTGAGTCCCGACACGGCAGGCTCCTAGGTCGCCAGAAACATCGCAGGCGAGCCGGTGAATCGCCGGTTGCTTCTTCGGTGCTCGCCACATGGAAGCTCGAGTTGAAACACGGAGGGCACGGAGAACCACGGCGAATCCACGGCGCGCTCGATGGATATCCGTCCCATCGATGGCCATGACACGTCCCCCGCTCCCACGGAACAGGAAGAGACACTCTTGGATCACTCCGCGGCAACTCAGTGGTTCCCCGTGTCCTCCGTGTTTCAGATCTTGCGTTCCGGCATGCGGGTCACTTTCGGGAACTCGCAGCCGCACAAACCACCGCGATGGAACTGCCGACCCAGCCTCTGGCAAAAACCCACCGTACCTGATGGTTCGTGGTCTTTGTGCCGGCGAGACGCCGGCACCACAAAGGGCCGAGATCCATTGCAGGGCCGGCGTCTCGCGGGCCTGACGGTGACGAGGGTCAGCAGGTCAAGGTGTCCGAATCTGAATTTTGCAAGAGGCTCACATCTCACGTCTCACGTCTAACCCCTCACCTCTCACCCCTCACCCCTCACCCCTCACCTCCGTACAACCTCATCGGCCGGAGCTCGTCGATGATCCCGAACTCGTGGCAACGACGCCAGAAGTCCTCGATCCCGGCGAGCTCGGGCGCGCCCAGGTCATAGCGGAGGTTGCGGCTCAGGTACTCGAAGGCGAGGTCTTCGGGCCACCCGCTGGCGGCGGCGTTCCGAGCGGCGATTGCGGCGAGGCGCTTCTGGTTCTCGGCGCGGATCCGATCGAGGCGCCGGGGAAGATCGCCGAGATCGCTGCCGAGAGCCGTCATCCAGGTGGCGAAGACAAAGGGTCTCCCGGAGATCTTCTTCCAGGCGGCGCCGAGGTCGAGCTCGTGGGAGTAGACCGAGCGCTCCGGGGTCGCGGTGATGACCTTGTCGCCGATGAGGAGCAGTGCCCGGGGTGGCGCGTCGTCGGTGGCGCCCGGGGGCCGAAGGACGGGAGCGCGATCGAAGAGCTCCCGCATGACGATCTCGACCAGCGCCACCGAGGTGTGGCTCTCGCCGTCGACCTCGATGAGATCGACCTCGGTCATCGGGCATGTGGCAAAGAGCTTGACGGTGAGTGCCGGGCCGTCGCAACCGATGGCGCCGGCGGGGACGATTTCCAGCGGGCGTCGCCGACTGCTGGAAGTCGATCACCGGGCAGAGCGCGATCCTCGCGCGACCGGTCTCCAGGGTCTCCAGCAGCCGGCTCGGAACCCGTCGTATCACCTCGATGTCGGTCTCCCGTTCGAGACCGTCGATGAGCGGTCGCGCATTGAGATAGCTGACCGTTGCGAGCTTGGTCATGGCGGTGGTTCCTTCGCGGGTGCGGCCCGATCCGAGCCGGCGGATTCTACCACCGGAGTTTTCCCCCTCGCCCTCCTGATACCGAGCGGTCATCCGGTGTTCGTTCGAGTCTCCGGTCGACCGCCGAGCGACATCGAGAGCCGGAGTGGTGGCGCGGGCTCGGATTTTTGCCCCGGCGGCGGACATGGAGAGATGTAAAACCTGCTCGCGAGAATCACTCTCGGCTCGAAACCCGCACCTGAAACCGTTAGACTCGTGGAAGGGCAGTTGAATTTTTGAACCCGGCATCGATGAGAGGTCGATGCCACCGGAGCCGTCATCGATACCCTGTTCCCGGCGCGAGCGGTTGACAATCGTGGTGGGAAACTCGATGATGCGGTGATGGTCTTCGGGCTGAAAAGGCCTTGAACGGCCGACGTTTTCGGGCGCTCGACAGCGAGCGGTCATTTTCTCAGGAGGTAAGTATGTTGCGACGTGTGACCTTGGCGCTGTGCCTCGTGGCTCTGGTGTCGGCGGGTGCGGCCTTTGCCGCCACCACGAGCCGGTTGACGGGCGAAGTATTCGACACCGACGGATTGCCGATGCCGGGAGTGACGGTCCAGATTTCTTCGGACCGGCTCATCGGCGGCCCCCAGATCGCCATCGCGGATGGCGAGGGGCGGTTTACCTTCAACCTGCTGCCGGTCGGCATCTACACGGTCGAGGCGACCCTCGTCGGCTTCAAGCCGGCCAGCGGCCAGGTCCAGGTGGCCCTCGATCGCACGGCGGAGATCATCTTCAACATGGTCGCCGAGCCGTTCGGCGGCGAGATCGAGGTCACGGCCGTTGTGCCGGTGGTCGACACCACCCAGGTCAACACCTCGGTGACCTTCGACCAGGAGTACCTCCAGAAGGCCGCGGTGGGTTCGGCCAACCGCGACTACCTGAGCATGATCGGTCAGGCCGCGGGCGTCCGACCGGCACCGGCAACGTCAGTGTCTTCGGCGGCACCACGAGCGACAACTCGTACCTCATCGACGGTCTCAACACCACCGACCCGGTGACCGGGACCTTCGGAACCAACTTCAACTACGACGCCATCCAGGAGATGAACTTCCAGACCGGCGGGTTCGAGGCCGAGTTCGGTCAGGCCACCGGCGGCATCGTCAACCTGGTCACCAAGTCCGGCGGCAACGAGTTCTCCGGTTCGCTCGACCTCCGCTACCGCAACCAGGACATGACCGAGAACGGCGACCACTACGACCGCGACGACGCAGGAGTCGCTCTACCAGAGCATCTCCGGCACTCTCGGCGGCCCGATCGTGCGCGACAAGCTGTGGTTCTTCGCCTCGCTCGAGAAGGTCGACACCTCGCGGCAGGACCAGGGCGTCCGAGTTCTCCCGCGAGTTACGACGGCTGGAACTACATCGGCAAGCTCACCTGGCAGATCTCCGACGCCAACCGCGCCGTCGCTCAAGTACTCGGGCGCGCCGGCCGATGACCCGGGGGTCGAATCAGCCATTACCGAGACTCGGCGCGCGGACAACCAGTACCAGGGCTCCGCCATCTGGCAGGCCGAGCTCAACTCGGTGCTCTCCGAGTCGGTGCTGCTCAACGCCTCGATCGGCCTACTTCTCCAACGAGATCAACGTCGAGGCGCCAGCGGTCGGACCGACGTCAGCGGTCAGCGCTCCGGCCGAGATCAGGCCAACGTCGAACCGAGGACGTCCGTACTTCTACAACAACTATCCGGTACTCTCGCTCAACGACCGCTTCCGCAACGAGTTCCGGGTCAACACGACCTTCTTCGTCGACCACTGCCGTCGGGTCGCACGAGTTCAAGGTCGGCGCCGAGTACTCCGATATGAAGTTCGACTACGACTTCTACGTACAACGGCGGCGGTTTCATCTACGACCAGCTCGACGGTTCGGTGCCCGGCGGATACCAGTTCCAGGACATCAACGGCGACGGCTACTACAACGCTACGTGACGCCTCGAGGAGCCGCTCGAGACCGCCAAGGACTGCGACCACGTCCTACGGCGACATCGCGACCTTCTTCGCTCAGGACGCCTGGCGGCCGCATCCCAACGTGACTGTCAAGCCCGGAGTTCGCTGGGACAACGTCAAGCTCGGCAACCACACCGGCGAGCAGATCGCCGATATGGACAGCTGGCAGCCGCGTTTCGGCATCGCCTGGGACATCGCGGGCGACTCCAAGTACGTGCTGCGGGCCTCGGGCGGCCGCTTCATGGATCCGACGGCGCTGTCGATCCCGAGCTTCGCCTCCGGTGTCGTGCAGACCTACCGCGACTACAACACCCTGGAGTTCTACTGCAACGCCACCCGCGGGAGCGCTCTGCGATCCCGAGAGGTTCCCGGCGTCGCTTCGGCCCTCCGATCTACTGGACCAACGACGAGGGCTATCGATTATGTCCTGTTCGACAACCGGGCCAGAGCCGACGGTCTACGAGCCGGCCCAGACCCTCGACCAGGCCGGCGTCGGCCACCTCCAGGCGCCCTACGCCGATGAGTTCATCATCGCCTTCGAGACCCAGATCGCACGCGAGACCTCCATCGAGATCACCTACGTCAACAAGAAGACCAAGGACATCATCGAGGACACCTGCTCCGACAACACCTGGGCGTGGGGCGACGGCGACTCTCCCGGATCTCGACGACCCGATCCACCTGGACCTCGGGCGCGGGACTGCTCCTACTACATGATCACCAACTTGCGCGACTTCTACCGCAAGTACGAAGGCATCATCCTGCAGGCCGAGACCCGGCGCAACCGGCTCCACCTGCTCGGCAGCTACACCTACTCGGAGTCCAAGGGCAACACCGCCAACGGCGCCCTGCAGTCCTATGCGACGGCCCTGGCCGACTTCTTCCCGGTGCACTTTTTCAACCGCGACGGGTATCTCCCCGACGACCGCGACGCCACCGGCTCAAGGTCAACGGCTACTATCTCTTCCCGCACAACTGGACGGTCGGGCTTCGACGGTTTCTACGAATCGGCCGGGTCACCAGACGGTGTTCTCGACCTGTGCGAACCTCATTGCTGGCATCGGAGCGACGATCCTTACCTCAACGAGCATCTCCGAGTACTGGTCTACACCGGCGACGGCAAGCATTCCTTTGGGACCACCGATATCTTCATCTCGGAGCGCGGCGAGTACGAAACCAAATCCGCCTGGCAGATCGATCTTCAGGGTTCGAAGACCTGGAACCTCAACAAGGTCGATCTCACCGTCGTTGCTCACGGTCTACAACATCTTCAACAACGAAGCCGATCGGACCTTCAACTCCGAAGCGTTCGTCGCCAACGAGGTCGGACAGACCTTGACCTGGTACCTGCCCCGTCGCTACGAGGTCGGGTTCCGCATCGAGTTCTGATCAAAGGACTCCCAGCACGATCACGACCCGCGCTTCGGCGCGGGTCGTTTTTTCGTGAGGAAGTGAGGGGTTAGGAGTTAGGAGTTGGGAGTTGGGAGTCGGGAGGTAGGAGAGGGCCGGGATGTGCGCACGAAGAACGACCTTGAGGCGCTCCGTCTTACGATGCGACGAACCTTCTCACCAGCGAGCGAAGCGAGCGCTGACCTTCTAACCCCTAACCCCTAACTCCTAACGTCTAACCCCTAACCCCTAATCATGCGGCATCGATCCCCGTTTGGCCCTGAGATAGGCGAAGGGCGTCGCGTACATGAAATTCGACACCCGCGATGTGTAGATGTCGGCGGATCGCTCGATCTGGCGCGCGAGATGGCTGAGGTCGTATCCCGAGCGCAGCGGGGTGCCCCAGCGCGAGCTGAAGGCCTCTGCGGTCCTTTTTGCGAGCGGCCCCGCCTGCCTGTCGATCTCCTCCATCCGCGTCCACAGATCCTCGAGATCCGCTTGAATCTCGCGCGGTCGGACGGGCGCTCTGCTCGCCGTAGCGCTGGGAGCGGCGCTGGAGCTCGAGCCGGGCCGAGCAGTGGCGTTGTTCGAGATCCTCCTTCTCGGCCATCAATCGCGAGAGTTTCTCCTCGACACCGGCAATGCCTTCAATGGCGAGGAGTTCCTCTTCGAGCTCCCGGAGGATGAGCGCCGTCCGCCAGCGGAGGCTGGCCTTGGACATGTGGACATCGGCGAAAACGTGATCCCCGACATAGAGAATCTGCGAACCCGAGAGGCCGAGGTAGTCCTCGATCTTCGTGGCGTCGCCGCCGAGATAGATGCCCGGACCAGGAATCGCGCCGGGGACCGGCTCGAGGAGCCCCCTGGCCTCGTCGACCACCCGAAAGATCGGGAGCTGCTGGGTGAAGAACGCCGGTTTGCGGGCGCCGACGATGATCAGCTCGAAGAGGTCGCGCCAGGTTTCGCCCGAAGCGAGGAACGGGTCGAAGGCAAAGGTCATGATCTCGCGGGCGTACTCCCACTCGGCGTTGGAGATGAGCATGAGCCGTTTGCCCGCCCGCTTCTGATCCATCAGGGCGAGCGCGGCGTCCGGGTCGAGGTCGATGAAGCGCGCCGGGTCGGCCGCGATCTCGGCTTTGAGCGTGCCCTCGACGTGGGTCTCGTCCATCCGCACGCGAACCTTGCGAAAGAGATCCTCGTAGCCGTTGACCCCCGGGAGCCGGCCGTCGTCGAAGAGATCCACGAGCTGGGAGTAGAGACAGGTTTCCGAGAGTGAAAACAGCGTATTGAGAAAGATGAAGCGCGGGTCCGAGAGCTCGACGGGGATGTGGCGATAGGTGTCGCGCTGCTCCTCGAAATCCATCATGCGGGTCCCGTGGGCGGCGCGCATGACATAGCCGAACCGATTCGCCTTGACCAGGTTGCCCCGTTCGGAGTCGACGATGAGACCGCGAATGACCGAATCGTGGTCGAAACGGAGGTGCCCCACCGGCCAGCCGTCGGCGACGAGAAGCTCCTGGAGTCGGGCGTAGGCGCGCTCCTCCCAGATTCGGAAGTGGTAGTGGACGAGGGTGTAGTCCATGTCGTAGCCGACGGCCCGGATCGATCGCAGGTTGAGGGTGCGGTTGGCGAAGATCCGCCGGGCGAAGGGGGTCTGCGTTGGTGGTGTGGTGTTCGACATTCATGTCTCCGGAAAAGTGTTCACTCGGGCGGGAGCTTAACCCATGCGCTGAGGGCGACAAAAAACGGGCCCCGTGGTTGGGGCCCTTCGAAGGAGGAGATTCATGGGTTCGTCCTGATAGTCACTATAGGTTCTGCTGTCCAATTCGGCAGTGAGCTGGATCACAATCGAGGTTCAATCTCAAACGTGGTCATTGGAGCGATTTCTCAAAGCCCGCGGGATGCGGTCCTCCAGGCAAGCACGGCCCAGCCGCCGATGAGCAGCAGCCCGCCGACGGGTGTGATCGCACCCATCCACCGGGCCCCGGTCAGCGCCATCAGATAGAGGCTGCCCGAGAACACGAGGGTGCCCGCGGCGAGCATCCAGCCGCCGAGACCGAGCCCCGCTTCCGGCCACCGGGTCACTCCCCATGCGACCGCCAGGAGGGCGAGGGCGTGGAAGATCTGGTACTGGCTGCCGGTCGAAAATGCGGCGAGCAGCTCAGGCGCGATCCGGCCCTTCAAGGCGTGTGCGCCGAACGCCCCGGCCGCGACGGCGGTGCCGGCAAGGACGGAGCCCACTGCAAAGAAGATGCGGTCGGTGTTCATCGGAGGCGGCCGTCACTCGTCCGGGTGGACGACGCCGATGTAGGGCAGGGTCCGATAGCGTTCGGCCCAGTCGAGACCGCAGCCCACGACCCAGACATCGGGGATGGAGAACCCGAGATAGTCGATCTGGGTGAAGACCTCGCGGCGCTCCGGCTTCTCCACCAGGACGCAGGTCTTGAGCGAAGCGGGTCGGCGCGCGGCGAGGTTGCGGAGCAGATAGCTCAAGGTATAGCCCGTGTCGACGATGTCCTCGACCACCACGACGTGCTTGCCGGTGATGTTGCGGCGAAGATCCATGATCATCCGCACCGCGCCGTCGGTTTCGGTGGATTCGGAGTCGCCATAGGTCGACAGGGCCATGAAGTCGACGCTTCGTGGAATCGTCAGAGCGCGGCTGAGATCCGAGAGGAAGATGAACGAGCCCTTGAGGATGCCGACCAACAGGAGGTCGTCGCAGTCCGCGTAGTCGGCGGAGATCCGAGCCGCGAGTTCCTCGACCTTCTTGCGAATCTGTTTCTCGCTGATGAGAACTTCCGGTGTGGTCTCGGACATTGATCCCCTCCAGTCGGTCCGAAATCAAACTAGCATGCCTTCGGCAGACGATGATGAAACATGCGACCATATGCGTGGGTTCTAGATTCGAGATGAAGGACACGACCACCACCGCTTCTCCCCTCGGCCGGCTCCTCACGGTTTACGCCTGGCGCTACCGGTGGAGCTATCTCGCCGGGGCGGTCTTCCTGTTGATGACCAACTGGCTGGCGGTGAGTATTCCGGGCGAGATCGGCCACGCCATCGACGGTCTCAGGGCGGGTCAGCCCATCGGACGCACCGCCGCCCTGATCGCCGGCATGGGGCTTCTCATCATCTTCGTCCGGAGTCTGTCCCGGATTCTCATCTTCAACCCGGGTCGCGATCTCGAGTACCAGGTCCGCAAGGACCTCTTCGATCACCTGCTTCGGCTGCAGCCGTCGTTCTACGCGGGCCACAAACGGGGCGACATCGTCAGCCGCGCATCCAACGACATCACGTGGGTGCGGACCCTCGTGGGATACGGCGGTCTGCAGATCGTCAACGTGACTCTCGCGGTGGTGATGACCATCTGGAAGATGGCCGAGCTGTCGCCCCGACTCACGATCCTCGCCCTGCTGCCGGTTGTCGTCGGGATGGCCGCGGTTCAGGTCGCCATCCGCCGGTTGTTCTGGCTCAGCCGGGAGAATCAGGAGCAGCTCGGCGAGATCTCCGAACACGTCCTCGGGAGCCTCCAGGGGATGGCGGCGATTCAGGGATTCGTCGCCGAGGACGCCTTTGTCGAACGCTTCGAGGCCCGCAACCGAAAGTGGCTCGTCACCGGCATGAAGCTCGCGGTGATTCGGGCCGCCGCCTTGCCGCTGCTGGTTCTGGCGGGTGGGATGGCCATGTACGCCCTCATCGCGGTGGGCGGCCCGTTGGTCTTCTCCGGCGCCCTCACCGTCGGCGAGTTGGCGGCGTTCGCCGCGCTGCTCGCGGTCTTCCTGCCGCCGCTGCGCTCACTGGGTTGGATGCTCTCGGTCATCCAACGCGGGCGTGCGGCCCTGGAGAGGATCTTCGAGCTGATGGACGCACCCGTCGATCGGCCCGAGGGTGAATGCGGAGTGGTCCTCCCCTCCGGCCGCGGACCGGCGATCGAGTTCCGGGGGCTCGACTTCGCCTATCCCGATGACCCCGGCCGCCTGGTCCTCGACAATTTCTCCGCCTCCATCGATGCCGGATCGGTGGTCGGGGTCTTCGGCCGAACCGGCGCCGGCAAGAGCAGCCTTTTGTCGGTTCTGAGCCGGCTCTACAACCCGCCGGAGGGCATGGTCTTCGTCGATGGCGCCGATCTCGTCTCCCTCGATCTCGACCGCTGGCGGGAGCGGTTCGCCGTCGCACCGCAGCGGCCGTTCCTGTTCTCGGACTCCATCGCCGCCAACATCGGTCTCGACGAACAGGCCGACCCGGCGGTGGTGGTCAACGCCGTGACCAAGGCCGCCCTCGATGCCGATCTCGAGAGCCTCCCCAACGGCATCGACACGGTGGTCGGTGAGCGCGGGATCATGCTTTCGGGTGGGCAGCGGCAGCGCGTGGCGCTCGCCCGCGCCCTCTTCCGGCGTGGCGATGTCCTCATCCTCGACGACGTGCTGTCGGCCGTCGACCACGCCACCGAGGCGCGTCTGGTCGAGACCGTCGCGGCTCTGGCGCGGCGGGAGGAATCACCCACCGTGTTCATTTCGAGCCACCGGCTGTCGGCATTGCGGCACTGCGACACGGTGCTCGTCCTCGACCGCGGGCGGCTCGTCGATCAGGGTCCGCACCGTGAACTCGTGAATCGGCCGGGCATCTATCGCGACACCTGGTTGATCCAGAGTCAGCGCGCCGGCGGTGTCGCCGAGGCGGCCTCGTGAACGATCGATCCATGTTCCGCCGGCTGTGGCCGTTTCTTCGTCCCGATGCGTGGGCTTTCGCCGTGGCGCTCATGCTCACCCCCGCCGCCGCCGGTCTCAGCCTGGTCCAGCCGTGGCTGCTCAAGATCGCCATCGACGACCACATCGTCCCCAGGGTGGCCGAGGGTCTCGGGGCCGTCGCTCTGGCCTATCTCGGTGCGGTGGTCGCCGGCTACGTCCTCGAGGGCGGCTATGTGCTCGCCCTCGCCTGGGGTGGACAGCGGAGCATCGTCCGGATGCGGTCGGGAATCTACCGCAAGCTGCTCGGGCTCAAACAGAGCTATCTCGACCGGCAGCCCGCCGGTGGCTTGCTGACCCGCGCGACCTCCGATGTCGATGCCTTGGGCGAGGCCTACTCATCGGGGCTCATCAACATCATCCTCGATCTGCTCATGATCGGCGGCACCCTGGCGGCGATGTTCTGGCTCGATGGCCGGTTGACCCTGGTTCTCCTCCTGCTGGCGCCGCCGATCCTCGCTGTTCTCGAGTTCGTTCGGCGGCGGCTGAGGGCCCTTTTCCTCGAGGTTCGCGAGGCGTTGGCTTCGGTCAACGCGTTTCTTGCGGAACGGGTCGACGGCGTCGAAATCGTCCAGCTCTTCGGCAACGAGGCCGAGAGCGCGCGGCTCTTCGATATCCGCAACGACCGTTTCCGCCGGGCGACGTCGCGCTCGAACATCTATGACTCGTTCATGTACGCTTTGGTGGATGGCGCAGCCTCGATCTGTGTGGCGGTGATGCTCTGGTACGGCGCGGGTCTGGCGGCGAAGACCGGGCTGCCGCTGGCGCCGGTGGAGCCGCTGAGCGCGGGGCTGTTGGTGGCGTTCATCGAGTACCTCGACCGGCTCTTCCGACCGCTGCGCGAACTCTCGGCGCGGGTCGCGGTGCTCCAGCGGGGTGCGGCGGCGCTGGAGAAGATTCTCGGCCTCCTGGATGTCCGTGAAACGGTTTCCGAAGGCGGCGATGATCTCGTCGAGGCGGATGGACGCCTGCGGCTCGAGGATGTTCACTTCCGCTACCGCCCCGAGGCGCCGGATGTCCTGATCGGCATCAATCTCGAGGTGGCGCCGGGCGAAGTCGTGGCCGTTGTCGGCTCCACCGGCTCGGGCAAGACAACCCTGACCCGGATTCTCGACACCTCGTACACGGGGTATCGAGGATCCATCACCATCGATGGTCAGGAGCTCTCGGAGATCAGAGGATCCCAGGTCCGACGGCGGGTCGCCGGGGTCCGTCAGGATGCCCAGCTCTTCTCCGAGTCGGTCAGGTTCAACGTCGACCTCGGGAACCCGGGAATCTCCGCCGGCGACAGCGACGAGGCGGCCGAGCTCGTCCACGCCGACCAGATCGTCGAGCGGGTCGGGTGGGACCACCAGCTGCGCGAGCGGGGCGCGGATCTCTCGGTGGGCGAAGGTCAACTCCTCGCCTTTGCGCGGGCCATGGCGCACAATCCCGCGTTGCTCATTCTCGATGAGGCCACGGCCTCCATCGACTCGATGACCGAGCAGCTCATCCAGGATGCGCTGGCGAGGATCTTCGAGCTCAAGACGGTCATCGTCATCGCGCACCGCCTGTCCACGGTGGAGCAGGCGGATCGGATCGTGGTGCTCGAGAAGGGACGGATCGTCGAGCAGGGAAGCCACACCGAGCTCATGGCCGCCGAGGGCCGCTACGCCCAGCTCGTCCGGGCGGGAGAGGACCTGCTGGTGGCGTGACCCCGGGCAGGAGCAGCGGCAGCAGCAGGGGCAGCGTCAGCGGCAGCGGCCGGGTCAGCGGCAGCGGCAGCGGCAGATGCTGTCCCGGGTCGGAGGGAAAGAACCGTCCCTCGGGGTGCCGGGTTCGGCATTGTGCCGGATCGACCCTCCGGCATGCGGTGCGCCCTGCACAATGCCGTACCGGGCTCCCCCGGGAGGAACGTTGCGGTCTTCTGCTCCGGCCACGAAGCAGGCCGCCGGCGTCCCATCGGCGGGGTCGCAGCCCTTCCAATTCACCACCCGAGCGACCCCGCCGATGGGGCGACGCCGGGACGCCGAAGGCGGACCGGAAGGCCGGAGCCGTGAGAACCGGGAACAGCGACCGCGACCGGGGCAGCGACCGGGGCAGCGACCGGGGCAGCGTCGGGGCCGGGACTGGGGCAGGCATGATCACCTCCTGGTTGTTCTGAAACGACGGGTAGCCGCTGAGATGGCCCATGTCAAGGGCAAGACGAGTCGCCGCGGCGGCGACCCTTGACATGGGCCATCTCAGCGGCTGGGAAGGGAGCATGAACAACCAGGAGGTGATCATGCGCAACGCCCTACCAACCGCCGGCCTCATCGCCCACTCGAAGGCCCTCGAAGCGGCCGCCATCGCAATCACGCTCGTCTTACGAGTGCCGGCGCCGCTCAAGAGCCTCGCAGATCAGGTGATTCGATCGGCAAGCTCGGTTCCCGCGAATCTCTCCGAGGGCCACGGAAGGTCAGGTCGAGACCGAGTGCACCACTGGCGCATCGCCTATGCCTCCGCCAAAGAGGTCGACACCCATCTTCGCCTCCTCGTCGGCGCTGGTGCGGTCAATTCACCACAGGCCGATTCGGCAATTCGGCTCTTCGACGAAGTCAGAGCCCTCACCTGGCGACTCCTCCACCCGAAACAGTGACGTCGAGGTCACGAGGGAAGAAGCCTCCCTCGGGGTGCCGGGTTCGGCATTGTGCCGGATCGACCCTCCGGCACGCGGTGCGCTGCGCACAATGCCGTACCGGGCTCCCCCGGGACGCGCGCCGCTGCCTGGTTGTTCCGGCTCAGAGGGAGGCCGCCGATGGGGCGACGCCGGGACGCCGAAGGCGGACCGGAAGGCCGGAGCCGTGAGAACCGGGAACAGCGACCGCGACCGGCGACAGCGACCGGGGCAGCGGCCGGGGCAGCGGCAGCGGCAGCGGCCGGGTCAGCGGCCAGAGCCGGGACCGGGATCGGACACGGAAACGGAAACGGACACGGGCGCGGCCGCTGGCCATCTCATCGGGAGCAGGAGCGGGAGCGGGAGGGGGAGCGGTCGCCGGACGCAGCCCCCGACAGGCTGGAAGCCTGTCGCTACACAGCGGCCGTTCTTGAATGTGTAGCGACAGCCATCCTGGCTGTCGTCGGTGACGTGCCGGAACGCGGTACCCGGTCGCTGCCGCGGACTCCGCCCCGGACGTGGTGGCCGAGCATCCCGTCGGACACGGAAACGGACGCGCCTCGGTGAAGTACCATGTCCCGATGAAATGGCTCGTCGTCGCCGTGATCCTCGCCTACGCCGGTCTGAGGGTCTTTGTCTACTTCAAACCGAGCGCCCCGATCTCGCGGGCGTTTCACCGCCGGTATCTGCTGCGCACCGACGCCCACGCCATGTCGCGCAAGGAGTTGCTGCTGAGTTCGCTGTCATTTCTGGCGTTTGCCCTGTGCTGCGCCGGCCTCTATCTCGGGGTGATGTGGGGAGCAAGCGAACTCGGCTGGAGGGTCTTCGATGCGCGACCGGTGGTGGTTCTCGGCAAGGCGGGTCTCTTTGTCGGCGCCATGGCGCTGGCCGCGACGCTCTTCTTGCTCGGCGCCGCGGTGGTGAGGCGAGGATGACGTCGTTGTCTGACTCGGGAGGATCGATGATTCCCAACGCATGCACGCGCTCGGCTGCGAGCCGCGCTCGGCTGGATGACGCGCCGCTGAGCGCCGAGGGTCGCTGATCGATGGAATCCAATCCCTGCCGACTGCATGGCTGTCTGGTCTGCTGCATCGATTCGAAAATGACGCTGACCGAGGCGGATGTGTCGTTGCTCGAATCGGCCGGTCATTCGGATTTCGTTCGGTTGAACTCGAGGGGAGATCTGGAGCTGAAGAACCGGCGCGGTCGGTGTGTATTTCTCACCGAAAAGGGTTGTGGAGTGTACGAGCTCCGGCCCGAGGGGTGTCGGCTCTTCCCACTCATCCTAGACATGACGTCGGATCGGGTGGTTCGTGACGAAGACTGTCCTCATTGGAGGGAGTTTCCAATTGATGCCATTCGTGCCGAGAGGTTGCGGGAGTCCGTGGAGATTGAAACCGCGGAGGCGGAGAGACGGCGGAAGAACAGTGGTTGAGTCGAGGTGGGTCGGGACACCCGGCCTGGTTGCGTTGGCATGCCTGATCGTCGGGACTGCGAGTCTCGCCGGGTGCACCCAGACTACCGGTGGAGACCGGCGGGCGACTGCCCCCTCGGCCCCATCGGCAATCCCGCCCTGGGAGTGGTGGCGCGATCTCTCCCTGGTGGCGTCCGTCCCGGACGGCGACCGGGTGGTCATGCGATCGAGCCACTGCCCATCGGGATGCGAGTTCGATCGCCACTCCGAGGGCGACTCTCGTTTTGTCCGGGTGCGGGAGGACGGCGAAGGCGTCATCTTCAGCACCGGGGGCGCCGGCGCCGTGACCCGGATCTGGATGGTCATGGGAGAAGGCGTCAGCGAGCCCCTCGATGAGGCGGTTCGCCTTCGGGTTCGCGTTGACGGCGATCGACGGCCGGTGATCGATCTGCCGCTGCCGGAGGTCTTCTCGGGCAGCACGGCGCCGTTCCTCCCGCCTCTGGTCGCTGATCGGACCGTGTCCGGGGGCGGCAACATCTCGTATGTGCCGATCCCGTTCAGCAACGGTTGCGAGGTCTCCCTCGTCGGCGCCCAGGCCAGCAAGATCTGGTTTCAGGTGAACGCGCGGTTGGTCGACGATGCCTCTTCTCTGAAGTCGTTCACCGGCAAGGAACCGCTGGCGGAGTTCCGCTCGGTGCTCGAGCGCGGAGGGCGCGATCCTTGGAGCGGTGGGCCGTTCCCCACCGTCAGCGGCTCGGTCGTGCTGGCCCCGGGCGAGGGTGAGGAGATCGCGAACTTTGCCGGACCGGATGTCATCAACGGCGTCATCATTCGGTCGGCCCGGTCCGACTGGGGCCGGCTCGGGCTGCGGTTCACTTTTGACGACCGTGATCCCGTTCTGGTCCCGCTGCTCGATCTCTTCGGTGTCGCAAGGGCCGACGTTCGCGCCGCGCGGTCGGTTTTTTTCGGCGCCGATGAGCAGGACGATTTCTATCTCTACTTTCCGATGCCGTTTTTCGATCGCGCCACCATCGAGCTCATGAGACGCCCGGTGGAGGGGCCGCCCGCGGTAACGGTCGAGTACGCCGTTCGCCGTCTTGACGCGCCCCCTCCCGATGATGCCGGGCACTTCGGTATCCAGATCAGGGACAACAAGGACGACATCGCCGGCGCGGGGGCCCCGTTCATCGAGATCGATGGCCGCGGATCGTTGGTCGGCGTCTTCGCGTCCTTCGGGCCGGCTCTCGGAGATGTCTGGGGCTTCCTCGAACGCGATGAGCAGGTGTTTGTCGATGGCGAGGCGACGCCATCGTGGCGCGGCACCGGGATCGAGGACTTCTTTGGCGGCGGATTCTACTTCCGCGGTCCGGACGGGCGGCCGCAACCCTTCACGCAGCCCCTCCACGGCGCCCCCGTTGTCTGGTTCTACCATCGGGCCGCTCCGGCCATGTATCGGTTGTTCTTGGGTGACGCTGTGGTCTTCAAAGATGGTTTACGGACCGAGCTCGAGGTCATCCCGGACGTCGATGGAATCCGTGTGCGGACGGTGGCCTTCTATTACACCGCCCGGGACGAAGATGACGCAGCGACTGCCGCGCCCGATGGTTGATCCGGTGTCCTGAGCGCGAATGGCGAATCCGCTCCGAATTAACGCGGATCGCAACCCCTCTCAGCGCCGTCCCGTGATGAGGGGTCGGACACGAAGGTCGGGCGCCGGCCCTACGATATCGGTCCCTCCGCATCGTTGGTGCCGACTGGTACAATCCCGACTACCCGAGCCAGGAGGGTTTCGCCGGGCGGACACGACTCGGTTGATTCGGAGAGCCTTCGCAGGCGCTGTGGGATCTAGCATGGGGGATTCGATGAAGTTGGTCGTGTGGTGGGTTCTCTGCATGTTGGCGGCCGGCGGAGTGTCCTTTGGGGGTGAGCCGGACAGGGTCGAACCCGCGTTTTCTGTCGTTTCGGCGTGGCGCGGTGGAGCTTTGACGCTCGAACGTTTCATCGCGGTCTACGACCCCGAAATGGGGTTGATCGAGAATGGAGGCCCACGGCTCAGAGAAGCGATCTGCAAGGCCACCTACCGGGAGATTTACGCAACGCAGGCGAGACAGAAAGGTCTCGACCAAGATCCCGGTTATCTTGCCGAGCTCGGGAAGTGGAGACGCGATCACCTGGCGGCTCTCTATGTCGAGCGAAACCGGCCGGACCTCTCGGGAGCGGTCACGGAAGAAAAGCTCAGAGAGTTTTACGAAAAGACGAAGGCAGACAGATACACATCGAGCGGCTCGGTCGATCTCGAGGTGCTTTTTCTCCACTGCACCGAGGAAGAGGCCGACCGCCGGAAGTGTGCAGAGAGAATGTCGGACTATCGTGCCAGGATGAGCGAGGGTGCTCCCTTCCAGACACTCATCGAAGAAGAGAAGGCCCGAAGCGGCAACGCCAACGGCGTGTTCAGACGCGTCGCCATGAAGTCGCTGACGAAGGATCTGGCGAAGATCGCGGGCGAGCTGCCGTTGGGCGAGTTTTCCCAGGTGATCGAGACACCCGTCGGCCTCTATCTTCTCCGGGTCACCGGTCGGACCTCTCCGATGCCGATGGCGTACTCTCGGGTTGAACGTCACGTTCGGCAGGAAGCAGCGAAGGAAGCCCTTGTCAGGTGGCGCGAGGGCGAGGTCGCCCGACTTCTCGACGAGCTTGGTGACGGTCGCCAGGGCGATGCAGGTGCATCCGATGTGCTTGCCGACGCGGCCCTCGCGCAGGGTCTCGATGAGGATCCCGCCTTTGCCTCGGCGGAGGAAAACTGGTCGTCATGGGAGCTCGCCAATCGGGGTCTGTTTGCGGACCGTACGGTCATGCCCGGCGACGAGGAGATCCGACGGCAGCTCGAAGATGACCCGGTGGTGTCGCGCAGGTTCCGTCGCTACAGCGTTGTACTCGCGGTGGTCGGTGTGCAGAATGGGCGCTATTCGATGATCGAGGCCGCGGAGCGAGTGTCCGAGGTTCTGGGCCAGGCGAGTGACCCGGCGTCAGCACTCGTTGCCCTGGCTTCGAGGGAACCCCTGATCGATGTCTATCCCATCGATGACGTGGGGACGGACGATTTCAAGTCGATCGACCGGCAGCTTTTCGAGTGCGTCTCCGGTCTCGAACCTGGGGGTTGGTGCGGTCCGAGATCCATCCCCGCACCGCGCGATCTGCCCGGGAACCTCAATGGTCGGTTCGAATTCGATGTCCTGCCAGCCGGCGCCGCCTTCCTCGCGATGAAGAGTTGGCGCGTCCCGCGGATCGACGAAGCGCGTGATGATTACAACCGTTACTTTCGTTCGACAATCGCCAGCTGCGATCGGTTTCTCGACGCGGTGGGTTCGAGGTGGGATTTGACGATCCAGCCGCCGGATTTCGTGTCGCCTGTGATGACCCCGGGACCTTGACGGGTGATGTGCTCCAACGTTTGCAGGATTTCGCAATTGTTTGATTTTGGCAACAAGATTGTATTAGGATTAATTCTGGTTAAGACATCCGCGGGACCATCATTATTTGGACCTTGAGGGGGAGGGGACATTTCACGACGTGATGGCAGGGGAGGAGTGCTGAGGCGTCGCCGGATTTCCGGGTCGGCTCGATGCTGGGCCATGTCCAGCGTGGTGAGCTCCCTGCTCCTCTTGGCTTGTACGTCCGCTGCCCAGGCGACGACAACTCCGGCCCCGGGTGGGTCCCCAGTCTTACCGACCGTCATTACCCACAATGGTGAGGTGACGGTGTCCTGGCAGCTGCTGACCCATTTCCGAGGCCTGACTCAGCGGCTCTATGCCGGTGACACGCGCGGCTTTCGGCTGCTCGCCGAAGGTCCCGCCGAGTTGGGGTCACGCACCTACACCTACGTCGACCACGCGAGGTACCCGGTTCCGGTCGCGTACCAGTTGCGGTGGGTGGCCGACGACGGCCGCGAGATGACCATTGCGACGATCTTCCGCGTCGATGCTCAGTTTTCCCCGATCGGCGCGCTCTTCCAGTCGGTGGATCGGATCGATTCCGGCGAGTGTGTCTCGGCGTCGGTATGGTGCGCCCCGCCAATGGTACGGATTGAAGATCATGCGGCCCGTGTGGCCGATCTTCATATCCCGAGCCCCGAGGTGCCCCCTCCTCGCGCCGCGGCGGCGCATCCGGTTTGATGGCCCCCGATCTTTCAAGCGTCGGGATTCATCGGATCAACATCGATTCCCTAACGTAGACGAAATACTCCAAGGAGGAGAGAATGAAACGAACGATCTTTGTCCTGGCCGCCGCGGTGGCCCTGCTCGTTGTGGCGCCGGCTCAGGCGCAGCTCACCTACACCAGTACGCCCGCCCTTGCCATCCCGGATAACAATCCGGTGGGTGCCACCGACACGATTGTGGTGCCCGACAGCGGCATCATCACCGATCTCAACGTCCAGATCACCGCGACCCACACCTGGGTGGGAGACCTCATCTTCACCCTCGAGCACACCGACACCACCACCTCCGTGGTCATGATCGACCGGATGGGCTTCCCAACGCTCACGTTTGGTTGTTCGTCGAACGACCTCGACCTCTGGATCGACGACGAGGGAACCGACGGCAACATCGAAGACACCTGCCTCGCCGGCCCACCGGCTGCGTTTGGCCGCTATGTCGGCGGCGATCCGGCCAACCCGACTCTGATGACTGCATTTGACGGTGACGACATCAACGGAACCTGGGTTCTGACCGTTTCCGACAACGCAGGTGGCGACACCGGCGTGCTCGACGCATGGACCATCGAAGAGCCGGTACTCCCGGTCGAGCTCCAGGCCTTCTCCATCGAGTAGGAGCGGGCTTTTTTGTGACCCAACGGGTCGCCTTCGGGTGGCCCGTTTTTTTTGAATGCGGTGCTGACGATGTCAGCGTCAGGCGGGTTCGAGTCGAAAACGAACGGGTCAGAGGAGGGGTCAGACGGCGAGAAAAACGGCGACGCTCGCCACACCGATGATGGCGAGTGCTGCGAGAGACGCTCTTCCGGTGAGGTTCGATCCAAAGACCACCGAGTAGACCCCCTTCATGAGGTTGTTGGTGGCGGCGGCGATCACCACGGCGAGGGCGGCGGTTTCGAGGGGAACCGTGGTGCCGACCTGTTGGGTGAGGCCGAGGATGAAGGGATCGACATCGGCGGCGCCCATGATGGCGGCGAGGATGAGGACCCCGGTGCCGCCGAAACGCTCGGCGACCAGGCGGGTGCCCACCAGGACCGCGAGAAAGATCCCGGCGAAGGTGATGGCCGACCGAATTTCGAGTGGGTTGGAAGGAACCGCGCGCTCGCCGTCATCGACACGGTTGTTGCGGTTGACCCTGGTCAGCGCGAATCCGGCGACGAGCGCGACCACTGCCAGGCCCCAGAAGAGGACCGTCAGCCGGCTTCCGAGGGTCGGCGCGAAGAGGGTGACCAGGATCCAGAGCCGAATGTACATGACTCCGGTGGCGGCGACGATCGCCCCGGCGTAGGCGAGGGCGGGGTGGGCGCCGTCCTTGGACTGGCGGGCGAGCACGACGGTCGTCACGGTCGACGAATACGCCCCGCCGACGATGCCGGAGAGCAGCAGAGCCCGGTCGCCGAGCCTGAGCTGCAGCAGGTAGCTCGCGTAGGACACCCCCGAGACGGCGACCACAACCAACCAGATCTTGAGCGGATTGATCTCGTAAGCGGTGAACGAGTGGTTGGGCACCGCCGGGAGGACGACTGCGGTGAGAACCAGGAATCGCAACAGGGTGCGGAGCTCTTTGGGAGGCACCCTCAGAGCGAGACCCTCGAGGCCGCGTTTTTCGTGCAGCAGGATGACGGCGACGATGCCGATACAAAGAGCAAGCCAGTACATCTTGTGCGATGCGGTGGCGCCGAGAGTGAAGGTGAGGATGGCGGCGAACTCGGTGGTCAGTCCGAGCTCGTTGGACCGGACGCTGGCCCAGTGGGTGACCGCGAGCAGAAGCCCGAGCACCAGCAGTCCGACGGCGAACGGAATCGCGGTGTCGAAGACCTCGGCGAGGAGGAAGCCGGCGAGCCCGATCATGGGGAAGGTCCGGATGCCGCCGAAGAAGCCGGCCGAATCCGTCGGCCGCTGTTCCTCCCGTTCGAAGCCGATGAGAAGCGAGAGGCCCAACGTCACCGCAAAGCCGGCGAGCTCGGGGGGCAGATGTTGGAACAGGGTGTCCATTGTCTAAGTGTATGCCATTACCACTCCTCTTTTCCTGGTCTTGGAATCACCAGCACGTTGCCGTGGTCGGAGGCGCGCTTCCGATTCCAAGACCAGGAAAAGAAAAAGCGATCGATTTCAGTCCAGCAAGCCCTCCAACAGCGCGTCGTCGGCGACCCGGGGCACGGTGACGTGGCCGCGATCGGCGTTGGCCGCGTTCCAGAGATCCACGGTTTCAATGGCGTTGGAGTTTCTCGCCCACGCGCGGCGGGCGACGCCCCCCATGGCGTCCCACTCGAGGGCCGAGTCGAGGATCCGGTCGACCCGTTCGGAACCGTCGAGGACGAGCCCGAAACCGCCGTTGATCGCCTTGCCGGTGCCGACGCCGCCGCCGTTGGAGAGCACCGCCATGGTCATCCCGCGGGCGGCGTTGCCGGCCCAGCACTGGTGCGACATGTCGGCGACCGTCGAGGATCCGTCGTAGATGTTGGCGGTCTCCCGGTAGGGCGAGTCGGTGCCGCCGGTGTCGTGGTGGTCGCGGCCCATCATGACCGGGCCGATCTCGCCGTCCGAGACCATCCGGTTGAAACGCCGGGCGATCTCGGTCCGACCCTCGGCATCGGCGTAGAGGATCCGCGCCTGGGTGCCGACCACGAGCGCGTTGGCCTCGGCGTCGTGGATCCACTGCCAGTTGTCGCGGTCCTGACCGCGGCGGCTCGGGTCGATGCAGGCCATGGCCGCCCGGTCGGTGGCGTGGAGATCCTCCGGATTGCCCGAAAGGCAGACCCAGCGGAACGGTCCATAGCCGTAGTCGAAGCACATGGGACCCATGATGTCCTCGACATAGGACGGCCAGATGAACCCCTCGGATGGATCGATCCCGTTGGCGGCGATCTCGGGAACCCCGGCGTCGTAGACGGCGCGGAGAAAGGCGTTGCCGTAGTCCCAGAAGTGCGCGCCCTTGGCGGTGAGGCGTTTGAGCACCCGGTAGTGGCGGGCGAGACTCTCATCGACCATGGCCTTGAAGCCCGCGCGGTCGCTGGCGAGGAGAGCCCGCATGGTGTCGAAGCCGACCCCGGCGGGGCAATAGCCGCCGTCGTAGGGGACGTGGCACGAGGTCTGATCGGAGACGAGGTCGACGGCGACGTCGTTGCCGTCGAGGTACTCGAGCAGATCGACGATGTTGCCGTGGTAGGCGATGGACAGGGGTTCGCCGGCGGCGGCCGCATCGAGCATCCAGCCGACCGAGGTGGCGAGATCGTCGGTGACCTTGCCGACCCACCCCTGAGAGTGGCGGGTCTCGATCCGCGAGGCGTCGACCTCGGCGACGATCCCCGCACCGCCGGAGATCTCGAGCGCCTTGGGCTGGGCGCCGGACATCCCGCCGAGCCCCGAGGTGACAAAGGTGTGGCCGGCGAGATTGCCGTCCTCGGGCACGCCGAGATAGAGCCTGCCGGCGTTGAGCAGGGTGATGTAGGTGCCGTGGACGATGCCCTGGGGGCCGATGTACATCCAGCCGCCGGCGGTCATCTGACCGTAGTTGACGCAGCCCAGGGCGGCGAGGCGGTGGAAGTCCTCGGGGGTATCGAACATCCCGACCATGAGACCGTTGGTGATGATGGCTCGCGGCGCCTCGGGGCGCGAGGGGAAGAGCCCCATGGGGTGGCCCGAACTGACCACGAGGGTCTGGGTGTCGTCCATGATCTCGAGATAGCGCTTGATGAGCAGGTACTGCATCCAGTTCTGACAAACCTGCCCGGACTCACCATAGGTGACGAGCTCGTAGGGATAGAGCGCGACATCGAAATCGAGGTTGTTCTCGATCATGACCTGCATGGCGCGGGCCTCGGTGATCTTGCCGGTGTAGGAATCGATGGGGCGACCCTCGAGGCGGCCGTGCGGGCGGTAGCGGTAGCCGTAGATCCGGCCGCGGGTGCGCAGCTCCTCGAGGAACTCGGGGGCGATCACCGAGTGGTGTTCCACGGGCACATAGCGCAGGGCGTTGGCGAGCGCGATCTTGGTTTCGCGCCGGTTGAGGGTGCAGCCGCGATCGGGGGCGCGGCGGATTCCCGGCTCGAACGATCCGGGCTCGGGAAGCTCGGTCAACTCGACGGTGAGTCTTTCTCTCATGGCGACCTCCTACGGGATCGCCATTCTAAACCTTCCGATTCGGGCTTTGCTCGGGTGGTTCTCAGCAACGGCCTCGTTTCTGCAACAACTATGAATTTCCATTCACTTTGAGCGAGAGTAGCTAAATGACTGAAAAATAGGATGCATGCGAATTGCTTTCTTTGGGAAACAAATGGTTCTCTCCTGGGGTATGATGCGGTGTCTGGGGGGAGGGGCCGCCACTGATGATGACGCTCGACACAGTGGGAATCCATCGTGAGGCCCGGGTGATCATGATCGACGGCGGGCAGAAGGTCCGCTCGTACCTCAACACCCTCGGCATCCACATCGGAGACTGGTTGACCGTCGTGCAGCGCGCTCCCTTTCGGGGGCCGGTTCTCATCGAGATCCACGGCACCCGGGTCGCACTGGGCCGCGGAGTCGCAAGCAAGATCCAGGTCGACATCGACGGCGTCCTCGAAAAGCTGTCCGGGCGGATGGAGGCGGTCGAGGCCGGACACTGATGCGGTTTGTCCTCGCCGGCCAGCCGAACTCAGGAAAAAGCTCGATCTTCAACTCGGTTGCCGGCTACCGCTCGGCGACGGCCAATTTCCCCAAGTCTTCGGTTTCGTTCATCACCACCAGGGCTTTGATCTCCGGTCGCGAGGTCGAGGTCGTCGACCTGCCGGGCATCTACTCGCTGACCTCGTCCGACGCCATTGCGGGTCCCGCCGAGCGATATCTTCTCGACGAGAAGTACGACCTCATCATCAACATCGTCGATGCGAGCCGTCTCGGACGGTCGCTCGAACTGACCTATCAACTGCTCGAGCTCAACCGGCCCATGATCGTCGCCCTCAACATGATGGACGAGGCGCGACGAAGGGGCAGCGAAATCGACCACCTCGAGCTGTCGAGACAGCTCGGCGTACCGGTTGTGACGACCACGTCCCGTCTGGGGATGGGATTGAAGGAGCTGTTTCGCGAGAGCCTCCGGCGCGCCGTCTTTGCCGTCCCCGCATCATCACCCGTCTACGACAACGAGGTCGAGGGCGCGATCAGCGAGGTGATGGCCTTCATCGACGGTCGGGACCCCGTCCCCGGTATTCCCGCAAGATTGGTGGCGATCAAACTCCTCGAGGGCGATCCGCACCTTTCCATGCGGGCGTACGGCGCCGCCCCTGATCTCGAGGCCGCCGTGGCCGAGATCGGCGGCCGGCTCGAGGAGGCGCACGGCTGGAGCGCCGACCAGGTCGTATCGGGCAGCCGCCACGCGCTGGCGCACGCGATGGAGAACCGCGTGGTCGCCCACCAGGTCCCCAAGATCGGCTGGCGCGAACGGGCCGACGGGCTGCTCCTCAACGAGTGGACCGGTGGTCCGCTGATGGTCGTGATCCTGGCCGCCTTTTTCTGGGCCGTTTTCGGCATCGGCAGACGGGTGGAGGCGCCGCTGCTCGTGGCGTTCAACTGGCTGCAGGGCTCGGTGGCCGACCAGTTCACGGCGGGAAGTCTCTCCGCCACCGTCGCCGACGGTCTGGTCATGGGTCTCGCGGGTGGCGTGGCCATCGTGTTGCCTTACCTGATTCCTTTCCTCATCGGCCTCGCCATCCTCGAGGACACCGGTTATCTTCCCCGGCTCGCCTATATCCTCGACAGCTTCATGCACCGCATCGGACTGCACGGCAAGTCAGTGCTGCCGCTGATTCTCGGCTACGGCTGCTCGGTGCCGGCGATCATGTCGACGAGAATCCTCGAGTCCGAAAAGGACCGACGGATCACCGCGGCTCTGACGTCGTTCATCCCGTGCTCGGCGCGGACGGTGGTGATCTTCGGTCTCGTGGCGGCGTTCATGGGTCCGTTCTGGGCGCTGACCATCTATCTGCTGAACATCTTCGTCATCGTCGTGCTCGGCACGGTCATGGCGAAACGCATGAAAGGCGCCTCTCCCGGTCTGGTGCTCGAGATCCCCGAGCTCAGCCTGCCGGATGTCAAGACTCTCACGGCCAAGACCTGGCTTGCGCTCACGGAGTTCATCACCATCGCGTGGCCCCTGCTCATCGCCTCGTCCATCGTCCTCGGCGTGCTCGAGTGGGCCGACGCCGCCGACGCCATCAACGCGTTGCTCTCGCCCCTCACGGTCTGGCTGCTCGGTCTGCCGGTCGCGGTCGGGATGACCCTGGTCTTCGGAGTTCTCCGCAAGGAGCTGACGCTGGTCATGCTCGTCCAGGCCCTCGGGACGACCCAGGTCGACACGGTGATGACGACCCAGCAGCTGCTGACCTTCACGCTCTTCGTGGTCTTCTATGTGCCCTGCATCGCCACCATCGCGGTGCTGGCCAGACAGATGGGGTGGCGGGGTGCGGCCATGATCTCGGGCTTCACAGTCGTGGTCGCGGTGATCGTTTCGGTGACTGGACGGATCGTGTACGGGCTATTCGGCTGACATCACGGAAGGCGATCAGCCAGTCGCGGGCGAATCGAGCCTGACAAATGTTGCTGGATCGCGATGCGGCCGAGCCGGTACCAATAAACACCTGCAAGAGTTCACCCGGCCCTTCCGGAAGACCAGGAACCACTTGCTGTTGACTACTTGCTTCTTACTTGGCGGGCGGTAATCGAAAGTCGCAAACCGTGAGTCTCTGGGGAGGAATCCCGCCGCGGTGGTGGTTGCTTGCGTGGTTCTTCGTGCACTTCGTGTTTCAAAACCCAGGCGCTTCGGCTGTCGATACCCCGTGCCGCCGAAGGATGTCAATTCCGGGCACCGGCTAGACCATCGTCTCTTGACTCAGGAGTAACGTGTCGGGTCGAGTACTCCAGCCACCTCGAATCCACGCCGTCTCAGCGTGCAAGAGTCGCAGTCGCCGCACGCTCGACCGTCGGCATCGGGGTCGTAGCACGAGTGGGTGAGCCCGTAGTCGAGCCCGAGTTCTAAGCCGCGACGAATGATCTCGGCCTTGGTCAGATCGATGAGCGGCGCGTGGACCTGATAGCGCGCCCCATTCTCCGCCCCGGCGACGGTGGCGAGGTTGGCGAGGGCCGCAAAGGCGTCGAGAAACGCCGGGCGGCAGTCCGGGTAGCCCGAATAGTCAATGGCGTTGGCGCCGATGAAGAGATCGACGGCGCCCACGACCTCGGCGTGGCCGAGCAGAAGCGCCAGCAGGACGGTGTTCCGCGCCGGGACGTAGGTGATCGGAACACCCTTGACTCCAGGTTCGTCGCCGTGGGGGACCGCGATCTCGTCGGTCAGCGCAGAACCGCCGATGGCGCGGAGGTCGAGGGTCAGGATACGGTGAGACGCCGCTCCGAGGGCTTTGGCGACGCGGGAGGCCGCATCGATCTCCACCCGGTGTCGCTGGCCATAGTCCACCGTCAGACAGTGGCACTCGAATCCGTCGGCCCGGGCGATGGCCAGAACAGTCGCTGAGTCGAGACCGCCGGACAGCAGAATCGATGCCTTGCGTGTGTCGTTCATCGGGTCATTGTGCCGTGGATCGCGGTGACATGCCATCCAAGCCATCGCAGTTTTACCGCAAAGACGCGAAGGACGCGAAGAACATCGCAATGGACATCGCACTATTGAGCCATCGCACCATCGCGATTCAACGCGGAGGCGCAGAGCCATCGTATCGATTAATCCATCGCACCATCGCAACTCAACGCAAAGGCGCAAAGGCGCAAAGCCATCACATTGATTGACCCGGGAGATCCGGGACGTCTGAGATTTCCTGGGTGTAGTACATCCAGGTCTGGACCAAGAGGCGATCGTTGGGCGATGTCCGGCAACCTGGAGATTCGCAAGAATCGACGACATTTCTGCGATGACCCATTGTTGCGATGTTGCGTCTTCGCGCCTTTGCGCCTTTGCGTTCAACCACCGACCGGACACGCAACTGCCACAACGGTAGTCAATCAATGCAATGCGGTGTGCGCGATGCCATGGCCCTCATTTGCGATGGCTCTGCGCCTCTGCGTCTCTGCGTTAAATTGCGATGACGCGATGGAATCAGGCGCCGGCTTCGGCGCGGGCGCGCTCCCAGAGCTGCGCGACCGTGGTGTCGTCCGGGGCGGGGATGGCGGCGGCGCCGCGGCAGAGCTCTCGCCTGAGTGTTCCCATACACGCGGCCATCTCGAGCAACCGGGTGCTCAGCGACGAGTCGGTGGCCATCCGTTCGGCGAGGTGGGCGGCGATCTCCGGCAGCCGGTCGAAGGCCTTGCAGACGAGCACTCCGTGGGCACGCGCGGCGAGGGCGGCCTCGACCCGTTGGGGAAGATCGCCGCAGTTCGCCAGGGCGCCCATTTCGATATCGTCGGAGAGTATGATCGGCGAACCCGGGAGCTTGGCCGCCCGCCGAACCAGGGCCGGCGAGAGCGAAGCCGGGCGGACGCCGTCGCCGAGGCCGGGTGCGACGACGTGGCCGACCATGACGAGCGGGATCTCCTCCGAGAGCATGGCGAAGACATCGAGATGGCCGCCGAAATCGGCTTCCGAAAGATCGAGCAGGGGGAGCTCGACGTGGGTGTCGATCGAGACCTCTCCGAGACCCGGGAAATGCTTGAGGCAGCCGCGCACGCCCCAGGTCGCCAGACCCTGATTGAAAACCCTGGCCAGGACCGCGACTCTCTCGGGATCGGCGGAGAAACAACGGCCTTGCTGGGACATGAGGGCATGCGGACGGTCGAGGTCGACCACCGGGGCGAGATCGAGGTGGATGCCGAGACTGCGGCAGGCGGCGCCGGCCGCTTCGCCGAGGGCGTTGACGCCCTTGCGACCCGCCGCTGCGGCCTCGGCGGGGCTCGGGAGCTCTCCCCAGATCGGGCGGAGCCTGTTGACCATGCCGCCTTCGAGATCGACCGCGACAAACGGCCGGGGATCGAGTTCGACGAGCTGCGAAACGAGCTCGCGGACCTGGCCGGCGGATTCGATGTTGCGTTGAAAGAGAATCACACCGGCCGGTTGGATGTCCTCGAGAACGCGAATCTCCCGAGGGCTGAGATCCGGCCCGGGAACGCCGACCACAAGGGGCATGCACTCAATCATCGCTCTCGGTCCTCTTCTTCAGATCGGCGAGGATGTTGAGGGCTTCGATGGGCGTGAGAGAGTCGATTTCGATGCTGCGCAGCTCGCTGATGAGCTCATGGGACGGTGGTCGGAAGAGCTCGAGCTGGTGCGTGCGTTCGGCGATCCCGTCGGCCGGCGTGGCGATGACGGGGTCGCCGGTGACGTTGATCTCGTGGCGCTCGAGGTTGCCCAGGATCTGTTCGGCGCGGCGGCAGACATCCTTCGGGACGCCGGCGAGTTCGGCGACGTGGATTCCATACGAGCGATCGGCCGGTCCGTCGGTCACCCGGTGGAGGAAGAGGATCGAACCGCGCCACTCCTTGACCGCCATCGACCGGTTGACGAGGATCGGCAGCAGGCGGCTCAGTTCGGTCAGCTCGTGGTAGTGGGTGGCGAAGAGGACCAGTGCGGCGTGTTCGGCCCGATCGTGAAGGTGTTCGACGATGGCCCATGCGAGCGACAAACCGTCGTAGGTTGCGGTGCCGCGACCGACCTCGTCGAGGATCACCAGCGACCTCGGGGTGGCGTGGTTGAGGATGTTGGCGGTTTCGATCATCTCGACCATGAAGGTCGATTCGCCGCGGGCGAGCATATCGGAGGCCCCGACCCGGGTGAAGATCCGGTCGGTGAGACCGATCCGAGCCTCGGCAGCGGGAACGAACGACCCGCAGTGAGCCATCAAGGTGATGAGCGCCGTCTGTCTGAGATAGGTCGACTTGCCGCCCATGTTGGGACCGGTGAGCAGGACGATGCGGCTGCTGGCCGGGTCGAGGTCGGTGTCGTTGGGGATGAACGGCGGATCGCGTTGGGCCTGTTCGAGCACCGGGTGGCGCCCCTCGCTGATGAAGATGCCGGTCTCTTCTTCGATGACGGGACGGCAGTAGTTCCAGCGCCGTGCGCGGTCGGCAAAAGCGGCGAGGACATCGATCTGGGCGATGACTCCCGCGGTCTCGGCAATACGCCTGGCGTGACTCGACAGGGCGTCGAGCAGCTCGCCGAAGAGCTCGCGTTCGCGGGCATTGGAGAGCTCCTCGGCGGCGAGGATCTTCGACTCGAGCTCCTTGAGTTCGGGGGTGACGTAGCGCTCGGCATTGGTCAGGGTCTGCCGACGTTCGTAGTTCTCGGGGACCCGGTTGAGCTGCGATTTGGAGATCTCGAGAAAATACCCGAAGACCCGGTTGTACTTGATCTTGAGAGTGGAGATTCCGGTGCGTTCGCGCTCGGTCGCCTCGATCCCGGCAAGGAGCTCCTTGCCGCCGCGGGCGAGCTGCCGCTGCTCGTCGAGTTCACTGTCCCAACCCGTCGCGATGACGCCGGGTCCGACCACGTGAGGCGGCTCGGCGGCGAGCCGGGTGTGGAGGATCTCCTGCACATCGGTCAGGAGGTCGAGATCGGCCGCGAGCCGATGCATCCGGGGAGAGGTTGCTTGACCTGCCGCGTCGGCCAGCGCCGGGAGCATGTCGAGGGCCGCCCTCAAACTGGCGAGTTCGCGCGGCGTGGCGAGGGCCATCCCGACTCGCCCCGCCAGGCGTTCCAGATCGGGGATTGTGTCCAGGGCGGCTCGGGTGGCGGTCAGGAGACCGCTGTCCTCCACCAGCTCGGCGACGGCCCGTTGACGTTCGCCGATCTCCTCGATGTCGATGCTCGGAATCGTGATCCAATCGTGCAGCAGTCGAGAGCCCATCCGGGTTGCGGTGTGGTCGAGGACCGCAACCAGAGAGGTCGATCGGGAGCCATCGGCCGCGTGCTCGATTTCGAGGTTTCTCAGACTGGCGCGGTCGATGACCAGGGCATCGCCCGGCGATCGCCGGACGAACCGTCTCAGGTGGCGAAGCGCTCCCTTCTGGGTGGACTCGACATAACCGAGGAGAGCGCCCGCCATCCCGACGAGCTTCTCCCCGGACTCGAGTCCGAACCCGCGCAGAGAACCGACTCCGAGGACCCTTTTGAGTCGCTGCTCTCCCGCGCTTGGCGAGAAGAGGCTCGGGTCCATGGGCGACGTCGTCGGCACGTCGAGATCGGCGGGCCAGAGTCGTTTCCAGTCGTCCCAACCCTCGGCAACGAGGAGTTCCCGGGGGCGGATCTGAGCCAGTTGCTCGGTGAGCACCCGGGGGTTGTCACATCGAAGACCCTCGAAGGTCCCGGACGAGACCTCGATCCATGCCAGGGCGAGGCTCTCCCCGTCGTCGCCGTACGCGGCGAGAAAGCAGCGCTCGGAACCATCCAGAAGATCGGTCTCGGAAACCGTGCCCGGTGTGTGGGTGCGGACGATTTCCCGCCGGACGAGACCCTTGGCGGTGGCGGGGTCCTCGACCTGCTCGGCGACGGCGACGCGGTATCCGGCGCCGAGGAGCTTGCCGATATAACTTCCGAAGGCGTGGTGCGGCACGCCGCACATGGGAGCCTCGACGTCGTCGTTGTGCCGCCTCCTGGTCAGCGCGATCCCGAGAACCGGCGCCGCAACCTGGGCGTCCTCGAAAAACAGCTCGTAGAAATCGCCCATCCGGTAGAGCAGGAGCGCGGTGCCGGCCTGTTCCTTGAGATCGAGGTACTGTCGAAGCATGGGGGTCATCTTCACTCAGGCATTATCCCGCAGTCGACGATTCTGTCCACTCCGCCCTCGGCCGTCTCTCGCCTGATCTACGATGGAACCGCGATGAGGTCAGCCCTTGCCGCCTCGGATCCACCAGCTCGAGTCGCGGTCGAACCACCACCGGGAACTGTTGCCGGCGAGGATGGACTCGGCGAGATTCCGGCCGCCAACCGTCCGCAGCCGTTTGAGGACAAAGGGCACCCAGTCGCCGGTTGATGGGACGCCGGCGTCCCGCTGCTCGATCAGTTGGAGCAGCAGTTCGAGCTGATCCGCATCGTGGGCCGCGATGGACTCCCGGGTTTCCTCCTTGCGGTACTCCTCGAGGAGGGCTTCGAGCTCATCGGAAAAAGGAAGCCCCTCCACCATATCGGCGGCGGCGCGTTCTTCATCGACCTGGACGTACTTCTGGTTCATATAGTTGAGGTCGCTGGTGCGGGCTTCGGGCAGATCGTGAACCAGGGCGAGCCGAAGCACGCGGTCGGCGTCGAGGTCGGCATCATCGAGACGGGAGAGCACGAATGCGATCATGGCAACTCGGAATGAATGATCCGCGACGCTTTCGCCTTCGGCGCCGGCGAGAAACTGCCAGCCCGATCGCGGGGTCCGTTTGAGCATCCCGACCTCGAAGAGGAAATTGACGATTCGATCCACGAGCACCTCCATGAGGGGAGAGTGTAGCGGGTCGCAACAATGGGCGTTGCGATGCTTGCAGCGCCGGCGTCCCGCCGGCGATGGTGGCGGTCCGGCGCGGGTTGGTTCCATCGCCCACGAGACGTGGGCGCTACAAAGGGCGCTGGGATATTTGTAGCGCCGGCGTCCCGCCGGCGATGGCGGCGGTCCGACGCGGGTTGGTTCCATCGCCAACGAGACGTGGGCGCTACAAAGGGCGCTGCGATGCTTGTAGCGCCGGCGTCCCGCCGGCGATGGCTGTGGACCGATGCGGGTTGGTTCCATCGCCAACGGATACGGATACGGAAACGGATACGGATACGGCCTCTGTCCCGGTTGCTGCCGCGGTAGCTGCACTCATCACCGGCCTTCTGGGCCGCCGTGACGCTTTGGCGTCCCGGCGACCCAGCGTCGCACCATCGGCGTGGTCGCTCGTGGGTTGATTGAGAGGGCTGCGACCACGCCGATGGCGCGCCGGCGGCCTCCCTCGTACCCGGGAGAGCAGACCGCGTCGCGCTCTCCGGGGGAGCCCGGTCGGCATTTGTGCTGGGCGGGCCGCTCCGCCGAGAGGTCGTTCCGGCACAAATGCGGACCCGGCACCCCGATGGGGGGCGGTTTTCCGCGTGCCCTAGACCGGTTGGGAGGCTCGTTGTTGGCCGCGGAATTTGGCCAGGTGCGGATTGGGCGATCGGGAGTTCTGAGGGTCGGGGCCCCGGATTTCGGGGACTCTGATCTTGGTGAGATCCCGATTACAGAGGTGTTGCTTGGAAAAACCCGGGACCATATTGCGTCGCATACGAGAGCGGCTTTGGACTGGCGTACGGAGCGACGCGGATCGACGAGGGCTCTGATGGGCCGGCGGGACGCCGGCCCTACAATCATCGCAATCAGGGTTTCAAATCGGTTGGGCGGGCATTGTGGGGGCGGGCTTCCAGCCTGCCCGTCAGAGACGTTGAAGTCGGTTGGGCGTATCCGAGAGAGTGCGGGACGGTCGGGCTTGGTGGGGTTTCCGGCCACGGTCACGGACGTAGCAATCGCATCACCGGCCTTCTGGGCCGCCGTGACGCTTTGGCGTCCCGGCGACCCAGCGTCGCACCATCGGCGTGGTCGCTCGTGGGTTGATTGAGAGGGCTGCGACCACGCCGATGGCGCGCCGGCGGCCTCCCTCGTAGCCGGGAGAGCAGACCGCATCGCGCTCTCCGGGGGAGCCCGGTCGGCATTTGTGCTGGGCGGGCCGCTCCGCCGAGAGGTCGTTCCGGCACAAATGCGGACCCGGCACCCCGATGGGGCGGGGTATACCGCGGGTTCTGGTCGGCCGTTGTTGCTGCCGCTGCCCCGGACTCTGGCCCCGACAGGCTGGAAGCCTGTCGCTACACAGCGGCGGTTCTTGATTGTGTAGCGACAGCCATCCTGGCTGTCGACGGTGACGTACCGGAACGCGGTACCCTGCCGCTGTATTTCGGGAGCGGGAAGAAGAGTGGATCACCGCACATCGAGCGCGGGCACGGGTACGGGAACGGGAGATGGAATGGGAAACGGGGGATGGGAAATACCCCCGGACGCGATCGGGTTGTCAGGTCTACAAGATCTGGAGGATCTCGACCCATGGCCATCGATTTCGACAATCTCGATCCTGAAACCCGCGAGGCGTTTGAACGTCTGCGCAGCGTCAACATGTCCATGGGTGCGTATCTGAAGATCGTCGAAGGGGCTCTGCTTGCCGCGTGGACGGCCGGCGAGGGGCCGCGCAAGGCGCTTCTGGCCAAAGATGAAGCCAAGCTGACCGAAGACGAGAAGAAGATCCGCACCGCCTGGGAGCTGGTTCGTGAAATCGTAATGCGAGTGCCCACCGAGCGGTGATTCCGGCGTCCAGGAGTCTGCACCGCATTGATGGTGGATGGATTTCGGAGCGTCATTTGAGGTCGTTTATTGCCTGTTTCGCAGGTTCATACTGGTGGTCTGGGCCAAGGAACAGGCGAAGGACGGGCCAAATGCCGCCCGAAAGGCGCCGCCGATTCCATGCGGCGCAGGCTTCCGTGCGTTTGCGGTCAAGAGCAAGGAGTTAGGAGTCAGACCTGGGAGTTGGAAAATGCTCCTCACACCTCACACCCCACACCTCACACCTCACTCCTCACTCCTTACCCATCACTTCCCCCCGACCACCGGCAACCCGCCGGACTCGCGCCTCGATTGTTCCACGTACGGTGACCGCGAGACGCCGGGGATCGAGCCCAGGACAGCGCCCGGCACGCAGGCTTCGAGTTCGATCTCGCCGACTTCGTTGCTGAGATCGGTATCGGCGCCGGTCTCGGTCAGCACGCGAATATAGTTGTCGGTGAGCCCACTCCAGCGGAGGTCGCTTCCGTGCGCCTCTGCGTTCTCCCAGAGCACCCGCAGACGACGGCCGAGGAAGCGCTCGTGAAACGCGGACATGAGGCGCTGCCCGATCTCGTGCAGGCGGCGACTCCGCTCCTGGGCGATCGGCCCGGGGATCTGGTTCGGGAGTCCGGCCGCGCGGGTGCCGTTCCGACGTGAGTAGCGAAAGATGTGGAGCCGGGAAAAGGCGATGTCTTCGACCGCGGAGACGGACTCTGCGAACTCCTCATCGGTCTCTCCGGGGAAGCCGACCATGATGTCGGTGGAAATCGAGATGTCGCTGACCATGTCTCGAGCGGATTCCACCAGGTCGGCGAAGTCGCGGATGGTTGTCTTGCGCGCCATTCTCGCGAGGGTGGCATCGCATCCGCTTTGCAGAGGAAGGTGGACGTGCCGAAGCAATCGCGGATCGCGGAAGATCTCGAAAAACCCGGCATCGAGATCCCAAGGCTCGAGGGAGGACAACCTCAGTCTTTGAATGTCGGTCTCTGAGAGGACGCGGCGGACAAGATCCTCGAGCCCGCGCGAGAGTCCGAGATCGTGGCCGTACGAACCCAGGTGGACCCCGCTCAGGACGACCTCGCGATAACCCAGTGAGTCCAGGTTTCGGACCTCGGCGATGATCTCCCCGGCCGGGAGGCTGCGGCCGCTGCCGCGGGCGATCGTCACGACACAGAAGGTGCACTTGTTGTCGCAGCCGTCCTGGACCTTGAGAAACGCCCGTGTTCGTTGTTCGGGCTGGGGATCGGTCGGCGCGGACATCGATCCGTCATCTCGGTCGGGCCTCAAGACACCCTGTTTCTCGAGAATCTCAGGGAGGCGGTCCTTGGCGTCGTTCCCGACGACGAGATCGACGCCGAGGCTTTCGAGACTGGCGGATTCGAGTTCGGCCAGACAACCCGTGACCACGACCGTGGCCTTGGGGTTGTGGCGCCGGAGTTGGCGGATGAACTGCCGGGACTTGCCGGATGCGGTTGCGGTGACCGCGCAGGTGTTGAGGACGCAGAGGTCAGCCGGGTCGCCCTGGGCGACGATTTGATGTCCGCCGGCTGCGAATCGCCGCGCCATGGCTTCGATCTCACCGATGTTGAGTCGGCAGCCGATGGAATCAAGGCGAATTCTCAATTTTTAATTCTGAATTTTTAATTTTCTGTCCTCAATTCAAAATTAAGAATTTAAAATTCATCATTTGCGACGTCAGCCGCCCTGTCCCTCGAGGAGCTTCTTGATCCTCTCGCGGATCTTCTGTTTCTCGACTTCGAGGTAGCTGGTGTAGTTGAGAACCACGCCGTCCTTGACGATGAAGATCACCGGGTTGTGGCGGACATCGCCGTAGTCGTCGAACTGAATCGGCCCGGTGACGCCCGGGAACTCCTTGATTTCGAACTGGAGGGCCCGGCGAATCTCATTGGCCTCCCATGCGCGCGTCAATTCCGGAATGCTCATGGCAACGCGCATGGCGTCATAGGCGTGGGCGGCATAAATGTCTGGATCGTCGCCGTATTTGGCGCGGAAGGAGTCGACGAAGGTCCTGCTCACCTCGAGATCGGATTGGATCTCGAAGGCCGGCATGGGGAAGAAGACGCCATCGACCAATTCGGGCTCCTGCTCGAGAACGTCGCCCGAGTAAAACGCCGATGTCGCGCAGATGGTGCCCGTATAGCCCTTGGCCTTGAGGTGGCGGAGGACTTCGAGGGTCTTGTTGGCGTAAGCGATGATGTAGACCGATTCCGGCTGACGGGCCGCGATGAGATCGGCGCACTCTTCGTGCCAGTTTTCGTTACCGACGAGAACACGGCCGACAACCGTTCCACCCATGGCGCCTTCATAGACCTGCCGGAAAAACGGTTCGATGCCGCGGGCCTGCTCGGAGTCCTGCGAGAAGATGAGGACGGTGCTCTTGCCCTGGCCCTCGAAGAGGAAGCGGCCGGCCCGTTGGCCTTCGAGTTCATCGGAGGCGAAGAGCCGGAAGAACCTCTTCGAGTCCTTGGTCAATGACGGCGCCGACGCCGACGGACTCAACGCGATGACATCGCTGTCTTCGAGTTCGGGGAGGAACGCCTTGGCGGTCCCGCTGGTTGTGCCGGCCACGATCAGCTTGGCACCCGCGCCGGCGAGTCTTCGAATCTCTTTTCTGCCGGTGGCTGGATCGGATGCCGAATCGCCCCACACGATGGTGAGATTGGCGGGATACGACCCATCCGCCTTGGCCTCGGCGACGGCCAGGTCGATGGCTTCTTTCATCGAGATGCCGTAACTACTGGCGTCCCCGGTCATCGGGAGGAGGACACCAACCACGGGTTTGCTGCCGCAACCTGCGATGACGACGACAGCGAAAACGAGAACAACAGACTTGAATGCCAGGAAACGGGCGTGCACGGTGGCACCTCCATGTCGCGCAATTGGGGCGCGGCAGTCATCATACAGAAAAACCACCCTCCTTGGGAAATTCTCAGGACCTGACGGGCTCCCGGAGACCGGGTTATAATCCCTCAATCACGATCACACTGGACCACACCCCAGTGACAACCGCCGCGAATGGAGGCTGGACGATGCTTGAACTCGGCAAGGGGACAGAAATCCTCGAGGATATCGGTGGAATTGAAACGATCGATGATGCGTGGGCGCTTTTCCAAAAGAAGATGGGTCCAACCGAGCTCGCCAAGCTCGAGAAGATCACCACCGAAAAGGCGCTCCTCAAGATCGCCAACTCGATTGCGGTGTGCCGTCCGGATCGGGTGATGGTCAACACCGGAAGCGAGGAGGATCTGGAGACCATTCGTCAGTTGAGCATCGCCAAGGGTGAAGAGCGGGCTCTGGCCATGCCCGATCACACCATCCACTTCGATCTCGCCCAGGAGCAGGCGCGCATCGTCGACCGGACGTTCTACATCGTCAACCCCGACGAGAAGATCAGCGTTCTCGCCAAGAAGATCCTCCGTGATGACGCCCACGCCTACATCAAGGACAAGATGGTCGGCATCATGGCGGGCAAGGTCCTGCTTGTCGGATTCTTCAACCGTGGGCCGGCGGGCGCTCCGGCCACCATCCCGGCAATCGAGATTTCGAGCTCAGCCTATGTCATGCACAGCGCGGACATGCTCTACCGAAACTCGTATGCGACCTTTGACCGGCAGGTCGAGGAGACCGGTTTCTTTTTCACCAACCTCCACTCCGAAGGGCCGTGGCGCGTCGAAGATCTGCCCAATGCCCGGGTCTTCATGGATCGCTCGTGGCTCACCACCTATTCGATGTTCTGCACCTATGCCGGCAACACCCTGCTCATGAAGAAGGGGAACCACCGCTTCGCCGTCGATCTCGCGACCTATTTCAAGTCGGGCCAGCAGCTCTCCGAGCACATGTTCATCACCGGGTTCAACGGACCCGGGGGGCGGGCGACCTACTTCTGCGGCGCCGCGCCGAGCGGTTGCGGCAAGACAACAACCGCCATGGCCGGCGACCGGTTCGTGGGAGACGATCTCGCCCAGATGTGGTTGGCGGACGACGGTACGTTGCGAGCCATCAACCCTGAGAGGGGGATCTTCGGCATCGTCAACGATGTCAACTGGGACGGTGATCCTTACCTCATGAAGGTGCTGCGTGAGCCCGGGGAGGAAGTGATCTGGACCAACGTGCTGGTTGACGAAGATCGAAGACCGCACTGGGAAGGCAGCGGCGAGGAGCCGCCGACGAAAGGCCGCAACTTCCAGGGCGACTGGTGGGAAGGCATTTCCGACGCCGATGGCAAGCGGATCCCGATCTCCCACGGCAACGCCCGGATCACGGTGCGTAACAATGCGATCGGCAACTACGATGTTGGCGCGGCGGAGTCGTCCGCCGGAGCCCATGTCAAGGTCATCACCTACAGCGGTCGTGATTCCGACACCATGCCGCCGATCTGGGTGGCCAAGAACGCGGATCACGGCGTGGTCATCGGCGCCTCGATCGTTTCCGCCGCCACCGCGACCGAAATCGGCGTCTCCGGTGTTCGCCGGCAACCCTGGGCCAACGCTCCGTTCATTCCGGGGGCCCTCGCCGACTACATGACCTCGCAATTTGAGTTTTTCAACTCACCGAAGCTCTCCGATCCGCCGATTCTCGCCGGGTTGAACTACTTTCTCACCCATCAGGCGCGCGGCGGCGAGGGCAACAGGTTGCTCGGTGAAAAACGGGACGTCAAGGTCTGGCTCAGCTGGCTCGAGCGGCGGAGTCACGGTGATGTGGATGCGATCGAGACCCCGATCGGATTCCTGCCGAGGTATGACGATCTCAAGACTCTGTTCCGCAATCTCATCAACAAGGACTACCCGCGCGAACTCTATGACAAGCAATTCTCGCTCTACATCGACAAGATCCTCGCCCGGATCGAGCTCCAGGAAGAAGCTTACGGCAAGGAGGAGAATCTCCCGGCCACGCTCTTCGAGGTCTACGCCGAGCAGCGCGAGGGTCTGTTGGCCATGAAGGCCAAGTACGGTTCGATTGTGAAGCCGGAGCAGCTCGGGGGCTGACGGCCGCCGCGACAGCGAAGTTCGATCAAACCCCGCACTCCCGGTGAACGTTGTTCTTTCGTGTCCCGTTACGGCTTTGGGTGCTGCCCCGGACGCTGCCCCTGCCCCTGCCGCTGTCCCGGAGGCTGCCCCGGACGCTGTCGCTGTGATCGATAGCGCTGGCTATCTGTTTCTATCTGCGGTTACCCCGTTCGATGGTGCGTTCCCTCAATCCCGCATCCAGCATCCAGCTTCAGCTCTGTTCCTTTGCGATGTGAATCCCCACCAGAGCGGCGACGGTGATCGCGAGATAGAGCTGGCCGAGCACGGCCTGGACCCAGGCGAGGGTGCGGGCCATCTCCGAGATCGGCGTCATGTCGCCGTATCCGAGACTCGTCATGGTGACGAAGCTGAAGTAGGTGAAGATGCCGAAGCTCTCACCCTCGGGTTCGGCGGTCAGATGGTCGGCCAGAGCATCCGAGAAGGCGAAGGCGTCGGGTTCGACGAGAAAAACGAATCCATAGACACTCGAAAACACGAGCCCGATCAGGAGGTAGGCGCAGACCGAGCCGAAGATCTGCTCCGAGGTGATGCGATCGCCGAAAAAGATGTCCTTGAATATTCTCGATATGAGAAACCCGAGGAAGACGGCGCCGAGGATGATCGGGACCGCATTGATTGCCGGAGAATCGGGGGTCGCGGCGTTAATGATCCCGCCGGCCACGGCCGGAATCCCGAGTGCGAGACCGATGACCAGATCGGCGCGCCTGCGGGTGATCTGATACAGGACGAAGACCAGGAACCCCGCAATGAGATAGCTGTCGATTCTCGACGATCCGAAAAACCTGTCGAGCACAGGAGATGAGACGAAGAGCAGCGTCAGCGCGATGGTCAGGTCGCGATAGACGTGATCGCCGGAGATCTCATCGGATTTCATCGTTGTGGACGATATCAGTGTTTCTTGAATACCTGCGCCATCTGCTTTCGGGTGTGCGAGGCGGCCACCTTCTGCATGTGCTGGATGGCGGACGGGCGTTCATGGCCGGAGGTCGATTTGAGGCGCAACTCGCGCTCGCGGTCGATGACCGTCGACCAGCGATCGATGCCCTTGAGGATATCGTGCCGGTGGATGGATCCGACGAGGCGGTCATTTTCGGTGACCGGCAGACATGAAAAATTACACTCGAGAAACGCTCGCGCCGCGTTGAGAAGGTCCATTTCAGGAGTGATTCGAACCTCGAGGGCTGACATGTGGTCGGCGACGGTGCCGCCCGAAATCCCCTCGTAAGCCCATTGGATTACGGTGCGGAGGCAGTCCTTCTCGGTGAGCATGCCGACCACGACTCCGAAGTCGTCGACCACGGGAAGAGCGGGGAAAGGGGAGCGTGCGAGGTCGTGCATGGCCTCTTTCATTGGGCCGTCGGCTCTGAATGATCGTGTCGACTTTGCCATCGCGTGTCGAATTGTCGGTGTCTCTTCCATCGGTTCTCTCCTGACGTCCACAGCTAATTTCGCTCCAAGAATAGCTGATTGACCTCAATTCTCAGACATTTGCTTTAACGAAGTCGAATTCCGGTTTATTCTTGGCCGGCTCAACCGGCGGGTAACCGGGCTCATCTCAGGCCCTACCCCCAACCCGACTCGGCGAGCACGGAGGTGAAGAAACCGCGATGGCCGTTCACAGGATCAAGAAGGGACTCGACCTCCCGATCTCGGGGGAGCCTATTCAGGAAATCGACCAGGGGCCGCCGGTTCATCGCGTGGCCCTGCTCGCCCAGGACTATCAGTTCATGAAACCGAGGATGCACGCCGCGGTGGGCGATCGGGTCAAGCGTGGCCAGTTGCTTTTCGAGGATCGAAAGACCGAGGGAATTCGATTCACCTCACCTGGGGCCGGCACCGTGGTTGCCATCAACCGCGGCGAACGGCGGTCCCTCCAATCGCTGGTGATCGAGCTCAGCGATGGCGAACGTGAGGGCCGGCCGAAGGATGATGACTTCCAGCCGTTCGCGAGCTTTGTCGGCCGGGAAGACTCGTCGCTCGACGGCGATCAGATCCGCGCGTTGCTGGTGGAATCGGGGCAGTGGACCGCGCTTCGGACCCGCCCGTTTTCCAAGGTCCCCGGCCCGACGGAGGTCTGCCATTCGATCTTCGTGACCGCCATGGACACGAGCCCCCTCGCGGCCGACCCCGAGGTCGTCATGGCGGGAAGGTTGGACGATTTCAACCTCGGTCTCGAGGTGTTGACGAAGTTGACCGATGGTCGCGTCTATCTCTGCTGCTCACCGGGTTCGGCGCTTGGCGCGGCGCGCATCGACGGGGTTCAGGTCGAGTATTTCGAGGGCAGACATCCCGCCGGGCTCGCCGGAACCCACATCCATACCCTCGATCCGGTCAATCGCGACAAGGCGGTCTGGTTTGTCGGCTATCAGGATGTCGCTGCCATCGGGGCGCTCTTCGCCACCGGGCGGCTCGACGTCCGCCGGGTGGTGGCACTCGCCGGCCCGGTTGTGAAAAGACCGCGGCTGCTGGCGACCCGCCTCGGTGCAGCGATGGCGCCCCTCGTCGAAGGTGAACTCGAACCGGGCATCAACCGAGTGATCTCCGGGTCGGTTCTGCACGGTTTCACCGCCTCCGGAGAGGTCTTCGGCTACCTCGGCCGCTACTCGAATCAGATCTCATGCCTGGCGGAAGACCGCGAGCGAAAGTTCCTCGGTTGGATCTGGCCGGGTTTCGACCGGTACTCCTTGAGTCGGGCCTTTGGCTCCGCATTTCGCGGCCCGTCGGCGCGATATGACTTCACGACAACCACCCACGGTGCTCACCGTGCGATGGTCCCGATCGGTCACTACGAGAAAATCATGCCACTGGACATCATGCCGACGTTTCTCCTGCGATCGCTGTTGATGAACGACCTCGAGCGCGCGGAGGCGTTGGGTTGTCTGGAACTGGACGAAGAAGACCTCGCATTGTGCTCCTTCGTCAGCCCGGGCAAGGAAGACTACGGTCCGGCGCTGCGGCGGAATCTCCTCGAGATCTGGAAGGAGGGCTGATGCGTTTCCTCCGCACTCTCCTCGACAAGGCTGAACCGCACTTCAAACGCGGCGGGAAGCTCGAGTTCTTCTACCCGCTCTACGAGTCGGCCGATACGCTCTTCTACACCCCGGGTGAGGTCAATCGCGGGACCGTTCATGTCCGCGACGGCCTCGATCTGAAACGGCTGATGATCGTGGTGGTCCTCGCCTTGGTGCCCACCGTTTTCATGGCCATGTACAACACCGGACTGCAGGCCGCCCGGGCCATCGCCGCCGGGGCGACTCCGCTGGATAACTGGCAGACCGCGGTTTTCCAGACCATGGGTTTCGAGTTCACCACCGATTTTGTGGCCTGTTTCGTCCATGGATCGCTCTATTTCATCCCGGTCTTCGTCACGGCCTTCGCCGTCGGCATCAGCATCGAGGTGCTCTTTTGCATGATCCGCGGACATGAGGTCAACGAAGGCTTCTTCGTCACCGGCTTCCTGCTCCCGCTGACCCTGCCGCCGACGATTCCCCTGTGGCAAGTCGCCATGGGTGTCGCGTTCGGGGTGATCATCGGCAAGGAGATTTTCGGCGGCACCGGGATGAACTTCCTCAACCCGGCGCTCACGGCGCGGGCGTTTCTCTTTTTCGCCTATCCGGCACAGATCTCCGGCGATGCGCCGTGGATCGCCGCGAACTTCATCGGCGTCGACGGCTTCTCGGGAGCGACCTGGCTGGCGCGGGCGATGGGGAATGGGCCCCAGGCTCTGGGAGCGGTCGGATCCGATGCCTGGTGGCAGGCCTTCTACGGTCTGATTCCCGGTTCCATGGGCGAAACCTCGGCGCTGTTCTGCCTCATCGGCGCGTTCGTCCTGATTGCGACCGGAGTGGGCTCCTGGCGCACCATGGCCGGGGTCACCCTCGGCACCGCCGGCATGGTGTTCCTGCTCAACGCCGTCGGTTCGGCGACCAACCCCGCTTTCGGTCTGAGCTTCGGATGGCATTTCGTGCTCGGCGGCTGGGCTTTCGGGACGGTCTTCATGGCCACCGATCCGGTCTCGTCGGCATTCACCAACAAAGGGCGATGGATCTATGGTTTCGGCATCGGTGTGATGGTGGTCCTGGTGCGGGTGATCAACCCGGCCTATCCCGAAGGCATGATGCTGGCCATTCTGTTCATGAACATGTTTGCCCCGTTCATCGACCACTTCTTTGTCCAGGCAAACATCAAACGGAGGTTGGCGCGAAATGCAGCAGCACGGTAACGCCTATATCATCGGTTTCGCCGCTACGGTGTGTCTCGTGTGCTCCATCTTCGTGTCGAGCGCGGCCGTCGCCCTACGCCCACGACAGCTGGAAAACAAAGAGCTCGACCGTCAAAAACAGGTGCTCACCGTCGCCGGTCTCATCGAGACCGGCCAGTCGGTGGCTGCCGACGAGGTTCAACGGCTCTTTGATGAGAGCATCATCGCCCGCGCCGTCGAGCTCTCGTCCGGAGCCTACGACGAGTCGGTGAACCCCTCGACCTATGACCAGCGCAAGGCGACCAAGGACCCCGCGTTGAGCAGAGCGGTCGGTCCCAACAGTGCCGGGTTGCAGCGGGTACCCAATACGGCGGTGGTGTATCAAAAGGTGGTCGACGGCAATGTCGCGATGGTGATTCTCCCCATCGAGGGCAAGGGCCTGTGGTCGACCCTCTATGGTTTTCTCGCCCTCGCGCCGGACGGATCGACCATCAAAGGCATCACCTTCTACGAACATGGTGAGACCCCCGGTCTCGGCGGCGAGATCGACAACCCGTCGTGGAAGGCCCTGTGGCCCGAGCGCCAGGCCTTTGACGAGTCCGGAGACGTGGCCATCGAGGTGATCAAGGGCCACGCCGGTCCGCCGGCCGACGATCCCTACGAGGTCGACGGCCTCTCCGGCGCCACCCTCACCGCGCGCGGAGTCTCCCATCTGGTGCGGTTCTGGCTTTCAGAAAACGGCTTCGGCCCCTATCTGGACCTCTACCGGTCAGAGAGCGGAGGTGATGCATGAACCGGAAGCAGAAGGCCGCCCTCCTCGACCCGCTGTTCAACGACAACCCGATCGCCACCCAGGTCCTGGGGATCTGCTCGGCACTCGCGGTCACCACCAAGCTTGAAACCTCGGTGGTGATGTCGCTCGCGGTCATTGCGGTGCTGAGTTTGTCCAACCTGTCGATTTCGCTCATTCGGAATCTGATTCCGCCCTCTATCCGAATCATCGTTCAGCTCACCATCATCGCGTCGCTGGTGATCGTCACCGACCAGGTGCTCCAGGCCTACCTCTTCGACATTTCCAAACAGCTGTCGGTCTTCGTGGGACTGATCATCACGAACTGCATCATCATGGGCCGGGCCGAGGCTTTCGCGATGCAGAATCCGCCCATGGACAGCCTGCTCGACGGGCTCGGCAACGGTCTCGGTTACAGCGTTATTCTCATCGTCGTCGGGTTCTTCCGCGAGCTCATCGGCGCCGGCAAGCTCTTCGGCTACCAGGTTTTGCCGGTGGTCACCGAGGGCGGCTGGTATCAACCCAACGGCCTCTTCGTCCTCTCTCCGGGGGCGTTCTTCCTGATCGGCGTCATTATCTGGGGGCTCCGCACGCGGAAGCCGGAATTGCAGGAGGACTGAGATGCTCGAGCACTACCTCAGTCTCGCCGTCAAAGCGATCTTCGTCGAGAACATGGCGCTCGCCTTTTTCCTCGGCATGTGTTCGTTCCTCGCGGTCTCGAAGAAGGTGGAGACCGCAGTGGGTCTGGGCGCCGCAGTGACCTTTGTGTTGACGGTGACCACGCCGCTGAACAACCTGCTGTACAACTATCTGCTGGCCGAGGGCGCCCTGGTGTGGATCAACCCCGCCTGGGACACGGTGGATTTGAGCTTCGTCCGTTTCCTGGCATTTATCGGATCCATCGCGGCGTCGGTGCAGGTCGTGGAGATGATTCTCGATCGCTATGTGCCGAAACTCTACGCGGCCCTCGGTGTGTTTCTGCCATTGATCGCGGTCAACTGCGCCATCCTGGGTGGGTCGTTGTTCATGGTCGAGCGTGACTACACCCTCGGCGAGAGCACCGTCTTCGGCTTCGGCTCCGGTGCAGGTTTCTGGCTCGCCATCGTCGCGCTGGCCGCGGTTCGAGAGAAGATCGTCTACTCCGATGTGCCGCCCGCCCTGCGAGGTCTTGGGATCACCTTTCTCATCACCGGACTGATGGCCATCGCTTTCATGGCCTTCGCGGGTATTCAGCTGTGACCGGGGGGCGTTGATGACCACCATTATTCTCGGAGTCGCCGTTTTCGTCATCGTCATCGTGACGTTGGTCTTGGTCCTCATGGCCGCAAAGTCCAAACTGGTGGCGTCGGGCGACGTCACGATCACTATCAACGAGGATCCCGACAAAGCGCTCGTGACACCGGCCGGCGGGACCCTGCTCAACACCCTGGGCGAGAATAAGATCTTCATCCCGTCGGCGTGCGGCGGCAAGGGCACCTGCGGGGTGTGCAAGGTGGCGGTCCACGACGGGGGCGGCGCCCTGCTCCCCACCGAAACATCGCACATCAGCCGCGGCGAAGCTCGCCAAGGGACACGGTTGTCGTGCCAGGTCAAGGTCAAGCAGGACATGAAGATCGAGGTCGAGCCGGAGATCTTCAACGTCCGCAAGTGGCGTTGCCGCGTGCGGTCCAATCGCAATGTCGCGACCTTCATCAAGGAACTGGTTCTTGAGTTGCCCGCGGGCGAAGCGGTGCCGTTCCGCGCCGGCGGCTACATCCAGATCGAGTGTCCACCGTACGAGGTCCACTACAAGGACTTCAATATCGAGGAGGAGTATCGGGCGGACTGGAACAAGTACAACGTCTGGCAGTACACCTCAAAGGTGGAGGAGGGCGTGACCCGGGCGTACTCCATGGCCAACTACCCGGAAGGAATCCGACATCATCATGCTCAACGTGAGGATCGCCTCCCCGCCGCCCAACATGCCCAATGTTCCACCGGGGATCATGTCGTCGTATATCTTCAGTCTCAAACCCGGCGACGAGGTCACCATTTCCGGGCCTTTTGGCGAGTTTTTCGCCAAGGAAACCAAGAACGAAATGGTCTTTATCGGCGGCGGGGCCGGGATGGCGCCCATGCGGTCGCACATCTTCGATCAGTTCCGGCGTCTTCACACCGATCGAAAGGTCTCGTACTGGTACGGCGCGCGCAGCCTGTGCGAGGCTTTCTACCAGGAGGACTTCGACCAGATCGCGGCCGAAAACGACAACTTCGAGTGGCACCTCGCGCTGTCCGAACCCCTGCCCGAGGACAATTGGACAGGAAAGACCGGCTTCATCCACCAGGTGGTCTACGACAGTTACCTCAAGGACCATCCCGCGCCCGAGGATTGCGAGTACTACATGTGCGGGCCGCCGATGATGAACTCGGCGTGCATCCGAATGCTCACCGATCTCGGGGTCGAGCCGGAGAACATTGCGCTCGACGATTTCGGCGGATAGTCCACCGATCGACCGGAGTCAGACAATGAGTCGACCGACGTCAGGGCCGCCACCGCTCAGGCGGATGATCGTGCCGGCGATCTTTGTCGGCGCGCTCTTCCTGGTGGTCTTTCTCCGCCAACCCAATGGTCCGGATCCAGCGGATCAGTGGGTGCTGACCGGTCGAACCATGGGAACGGCCTTCACGGTCAAGGTCGTCGTCCCGCCGGGGTTTGCCGGCGGCCAAGAGGACGTCGAGACCACCATCCGGTCCGCGGTCGATGCGGTCGACTTCACCATGTCGACCTATCGCGAGGACTCCGAGTTGAGCGCCTTCAACCGCCACGGCACGGAGCCGTTCGCCGTTTCCGAAGCCATGATCGAGGTGGTGTCCGAGGCGCAGCGGATCGCCGGTTTGTCTGCCGGGGCGTTCGACATCACGGTGGGACCGCTGGTAGACGCCTGGGGATTCGGGCCCGAAACGGTCGAGGATCCTCCCGACGCCGATGCCATTGCAGCTCTGATGGCCGAATTCGGGTTTCAGAAGCTCGAAATCGATCCCGCCGGGCGAACGCTGCAGAAGGACAGTGCTGCCCTGCGCTGCGATCTCTCCGCCATCGCCAAGGGCTACGCCGTCGACAGGGTCGCGCTCGGGTTGAGCAGTCTCGGTCTGGTCGACTTCATGGTGGAGATCGGTGGTGAGGTCAGGGCGATGGGGAGAAACGCCGCGGGCGGGGCGTGGCGGATCGGGATCGAACGACCCGAGACCGGTCGGGGAGATCTGTGGTCCGCGGTGGCGTTGGAGGATGCCGCCATGGCGACATCCGGCGACTATCGCAACTACTACGAACGCGACGGCGTTCGGATTTCCCACACCATCGATCCGCGAACCGGCCGACCCATCGCGCATCGGCTCGCCTCCGTCAGCGTGATCCACCCCAGCTGTATGACGGCGGACGCTCTGGCCACCGCGATCAACGTCCTCGGGCCCGATGAGGGCCGGGAACTGGTCGAGCGGGAGGGACTCGCCGCGCTCTTGCTCATCCGGACCGACGACGGTGAGTTCGAAGAGTGGGCGAGCAGCGCCTGGCCGGCCGAGAATACTCCGAGCTCCGTCGACGTTGGTCAGGACGAGGACGAATGATGGAAACCATGATTCTGACGGCGGTTGCTTTTCTCCTGGCTGTCCTGGCCATGGCCATCGGCGTGATGGTCACCGGACGGAGCCTCAAGGGCTCCTGCGGCGGTCCTTCGTGCAAGTGCGTCGCCGATGGGAGGGATGTGCTCGCCTGCCGAGATGACGATGGCGGCGGCAACGCGTCGCTGCCGATGCACCCTCGTAGCTGAGCTGTTCAACCCCGCCCTTTTGGGCCGCCGCCAGCTGCCCCGGCTGCGGTCGCTGCCCCCGACAGGCTGGAAGCCTGTCGCTACACAGCGGCCGTTCTTGATTGTGTAGCGACAGCCATCCTGGCTGTCGTCGGTGACGTGCCCGAACGCAGTACCCTGCAGTTGCCGCTGCCGCTGCCGCTGTCGCTGACGCTGCCCCGGCCGCTGCCCCGGCCGCTGCCGCTGTTCCCGGTTCTCACGGCTCCGGCCTTCCGGTCCGCCTTCGGCGGCCCGGCGTCGCCCCATCGGCGGGGTCGCGTCGGTGGTGAATTGGGAGGGCTGCGACCCCGCCGATCGCGCGCCGGCGGCCTGCTTCGTGGCCGAAAGAGCAGACTTCATCGCGCGTCCCGGGGGAGCCCGGCATGGACCTTGTGCGGGGCGCGACACGCCGCCGTGGCGTTCGACCGGCACAAAGTCATGCCCGGCACCACGATGGAGCGCGATCTTCCGCGTGCCCGAGTCGGCTTCGGTTTCGAATCCACACCAGGTTGGACGGGCATTGTGGGGGCGGGCTTCCAGCCTGCCCGTCAGAGACGTTGAAGTTGGATGGGCGTTTCCGAGAGAGTGCGGGAAGTTTGGGATTGGTGGGATTTCCGGTTGCTGCCCCTGTCGCTGCCCCTTATCCCCCCGAGATCGCTTCGTCCTCTTCCTCGGGTGGAGTGTCATCATCGAGGTTGTCGAGATAGCCCTCGCGCAGGACGACTTTTTGGGTGCTGCGCGGTCACTCCACGCTGAAGCTCTGAAGTTCCACCGGAATGGTCGTGTCGAGCCAGACGTCGTCCGCGTACGACTCGGTGCTGCCGTTGGAGAACAGGTTGATGGCATCGAGGCTCATGTCGCCGGTGACCGCCCACGCCAGGGTGTCGAGCAGGGTTCCGTTATAGAACACCGAGTAGGTGTTCGTATCGAAGTTGATCTCCACCAAGATCTGCGACCACTGGTTGGTGAGCAGCGGCAGAGGCGATGCTGACGACGGGTTGCTGGTGCCCCCCTCTGAAACGACCTCGCCGGCGGACGCGGTCATGCGCACCTGGACCGACCAGTCGCAGGCGCCGACCGCGGCGCAGGCGCCGTCGTAGCGGTTGAGGGCGATAAAGTAGAGGTCGCCTAGTTGCGTGCTGGGAACGTAGAAACGTGCCTTGAGGTACCACGTGCCGGTAGAGACGCCGGCGAATTGGTGCACGATGTCCGCGGTTCCCGATAGATCCAGCGAGTTCGGCGGCGAGTAGGAGTGCGAGTTGACGACCGTGGTGTTCGCGCCGGGATCCCCGGCCCAGGTCTCCCACCCCCCCTGACCGGCGATGTTCGAGCCCGCCGCGTAGCTGTCGAAGTTGTCAAAGAAGAATTGCGCCTGAACGACCCCCGGCAGCGCCATCAGACACCCAACCAGCGCGGCACAGAACACTTTACTCCTCATGGTCCGTATCCTTTCGCCGTCACACGACGTTTGTCGGTTTTCTTGGAAGCGGGGCTCTATTTGATTGTTCTCCATGGCACTCTTGTTGCGAGAATACACCCGTTAGCGCAGCAATTCCATCGATTCTGCGACCGCCTCGATCCGTGCCGCGAGAGATGCGCCGGATCGCTGTTCCCGGTTCTCACGGCACCGGCCTTCCGGTCCGCCTTCGGCGGCCCGGCGCCGCCCCATCGGCGGGGTCGCGTCGGTGGTGAATTGGAAGGGCTGCGACCCCGCCGATGGCGCGCCGGCGGCCTGCTTCGTGGCCGGAAGAGCAGACTTCATCGCGCGTCCCGGGGGAGCCCGGCATGGACCTTGTGCGGGGCGCGACACGCCGCCGTGGCGTTCGACCGGCACAAAGTCATGCCCGGCACCACGATGGAGCGCGATCTTCCGCGTGCCCGAGTCGGCTTCGGTTTCGAATCCACACCAGGTTGGACGGGCATTGTGGGGGCGGGCTTCCAGCCTGCCCGTCAGAGGCGTTGAAGTTGGATGGGCGTTTCCGAGAGAGTGCGGGAAGTTTGGGATTGGTGGGATTTCCGGTTGCTGCCCCTGTCGCTGCCCCTTATCCCCCCGAGATCGCTTCGTCCTCTTCCTCGGGTGGAGTGTCATCATCGAGGTTGTCGAGATAGCCCTCGGGCAGGACGACCTTCTGGGTGCCGCTTCGTTTGCCCCGACGGACAAGATGGGCGTTGGCAGGGTAGGGTTCATCCCGGTCGATCTCGCTGAGCACTTCGGCCAGTTCGGCCATGGAGTCCACCCGCATGAGCCGGTCTCGAAGCCGGGCGCTCGAGGAGAATCCCCTGGTGTACCAGCCGGCGTGTTTTCGAAACGAGAGCATCGAGGTCCTCTCGACCCCGAACCAATCGGTCAGGAGTCGGGCGTGTTCGATCATGATATCCGCGACCTCGCCGAAGGTCGGTCCGGGGCCTGGATCGCGGCCGGCGAAGGCGTCGGCGAGATCGCGAAACAACCAGGGACGACCGAGGCAGCCGCGGCCGATGGCGACACCGTCGCAGCCGGTTTCCTCCATCATCCGGATGGCGTCCCGGGCGACCCAGATATCGCCGTTGCCAAAGACCGGGATCGTCGAGACCGCCGTCTTGAGTTCGCCGATGGCGGTCCAGTGAGCGTGTCCGTCATAGAGCTGAGCCGCGGTTCGTGCGTGCAGGGTGACGGCGGCGCAGCCCTCGGACTCTGCGATCCGGCCGGTTTCGAGAAAGGTCGACACCTCGTCGTTGATCCCCATGCGGAACTTGATGGTCACGGGCACCGGGCCGGCTCCGGCGACGGCGGCGTGGACGATGGCGCGAAGCAGCTTCGGTTTGGCCGGGATGGCGGCGCCGCCGCCCTTCCGGGTGACCTTCCGCACCGGGCAACCGAAGTTGAGATCGATGTGGTCGACGCGGCCTTCGCCCACGAGCCATCTGACGGCCTCACCGACATATCGCGGATCGACGCCGTAGAGCTGAAGACTTCGAGGGGATTCCTCGGGCCCGAAGTCGGCGAGCTTGTGGGCCTTTCGGGCCCCCTCGACGAGCGCCCGGGCGGTGATCATCTCGCTGACGAAAAGGGCGGCGCCGAAGCGACGGCAAAGGGAGCGGAAGGGATAGTTGGTGATCCCCGCCATGGGTGCGAGCACCACAGGCGGTGAGAGTTCGATCGATCCGATCTGGGTCGATTTGATTCCCATGTCGTGTCCAGAATACAGCGACCCGTCTTCGGTTTCCGAAGACGGGTCGATAGTTCTAAAGAATTAAGAATTAAGAATTAAGAACTCAAAATCCTACTTCAACAGTCCCTGCAGGAAGGTGGTCGTCAGAACCACGCCGAATCCGGTGCCGCCCTTGGGCAGGCCGTTGTGTTCCTTTTCGAGGAAACCGACTCCCGCGATGTCGATATGAGCCCATGACGCCTTCTCGGGCACGAACTGCTTGAGGAAAATACCGGCGGTGACGGCACCGCCCCAGCGACCGCCGGCGTTTTTCATATCGGCCCAGTCGCTCTTGAGGTAGCTGAGGTACTCATCGTAGTTGGGAAGCGACCAGACCCGCTCGCCGACCGTTTCACCGATCTCGCTGAGGGTGGCCTGGAGTTCGGGGTCGTTGCCCATGATCCCGGCCGCCTCGTGTCCCAGGGCGACCACGCAGGCGCCGGTGAGAGTGGCGAAATCGATGATGATGTCTGGATTGAAGCGGGCGGCGTAGTGGAGGGCATCCGCGAGGATGAGGCGACCCTCGGCATCGGTGTTGTCGACTTCGACCGTCTTGCCGTTGGAGATGGTGATGATGTCACCGGGTCTCGTCGCCGTTCCCGACGGCATGTTCTCGACTGTCGGGACCAGACCGACCACCTTGATGGGCAGCTCGAGCTCGGCGACGGCACGCATGATTCCGATCACCGTGGCGCCGCCGGCCATGTCGGACTTCATGTCGCCCATGTCCTTTGCCGGTTTCAGCGAGATCCCGCCGGAATCGAAGGTGACACCCTTGCCGACCAGGACCACCGAACGTTTGGGCTTCTTGGGTCGATGCTCGAGGACGATCATCCTCGGCTCTTCGATGGATCCCTGGCTCACCGCGAGGAGTCCGCCCATCTTCTCTTTGATGAGCTCCTTCTTCCCGAGGATGGTCACCCGTAGCCCGCTCAGTCCCTCGGTCATTTCGCGGGCGGCGCCGGCGAGGGATTCGGGTGTGAGATCGTTGCCCGGACGGTTGGTGAGGTCGCGTGCGAGCTGGACCGATGTCCGAAGCAGACGAACCGAGTCGAGACGAGCTTCGAGCTCCTCCTCGGTTTCCTTGACCAACGGAAAGATGTGCAGGCCATCGATCTTGTCGAACTCGTTCTTCTTTGACTTGAACTTGTCAAAGGTGTAGTCCGCGATGGACGCCTCGCGCAGCGCGAAGAGCCGGGACTCGGCGGGGGAAAGACCGGGGACGGATGCCGAAACCGCAAGTCCGATCTGGTACTCGCGGTTCTTTGTCGCCTGCCGCATCACCGCGCGGAGGGCGCCGCGGAGCTTCCCGTGCGTGATCGAGGCCTCGCTGCCGAGGCCGACGAAGGTCACCCGGTGAGCGGTGTCGAGGGGGCACTCGCCGGAGATGATCTCCCCCTCCTCGCCGCGCGGCGCCAGGCCCTTGATCTTTGCGTGGAGGGCGCGTTTTTCCTTGGCGTCAAAGGCAATATTCTCGATCGGATCGCTACCGGCCACGTGGAGGAAATACACACAATCGAGGGGTTCTTCGGGTGCAGTACGGTACTGATAGAGATCAGCCATGGGTTGATTCAATACTCCTTTACATACAACTCGGCCGCGCATTTTAACATATCCGCATTATTTGTTGTAACTATATGAGATGCGGCGGTTTAGGTGTGGATTTCCAGTATTCATGCGGCGGCTGGGTGCGATCGGGCACAGAGGTTGCTGTCCGGCGACTCGGAACAAAAGGCGAAGGGTACAATGACCGGATGAGAATCGTGGATTGGAATCCCGAGCAGGAGGCGGCAGCCCAGTTGGAGTACTGGTGCGAACTCGCGGCCGGACCGGGCGTCCTGCTTGCGCGCTTTGGCGAGTCGGGAGGAAGCGAAGCCATCGATTGGATCGGATTGGAGCCCTGGACGAAATCCCGCGCGGTCACCGTCGCCGAGGTGGGTTCGACTGTCCGCGGCGCCGCCCTCGATATTGCGTTCTGCTCCGATCTGGTTTACCTCCGCCGTGGTGTCGAATTGCAGCCGGGGCCGGGCGAGGTGTCCGTCGGCCTGGTTTGGGCTTTCGGTCGGGCTGGGCGGGCGGCGTTGGCCCGTGGTCTGCTCGATCCGACGCCCATCGCTGCGGACGAGGCGGTCCGTCTCGGGTTGGCGACCCGGGTGCTCGGCGATGGCGAATCGCCGCTGGTTTCGGATGAGGCATCGGTCGTCGCTCTGAGCGCGGCGCGGGATCTCATGCGAAGCTCGGTGGGTGCGCGACCGGAGATCGAGCTGGCGTCGTTCCGGTTGCTCTTCGCCTCGGGCGATCCCGGCGAAGGAGCTCGGGCCTTTTTCGATCGGCGGTCTCCGGATTTCAAATCCCGGTAGTCGAGAGCCCGGGGCGGTTGCGGTAGCGACCCGAGCGGCTCATCATGTGGCGGGAAGGCGAGCAAGGGAGACGTGATGAGGCTGGCAAGCATGACTGGATTCGGCCGCGCACAGGGCGAGATCTCTGATCGATTGAGTGCCTCGGTGGTGGTCCGATCGGTCAACCACAAGAATCTGGACGTGTTGGTGCGGACAAATGTCCGTGACGAGATCCCCGAGCTGGAAGCGGCCGTCCGCGGCGCGGTCCTCCGGGCTCTCGAACGGGGAAGGGTGACGGTCCAGGTCGACTTCGAGCGAACCGCTCCCCAGCCCGTTCGGGTGGTCGTCAATGCTGATGCGGTGCAGAGCATCGTCGAACAACTCGCCGATCTCCCCCTTGGTCGGACCGTCGGCGGGAGTCTGGCCCTCGGCGATCTGCTCGCGATCCCTGGGCTCGTCACCATCGAGTCCGTGACCGTGAATCCCGAGGCTGAAGAGGCCGCAGGGCTCGGCGAGCTCACCGACCAGGCGGTCGCGGCCTTGGTGGCCATGAGGCAAGAGGAGGCTGCGGCGCTCGAGAACCAGATCCGCACCGATCTCGGCGAGATCGTGACCTTTCTCGACTGGTTCGAAGCTCACAGCGAGCAGTTTCGCCGGGTGGTCTTCAGCCGCCTGTCCGAAAGGCTCGCGGAGCTCGTCGGGCCGGGTTCATCGCTCGACCCCGAGCGTCAGGTGCAGGAAGCCGCGTTGCTGGCGGATCGTGCGGACGTGAGCGAGGAGCTCGTCCGTTTGCGTTCGCACCTGGCGGGCTTCAACGATCGGCTCGACGCCGGGGGTGCCGTCGGCAGGGCGCTCGATTTCATGTGTCAGGAGATCCTCCGGGAACTCAACACCCTCGGCTCGAAATGCCGGGAGCTCGGAGTCGCCGAGAGGTTGGTCGATTCGAAGGCCGCCCTCGAACGGATCCGCGAGCAGGTGCAGAACCTGGAGTAGGGCCGACGGGGAGCGGTCCGTTTTTCTGCTACGATTGAAGATCAGTACACCAGCGGAGGGCATGTGGCGAGTTCAACCTCGGAACCGGGGGGTCGTCGATTCGGCGATGAACAGTCGCCACCGTCGGTTGCGGCGGAGATCCGGTGAGACGTGCTGGCTGACGGCCGGAAGAGACGTGGCCGTCTTCAGGCCAGGATGGCTCGCCACATCGCGTTTGCGGTCGTGGTCAGCCTGACGGTCGGCACGTTCGGGGTGGTTTTCTACCGCTACTATTCCACCCGTCAGGAGCTCGAAGCCTCCGCTCGGCGGTTTGCCGCGCTCGTCAGCGTCCCCCTGGCGCAGGTTGCGGACATGTACGGCGATCCCGGGCTCAGAGACCCTCTCATGAACCGTGTTGCCCCGCTGCTCCAGCTCAACGAGGACGTCGAACGGCTCGGGGTCTATCGCAAGAGCGGACAGATGGTGTTCTTCGCCAGTCGCGACGAGATCCGGATCTGTCCGCAACACGAAGCCGGTCCATCCATCGAGGATCTCGATTGGCCGACGATCCGCGACTCCCGTTTCGATCGAGCCGAGCGCGTCAGGAGCGATGGTCGAGCCCTTTACCGAGTCTTCATTCCCGGGGAGGCAGGAGGTCAGTCCTACGCATTCAACCTGGTTGCGACCTTCAACTATGGCCGGGTGAACGCACAGCTGCGGCGGGGTCTGCTGCTCATGATCGCGGCGTTGGTGCTGGGCCTGGTCCTGGCCGATCGGGTCGCCATCGCCCTGTCGCGGGAGATCACGAAGAACCTCGAGAATCTCCAGAAGGGAGTCAGGCGGATCCGCGCCGGTCGCCTGGACGAACGTGTGGAGATTCGGTCGGGAGACGAGATCGAAGAGCTCGCGCACGCGTTCAACGACATGACCGAAGATCTTCAGCAGAGCATCGGTCGTCTCCGCCAGGCGAACCTGGAATTGCAGGCCCTCGATCAGCTCAAGGTCGATCTCGTCGCCAACGTTTCCCACGAGCTCAGGACGCCTCTCACGGCGCTCAAGGGGTTTCTCGAGTTGCTCGACGAGGGCGAACTCGGACAACTCGCCGACGAGGCCCACCGGGCGGTGGGTGTCTGTCGGAGAAACGTCGATCGGTTGGCATTGCGGGTCGAAGATCTCGTTCAGCTCTCGCAGATGGAAAAGACCTGGCCCGAGGACATCGAAACCCAACAGGTCGATCTCATTCAACTCATTTCCATGGTCGCCGAGACCTACATGGCCCGATTTCGCGCCAAGAATCTGACCTTCAGTTTCGAACCTTCGCGTGTGCTGCCGCGGGTCCTGGGGAACGCCGAGCAGCTCGAAAGGGTCATTCTCAACCTCCTCGACAACGCTGTGAAGTTCACGCCGAGCGGCGGCACCGTCTTCATCGGAGTCGAGGAGTGCGACCACGAAGGCCGATCCGGCGTGCTCATTCGGGCGGTGGATTCCGGGATCGGGATTCCGGCGAGCGAATTGCTCCGGATTTTTGACCGGTTTCACCAGGTCGACCAGAGTATTCGTCGCCGTTTCGGGGGCATGGGCCTCGGGCTTTCGCTGGTTCATCACATTGTCGAGTCCCACCGGGGCGTCGTCTGGGTCGAAAGCGAAGAGGGCGCCGGCTCCACGTTCTTTGTCTGGCTTCCGTGTCAATTCGACGATCCGGACTCCAACAACGATGACCGGGACGTTCTTTGATACACTTTTTCAAGGGTATTCCCGACAATTGAATGCCGGTTGGAGTTGAGAGTGAACCGAATCTATGTCGTCGATGACGAGCCGGACATGGTCGAACTCCTCGCGACCGTGCTCAAGGCTGATGGTCACGAGATCGAGACCTATACCGATGGCCGCGCGGCCCTCGCCCGGGTCCTCGAAGAGCCCCCCGATCTCCTGCTCCTCGATCTGATGATGCCCGATCTCGACGGTTTCGAGTTGTTGAAACTGCTGCGGTTGGATTCGCGCGGACGCAACGTCGTGGTCTTGGTCGTCTCCGCCCGGACCGGTCACCGAGCTCAACTCGAAACGCTCCAACTCGGCGCCAACGCCTACATCTACAAGCCGTTTTCTCCCCGCGAACTCGCTTCGCAGGTGCGGCACCTCCTCAACGAGCGCAAGGAATCAGCGAGTGGCTGACGATCGGAGCATCACGGATCTTGTCGAACTGCGGACCCGCTTGCTGCAGTATCGGGCGAGTCTCTTCGATCCCTCGACCAAGTTGCCCACTCTTCCCGTGGTCATGGATCGAGTGCGACGTCTTCTCGACGATAAGGGATCGGTTCCGGCCTTCGTGGTTCGGCTCGAGCACGAGCAGCACCTCGAGCGGGTGGTGGGCTGGGAGAAATACGACGCGCTCCTCAACAGCGTAGCTCGTTATCTCGGCGACGTGCTCGCACGGCAGATTCGGTGCGACGTCGTGCTCTGTCAGGAGGCGGTGAGAGGCGATGTGTTCATCATGTTTCTCGCCGATCGGGTCGAAGCGGGACGGCTGTACGCAATCCTCGCCGGTGGGATCTCCATCACCGAAGAGGATTCCTGCGATCCCATTCTGATGACGCTCCAGATCGGCAAGGGGATCATTACGAGGCGGCCCGCGGAACGGACCGAACGGGCCATTTACGGCGGCATACTGGAGGCCCGGCAGGATTTTCACAAACGGGGCGAGGTTCTCGACGAGGCCCGTCTGGTCGAAGCGCGGCGAGTCCTCGCCGATCGGAGTCTGACGACTCTCTTCCAACCCATCGTCGGACTCCCGGAGCGCGATGTTCTGGGGTACGAAGCGTTGAGCCGTGGTCCGTCGGGGAGCTATCTCGGGCCCGCCGAGAACTTCTTCGGGTTTGCCGAGAGGTCCGGCATCCTTGGAGAGGCTGAACACCTGTGCGTCGACCTCGCCCTTGAAAGGGCCGAGCGCCTGCCGGACGATGTCATGCTTTTCGTCAATCTCTCGAACCACGGTCTCGAGTATCTCGATTCCATCGGGATCGGGTTGATCGATCTGGTTTCGAAATCATCCATGCCGGCCGAGCGGTGCGTCCTCGAGATCACGGAAAGAACCTACGCCGAGAGTCAGGCGGCTCTCCAGCACCGGGTCAAGGAGCTTCGGAGCGCCGGATTCCGGATCGCCATCGATGACATGGGCACGGGGTACAGCGCTCTCCATGTTCTGGCCGAACTCCAGCCGGACTTCATCAAGCTCAACCAGATGCTGGTCCGAGACCTCCCGAGCCAGCCCATCAAGCAGAATCTCGTTCGGGCCATCACCAGCTTTGCGAGCACTTCTCACTCGGTGGTCATCGCCGAAGGCGTCGAGCGCGAGGACGAGATGCACGCCCTGGTCGATCTCGGCGTCATGCTCCAGCAGGGGTTCTACTTCGGCCACCCGGAAAAATTCTGAAGAAGAAACCCGAAAGCGTCGGGGAGTTCACCCTGCCGACGCCCTCGTGATCCGTTTCAACTCATCCAGTAGAGGATCCCCGTGGCGACCGAAAAGAAAAGGGCCAGGGCCAGGCTGTCGTTGATGGTCGAGACGAGGGGGCCCGATGAGACCGCCGGGTCGACCCCCATCATGTCGAGCCCGAGAGGCATGGCGGCGCCGAGCATGCTCGCGGCCGACATCCCCATTGCCATGGCGCACCCGAGGGCGAGACCGATGACGGGATCATTCCCGAACACGACGGCGAGGGTCGCCGCCACCAGACCGCAGATCACTCCCATCAAGAGGGCCACCGAGATCTCCCGCGTGATGTGACGCAGGAATCGACTGCGGGGCAGGGTGTCGAGGGCGAGTCGTCGCACCGTGGTCGTCGATGATTGGAGCGATGTATTGCCGGCCATGGCCATGATGGCCGCGGTGAAGACCGACATCTGCTCATAGAGCCCGATTCTGCCCTTGGCGAAGGACAGCACGAAGGTCGACAGTTGGGTTCCGGCGAGGCAGACGAGGAGCCAGGGCAATCGGAATCGGGCAACGTGGAAGATCGACTCCGACTCCTCCTCCTCGACCGAAGAACCCGCCATCTTGTAGATGTCCTCGCTCGCCTCATCCTCGATGACATCGATGACGTCGTCGAAGGTGACGGCGCCGAGCAGTTTGTTGTCCCCATCGACCACGGGGATGGCGATGAAGTTGTACTTGTCGACCTGATCGGCGACCTCCTCCTGATCGCAGCGCACGTCGACCGAGATGACGTCCTCGGACATGATGTCGCCGAGCTTCCTCGTCGGCCGTGCGGTGACGAGACGACGCAGGCGGACAAATCCCAGGAGGTGTCGGTCCTCATCGACGACATAGAGGGCGGCCGTAACGGTGTCCTCGCCGGCCGACCGGAGGTATGTGATGGCGTCGTCGACGGTGGATTCCGGCGTGAGCGCGACGATATCCGGGTTCATGATGCCGCCGGCGGTATCCTCCGGATAGGTCAGCAGGTCGCGGAGGACCTCTTCGTCGCGGTCCGAAATATGGCGCAGCACCTCCTCTGAATCCCGATCCTCGAGCTCGCCGATGAGATCCGCCGCCTCGTCCGCCGGGAGCGACTCTGCGATGCGTGCCAGCCGCCGGGGTTCGATGTCCTCGACAAGTTCCGCTCGAATCGAGGATGTCGTATCGGTGAGCACCGTACCGGCAGCGTCGTGGTCGAGGGCCTCGATGATGCGCTGCCGGTCGTCGGACTCCATGTGGTCCAGCCAGCCGGCAATGTCCTCGGGACGGACCAGGCGGAGGAAGATCTGCAGCGCCTCCTGCTCGCTTTGCTTGAGGAGATTTTGGAGTTCGAGGATCAGATCGGCTTCCGGCTTGTTCACCGTTGCCTCCGGACGGTCGGCCCCCGATGATCGACGCGGCTGTCCGCGTCAGCGTGGAATCAGGAGCGGGATCAATGGGTCGAGCTGGTGGTCAGCGCTTGAAGAAGCCCTTGCCGTTGCCGGAGAGTTTCTCGTTGAGGTCGCGGATCCGCTCGTTGAGGGCGTTGATCTTGGCCTGGGATTCGTCGCGAATTCTCGCGACCTCCGCCCGCGCCTGTTCGGCTTCGCGACGCAGATCTTCGGTTCCGTCGGTGACCTGCTCGGCTTGAATCCGGACTTCGGTCAGTTCGCGCTCGAGATTCGAGATGATCTCGTTGCGCTCCGCCATCTTCGCGCGGTGAGCCTCCTCCGCCTCTTCGTAGAGCTTCTTGGTCTCGAGGAGTCCGGTGATTTCTGAAAAATCTGCGGGTGAAGGGGCCATCTCGCCCTCCCTGAAGCGTTCTTCGATGGATGGGAACATCTTCCTCAGTTTGAGGGACAGATCTTCGGGTTCGTTCGAGGCCTCGACGGCCTGCTCGTAGGTGATCGTGTTGTGGGCCAGCAGGGCGATGAGGGATTGGTTCATGCTCTGCATGCGGTAGTAGTTGACCGAGTTTTCCATCTCTTCGGTGATCTCTTTGATTTCACCGGCTTCGATGTGTTTGGAGATCTTCGGCGAGTTGACCAGGATTTCGCACACCGGCATGCGGCTGTTGCCATCGGCGTGACTGATGAGCTGCATGGAGACGATGGCCCGCAGAACCAGAGCCAGCTGGCTGCGAACCTGGTGCTGCTGATCGACCGGATAGGCATCGATGATCCGGTCGATGGTCTGGGCCGCGTTGTTCGTATGCAGCGTGGAGAAGACCAGGTGGCCGGTCTCCGCCGCGGTGATGGCGGTCGCCATGGTCTCGAGATCCCGCATTTCGCCGACCATGATCACGTCGGGGTCCTGGCGGACGCAGTTTCTGAGCGCTTCCTTGAAGGTCGGGGTGTCGGTGCCGACCTCGCGTTGGGAGAGGGTCGCCTTGTCGTCGGAAAAGAGAAACTCGATGGGATCCTCGATGGTCACGACGTGGCAGGATCGAGTCTTTGCGATCTTCTGGATGAGGGCGGCCAGGGTCGTGGATTTTCCCGATCCGGTCGGTCCGGTCACCAGGACCATGCCGCCGGGGAAATCCGTGAAGGTCTCGATGACATCCGGCAGATTGAGCTCCGTCACGTTCTTGATGTCGAAGGGCACCCGGCGGAAGACGCCGGCGATGGTGCCACGTTGATAAAAGAGGTTGGCGCGAAACCTGGCCACTCCCGGAATGCCGTACCCGATATCGACCGAGAGCGACTTCTCGAAGCTCTCCTGCTGTTTCGGGGTCAGGATCGAGCACAGCATCTGCTCGACCTCGGTCGGGTTGAGCGGCGCCGATTTGACCGGGATCAGCCGACCCTGGATTCGCAGCAGGGGCGGCCGCATCGGTTTGATGTGCAGATCCGATGCGCCCTTCTTTGTCATGAACATGAGCAGCTCTTTGAGCTCCACGCGCCCTCCCCAGTGGTGAATCCACACGGCCCCGAAAGCGGCCCAGACTCTTGTCAACTCTAGCACAACAGGAAACGAAAACCACGGTCGAGGCGCGGCAAAAAGCGTTTGTCTCTCGGCAGTTGGATTTCACCGGACGGCTTCGTGACCGGCGACCCTCCGAGACCGGTCGGCCGGACCGTGTCCCTGGGCCGCCAGATCGCCGCCGCGTTGACCGATCTCCACGCCAAGGGCCTGGTCCACCGAGATTTCAAGCCCGGGAACATCCTCCTGACTCCGGACGGTGGCGCTGCTCGTGTCCGGCGACCGCGAACTCGCCCGCCGCGAAGCCCAGCGATTGGTCGACGGCCTCGATCCGAAGCTCCTGCCGGGGATCCTGGTCGCGGAAGTGCTTGCCGAGACCGCCGATTGACTCGAGCGCGCCCATTTCATGGGCAAGACGCAAAGCTGCTGAGCAGATGCTCGCGGGGATTGACCTGCGTTGATGAAGTTAAGCAGCTTTTTTTTAACGACTTGTGGACTTCATGGAAATGCCGCCTGGGGCGTTCGATGATGGCATCGCCTTTGCAAATGAGAGAACCACGAAGGGATACGCGACGTCATTGTGGCGTCGAAATTGGCCCTCGCCGGTTCGCAGCTCGGCGGGACACCTCTTTTCCCTGCCCGGCCCCGATACGACCCTCCAGTCCGGGGCCGGGCCACTTTGTGCTCGCGGTGCGGCCGCAATCCGGCCCGGCTGTTATGATGCGGTGATGAAGGTCTACACCAAGACCGGGGACCGGGGCTCGACCTCGCTCTTTTCGGGCGGCCGGGTCGGCAAAGATCATCCGCGGATCGAGGCCTACGGCACCATCGACGAACTCAACTCGTTTCTCGGCCTGCTGCTGACGACGCCGTTACCCGAGTCGGAGCAAACCGAACTCCGCGCGATCCAGTCTTCGCTCTTCGCCATCGGCAGCGCTCTTGCCGATGCCGACGGCAAGCTCGAGATCGATGTATCGGACTGGGCGACCGAGCCCGTCGAAGCGTGGATCGATGCCATGGACCGCGAGCTCGACGAGCTCCGCGCCTTTATCCTGCCGGGAGGCAGCCAGGGAGCCGCGCTGGCTCACCTGGCGCGAACGGTCTGCCGTCGGGCCGAGAGGCGGGTGCTCGCGGTCGAGGGAATCGCCCCGGGGATCGTTCCGTATCTCAACCGGCTCTCCGACGCGTTCTTCGTGCTCGCTCGCGCCATCAACGCCCGTCTCGGGATTGCGGACCCTGAATGGCGTCCGCATGGGTGACGGCGAAGGGAGAATCCCGGCCGCCTGCTACAATGGCGCGATGACTCGGGGAGGCGCCCTGGTGGGACGATCGCCGGGGAGTATGCGGACAGGAGCCAACGGCATTTTTCTTCGTGGATAGCCAGGATCAACCCCCCAGTCCCGATCTTCAAATCGGTCGAGCCCGAGGTCGCCGCAGCGCACGGCCGAGTGTCGCTCCTGGAGCGTCGAATTCATGCTGAAACTCAAATTCAACGAGGCCAATGCCGAAAAGCTCTTCGGCACCCGGGATGAAAATCTCCGGTATCTCGAGGAGCGTCTGGGCGTCACGGTCAATGCCCGCGGCGCCGAGCTCGCTGTCCAGGGCGGTGACGAACATTCGGAACAGATCGCGGTGCGGCTGCTCGAATCCTTCGATCGTCTCCTGTCGAGCGGCAGCGGGGTCGGGAGAGAGGAATTCCGGACCGGCGTCAGGGTCCTGGAGGAGGAGGCCGGGATCGATCTCGTCGAGTTCTTTCTCGATGCCTCCATCCCGCCCACGCTCAAACGTTTCATCGCCCCGCGAAACCTGAATCAACGCCTCTTCATCCGTTCGGTGGCCGCCGATGATTGCGTCTTCGCCATCGGCCCGGCCGGGACCGGGAAAACCTACCTCGCGGTCGCCATGGCGGCCGCGGCGTTGACGGACAAACAGGTGCGGCGGCTCGTGCTGTGTCGGCCGGCGGTGGAGGCTGGAGAGAGACTCGGTTTCCTCCCCGGCGATCTCGTCGAGAAGATCAATCCATACCTCCGCCCCGTCTACGACGCGCTTTATGACATCCTCGGCTATGACAAGACCTCGAAGCTCATCGAACGCCAGGTGATCGAGATTGCGCCCCTCGCATTCATGCGGGGGAGAACGCTCAACGATGCGTTCATCATCCTCGACGAGGCCCAGAACACGACTCGGGAGCAGATGAAGATGTTCCTGACGCGGATGGGTTTTCACTCCAAGGTCGTGGTCACGGGCGACATCACTCAGATCGACCTCCCCGGCAGCCAACGGTCGGGTCTCATCGAAGCGCTCGAGATCCTCAACGGAGTCGAGGGAATTTCCTTTGTCAACTTCACCTTTCGGGATGTGGTCCGGCACCGGCTGGTCCAGAAGGTGGTTGACTGCTATGGCCGCTGGGAGGCGGCCAATCTGGCGAAGGTGGGGGACGGTCGGTGAGCAAAGGGAAGACCACGAACGGCGCCCGCTCGACCTTGCGCATCAGGCGAGGTCTTGAAGAGCGAGGTGGGCTCTGGGAACGGGTGCTCGAGATGCCGGTGGCGTGGGCGACGCTCGCCGTGGTCGTTTGCACTGTACTGCTCACGCCGCGCCTCGCAACCGATGTCCCGACCTGGTCCGCAGGGGACGTGGCGGCATTCGATGTCGTGGTTCCGAAAGACCTGAGCCTGCCGGACGAGGCTGCGACGGCGGCGGCGCGGGCCGATGCGCGGGCCGCGGTTCTGCCGGTCTTTGACTACGAACCGCGGATCAGGGACGAGCTCTCAAACGAGATCGCCGAGGTTTTCGCCGTCTGCCGGATTTGGCTGGCCGACGAGACCACCAGTACCCGCGACCTCGCCGATGCGACGGTCCTGGCCATCGAGCCCGCCATGAGCAGCGTCCTCGCGGAGTCCGGGTGCTCGGCCGCGCTGGAGAACGCCCTCGTCGAGACCGTCGATGAAACCTATCGGGACGGTGTCATCGATGATCGCCGTGAACTCGAGCGGCGGGGCGAGAACGGTCTGACAATCCGGGATCTCGCGGGAGGGGCCGAGCGACGGGCAACCCTCGACGAGATGGCCGATGTCGTCGACGGCCGATCGGATCTCACCGAGAGTCTTCAGGCCCGGCTGCTCGCGCGGGAGGTCGTTGCTCGCCGTTGGGTCAAGCCGACGGTGGACTTTCTCGCCGCGAATATGTCGTCGAACATCGTCCTCAGCCGGAAAGAGACAAACACCCGGATCGACGACGCTGCGGATCAGGTGGCGCCCCGGTCCCGGACCTTGCGCCGCGGTCAGATGCTGGTGCGCAGGGGCGATCGGGTCTCGCCTGAGGTCGCCCAGACTCTCCGCGTCATCAATGAGCAACGCCAGGAGGTCACGGAGTACTCACGGGTGCTCGGGGTCGGACTCCTGGTCCTGCTCGTCGTCGCCTCGTGGTGGCCGATCCAATCGGTGTTCGGCGGTGCTGCCGCCGAAGTCCGCCAGCGCCTGTCCATGATCTATATCCTGCTCATGATCTTCACGGCGCTGAATCGCCCGCTGATATTCCTCGCCGAAGCGGTGGCGAGAAGCGTCCAGGGTCAGACACTTTCGAACCTCGATCCCTATCTTTTTGGTTTGCCCTTCGCCGCCGGTCCATCCATGGTCTTCCTGCTCCTGGGGCTGAGTCCGGCGCTCATCTTCGCCGTCGGCGCCGCGGTCCTGGCGGGAATCCTGCTCGACGGCCAGTTCACCATGACGATCTTCGCCCTGGTATCGGGGATTGCCGGTGTTCTTGCCTCGCGACGGTTCACCGAGCGCTCGGCCGTGAGCCACGTCGGCTTTACCGTCGGTGTCGCCAACATCGTCGCCGTTCTCATCCTCGAGCTCTATCGGGGCGGGCTGCCCGAACAACCACAGGCGATTTTCTTCGCGGTTGGTTGCGCCTTTGTCGGCGGTTTGCTGTCCGTGGCCGTCGTGACTTCCCTCCTGCCGCTGTTGGAAAGCCTCCTCGGAGTGACCACCAGCCAGCGTCTCCTCGAGCTGTCGAACCAGAACCTGCCCCTTCTCAAGCGCCTCTCGCTCGAAGCGCCGGGAACCTACCAGCACTCCCTCGCGGTCAGCAATCTTGTCGAGGCGGGCGCCGATGCGGTGGGGGCAAACGCGCTCCTGCTCAGGGTCTGCGCGTACTACCACGACATCGGAAAACTCGTGAAGCCGCAGTATTTCGTTGAAAATCAAAGGGGCTTCAATCCACACGATGAGCTCTCGCCATCGATGTCGTCGCTGGTGATCCAGAGCCATGTCAAAGAGGGCATCGAAATGGCCCGCGAAGCCAAGCTCCCGATGCCAATCCGGCAGGGGATCGCGACGCATCACGGGACCAAGCTCATCCGCTACTTCTTTTACAAGGCGCAGGAGCTCGCCGTCGAGGGGAAGTCCGAGGTCCGGGAGAGCGACTATCGTTATCCCGGCCCCAAGCCTCACACCAAGGAGCTTGGAATCCTCCTGCTCGCCGATGCGATCGAAGCCGCCGCACGAACCATTGAACAGCCGACACCGACTCGGCTTCAGGGGATGATCAAGAAGATCATCGACGACGCGCTCGAGGATGGACAACTCGATCACTCGGAACTGACATTCTCGGAGCTCGACAAGGTGGCGTCCGCTTTCTTGTGGGTGCTGACGAATATGTACCACCACCGAATCGACTACCCGGGTTTCAACTTCAACAGAGGGGGTCAACCGCGTGAACCGCGTTCAGTTCAACTGGGAACGGCGGCCGTCACACCCCGCAGCTGATCCGCTGCGGGCGATCGTCAACTCGTGTCTCGAGCGCCTGGATTGCGGGCCCTGCGGAGGTCCACGTTCTGGTGACCGGCGACGACCGGATTCGCGAGCTCAACCGGGACTACCTCGGCCACGACGCGCCGACCGATGTTCTGTCGTTCCCCGATGGGGACATGCTGCCGGACGGCCGGCGGCTGCTCGGGCAGATCGCGGTTTCGCTGGACACGGCGAGACGGCAGGCCGAAGAGCAGGACCACTCCTTGATCCGGGAGCTCGAGGAACTGGTCCTCCACGCGACCCTCCACCTCCTGGGTTATGATCATGCGAGCGATCAAGGGGAGATGAACAGAGTGGAAATCGGTCTTCGCGAGGAGTTGTTGTCGTGAAGGCGAGCGTTGCTGCGTGGCTCACCAGCCCGATTACGTTGGCCATCGCCGCCGTCGCCATCGCCGGATTTCTCGTCGTGGTCGAGCTGCTCCTTTCCAGCCTCGCCCGGCTCGGTAATGTCCGATTCCAGGGGATCGTCGAAGACCACCCGACGATCCTGGCCCCGGTCGTCGACCACGACACCCATCTTTCCAAGGTGACGGATATCCTGCGCTGGATCGGATTCGCGGCTCTCGGCTGTCTCTGGCTCGTGATCGGCCGGTTTCCTTGGTCGGAGACCTGGATGGGGGTCGGGGCCGCCGTCGTGTCGGCCGCGGTTCTGGTTCTCATCGCCCGGGTCTCGGCGCACTCGCTGAGCGAGGATTCGGTGTCGCGGCTTCTTCGTCTGGTCTCGCCGGTGCTCGTGCCGATGCTGCGGCTCTTCGGCCGTGAGACCCGAGCCGATCAGCCGGCGACAACGACCGAAGATGAAGACGAAGAAGCCTCCGAACGGGAGATCCAGGCGTATCTCGAAGCGGGCCAGGCGGCGGGGATCTTCGAGGGCGAAGAGGGCGAGTTCGTCGAATCGCTCGTCGATTTTTTCGATACCGTGGTGCGCGAGGTGATGACCCCGCGGACCGAGATGGAGACCGCGCCGGACACGATTCTCTTTGACGAGCTCCTCGAAATCTTCGCCCGGACGCTCAAGAGCCGGGTCCCGATCTACCACGAGACGGTGGACAAGGTGATCGGGCTGGTCCACGTGAAGAACTGCGTTCAATACGCCATCAGCGGCGAGCGGCCGCCGGTGACCGCTCTGCTCAACCCCTGCATGGTCGTTCCGGAGAGCAAGCCGCTCGGGGAACTGCTGCACGATTTTCAGCAGAACCAGCAGCAGATGGCCATCGTCGTCGACGAATACGGCGGAACTTCGGGGCTGGTGACCCTCGAGGACATCCTGGAGGAGATCGTCGGCGAGATCGAGGACGAACACGATCCGAAACAACCACCCGAGTCGCAGGAGATCGAGCCCGGTGTCTTCCGATTGCAGGGGAGGGCCCCCATCGAGACCCTCGGCGAACTCTTCAAGAAGCAGATCGACGACGAGGATATGGACACCGTCGGTGGGTTGGTGTTCTCCCGTCACGGCACGGTTCCCGAGGAGGGAACGCTTGTTCATGATCCGTTGAACGGTCTGGTCTTTGTCGTCGAAGAGATGGACGATCGTCGAATCGTCAGCGTGACGGTCCAGAGCGCGGACAAACCGGCTCCGGAGACGAAGGGGTGAGCAAACGTGGCTGGTGGTGACGGATCGAATGAGATCAACGGAGACCGGGCGGCGGTGAAACACGCGGGCGCCGTGGCCCTCGTGGGCCGGCCCAACGCGGGCAAGAGCACCTTGCTCAACGCGGTGCTGGGCGACAAGGTCGCCATCGTCTCGGCCAAACCGCAGACCACGCGAAATCGAATCATCGGCATCCTGACCGAGGAGCGCGGACAGATCGTCTTTTTCGATCTTCCCGGTGTCCACAAGCCCATGCACAAGATGAACTCGAGGATGATGACGGAGGTGCGCTCGGCCCTCGAGGAGGTCGATCTCGTTCTCCACCTCGTCGACGCCTCCGAGTCGTGGGGAGGCGGCGAGCAGTTCCTCTTCGAACTCCTCGGAGATGTGAAGCCGCCGGTTCTCGGTCTCCTCACCAAGATCGACCTCGTGCGGCCCAAGCAGGCTTTGCTGCCGATGATCGCGGCCTACAACGAGCGGCGGCCGGGCGCCGTGATACTGCCGATCTCGGCGCCGGAAGGCGACGGTCTCGAGGCCTTGCTCGACGAGATCTTCTCGGTCTTGCCGGAAGGTCCGCCGCTCTACCCCGCTGACGTCACGACGACCCAGAGCGAACGATTCTTCATCGCTGAAGTCATTCGCGAGAAGCTGCTTCATCGGACCCGCAACGAGTTGCCCTACACCACCGGGGTCGTGGTCGACTATCTCAATGAGAGCGAGACCCTGCTCCGGATCGATGCGGTCATCTATGTCGAGCGGCAGAGCCAGAAGGGCATCGTCATCGGCAAGGGCGGCAGTATGATCAAGGCCGTCGGGCAGGATGCGCGGATCGAACTCGAACGGCTTCTCGGGATCAAGATCTATCTCGAACTCCATGTCAAGGTCCACCCGAGATGGCGGGATGACGTGCGGGTCCTGCGAGAGATGGAGCCGGGCGCCGCGGTCATCGATGAGTTGGTTTGGCAGGTTCCCGGCGGAGAGCCCGAGGGGTGAGTCCGGTCGACCCCGTTCTGGTTTTCACAGCTCACGGGTGTCCCCATTGCCGGGCGGTGATCGAGGATTTCAATGCGCGGAAGGTGCGGTTCCGCGAGATCAGCCTCAGCCGGGAACCGGAAGCTATGGAGCAGCTGCGAAGCCTGTGTCGGGAGCACCGCCTGCCGGTGGTCGCCGACCACGAGAGGGTCTCCATCGGATTCCGGGGCGGGTCGTCGACCTTTGCCGAACTCGGGCTCGAATAGCGGCGAGCTGCGAGCATCCGGTGTTATCCTCGGCCGTGGTGAACATCGTCCGGACATCACTGCCGTTCGTCGTCATCGCCGCGGTGTTTCTCGCGGTGGTTCTGGTCCTGGTGATGAACCCCGTCAAGATCCGCGCCTTCACCCCCGGCGTCTCGGCGGATCCGGTTCGGCTCGAAGCCGATGTCCGGGCGCTCACCGGGCTCCCGGGCTATCGCTGTTTCGAACGCCCGGACGACCTCGACCGCGCGGCCGAGTGGGCCAAGACCGAGCTCATGGCCAGCGGTCTCCTCGTCGAGGAGGAGAGCTTCGGCATCGGTGATCTCACCTTCAGGAACTTGATCGCCCACTACGGCGCCGCCGAGGGCCCGGTGCTCGTCGTCGGCGCCCACTACGATGTCTGCGGCGAGCAACCGGGCGCCGACGACAACGCGAGCGGGGTGGCGGGTCTGATCGAACTGGCGAGATTGCTCCGGAGGAACCAGCCCAGAACCAGCCACCGCATCGAGCTGGCCCTCTGGCCCCTTGAAGAACCGCCGAACTTCAGAACACCCGCCATGGGCTCGGCGGTCCACGCCAACTCGCTCGCGCTGCGCGGCGCCGATGTCCGCGGGATGATGAGCCTCGAGATGATCGGATACTTCTCCGACGACAAGGGCTCACAGTCGTTTCCCGCTCCAGGGATGAGCCTGCTCTATGGTTCTCGGGGTGACGGGATCGTCGTCGTCGGCGACTTGTCGTCGTGGTGGTTCACCCGCCGGATCAAAGCGCGGATGGCGGGTTCCGGTGGGCTTCCGGTGCGGTCCATGAACGCTCCGGCCTTCGTGGCGGGAGTCGACTTCTCCGACCATCTCAATTTCTGGCGGCACGGCTGGAAGGCGGTGATGATCACCGATACCGCCTTCTACCGCAATCCCAACTATCACGAGGTCACCGACACCCCCGAGACCCTCGACTACGAGCGCATGGCGGATGTGGTGACCGGAGTCTACGCCGCGATCACGACGCTGTAGCGCGTCACTCGTTGTTTGCTGCGGAGTTCGGGTAGGTACGGATTGGGTGATCGCGAGTCGTGAGGGTTGTGGCCCCGGATTCTGGGGATTCTGACCTTGGTGAGATCCCGATGACACAGGTGTTGCTTGGGAAAACCCGGGACCACATCGCGTCGCAAACGAGAGCGGCGTGGGAGTGGCGTGCTGCGCGACGCGGATCGACGAGGGCTCTGATGGGCCGGCGGGACGCCGGCCCTACAATCATCGCAGTCATGGTTTTGGGTGGAGGAGACGCCAGGTGAGGGCTCGAGCTTCGTCGAAGAGCCTCAGGGCGGATTCGGCGCGACAAGTGTCGATGGCGCCCGCCTGGACGAGGAGCTGGAGATGGGTGTCGACCTCTTTCGCCGAGCTGTAGGCGATTCTCCAGTGGTGCATCCGATCGCGGCCTGATCGACCGTGGCCTTCGGAGAGATTCGCAGGCACCGACGATGCGGAGCGAATCACCTGATCGGCGAGGCTCTTGAGGGGTGTCGGGACGCGAAGGACAAGCGAAATCGCGATGCCGGCTGCTTCGAGGGCCTTCGAGTGGGCGATGAGGCCGGTGGTTGGTAGGGCGTTGCGCATGATGACCTCCTGGTTGTTCATGCATCCCCCCCCAGCCGCTGAGAGAGCCCATGTCAAGGGTCGCCGCCGCGGCGACATGTCTTGCCCTTGACATGGGCTCTCTCAGCGGCTACCAGCCGTTTCAGAACAACCAGGAGGTCATCATGCCTGCCCCGGACGCTGCCCCGGACGCTGCCCCGGACGCTGCCCCGGACGCTGCCCCGGACGCTGCCCCGGACGCTGCCCCGGACGCTGCCCCGGACGCTGCCCCGGACGCTGCCCCGGACGCTGCCCCGGACGCTGCCCCGGACGCTGCCCCGGACGCTGCCCCGGACGCTGCCCCGGACGCTGCCCCGGACGCTGCCCCGGACGCTGCCCCGGTCGCTGTCCCGGCCGCTGTCCCGGCCGCTGCCCTCAGTCGTCCACCCCGGGCGGCTTTCGCATCCGCTTGACCTGACCCCGCCGTTTCTTGCCTTCGATCCGCCTTCTCTTGGCGGCGTGGCTGACCCTTGTCTTCTTGCGCGGCGGCCGGACCTCGAGCGCGCCGTCGAGGAGCTCGATGAAGCGGCCGATGGCGGCGTGGCGGTTGGCCTCACGGGTTCGGTGGCGCTGCGAGGTGACGCGGAGGACGCCGTCCTTGGTGATCCGGCCGGCCAGTGCCTCGGATAAGCGACGCTTTTCGTCGTCCGAAAGGGCGGCCGAGTCTTCGATCACCCACTTGAGCGTGACCTTGGTCTCGACCTTGTTGACGTTCTGCCCGCCCGGACCGGAGCTCCGCGCGAACTCCCAGTCGAGTTCAGACTCGTCGATCTCGAGGTTGTCGTTGATCTGGAGCATGTCCTGATTCTACGCCGACCCGTCCGGCGGAACCACGAGGGCAAGAGGACCCGGTAAACGCTCTCATCGGCGGTGCGTGCCGGGTCGGTCGGTGCCTGGCTCTCCTTTCGTCTGACGAAAGGGTGCCTGGCACCGCTCCCATCGCGATCCTGGATACGCTCTCAAAAAACCCCCGCCGTGAGGCGGGGGCAATTAAGAATTGAGAATTCAAAATCGAGGATTAAAGGAGGCTTTCGATCTCCACCGCGAGATGCTCCTCGTCGCCGGCTTCGAAACCGAGGTGCGAGTACATCACCCTTCCCTCGCGATCGATGAGGAACGAGGTCGGGTAGGAGCTCACCATGAATATGTTCCTCACCACTTCGGCATCGTCCTCACCGTTTTCGAGGGTGGTGTAGGTCAGGCCGTGTTTCGCAATGAACTCCTTGGCGAGGTCGGTCTGGCGCTTGCCATCCACGACCACGACGTTGAATCCCTGATCCTTGTAGGTTTCATAGAGGGGCTGCAGGCGTGGCAACTCCACGCGGCATCCGCCTCAAGTGGGGAACCAGAAGGCGAGCAGGGTCACCTTGCCGTCCGCGAGGGCCTGGAACTCGTGGGTGTTGCCTTGATAGTCGGCCAGGGTGAAGTTGTCGACGTTCCTGGCGAGGTTTTCGCGCTGCGACCGGATCCACTCGTCGAAACCCCCGTCGCCGCCCTTGACCGCGACATAGGCTTCGCGAAGGGCGGCCATGGCGTCCTCGTCCGAGCCCATGATCGCGCTTGCGGCCAGCATCTCCATGGCGGCGGCCGCGTCGCCGGCGGCGAGCTTGGCCTTGCCGTGGAAGTAGTCGAGAGGGGTGTCGGCGGCGCCGACATAGTCGACGGTCCTCAGCGGAGCGGCCCTTTCGAAGGCCGCCATGGCTTCGCCGGGTTGCTCGAGGTTCCACAGCGCCCAACCGAGATTCGCGAGGCTCATGACCTGGCGGCGCTCGGCCTTGGCGGTCGCCTCTTCGGCGGTGTAGTCGTCATCGGGATAGTCGGCGAGGAAGGCCTCGGGAGTGGCTTTGTCGAGGGCGGCTTCGGCATAGGCCGCCCCGATCTCCCACTGCTCGTGCTCGAGGGCGAGATCGGCGATCTCGTTCATCTCGTTGAAGTCGAGGTCGCGGGTTGCCGCGAGTTCTTCCGCGACGGCGCCGAGGTCCATGGGCTTGCCGAGCTCCATGGCGAGCGGGAACATGGCGGTCCCGATCTGGTAGCGGGTCTCGGGGTCGGTGTTCTTGGCGAGGGTGCCGGCGAGCAACTCGTAGGCGCCTGCCGGGTCGTCCATTTCTTCACCCTGGTAATAGGCGACGGCGCCGGCGAGCATGCCGGAATACTCGGAGTCCGGGTACTGCGCCATGAACGCCTCGATCAGGGGCATCTTCTCCTCGGCGGATTCAACCTCACCGTATGCGGCGCGGAAATCGGTCCACGCCTGTTCGACGGGATCCACCGCGTCCACCGGCGCCTCCTGCGAACAGGAGACCATCAAGCCGAGCAGTATCAGCAGCCCGGCGGCCAACAACATCTTTTTCATGAGTTCCTCCATTCCCCGCATTCACATCGGGATCTCCCGATGTTTGAACACACGAGGGAGTATACGGGCGCATCGCGATGAAGGATATCAGCCTCATCTTTGTTTCCGGCCGAACAACCCGAAGGGAGAGCCGAGCGAATTCGGGTATCCTCTCAGCATGCGGATTGGAGAAACCTGGTACCGGACGATCTGGTTGGCCGACGACGGCCGGTCGGTGGACGTCATCGATCAACGGGCCCTGCCCCACTCGTTCGGGATCCTGCGGCTGGCGACCGTCGAGCAGGCGGCCTACGCCATCAGCGAGATGGTGGTCCGGGGTGCTCCCCTGATCGGCGCGACCGCCGCGTACGGTATCTGTCTGGCGCTGCTGAGAGACCCGATGCACGGCTCCCTCGATCGAGCGCTCGACCTCCTGGGCGGTACGAGGCCGACGGCCGTCAACCTCCGCTGGGCCCTCGAGGTCATGGATGAGACAGTGCGCTATCTTCCTGTGGAGGAGAGGGTTGCGGCCGCCTATCGGCGCGCCGCGAGGATCTGCGAAGAAGACGTCGAGATATCCATGAGCATCGGCCGGCACGGGCTCGCCGTCTTCCGCGAGTTGGCCGCGGCCAAGGGCTCCGGGCCGCTCAACATCCTGACCCACTGCAACGCCGGGTGGCTCGCCACCGTCGACTGGGGCACGGCCCTGGCGCCCATCTACATGGCCCACGACGAAGGCCTCGATGTCCACGTCTGGGTCGACGAAACCCGCCCGCGCAACCAGGGCGCGTCGCTGACCGCGTACGAGCTCGGCGCCCACGGCGTTCCGCACTCGGTCATCGTCGACAACTGCGGCGGCCACCTCATGCAGCACGGCATGGTGGATGTCTGTATCGTCGGCACCGATCGGACGACGGCGGCGGGCGATGTCGCCAACAAGATCGGGACCTATCTCAAGGCGCTCGCCGCGAAGGACAACGGCATACCGTTCTATGTCGCCCTGCCGCAGACCACCATCGATTGGCACGCGCGGGACGGTGTCGCCGAGATCCCCATCGAGCAGCGAGATGCTCGAGAGGTCCGCTTTGTCAGCGGGCTCGGCCCCGACGGGCGGGTCGTCGAGGTCGAGTTGACGCCGCCTTCGAGCCCGGCTGCGAACTACGCCTTCGACGTCACCCCGGCGAGGCTCGTGACCGGTCTCATCACCGACCGCGGGGTCTGCGAAGCCTCCGTCGACGGCCTCCTGAGCCTCTTTCCGGAGTGGGAGTCGGATGTCAGGGGGGAGGGGACTGAATGAGCGGATTGATCCGGTGGGCAGGTTCCGGCGCCGTGAACGTCCTGACAGCGACCGCGTTGCTGTTGCTCAGTGGGTGCGCTTCGACCGAGAGGGCAACGGTTCAGCCCCGGCCCGGGCCCTGGGATCTGAGCCGGGCGGAGACGCTCTCGTGGAGCCCCGATGACGAGCGGTTCGCCCAGGGGTTCGCCCTGGAGACCTCCGGGCTCGCCTTCGCCGATGGCGTCCTCGTGGCTCCGTCCGAAAAGTACGGACGTCTCCTGTTCCTCGGCCCCGACCTCGAGGCGCGCGTGGTGGAGCTCGGGGTTCCCCAACATGCCGAGCTCGAAGGCGTCGCCTGGCACGACGGCTCGTTCTATCTTTGTGACGAGGCCCACGCCGCGATCTACCGAGTCCCCTCGGGCGAGGAAACAGAGCTCCTGCCGAAGCTCGCCGCCGTCGAAATGCCGGTGAGCGGCACCGACCTCGTCGGCGGCAAGATCGGTGTCGAAGGGATCGAGGTTTCTCCCGACGGACACCACATCCACCTGCTCCTCGAACGTTCCGGAGACCCGGGATCGGGTTGTGTTTCGCGCCTGTGGTTGCTTCGCATCGTTGGCGACAGCCTCATCGCCGAAGGAACACCCGTCGACATTCCCCTCGAAGACTGCAACTGGCGGCTCACGGGTCTCGCGTGGATGGATGACCGCCTGCTCGGGCTCAAGACCCAATACCCGGGTGAGCGCTACGAGGTCGTCGCGATCGATCGGATTTCCGGGGTCTTCGAGGTACTTCAAGACCTGACCGAATACCTTCGGGGAGTGCGCGCTCGAGGGTGGGGGAACAACGTCGAGGGCATCGCCATCGGCGCCGATGGCGCTCTCTGGCTCATCGGCGACAACGCGGTGACCGGGGTCATCGATGATCCGTATCCGCCCGAGACCGATGAGAGGGCTTTGCTGGTGAGGATTCCGAGGCGGAGTGGGGAGTGAGGAGTGAGGAGGTCAGCGCTCGCTTCGCTCGCTGTGAGGGGTGAGCGCTCCCTCCGGTCGCTGTGAGACGTCTCACTCCTCACGTCTCACGTCTCACGTCTCACTCCTAACTCCTAACTCCTAACCCCTAAACCCTGACCTCCGCAATTCCCCACTTTCTCAACCCTTCCGCTTCACCGAATTCCTGCGACAACGTCTCTCTATCAAGCCTTGTGGCAATTTTCACATTGCGCTATCATGGCCCCGCGATCGAGCCGCCGGACGAGGTTGACGCCCCCGTCGGGACGGCTCGAGCGGAACCGATACGAGGGGACCATGGCCAGTATTCCCAGCCCGATCCATCCCGACAACCTCAAGGCCGTCAACAAAATCGCCGAGCTCTCGGGGCAGAACGTCCACGAGTGCATGCAGTGCGGCACCTGCTCCGCGGTCTGCCCCATGGTGGATTCCATGGGTTTCACGACGCGCATGGGGATCCACTATCTGCAGTTCGGTGAGATCGAACCCGTGATCAAGGCTCAGATCGGCGAGTACTGCGCTTCGTGCCACACCTGTGTCGTGCGCTGTCCTCGCGGCATCGATGTGCCGAGAGTCTTCGAGGCCGTTCGTCAGCTCGTCCTGCGGACCAACACCGATCTCATCAAACCGCAGGAGATTCCCAAAGAAACCATGGCCGAGGCGCCGCAGATCGCCTTTGTCTCGACCTTCCGCAAGCTCACGTCGTGAGGCAGAACATGAAGCTCGGTTACTACCCCGGTTGCACGCTCAAGACCAAGGCCGCAAACCTCGAGAAGGCGGCGATGGCCTCTTTGGACCACCTCGGTGTGGAATACAAGGAGCTCAGTCGCTGGAACTGCTGCGGTGCGGTCTTTTCGCTCAGCGATGACGATCTCATCCACCAGGTGGCGCCGGTGCGCAATCTCATCCGCGCCGCCCAGGAAGGGTGCGACACCGTCGTCACCATCTGTTCCCAGTGCTACAACACCCTCGCCCGCGCCAACCAGCTCGTGCGCTCGAACGAGGAGAAGCGCGACACCCTCAACCGGTTCATGGATGAGGAGCCGGACTACTCGGGCGAGGTCGAGGTGGTCCACTACCTGAGTCTGCTCCGCGATCAGGTGGGGTGGGAGAAACTGCGCGAGGCCGTGACCAGACCCCTCGATGGGCTGCGGGTCGCGCCGTTCTACGGCTGCACGTTGGTGCGTCCGCAGGAAGTCGCCATCGACGCCGTCGACGACGAGATCCTCGAGGGGTTCATCAGAGCCCTCGGTGCGGAACCGACCTCGTTCAGCGCGGCGCGCGAATGCTGCGGTTCATACCAGATGATCGCCCACCCGGAAGAGGGGATGAAACGCGCCGCCAAGGTCATCGCGGCCGCCAACCGATCCGCCGCGGACGCGCTCATCCTGAGCTGCCCCATGTGCGAGTACAACCTGGGCACCCGGCAACGGGATGTGGTCGAGATCCACGACGGTCTCGACCAGGTCCCGACCTTCTACTTCACCCAGCTCCTCGGTGTCGCCCTGGGGCTGGATCCCGAGCTCTGCCGCCTCGACCTCAACGGTCCCGCCGCGCAGGAGCTCCTCGTCGACAAAAAATTCATCGCAGCGGCGACCGCCTGACCGGCCGGCCGAAGGAGACAGGGGAATGGAAACAGGAACACTGACCGAGAAGGTGGCGGCGAAGACGATTCCCATCTACATCATGGGGAAGAAGTACGAGGTCCCGGAGACCCTGACCATCATGAAGGCCATGGAACACTCCGGTTATCAGTACATCCGCGGCTGCGGCTGCCGTGGTGGAGTCTGCGGCGCCTGCGCCACGGTCTACCGCAAGGCGGGAGACTACAAGATCTACACCGGTCTCGCCTGCCAGACGGTGGTCGAGCCCGAGATGTACCTGACCCAGATCCCGTTCTATCCGGCGAACCGGGCCGTTTACGACTTCGAAAACGCGGAACCCACCGCCGAGACCGTCTACAAGCTCTACCCCGAGCTCTTCCGTTGCGTCGCGTGCAACTCGTGCACCAAGGTCTGCCCCATGGATGTTGAAGTCCTGGACTATATTTCGGCCCTCAAGCGCGGTGATCTGACCGCGGCCGCCGAGATCTCCTTCGACTGCATCCAGTGCGGACTCTGCGCTTCGCGGTGCATGGGCGAGATGGCCCAGTACCACATGGCCCAGGTGGCTCGCCGGATCCAGGGCGGCAAGATCGCCCCCAAATCCGAGCACCTCGAGAAGATGTGCTCGGACATCGACGCCGGCGCCTTCACCGACGTCATCGAAAAGGCGAAAGCCATGACCGTGGACGAGCTCAAGAAGCTCTACACGGAACGTGAAATGGAGCCCCACATGGGCGCCGACGAATGGACCCCGGCCTCCAATTTCGGTCTGGCCTGAGAGGTAAGTTATGCCCTACACACCCGAACTCAAAGAGTTGATCAAGATCGTCGAGAAGACCCGTCCGGAGCGTGTCGCGAAGAAGCGCGCCGGCGAGGAGATCCCGTTCCTCAGCCTCGACGAACGAAAAGAACGGCTGAACTTCCACCCCGACTTCAAAGAAGAGGGGCGACGCGCCCTTCAGGTCGGTCCGTCCAAGGGCTACGGCATCGCGCACGAGATCGCCGATCTCCTCGAAGCCACCAGCAGGGTCGCTCCGGAGAAGGTGAAGCTCACCGAGCCGGCCTACGAAACCGATGTTCTCGTCATCGGCGGCGGCGGCGCAGGGACTTCGGCGGCGATCCTCGCCGCGCAGCAGGGCGCCAAGGTCATCATGGCGACCAAGCTCCGCCACGGCGACGCCAACACCATGATGGCCGAGGGCGGGATCCAGGCCGCCTCCAAGGGCCACAAGGACTCGCCGTACTATCACTACCTCGACGTCATGGGCGGCGGCCACTTCACCAACGTCCCCGAGCTTGCCGAGACCCTGGTGAACAACGCCCCGGACGCGATTCGCTGGCTCGAGCACCAGGGCGTCAACTTCACCAAGAAATCAGACGGCACCCTCGAGACCATCCACGGCGGCGGCACCTCGAGAAAACGCATGCACTACGCCGCCGACATCACCGGCGCCGAGATCATGCGCACCATCCGCGACGAGGCGCGCAACATGGCGGACAGGATCCAGGTCCTCGAGTTCTCCCCCGCGGTCGAGCTCGTCCTCAACGAGCACGGGCACTGCGCCGGAGCGGTGCTCTACAACATGGAGACCCAGGAGTACTTCGTCGTCAAGGCCAAGGCGGTGGTTCTCGCCACCGGCGGCTGCGGCCGGCTCCACATCCAGGGCTTCATGACCACCAACCACTACGGCGCCACCGCCGACGGCATCGTCCTCGGCTACCGCGCCGGGGTGCCGGTGAGCTTCCTCCACACGGTCCAGTACCACCCGACGGGGATCGTCTTTCCCGAGCAGGCCGAGGGCATCCTCATCACCGAGAAGTTCCGCGGCTCGGGCGCCAATCTCGTCAACGTCGAGGGCAACCAGTTCGTCAACGAGCGCGAGCCCCGCGACGTCGAAGCCGCGTCGATCATCAAGGAGTGCGTCCACGACGGGCTCGGCGTTCCGACCCCCACCGGCCGGCTCGGGATCTGGCTCGACTCGCCGATGATCGAAGACCTCGCCGGCGAGGGCACCGTCAAGCGCGAGTTCCCCGGCAAGTACATCCTCTACAAGCGCTTCGACATCGACATTTCGAAGGAGCCCATGCTCATCTACCCGACGCTGCACTACCAGAACGGCGGGCTCGAGTTCCAGCCCACCGGTGAGACCCGGGTGCCCGGACTCTTCGTCGCCGGCGAGGTCGGCGGCGGGATCCACGGCGCCAACCGCCTCATGGGCAACTCGCTGCTCGACATCATCGTCTTCGGCCGCATCGCGGGAACCAGCGCCTCGCAGTACATCGCCGAAGGCGTCAAGGACGGCAAGCTCACCCTCGAGCACGTGGTCAAGTACAACGCCGAGGTCGCCAAGGCGGGCATCACCGCGGGCCGCGTCGCCCCGGCCATCATCCCCGACTACACCGAGGAGCAGGTCCGCGCACGCCAGCTCACCGCCAACTACGTCGGCAACGTGCGGTAGACCGAAAGACAGATCGCGATCCATCACCGGCGGGGGCTTCGGTCCCCGCCGGATTATTTATAATGTGGGGCTACTACGAGGTTCCTCAGTCATCCAGGCTGTGAGCGCGTGTCGCCTGTGCTTCTTCGTATGACTTGAACCTCACCACTCCGCGCGGGTACTTCCGAGGGGCCAGCTTCCAGAACCTCGCACAGTGTCTCAGAAAACGGTCGAAGCGTCCCCCCTCCCACCCCTGACGGGCGCGGCATTCATCTCTTCGAGCGAGCGGAACTTTTCGACCGGCAGTCAGTCGTCTCCCAAGTCGAACTCTCTGCCTCAGCGCCTCCGCGTCCGACGATCCAGCGCGCGCACCGTGCCTCGTTTGAGCTCGTAAGAGCGCTTCGGCGTGGCAACTCTCACCTGAATGCCGTCGACGATCTTTGACCATCGATTCGACGCTCTCGAAGGACGCCGCCTGACCGAGCCGGGTCATCACGTCGAAGTAAAGATCTCCGCTGGGAGGGTAGTACCGCACCGCCGGGTAGTCTCCCAGCAAGTCGTGGGCCGAGATGTCGTCGATGTTGGGGTCGTCGTCGTAGACCGAGCCGGAAACGCTCGTTTGAGGCGCTCAATGTTGTCGGCAGACGCTCGAATGAAGAGATCGAGATCCTCAGTGGCTCGCACCAGGCCGTGGAATCCCATGGCAGCAGCGCCGATCAGCACATACTCGAGACCCACCTCCTCGAAGGCGCGCAGCACGCGAACGACCTCATCGCGGTCCATGCGCCAAGGGTACCATTTGTCGGTCTCCCTCTTATGCGGATTTTGACGTGGCTTCGTCGACGAGCAGGTGCTGCGCTACCTCGACTGCGGGCTCTATGAGAACGGCTTCGCCCGCGTTCGCTGCCCTGACTGCTCTGAGGAGGTCCTGCCCGCGTTGCTCGCGCGCTCCGCGCGCGGCGACTCACGCGCCACCAGCGGGTGGCCGTAGGCCGTTCTGCCCCCTCTCCGGTCGGGCTGCGCCCTCCCTGCGACCCCCTCGGCCACGGCCACGAGCCGCCGCCGGCGGTGGGTTCTCGGCAAGACGCGGGAGCTGTGCCCCTCATGCGGCTCGGAGATGAAGGTCATCGCGTTCATCACCGAGCACGACGTGATCGACGCTATTCTCCGGCATCTCGAGCGCAGGCAGGCGCAAGGGGCACGGGCGCCGCCCAACTGAGTGAGTGTCGGGAATCTCAGAGCGGGTCGGAGTTGTATCCGATGCACGGTCGGGAGAGGTGCGGGCGAGAGAGGCGGAACGGAGTTCGAGCGGACGGGTGGGAAGGAGACAGGGTGTCGGTGCTCCGGCGCTCAGCCGGAGCGATGTTCAGAACACACCGACCGAGCCGGTTCTCGGGGCGTGCGGGGGATGCTCGAGGGATGATGGGCGTGGGTCCTTCGAGGTGGAGGAAAGGAAATTCCTATCCGTCAGATTCGGGTGATTGATGTTTGGATTCGGGCTCCATCGCAACTTTGTTAACTTTGTTTCTCCTGGCACCGGTTGGGGTTGCGCCGATGCGGCGGTTGCCGGGTTGCCGGCGCAACGGGGAGGCCACCTTCAACCGACGGTTGTTCAGTGATCAGGCGAGGTCTTGCACCACACGTGCATGTCCTCGAAGCCGCCGCTGATGTGGCAGTTGTTGACGAGGGTGCCGGTCCAGCTGTAGTCGTTGTTGAAGAACACCCGGTTCATCCCTGCCGATTGCGCGCGGGCGATGGTGTAGAGGTTACCGATTCCGCGCTTTGCCATGTCGCTCTCCAGAGCGGACAAGAGCAGTTGGGCCAGACCGAGGCCGCGGGTTTCTGGCAGGGTGGCGAAGTCGGTCATCTCCGCGTTGTGGTGCTCAAAATCGATTTCCGCGGAGGCCGCCGCGACGATTTCCTTCGCCGGGTTTCGAACGACACGATAGGCCACGTTGGTTTCCATCGTCGAAACGAGATAGTCCGGATCGGTGATGGGAAACGGATAGCTCGCGAAGACGCGGTCGTACAGCCCTGCAAGATCTTCGGCGTCTGCGATCGTCGCCCGAGCCATGGTGTGACCGGCCGGTGTCTCAGAAGACGATCCCGTTGTCGGCTTCGAACTGATCTTCTCGAGAATGGACTCCTCCTCCTCGGCGAACGGACGTTGCCTCCGCTCCTCATCGAGGAAGAGCGACATCACCACCGCGGGTTGACCGGCGAAGTAGCCGTCGATGGTCGCCTCCGCCACCATTCCGGATTCTTCGAATCCGGCCTTCTCGTGAATCGGCGCCTTGAGAAAGACCTTGCCGAAACCGGCGTCGTGGGCGCCGTTCCCGAGGGTCTTGACAAGGGCATCGGTGTTGTTCGCTTCGTAGTCGAGCACCTGGATCCGTTGATTGAGCGGGCTGACCAGGATTTTCGCGTCGAATCCGTCGCCCCGGACCTCGATCGGGATGTTGGATGTATTTTCCGTGAGTCCATCGGCGAAGTTCATGCCGACCTCCCCGTTGACAGGCGGCCCTCGAGCCCCATTTCGGTGCCGTCAGCGGCCGCCGGTACCAACGCGATGTTCTCCGGATCGTCGTTGAAGAGTCCGGCGACGCCGACCGCTTCCTCACCGTTGCTGAAGATCTCACGACAATAGGAACACGGGTGCCCTTCGTTGCACATACCGACATACTCCTTCGGTTCCTCGTAGGCGACGATCCGGCCTTCGAAGTTGCGGAGCACGACCTTGTTTTCGTGCTGCGAGACAACGTAGTTCGGGTGGACCGGAATCTTGCCGCCTCCCCCGGGCGCATCGACCACGAAGGTCGGCACGGCGAGACCAGAAATGTGGCCCCGGAGGTGTTCCATGATCTCGATGCCCTTGGAAATGGTGGTCCGAAAATGTTCGAGGCCCTCGGCGAGATCGCACTGGTAGACATAGTACGGCCTCACCCGATTCGCGGTGAGCTTGTGCATGAGCTTGCGCATCAGCGCCCAGCAGTCGTTGACGCTTCGCAGGAGCACGCTTTGGTTGCCGAGCGGAATGCCCGGCATCGGCCATGAGTCTGAGCGCCTGCTCGGATTCCGGGGTGAACTCGGTCGGAACGTTGAAGTGGGTGTTGACGAAGACCGGGTGGTACTTTTTGAGCATCTCGACCAACCCAGGCGTAATCCGCTGGGGGATGGTTACCGGAGTGCGGGTGCCGAAGCGGATGACCTCGACCGACGGCGCCTCGCTACGAATTCGCCTCACGATGTGCTCGATCCGATCATCGGAGAGAAGAAACGGATCTCCCCCTGAGAGAAGGACGTCGCGGATCTCGGGTTTTGACCTCAGATAAGAGAGACCGGCCTCGAACTCGTCGTCCCCAATCGGCGCGGGACGGTCACCGATCTTCCGCTTGCGGGTGCAGTGACGGCACAGCATGGCGCACTCGTGCATGATCACCCACAGCACCCGATCGGGATAGCGGTGGGTCATACCCGACGCGACCGAATCACCGTCTTCGTTGAGCGGGTCCTTGATGTCGAAGTCAGAAAGGCTGAGCTCGCCCTCCCCGGGTACGGACTGTCGACGGATCGGGCAATCCGGGTCGTCGGGATCAATGAGGGAAGCGTAATAAGGCGGCACCGAGAATCGGAACCTCTCCAAGGCCCTTTCGATGGTTCGCTGCTCCCGCGGCGTGATGTGGATGACCCGGGCCAGATCTTCCGCGGACGAGATACGGTTGCGCATCTGCCAGTGCCAGTCGCGCCACTCGTCCATCGGCACGTCGCGCCAGATCGACCGCTGTTTGTACCACGGGTGGTCACCGACCTCTTGGGTCGCTGGCAGCTTTTCTGCATTCTGCATTGGGGGAGTCCTTTCAACCGCGGTTTCGTGCCCAAGGTCATGGGGGATGCACAAGCGCGGGGGCAGTTTGGCGAGAGGCATGGCTCTCAGAACCATCGTACACGAAATATTAGCACAAGAAGTTTCTGCCGCCAAAGATCTTGGGTCTCACCCCGCGCGTCATCACCGCGTGTGCAGATCCCTACGGCAGATCGGTCGTTGCCTGCTCCGGGTCGAGAAACGCCTCGGTCCTCTCAGGCGTGGCTTCAACAGGACCGGTAATGAGGATCGGACCGGCTTCGACGTCGTTCGCCTCCATCAGGGCGACGATTCGCTGGAGAGACGACAGAATCTGGGTCCGCTCCCATTCGGGCAGTCGGTCGAACGCCCTCGTGAAGTGCTCCTGGAGAAGCGGCGGCGCACCTGCCAGGGCCGCTTCGGCAGCGGCCGTCGGCGAGACCATCACCCTTCTCTTGTCGTTTGAATCCCGGACTCTCTCGATCATCCCGTTGCGTTCGAGGCGGTCGAGAATACCGGTCACCGTGGCCTGGCTGAGACTGACGGCCGAGGCCAACCGGCTGACGGTCTGCGGCGACGACTCCACAAGCTCTTTGAGCAACACCAGTTGCGGTCCTGTGAGACCGTACTTCTGCACCAGGTCCCGTGAGTGGAGATCAATGGCGCGGATGATTCGTCGCAATGACGCGAGGACGTACTTGGCCGAAAACGGGCGGCTGTCCTGATCCCCAGCGTCCTTGACTGACATGACGGAGCCTCCGGGATCATTTTAGTCGATCGAAAACCTGCGTGGCCCAATTGAAGGGGTGTTCGTCGTATTTGACGCAGGCTTTTTGGTGAATTACTTAGTACCCGATGGAAAAATTTCCGAGCCGCGTGATCACCGCCGCGCCGAGAACTTCGGCGACGACACCGTGGAGTGGATCGAGATGGATAGCGGCACCCACAATCCCGACGACTGGTACCTGTCGGGCCGTCAATCTCGGTGTCTCGTCGCTTTTTTCAACGCGGCGCACGGCTCGCTGAGATGTGCGATGGCACAGCTTGTGCTGTCCCTACTTGTGCCGAGGCACAGTCTCCTCTCGATCGTTGATCGGCGTTGTTGAGGACTCACGGTGGCAGATCGGCTGTCTTGAGAGCGCTCTACGACTCCGATTCCGGTCCTAGGAGTCTGCACCGCATAGATGGTGGATGGATTTCGGAGAGTCATTTGAGGCCGATTTTCGCCTGTTTCGCCGGTTCATACTGGTGGTATGGGCCAAGAAACAGGCGAAAATCGGGCCAAATGCCGCCCGAAAGGCGCCGCCGATTCAATGCGGTGCAGGCTCCTAGGGCGAACTCCCCTGTGACGGGCTCGAAGGGGAGACAGACAGCCCGGCGTTGGATGCGAAGACCAATCCGGAGATGGTGTTGGGCGGAAGATTCCGGCTTCGGCCGGGTTGGGAGTGTCCGATCGACCCACCCACGGGTCGTATGGTCCCGGTTCATGGATCGAGCGGGCTCCCTCTCGAGCCGAGGATTGGCACACATCTTGCGGGCTCATGGTTCAAAATCGAGTCTCAGAAAAACCGCGAGTTGACCTGAATTGCGGAGCGGATCGGAGGGCAGGATGTCGGCGGAGAAGATCGTGGACGGCTCATGGACCCCCGCGTTCTCGTGTGGAGCCGATGGGGTCATCACCGCCTGGAACCGAGGCGCAGAGAAGCTGTTGGCGAATTCGGTGGAGGCGGTTCTCGGACAAAAATGTTACGAGGTAATGGCCGGTCAAGACGTGTTCGGCAATAACTACTGTTGTGCCGGGTGCGCCAGTTGGAGGATGACGGCGGCAAACAAGCTGGTCCACCCCTATCGTCTGACCGTCCAGGATGGTGGTGGCCGATCGATCTCCCTTCGAGTCTCGGTTCTTGCAGTTCACCACCCCAGAGGGCCCCAACTGGTCCATCTCATCGAGGCGGTCTTCGGCACCGGAGTGTTTGCCGTGGTCCCGGACGACCCTGACGAGGATGACCTGGATTGGGGATGCGCCCAGCCATCCCTCACCAGGCGCGAGCTCCAGGTGCTGCGCCACCTTGCCGCCGGGAACAGCACCGACGAAATCGGGAAGCAACTGCTCATCAGCCGCGCCACCGTCCGCAATCATATTTCCCGTTGTCTCCAGAAGCTCGATGTCCACTCCAGGGTGGAGGCCGTCGGCGTCGCTCGACGCCTCGACCTCGTGTGAGTATCTGCAACGGAAATATCGACCAGGACTCACGGTGAGCGGGCTAGACATTCACACATTTCTTGTTTGGGCCGGGTGCTCTCGGTTGTGAGAACATCCTTCGTGTCGAGGACAAGAGGAGGCGGCGATGGGCAAACGAGTCGACTGGTACTACCACCGCGCGGGTTGAGGGTCGTGTACGCGATCTTCCAGGTTCATGGAAGAACACGGCATCGAGATCGCAGAGAGGGTCCCGGCGAGCCGAAAGCTGGGAGAGACCGAGGCGCGCGAGCTCATCGCCGCCGCCGACACCATCCGGATCGCCAAGGGCAGGAATATCGAGAGGCTCGCGGCCGGTGACGATCCGGATGGCGTCGTCGCCAAACTGCTCGGATCCACCGGAAACCTGCGGGCGCCGACGATCGTGGTCGGTTCCACGCTCGTGGTGGGGTACAACGACGAGATCTACCGTGAGGTCTTTGTCGAGAATGTGAAAACCTAGATGAGACGTTGTACCCTTGAAAGGCTTGAGAAGGGAGATTCGACACCGTGAAGCTGAACCGATTCTCACTTGTCGCCGTCCTGATCTGCGTGGTCCTTCCGGCAGCGTGGGCGAAACCGCCCATTGAAGCATTCGGCAATCTGGCCGAGATCCGGTTGATGAGGCTCTCGCCCGACGGAACAAAGGCGGCGTTCATCAAGAACCAGGATGGTGGAAACGCCCTGGTCGTCATGGATATCGTCGAGAACAAGATGCTCGTGGCGCTCGATGCCTCGGATGTGAAGGTCCGCGACGTCTCTTGGGCGGGCTCGGATTTCGTCATCCTCCTGGCGTCCGAAACGACGATGACCAGGGGGTTCAAGGGAGTGTACGAGTTTTCCGCCGCGTTTGCGGTCGATCTCGAGACCCAGGGCATCCGGCAGTTGCTGACCAATACGCCGAACCTCTACCTCGCGCAGGGCGGTCTCGGCCGGATCCTGGCCGTTGCCGAGGACGGGAAGCACGTGTACATGCCGGCCCTGGTCGGGCAGGGTGAAGATCCGACTCGAGACCTCATGCGCGTCAACCTCAAGACCGGGCGCGGCAAGTCCGCCGTGACCGGAACCAGCGGGACCATCGACTGGATCACGGACCCGAAGGGAAACGCGCTGGCGCGCGAGGACTACTGGAACGAGACCAACAGCTATCAGCTCAAGACTCATATGGGCGGGACCTGGAAAAGCCTGCTGAAGGATGAGAGCGAGATGATCCCCTATTCGCTGGTGGGGATCAAATCAGACAAGTCGGCGCTGATCTTCATCGACGAGGCGGAGGATGGCAGTTCCGACGGAGTCTTTGAGCTGTCCCGCAAGACGCGGGAGCTCTCGGGTCCGCTCATGGTTCAGGAAGGCAGGGAGATCGACACGGTGCTCGTCGACGCCAACCGGGTGGTTCATGGGGTGGTCTATTCGGGCCTGTACCGCGACTACGCCTTCTTCGATCCCGACCTCCAGAAGGACTTCGACGAGATCAAGGCCCAACTCGCCGGTACCGCCACCATCCTCGAATCGTGGTCGGGTGATTTCTCGAAGCTCCTGTTCCTTCTCGAAGGCGGCGCCGGAGGTTCGGGAAAATACCTCCTCTACGACCGAACGACCAAGAAAGCCGCGATCATCGGGTTCGCCCGTTCGGGAATCAAGGACGAAATGGTCGGCCTCGTTCAGACCATCGAGTATTCATCCCGCGACGGCCTCAAGATCCCGGCGATCATCACCTGGCCACCCGGAGTCGACGGTGGAACGGCAAAGAAGCTGCCGCTCGTCGTCATGCCGCACGGCGGACCGGAGCGTTACGACCGCGTGGGCTTTGATTGGATGGCTCAGTTCTTTGCCAACGAGGGTTATGCCGTTCTACAGCCGAACTTCCGCGGCTCGACGGGCTTCGGGGTCGAGTTCAGAGACGCCGGACGGGGTCAGTGGGGCCTCAAGATGCAGGATGACGTGACCGATGGGGTCAATGCGATGATCAAGACCGGCTGGACCGACCCTGATCGGGTCTGCATCGTCGGCTGGAGCTATGGCGGATACGCCGCCCTTGCCGGGGGCGCATTCACGCCGGAACTCTACCGCTGCGTCATCGCGGGGGGGGCGGTCACCGACCTGCCGCAGATGCTCAACCACGAGCGTCGGGACCTCGGCGATGAGCATTGGGGGTATGCCTACTGGCAGAGGGTCATCGGCGACTCAAAGGAGGAACGCGAGAAACTGAAGGATGTGTCGCCGACGAATTTCGCCGCTCGGTTCAAGGCCCCTGTTCTGTTGATTCACGGCAAGGATGACACCGTCGTGAATATCTCGCAGAGCCGTCTCATGGAGGGCCGTCTCCGCGATGCCGGAAGGAGCGTGAAGCTGGTCGAGTTGAAGGGCGAAGACCACTGGCTTTCTTCCGGTGAAACCCGGCTTGTCGCCCTCGAAGCCATGGGGGAGTTTCTCGCGACGAACCTCAAGCAGTGAACGGAGCCGTCCGAAAAACCCGCCGCTCATGATGATTCGTGGTCTTTGTGCCGGCGAGACGCCGGCACCACAAAGGGCCAGGATCCACTGTAGGGCCGGCGTCTCGCCGGCACCACAAAGGGCCAGGATCCACTGTAGGGCCGGCCTCTCGCCGGCCTGACGGCGACAGGGTCAGCAGACAGCTGGTGAGAAGAGCGGGTTAGTCATCCGCCGGATTTGACCGTCCGGCACGCATGAGGACGGCAACGAGGACAGCCCACAGAGCCGCCGCCGCGGCCATCGAGAGCGCCGGCATGATGATGCCCTGGTCGGGGGTCGGCATGAGGGCGCCGACCGCGGTCGCGATGGCGAGTAGGGCGCCGGCGATGGTGGTATCCCTGACCAACAGAGGGTGATGCCGTTGGGTTCTCCATGCCTGCACCACCAGGGCCACGATCAACCCGCTCGCCAGCACCCCGACTGCGAACCGAATCAGGTACAGCCAACCGAAGAGGTCCTCCGGTCTGCCCAGCCCGACGATCCCCGGCCAGTTCAGGCAGCGCATGAGAGCACCGGGTCTCGAGACCAGAACGCCGCTGACCAGAACCGCGTACACCGTTGCGGTCGTGGTCAACGCAAGTCCGGCGATTCCATTGGTCACAGACGGCCGCAGGGTCAGATCGGGAGATCGGAAACGGGCCGAGACCCCGGAGGCGGCGACGACCATCAGCGCCAAAGCCATGAGCGCCGTGCCGAGATCGGCCGCCGCCCAACCGCGAGGCAAGCCGGTGAGGATGACCAGCGCACCGAAGCAGACGACCACCGCGAGACAGACGATGGCCCCGATCGTCGGGATGAAGATCCACGGTTCCGATCGATACCGCCGCCCTGCGACGACCGCCGCGGCGATGAGAAACGGCAGGGTCAGCGGCGTCAGAAGTCGGTGCGAGTACTCGATGATCGAGTTGACCTGATTGGGGGGAAACCACCGCTCGTGGCAGGTCGGCCAGTCGGGACAGCCGTGCGACGAATCGGTGATGCAGACGATGCCGCCCGACATCACCAGGACGAAGACCATGACCGCGGCCCAGGCAAAGAGCGCGCGGTGCCATCTCGGAACCTCAAAATCCAGCAAAGCTTCTTTCATGTGGATGCGCATCCCTTCGAGTTCCTGCATCTCGGGTGGACCATCTTACTCCTCGATCGCGGTGGGCACGACCATCATCACGGAGCGCGAGATCGGGCGGCGCTCGCCGCCTCGCAGGGGCCTGCGCTGACAGGCGCGCCATTCTCTTGGGAACGACCACGAGATGACGATGATGCCACGGTTAAGTACATCAACCGTCGGCAAGGCTTTTCTCCCGACGACGAAGCTTCGCTGGTTACAGGCAGGACGCCCGCAGCAGATAGCTGGTGAGATTTGCGGGCTACCGGTTCAGGATTGAACACCGAGGTTACCCGATCCTCGTCACCGTCAGGCCGGCGAGACGCCGACCCTACAACGGATCTCAGCCCTTTGTAGTGCCGGCGTCTCGCCGGCACCGAGACCACGAACCATCAAGCCTCGGGGGTGTTTTCACGACGCTGAGTCGAGATCCCGGTCATTCCATGAACCAGCGTGGCGGTGCTCATCATGAGTTGCGGGTTGTCCTGGGGCCTTCAGTACGACGCCTCGGTGAGGATGGCGTCGATGCGGGCGTGCATGAAGGTTCTGAGATCGTCGTTCCAGACATCGTGACCGAGCCCGGGGATGATCTCCACATGAGCCTCGGCGCCTCGCCGGTCCAGCTCCTCCCCGAACAGACGCACCGCCCCGTCGAGAAAATAGTCGTCGTTGCCGCCGACCCAGATGTGCAGCTTGCCCTTGACATGGGGACCGATCTCCGACCACCGTTCGGAGAGCATCCGACTGAGGTCATAACGCTCCCAATCCTCCATGACACCCCGGTCGATGGCGCCGGTGGAGCGATCTACCAGCGGTTGCGGCCCACCGGTCGCGGCGGGTCTTCCGAAGACCGCCTCGAACGAGGTCAGCTGATCCGCCCCGACAGCGACGCTCTGCCACCGGGCCGATTCTTCCGTTGTGAAGAGCACCGACCCCGTCTTGGGGTCTCGCACTCCGGATCGTGGACGGCCGTCGGAGGTGACAAAGAAATTGGCTGAGGCGTCGTAGAGATCGAGGTCGTCGCCGAAGGCGCGGAAGTCGACAAAGTCGGGAGACGCCGCAAATGCGCCGGCGAAGGACTCGGGATAGCTCAGCTGAAGCCAAAGCGCGCCCCAGGCTCCGGATGACTGCCCGGCAAGGAACCGGGCCCGGCCGTCGGCGATCACGCGATATTTCTCCTCGATGTGGGGAATGAGCTCCCGAACCAGAGCCTCTCCCCACGGGCCGACCACGTCCGAGTTCGCGAAGCAGTGAGCGCCGTACCTCATTTCGTGGTCGAGGAAGACGTAGATCTTGTCGCGGCCGAAGCCCGCCATGCCGTATCGTCGTTGCTGGAAGTCGCCGTGGACGAGAGAGGTGTGCGAGCCCCCCCACCCGGGCATCACGTACACCGTGGGATAGCTCGCGTCGCTCTCCGCGTAGCCGTCCGGCAGGACCACGGCTGCCGACAGGTAGCGGGCATCGCCCACGAACCTCGACACGAGCTCGCTTCCCAGACGAACCTCGTGGATTGTCTCGGTCGGAACAAACGGCTCGACCTGGACCGGGTGCTCGATGAGCAACTCGACCGATGTCGGTCTCGACGGATCGAGGACGATGGTCATTTTCGACGTGTAGTGATTCCCCGCCGCCCAGCCGGTCTTCCAGTCGGTGGGGTCCCGATCGAGGACGGCGCGAACCGTGTACTCACCGGCCTCGAGCTGAGACAACGGCCTTGGAAACACCTGATCCGCATCGTCCAGCATCCACGTGCGGTTCTCAGCCGGCGGAGGCATCGCACCCGACCACCCATTGCTCCCACGGCGGCGCAAACATCGGGTCGTTTGCGCTGCCGGGGGTCAGCAGGACATAGACCCGCGACCCGACACCGGCCGGCTGCAGACCTTCGGCGAGGGAAACCGAGAATTGGATTGAAGGAGGCTCGGCGGGAATGCAGCCAAGTGAAAAGATGAGTCCGATGGCGGTGGCGATCGCAAACGACCTGTTCATGAATCCTCCGGCGAAGGGCCGTGGGCTTCGAAAACCCGGCAGCCGCTTCTCGAGTTTCGATGCCGCCCGGCGTGGAACGGTTGGCAGGATCGGGTGAGGGTCAGGGTGTTCGAGGGCCGACGTGATTGCGGACCCCCGGCCGCCCACTTATGATCCGCGATGACCGGGTCGGAACCGGGAATCGAGAAGCCGAGAGAAACCGATGATAAACGACGAGTGGCGGACCATCGATGACGACGAGGTGGACGACGGCACCCTCTTGCTGATGCAGCGGGGTGAGACGGATTTCGCCATCGCGTGGGACCACATCACGCTCATGACCTCGGAGTCCAACCTCAGCGAGCTGGAGCTCGGCCGGGTTCCCTGCCGACGCTTGCGGGACCGAGAGCATCCGAGGGTGCTGCTCGCCGGTCTCGGGATGGGGTTCACCCTCCGCGCCGCTCTCGATGAGCTGCCGGCCGGGGCCCGGGTGGACGTTTGCGAGCTCAACGAAGTCATCGCGTACTGGTGCCGGGGACCGCTCGCGGTTCTCACCGATCACGCGGCGGATGATCCGCGGGTGGAGATGAGCTTCGGGGATGTGGCCGACAAGATCCGTTTCGCCGCCGAGAGCTCAAGGGGCTATGACGCGATCATCCTCGATCTCTATCAGGGCACCTTCGACGCCAACGACGATCCCCATCATCCGCATTACGGCCGCGCGGCTCTCGAGCGGACCCGGCGGGCACTGGCCCCGGGCGGGATCTTCGCGGTGTGGACCGAGGAGGCCGACCCGGGATTCGAGCGGAGCCTGCAGCGGGCCGGTTTCAAGGTTGAGTCGATCCGTCCCGAGCTCGAAGGGCCGCGGCACGTGGTCTATCTGGCGACCGAGCTTCCAGACCCGCCTCCTGTCGGCCGGGACGGCGCCACGGCGAGGTAGGTCGATGCAGGATCTCATTCGGTTGCCGGCGCCGAATCGGCAATCCTCGTGGTGAATGTCTCGGAGGACAGGATACGCCCATCGGGGAGATGAGCGGTGACGCGCCAGAACACCTCCCGGGTCGAGGCCGGGATCGTCTCCTCGGGCAAGGTGAATACCGGTCGCTCGAGCCCCTTGACCGAGCTGAGGATCTCCAGGCGCTCGTCGGTGGCGATGAAATCGTACCGAGCCCCATCGGGGCCGGCGCTCCACTCGAGGCGGCAGGCCGCGCGAGGAAGCCGATCGGTCTCGGGCGCGCGCAGAATCGCGTCGAAGTTCTGCTGCTGGCGAAACACGGGCGGGGACGACGCGCCCCTCTTTTGGAGCCACGCGGCGCTCAACCCCACGCCGATGAGCACGGTGGCGGCGACGGCCGGCAGGAGGATCTTCCGCCAGATCTGCGATCGCCTCCGGTCGGCGGGTGGGATCACCGACGACGACGAGCTCCGGTCGGGGCGCAGCATCTCCCTCGCCAGCCTCCAGATCATCGAGCAGTCGCCGCACTGCGCGAGGTGGAGGATGATGGTCTCGTCGGCCGGGGGATCGAGCTCGCCGGCGGCGGACGCCCATAGCTCTTGCTCGCTCGGGCAGCCGCCCGGTGGGCAGCCCGGTTCATCCTCGGAGAACGCCGCTCTCAGGTGGGCCAGGTCGTCGTCGGCGAAGGCCTTCATGGTCCGAGCCCCTTGCCGGTCAGACAGTCCCTGAGGTTCTTCATCCCGCGGTACAGTCGATTGTCGGCGCTCTTTTCCGAGCAGTCGAGCCGGATCGCGATCTCCGGGACCGGACAGCCCAGCAGGTGCAAGGTGACCGCCGCTCGGCGCGACGGAACCATGGCGGCAAGGCAGTCCCGGATTGCACGGCCCAGGGAGCGAGAAAACGCGTTCCGCTCAGGATCGGGTGCCGCACTTTCATTCCTGAGCATTTCTCCCTCCATTCCCGTCTGCTCGCGGCGCCGGCTCCGGCGACGGATCTCATCGACGGTGGCGCCGTGCGCCGCCTTCAGGAGGTACATCGAAGTGAAATCGACTTTTCCCTCAGTGCTCTTGAGCTTTTTGAACAGCTGGACGAGTACATCCTGGGCGATGTCATCCGCCTGGGCGGCAAGATACGGTGGACAGCTCCGCCGGACCGCGTGCCGAACCCTGCGGACAAGCACCTCCATTTCTCCGCTCTCCCGGTGCGGAGCTTCCTGCAATCGACCGGTCCGATTCCCGATCCACATCAGAGCCAGTGTACCCCGGGATCGAACGGATTCGGGGTCCTCGGGCACGTTGGCCGTGGGCGTCGGATACCATGGGCGTGATGGCTGTACTGCGGTTTCGTCACCGGATTCTCGGAGTGGTTCTGCTTTTGGCGACAGCGCCTGCCGGTGCCCAGGCGCCGTCCCTCGAGGAATGCCGCGCCGAGATCGAGAAGCAACCGGCTAACCCCGTCGCATACTACTGCGTGTATCGTTCGGTCCTGGCCAATGGACGCATGGACGAGGCGGCCGCCCTGCTCCGTCGGTCCTTCGACGAGAATCCCGGAGTCTTTCGCATCGGGATGTTCATCGCCTGGATCGATCGGATGCGGGGCGTGCCCGGTTCGGATGATCTGCTCCGCGAGGCCATCGACGGCATGGAGGCCACCGGCGACGCCCACGGCGTCGTCTACGGGGGGCTCGAGCTCGCCTACCGGCTCGGGGAGGGCGGGGAGTACGCCGACGCGGAAGCCCTCCTCGAGCGCTGCGCCCGGGCCGCCAGAGCGACCGGAGACCCGGCCATGGAGGCCCGCGTCTGGATCGGTCAGGCGAGCCTCGCCATGTGGTATGCGGACTACTCCGGGTGGCTTCACCTGACCCGCCGGGCGGAACGGGTCGTCTTCCCCGATGGTCCGTACGACCTCAAGTGCGCGGTTCTCGACAACCTCGGCGCCGCCTACTGGTATCTCTGTCGCTATCGAGAGGCATACGAGGCCTTCAAAGCAGCGGCGCAGATTCGTGAGCAGGCACACGATCTCTGGGGGCAGGCCGGATCGGTCTACAACATGGCCCTGTGCGGTGGGGATCTCGTTCGCGAGGGATTGATGGAGACCGGCGAGTACATGGAGCTTCTGGGAAGGGGACGCGATCTGGCGACCGCGAGCGGGAGGGCCCAGGCCGAAGCCGTGATGGACATTCTCCTCGGACAGCAATTCACGGGGGAGGAGGCCCTGGCGCACTTCGATCGGGCGCTGGGGGTCGCCGGTCGCCAGGGTTTGATCCAGGTCGAGATCAACGCACTGCGGTTTTCCGGCGCCGCCATGGCCGAAATGGGCCCGGAGTTTCACCGGGAGGGCGAGCGGCGTCTCGACCAGGCGGGCGAGAGGGCGCGTGAAACCGGCCAGAACGTCCTCCTGGCCGAGGTAGTGGCCACCAAAGCCCACGTGAAGGCACATCTGGCATCGCGGGAAGAGACCGTCGCGGCACACCTGCAGGCCCTTGATCTCATCGAGCGCATCCGTGCGCCCCAGGTCGAGGGGGCCATTCGGGCGCAGGCCTTCTCGCGGTGGGTCGATGTCTACTACCGACTCGCGGGTTTCCTTCTGAGAGGGGCGGAGGCATCGGACACCCCCGGCCGAGACACCGAGACGGCGTTCGAGACCGTCGAACGGTTCCGCGCGAGGGAGCTCCTCGAGCGGGTGCAGGCGGCGCGCGGCGGGCGCCGGACCGTGGGTCGACAAGCGGTATCGCCAAAGCGTGACGAGGTCCTCGCACGAATCGCCGAAGTGCAGCGAAGGCTCTCGGATCCCGGTCTCTCCGCGCCGGAGCGGCAGGCGGCGCTCGGAGAGCTGGCCGAGCTCGAGGACGTCGAATCTGATCTCCGGGATCGCCTGCTCAGAGAATCGGAGGACCTCGCGGCCCTCCACCAATCGACCATTCCGAGCGTCGCCGAGATCCAGACCCTCCTCGCGCCCGACCAGGCGCTGCTGTCCTACCAACTCTGGGATGGTGGATCGTCGAGCCGGCCGCCCATCTCGATCGGGGAATCCTGGCTGATCGTCGTCACCCGCGACCGGACTCAGGGCTTCGCCCTGCCGAGGAGGCGAACCCTGCGCGGGAGGGTGGAAATCCTCGAGGGCCTGCTCGCGGCGCGAGACGAGTCGTCGGATGCGGCGGTCAGGACGTCGGTCCGGCTCTACGACGACCTGCTGAGAGAGGCGATGGCCGCGCTCCCGGAGGAAATCCGGCGGCTCGTCTTCATCCCGGACGACGCCCTCTTCCGCTGTCCGTTCGCCGCGCTCCGTGCGGCCGAGGACGCAGCGCCCCTCGGAACCGTCTTCGAGATCTCGGTGGTTCCCTCGGCCGCCGTGTGGGCCCACCTGAAGGACGCCGCTCCTGCGCGCCGTCCCACACAGGCGTCGGCCGCGCTGATCATGTTCGCGCCGACCGTCGGCGAGATCGATCCCGAGGCTCTGGAGTTCCGAGCCGCCGGCCCCTGGGTCGAAGGCCTGCGCCTCGCCCCGCTCCGTCATGCCGAGCGCGAAGCCGGGTCGCTCGAGCGGGTCGCCGGAAAGGGGAGCCTGTTGCTCTCGGGACCCGAGGCGAGCGAACGGGCACTGAAGGACACGCCGCTCGGTGCATTCGCGATCATCGACCTGGTGACCCACGCCGTCGTCGACGACGAGCAGCCCGAGCGCTCGGCGATTCTCCTGGCGCCGGGTTCCGCCGATGAGGACGGGTTCCTGCAGGTTCGCGAGATCCCCGATCTCGCCCTCGACGGCCAACTGGTGATCCTCTCGTCCTGCCGGAGCTCCTCGGGCAGGATCCTCGGCGGCGAAGGGGCACAGAGCCTGGCCCGGGCCTTTCTCGAGGCCGGGGCGGGGGCGGTGCTCGCGAGCCTCTGGCCGCTCGAGGACGAGGAGGCGTCGATCCTGCTCAGCACCTTCGCCGGGTCCCTGGGCCGCGGCCGCAGCGTCGCCGGCGCGTTGAGCGCCGCCCAACGTGACGCCGTCGATGCCGGAATGCCCGCCGCGAGCTGGGCCGGGTTGGTGATCCTCGGGGACGGCGACCTCCGCCCGCTGCCCGGCCACTCGCGCCGGTGGTGGGTGTGGCCTCTGATCGGGGTCGTCGTCGTCGCGTCGTTCGGCGCCGTCAGGTTGCTCAGAGCTCGCCGAAGATCGCGATAGCTCCCGGACCCACGGTTCGACTCCTCCGAGAAACGTGTCCATCGACTGAGGGAAATCCCGCTGTCGGTCGATTGAACACTCGAGGCAACGAATCCCGTTCAACGGGAATTCGGAACATCCAAGGAGGATCCGATGCATTCGACTTTCAGGATTGTGGTCATCATCACGTTCGTGCTCAGTGTTGTCGCCCCCGGCGGAGCAGTCTGGGCCGAGCCCCCGATGGGACCGGTGTACACCACCGCCGCCAACCCGGGCGACCAGTTCACCCCGGCCGTCGCCTGGGACCACGAGCACAACCGGTGGCTTGCAGTTTGGGAGCAGGACATCTCGGGCGTTCGCCAGATCGTCGGCAGGTTGGTCAACGTCGAGGGCTTCCCGATCGGCTATTCGTTCTTCATCACCGACGCGATCCTCGACCAGACCGACCCGGACGTCGTCTACGACCCGGGTCATGACCGCTACCTGGTCGTGTGGACCAACCAGTTCTCGGCCACGGACAGCGACATCAGCGGACGATTCATACCGTGGGACGGTCTCGACCCCGCCCTGCTGCCGTTCGGGATCGAGTTCCCGGCCTCGCTCCAGTTCGCGCCGGCGATCGAGTACGCGCCGTTCCCCATCGACGAGTACTTCCTCGTGTGGGAGAACGTCGTCAACTTCGACCCGTCGACGATCCGGGCCAAGCGGCTTCACACCGACACCGGCAGCGACATCGTGCCCTCCTTCGAGGTCGTCGGCGACGCCACCTACGATCGGCGCAAGCCGGCCGTCGCCTGGAACGCCGACGCCGGCCGCTATCTGGTGACCTACGAGCGCTATCAGGGGACCGCCCAGGAGGACGTCTACGCCGCCAGCCTCAGCTACTCGGGCACCGTCTTCAGCCCCGATCTCGGGATCGCGGGTTTCCCCGCCGAGGAGAACCAGATCGACGTCGCCGCCTGTGACGGCAGCTGGATGGTGGTGTGGAAGGGCGATCCGGATCCGAATGGCGATATTTACGTCAGGCCGGTGGCAGGCGATCTGACCCTCGGTTCGATCACCGACGTTTCGGTGACCTCGGAAAGCCACCGTTGGCCGGCGGTTGAATGCAACCCCCACGGACTCGGGTTCTTCCTGGTTTGGGAGGCGACGTTTCAGAACGGACATGAAACTGTCATCGGGGCATTTGTGAGTGCCGATGGAACGTTGAGAGACCGGTTCAGCGTGTGGGCGCCCGGCGGGGCGGCGGCCGATCTCGACTACACCCGCCCCGCGGTCTCGCTCGGCGATTTCCAGAACCGCGCCTTGGTCGTTTGGGAGGCCGATCGCGACGGCAACCCGGCCATGCAGGATCTCGCCGGCCGCTGGGTCGAGATGACGCTCTTTGCCGACGACTTCGAGACCGGCAACACCTCCCGCTGGTCGGCCACCATCCCGTAGTCGCCGTCGGACGACGAAGCAACAACCGCCGTGCAGCCGTCACGACGACCCGGGTCGTCGTGACGGCGGTTTCATCTCAGACGATCCGCCAGCCAGCCCGCGATGCGATCCTCGGCCCAGAAGTGGGGCACCAGGGGCATCGCGCCCGACACGAACCCGACGTGGCCGCCGTGGTCGGTGATGATCGGCGTGATCGCCGGGTTTTCGTCCAGGACGGTTTCCGGGATGGCGCCTGCGGGGACGAACGGATCGTCCCGCGAGTGGACCACGAGGGTCGGCACCGTGATCGTCGGAAGGAACCGGCCGCACGAGCTTCGTGCGTAGTAGTCGTCGGCGCCGTCGAAGCCGTGCAGCGGCGCGGTGGCGGCGTCGTCGAACTCCCAGAAGGTCGCCGCGTCGAGCGTTCGCTCGAGATCGACGAGCGGACCGAGGTCGTCGCGCCTGACGCGGCACTTGTCCTTGAGCGAGCGCAACAGCCGACGGACGTAGAGCCGCGAAAACCCGTGCTCCATGAACCGGGCGCCGGCCGCGAGGTCGAAGGGCACCGACCACGCCGCGGCGGCGTCGAGACCGGAGTCGGATCCGGTCTCGCCGAGATACTTGAGCAGCACGTTGCCGCCGAGGGAGACCCCACTCGCCGCCAGCCGGCGGTCCGGACGCGCCGTGCGCAGGCGTTCGACGACCCACGCGAGGTCCGAGGTCTCACCGGAGTGGTAGAGCCTGAGGCCGCGATTGAGCTCGCCCGAGCACGATCGGAAGTTCATCGCGACCGAGGCCATGCCGCGCACGGCCAGCTGTCGCTGGGTCTCGATGATGTAGCCCGATCTGCGACGAGCCCTCGAGCCCGTGGAGCAGGATCACCAGTACATCGTCGCGGAGGTCGTCGCCTTCGACGAAGTCGAGATCGAGAAAATCCCCGTCGCGCGTGTCCCAGCGCTCGCGCCGGACGCGAGGCCCCCGCTTCGGCCGGAGAAACCTCGCCCCCAGAGTCTGACCGTGCGGCCCGGGGAGCCACCACGCCGGTCTGAACGGGTCGAGGGATGCCGCCATGGGCGCATTGTAGTTGGGAATCTCGCGGCTACTCCGAGTTACGACCCCGCTTGAGCACGAAGTTCCACTTCCAGATCTCATAGACCCCCGGGTAGATCAGGAGCTCGAGGAGAAAAGAGGTGAAGATCCCGCCGATCATGGGCGCGGCGATCCGCTTCATGGTGTCGGCGCCCGCCCCCATGGACCACATGATGGGCACCAGGGCGAGGAAGGTCGTCATCACGGTCATGAACTTGGGCCGCAGACGGTGGACCGCGCCCTCCATGATGGCTTCCCGGAGCTCGGCCAGGTTGCGCAGCCGCCCCGCTTCTTTGGCCTTCTCGTAGGCGAGGTCGAGATAGAGCAGCATGAAGACCCCGGTCTCGGCGTCGACCCCGAGCAGCGCGATGAGCCCGACCCAGACGCCGATGCTCATGTTGTAGCCGAGGAAGTGGAGCAGCCAGACCGCGCCGATGGCGGAGAAGGGGACCGCCAGGATGACGATCATGGTCTTCACCGCCGACCGGGTGTTGAGGTAGAGCAGCATGAGGATGAGCACGATGGATTTTCGGAGGTCTCTCGACTCGACTTGGGTGAGACAATCTGTCTCATCTGCAGTGAGACAGTGACGGAATTCTGATATCGCTCGAGGTTGTCGAAGCTGAGGCTCTGGTTCGGTTTCTGGAGTTGTTTGGTGCGTTCGGTCGCGATCACGACGGCTGGTAAGGCTCTTCTAAGCTCTTATTTTTAAATTACTTGTCGTGTTTCTTGATGGACGGTTGATTGCCGAGGGCCGTCCGGCATCGACCGGACAGGCCGCGGCAGGTTTGAGGGCTGAAACGTGTCTCATTACTGTTTGGCCTGCTGGGAGCGGTCGATTGCCCCTGAATCGGCCTGGTCATGTGATTCGAGTCACAGTCGACGCTCCCGAATCCGCGCCGGGGCGGATCGTGGTCGAGAGAGTGATGGTTGTTTTCTGAACACATTGATCGTATGTCTCGGGTTCAGCATTCTGCACCCTGCATCTCTCAGCCCAGGGACGACGCGATGACACCAGATCGAAAGACCGCGACGTATTTGGTGCTGATCTCGGCCCTGGTGGCTTCGGGTTTCAACCGGTGGTTGCAGCCAACGAGCTCGGTCGTGCACCGGCGCAGGATGTGAGGGAGATAGTCGAGTACCACATCGCCTACCGAGGTCTCTCAGAGCAGGACGTGATCCGGCAATTGCTCATGTCCAAGGGCATGGCGGACGATTGAAGCACCCGTGACCGGAGGAGGACCTCTCAATCGAGTCCGGCCGGCCAATACTGGTATCCTCATTCGACCGAGAGGTAGTGGAGTGACAAGATAACGTGTCGCGCCCGTTCGTCGGGCGATGGCCATGATGAGAGACCGAGAGGGGG